>OZ240209.1:4800000-6630987 GCA_965197465.1 Candidatus Poribacteria bacterium | reverse complement strand
GCACTTCAGTTTCCACGCTCAGCCTTCCACCTAAAGCTCCGCGTGCCGATCGTCCTCCGATTTTGCCTAGCGCCCAGGCGGCGTGTTCTCTGACGAGCGCATCATCATCATTCAACGCTCGCTTGAGAGCCGGCACCGCCCGCCGATTTCCCCAATTCCCGAGGGCGACGGCGACGTTCCGAAGGAATCCACGTCTCTTGGCGCGCTTAATGGGACTATTCTTAAAGCGTTTGCTAAATTCGGCTTGCGTCATGTCCATAAGGGAAAGCAGTTTTGGCGCGATGTTTTCCTCGCGTGGGGAAAACCCCGGTTCCGTTGACGGCGTCGCCTTGCTATTCCATGGACAGACTTCTTGGCAGATATCGCATCCGAAGATCAGGTTGCCCATCTGGGGCCTCATTTCTCTCGGAATGCTATCTTTCAACTCGATGGTAAGGTAGGAAATACAGAGACGAGAATCAAGGATATTTGGGGCAACAATTGCGTCTGTCGGACACGCTTCAATGCAAAGGGTACACGTACCGCAACTCCCACGCGGCAACTGCCAATCGTACTCCAATTCGTCGCCTACGAGAACTTCAGCGAGAAAATACCATGAACCCGATTGCCAGTTAATAAAGTTCGTATTCTTGCCAATCCATCCGATGCCAGCCTTCTGCGCGTATTCACGTTCGATAATCGGTCCTGTGTCCACGTAAATCTTGTGCTTAAGTCTTCTCTCGGCAGTCTCATCAATGAATTGTGCGAGTTGACGCAATTTGGCGCGAATAATCCCGTGGTAATCATCTCCCCATGCGTACCGGGAGATTTGACCTCGTTCCGGATTTTCGACAAGTGTTTGGGAAGGATTGAGCGTAAAATAATTGATTGCTAAACTGATGACTGACTTGGCTTCCGGCAGACAATTACGCGGATCACGTTTTAACTGTAAGTGTTTTTCAAGATACGCCATTTTCCCGGCGTATCCGTTCTCTAACCACCTCTCGTAGAGTCGGATGGTTTGACTTTTTTCGGCAGGGGTAATGCCAACCAACTCGAATCCCAATCTCTGCGCATAGGCTTTAATCTGCTCTGTAAGGGTCATCAAATCATCGGTGGGGATCGGATTCAGTTGGGCGCCCAATCCACGGGACGAGGCACCATCGCTTCGGGGCGTCTACGGTTTCCCATTTGACGGAATTCCGCGCCATTCCTCCCACATATCTTCACAAGGCGGTTCGTTCATTGTACGTTCGATATCTTTTTTTGCATAATCACCCAATACCGCCTTGCGAATTCCTTTTGAACGATTGCTGCCCGCAGAGTGTGCCAATCGGTGATGCCAAAAGACAACATCGCCGGCTCGGCCGTGGCAATCGATTGGAGTTCTGTGCTGGAAGTATGCGAGGTTTTTCGCGTACTGTTCTGTATTGTCTCTGAGATTTCGGGCTTGATTACTGTAGTAGAAAACACGGTGGCTTCTGGGCCAAACCGAAAAGCCTCCTCCAGTTGGCGCGACATCATCAATATATCCCACCACGCCCAGATGAAATGCGTGAGCATCGATATGACAACCAAGGGGTTTTCTCGGGGCACTGCCCTCGGGAAGGCGGCAATAAATACCACGGACGCGGTCTGGTCTAACGACTTCCCCTTCACCCAGCATCTGCTCCACTATCTCCCAAATTGGCGGGTGGGTCACAAGCATTCGTACCATCCACTCTTCGCCGCCTATTCCACGGTACCACCATCCATACCCGCCTCCATCATTTCCTTTCTCGTTATTCTTTTGCCTGTATTCCTGAATTGGGCCAACCCATGTGCCGGGATTGTCGCGGTCAATTTCGGGAGGCGCGTTCTCCCATAATCTCTCGCGCGCTTGTGCGGTAAGACTCTTGTCCATGATTCCGCGTTTGATGAGAAAACCTTCATCTCTAAAAAATCGGATTTCCTCCGGAGTCAATTTCGTCATGAGTTTGCGTCCTCACTTTTCTGGTTTCAAATCCTCACTGTTTTCACTACGTTCTTCGACATCTGCCACATCAAGAATAACCCGGCTTTCGAGGGAAAGCCTTGCAACTGTCTCCTTTCGGAGCCATTTGCGCTGATCTAGTTGTTGACGCTGATCGCGGCGACAGAAATAGGAATGCATCGCTCGCCTCGGAGAGTCTGTTTCGTTCTTCATGCCGCCATGCCAGAGGTGCGAATTAAACACGACAACGGTGCCCGCCTCTCCAATGAGTTGAACCTGATTTGGGTGGTCCGTTTTTGTATCGGACATCACGTCTGTCGCGGTTTTACCGCAGCGATGCGATCCGGGTACAACGCGAGTGGCGCCGTTCTGCCGTGTAAAATCAGAGAGCAACCAAATTGAATTACATACAAAATAGTCACCCGGTGTTACAGCTCCACCCCAATCGGCGTGCAACCCTTGTCGCCCACGCCCGGTTAATGCGGCACGACTGTTCAAAGAAGAACTCTTAAACTCATCGCCAAGAACATGCCGAATTGCCGCCAAAAGCCGCGGTGATGTTACACATTTCTCAAAAATCGGATCTTTGTCAATCAAGTTGCTCAAACGGATTGTGCCTTGCTCTTGATGTACCTCCTTTCCGGCATTTTCACCCTCAATTTCCGCTAGTTCTTCGACGCGACGAACGAACGCGGCAACTTCCTCCGGTGTCATCACGTTCTCAAGACGCAGATATCCCTCATCATCTAGCAATCTTTTCTCACCCGCGCTCAGTGTGTGCTCATCAACACCAAGCCTAGTGAGTACGGTTATCATGTCCATAGTGCGCGTTCATGTGTAAACCACGTCCAATCAAAGTCATTCATTGAGACATTGCGCTATATTGCCGTAGATTCCATAGACGTAGTTGTCAGCAACTTTTCCCTAGCGGTGATGCTCCCCGCAGTCGGAAGTTCTAGACTCCGTATAGCTCAAACACCCTTTTGGCTCGCGGACTAATGCCGATGCCGATGGTGAATATCTGGCCAGTGGGGATGTGCATGGGTTATTGGTTCATGTGTGTGCCAATGACTGTGATAAACCACTCCTTCGTCTTCAGTGTGGACGTGGTCATGGTGGCCGTCATCATGTCTATGCCTATGTTTATGGTGCAGGGATTCATGCGTATGCGAATGGATATGCTTGTCTCTCAACAAGACAGTAAGCGATATGACCAAAATCACAGCAGCCATAGCTTGAATGATTGAAATCGTCTCTGCCAGTAGAACAACGGATAAAATTACTCCACAAAATGGCGCGCTGGCGAAAATCATTTGACTCCGAGTCGCGCCCAGATTTTGCGCCGCCAAGATGTAAAGACTAATACTGAACCCGTAAGAGAAAATTCCCACAATTACACCTGATGCCAGAACCCACATCGCTTTCCCCTGGGGTTCTAGTAATATGCTTATAATCAGATTCGTTGTGCCCGCAATCGCCCCTTTCCAAAATGTGCTCTGAGTTGGAGTAATCTCGTCAATCAAAGCTGTCAGATGATTGTCTAATCCCCAGCAGATGCTGGCTGCAGCCACGAGTAGCATCGCATAAAAACCGATAGTCCCTCCGTGCCATGATAACAGTACCGATGCCCCGATAGTACCAAGAACCCCTATCCATCCATAACTCCCCAAATATTCTTGGAATAGTAGGTATCCTAGTATAGCGGTAGCGGCTAATTCCATGTTTAGCCACATGGCGACGGAGGCAGCCGGCGCCTTTTGCAATCCAAAAAGGAGCAACACAGGCCCCGCGACTCCACCAAAAGAGATGGCTCCGACTAGGCGAAGTATATTGCGTTTTCCAATATGATGGAGTTTCTTAGCGGTTCCCCGTCGCATCAAGAAAGGGAGAACACCAACCGCTGCGCCGATGTACAACAATCCCGCGAGTTGGAAAGGCGGAAGACTGTCAAGCAGTACCTTCCCTATCGGCGTGGATGCACCAAACAGAACTGCTGACAACAAAGCAAACAGTATGTACTGCATGTCGAAATCTTATACTTTTCTTTTGTCGTTCGCCGCGAGTTACGCTCGGTTATGAAAATCCCTCACTCAGGAGCAACCTAGGTTCTAGATCTTCGCGCAAACCGCTCATATTTTAGCATACATTGGGGTGCCTATTCCACCAAAAGACATAGAGCCTAACTCTACCATAAATGGCGCGATCCCTACGTTCAACTATGTTTGAAATGCCTACATACTTTTGAATTTACTATTCGGTCTCCGCCAGGGCAATCGCACTTGATTCTAGAGGATTTACGATTGCAAATTTCAGTTTTCCCCTCATATCTTCTCTGCAATCATTAAATCGCAAATGATTGTCAAATCACCGATTTCCCTTCTTCTCGTTTCATTGTACATCCGGCCTAGAGCAAGGTAGGGGCGCCTCCACTCCAAAAATCAGATGTAATTGCCCTGTTGTCTACGCGTTTTAACCTTGTATGAAAGGTTGTGTAGTGATATCATTTTATCCGTTACGCGTGGATCTCAGACCGCGAAGATATCAGGCGATTACCACCGATTCTGTCACCCGTCTCTAAAAGTGCTTCAACGCTTCCGACTCAATTTCTCAATCCATAGGAGGTTCTAGCGATGACGAAGTACGTCTACCTGTCGTGGCTTTTCGCCCTTCTCCTACTGTTTCCAATTGATGGCTACGCGCCCTGTGTAATATTCACGCCACCAGATCAATGGTTAAATAGCGCAGGACAACGCGCTTTCATTGCGTACACCCCGGAAGCACAGCAGGTCCATCTGATTCCAAGTATCAATTTCAGTGGCGAGGCTGTTAATTTCGCCGTCGTCATCCCAACGCCATCTATTCCAAAGCTCGACACGGTAAATCAACAGGTTTTTTGGGAGTTGAACGATCTTACAAACACTGTAACTCGGTGGCGCGGCAACGGTGGAAGTTCAGGTTGTAATCTACTTAGTGAGGATGATAGCGTTTTTTTAGGCTCTGATGAGGCTAGCGTCGACGTTATTTCCGAGCAACGTGTCGGTGCATTTGATACCGTTATTCTTACTGCTAATAACCCAACGGCCCTCACGGATTGGCTTGATGAGCACGGTTATCATCACTCGATCCAAGATAATATGATATTACAAAGTTACATCGATCAGAAATGGGTATTCACAGCGATGCGCCTCAATAGTGATCAGTCTGCCAATCGCGATCCGCGGGCGGGCGCATTTTTCAATGCTACTGTTGATCCAGTCCTGATGACCTACACCGCGGAGTCGCTAATCTACCCATTACGTTTAACCTCGATCAGTGCGCGCGAGGGAGCAGATGTCACCGTGTATATCCTGAGTAAAAACAAGATGCACTTTCCTGGCGCCAGAGTTGAATACGCCAACCAGATATCCGACAGCGAGCGCGACGTAATTCGGCAACGCTACCCAACTGTGGGCAGCTTTATCGGTACCGACCGCTATCTGACCCGCTTGCGGCGTGGATTTGCGCGAACCGAAATGAACGCTGATTTTGAGATAATCCGACATGCAGACAATCAGGAATTTCGTCGCGTTCAATACCAGGCAGTGCTTCCTTTTCCTGATTACCTCGTGCTCGGCTTGGTAGCGATTGGTTACTTCCTATTGAGAAGGATTCGATTGCACCGACATTGGGCGTAGATTTCGTTGCAGGGAAGATTCGAACGATGGTATAAGGCAGCCATAACACAGATAGAACAAGGCGTGTCATTCATAGGAGATTTACGCATGGGTACACAATATCTCAAAGTGGCGTCGTTTGTATGTTTTGTGTTTGCGCTTCTCAACTTCCCACATATAGCGCTTGCCAAATTCCTAGATGGCCTTGGCGTGTACGGCGGGGTCTATGTCCCCCTCGGAGATAGCATGGATAAAATATACGGAAGTGGGTTTAAGTTCGGGATGCAATACAAATCTGGGCTTCACCGCAACGCTAAGTCTGACATGGGGTTGGCGATGTCAATTGACTTTCTGCAAAAAGAGGGAGATCCGTACAACGATGGCACCTTCACCGCAACGGACGCCGTATCTCGCCTGACCTTCGTGCCGGTGGAGATTAGCTACATCGTCAATCTCGTCTCGAACGAACCAACAATGGGAAGACGGATTCGTAGTTTATACATCGGAGTTGGGGTGAATCACATTTGGACTCGGGAACGGGCGCCTGGATCGCTACTTGCCAAAGGCAATGCGTTTGGAAGTCAAGCTTTGGCAGGGATAGATTTCTTAATATCCAGCGATCTCGTACTAGCTTTTGAACTAAAACGCGTGGTCAATCGGCCGCTTATGAAGTTGGATTCAGGCACTGATTACCGTGTTAAACTTGATGGAACGCAGGTTCAAGCAATGGTGATGTGGAATTTAGGGAGTTAACAACGCGCGCGGAGCAATTTACACTTCCCGCTTCGTAATCTGCAAGAGAATCAGTGTTACCAAGAGGAGCGGCACAATGACTAGCGCGGACTGCCATATCGAGAATTGAACTCCGATTAAACAGGGAAAAAACGTAATAGCGCCGATCATGGAACCCTTCAATGCACGATATCCGTTCCTTTCGTTTGCATCCAGATAAAGTGGCAAGCGCGTGATACCCGTCGCAATCAACGCAAAAAAGACCCATACGATATAGTGCCAACCGACGCCTTCCAGCCAGTGTGGCAAAGCTGCAACGACGAAGGCACAGATTGTTGCGATAGCGGAAACGGCAAGAGCGGGTTTGATACCCAACTGTACGGGAGTGGTGGTTATCCCGATTCTTTTATCACGTTCAATGTCCTTGAAAGTCGTCGTAATGTGTGTGCCGCAATCGTACAGCGTCGTTGCGGCGAATGCATACCAGACTAGACGGGGCACTTGGCCGTTAACAGCTAGCGCGCCAAATACGTTTAGCATCCCAATGCCAACCGGAAGACTGATGCTTCCCCAAATTCCTCGCTCCTTGAAAATGGCGTTGTAACAGTGGGAAACCATCACAAGGGCAATTACGAGTAGTCCGGCTTTGAAGTGGAGCACAAATCCTAGAATCACACAGAGGATGTAGGTAGTGCTCGCCGTAATTAATACCTGCCGGGGCGTGAGCCGGTGTGATGGAATCGGGCGGTGTGGATTTACAACAGCATCTTGCCCCCGGTGAAAGTAATCGTTCTTCATCATCCCTGCGAAGTACCCAAGCACTGCTGTCAACAACGTCACCCCGACACGCCAGTTTATTCGCCCCTCGGACGCAATTAAAGTCCCCGGCAACGTGGCGACAATCGGGATAGCAAATAGAGGATATCGGATTAGCTCAAGATAGGCTTTTAAGGTCTTCATCAAGAATGACGCTCAAGAAGAACGAGTTGCTTGGATGTAGCACCAACTTGACCGAGTAATGAGTGGTCAGGTAGTGGCACTCGTGCAAGTTCTTTGGGTTCAATTTTGTTGAGTCCTCCGCCATAAGTTCGTCCTTCATAAAGCAGATACTCATCCTTAGCCTGCTTCAGCAAATCAAACAAACCATCTAGGAGATTCACGTTATTCTTACAAGCTTATTGAATGCAGGTTTAGGGCCAGCAATTTGACGGTATAATCTCGATTTCCGGCTTCAAAATGAACCAATGCGTCCAATCGCTTTTTCGGAGTTGTCCGATTTCGGGCAATTCATTCGCCGACAAGGACACTTTTCACGCCTCGTTGTTTTCGTGCGTTTTCAAACGCCTCTACTGCCTGTTCAATGGGATACAGGTGGGTTAGCAGTGGGGTAAAATCAAGTTCCTGACGGATGAGCATGCGACGAGACTCGTTCAGACTCCATCGCGAGAACGCCCACGATGCCATCAATTTATGGCCCATGTAGTGAAAATGCTCGAGATTGACCCGAATTTCTTGTCCGGCGGGAGCAAGACCGAAGAAGTTGATGCAGCCTCCACGCCGGGCGACTTTGAACGCGAGGTCGATAGCCCGTTGATTGTTCACCGTCGCCGATATGACCGTGTCTACGCCGCCACTGGTTGTCTCAATGAGCGCGGCAAGGTGCTCTTCCGTAAGGTCATTAGCTGCTTCAACCCCAACTCTTTTTGCCGCATCACGACGATGCGCAAGTGGATCTAATACAAACGTCTGTAAGCCGGCTTTTTTAGTCAGCTGCGCAAATAGGAGTCCGATGGGACCCGCGCCTAAGATTGCCACACTCGTGCCGAAAATGGTCTCGCGCATCGCATTGAGACAACAGCCTAACGGCTCCAGAAAAAGAAGCTCTTCGGCAGGGATCGAGTCCGGGACAGGAATGAGTTTTCCCGTGTCAACCCCGTGTTTCGGCATGCGAACGTACTCAGCGTATCCCCCGTCAATGTCGTGTCCAATCCCTTCAATATTTTCACAATATTTGTCTAGGTCAGCTCGACAGGATTCGCAGGCTCCGCACGAGAGCATTGGGTTGACTGTAACTTTCTCGCCCACTTTCACGTCAGAACGCCGACTATCGACAACGACGCCGGCAAGTTCATGCCCCATCACGACAGGAGGCGAGTAGTCTGTAACGTCCCCATTGAGGGCGGCGAGGTCAGAGGCACAGACACCGCAAAGATCTACCTTGATGAGAATGTCACCCGTAACAAGGCTCGGAATGGGTTTGTTCTGTATACTCAGTTTTCCTGTTTGCTCGAATACCGCAGCTTTCACAAATCGTGTACTCCTTGGAGTAATCCCCGAAAGATTAGGGTAGCTACCCGGCTACCATAAGTCTCTGAGTCAGTTCTTGGGCTCCGGTTAACACCTTCTCGGCAGACTGCAAGGCCTGGTTAGCCTGTTCTCGCGTATATTCCTTCTCCATGTAAAACGCCGGCGCGCGATCCTGTGCCAATTGATGAGAAATCTGTTGCATCTCCGTCAGTTCCCTACCCTTGATGTCAATTTTCTTTTCCGTGCAGATTTTGGCGAAGGTGTCACCAACATCGTGTGTTTTCGGAGATTCGACGCCCATCAGTTTTAATAGTCCCTTCAGTGATAATTCAACCACCTCCTGCACCCTTCTTACAACGAGATTCCACGCTCCGCTCTCGAATGCACGTCTTGCTTCCTCCATAATCATCTGAGCTTCTAGGATGAGTCTGCCATTTAGGTCCGTATTGTTCATAGCTCGATTATCTCACCCGGCTTCCAATCCGGTTTCAAATCCCAATACCATGTCCCGTCCGGTAACGCAACCCGCTTCGATCCTAAGGTGTTGAGTCGCTCTCTCAGTGCCCGGAGGCGGGATTCCAATACGCCTACGTCATAAAGCAGAATGCCTTCGACAAGAATATCGAGTAAGATATGTGGTCGATTCCAAAGCTCGCGCTCAGTCATAAAGATACATGAAGGCTGCGGATTCAACCCTTGCCCTATAAGGCACTTATACTCGCCCTCCTCTTTCAGTGCAAAAGCAATATCGACAGACCGGTGCACCGGGTTGAAATCGACTTCTTTGTGGACAACCAAGAGGTCAATATCGCTGTCCAATCGGGCTTGTCCTCTCGCAACGGATCCGAAAAGTGCCACGGAGAGAATCCCATCATTGCCAAAAGATGCTTTCAGGCGGTTGCAAAAGGATTGGAGGTAATTCTCATAAACCTCGTACCCAATTTTCATGATGAAGTCTCGCTCATCCTCTTCAACTGCATTGGACAACCATTGCACCAAAACTCAAGAGCAATCGAGCTCCCAGCAAATCTAGCTAAAACGCTCAGGCCGGTAAGGGTTCAGTGCTTCAACACGTACGCCGTCAACAATCTCAAGGGTTGCCAACTCGCCGACCAGCGGCGCCAACGTGACGCCGCTGTGCATGAGCGCAATATAGAGATTGGGTACGGATGGTGTAAACCCGAGCACTGGGAAACCGTCAATCGGCATTGGACGATAACCAACAGGCACGGGAACCGCGGATGCATCGGCAATTGATGGCAAGTAATGTTTCGCTCGGGCGAGCAGCTCGTTGGCATGTTCCTGTGAATCGTCGCGATTCAGGCTCTCTTGGGTGCCTTGGCCAATCATCAATGTACCGTCCGATGCTTGCCGGAGGTGCACATCCTGCCGGTCGACGTCAATCCTAGGAGCATGGATAACAGATACATTACGCAGCAGGGGCGGACATGGGGTGGTGCGAACAACGATGCCTGGACTCTCCTGTTGAGGAATATGCACTCCAGCCATAGCGGCAACTTTCGTCGTGTGCACGCCGCCGGCTAGCACCACAATGTCACAATCAACTTCATCACACGGCGTTTTTAGTGCCTTTATGTGTCGCGATGTGTTTGAACCTTTTTCGACAGACATCCCGGTTACAGGAGCTTGCGTCTGTACGACGGCTCCATGCTTGCACGCCTCTTCTAAACATGCCTCAATTACCTTAAGCGGCTCAACGCACCCATCGGCTTGTGACAAGGATGCGGCCTTTACCGTGCCGGGTAACAATCCGGGTTCGAGTTGGCGCATTTCAGCCGCAATGATAAGCCGACAGGCATATCCCCACACCTGTAACTGCTTGACACGTTGACGTAATGCTCTCGCTCCTTCATCGGTGTTTTCCCACCGGAGTTGCCCGCCGCAGTGGAGCCCAATATCTCGTTCGAGTCCGCGAGCAAACCGGTGCCACATGTTAATGGAGCGACAATTCAGATTGTGATAATCTACCGGATCTTTTCCAAAAGAATTCAGCCAAGCGAAGGAGTGCCCCGATGCGCCTAATCCAGGCTTGGACTTTTCTAGAATGGTTACGTTAACATTGTTGCGACGCGACAGACAGTAAGCGATTGAGGCTCCAACAATGCCGGCGCCAACGACCACAACGTGAATTTTCACCCCATCGTTCATGTGTGTTTTCTTTATTGCGCCGAGGTAAACGATATGGTTTGGGTTGTTTTTAATCCAGTAACGTAGAGGGAAAATTCACGAACATGACATTATCCTTCGGAGCAGAGTACAAGTGCACCGGTGTAGGAGTGGGCAAAATTTCGCCCTCCGATCGGAGCAAATTCTGCATTACCAAAAAAACCGATAACCGGAAGATCTGGAAATCTCTGCTTGATAATCTGGACATCGTGGTTTGCCTTCCCGTATAATCCCTTGCCCCTGCCCAAGCAGTTAAAATACATCCCGAAAGCCGGTGGATTTTCACGTGTTCGCTCATGCAGATCGAGGACAATCTCCTTAATCTCTTTCTTCGCGGAGATTGAATTTCGCAAATGAAATTGTACAAGCTGACCTTCCGACACGTGTTCAGACACAGCGATCGCTGCGCTCTCCCTGTCATAACCGACTAGATTGCGAACGAGGAAATCACCGCACTGAGGCGCCGGGTTTTCCTTATCCATTGCAATGCCTATGAACACAACACGTCCTGATTGACGAATGTCTTCCGCTGTCAGGGATTCAAGCGCTCCTTGCAGACTATTAAACGCTGGCTTGCCGTCGACTTCGTAAATGACGTTTCCCTCTGCACGAGTGATTTCGAGCGGATGCCCGATTGGTTGACATCCCTGCGCTACACCTATTTCAGTGTGGAATGCGCCCGTCAGCAGCATTCCAGCGATACCTGCCTCTACAACCTCTCCATTATGCCACGCATAAGTGTACTCCCCATTTGGGCTTCCTGAAGCAGCCGCCCCCACTACTGGGAGTCTGCTTCCGTCTTCACCGATTTGGTGTACAAGTGCTTCAGGGCTTATACAGCGTACATCCGGCAACACAACTAGGAGCGAGTTTTCGTGAAGCTTGGGCGAGATGCGCTCACGTATCGCTGCCCCAATCGTTGAGGAATCATCTGATGAAACCAAGAAGGGCATTGCAGATACATCGTCCGAACGTAGAACAAGCACAGCAACGGCAGGTTCATCCTCAACTTCTCCGGCCGAAGTGAGCACACTCACTCCACTACAACCGACAAGATGGTCGCATCCTGATACATCATGAATCGTGTGAAAAAGTCGCCCATAGTCGGATTGATAATCCACTGTTGCGAAGACAATCGCTAAGTCTGCCTTGGCTAGTTGCGCGTTACCCATCGCTATCGTTGCGGCATCTTCAAGGGCATCAGCCAAAACGGTTCTTTGACTCTGTCCAACGCCAACTCGTATCATTACCCTCACCTGCCTTTCGTATCTCTCCGTATATTGACGATGTTCTCATGTAGTCTGATTATCCCAAAATCTAGTTAATATGTCAAGATGGAATATTCTTGCTGGGATTATAGTGAATAATCTCCGAACTATATTCAAGGCGCCCGCACAAGCATCACCATATAAAGGACGCGACTGCGTCAATCGTGAATTGGTAAAATAGATCTAAAAGACATGAGAGAATGTGATATAATGCGCACTGTACAAGGTACACATGTAAGTATCAAGAATATGAACCCACCTTTTTTGGAGACCTTTACGTCAACTAAGGGATCGATCTCCACGCACCCTAAAGTAGACCGGACATCTTTGCCCAAGCATTACAGGAAGTTGTCGTAGAGCAATGAGAGCAGGACAACACATGGCTTCCTGAAGACTCTGATGATTCAATTTCTATTTTTCATCACGGGAGTATCGACTAGATGCCAGCCGAGATTATTGATGGCAACCAGATAGCCAAATCAATTCGCAGTCAGATCCGGCGCCGAGTGAAGAAACTGGATTTCACTCCGGGGCTTGCTGTAGTTCAGGTAGGAGACGATCCCGCTTCGACAATTTATGTCGCCAATAAGGAGACAGATTGTAGGCGGGTTAAATTCCACTCGGAAGTCTATAAAATGCCAACGAACACGACTCAAGCAGAAGTCATTGACCAAGTTCATTTCCTGAACGAGCGTGAGGAAATTCATGGCATCATTGTGCAAATGCCTTTGCCGAACGGAGCAGATGGGGGTGCAGTAATAGACACTATTTCACCAGAAAAAGATGCTGATGGTCTCAGCCCTATTAACTTGGGTAACCTGCTCATCAACCGCGAGCGGATAACCCCGTGCACACCCACGGGGGTTATCCGCCTGATTGAGTCAACAGGTGTAGAAATTGAGGGGAAGCGCGCCGTTTGCTTAGGACGAAGCAGCCTTGTCGGTAAGCCAGTTGGATTGATGTTGCTCAATCGCAATGCTACGGTCACATACTGTCACACTCGCACCCGAAACTTTGCGGAAGAGACTCGAAATGCGGAGATTTTGGTCGTGGCAGCCGGCAGTCCGGGATTGGTTACGGCACCAATGGTTACGGAGGGTGTGGTAGTGATAGATGTGGGAATCTCCCGTGTTAATGATCGTGCTGCGGGCGATGTTGATTATGAATCGGTCAGGGAGATTGCGGGGTTCATTACGCCCGTTCCGGGTGGAGTTGGCCCGATGACGCGCGCCATGTTGCTAGAAAACACGCTCAAGTTGGCAATCGCGCAGCGGGAATGAAGCATAAATGATGGATGCACGTGTCCTTGTCTCAGTAATAAGGACAAGATTAACCTGTTTCAGACAATCTGACTTGCCTCTCCCCACCGAGAATTTCGCCAATGCGGAATGGCGATTCGCCAGATGCTGTCAATACATCAACTGCCGTGTCCACTTGATCTGTTGAAACTACCAGTACCAAGCCAATTCCCATATTGAAAACACGGTACATTTCGTCCGATTCGACGTGTCCTTTTTCCTGAAGCAATCCAAAAATCGGCGGAATTTCCCACGTGCTTTTATGAATTATTGCAGAGCAATTTGAAGGCAATATACGAACAAGGTTTCCCGGCAAACCGCCGCCCGTGATGTGTGCCATGCCTTTAATGTTGCAATGTTCTCGCAGATTCAGAATAGCGCTGACATAACTCTTATGATTCTTGAGCAATTCCTCCCCGAGTGTCATCTCGAATTCAGCGATATAGTCGGTGGGATTGTAGTTACAAACACCCAGCAAAATCCGGCGCGCGAGGGAAAAACCGTTTGTGTGCAAACCGAGGGAACTGAGTCCGATTAATTGGTCACCTGGATGTATTTCATTTCCGGTAATTACCTGAGACCTTTCTACCACGCCAACAATTGTACCCACAAGGTCATACTCGCCCTCCCGGTAGAATTCGGGCAACTCTGCTGTTTCACCGCCAATAAACGCGCAGCCGATTTCCCGACAGCCTGCTGCAAGTCCAGTAGCAATTTGCTCCACAACGTCCGGACACAACTTGCTCGTCCCAATATAGTCCAAGAAAAACAGCGGTTCTGCCCCTTGAACAAGGATATCATTCGCGCAATGGGCAACGATGTCAAACCCAACAGAGTCATGGCGTCCGGTCATGAAGGCAATCTTAAGCTTCGTACCGACGCTGTCCGTGCTTGAGACCAAAACAGGTTCGTTGTAGTTGCCGAGTGCAAAAAGGCCCCCAAAATGTCCAACTTCACTCAAGACTTCGGGGCGATAGGTTGATTTAAGGATGCGCTTCAGGCGATCGGTAGTCTCTTCTTTCGCGCTAAATGAAACGCCTGCGCTGGCATAAGTCAATCCCTGTTCAGCCATTAGTTCGATTTGACCTTCTTCGATTGTTAAAAGCCTTTAAGCGACGTTTCTCATTTGCCGACACAACTGCTTTCATGATTGATTTCATATTCAAGAGCAGGAAAATCAATACAATTGCACTAAACCCGAATGCAGTCAGATTTGCCAGATCGGGTACACTACTCGGGGCAATCGTCGGGTTGAGCATGGGTATAACGGGTTGCAACAGTTTGCTCAGTGCCATGCCAATTATCGCGCAGATTACAATGGCATACATCGTGTATCGTCCTTGGTCTGAATGCACTTGTTTAAAGGTTTTTGAGTTAGGTATAAAATAATTACTTGGAATGCTACGCCTTGATCTCCGACGCATAAAACGTCTCCTTGCTTTAGCGGTCTATAGGTCGTGTATAGGAGCCCTCTCAACCTTGCGTTGTGTCTGAATTTCGATTATCGCCCGTCTTCAGCGAGACCCAAGGAAAGCTGGTTACTCTGTTCGCCGCTAAATTCGACCGGATACTTACCATCAAAGCAGGCTGTGCAGAAATCCTTGCTGGACTTCACGCCTTTTAGCAACCCCTCTGTGCTGAGATAACCTAAACTGTCTGCTCGAATGTACTTGCGTATCTCTTCAACAGTATGGGAACTCGCAATCAGCTCTTTCCGAGTTGGCGTATCAACCCCGTAGAAGCACGGAAATCGATTTGGAGGTGATGCAATACGTACATGAACCTCTCGCGCACCGCCCTCGCGAATGAGTTTCACGAGCTGACGAGAAGTAGGACCTCGCATAATAGAATCATCAATCACTGCAACGCGTTTTCCGTCAAGTACATCCCGAATCGGATTTAACTTCACTTTGACCATGAGTTCGCGTATCTGATGGGATGGGTGCATGAATGAGCGGCCGACGAACGAATTCCGGTAAAGCCCCATGTCAAATGGGATTCCCGACTCTTCTGAGTACCCGAGAGCAGCGAGAGTCGCCGAATCTGGCACAGAAATGACCACGTCGGCATCAGCGGGACATTCGCGTGCTAGTTGTCGCCCAAGTTCGCGCCTCGGGCGATTAACTAGCTCTCCGAAGACAAGGCTATCAGGTCGCGCAAGATAAATGTATTCGAAAATACATTGTGACAGTTTGGGTAAACGATCATGGAATCTGAATGACTCCGGTTCGCGCCCAGCTGCGGTGATAGTAACTATCTCGCCTGGTTCAATCTCGCGGATGGGTTCGGCTTCGATGACATCAAACGCGCAGGTTTCGGATGCAAGCACATGCGCATCATCCAGCCGCCCTAGCCAGAGTGGTCGAAAAGCGTAAGGATCACGGGCGGCGATTAGGATAGCCTTACTCAGAACGAGAATGGAGTATGCCCCTCGGACTTCCTTCAAGGCGTCAATGATGCGATCTTCCAAATACTCCTGCGACGACCTCGCGATTAAATGTGCGAGCACCTCGGTATCCGCAGAGGAATTGAAGATTGATCCTGTATCCACCAGATTATTCCGAATCCGAGATGCATTCACAAGATTCCCGTTGTGAGCAATTGCCAATGGGCCATCCTTGTACGTCCGAATGAGTGGTTGGGCGTTTTCAAGATTGCTGCTGCCCGCGGTTGAATATCGATTATGCCCAATTGCAACATGCCCCTCTAGTTTTGACAATGTTTCTGGATCGAAAACGTGATCGACGAGCCCCATGCCCAAATGGTAGTGGAATTCTTCTCTACTTGATGTGGCAATTCCTGCGCTTTCTTGACCCCGATGTTGAAGTGCACGTAGTCCGAGGTAGGTTAGTTCGGCAGCCTTGGGATGCCCAAAAACACCGAAAACACCGCACTCATCTCTTGGCTTGTCATCGCTCTCATCGAGATATTGCATTCTGTGGTCACTCCATTCTGTTGACGAATTAGACCCAATCGAAAGTTAATATTCCTGACAACTAGCAGGAAAATCTCAGTGATCGACCGTGAGAGACTCTGTTTTTTTGTTCGTACTCCGGCTCAGTCGGTACCCCAAAATCGCACCAATTGGCGCCGCGAGAATATACAGCAGCTCGGGAGGGCACTTAAACAATAGCAGTACACGAAAGGGCAAAGAGACAAGAAAAGCGAGCACCCGAAATACGGGCAATAGAAGTGAGATAAGTAGATTTTGTGGAATTAACTCCCCCCACGGAATGTTTAGCAGTGACATGAGGGCAACAATCGCTGGAGCTCCAAGAAAGGCACCTTGGTACGCTCCCTTACGATTAATATGAGTACCAAACTTTAGTCCAGCAAACCGGACGCTTTCGGCGACTCCAGCAACCGTGGCAGCATAGGTTATGCCAAAAGAAATTAGTAGGAATAATCCTACCCAGAAGCCGTGCTGTACGCGGTCTACAATTATTACTCCCCAGACAAATTTTTCAAAGATGAAAAGACAGATTCCACCTCCAACTAGACCAACAACAGCTCCCAAAACAATTTGGCTGAGTGTCAAAAGAATCCCGTTTCTTCGAGACATATCACCTCTTGAGTTCAAAGAATAAAGACAAAGACGTAAGGTATCAGTGCGGCAATGAACACACTCTGATGGGTAAATGCCAGTTCACCATGATGCCAATGATGCTTCCGGCGACTATCGCTCCTGAGAAAACTCAGTGGCACAAATTGAAGCCCAGAGTTGGCGCCCTAGCGCCTCAAAAATATCATAACCTATGAGTGGGAAAATATCAACACGTTTTCTTGCTATTCACTAACCAGATTTCGCGAAATAGTGGCACATGCCTAGTTTAGCGTACGGCTCCTCGTACTTCGGTACCTCGTCGACCGCGAACACAACTCCCGATGTCCCATGGATCCGGTAAATACGCGTGAGACCTTCACTCATGCTAGGGAAATTCCGTTTGGATACGCAACACGTAGGGCTATTACAGCTTAGAGTGCCCGTGTCCTAATAAGCATCCACACAGTGTTACAAATCCAGTTCCCAAAGATATCGGAACTGCAATTCAAGATGATTACTGTTCTGGCTGATGCCACTTCGATGACTCTTGTTTGCAGTGTAGGCATGTTGATATGATAAATCTAATTGCCAAGCACGAAGCGGCTCATAGACGAACCGACATCCGATGCTGTGCCGGCGTTCAACGACGCTGGATGGAAATGGGATTGATCGGAAATCTTCACCGGTATAGCGGTGCTCAACTCCCGCCTCTCCTTGACGTTCCAATTCCAAGAACAGCTTTACGCAGGCATCAGGGTTTATCAGATAGCTTCCTTCAAGATAAGATATATCGGCATCTACCCCAATCTCATGCCCAATAATCGAGCCGAAATGAGTGAACTGATTCTCTTGAACGAGGTGCGTGTACGCCCACCGATTTACACGCGCGTATTCGGCACGAATCCCAAGTCGGCGTGATTCGAGTGTACGGTTCCACTCTAACCCCGTCAACCATGCTACAGCGTTCGGATCATTCGCTTTAACGTATTGGACATCATCCATTAGATATTCACCGTACAAGCGAAACCCATCAATAGGACGAACTGCTACCTCGAAAATAAACATCACATTGTCGTCTTTATCGGCATTGTATTGGCTGGCATAATACGGCAGGATTGGATTGAAATACTGCCATTCAACTCCTTGCGCTTCGCCGCCGTACAAGATTAGCTCCGAAACTCCAATCTCAACGCGGTCACTCATTTGGTAATCCAATCGGTGTCCCGCCAGATAACGACTAGCAAGGTAGCGGCGTGGACCTTGGTCATGCCAGGTCGGGTCGAGCTGTGCTGTGAAAGACGTGCCTCTGATTTTACCGAATTTGCCGGTCAACAAAATGAGATCGAATGGGGGCGAGTTATCAGAGAGTCCAACCGCTCCGCGGAATCCTGTGCCCCAGAAGAGTTGATCGCGGCCTATAAGTAATTCGAACTTGGAGATCGGAAAACGTAGATAAACTCGCTTGAAGTCTGCCGTAAAATCCTCCCGCCAAGGTTTGAGACGTTTCGAGGCAGTCTTACCATGGATCGGATATTTCCCGGGCAAGTTCGTAATCTCAAATTCTTGATAGAACGTCATCCAACCGCCCGCATCATAAGAGAATACACCTTCATAGGCAGGGCCGAGTTCTGAGCTATCCCGTCTACTTCGCAACTGAATAGACCCGCGAGCGCGCAATCCGCGTTCATTTTCTTGACCCGATAAGCGGGCTAACTCTGGAGCGAACTCATGTTGCAATTTTTCCAGAAGTTTTAACGTTATGGGGGCTGGCTTACTCTCTCCACTGGCAATCCGACACTGTGCTTGACGTATCACCTCCGCAATCTGGCGACGTGTCCGGGGACGTGTGTGGCGGTGAAAGCCGCCAGTAACACCATCGGTTTCCAGTTTTTCTAGAGCAAAATTCACCCACGCGTCGAAATGGAAAACTGTGTCTGGCGTAGCATTGACCACACTTGCTATAAGGAAGGAGACGATAAGAAGGCACGCGTTAAAGGTGAAAAGTGGAGAGCAGTGCGTGACACATAGTGCGCATCGGAATACTGCTAATATACTGGTAGATTTAGGCGAGACTGAACGCTTGAATGTTTGAACTCTTTCCAAGTTTCGACTCATCTCAGTCTCGCCTACTGTTTTTCCCTTGCATTTTTTGGACAATCTCATCCATTTTGTGGAATTGCCACGTCCACCTTACGTTGTAGAGAAACTGTCGGAGATCGAACCGATTGTCGTCTGGTGAATAGGATTCCGCGTGATAAGATGGCGTTAAGGTCGTCATCTTGTGACGATTGATGGCGTAATATCGAAAGAATCTCTTGACTTTTGCGGCAACTTCGCTGGGGGCGAGATGCGTCCACTCGTGGACAAGCTTCTCAAACATGCTCACGGGACCACAACGATGAATTTTCCGTAATTTGCCAAATTGGCTGAGTTCCGCATAAGTCATGCCCATGTCCGCTTCATCTTCCTGCACGTGCGTCTCGGTCAATGGTTCCAATTCGGCAGTTGGTGATGCGTCGACGATTTCCGTGAGAGCGGTATAACCGAGATTCCCCGCAGCCCATCGCAGAAACGAACGAAGGTCGGTTTTGCTGATGGCGCCAATTGGGTTGATATCTGCACTGCTGCAATCGTATTTTGTCATATAGCCGCGCAAACTCTCATCCACATTGGCAGTTCCCAATACCAACAATCCTCCGTGTTTGCCTCTCACCCACGGTAAAAGTTGCGCTAGGAAATAAGACAGCACCATGCGCAAACGTGCTTGGATATTCTGTAAAGCTGCGTTTTCGGCATCCGTGCCGCCCTCAATCTTGAAGTGAGGTGCCTTCCCGGTCAGGCGCACAAAGAGTGCAAACATAGCGGTCACCACCGAATCAATAGTGGCGTCTAGGTGGAATGAGCCAATCTGGTCTGTCAACACCTTTGCCCGAGTGCGTGTCGCCTTGGAACTATTCTTCGTACCCATATAGCATGTGTAGAGGACACGGTTTGCGAACTCACGCGCGTCTACCGGGACATAATCAGTATCTTCCTTGTCAGTTAATCGGCGAACATCGCGAATGACCTGTTGATTGCCTTGCGCCGCCTCTTTGACCACCATCTGGCACATTGAGCCGACCATGGTTGCCACAGACGAACTATCGGATCCGCCAGATAGCGGCAGAAAATATCCGCGTGCACCGGATCGCCTGAGGTAATCCCATAGCCAGCAACTAGGGCCATATGCAACCTCCTCTTCTGGGAGATGATAGCGCACCTCCATTGGCGCCGAAGGTGCGAGCTGGTACTCCTCCACTGTCAAATCAAAATCTGCGTCAATTCGCGGTATTGGCTGAGACTGGCTTGCTTGAACTGAACGACTTACCATGGCGCCTCGATATGACCGAACATCTTCAAGGTTTACTGTGGCAGTAACGACTTCGATGTCTTGCAACGAGAATTGTCGGCCTTGTGCGACAACCTCGCCGTTGACTGCAATAAGCGCGCACCCGTCGAAATAAAGTCGACCGCCATCACACCCCTTCTGATTGGAATAGAGATAGACACCTCCGCTCTTCGCTGTGCCGCTCCGTATCAGGTCAACCCGCTGGTTAAGTTTCCTCAGTTCGTGATGTGAGCCAGACCCGTTCGCAAAAATTTCGACCCCGTCAAGACCAAGATAGATATGCGGGCTATTGGGCGCAAAGAGTTCCTCGCAGGTCTCGGGTGCGAGCGCCGTATCCCGAGTCGCAATGGCGCCATCGCCAAACGGGACCGTAGCTTGCCCGGTGATTTCCCGAATCATCCTTGGTAGGTAGTGCTCTTCCAACGTGCAGGGCCGCTGCCAAGGGACAAACCATCGTGGTTCTCGATAGTTGCGATCGGATGCAAGCACAAGCTTCGGGCGGATAAGCAGAATCTTTGCGTTTAACACGACGACTCTACAATTGTACCGCACATTCTTGTGCATGACGGGCATTCCGGTATCGCAGAGGATGTCATCTGTCAAGTCACTTTTCAATATCTCGGCAAGACACTCCCATGAATGGAGAAAAGTATCATCTTCCAAGAAAGCATCTTCGCAACCGTAGCCCGGGATTTCAAGCTCTGGTCCCAGTCGATAACGAGCGCCCTTGCTCTTGGCAATACGGATAGAGTTGATGATCCGCTCAAGATTCCCGCCAAAATCAAGCGCCCACTGATTAAGATTGCAGGTTGCTAATGTAGCAAGTTTCATAATGCAGCAGTAAAAAATTAGAAAATCGACAGAAAAACGGTGAAGCTCGAAGAGAAGACCTTAGTCTATACGGAACGGAGACCCGGAGTGTCCAACCGCTCTCTACTAATACCATTTCTATAAAATGGAAGTGCATTGACCACGTGGATTAAGTGAAGAAATTTGCTTGGATCGGAATAATAAGCCGCGCCTCCGCGGAAAGTCGGCGAGGCAAGATGGCCCGTCTACGGAGTAAGTGGACGATATAATTCAGACATCATACGCACTATTATTCAAGCGAAATGGTATCACCTCCCCAGTGTTGCCAAGCGATCGCCGTTCTTGTCCCACGTGGCAACCGTTCCGTTGCCGAGTGAATCCACGTGTATGCTGGCGCGCGGCATATAATCCCCTTTGCCGTAGACCGCGACCCCGCTGTCTTCAGCGACGCCTAACGCTGCTTCCCACACTTCGTTCTCGACCGAGACCGCCGCGCTGTCTTCACTGGCATATAGGGCTACCTGCGCTTCGTCTTTAACCCCGATCATTACCCTTCCGCCCGTGTCTTCAGTAGCGGATAGCGTTACTCGAGATGTCCCTGCGTCATCCACCACCTTCAGATCGGTACAGATTATCTCTCCGAAAGTTGTGTCCCCGTTCTGCGCTCCGATTGGCATGACGGAACATATCGCCATCGTCAGCACCGCACCGACACAACCACCAATAACCGCATACAAACTGCCTTTTCGATTCATCATAAGATTTTCTATCACCCTCGCTATTCGCTTTGTTCTTTTGAGTATTGCCAAAGTGCGCGATCTAATGTTCGCATATCTATGCCGTTTTCTTTCGCGGTACGCCGACAGAACGAAACATAACGCATCCAATCATCAAACCGGTGTGTGCAATGCTTCTTCTCAATCCCGACGGTCTTTAACGCCGGTTTACTGTGAATTGGATAATCCTCATTATGAAACCAATGCAGGATTGCTGACGCAACGGCTAATCTTACGCCGTCCAAACAGCACAAATAATCGATTCTATCCTTCTCGGTTTCCGCCGCTAAAGCCAATTTGGTCATTTCTTCGACAACACTATCCCTATTTTTTTCGATGCGGTGCGTGTTCCGATCACCAGTCTTCCAGATGGAAAGTGTCAACAAATCAGTCATTTTCAGATAGCCCCTTTCTTTCACGTCATCTACAAGAAGACACATGGGCGTATCATACTTCGCATCGTATTTCGACGCATAGTAGCAAATCTCGGAACTATTCATAAGTAATTTCAATTCTAATCCTCCTCTTGCCGCGAAATTGAGACCGCCTCACTTTTTTTGAACATACACCTCGAAATCGGTGACACGGTCTTGTGAGCCTGCTTTGATCGTTTTTTGAACAACGCTGATAGCGTTGGTGCGTCTGTTGATGTCAATCCGGGTTTGGGCGTCAACCGCGGATTTCAATTTCCGCACTATCCTCCACGTCTCGCCTTCCCACACATAAATCTCAACGTTTCTAATCGGGTCAACAGTATCCATTCGGATGTACCGAATAAATCGGGGCGAATCTATGCAGTAATAATATACCATCGCGCGTCCGCGCGTTTGCTTATATTTCGGCTGGCTTCTAAAAAAGACGTTTTCTGCCATGTCTTTCATTATCTGCGTCGGGGACTTCCTCTTGAAGTGATGTTTGGACGCGGATTCTCTATAATACTTTAGTTCAACATAGTATTTGCCTTCTACCTGTTCTACCCCGCCGCCGCCAAGGGATTGCCCAAGATTTTTCATCGGCGCACAACCGGACACGCCTATCAAAACGACAACACACAAAATAGCTTTCATCTCAAATCTCCTTGAAATTGAGAAAAATACAAAAGATCGGATTTTTGCGATTTGCGAATCCGCACTATGACTGCATTTGTGGCATCGTCCCGGTTCTTACGCACGAAAACAAGAGATCAAGCGAATGGATTCAGTACCCGCCCGATCGGGTTGGAATCGGAATCATTTTATTCACGTCTTATCCTGTAACAGCCCATCGCAACCCGCTCCAGTATCCCCATCCCATAAAGCGATTGAATGGCATCATTGCACATGTGATAGAAGACTGTGCCGCCACTAGGATATGGTCTTTCTCTCTGTTCCTCAGAAAGAGTAAACTTCTTTGCCAGTATATCCCTAACGTCTTTGGTTCTGTATACCGCACCGTTTGCCAAAAGTTCTCGAATAGCCTGCTCAATTTCGTTGTTCTCCGGCATATCGTGCTGTACCGTCCTATTCATAATGAATCTCCTCTCGTTTATTTCCCGTCCTTGAACCTTGCGATCACGCCTCGATCTGCCAGTTCCGCTTTGGCATAATGCGCCGGCATACTCGGCGATTGCCATCTGCCCGCCGTCTGCATATCCACAACAGATGCCCCTGCTTGAACTAATGAAACCGCAGACCCAACGCGGAGCGAGTGTCCACTGATGAATCCTTCGACGCCGGCTTCGGCCGACCACCGCTTGATCGCATCTCTCGCCCCGTTTGCCGTCAATCTGCCTTTGCCCAGGTAGTGCCGGTATCGCACTCTCCGGAACAGTGCGCCGCGCTCAATCCCCGACTTCCGCAGGTAACGTTTAATCACCCGCCTTGTGGATTCGCAGATATACAACGCCTCGCCCCTCCCTTCCTGATCCGTCTTACTGGACTTGAGCGTGAACACGCTTCCCTTGATGTCCCCCGCATTGACCGCGACCACTTCCGAGATACGCAACAAACAATCGCTCATGAGATTGATCATCGCCGAATCCCTCAGCCCCGCAAGCGTCCGACTCGCTTCCGCAAATGAGCAGACCCGCTTTACGTCGTCCCACGTCAAACCGTCCACCTGACCACGACCCCGATCCTTGCCTTCGCGCCGTATCCCCGCCAGTGTCCGCTCCGTGACCGCACCGACTATATCAGTGCGATTCATGTTCTTCGCGTACCACTTGACCGCCGCAACCGCTTGGGCGATCGTGCTCGGCGCTTTGCCTCACTGGTCCAATTCCGTGATATACGACGCCAGCACGGAATCATTCGGCTCCGCGTCTCGCCATGCGTCCAATTCCACTAACGCCCTTCGATACGCTATCAAGGTGTTTTCCGACACTCCGGCTTTAATCAGTTCTTCCGTGTCCACACCGATAGCTAGTGGATTCTGTTGTGTGATTGCCAATTCGTTCATCTCAATTTTTACCTCCGCTTGTCCAAGAAACATTCCCGTTCTTATCAACAGTCGCCGCAAAGCCGTTTCCATGTTCATCAATGTTCATAAATGCTTTCGGTTTGCCGTCCTTCCCCTTAACATAAAATATCCCGCCCCCTTCGGTAACATCCACCACTGCGCCCACGTTGCCGTCAAAACTAAGAACCTCAACCCGTCCCCCGTATTTGCTGATAGAGAGCCCCACACGCTCTTTGCCTTCCTTGTCGAAAACACCAACCCGCTCTCCTGTAATCATCACTTCACTCACGCCATCCTTGCCGCCAATGATAACCTCTCCTCCATCAACCACTTTCAAACTTGCACAGGTTATCTTTCCCACGTTCAAGTCTACCGCCTCTTTTTGCGCTTTCAGTGGCGCAAGCGAACCTGCCGCCAACATACCGATCAGCACCAAGCAACCGCCCAATGCGATATATCCCAATTTCTCTCGGTATTGCACGATGATTCTCCTTTCTAAGTGACTATCATTTCAATATGAGGTTCGAGCGCGTCATTCAGTCGAATCATAGCATCAATCATGGCATCCTGTATTTCTTCCCAGTCCTCCGCCTCATTCCGGTATCCCCCCTGAGAAACCTGAGATTTGACAATTCTACAGACACGCTTGTCGTCTCGTTGTTCCCATTCGAGCGGCTCACCAAACGCTCCCTCAATCTCGCCTTTTTTCTCTTTTAGCGCCCTAAAAATCTCAACGTTCTCGCTTTTGTTTCTTCGATCAATGTACAAACCCACACCTGAGTCATGTTGTCTGATCGTGTATTGAAGGGATACCCCACTTTTCACTGCCGCATATATACTCGCATACTGCTTAGCCGAAATGTTGGCATGTAGCGGCGTTCTTACTCTAGCGCGATCTAACAACCCAGCCCAAAATTGTCGGCGTAGAGTATGCCGCTCGTATTCCTCCTTCTTTTTATCGCCCGCCTCTTTACTCTCCTCGCTTGATCCAACAATCAGTGTCAGTAACGGTGCCGGCAATGACCCCTCAATCTGAACTGCCTCAAGTTTTACCAGATAGAAGTCAGCCAAATTCGTTTGATTCAGCCAGTTTATTGCACCAACGTGTTCCGGTTTCGGGTCGGCAACAATCCAGACACCGACTTTGGCGTCAATGGCAGTCAAATAGGTAATTAGCTTGCCGAGGTGGTCATGGTTGCTCGCCTCAAGCTGATTTTCAATGACAACAAGCCCCGTTTCAATCTCTCCCAACAAATCGACACTCAATCGTTCCGTCGGTCGATGCTCTCGCTCAACAATTGTGATTGACAGATTAATCGTATCGTTTAACACCTCAATGTTCTCCTCTAGCCATGGGGTAAAGTCGTTTGGTTCTTTGCCCCACACGGCACGTAAAGCAACTCTTTGCAAATTTCCGATTGCGGTCATTATCAAAATCCCCTTATTAATCGTTCCACTTTCTGACTAGCGTTTTCGGATTGCCAACCCTGTAAGGGTTAAACGGATACTCCACTAGCATCTCTATTGTCTGCTTGCGCCCGTCGCCGTCGCGGTAATCAAAACGCATGGGCAGTAACCGTGCGCGCTCATGTGGTTCAAGAAGCGTTGATCCTGTGATAGGAATAAAGTCGCGCCAGTCCTCCGGCATTTTATCCCCTTCGCTCCATTCGCGAAGATTGCCGGCGTTCCCTTGAAGCATGTCGAATTGGACTGATTGAGTCCGACCCGCAAAGATAACAACAAGTTTATCTATGTACCGAACGGGAACGCCATTGAACTCGCGTAAAGTACCCGCTTCGGCATATTGTTGAAGATGTGCATTGGGGATACCATAGAATTGGCGCATGAGAATAACGGTATCCCGTTCCATAGGACGATCTGATTGTATATGATAACCCATGCCTATCGACCGATAGCCTACCACCGGATCCGTAGCACCATACTCATGATCGACCACGAGATGTATTGTGGGTATGTATCTCGCTTCCGTTGACTCCCGGTAACCGCTTTCGACTCCCTCGCCGCAACCAGCGTGAAGGCACGCCGCTATCAATACAACCGCCTGACACAACGCACTTTTACTTTTCATCTCCTTTCCCTTCACTCCCGCTCAAACTTCGTCGAATCGAATTGCACGACAACTCGTAGCAAAAACACCAAATACGTCATCGGCTACGCTTTCCTCATCACCACAATACAATTCCACGCCGTCGGTTTGCATCCATTTCTGCTGTATTTCAAATGCGAAGTTGGCTGTGACGTGATAAGTGCGCTGGACATCATCGTACCACTTTACGACACTGGCGACGTGGTCTAGGTTAAAACAGACGCCATCCACGCCACGCGCAAATCGGTTGTATTCCGGGCTTTTGGCCACGAGTTTTTTCAGTTGAATGTTGGCGTATCTCTCGGAGCCGGGCTCTCTCAACAAGGCGACTTTTTGCCCACCCTCTACTAAACGCTCACGCCCTTCTACCGCATTCGATAAAGGACTGCAATTATCCGGAAAATCTGCCAGGACTTGATAGAGAACTTCATCGCCTTGGACTTTGATAGTTGACACAAAGTTAAGATTGATTAACGTGTCACTTGCAATCTGAATGAACATCGGTGTATTTCCTCCCTTTGTTTAACTTACTTTCCATAAACTAAATTATACATCCTTGTGGGTAATAACATACTTATGTACCACAATCCGCTAAATTGTGGAATGCGCAACCCAACAGCCTGCGCTACAAGGGCGCGTCCGATTCTGTGGGCGATTAGATTCTTCTGGACCACAATGATATAACCAATTTGTCTATGTGCAAATATCAACGCAATTGACTATGACAGAATAAATGCAAAGTTGTCAGAAAAAAGCGGCGGAGCGTGGAGCGAATAGCCTGTTCAAACAGCATGAAGTCTCACGATTACAAATCGTTCTCTATCAACCACGGACCGGAGTGCAAATCCGCAAATCCTGCGATTGCCCAGATTACAGTTCATGTCTTTTGCGGCTTCTTTCTTGCGGCCGGAAATAGTATGTTGTTAAGAATGAGCCGGTACCCCGGCGAATGTTTATGGAGATCAAGGTTGGTTGGGATCCTTCCTTCGCCAACGGAATGTCTGTAATCTTCCGGATCGTGCCCACCGAGAAAGGTGAAGGTACCTTTGCCTAATTTGCCGTGAATGTACTTCGCATAGCGGCTACCCTCAATGTCGCCGAGAATGGTCACTGTATCACGAATTGTGGCTTTATTGAAAGACGTAGTTTGTCCAAGGTAACCACGCACCTTACTCACATGATTCTGCGTGAGCATTGTAGGTATCGGATCGTGTTTGGCAGAAAACTCAAATAGGAGAAAATCCTCAACACCCGATAACGGGTTGAAGTCGGGCTGTGGATTATCTATATTGGAAAATTCATACCGATTTGGATCCGTGTATAGTACGAAATGCTCGAACGCGAAGGTTCGCTCAAAATCCAACTTTGCTTGGTAATTCGGATTAAGCGGCGTGCCATCCAACTCCGGCTCAACTATGTCGACACGCCCCGCTTCTGTCGCACACGCAATATCTAGTGTCTCAGGTGCAGAACACATTGCAAAAATAAAGCCTCCACTGACGACATAATCTTGAATTCGCTGAGATATGAATCCTTTGTGGGTCGGCACACGATTAAATCCAGATTTGGCGGCGGCTTCTTCGAACAAGCGCACCCGTTGTTGATACCAAACTTCGCTCTTGAAAGCTCTGTAAAACTTTCCATGCTGGCCGGTGAAATCTTCATGGTGCAAGTGAAGCCAGTCATATGCGCCCAGCGATAGAATGCCGGTGGCAACCTGTTCATCCCAGATTGTATCGTACGGTATATGCGCATAGTCCAATGCAAGTTTCACCGCATCATCCCAGGGATCGCGATAAGGCGTATCATTAGGCGGTGCATAGACAGCGATTTTCGGTGCTTTCTCCAGAAGGATTTCGTCCATGTTGCTCCCCTCCATCTCAGCTTGAATACCGCCGTACTCAAGATTGGTAATGGGTTCAAAACTGACTGTCAAATGCTGTGCTTGAGCCCGTACATCAGGCGAATCGGAAAGCAAGAACGACCCGCCGCGATAGTTCAGGAGCCACTTCGCGCTATACTCTCGTGGAATTTCGAGTGTCCAGTAGGTTAAGCCGTATGCTTTAAGGTGATTGGTTTGAGATTGGTCCATCGGCACAAGTAACCACTGTGCTACCCCAGTGCTCGCCATTAACATTAGCGAAAATATGGGAACCAATAAGACGCGGTTGAGTGACCGCATTTTTTTTATTTGTGTGCCCTGAGTTGTCGCGCAATCATGGAACGACGTATGGCTCATTACCATTCAATATCTGTCCTCTATGAATAATGGGCCTGCTATCGCTTCCATAGCGCGAAATTAACCACAGTTGACCGTTGTTTTCGTACAGGATTGTTGAACCATCTGGAAGCCAGACCGGGTTCTCGCCGCCGTACCGGGTGAGTTGATTTTCCGACGATTCACCTTCTCTATTGAATTGGATAAGCCAGATTTGACGATGACTTCCTTCGGCACGCGAGAATGCAACAAGATTTGCATCCGATGGTGACCATGCAGGGTCGGCATCATCTTCATTGCTAATTACAACTGGTTCTACGCGTTCGTTGACTCGATCATACGCGAAGATATTTCGACCTGATGGATTACCTACGTTTTCAATACTTCCACGCGTACTATATGCCAAGATTTCCTCATTACGACTCCACCTCGGCGAACCCATCTCTCTCGCGGTAGAAGGAAGAAGAAATTCGCTATTCGACGGCAAATGTCGGATGAAGATCCGCTGCCGATCGATTTGCTGCTGGGTGAATGCGATGTATTCCCCGGACGGCGAAATCACGACTTCCTTTGCGAGTGCCTGCCGACTTAGGAGAAGTGTTGAACTCTGAGAACCTACATCTCGTCCCAGTGCATTTCCTTCAGTATCCAAATAGACTAGTCGTCCGTTCCGGGCAACTGTCGGATTACTCCCTGCTCCCACTGGATGTAACACTCCCATTTGCTGATATTCCCAGATGATTCCATCATAATTATAATAAAATGCGGCATTCAATTGGGTTGGCTCTAGGGCGTCGTCTGCAGCGGAATGACCTTCTGCGTCCTCCAGTTGATGTTGCATTTGCGCGAGTTGTTGTTGGTTTACCTTCGGTTCAAACTCCAGTTGGTCCTGCAACTTCCAACCTGAGGGAGTTTGAGAAAAGGTGAAACGGTGCCCTCGCGTCCAATACCACCACTCCTCGAACTCGCGTCCAAAACGTGTGAACTGAAATGTGTCTTCAGGATCCCCATGTTGGTATTTTATCTCGGACCTGTGACCATCCTCAAATTCGGCGATGTTGCCTTCCGAATCAATGTACATTGCAAGAATTTCTATATTGATGTGGGGTGTGACATAATCATCAAATACTGAAACCAATTGTGGTTTACCGCGCACGGGTTGACGTGTGCCGTAGACGCCAACCCCATCCCTCAGACCTGTCTGTCCGTCTGAGTCAACATCAACAGCTACTGTCACGTAATAGTCGCCTGGTGGAACTGCCACCCTATACTGACCACCGTCTTCAAGGTTGAGGGCAATAGGGATGACTGAGGTGAACTCCGGGGTGTCGGAAAGCGACAGAATTCCTCTTTTGAATTCTTTGCCATCCCATACGATGCGTCCTGATATTCCTGTCTCCGCTTCGCTTGATTGGACAATTCTATGTTTCGATTCGGTTGGCTTAAGTTGACCGTCTACACCATATTGCGCACTCACCACAATTTCAATCTTGGCATTTTCGCCACTTGTAACGGTGAGTACCGTAGGCGGTCTAGTCGTCATGTCCAACGTGCCGTAACCACCAACTCCGTCACCAGGACCATATTGACCATCGCCATCCGTGTCAACACTGGCTATCATATAGTAATCTCCTGGACGCAGTTGAAGTTTAAAGTTACCATCCGTCTTAACTTCTGCTTGCTGAATAGCTCGTGTCAAGGTCGGGTCCATATAGACCTGCAAGACACAGCCATCGAGATTGTGCCCACGCCATACGACTGTTCCTGAGACCTCAACATTTTCATCGTCCAAAGGAATCGGGGCAGGATCGGTGTCAACGAGCGCAATTACTCGACCATCTTCAAGTTGCTCACCTGAAATCTGAATCTGAACGTCCTCTGTGAATCTATTGGCGGCGACCAAAATGGGCTCGGGGAACGCTTTCCGACTTCTCAAATCGTCTATTCCGTGGATCCCCAGCCAATCCCCGTGATCAATAAGATTTGAGCCGTTCCAATCAATTATTACCAGCAGGTAATATTTCCCCGGTTGCAAATAAAGGACAAAACTGCCGTCATTCGCTACGCCGGTCTTGGCCGCTAGGTAGTTCCAAGAAAGATCTGTGTAGGCGCGAACCGAGGTTTTTTCAAGAGAAGCACGAGTGGCATGACTGACACTTCCTTTTACACCGGAAGAGGTTTTCTCAAGTTCTGACTTGAATTGGTCGATTGGGTTCGGCCGATAGTGTTGAGCGCTAACAATCTTACCTCTTTGATTCCTCGCCGTCACAGGAATCATCAGTCCAGAAATAGTCTGTCGCGGACCAAGCTTGAGCAGCTGTTTTTCCTGACCAGAATTACGCCAATCCGCGATACCTAAGATTCCCATACCGTCGCCATCGTCGAATTTCCCTGACCTGTTCACGTCAACGAAAGCAACAACATAATAGCTGCCTGGTTCGACCTTTATGGTAAAGCGCCCACCCCCAATTTTGGTAACACCGGTGTATAATTCGGTCAATGTCTTGTCCCTGTATACCTGTACAGTTGTCTGGGAGAGATCCATGTTATCCCAAATCACCTGTCCTTTGAGAGTCGCAGTTGCACGCTGCGCAAAACCCTCAATTAGCTGTCCGCCCTGATCTTCTGCGAGTTCCGTCTGCGCCCAAGCACTCATGACATGAACATGCAGCATTAGACAGACTGTGAGCGGTAGAATGGGAGCTTTCATAGGCTGATGTGGTTTCATCGGATTCTTCTTCTAGGACACTAGGCGCCAGCAACCTGCACTAGCGAACCGAACGGATGAACTCCTGAAATTCTTGGCTTTGACGAATTGTGTCAAAATTTTGGTCAGTTTGCATCGCTTCAACAAATTTTTTGTCTAGAGAGAGCGCTTCACGTAGGTGTGCTATTGTCAGGTCGCGCTGATTTCCGCGTGCGTATGCACGAGCAAGGTTGTAATGCGCATTGGCATAGTTGGGGTCAATGTAGACAGTCTTTTTCCAGGTAACAATTGCATGATTCCATTTCCCTTGCCGGCTGTACGCTACGCCCAAATTGTAGTAAGGCTTTGCCCACCATACATCTCGCTTAATAGCTATTTTGAACTCGGTAATCGCCTGATCCAACTCACCTTGACTAGCGTAGTCGATCCCCCAATTGAAATGAGCTATTGCTGCATCAGGGGGATTTACGGAAGCGCGCGGAGCACACGCGCTGTGAAAGCAGCTTGTTCCAATAAGGAAAAGCACCGCCAGCCATCTCACTCTTGACTTTCCTTTCTTGTCCTCATTTTAATAATCGGGGCTTTGGGTAGAATCTCTGCGCAAATCAGCCGGATCGATTTATTTGTTTATTTTGAGTGGGGTGGCTGATCGTCGATAGACTGATTGACAAAGTTTGATGCAGGGACAAGACAAGTTAGTAATGATGGCTGCCATAGTCATGGCATCGCCATCATTACTAAAGAATTGTATGTGATGTATTGCGGACAGGTTTTTAGGAGAAATCCCCTTCTTCTCGCGTAATTATCTCAAGCAATGCAGGCTTTTCAGCTTCCATCTCTTTCTGCGCCCGGTTGATTGCTGGAATAATCTCGGCAGGGTCTTCGATCCGTTCGCTATAACCGCCCAAGCCTTCGGCGACCTTCGCGTAATCGCCGGAAAGGAATGGCGTGCCGTATCGTTCTGTCGAAACTGGCATATAGTCTTTATAGTTGCCTAGCGCGGAGTTGTTGAGGACAATTGTTAGAATGGGAATGCGCTCCCGTGCAGCAGTCTCAAAGTCCATGCCCGCCATACCAAACGCTGCATCGCCCATAATGTTGACAGCCAAGTTTTGTGGTGCGGCGAGTTTCGCCCCCATGATTAAGCCTAAGCCAAAGCCCAATTGGGTTGATTTCCCCCAACCGATGTAGCCGTGTGGAATAATTGATTGGTAAAACGGCATCATCTGATCGCGTGGATTCCCTGAGTCGTGGGTAACCATCGTCTTTGTGCGATCGACCGTGTTCATCAAATCCCAAATCACCCGATAGGGATTAATCGGCACTTCGTCCGAGGCAAGTTTCGGCATCCACTTCTCCAGCCATTCGTCTTTGACTGCTTTGATTTCTTGGACGAGTTCGGGATTATCTTTTCCTCCACCGCCCTGCCTCTTGACTTCGTCAATAAGTTGACGTAACACTAGCTTGGCGTCCCCGAGGATTGGGTAGTCGATAAAGTACTCCTTGCTGATGTCAATTTCGCTAATGGAGTTCTGAATAAGGACTTTGCCGGATGGAATGTTTGTGGACATCACCTGTGTTGAAAACCCGGATCCAAGCCCGAAAACGAGATCGGCTCTATTTAGGAATGATGCGACCCTTTTTACGCCTTTGTAGCCACTTGAACCGATAGACAGCGGATGATTCTCCGGAAATGCGCTCTTGCCGGGATTCGTGGTCATCACAGGGAGCTGAAGCAGTTCGGCAAACTCAATGAGTTCGTCGGTTGCCTCCGCGTAAAATACACCTTGTCCAACGTGAAGCAGTGGATTCTCGGCGGCAAGCAGCGCTTTAACTGCGGCCGTAATATCGTCCGGATTTCCCGCGGGTTTAGCCGGTTTGGGCACCTTATACTCGAAATCATCGTCTACCTGCTCACTCACGACATCGCCTGGGAATTCAAGCATCACTGGGCCTGGCTGTCCGGACCGAAGCAGGTGGAACGCCCGATGCATCATGCTTGGGATGCGTTTTGCAATGTTGACTTCTGCGACCCATTTCGTAATGCCGCCATAGTGCCTGATTGCCTCGAACCCCGTAGGAATGCTCCGTTCCGATTGGTCAATCCCGCCAGGCAGCATAAGAACGGGCGCGGAATCCGCGAAAGCATGCGCGACTCCTGCGAAAGCGTTTTCGCTTCCCGGCCCGCCTTGCACGCAACCAACTCCAAGGCGCTTGCCGTTGGAAACAAGGCTATAGCCGTGCGCCATATTGATTAATGTGCGCTCCGTTCGCGTCATAATTGGTCGAATGTCAACCTTTGCGCAAGCCTCAATTAGACCATTTGCAGGAAAACAGAACAGGTATTCGACTCCTTCAAGCTTCAGTATTTTCGCAACTGCATCGTTTGCTCTCACTAATAATCTCCTAATCTGTCATGGAACGCTACGCACCACGCCAAAGAACCAAGAACCCCCAACTTAATAATCGATGCGCTATCTGACGTTCGTTATGCCACTCTTGGCAACCTGCCATAAGTGAATCAGTTACGCACGATTGCACGCTTCCACTACCTCACGACTGAAATCGCGCCGAAGTCTCTTAGCAAGAATCAGAAACCGAGTTGTAGCCTAGAACGCGGCTTTTACATACTTTGAAAGTCTAACATAGAAGCTAGATTGTGTCAATAGTCCGTTTCAGCCTAATTTGGATATTGAGAGAAACTCCTCCGCGGCAACGAACTACCATTTAAGCATTAGAGTTTGTTTGAAAATCTATTTGGAGTAGCCCCAATGTCTTGAAACCGAGTTTTTTCACCAAAACTCGGTTTCTTTCTTGCACAATCCAGTACGATTTGCGATTATCAAATCGCAGATAGAATCTTCAAATGTGTATGGAAACGCCAATTCAGCAAGAGTCAAAGCCCCAGCGGGGCGATAGGTGTATAGCAACGCCGATTCACTACACATCAAAAGCCCCAGCGGGGCAACACGTATTTGACCACTCAAATGACTAAAAAGGCTTTGCCACCATTATTCAAACAGGTTCTTAATTGAGGTCTTCGGTGGAACGGAAGATTTGGGATTTCTTTGACACGTGTTTTAGCTTGTGATAGAATCTGAACCGGAGCAGGAACGGCTCTAAGGCGTTATAAATACTCACAATCCTTACTCACTATACAAGGAGGTAATGATAAATGGCATTGGAAGTCGGAAGTGCTGCCCCGGATTTTACGCTTGCCGGATCGCTTGGTCAAGAAGATACCGAGGTCTCTTTGAATGACTTTGAAGGAAAGAATTTAGTCGTCGTTTTCTATCCACTGGATTTTTCCCCGGTATGCTCGGTTCAGATTCCTGATTTCAACGAGAAGGTTAACGAGATTCGAGCGAAAAACGCTGAGATTATTGCTATCAACCGTGATTCGGCGTTCGCTCACAAAGCCTGGAGTGAGCACCTCGGTGGCGTAGATTTTCCACTCTTGGCAGATATGAATCTTGAGGTATCGAAGAAATTCGGGATGGCGCTTGAGGAGGTAGGAATCACAAACCGCGGAGTAATCGTCATAGATAAAGGTGGAAAGGTGGCTTTCACACACGTCGAAGATGCGCCGCCGGATAACACACTGCCTGTAGCGGAGGTCCTAGACGAACTAGATCACCTAAACTAAATCAGGTATCGAAATCCAAATCGAAAAAAACGAGCCCCAATAAGTTTCTTGGGGCTCGTTTTGCGTTGGACTACTATTGAGCAACCTGATAGATTTGACCTATTCGTTATCAGACATGTATGACCAAACATCTGATACAATCAAGCCGCCGATAACTGCAAGGACAACACAGATTTGATTAAAATCACTATTCTTGTCCGGGTTGATTCTATGAGTCAGTGTCCTACAGGTTCCGAGTCATTCGGTACGTATAGTTCAGGCAAAGAAAAAGGAGAATACTTTCTGGTTCCGCTTCTTGCTAGGGTGCTTCGCCGATTAATCGTTATATGGATCCTCTGCCGCAGACTATTTTGTCGGTTTATTCTTTTTCGTTTTAGCCTTTTGCTCAAAGCGATAGCTACGTACTGATACAACTGGATACGGACCATCAAAGCCGGCGATTACACCCTTCACTTTGACTTCTCGATCGGTCTTGGCAGCGTCTTGCCGAAGTTGGTCAAACTTCTCATTGTCGCTAAAAACAACCTTCTGTTCCCATGTTCCCGCTAACATTGCATGATTGATTACCGATGTCTGAGCACGCCAGTGCCGCCAGAACGGAACATTGCGGATGTAGCTACGTGCCCAACCGGGATGTGCGAAGACTTCTCCCTTTATTGTTGCTTCAGACTTCATAATCCACGGTTGGCTACCCGCCGGGCGCCCTCGAAAGCGTTGATCTTTCAACTGCTGAAGGATTTGGTAGGTGTCAAGCGTATGCGATTCAGAGTATTTGTCGTCTGTGCGAGGTTTAATCTTAATCAAGGTGCTAAATAGACGGTCCCGCCCGTTTTTATCGACGGGTGTATGAAACGTCACTCCGTCGGGTTCCGCCCAAGGTTCCAACCGCCGTCTAATCTGTCGTTCATCATCACTATTGACAACACCGAACAGTTCAAATTTCAGTTTTTCAATTTCCGCGTCACTAGACGCAGTCAATCCGGCGATCAGGCAAATCGTCAGAAGAATGCTGGAATGAGATTTCAATTTTTTCATTTTAATCTCCTTACAGTTTGAGTGATTTTGGGACCAACGATTATACGGTGCAGACATGCGCAATATACGTGCCAAGCCATCACCAGCACGAAGCCGTTGGCGTTTCCTCTGGTGCACATTAAACCCAATATAACGCGAAATCTACTCTTACCTGAAGATTATACTCCGAACTGGGCGAGAAAGTTCCTATTTAACGCTCTACCCGGGTAGATTTGACTGAGGAGGTGCCTAAATATTCGCCTGAAGATTATTACTTTCTAGGCGCTTCCAAAGTAGACTTGCTCGCCGAATTTTGGACTGGTCGCCCTCATCACAGTATCATATCTACAACATGCGAATCAAATTGATGCTAAAAGGCGACAGACGCTATAGGAGGACTGGGTGCGTTCGAAGGTTGCTGCTTTAGCACCGACATGGTGCCGTTAGAAATAAGATGAACTTTCTAATTACGCAGTCTCCTGCCTTGAAAGGTACTTTCAGAAAACTGACAAAAAAGGGAAATTGGGAGGGACTACGCTTCCCAATTTCCCTCACAGCAGTGGAGCCAAGATCTACATTCCAGCAGGCATAGTACCCGGAGGATAGACAACCACTTCAGCACGCCGGTTTGCCGCGCGCCCCTCTCTCGTACTCACATTAGAAACTGGCATGGTATGCCCGCGTGCGAGAGTCTTAATGTCGTTCGTTACGCCATTCTCCTTGAGATAGTTAGCCACGGCATCGGCGCGTGCCTGGGAAAGATCCCAATTACTCCGATATTTGCCGCCCAGCACTGGACTACCGTCCGCATGGCCTGAGACGACAACCATGGCATACGAGTGTTTCTTAATGGCTGCCGCCGCTTTGTCAAGCGCTCCCTTAGCCTCCATACTCAAGCCGCTTTTTCCGCTGGCAAATTGGACTGTTGCTGCGTTCATTGCTTTGAGAGCTATCGCCGCTTCCAATTCCTTCTTTGCCGCCATCAGGTCACTTTTAAGACTTGAAACACTTTGTGCGGTTGAATTGGCTTGTTGCTCAAGACTGCTGACACTTTCACGCAACTTGTCGTCCTCAGATTTGGCAAAACTCTGCGCGCTTTCGCCCGCAGCATTTACAGCTTGCACCAATTCATCTCGCAACTTGGCATCTTCACCCTTCGTAAACTCTTCGGATCTCTTGATGGTGTCGGCATCTCCGAGTTGAGATGCAGCTATAGCATCATCTCGTGCATCCTCAACCGCTTGGCTTAAGTCTGCATTCTGCTGTTCTAGCCCACTCTCCAACTTGGAAGCCCGACCATCTAGGTCAGCAAATGTTTTATCATTTGCCGCGACGTAATCGTTTTTCCAACCTTCAAACTCTTCATTGCTGAGCTTGCCACATCCGCTCAGAACAGTCCCAAAACCCAAAACGCTAACAATTACCACCACAATCATGTTTCTCATGGTTCCCTCCTAAAGAAAGGTTAAAATATATCTTGATAAACGTCCCTACGCTCTATCTGTTCATACCACCATTTTAGCACAAATCCCTAGTTTATGCCACAAAAAGTGTAATTTAGACGGCGGGTAACCAAGATTGCACCTTTGCTGAACAGGATCTTTAAAGTCAATCACCGCCCCGTTTCCACCATAACATAAAATCAATGTCTCGTCAATCAAAAAATGCTAAGGATGCTTCACAACGTTTGAGGCTGCGTGAAAGCGGGGTTGAAATCAACAAGCGGCATCATGCCTCTAGCAACTTACGCCTTTCTTGAACCTTCACTCTTACTTCCCTCCGCCGTATTTAGGAACCCCCGCAGCGTTTGAATCAGTTTGCCCTCCGCCAACCATTTTCCGGCGACACGCCAAACAATGCTCGAGAACGTCGGATAGACATGGATAACGCTGCTTAGTTTACGCAGCGGAATACCTTCCTTCATGGCGAGGACAAACTCGTGGATGACCTCTCCCGCGACTGGGCAAACAAGGTGGACGCCAAGAATCTTGCCGCTCCACTTCGTTGCAACGACCTTAATAAAGCCCTTTGTTTCGCCCTCCGCGATAGCACGATCGACATCCCGTAGATCAACGGTGAAAACGTCAACATCTCCATGTTTGTGTCGAGCCTCCGCTTCTGTCATTCCGCACCGAGCGACTTCCGGATCGCAGAAAGTTGTCCAGGGAACAACGGAATAATCTATCGCATTAGAACCGGGGAAGAACATATTCCTAACAATCTGTGCTGCTTGAAACGCCGCAACATGCGTAAAGAGGTAATGTCCAACCACATCGCCGGCAGCGAAGATATTGCTTACCGTAGTCTGTAGTTTTTTATTAACACATATCTTACCAGGCTCAACCTTTACGCCTATGTCATCAAGTCCTAATCCCTCAATATTTGGTCGTCTGCCTGCTGCAACCAGAATTTGCTCTACATCCAGGCTGCACTCCTCACTAGCGATGTCAAGCTTGACCGAGTAATGTCCTAAGCTTGGCTCATTGTGACTGCCGTCTTCCACGCGGCCCTGCTCCCGATTGGCGACTTCGACAAGACGTGTGTTTAGGAGAATCGTGATGCCTTCCTCACGGAGGTAATTCAACATTCTCTCGGAAACTTCGCGCTCCTCTTTTGCCAAGATACAATCGCCTTGTTGAGCGATGACAACTTCTGTTCCCAAGCGATGAAATGCTTGTCCTAACTCCACCCCAATTGGCCCCGCACCCACCACGAGAAGTCTTGAGGGGAGTTTTTTCAAATCCCAGACATTTTCGCTGTGAAGACAGCTACTAGATTGGAGCCCGGGAATTTCTGGAATCGCGGGCCGCGAGCCTGTTGCAATCACAAACTTCTTACTCTTGAGCGTCCTCGTTCGCGCTTCTTCTCGATCCTCTACTATGAATGTGCGTGGGGAATCAAAATGTCCGTTGCCGAAGATGATATCCACGCCCATCTCACGGAACCGCTCTGGATTGTCATGCTCTTTTTCGATGGTCTCCTGTGCCGAGGTAATATGTGCCCTCACCCGCTCGAAGTCTACTTGGGTATCGTCCACTCGGATTCCGTATTTCCCTGCTTCCTTCACATAGTTGGCAACCTTCGCCGCTTTGAGCATCGCTTTTGATGGCACACAGCCGGTCCACAAGCAATCCCCACCTAGGCGGTGTTTCTCAACGAGAGCGGTCGTTTTGCCTAGTTTGGCACTAGCAACAGCCAATACAAGCCCAGCACTCCCACCGCCGATAATTGTCAAATCATACTGTTTCATATTATTTCAACTTTCCATACGTTTTGTGAAGCATCTAGCATCCACCTGCCACGGCAAGCCGAGATTCAGAGAACCTTAGATCGCATACACATACTATCGACTATGGGTTCAGATTTCCGTCAAGTGCTGTCCGTAAAACCTAGCGTCTTTGCCGCTCGATCTACCCACTCTCGAAAGTCTTCATGTGAACATTGTTTCCGTGTCTCCTCGTATGGAAGCCACTTCGCTTCGACAAATCCCTCTTCAACGTTGATAGAAAGATGGGATTCATAGGGAGTTTCCATCAGATACCAACTCACTACTTTCTTGTGTTGAATCTCGTTCCCCTCACGATACTGGAACTCCTGCTTACCCAGGAGAGCAATAAGTCGAAGTTCTTCAAGCCCCGCTTCTTCTCTCACCTCACGGATCGCTGCTGTCTCGGAAGTTTCCCTCTTCTTAATGTGGCCCTTGGGCATGACCCACTGGATGTTGCCGGTCTTCCTTATCTGTTTTAGCAGTAGGAACTCAACACGATTGTTGCTGCGCCGCACAACAATTCCACCTGCACATCTATGAAGAATTGTGGCAATACCCAAATCCAAGGTTCCTTTCTTGGGTTGATGGATCGACCGTTCACGATTTAAGTACGTCAAGATTCTGGCATAGAGTCAAATACAAGCCGAAGAACGCTCTGCACCGTGCAGTTGGCATGGGCCGACCTAAAATATTTTCATCTCACCGAAAACCGAGGATTAGGTCCGTCATGTGACAAGGGCCCTACCTCTAATCTACCTTTGGGTCACAATCTACCAAAATCGCTGTTGCTGTTTTTCGGTTGACACACGGTATCAGATTAGGTATGATTACTATGAGATTATGCCAAGAAGTTGAGGAGAAATACAATGAACAAAGTTCTTGTTTGGACGTTCAGTTTAGCCCTGCTTTGGGGCGTCATTATTTTCAGTGGGTGTGACGAAACAGGTTCCGGTGGGAGCGGATCTAGCGGTGTTCTCAGAGGTGAACCTGCAATCTTAGATTCCGCTTTAGCAATTTCGGTAAGTGACGATCGCCCTGATGGCATCACAGACGTCTTTTTTTCCGATACGAGTGATAGGATTTTCCTATGGATTTATTGGACAAATGTTGAAGGACGGCATTCCGTGGATGTTAGTTGGTTCTCTCCGGACAGGACTTTGGACGATCCCCCGTTCCGAGAAGAACGCGAGACGTTCTCGTCTGCGACGGGCGAACAGATTACGTGGTTCTTTATAGAACGTCCTTCCAACGGATTCCCGAAAGGTGAATGGATTGTTGAGATTTCCGTAGACGACTTGTTTGAGCGTAGTCATCTGTTTCTTGTGGATTAAGTTCGGATCGCAAATCGCTCTGTTTAGAACCCTTGCAGCCCTGCTGTTTTCTTCTTTCCCGTCTAAGTCAATTCTCTCCCAACAATCAATCGGTACGCCTCCAGGTACTTCTCACTTGTTCTGCCGATCACGTCCTCGGGTAAATGAGGCGCGGGCGGCTCTTTGTTCCACCCGACATCAGCGAGGTAATCCCGCACGTACTGCTTGTCAAAACTAGCTTGAGATCTGCCCGGTTCATAGTCGTCCTTCGGCCAGAAACGGGAGGAGTCGGGCGTAAACACCTCGTCAATGAGAATCAAGTCGTCATCAAGCAGTCCAAACTCGAACTTTGTATCGCAAAGGATTATCCCAACTTTCTCCGCATGTTGACTTGCGGATTCAAAAAGCGCGAAGCTTGCCTGAATGACTCGCTCCGACAGAATTTTTCCAATTATCTCCTCCATCCGCGCAATTGAGATGTTCTCGTCATGCTCCCCCTGCTCGGCCTTCGTGGCAGGCGTAAAGATGAGTTGAGGCAAACGCTCGGATTCACGCAACCCTTCAGGCAATTTCTCGCCACACACTGTGCCATCGGCCTTGTATTCCGACCAGGCTGAACCAGCGATGTAGCCGCGCACCACACATTCGATGTCGATTCGATCGGCTTTGCGAACTAGCATTGACCTGCCTTTGAGCGTGTCGGCATGTGGTTCCAATGTGTCAGGATACTCCGCGATATCTGTAGTAATTAGATGATTGTCTACGATTGAGTTCGTGTGATTGAACCAAAACTCTGACAACGCTGTCAGAACGTTGCCCTTACATGGGATACCATCCGGGAGAACATAATCAAACGCCGAAATCCGATCCGTTGAAATCATCAAAAGTTTATCATCAAGATCGTAGAGATCGCGGACTTTCCCTCTGTTGAAAAGCGGTAGATTGGTCAGATGTGTCTCTGTAATTACATTTTGCGCCATAAATCCTCCAAATACGGTCTATTGTTGAAAATCGCACAAGTTGTCTTTGTCTTGTTCGTCCGCTTCAATTAAGCAACTCATAGAAGAAATTTCGCCGCTTTGGTACTAATCCCAACTCGGCAATCGTCCCTTCAATCTCCTCAATGGGCATGCAGTAGACTGTTCCCGCCTTACTCACGACATTCTCCTCAATCATCGTGCCCCCCATGTCATTGGCGCCAAACTTAAGCGACAACTGACCAATTTTAGGCCCTTGAGTGACCCAGGAAGATTGAAAGTTGTCAAAATTGTCAAGCATAAGTCTGGATATTGCCAATGTTTTGAGATACTCGAAACTACCAGCCGGGGGGATATGGTCCACGCGGGTGTAGTTGGGTTGAAGCGACCAGCAGATAAACGCGGTAAATCCACCGGTCTCGTCTTGCAACTCGCGGAGGCGAAGGAGGTGTTCCACGCGCTCACCGTAACTTTCGACGTGCCCATACATCATCGTTGCACTTGATTTTAAGCCTACGTAATGCCCTTGTCGCATGACTTCCAGCCATTCGTCCGCCGTGCATTTTTTGGGACTGATTTCATCCCGAGCGTGATCTGTAAGAATTTCTGCCCCCCCGCCAGGTATTGAATCAAGCCCTGCATCTCGTAGTCGCGTCAATGTTTCCTTAAGGCTGATTCGGTTGATTTTGGCAAACCAGTCAAGTTCCGGGGGAGAGAATCCATGGATGTGAATCTCATAGTTCCCCTTGATCCAGCGAAGGAGGTCTTCGTACCAATCAAGTTTGAGTTTGGGGTGCAAACCACCTTGCATGAGGATAAGTACACCCCCTAGGTCAATGGTCTCTTGAATCTTCTGCCCCAATTCCTCTCGTTCCATGACATAGGCATCAGGGTCACTCTTATGCCGATAGAAGGCGCAAAAATCGCAATCTACATAGCACCAGTTTGTGTAGTTAATGTTGCGATCAACAACGTAGGTGATGTAACCTTCTGGGTGTTTGCGTTGACGAATAACGTCGGCGGCACTCCCTATGGAAAGGAGATCTGTACTCTTGAAGAGGGTCAGACCATCGTCAAAGTCTAAGCGCTCACCGGCTAATGCTTTCTCCAAGATGAATTGAACCGTTGTATCCATAATCATCGGAATCCCTGATTTGTTTCAACTCTTGAATGTGCCCAACCTTTATGACAATTCGTAGCTTGCTAGTTAAAGTGTAGATTCTGAGCGGCTGAAATCTACGTGATTTGCTCGCGTCACCTTTGTCGTTTACGTTTACCTGTCTTAATGGACGTTGTTGTCGTATTCTGATTCGAGTTCCTTCACGAGTTCTAGCAAAACGCCGCAGGCGTCCCCTGGGCGCTCGCGTTTTTCTGTCCACTGCCATTGGTCGAGATACTCGTCAGTTCCGGTCAAGCCTTCCTTCATAGCGGTTCGATCGATGTCGGTCTGAAATCGACCGGGCATTGGCTGCGAAATCGGTTTTTTCCCTTCAAAGACTCTAACTTGAGCCGGGATATTCTTCCAGTACAGAATCTGATATGTCGCCATTCTTTAGTTAGACTTCCAACTCCCCCTTGCGGTAAGCTCGCAAGAATTTCTTGCAGAATCGGTCTTTCCCAAGCAGCATATCTTCAGCGAGTTGATATGCTCGCGACTCTCTGTCAATGGAGAATACCTTGGACGGCCGGCTTATAACCGGATCGATGATTCCGCTGTCCGCGCCGGCTTCAACCGCCAAGCACATAAAAACGTCGTTGATAATGCGACGACACGGCAAGCCGAAGGATACATTACTAAAGCCACCCGTAATATGAATCCCGGGGCCATACTTTGCGCGGAGTTGACGGATTGTATCAAAGGCATGGATGCCGAAAGCACTGTCAACTGAGATCGGAAATATAAGTATATCAATGAATATATTCCCAACCACGATTCCTCTATCCAAGGCAGCATCCGCCATGCGAGAAGCGTTGGCGATTCGTTCTGCATCATCCTGCGGCATGCCGGATCCACCCGCCGCCGTCACGATGACTTGAGCATCATATTGCTTCGCGAGATCCAATGCCTCAAGTCTTTCCAGCGACGCGGAGTTCAGCAACATCCGGCCAGCTCTGCCATCACCGGCTTCCAATCCCGCTTGGATAGTTACGACGTTCGATGAATCCACTGACAGCGGTACAGGACACATCTCTTCCACCGTCTGCACCAGCCACTGCATCGCCTCCTTTTGTTCCTGAGGGCGGAGAGAAATCTCATCTACATTCAAATCAATGAAATCGGCGCCGGCGTCCACTTGGCGCTGAACGAGTCGGTGCACATAGTTCAGTCCTTCACTGGCTTCGGCGCCTTCGCCGGACATTGCCGCTTGAACGGCGATCTTAACGTGTTTGACCCGCCCCTCTTCGTAATCCTGAGTTCTTTTTACCTCATCGGGAATAGTTAAATAGCGTCGCTTTTTCTTGGCATCAAGATAGCGAACCGATTCAACCCCGTCAGGGTTGTTGGTGACTAACTTGCCCTTTCGCAGCACCACGCGCGTGGTGTGGACGTTTTCTCCAATGATGATAAATTCTTTGCCGTTTAGCTTCATTGTAAAAAAATGCCTACTAGCCCTTATATACGCCGGAAACATCAAACTCAAAAAGCTCTTTTTTTGAATTTCGTTTCCTCAACGTTTTGACCTTAACCTCAGAAAATCCTAATTCATTTAGCATGTCAGCGTAGATTTTTTCCGTTGGTAACAGAACCCCATAAAACGTGGAGTTGCCAACAATGTAATGCACTCTACCGTAGGGTGCCATTACCGTCCTCAAGCTGTTTAAGTGAGTCCATATGTCCTCAAAATACTTATCTACATACTTTGATAACACCAATCCATTTTTATTTTCATTATGGCTCATGGACTTCAGTATCTCAGCAAAATAAGTGGGACGAAAACTGTCCTTGCTCCTTTCCCAGCGGCTAAGTCGGCTTGTAGCAATTCCCCAAGTGCCTCCAATCGCCCGCCAGTCAAGTTCGCCGGCTTCCTTTGCTTTATTCAAGAATCCTAGCCAGTACATATATGGGCGTAATTCACGGATATATGACATACGATTGGCGTAAGGCGGTGACGTTATGACTAGGTCAAATTTGCGGCTCACTAGCTTATTCAGGAAACGAGCGTCCCCGTTAATGACGTCTACAGAACCTACAGGATTGTCTGAAGCAGAAGAAAGCACGAAGTTTAAGTCTTCACTGTAAACTTTTTCATACTCTCCTGTATGATTTTCTGCGCCAAAAAATTCAAAGGAATCAAAATCCTTGAAGGACATAGACTGATGATTAAAATCCGCTTTAGACAACTTCATCATGGTTCGACAAAAAGCCAACAACAGTAAGGTTCGTGACCTTTCATCATCTAGGTTTACTTCATCAATGCCTTTCTTCAGCTTACACAAAAACGATAGCGTTTGTGGATTCCACCATCGGCTGATATTATGAATTGGCGGTGCTAGAACGGGTGTAGCGTCTTCTGAACGTAAAATTCGTAATAGTGCGAACACCTGCTCGGATGTTGTCTTAGTCACAAGAGGTGAGTAATGATTGGTTTTTGCGTCTCCTAGCCATACCAAGAATGGATTTATTTCTACAGTTGCTGCTTCATAGCCGTGATATGCAGCACACAGCGCAGTAGTAGATGTTCCCGCAAAGGGGTCTAAAACTTGGGCATCATCCGCGAAGCTACCAATAAGCTCATCTACAATTTTTACAGAGTAGGCAGGGGTGAGACGAAGCCAGCCGTGGCGACCGAGAAAAGTATTATGTCTATGGGTATATTCTGTACGTTGTTTGACCTGCAATTGAGCCATTCTAGAAGAACTTCATCCTTTTAGTAACAGTGCGTTCAACACGTTTTCTACTTCTAGTGTCAGTTTCTCGCTATTCCTTTTGAAGAAGCCCGCTAAGTCATATCCGATTATAGATTTCATGAAATCATACGTGGATTTAGTCGGGTCGTCTGCGCCCATAATTCCCACTAAAATACCCCACTTTGCGGCCTGATAACGATACATTATATCCGCGTCAATCTGAGATGATAACACAACAATACACGGAAAATAAGTTTTAGTATAAGCTGTTGAGGCGTTCGCAAGATCGGCATTTTGTCTCTTCGAATCCTTGCTTTTATAACCTTGTCGTATTTCAAAAACAGCACCGGACAAAGCGTTTGACACGTGATGGTCAACATCCAAGAAAGTTGCCATATCTCGTATCCATTCCCGTATTCGATTGCGAACATCAATATCCTGAATCATATCAAGAGGTATGCGTCCATCTAGTGAGAGTTTTCTTTTCCGGCTTCGGCCCAAAACCGGTATCTCATAAGACCATGTTGAATCTGTTTCTGATAGATTTAATTGATCTTGCAAAATTTTACGGAATAGATGCTCTCCGCCGATTCCTATCTGGCGGTAAATACTTGTCATTCCTCCGGCAGCCTTATGCGCGGCGTACATCAAAGAGTTATCCAGTCCAAACCAATTGTAAAACGTAACTGTTTAGTTCAGTTTGTAAGAGTGGCAAAATCTGTGCAGCATAGGGCACAATTGCTTGCTACGGAGGATTCAACGCATCAATATGATGAATACAAGGGAACAACAGTTCATTGCTCGTATTGCCGAATTGGAAACTGAAAATCAGGCATTACGCGCCCGTATAGCCGAATTGGAACAACAGGTGTCGAAACCGTTAGCTACCCCCACTTCGCCTCCAAAATCGCCTGTCCCCAAATTTGTCAAACCGAAACGACAGAAACGCCGTCGCAAAAAGCCGGGGCAAAAACCGGGACACGCCGGCAGTTATCGCCATCGTCCCACCAAAGCTGACGAAATTGTTGAAACTCCTTTAGAGGATTGTCCCCATTGTCATGGAGTGATTGAAAATGTCACAACCCACCAACAGTATGTTGAAGAAGTCATTCCGGCTCAGACAACTGTTGTCTGCTATCAGACACAAAGTGGATATTGCCAAAACTGCCAAAGACGGGTGGAAAGCCGTCACCCGCAGCAAGTCCCCCATCGGTTGATAGGCCCGCGGGCGTTGCTCATTGCCGCTGAATTGAAGCACGCTATGGGGGTGCCGTATCGGAAAGTCGTCTCAGTACTTGAACGACTGTGTGGGCTTTCTGTCACTGCTGGCGCATTGGCGCAATCCATGCAATCGTTGGCAAAATGGTTCACTCCCGAATATCAAGCAATTCAAACCGGATTGCGACAGAGTCATTGCACCTATGTCGATGAAACCGGCTGGCGGTTAAACGGCCAATCGTGCTGGCTTTGGGCATTCACCACAGACAGTTACACGCTTTATGAAGTCAATGCGAGTCGCGGACATCAAGTGGTTTTAGAACAATTGGGTACAGACTATGATGGAGTCCTTGTCAGTGACTTTTACACCGCTTATAACCCACTTCCCTACACCCAGCAAAAGTGCTTGGTACATTTGCTGCGTGAATTGTCTGACGTGAGAAAGACGAATCACACCCAAGAATATGCGGCATTCGCCAAAAAACTGACGCGTTTGTTGCGCGATGCCATTCGCCTCAAGCAGAAGCAGTCGGACTTCTCCCAATCTCGCTTGGAACGCCGATTCAAAAGGCTGAACCACCGATTGGAGAAACTTGCCAAAGCGGACTATCATGACCCGGATTGTCAAAGACTCGCCAAACGGTTAGCCAAACACAGCGATTCGTTATTCACCTTTCTGTCACACATGCAGGTCGCCGCCGATAACAATCGCGCCGAACGAGCCATACGACCGGCGGTAGTGACTCGCAAAATATCGGGCGGCAATCGTTCTCCCAATGGCTCTGAAGCGTTAGGTATCATCACCAGTGTGATTCAAACTTGCAAGCAGCAGAACAAAGATTTCGTGGAAGTCGGCTTGGAAATTATCCGACGCTATCATCAAGGACTTGATGCCGGGGTTCTGACTGTTGAGACAACCGCACCAACCTAACCGCTTCCAAGTCCATTCAAATTATAGTTTTTCTACAATCCCCTAGTTTTGTGAAGTGGCTTTTGTCATAGAGAGTAGTGGACTAAACAGTTACTGTAAAACGAATCTGCCTGATAAAGCCCTTGAAATTCTTCAAGCGAGTATCCTCTACCCTCGCCTCTGCCAAGTTTGGGTTTATAATGAGAGCATACTTGGATGGCATTTACGATAATATTTAGATACTCTTCGTCAGAATTGGCCACTTTTTCCTCTAATCTGCAAGCTTTACACGAGAATAATCCGGATCGTGGGACCGTTTGATTTTCCGGCATCAAGAGATGTTTATCAAGATCTAGGGCGCCATGAAAATCGGCGCGCAGGTCCAATGGCAGTACAGGAATTTACTTACTCAAGCGTTCAACAGCGCCATCCACTATGTCCGCAATATGACGATGAATACTAGGCTCATCTGGATACCTGCGATCAATTTCTTCAATATCTTTCTTGCTGGGATAGTGTCCTGCATACATTGTATAAACTGGTAGCATGGGGATATTCAGATAGATGTACCTATTTTCGTCATATTGACACTCGTCAAACCATGAAATTTCAAACAGTCTAGGGTCAGGTATGTTCGAATCAATTGTCATTACATACCCTAGCGGAGGGTATACGATTTCGCTAATCTTAGATACTGTCGAAGAAAGAATTCCGAGAGAGTCTAATTCTCCCTTAATCTGAATGCCAGTCTGCTTTGAGAGCGAACCTTCAATATTGTAATAAATGAAAATGCGGTACTCCGGAGGCAAAAATCGTTGTTCTTTATTCAGAACAAATTTCACTAACTCAGGACATGATTTTTTGCCATTCTGGACCATTTGCAGAGAAAAACATAGTCACGATTTGCTTGAGAACTCTCAATGGATAGGTTTTATACTCGTAACACATAGTGTAGGAGAACCATCGACTTGATATAGCACATCAATAGCCCGCTTACAGAATTTTACGAACACACCACCATACCACGATCCTGTGTTATTGTTACAGCGTTCACAGAGCGTATAGCCACCCGCCCCTCGTTGCGAAATTCTAATATTCCGATTTTTTAGAATGTTGGCAACGGAATCATCAAATATTCTTTGGCCGTTGAAAGCTTTTTCAGGCGGTATGTGTTCAAAACTCAGCTTCCTTTCTATTCCGCAAAGCCAGCATCGTCCTGTTTTTATCTTTTTCCTACCCATGGAAAATTACCTCCACCATCTCAACCAATGCAACACGGTCAAGTTATCTCGAAGGCTTGAAGTGGAATCTCATTTCTTGCGTGCGTGATGGTCCCGTCCCAGAAACGTGTTCACCCACGCGCTTGTACCCTTCAACGCACCGTTCTTGAAGACCACCGACCCCTCCAGCATGCTCTTCTCCTCGCCGTAGGCTTTCAACCGCTCGTAAGCCCGTCCCCAAATGCAGTCCTTCTCGCCGATTTCGCATTTTCCCTGACGCGTCCCCCCACAGGGGCCATTGCGCTGGTTCTTTACGCATTGAGATTCGGGACAGAGAAAGGCAATTTCTGGCAATGAACAGTCGCCGCAATCACGGCAGTCAAACATTACTGCTTTAATAGCGTGCTCTGCCCCATGCACGGTTTTCTGTACGCGGTCACCGGCTTTGTCAACCGCCCGGAAAATCTTCTGACCGGCCTTGAAGCCAAGAGTTTCACCCTCAAATGCTGCTCCGTGTAGGCGCCTGTTTAGCTTGTAGCCGAACGAGATATCGCGTCTTGCCGCCTGCAAGGCTTCGGGCCGTTTTGAAAAAAGGTAACTTCGGTTGACCTCGGTTGAACTGAGACCTGTCTCTGGCGATGGTTCAAAGAAGTAGAATTCGTCGGCGTAACCGAAACGGATTTCCTTCGCGAATTCTTTCCAGTCATCAACGCCAAATTCATCCGTCATCTGCAGAATCTTCTCATAATCCTTGTATTGCAGATGTCCGCCTAGGTAGACGCCGCGATAGCCCAACCCCTGCGCGATTGCACACTGTTTCGCGGCAAAACCCAGGAAGAAGGCTTTGCCCTTGTCGCGCGATTTTGCTTGTTTTTCAACCAGACGCAGCAAGTCGTCGGTTACCGTAACACCCGGGATATTCCCCGCGTTAAAGTACCGTGCCGCCGCTCGACTCAATACATAGACGTTGCCAAGCACCGGCGCGTTGATACCGTGCATTGACATATACTTCAATAATTCGTCCTGCTTACGGGAGTCGTATCCAATCTGATTGATGATAAACGTTGCTCCGTTTTTCACCTTTTTGGCAAGCTTGAAATATTGCGGCATCACCTCGCGTTCATAGCGTTTGTGGTTGTTAACTACGGCACCGAGATAGAAGTTGGTGCGTTTCAATACCTCGTTTTTTCCCCCTGCCGCAACGCTCATCCCGGCGTTCATATCGGAAAACATCTTGAGCAGACCAACCGAATCAGTGTCAAAAACCGGGGTCGCGTGCCCTTGATAGCCTTCGTTGGGATAGTCGCCCGACAAAGCAAGTACATTGTCGAAACCTTCACTTGCAAGCTGCCAGCCACGGCTTTGGAGAGCATTGCGGTTCCAGTCCTTGCATGAAAGGTGGATGATGACTTCCTGTCCGCGGGAAATGAGATCTGTACCGAGCGTGTCGGCGCTGAGCATGGCGTTGCCGCCCGGGTTGTCGGTGATACTTAGGGCATGTATACGCGGGTGCTCGGTGAGTTTCCTAGCCAATGTCAGTACACGCCGGCCGTTACGCTCCGTGATTACACCGCGCGAGGTCACCAGTTCAACGCAAGTAACAAATGTATCTGTTTTCTCAAGCAAATGACGCAGCGAACGCTTCTGCCAAGCACCTGCCCGCTGACTGGACTGAGTGTAGGCGGTATTCATAAGCTATGTCCTCATACGCCACTTACACAAACTCTGTTGGCATCGGTTTGAACTGGCACCCCTCAACGAATATTTCGAAGAAATCCGGTGTCGTCTCCAACTCCACATGTTCAATCTTCTTGACCAAATCCTCAATTGATTCACGTTTCTTGCGCGACAGCAGTACCTCCCTTGCCCCTTGTACCGCCGCGTTGCCAATCTTGACAATGCGCTCATCGGCTATCGGTGCCAGGAACCCGATGTCAATTGCGTTGCGCGCATCCACATAGTTGGCGAATCCACCAGCTAAATATAGCTTCTTCACATCCGCGGGGTTAACACCGAACTCTCGCATTACGATGAATTGACCGCAGTAATTCGCGGCTTTCGCTTGGGCAAGATTGCTAGCGTCATCACGAGACAGTGTGATTCCATACTCAGGAATAACTGTCATCTTGCGCTGCTTCTTTTCCATGAAAACGCCCATTGGCGTCATCAAATTGTGGTTACGGAGCTCCGCCAACAGATCGATCAATCCGGAACCACAGATGCCCTCGGGCTCGACGCCACCAATAGTCCGGTATTCGGTCTGACCGTTGTTCAAATGAATTGACTCAATGGCGCCTTCGTATCCAGGCATGCCGTATTCAATCCCGCCACCCTCAAACGCGGGACCTGCTGGACAGGAGGCCGCCACCAATCGCCCTGCGTGTCCCACAACCACTTCGGTGTTGGTACCGACATCCACCAGCATCACAACCTCGTCTTGCGAAGCAATATCAATTGCCACAAGGTCGGCAGCAACATCTGCGCCAACGTGACTTGCAATTAGAGGCATCCCGTACACAACGGCTTTTGGATTCGCCCGAATTCCTAGCCGTCGTGTTTTCTTGATGAGTGAAGTGGTCTTGCGCTTGCCTTCCAGATATTCGTGTTCTATTGTAGACTTATAAGGCTTTTGACCGATGCTCTGCACATCAAGCTTGAAGAAGATGTCGCGCATAGTCGAATTGCCCACCAAGACAATTTCGTAAATCTCTTGACGAACAAAACCAAGGCGTTCGCCCATCTCCAAGATTTCGTGATTTAGCGCATTGACGACCGCTTTGCGTAACTCCCCACCAAATTCAGTGTCGTATGAAATGCGATGCATCACATCACTTCCGCCAAACCGTTGCGGGTTCTCAAGCGAACTGACATGAACGCTTTTTCCGGTTTCCAAGTCAACTAAATCAATGACGATGGTCGTCGTGCCGAGATCGATTGCCAAACCGTAGAGGTGGCCTCGATATCTGTCGATGTAGTCGCCATCATAATAAACACTATCGCCTCGGCGTGTGACTAACGGATCAAGTTCTATCGGCTTTTCATTTGTCAAGGTGAGGATTTTGGGAGTGCGCCTCAATGGGGAGAATACTATATCAATGTCGGGATCCCGAACCACTGCCTGACAAGCGAGACGGTGGTTATCTCGCAGAAATGATTCTACTTCATTTCGGGGGCGCAACGCTTCTATGCCCGACTTTACTTCGACGATACACTCATGGCATTGCCCAGTGCGAAAACAAGATGTTGGCACTTGGACAGCAAGTTCATCAGCATAATCAAAGATGGTTTTCCCAGCAGACATCTTCCGGGCTTTTCCATCGTGTGTAATTGTACCCATGCCGTACTCAATGTCCTCAAGATGAGCGCCTTCTTCTGATTCGGTTTCCCAGGCACTTCGATAATCTATGCGGTCATCCGCGCCACATAGAAGCAGATCGCCTTCAACGGGTGGCTTGCGTTGATTGCGACATCCGAATTTTGCCGTACATTGATCAAAACGATTCTTGTAAGGGCATCGATACGTGGATTGCTCGTCCGCGTGGAGCACCATGCCCTCGAAGATTTCGGTGATTTTGTCAAGTCGTTTCTGGTATTCTTTCTTGTCGATTTTCTGCATTTTGCACTGTCACAAAGCTCAGTATTCTTCCTCATCATCTTCTTCAAGAAATCTCTTTGCCAATGCGACACAGGCAAGAGCATCCTTCCCGTACCCGTCGGCGCCCATATCATCAGCAAACTCCTGCGTCACGGGTGCTCCACCGACCATAATTTTGACGTCTTCGCGAAGGTCCTCGTCAATGAAAGCTTCAATTGTCTTACCCATGTTTGGCATAGTGGTCGTCAACAGAGCGGACATCCCCAACACCTTCGCATTATGCTCCTCAAAGGCCTCAATAAACTCATCATCCGAAGTATCCACGCCAAGGTCATGGACAACGAATCCAGAACCGCGTAGCATCATAATACAGAGATTCTTGCCAATGTCGTGTAGGTCACCCTTCACTGTCCCCATGATTACCGTTCCGATGGGTTCAACCCCGGAAGCGGACAATATTGGCTCAATGTACGCCATGCCAGCCTTCATTGCTCGCGCGCAAGCAAGCACCTCCGGTACGAAAATGAAGTTCTCTCGAAACTTGATGCCAACAATACCCATGCCGGAGATGAGTCCGTTGTCCATAATCTCCACCGCTTCAGTCCCGGCATCCAAGGCTTCTTTGGTCAGCTCATCTACCGCATCATTGTCTCCGTCTATTAGTGCTGCGGCAATCGTCTGCATCTCAGGAGCAGCATTGGCAAACGTCTCAATCGTCCGCGTTATTTCATCGGGGCGTTCAAGAAACTCTTCAATCTCTTCGCGGATGAATTCATTTTCAATGTCGGCGAGTTTCGCCATTCTTGTTCTTCAACCTCCGTAACTTAACGTTCCTCTGAACTCCATTCGGGATCGCCTACGCGGTTTCACACTGCAAAGCGCGTTCTCTTGCAACCGAGGCAATTACTTACCGAGTATGGCAATTCCCTCACGATACGTTTTGGCAGATGTTTGTAATGCCTGAAGTTCGTCATCGGTCAGGTCGATTTCGATAACTTGTTCAACACCACCGCCACCAAGCTTTATTGGTACCCCTATATACAGGTCGTCGATACCGTACTGTCCCGTAAGATACGCTGAGCAGGGAAGCAGACGCTTCTTATCAAGGATAATGGCTTCGGCCATTTCGGCGAGCGAAGCACCCGCAGCGTAATAACCACTTGTCTTTAGCAAGTCAACCACTTCGGCGCCACCATCACGAGTCCGCTGTGCCATCTCTTCAATCCGGTTAGCAGCAATAAGTTGAGTGATTGGAACACCGTTAACAGTCGTATAGCGGGGGAGAGGCACCATGGTGTCACCGTGTCCGCCAAGAACAAGTGCGTGGATGTCCTCAACGGACACCCCTAGTTCCAGCGAAATAAAATAGCGGAATCGTGCTGAGTCAAGGACGCCAGCTTGTCCAACCACTCGGTGAGGAGGAAATCCCGAAACCCTCCACGCATGATAGGTCATAATGTCGAGTGGGTTGGTCAACATTACGATGACACAATCTGGTGAGTATTTTACTACATTTTCTGTGACGCTCCCAACAATGTTGGCGTTCGTTTGCAAGAGATCCTCGCGGGTCATGCCCGGCTTTCGGGGAGAGCCCGAAGTGATAATCACCAAATCTGATCCGGCAGTATCTTCAAAATCAACTGCTCCCGTGATGTTCGCATCAAAGGCCTCAATTGGAGCAGTCTGTCCCATGTCAAGGGCTTTGCCTTGTGGAATACCGTCAATAATATCTACCATCACAACATCGCCAAGTTGCTTTTGAGCAATCAGAAACCCTGCTGTCGCACCAACGTTTCCGGCGCCAATAACGCTAATCCTCTTTCTAGCCACGTCTTCCTCCATTCAGAAAAAGTGCACAGAATCAGGTCTAATCAAGTCGCAAAATTTTCGATGATTGCAGAGGCAAATTCAGAAGTACGCACCTTCGTCGCCCCATCCATCAGTCGTTCAAGGTCATAAGTCACACGCTTTTGCAGAATTGTTTCCTCAAGCCCATGGATAACCAAATCTGCCGCCTCCTGCCAACCCAGATGTTCAAGCATCATCACCGCGGAGAGAATTAACGAACTCGGATTGACGACGTCCTGATCGGTGTACTTGGGAGCAGTGCCGTGGGTTGCCTCAAACAGTGCTGTCTCATCGCCAATATTTCCGCCGGGCGCCATCCCGATACCCCCAACCTGTGCTGCACAGGCGTCGGAGAGGTAGTCACCATTTAGGTTTGGCGTAGCAATTAGATCGTATTCAGCAGTTCGTGTTAATATCTGTTGTAACATACTATCAGCAATCCGATCTTTCACGACGATTTTGCCTTCCGGTGCTCGCCCGTCATGTATCTCGTAGAGGTCATCCTCGGTAACTGTTCGGTCAGTGAATTCATCCTTCGCAACTTGATAACCCCAATCACGAAAGGCGCCTTCTGTGAACTTCATGATGTTGCCTTTGTGAACAAACGTGACGCTGGCACGATTGTGGTCGATTGCGTACCGTATTGCCATCCGTACAAGACGGCTTGTACCAAAAATACTAATGGGTTTGATGCCAATCCCGGAATCCTCACGGACTTCTACACGCATGTCAGTGTGAAGAAAATCAATTATTTTTTTTGCCTCTGGTGTTCCCTGTGCCCACTCAATGCCGGCATAAACGTCTTCTGTATTCTCACGGAATATAACGACGTTCATGTTCTCGGGGTGAGTCACAGGAGCTGGCACGCCTTCAAAATAGCGCACTGGGCGAACACAAGCATACAGGTCCAATACTTGGCGCAGTGTCACATTTAGGCTGCGAAATCCGCCCCCTACCGGCGTTGTCAATGGTCCCTTCAGGGCAACGCGGAAATGCTCAATAGCATTGAAGGTGTCCTGCGGCAGCCATTCGCCATATTCGGCGTTTGCTTTCTCGCCGGCATAGACATCAAACCACACGATTCGTTTTTCGCTTCCATACGCCGCTTCAATTGCGGCGTCAATCACACGGCGTGTGGCTTTCATGATGTCGCGGCCGATACCATCGCCTTCAATGACCGGGATAATCGGTTGACTTGGCACCTCTAGCCGCCCGTCTACTTTTCCGATAGTTTCTCCTTCGGTAGGCACTTGCAATTTATCAAATTCTATCACTGTTGTTCCTCATTCTAGCTTGATTTTCCGCCGCGTTGTTCCGCCGGAATATATTGAATGCCGTGTTCCCCTGCGTATATTTGGGTCGGTCTATAGATTCGATTATCGATTAGCTGCTCCAACCAGTGCGCAAGCCATCCTGCGACTCGCCCCATGGCAAAGATCGGTGTAAAAGCGTCTGCCCGGATTCCCAGCGCATCATAAACAATTCCCGAATAGAAATCAACATTTGCGTATATGCCCTTTTTGCCTAACCGTTCGGTGACAATCTCGTCTACCCTCAGAGCGATATCGTACAGCTCGGTTGAACCATGCTCCTCAGTCATTTCATCTGCCAGGCGTCTCAAGATAACTGCCCGCGGGTCCTTTGTCTTATATACACGATGTCCGAAGCCCATGATTCGTTCTCTGTTTGCCACCTTGTTTTCAATGTAGGGCTCGACGTTCTGAACCGATCCAATTTCACGGAGCATCTCAAGCACCTGTTCGTTTGCGCCACCGTGTAATGGGCCAGACAGTGTGCCAACCGCGGAACTGACCACCGTGTACGGATCCGCCAAGGTTGAACCCGTCACACGGCCACTAAACGTTGAAGCATTCATCGTATGGTCGGCATGCAATATCAGACACACGTCAAGGGCTCTTACACTCACAGAATTGGGGATCTCACCTGTAAGCATGTATAAGAAATTGGCGGCATGCCCGAGGTCGTCACGAGGAACGAGAATCTCGGCGCCGTTTCGGAACCTCTCGAATGCACTCACGATGGTCGGAAGCTTGGCTATCAAGCGAATACAGGAAAGATGGTTTTCTGCCTCATTGGCGACGTCCTTGGCAGGATAGAACATGCCTAGAGCTGCGATCGCCGCTTGCAAGGCATCCATCGGATGCCCGTACTCAGGCAAGCATCTGATTAAATCAATTATTTGGGATCTGAGCAGGCGGTGGTGGGTCAAGTCATGGTTTAGAGCGTCAAGTGCTGCTTGGTTTGGCAGGCCACCTTTGAGCAGCAAATAAGCGGTTTCCTCATACGTGCTGTGCTCGGCAAGATTTTGTATGCGGATGCCCCGGTATTCCAATACTCCTTCTAGCCCATCGACAAAACTGACTGCAGATTTAGCGATTGGTACTCCTTCAAGACCGGGTACAAATTCATGTGGCATGCAACCCCTCCTATGGCTGACGCGACACGGCACGTGAGAACCGTTCCGTATTCAATACATGGTTTCCTAGCAAAGTTGGCTAATTGCCTGATATGGCTCCGAAAAAAAATGGCACGGCAAGTTTGACCGGAATTGTTCCCTGCGACTTTCTCGCCCAATAGCCTCTAATCTAACAGCACAATTCTTTGCCATGGATTTTGCATTGGTAACAAACAAAGTCCACGTCTAAGATTTGGGCGCCCGAATACTCATAACAATCGACTTCGTGAGGAAAACAGGGAAGGCATGAGCCACCTTTGGATGGGCTGTATTCCGGCAGGCTCTAAATAATTATATTTCTGTCGTGGAGTGTATACGCACTTTGACCTTGGCATTAACCCATTGCTATTGTAGCAAAAACAGCCCTAAAAGTCAAGTTAAAAGAAAAGGAATGGCAACTCAGAGGTCAGCATACAATGTCTGCGGATATGACGTGATTTCGTGCCTCCACCAGCTTGATTTACTTCCGAAAGTGTGGAATTATACTTCCAATTTCCTGCCTTTGAGTACTTCCAGAATTAGATGCGATTACGTCGTCTCCATGCTTCAGGAGTAATACCATATTCTCTAAGATGATATTGCATCAATGGCAGGGATTAAAGTTGCGATTCGGAAATCGCTCCTAAGCAACTTTCAAGAATAAATTTTACATTTTGACAATGGCCACGGCCCCCCGGCCGCTCCTGCTGGATTGCCAAATCCAGCAGATCTTTCTCTAGCTACTTAGCTTCCGTTCTTTCGCTCCAGAGGAGCGATATGTCGATAGTACCGATAGCTTCAATCTTCTGCTCCAGAGGAGCAGCATGTATGTAAAATGGGCATAGCCTCCATTCTTCCTAGTCGATACGGAAGATTAACTTTTATATTGAAAGTTGCTTACCGGGTATTCAACCGCGTAAGTCCTAACGAAGTTATTATTTCACTCTACGCCCTGTTACTCAAGCGAAATGGTATAAGTTCACCCGATGAATCAGGAACCACATTCCTTTTTCTAAAATGGCATCACATTTCCGACGAAACCTTCTCCAAAATCCTCGTTGCCTAAAAAGGTATCTATACAACATTACCCTACAGCATTGCTCTTGAGGTCTGGGACATTCTTGTCTGTTCTTGTAAACGAGTTGACAGATGTGTTATTCTTAAATTGCGAAGAGTTGTTCAATTTTCTTCGAGATAGTAACGAATCGTCTGGATTTACGCAGTTGGAGGATTCCATCTTCGATTTGATGATCGAAGATCGCCTAAAGTTGATGAATCGGGGAACCACAATAAATCGTAAGATTGGTAGTAGGGATTGTTGATTGAAAATCAACGATTATCTTGGCTATGTCAAGATCCCGTTCGAAAAAGCAATGAATTTCGCTACTAAAAACTGGAGTGCATGAATCCTAATGTTAGAAAACGGCAACGCAAGGATTCCGGGTCGGTTGAGAGAATCATCCACATTCCACCCCAAAAACACATAGGAGATAGAGACTAGTGGTCATTGTTATGAGCGCAGAGGCAGAGCAGAGATACATTGATGCTGTCATTGCCAGAATTGAGGAGCTTGGGTATACCCCTCACCCGATTCAGGGAACAGAACGCACAGTCATTGCCGCAATCGGGGATGAACGCGGCAAGTACGAACTCCAGCAGCTAGAGTCAATGCACGCGGTTGATAGAGTTGTGCCGATTCTTGAACCATATAAGTTGTCAGGTAGAGAATATAGGTCGGAGCGAAGTGTTATTCGTATCGGTAATCTTGAGATTGGCGGTGATAGATTAATCTTGATGGCCGGGCCATGCTCTGTTGAAAGCCGAGAGCAGATCTTGGAAGCAGCCGAAACCGTCAAGGAGTCCGGTGCGCAAATCTTGCGAGGCGGTGCTTTCAAACCGCGCACGTCTCCGTATAGTTTTCAAGGACTTGGTGAGGAGGGGCTGGAATACCTCGCCGAAGCGAGAGACAAGACCGGGCTGTTGATTATCACCGAGTTGCTTGATAGTTACGATTTGCAGCTTGTGGAAAAATACACCGACATCATTCAGATTGGAGCTCGGAATATGCAGAACTACGGCCTTCTCTCACGTCTGCGAAAGGCAAAAAAGCCAGTCATGATTAAACGCGGTATGATGTCTAAGGTGGATGAGCTCTTGCTTTCAGCCGAGTACGTTCTCTCTGGCGGGAACTACAACGTTCTGCTGTGTGAACGGGGAATCCGAACGTTTGAAACGGCGACGCGAAACACCTTTGACTTGAATGCAATTCCGGTAATTAAGAAGATGAGCCATTTGCCTATCATTGCGGATCCTAGCCACGGCACCGGAGATTCGGAATTTGTTCCACCCATGGCAAAAGCTGCTGTCGCTGCGGGGGCGGACGGATTAATGATTGAAATGCATCCTAATCCCGATCAAGCACTATCTGACGGTGCACAATCACTCAGTCCCGACACATTTCTACAATTGATTGAGGAACTACAACCTTTTATTCAAGCGAGCGGACGAGCATTTTGACCGTGTGGAAAATGTGAATGAAAGTACGAGAAAACGCAAGGGAATTCCATGACGCTTGCTACACTTTACGGCAGGATAGCCCCCTTAACCTGATATGAAAATCGAATTGAGAAATGTGTCTTTGCAACATGATGAAAAACCACCTCTGTTTCAAGGCATCAATCTAGTCGTAGAGACGGGGGAATTTATCCTTATTCAGGGGCCATCTGGAGTCGGAAAATCCAGTCTATTGCGGTTGATGAATCGCCTGCAAGAAGCTACAGCAGGGGAGATTTTGATCGGTGGTCAATTGATTGCCAAGCATGAAGTCACTGCATTACGGCGCAAAATTGGCTATGTTCAACAAACCCCTATAATGGTACCCGGCTCCGTCGAAGACAACTTCGAGTTCCCCTTCCGATTTCACTCGGCAGGAACGCCAAAGCCACCCGCCACGGCCGAAAAACAGAAATGGATGGAGACGTTTATGATCGAGGGTGTTAAATTGAATGATGACGCAACTAAGCTTTCCGTAGGTCAAAAACAGCGAATCGCCTTGATTCGGACAGTGCTTGTGGAGCCTGAAATCCTTCTGTGTGATGAACCGACATCGGCCCTCGACCAACAGTCAAAGGAGATTGTTGAGGATTCCCTAGAGCGACTGAATGTCGAACAAGGGATTGGTATCATTTTAGTAACACATTTCGATTTTGTGCCCAACCGGGCAAAGTCACGGAGATTTCTCCTCCAACCTGATAGGCTAGAAGAGGTATCCGCATGAATATCATAGAAATTTCTCCGCTCCAGTTAGTACTCTGCTTGGTATTCGTTGTGGTCGCAGGTGTCGGATCTCTCCTTTTTAAGTTGAGGTTGGAGAAAGACCTCGTCTGGGGAACTGTGCGGACGTTTGCTCAACTATTTCTGGTCGGATACATTCTCAAGTTCATCTTCGACATCAAGAATCCGTATCTCGTGATTCTCTGCTATATCTGGATGATTTTCTGGGCGGCACAAACCATCAGCGGTCGGGTTAAGGAGAAAGAGGTTCGTCTTTTTACGCCAACCTTTGTTTCCATGGTTGTCAGCTACATGATTGTTGCCTTCGCTGTCACTGGTGCAATTCTGCAAGTTAAGCCGTGGTATACTCCTCAGTATTTCATTCCACTTGGCGGCATGATTATCGGCAACTCGATGAACGCCATATCCATTGCTTTGGATCGATTGTTCTCGGACCTGCGGAAAGAATCTGATACAATTGAATTGGCTTTATGCTTGGGCGCAACGTATCAGGAGGCAACCGGTGATATTCTTCGCGCTGTTATCAAAGCGGGAATGATCCCCTCAATTAACGCGCTGATGACGGTCGGCTTAGTCTCGCTACCGGGCATGATGACAGGTCAGATTATGTCAGGTACTCAACCGTTGACCGCCATCAAGTATCAAATTCTAGTAATGTTAATGTTAGTTGCATCCACGGCAATCGGCACTTCAATCGTCGTTCACATTGTTCGCCGCCGTTGCTTCACGAAAGCCCACCAGATGGTGCTCTCCTAATTTTCACTTTCCCTCCTCAACGACTCAACCGGATTGAGTATATTTGTCCCAACGAGTTGAGAATCTAGGCTAGTTTAAGGGTAATTCCTTTTGCAAAATGACTGGACAATGCAGGGAATGATCGCCGATATTCCCTAAGAGAGCCTGGCAAGATGAACCCATTGTCAAGAACTACCATTTTTCGTAACAGTTTAGTCCATCAATCTATATTGCCGATGTTGGCTCGTAGTAGTGCAATTCATTGCACGTCCGCCGTTTACATATAATGGGCGGATGCTACTCCACCCGCGCTGGTCGCGGCAGAGATGCCGCTCCCACCGATAAATAGAGACATAAACTTTACGACCATTTATCCATTTTCATAGACCAAACTCAACAGTTAGCCCCTTTTCTTGAACCGAACTAAACTGTTACGAAGAAGGCATGCAAGGATTTTTCCATCCTTCCTTAAAATGTCCTAATCAGCTACGTCTGTAGGGTCAAGTAGGTATGTTTGCAAGGCGCGCCTACTTGGCTAAAAGGAGAATTTTGAAAGTGCGCGAAGAAGAAAATCAACCATATCTGCCAGATAACACGACGTACCGGAAGTTATTCGGTTTAGATATCTATCTAACTCCGGTGTTCGTGATGTCCAGCATAGGCATCGCTCTATTTGTCGTTGGGGCACTCGTCTTTCAAGAAGGTGCGACGAAAGTTTTCGGAGACACCTACACTTGGCTCACAACGAATCTTAACTGGTTTTTCATGATCGCTGCCAACCTAATCTTACTCTTTTTTCTGTACTTGGTGTTCTCACCGCTCGGCAAGGTGCGCCTGGGGGGCGCGGATGCAAAACCCGAGTACTCCAATTTAACCTGGTTTGCCATGCTCTTTTCGGCAGGTGTGGGTATTGGTCTACTGTTTTTCGGTGTGGCGGAACCGATGTATTACTTGCAGAACCCTCCGCTCGGGGTTACCGCCGGAACGGAGGAAGCTGCCACCGTCGGTATATCGGCTGCGATCTTCCACTGGGGTCTACACGGCTGGGCAATTTACGGCGCGGTCGGACTTGCTTTGGGGTTTTTCGCCTACAATAAGAAACTACCTCTCACTATCCGCTCAACGTTCTATCCATTGATCGGAGACCGCGTCTGGGGCTGGCCTGGCCATATCATTGATACGTTCGCCATATTCGCAGGGTTGTTTGGGCTTGCGACCTCGCTCGGCTTGGGGGTACAACAGATTACCATCGGCCTGAACTATACCTCGCCCTGTCAGAAATTGCGCTTTTCAAGTTTTCAGGTGTGCTCCGCCGATTGTAGGGACAGCCCCCTGTGGCTGTCCGTCCAGGATTATAGGCATTTCTCATGGGACAGCACAGGGGCTGTCCCCTACAGACCCACAAAATAATCCCCAATTTTTGCCAAGAATTAACGCAATTTTCCCCGATGCCGAGTATATCTGTTTGATGTTCCGGCGACCAGCGCCACCATGGTAATGCTAATTGTCGTCATTACGTGCATCGCGCTGACATCGGTGCTGACGGGCATTAATGTGGGTATCAAGCATCTCAGCCAGTTCAACATTATTCTTGCGTTTCTGATGCTCCTGACTGTCATCATCCTCGGTCCGACGCGCCATATTTTCCGCAGTATGTTTACCGGGTTTGGCAGCTATCTAGCGATGATTGTACCACTCAGTAACTGGATTGGGCGGGAAGATATCGGATTCTTGCACGATTGGACGACGTTCTCTTGGGCATGGTGGCTTGCTTGGGCACCGTTCGTTGGCCCATTCATTGCTCGCATTTCAAGAGGACGCACGGTTCGAGAATTCACAATCTTCGTGCTCCTTTTGCCGACGTTGTTATGTTTATTGTGGTTCGGCGGCTTTGGCGGCACTGCGCTCCACCAGCATCTCGTTGACGGTTATTCCGATGTGGCCGAGAATGTTGAAGCTCAGAATCTTGAAATTACATTGTTCAAAATGTTTGACAGATTTCCGATGATGACACTACTTTCATCCGTCGCGATAATTCTGACAATCGTATTTTTCATTACCTCCTCAGACTCCGGCTCCCTAATCATTGACCTCATCGCGGCTGGTGGAAAGGTTGACACACCGGCGCCGCAACGTGTGTTCTGGTGTACTGTCGAGGGGCTGGTCGCCATCGCGCTGCTGCTTGGCGGCGGTCTAAAATCGTTACAGGCGGCCACGCTCGCGGCTGGCCTCCCGTTCGCCATTGTCCTACTGGGAATGTCGGTTTGCGTCTGGAGGGGGCTTCACAGTGAAAGGCGTAAATCGCGCAAATCGCGCTGAGAATATTGAGCGGTCGGATATAGGAGCCGCCTCTTTGGAAACACGAGAGGGGAAAACGGTGCGAATCTGGTTAATTTGGTATGAGACACCCCACCAGTATTCAACTGTTAACCCGACGCCTTGTGCCAATTAAAGTTGCTAAACCATGGCTTAGTTGTGGGATGTTTTATCAACCATCAAGCAAGTATGATGCTAGTAGCAGTCGCGCTGGCGGTGCAAATCACCGGCCCGTCGTTCGCGCAGGGAGGCCTTTTGTTCGGGCAAACCCCGCCCGGTCTGGACTGGCGACAGATCCGAACGGATCGATTCATGGTCATTTTCCTCGAGGCGACCACCGCCATTGAGTCAACGATTCTAGACCTCTACTAGCGTAGTGATGTGGTTGATTGACGACCTCAACCCAACCTACAAGCTCTATTGCCTCTTTTCTTACCAAGGTGGAAACTCGGGTTTTACAGCACACGGATTGGTGCAAAATAGTGGAAAACGGAAAGATTCTCTTGACTATAATTTGTGGTTATACCATTTCTCTATATTCGAAGCGCATTAATAGCGTCAATCAAGTCTTTCCACAGCGGGGCAAGATGCCCCGCCTACGGGGTTTGGTGTGAAGGCCAACAGGTGGTATGGGGCGTGTCATAATAGTATATTTGAAAAACACTATACGCACTATTATTCAAACGAAATGGTATTATATTCTGAGCGCCGTGGAGTCAAGTAGGACAAGCATTAACCCGATTTCGTCTTGAAATCGAAAACCAAATATGAGGAGTTTTTTCATGCTGAACGCAAATGTGAATGGAAAGTCATCGTGTTGATTCTAGCGATGATGGTGTTGATTTTTGGTGTACAAGGTATTAGCCACGGTCAGATCGCCCCCACTTTTTCGGCTGGTGATGACGACACTGCGCATAGGCATGATGGGTTGTTTCTTCGCCTTTCTACAGGGATCGGAGTCACGGCATCTACTGAAGAGGTTGAGGGAAGAGAGTTTGTTTTCGGCGGTGTTTCCGGTAACACAATAATTGGGATCGGATATGCCATTGCCGAGAATCTGATTCTTAATCTCAATATCTTTGGCAGCACCGTGCAGGATCCGATAGTTATTGTTGACGGGAAAGAGGTTGGTGAAGCAGATGCAGAAGTTACAATCTCAAATGTGGGGATTGGTTCGACTCATTACTTTATGCCGATGAATGTTTACTTTTCTAGTTCATTTGCTCTTGCTAAAGGGACTGTTGAATCCGAAGGGGAGGAATTGGTAACGGATAATGGTATTGGCATATATCTAGCGATTGGTAAGGAGTGGTGGGTGAGTGACAACTAGGGATTTGGTGTTGCGGCACAGTTGTCTAGTACCGTTCTCCCTGACAAGAATCTAAACACTGGAGAGGAACTCGATCTCACGACGCACAGCGTCGGAATCCTTTTCAGTGCAACGTTCAACTAAAGGGTTGGAAAAGAATAACCCTTCACTAGTTTCGGGGTTTAATTGTGTAGGGTATAGCACAGTTTAACAAATATTGAAAGGTTATTTATATCCTCTAACCGTTGATGAGATCCACGGGAAAAGTACCGCGAATCTCCTTGTTCGATTTGGTGCCGTCCAGATCCATTGTTGTGCGGCATTGCGGAATTCAATTGTACACCCCTAGTTTTGTTTCGCTCGCTCCAACTGAGCCGGGCATAAGACGAAGCGGGATGTATTATCAACCATGGGCATCATCAGGGAGTAGTACGTGTGATGACTAAGCTTGACTTCGTACATTCTAGTAGGCTGGCAGACGGTGTCATCCAACTGTTGAAGAAAAGCGGGAGAGATTCTGATTATCTCGGCTTATTGGAGGACCATTGTAAAGAGTCAACTGCCGTATTTAACCGGTTGGAAGAGGTTTGAAGCCTTCTCCAGCGATTTGAATGGGTTTTGCGGCACGTCGGGGATTTTAGTCATCGGGTTGGCATGAAACCCCTGGTCAATTTTTTACAACGTCGAGTTTTGTTGACATATTCGATCCTCCATGAGTGGCAATCAGTTAGACGTAATTCCTTACTTCACTTGTGACCCGAATCTGAGGGTCAGGTCACATTATGCGCCAAACTTTCAATTTCAGAGGAGGTTATCATGTTCAGATACACCGTTCCACTCTTGATCTTGGCCTTATTCGTTATCGCGTGTGCCGAACGAGTCGACTATATTGGCAATTCCTATGCGCCTACCACGAATGTTGAGTTATTCTTCTCAGAGGACGATATAAAGGAAGAATATGTGGAGATGGGGCGTGCGATTGCACACGCGGGGACAAACGTTAGCTCAGAGGAATTGCTGGAAGATTTGAGGGAGAAGGCACGCGAGCGAGGAGCTGATGCAATCCTTGTCCATAATTTCGGTCTAGTAGAGGTTGGAGATACAACCAGATGGGACGAAAATCAGAGTAGTACGCGAGTCGTAGAGGAGAGACAGATTGAAGCGACGTTTATCAAGTATAAGAAAAATCTGTAGCGCTTGGTGAATAAGCGCTGCATCATTGGGAATTTACGATTTAACGCAAGTTACTAGGTTTCGTTTTTCGGTAGAACATTGAAAATGTTAGCTACTGTTTGTGGCCGGTTGGGACGAGTTTGAAACCTTCCGCAATGATTTGGATGGGTTCTGCGGTACGTCGGGGATTGCAGACATTGGGGGGTACGCATCCCCTACAAGTTCAATCCTCCATAGGTGGCGATCAGTTAAACGTAAACTCTTATTTCACTCGTGGTGCGAACACAGGTTACGGTACAATCATGGAGGAGAAAGCAATTATGAAAACCAACTTGCTAGTAGCAGTCGCGCTGGCGGCGCTGATCGCCGGCACGTCGTTCGCGCAGCAAAACTTTTCGTCAGGGCAAACCCCGCCGGGTCTGGACTGGCGACAAATCCAAACGAATCGATTCACAATCATCTTCCCAGCGGAAATCACCAACGACGCCCAGCGGTTAGCCAATACGCTTGAACACACCTACGGGCCCGTCTCCAAAACGCTGCGAGGACCGCAAAAACCGCTGGAAGTCGTGTTAACCAACCAAACGACCGTGTCTAATGGATTTGTAGCGTTGGCACCGCGCCGCAGCTTGTGGTCAACCACCCCGGACCAGAACGTTGGTAACTTAGCCGGCGAGTGGTTGCAATTGCTGGCGCTCCACGAGATGCGCCACGTGGTGCAGACCGACCGCATGCGTCGGGGCTTTATCCGCTTGTGGTGGGTGCTGTCAGGCGAATTAGGCGAATCCCTGGTGGGTGGTCTGTTGGAGCCGAAGTGGTTTTCGGAGGGGGATGCGGTGGGGATCGAGACGGCGCTGAGCGAGAGCGGGCGCGGGCGCATGCCCGGGTTCGATCTGGGCATCCGTGCCCCGCTTCTGGCGGGACGTCGCTATTCTTACTACAAGGCATACCACCTCTCGTACCGCGACTGGTACCCGGACCACTACACGCTGGGGTATTTTCTGACGACCTACGTCAAGCGCCGCTACGGTGCGGAAACGTGGGACAAGGTGATGGGCAGTTTCGCCAACCGAGCGTTTCACCCCTTTGCCTTTAACCGTGCGCTCAAGAAACACACCGGCGCCAGCGCCTCCCAAACCTACGAGCGGACGATGGACGAGTTGACCGAGCTGTGGCAGGCGCAGCAAAAAGATCTGGCCACAACGCCGTTGCAAGTTCTTCCCGGGCAGAGCCGGTCAAGCGTATGGACTAACTACAAATACCCGCATCGGCTGGCTGATGGCAGCGTGCTGGCGAGCAAAAGCGGCGTGGCTGACCCTAGGACGCTGATACGACTATACCCCGACGGCCGCGAGGAGCGCGTGCGCTTTTACTCACCCCTGGGCGGCATTCGCGTGGCGGGCGGCAAAGTAGCCTGGAACCGCTACATTCCGGACCTGCGCTGGGGCCGTCGTGACTATTCTGACGTGGTGGTGCTGGACATCGCCAGCGGCAGTATGCGCCAAATCACACACAAAGCCAAGTTGTTCGCGCCCGCTCCTTCGCCCGATGGCACACGCCTCGCCGTTATTGAATTCGGACTGGACCGGCGCTGTCACTTAGTGCTGTTGGAAACTGCCAGTGGCGCGGAACAGGCGCGTTTCCCAGCCCCCGACGGGGTGTATTGGCGCACACCGGCGTGGTCGGAGGACGGGCGCCACATCGCTGTCGTGCGGCAGGACGCACGCGGCAACGCGCTTGAGCGCATTGATGCTGTCGATGGCGAGGGGGAAATTGTGTTGCCGCACACCCACGACGAAATCGGCTGGCCGATTTTCTGGGGTTCCTATCTGCTTTTCGACTCGCCCTATTCGGGTATCGACAATATCCACGCCGTTCACCTATCGAGCGGGGCGCACTACCAGGTGACCTCTCGACCATTGGCGGCCACCCATGCGTCCGTGGACGGCGATTCGCTCCTGTTTGAGGATTACACTGTTGGCGGCTACCGCATCGCAACCATGCCCCTAGACCCGCCGACTTGGAGACCGATCGAGCAGGTAGTGGATCGCCGTGTGCGCTATTACGAACCGCTGATCGACCAAGAACAGGGCGGCAGCGTGTTGGCGAACATCCCTCAGCAGGTCTACCCGGTACGCCGCTATCGGCCACTGGGCCATCTGCTCAAGATCCACAGCTGGGCTCCCGACCCGGTGGGACCGGACTACTCCCTGAAACTCGTGTCCAGCGACTTGCTCGATCTTAGCAGTCTGAGCAGCGGGATCGAATACAACAGTAACGAAAAAACCTTCAGCGTCTTGGGCGACTTCAAGTTGTCGGCGTGGTATCCCATTTTTGGCATAGGTGGACGCTGGGGAACGCGGACCTCAACCTACACGATTGGAATTGTGGAAAAGGATATCACGCACAAGTGGACCGAAAAAAGCCTGAATGCCGGCGTCGAAGTGCCCTTCAATTTATCCCGAGGCCCCTGGAGTTCTTCCGTCCACTTGAGCGTGAATGCAGAATTCATTGATATCACCGATATTGTTGACAACGGGGACCAGACTCATCCCGATTCAACCGGTTTGTTTGAGGAAAACCTGAACAGGCGTTTTGCGCCACTGACATACCAGTTCGCCTTTTCTCGTTCGCGCCACAAGGTGAAACGCGATCTGGCTTCGCCCTGGGGCCAGAGTTTGCAGTTGACCTACCGCCACACGCCCGTTGCGGGCGACTTCAATGGCACCTTGCTCTCGGCGCGGCTAGGGCTGAACTTTCCCGGTCTCATGGCTCACCACAGCCTGCGATTGAAGGGTACTTACGAGTGGCAAGATGATGCCAATCTCTACCGTTTTGCAAGCAAGCAGACCTTTGTCCGCGGCTACGACTACCGCTTCCATCGCCGCTTCTATCAGGGGTCGGCTAACTATGCCTTGCCGCTGCTCTACCCGGACTGGAACTTGGGGTCGCTGGCGCACTTGCAGCGCGTCAAAACCAACTTCTTTTACGACTACGGCTTGGGCAAGGACGGGTCTCAGCACACTACCTACCAGACAGCGGGTGCCGAGCTGACTTTCGATTTCCACCTCTTTTCACTGTTCATCCCATGGGATATGGGCGTGAGGTACAGCTACCGTTTTGACGAGGGAGATTCACACTTCGGAGCGGCGATCAATATCCCAGAGTTTTGAGCCGGCACCGAGACCCACCTGCCCGCTGTCGTGACAAAGTTCGGCGATTCGGTTTGCCTCTGACTGCAATGCCATAGGCTTCTCGAAAGCCAGACCTCCAATCGAATTCTTTGCAGCTAACTCCACCATGAATAGCCGTACATTCGGCATTGCGGCGAATCAAAGCAAATCCGGCTTGGTCTCGGCCAACATGCGGTCAGTTTTCGCGTAGAGTTCTGCCTCAATCCCGAGACGCTCAGTTGCCGTCCTCATACGCGCTTCCGTCCAACTCACGGAGGGTAACAATATCGTAGTGGCGCAATTGGCGAGCTATCCTTCAAGATGGGCGATTCCTCGCCCGCCACAGCCAACTTGTGCAACTCGAATCTTTTTCACATATGCTCACCTGAAGCTACTAATTGCGTAATTAATTGGACTGCTGAGAAAATGCTCACGGTAGTCAAGTCGAGACGGTTTGGGTTTAGCCAAAGTCAACTCCATCTAGGGTATTTTACGCCTTATCGCCGCTCGTGCCTATGTGTGCTGCATCACCCCTCATAGAGTAACTTATACCAATTCGTAATCCATAAGTTACAAGAACTGGGGGTTCGTAGTAGCGCAATTCATTGCGCGTCTCGTATCGGCTGTAACATTTAGATTTTGAAATCGTATTACAAGAAATCGACGTGGTTATCGCCAAGAGGCAAGGGTATGCACAATCAGGTTTACGCCCCATCGCAGCCACTTTTCATCTGGGTCATTTTCCATCCACTTTAAGCCCAATCCTGCCGCATCGTAGAAGACGGCAATCCGTCCATCCAGTCGCAGTACATAGAATTGTCCTCGCTTCTTTTCTACCAGCGGCGGGCCCTTCTTGAATTCAAAGTAACTATTGCAGATTGGTTCTGCCGATTCGACAGGACGTAGATCTACTTTTACATCCAAGATTTTCCAGAGTTCAAAGCGGATGGAATTTGCGACTGCGCCCTCGTTTCCCCAATCCTGTGAGAGGTCGGAAAATAGAAGCGTCCCACCATTTTGAAGATATGTCTCCAGATTCGTACGCTCTTGCTCAGAAAAGGTGAAGGCGCTTGTTGCCATTATGTAGATTAGTGGGATGCGCTCAATTTCCGGGTCAGCCAGCGGCGTATTCCCGGAGAGGAGTTTGGTGCGTACGTTGGTCCAGCGATTCATAGCACCTATTAGTCGCCCCAACACTTTGGTCCGACCAGTGTCGGCAGCGTCTTCGTGCTGTACGGTCGCAATGTGATAATGGCCGCTCAGTTCTCTCTCAGAGCCGCTCACTTGAGCCTGCGGCACAGCTCCTGCTTCTCCGCGCAACCTATCCAGCCAGCCCTCTTTTCGAGGCGGGGCGTCAACCGAAAGACTCTTATTTCGCGCAGATTCTATTTTGGAACGCACAGATGCATTTGGGATGGAATCAGTTAAGCGAGCGTTCAAATCAACGCTGATTTGATTGTCCTCTATCCGCATGGACTCGTCGGAGGATGAAAGCAAAGGCTCGTGTGGTACTCGTTCAGTAGGACGCGCGTACGTGACGAGCGGTACGGCAGGCGACGAAGCGGAGCGCTGCTGTGGTGCAGTCATTTTGATGGGTTGGCTAGAGCGAGCCAATCTCGAACGTGGGGTAACGCGAGCTTTCGGTGACCGTTCAGTCGGCACAACAACCGTGTCCACTTGCAGCGCATCATCGGGAGTCTCTGGATGACGTTGCGGAAGCAATGTGAGAAGATATAGAATCAAAACGTTGAGTAGCAGCGATAGCAGCCATGAGGTGAGTGTGATTCGATGGCTACGTGGACGCTGTATCAGGAAAGAGTGTGAGTGAGAGGAATTTATCACTAAAGCATTGGAGGCATGTTTCCGTTTTACCGACTGAAGATGTGTTGTAGCCCCACCCTTCATCGCCCTCTGTCCCTACTTGCCTTTAGCGAGTTTTTGATTCACCGGCTTCATTCATGCCTAACCCGTTCGATTCAGATAACCGGATAAGATCGAGCACTCAGTGTACGCCTCGGTCAGTATTTGGATCCTCTAGGCTGTTTTATCTTCGCGCGAGCTGATCTGCCGTTTGATAGGTCGTCCAAAGTTCAGTCGTCAGGTCGTATCGGCAAACTCCTGCCGAGAACGTTCCGATCCAGATGTACTTCCCATCAAGCGCTATGCTGCGGATGTTGTTGTCCGCTAAACCGTCCTCAAGCCTAAAACTCCCCCATTCCTGTGCTGATTTGTCGTACCGACTAAGTCCCTCACCTGCCGTGCCAACCCAGATAGATTTGTCGCCTGCGGTTATGGCACTAATCTCATTACCGGCGAGACCGTTGAGAATAGTGTAAGGCCTCCATGCGCCCGTCTCTGCGTGATATTGAAACAGTCCATTTCTGGTGCCTATCCAAGTGTCGCGTCCATCGAAATCAAGCGCGGTGATTTCTGCCTCCTGAAGGTATTCGGGGATGTTGATTTCGGACGCGAACTCGAATTGTGGAAAATGCACTTTAAGAATCTTCAACCCGTTTTCACGTCCGATCCAGATCTGGTTGTCCATCAACGTCATTGCTGTACAATCGACAATACCCCAGTCCTCGGAAGCGGTTTTAATCTTTTCGGTGTAGCCTACGGAAGTCTTAGCACGTGTTTGCTCTACCACTTGCCGTCCCGATATGAGTGTCCATGAATCTGCTTTAAAATCATGAATCGCAATCATGTCATCGCACAGCACCCACGTTCTGCCCTGATGGTATTTGATTTCCCGCACCCACGGAAGTAAAGGATGCGTTTTGATTACCTGTTCATGTGCCTTATTATAAATGATTACGCCGGCCTCCGTGCCAATCCAGAGTGTGCCTAAGATCGGCTCTATGACGCGAACCACAGGGCTCGGTGGAAAGGTGACGTCGAGATCCAAAAATGGGGAAGGAATAATCGGATCATTCGGCATGGGAGTCTTCTGAATAATCACTTGATGGAGGGCTTGAACCGCTTTTTCTTGCGCTACGACAGGATCGTATTCAACGTAAACCTTCTGTTCCGTTGTGGGCGATGTTGCTTGTAGTGCTTCCTCGACCGCCTCGACCGTGTTATCGACGGCCCTCTTCAGGTCAACTGTCTGAGCGTTTTCCGTGCTTCTGAGCGGATCATATTCCAAATTGGCGACATGCCAAGTATGTAAGATTTTGTCATATCGCGCCAATCCGACTCGAGTTCCAACCCAGAGATTGTCACCATCAGAAATCACTGATTTCACGTTGTTACTCATTAAATCCAAGGAAGTAGAGGCAACTTCCGTAGGCGCCTCAGAATAGACCGTCCAGATGCCGCTTCTCCAATGATGCCGCGCTAGTCCGGCGTCCGTACCGAACCAGATTTCATCGTCATCGACAGCGACAACCTGGATGTTGTTGGAAGGCAATCCCTCTGTCACCGTAAAGTCCCGCGAGAGATCGGTAATTTGGTTGTAGAGTGTGATACCGTCAACGGTGCCAATCCAGTGATACTTCTCCTTGGACCCTATACTTTTGGCTTCGCTAGCAATTAAACCGTCTTTGCGTGAATAAGGGGATAAGGAACCGACCTCTTTGTCGTAAATTGTCACTCCGGCAGGAGTCGTGAGAAAGATATACTTATCTTCAACGCTGATAGAATTGACAACATTGTTGATTAAACCATCGACCGTCGTGTAAATCTGCCATTTACCTTCCGAGGCGTTGTATCTTGCTGCGCCGTTGTTTGTCCCAATCCAGACCTTATCATCATCAACTGCCACCGCCCAGACAATGTTGTGCGGAAGCCCATCATCGGTAGTAAATGTCTGCCAAGTCCCGGCGCGCGTGTCGTAGCGTGAAACGCCTCCTTGCGTAGCAATCCACAGCACGTTTTTGTCTTCGGCAATCGCATTGATACGATTGTCACACAGTCCTTGGGCACGTGTGAAGTTAGCCCACCGGTCGGTGCTCACGCTGTATCTGCTCAACCCGCCATGCGTCCCTGCCCACAGAAATTCCCCGTCCCAAGCTAGGCTGGAAGCGTAATGGTGAATCAAACCGTCTTTCGGGGTATAGTTCAGCCATGAATCCGCTATTTTGTCGTACCTGCTAATCCCTCTTGGGGTACCTACGAAGAGAAATTCATCACCTACAGCGATTGCCAAGATGTTTCGATCAGCAAGCACTTCCGTGGTACCGCGCTCCCGACTTGGTGCGTAACTCCACCATGTATTATCTGTCTTGTTATACCTGTATATTCCTCCATCTGTTGCGACCCAAATATAACGAAGTGAGTTCTTGATGTCGTGTACTCGCGCACGAGAAAGCCCTTGAGCGTCTTCTTCGGTAAACTTACGGGTCTGACCGGATTGAATGTCGTACTGCTCCAAGTGCCGCCATCCACCCAGCCAGAGTAGTTCTCCATCAAGAACGATGGTATCACTGGGACGCTCCGGCTTGATTTGAAGCTGACGCCAGCTTAATCCGTCGTCATGGAGATAAGTCCCACGCTCAGTTGAGACCGCAAGCTTGCCGTCATTTTGGGCAATTGCAAGAACCGCAACCTCTCCCAATTCGGAAATTGTGTTCCAACTATCATCCGACTTGCTATAACGGGACAGCCCTTTTTCCGTGCCAACCCACACGTAGCTCGGGTCAGCGGCGAGGTCGTTAATCCGATCGCCTGCCAACCCTAAACGTGTAGAAAACGCGCTCCACTCCCCCGTAGTGTTTTCATACCTGTTGAGTCCAAGGTGGGTGCCAATCCAAATGTGTTTGCCATCGACTAAGGTCGTAGTGATCTCATCGGCTACCAACCCGCTCTTGGCTGCCTGGAAGTACGTCCATGTTTCATCAGATTTGTCAAACCGTGAAATACCTTGGTCGGTTCCAATCCAGACATAATTGCCAACGACATCAAGGCACGCGACCCTTCCACCACCCAAACCTTCTTCGTTAGTGTAGGTTTTCCAACGTTCTGTGTTCGGATTGAATAGACTAATTGCCTTGGGAGTTGCAAGCCAGACACCGCTTGTATCTTCTCCAACCGCCAGCACGTTGGCGGATGGCAGCGTCCGCTCTGCCGCATAGTTTATCCATTTACCCGAGAGTGTGCCGAATTTTGATAGTCCATGATTAGTGGCAATCCAGATTGTGTTTCCCGTCATTCCCAGCGAACTAATCCGATCTGATACCAGCCCCATTTCTTGGTGATGCCAATCCCAATTCTGCATCTTGCTGTCGAACTTCAGGAGACCTGTGTTGGTTGCCATCCATACCTGCCCCGCGGAGATTTGCAGTGCGAGAATCCGATCGGATATCCGCCCTCGTTTTTCCCTGTCTTGGACTACCTTTGATGGCTGGTAGATTTGCCATCCGAGGGCTGCCCAAGCATCCATCTCATTGCGACTGAAAGATTTCTGCGCCCTACTATATTCTGCTTCGGCTGCGCGTAGCCGTGCTGCATTGGCACCACGCGACAATCGGCGACTTCTCGTCCGCAAATCAGCGTTATATTTTTGAGGGCTTTTTAATTTCGAATACGCTTTGTCGGCTCGCGCAAGATCCACTCCACTCCGGAATTTCTTGTTTGTCACTCTCACAAGCCCGTTGCCTGTGGCAACATAAATGACATCTCCACTGCCCTTGATGTCGTAAATCTGTTCGCTTGGCAATGGAGAACGAGCCACTCCACGATTTCCGCCCCTGACACCGATCCACGAGCTACTTTGCCGAGTGAAGTGCTCCCATTTCTTGTACTTATAATTGAATCTTCCTAAGCCATTATTGGTGCCAATCCAAACATAGGCAGAATCGTGATAGATAGCCGTTACCGAAGGAGACGCGATGCCCGAAAAAGTCGAATAGGACTGCCAGCGATCTTTCTTGCGCTGATAGGCGCTTGCGCCTTGTTGCGTACCCACCCAGATCCAATCACGTCGCGCGGAGATGCACTTAATCTTGTTTGCAATCAAACCATCCTTGACGGTATAACTCTGCCAACTGTTATCCTTCATGTCGTATACCGACAGACCGGAGTCAGTGCCAAACCAAACACGTTGACTGGGATTCTTGCGAAAAACCCCTTCCTTCCACTCAATGGCAATACAGTTGACTTTGTTACTGATGAGCCCATCTTTGCTAGTGAATGAATCCCATGACTTGGCGTCAATATTATATCGACTGACACCCTTACCGGTCGCAAACCACAGAGAATCGCTGCCGACTTCTACGTAGCGCAGCTCATCCCCGACGAGAATCTCCGAAAATTCCTCATCGTCTGCCCAGGATTGGCTCCAAACAGAGCAGAGGCTTATTATTAGCACCCAATAGATGCCTAGAACGATATTTCTCGTCACCTAGATAACCTCCTTCCTGTTGGAAACTTGGACCCGGATATAATCTGTATATAGTCAATTCGATTCATATTTACACATATTTCGGTAGGTGCGGTTTCCAACCGCACCTACGAGACTGGATAAATACCGGTTCGGTTAGGAAACCGAACCTACCGCAGTGTATAAATAACTATTGGTTTTACTATAGTTTGAAATATATAGGAGTTAGGACTTAGAAAGTTCGGTTTGTAGTGGCGTAATTTACTGCGCGTCTTCTGTAGGAACGAACTCCGACCATCGAATCGAAGAATGAATCCATTGATGATCATCAAATCGTCGACTTCCCCTCTTCTTTGCTCGCGACAGGAGGTCACGACCGGGAGAGGATCTCTATCGCAGTCGGGATTCGCACCCTTTATCTATTCACTCGCTTGAACTCTACTACGAAACTTTGGATGTTCAACTGATACCAATTCGTAATCCATAAGTTACAAGAACTGGGGGTTCGTAGTAGCGCAATTCATTGCGCGTCTCGTATCGGCTGTAACATTTAGATTTTGAAATCGTATGAGTATGTCCTATTTAAATCAACGACCACTCCCACTTCGAGCTCCCGATCGTGTTTAAGAACCACCACGGTCAGTTACGAGCGCGCCCTTGCAACGACCGAGATACTCTAACCTGCTCAACTTTAGATTGAGGAAGATACCGATCTAGCGCCATCTGGACCTTCGCTTGATCTAACCTCCCCGGTGTGATGAGGGCACATCTGCTAGCCGAAGCCAATTCCCACTGGGTTGTGAATTCCGATTCCGTCCAAGTTTGCCTCCGATTATCTATTGGGTTTTCCAGCACAATTTCACCTGTTGTACCGTATCCGACCATAGCCAAAAGTTGTGAGCGACTGCTACTACGCAAAGACACAATCGGTGCCCATCCCTCCACAATAAACCCCTTCAAAACATCCAAATCACAGTTGGAAACAATCGTGAGACTGTATGCTCTGCCAACTGTGGTCGCGTTAAGAGCATTGAGATTCTGCGGCTGTTGTGATTTGAAGGTATCAACCAACGGACGAAGTCGACCTTGGCTAACTTCGGCGCTCGGAGGTAATGATGACGGTTGGTTAACGGATTTTCCGGGAACCGCAGTTTTGCCGGATCCTGTCGGTTTATGTTCGGCAATACGATACGGATCGTTCCGGGTTGACCCGCCGCAACCGAAGAATAGAAAACACAGCACGGTTAAAGAGATTCCCATGCTTACCGTCCAAGCCGAATTAATAGATTGATTGGTAGTGCTTGTGATTCTCATGTTTTTATGCCTCCTTCAGATATTTGATAAATTTAGGACTTATGCAGTCCGGTTTGTAGTAGCACAGTTTACTACGCGTCTTCTGTAGGAGCGATCTTAATCGTCAAATCAACGTGGAATCTGTCGACGATTATCAAATCGTTGATTTCCCCTCTTCTTTGCTCGCGACACGCGGTCGCGACCACGAGATTGCTCCTACAATAGGTTTGTAGCAACGATCTCCGATTATCAAATTGAAGATGAGATCTTCAAGGTATATAGCAACTCTAATGACCAAACATGACTTAGTCCCATTATTCACACAGGCTCCAAAGCAGCGGCAACCTGCAATCGACATCAATGAGCGAAATATAACTAGCCACTCACTTTGGTCCAATAGCCGCCGTCAAAATGTACTGTCCGCGTTGTCAACTCGTGCCTAATTGGCCCGCGGAATCTGAATGCCCGGAAGGTTGTTTAAGAAAGATTGAGCTGCCATGCTCACGAGCTGATCGATGTCATGTTTTACATATTGGAATTCAACCTCTGCCTCGGCAGCAATTTCGCCGGTACCTTCCCAAACAACATCGCCTAAACCACAATCCCAAACTTGCCCGAAGATACTGACGTTTTTGCCCTCTAAGCTGACGATGTCGTCCGATAGAAAAGCCTGCTGGATTCTTTCTGTACGAGACTGATCCAAGAGTTTCACGTGCAAGAGGTATCGAATTCCTGTCGCTTCGCCGATTTGATGGAGTGTCCTTTTGTTGAGGATCGCGGCTCGCGCATAATCATCGATCATCTGCGCATAGGCTTCTGTCAAATTCGCTTCGTTAATCAGATCGAGCGTCTGGATTGCCCCCGCGAATCTTCCTTCTGGCAGCCGAGTGGCAAGGTGGGCTTCGAGTTTTGCTGCCAATGGTCTGCGTAGCCCTTCTTGTCCCTCGCCTGCAACTACGGGGAGCAGGCTCAAACCGTACTCGGAGAGCGAGTTGTATGTAAATTCGGGGGCGAGGTATTGGAGTTTCGAGTCGTCTATAACTCTCGCGGCACACCCGGTCCAGAACCCCGCCGATAATAGTAACAGCAATACATAACACTGAATGTTTTTCGCTCGCATTTTATCTCTCCTAATTTCGCCTCACCTAGATGGTGGGGCATGAATTGTTGTTTATCAATTTGGGTTAGCACTTTCCTTGCGGTTGAACGCCCAAGGCCTCATAGTTCGGCGGTTTCGTATCCGACGACGCAAATTCAGACGCATCATGACTTTCGTTACTACCCTCAGGCGCGTAGGTCGCAAACCTTATAGGGAACGGTTGGGCGTTTAGAATCGTTGCGATCCAGTAATTCTCGGATCGGATTTGAACCCACTAAAGGACTGAATTAAGACGGATTTACAAATCCTTTCCGCTCTGCCGAAACTGACTCCTCAATAAGATTGAAAATAGCAATTCTCTGTTTAAGTCGAAAATTCGTTGAGTTCGTCACAACAGATTCTAGAATCAAGCGTAGTTCACCAACACTACGATCTCTGTTTCTTGCAATTTCCTAACCATGTAGAATCGACCCAAATAGAGTGGACAGAAGAAAAGTGGCGAGGAATATTATGTGGTATGACGTGCACTGCAAGTATCAAAAATGCAACGTCTATAAATTATATATGGTGGATGACGGTATGCAATAGAGAAGTTGGCTGTGGCACGGGAAAGAGTCTGCGGGAGGTGAAGATGTTAGCTGGAAAAATGGCTGCTAGAACCGCGTGATGAAAGCAAGCCGGTGGGCGTTCCCGATCTCTGCGTCAGGCACTAAAGCGTAATCAAACTGAAATCGGACGCTTTTGAGCGAATCCTCCCCTTTACGGCGAATCCCAATTCCAACTGTAACGCCGTTCCTCGGATTCTCGCCCTTGCTGACGCTGTAGCCAATTCGAGCCGCAATCAGATCATAAAACCAATTCTCGGCGCCGATGTGAAATGTGGGATAAGCTCCAATCATCGGAACATTAATATCGGCGACGATAGCGAAGAGATTTTTGGCCGCTGCATCATCAGTGTGGGACGAAGGAGTTCGAATACGGTAGGCAATTCCTCCGCGCACGTTTCTTGGTAAGGCTTCACCTGCGTCAAGCACACCTAGATTCTGTGCGGCAATCCCAACACCCAACCGGTTATCCAATCCGCGCCAAACAGCCCCTACATCAATCGCTCCGCCAAACGAATCCTGGAGATCGAGTTGCTGCGAAATTGCTTTCGCTGTTGCACCAACCGAGATCTTTGGGGATATAGGATAGGCAAGAGAAAAGCCCGCAGCGAATCCTCCGACGTTCACCGTGCTATCTGGACTGTCGCTCGGACCGATACGACGCTCAATTTCAGTAAAAGCACCCAAAAAACTCGCGCCCCAAACGAGGTCGCCTTCACGTTGTGCATAGCCAATCGACTGATTACTGATATCCGCAAATGCGAAATTCTGCATTGCCGTCAGTTCGTGTGCCTGCACAGTGGTTAATCCCGCAGGATTTGAAAAAATCGCATTGATGTCGTTCGCAAGCCCAACGAACGCCCCACCCATGCCTGCTGGACGGCTACCCCCATCAATCTTGAGAAACGCCGCACCAGTTGTCCCGGCGTCGTCATGAATATTGACGGCCCAACCGGAAGAACTAAATAGAAAAAGGGTAGCAGTCAGAACAAATTTTTGCACCAGGATCTCCTTTTGCTATGCGTGAAATAGGGTAGATATTAACAGGGCACTTCTCGGTCTTCTCGCAAGTCTTGGTTTGCAGTCGGCAACAATCTTCGTCATTCAATGACCAGTAGTTTTCCAACTGCGTTGCTCCGATTTTTGGTTGCGATATCCTCGGCCTCAAGACGGAAAACATATACGCCGCGAGCAACCGCCGCGCCAGCTTGGTTTTCCAGATTCCATGTCACAAGTTGATCGCTATCTCTGCCGGGAGCTATGTTAGAGAACGTGTTTTCAAAGACAAGGTCGCCGGCGAAATCATAGATGCTCAAGGTCATGTTTATCTTCGCACCACTAGGTATATTGACATCAAAGGAAAAGTGGGCACGATCTCCCGTTGAGTGCTTTAACGGGTTGGGCCAACCGTAGGTAGAACCACGATATGTCAGGGAGACGGATAGGTTCACATTTACTCCGTCGTATACAGCGACATTGCCAGCCTGATCTGTCACACGAATTTCAAGATTGTATCCGCCTGACCGCGCCGGCAAGAAATCAAGTGACCAACTGCTCCACGGTTCCGCCGCGGCGCTGCTTTTATCCACAGCCAGCACCGGTTCAATCGGTTCACCGTCTGGTCCCGTGCCAACAATCTCCACAAACGCAATTCCCGATGCGGAAATGGTTCCGCCCTGCTCATTACCAGTCTCCTCTACTACCGAAACCGGATCGGTCGCCGTACCTCGCAGCGGAAGAGGTTGATCCGTCAGGCTTGTTTTTCCACCGAAATCGGTTAATTCCGCTACGGGCTCTGTCGTTTCATGCAGGAATTGAGTCGTGATGGAATCGGTTGGGGCAAATCCGAGCCCATCTACATCCAAACCGACACTTGTGATCTCGACTTGGTAAAACCCCTGAGTAATCAGCGGACCCGACCTGAAAACGATAGTGTCAGTACCATTCTGTATCAGGTTCCCATTCACCGACGTGCCATCGGGTGCGTTCACAGCAATCGACGACTGTGAAAGATCTACACCAAGCCCTGCCTTGCCATCAAACCCCAAGTCGGACATTCTCGCCTGAATCACAACCCCGCCACCACTCCCGTCTGCCGAGGGGTAATCCGGATGGTTTGTGTTAGCAAATAGTGGTCGATCGTTTATCAGAAGGGAATCGGTGTGAATAATTGGCGGTCGAGTGTCAAGGAAAAATTCAAGAAGAGTTGGGATAGCGGCATTCCCTGCCCGGTCTCGCGGCATGACAGTTACGCGATACTTCCCATCCTGACTCCCATCGGAAGCCAATGGGGACTCCAAGCGAAAACTGATTATCTGGTCTCTATCGGTTGAAAGTCTGCCTCTAATTTTTTTCTCTGCCCCGATTTTCTCGAAGGTCATCCATGAGTCGTCCAATTCATCCCAATCAATAGATGAGCTCGGGTTTGCGTCGGTAACAGCTGCCAGAATTTCATTCAGTGCGTTGTTAACGCCCGGCGATTCGACGACTGGCAAAATTCCGTCAACTTCCGGCAGAACAGTGTCATAAATGAAATTATACTGCTGCTGCTCACCACTTCGCCCCGCGCTATTGACAGGGGTGACCAAGATTGTGTAACTACCATCGTCCGAACCATCGGAAGCTAATTCCCGCGACAAACGATATATCAAGCGATTCCCATCTCGGATCTGCTGTCCAGGTACGTTTGTACCGTTGGGGTGAATTAGCTTGACCGTGGACAAATTCGGCGACGACTGAAACTCAACTTCAACCTGATTTGGTGGCATACGTGTGAAAGCGCTTTCAGCAGGTGCCGTTGCCGGGAAGGTCGACACGACAGTTGGAAGGTTCGTGGAAAACAGAAAAGTTCGATCAAATGGGGCGCTAACGCCGTTTCCAGCTCTGTCAACCGCCAACACACGAATGCGATAACTGCCATCTTCCGCCAATTCGTCGAGCTGTAAAATAAGCCGTCCGACGCTGTCATTACTTAACTTCCCGTTAACCTGATTGCCGCTTGGATTAAAAAGCGTCAATTGGGAAACCGAGAAGTCAATGCCACTGCCCCCACTATCGCTGAGGTCTGCGGTAATTGAGATGAGATCGTCACGGATCAAATCACCTGCTGGATCAGTATTGACGAGCGTTGGAGCTTGCGTATCATAAACAAAAGTATGTTCAATCTTGAGTGTATTACCGGCTCGATCGCCTAGGCTGATGATAACGGAGTATTCTCCGTCGTCGCTACCGTTCGTGGCTAACGGTTGAGCTAGTGTTAGGAAAACCTGGGTATCGTCATCAGATGTCAAATCAGAGGGAATACTGGATCCATTGGAATCTTGAAGTTGAATTTCCTGGGTTAACATGTCTAAGCCAGCGGGACCGACGTCAGTAACTTGGGCAGAAATTTGGATGACTTGCTCGCCGATATAAGATACCGCTTGGGTAAGGTTTATCGGGTCAGCGCTAATTAGTTCGGGCCTCTGCGTATCAAATATAAACTGATAGCGTGCAGGAGTACCGGAAAGGCCAAGGCTATCCACTGGTGTAACCGTCACTGTATAGCGTCCGTCAGCCGTGCCGTCTGATGCAAGGTACAGAGGTGTCCACACTAGCTCATCAATCCCATTTCTCTCTTGAAGGCCTTCAACTACACCATTGGGCCCCATTACACTCAGTGTTGAACCTCCGGTAGTTAAGTCCAATCCAACTCCATTCGGGTCAACAAACTTGGTGGTAATTCGCTCAAGTTGATTAACAAAAGCAACAGGAGCCCTGTGTTCACCGATTGCCACAGAATTCACACGCGGCTTAGCCAAATCGAGACTGAAGTTGTACTGAATAGGGTGTCCGGAAGTATTTCCAGCAAGATCACGCGGCGTAATTTCAAGTGTGTAGGCACCGGGTTGAATTAGTGGTGCAAAGTTAACAAATAACTGCGCCTCACCGTCATCTCCTACAGTGATGCCTTTCTGCACATTGTTGGGTCCGATCAATCGAACCACCGTACCGACAAAATCGATTCCTGATGTCGAAATTTGTCCTCCATCGGGTATATCGGTACGCTCATCAGAAAGCCTGACCGTCATCTGTGCGAAAGACTGGTTAAGCACTTCAAGTCCATTAACGGGAATGGATGTCGATGGCATTGCACCTGCCGAAACCGAGACAATCCGCGGTATTTGGGTATCGTAGAGAAATGTCTTGGAGGACCTAAGTTCGCTGCCCATTCCACTGAAAACTACGAGCCGGATAGAATATTCGTCATCGTCAACGCCATCCCGCGATAGCGGTTTGTCTAACTCCCAGGTGATTACGGAACTTTCTGCATCCACATGTTGACGCCCATCAATTAAGTTTCCTTCGGAATTGTGCAAGCCAATGCTAGAACGATCAAAGTCAATTCCCTCTCCGCTATAGTCCAAGAGTACGGCACTCACCGAGTTTAGTAGATTAACAGATGTAAATTCGGCCGGCGTAGTCGAAACAATATCGGGTCTCCGCGTTGCATAGAGAAACTGAAATTCTACCGGACTCGTAAAAGTGTTTCCTGCCAAATCGATTGGTGTCACTCGTATCAGGTAGCGTCCATCGTCTGCGCCATCATCCCGGAGCGGGTTGAATCTTAGAGAAACAGTTTCAATGCCATCATTCTGTTGCGTCGAGGCGATCGCCATCCCATTGGAGTGAATCAGTTGGACTGTTGTCTGCGAGACATCTATTCCGCTGCCTGAGCCATCGGAAAAATCCAGATGAATCTGATGAATGGGCACCTCCACTAGCGAGGGGGTACTACCAATATCAAGTTCTAATGTATTACCGGCAACCACGGAGGCATCAACGGAACTAATGACGGGGACTTGCGTATCATAGAGAAATCTGTATTCTTTCTCTTCTACATTACCGGCGTTATCAACCGCCTTTACCTCCACCGAATACACGCCATCGTCTGACCCACTGCGTGCGAGTGCACTGTCCAGTTGCCACCACAGTAACGACCCATCATCATCATCATGTGCCCCAAGAACAAGGACTCGTTCACCCTCCGTATGACGCCACAATTGAACATACGAACGTTCGAAGTCTATCCCCGACCCCGTCTCATCAAACCCGACTTCAATGCGCCTCACTGAATCTTTGACGTTAGATACATTCGCCGTCATATCTATGTGCGAAACTGATTGCACACGAGGCTGCTGCGTATCATAGCTTATCGTGAATTGCCGCACTTCTCCATTGACTCCACGCTGGTCAACAGGTTGAACGGTAATCGTGTAAACACCATCATCGCTGCCATCAGTCAAAAGCGGGGCAATCAACTTCAACGTCATGGTATCTACGCCATCATCGGCGACAGTTCCCCCAACCACCACGTCATTGGGACTACGCAATTCGATGGTTGAACCGGTGGGCGAGAAATCAATACCCGTGCCCGATTGATCCTCAAGCACAGTGGAAATCTCTGTCAAGCGATTCACTCTTGACTTTGTCGGTGGCATAATTGATACCACACGTGGCGGCTTAATCTCGTCTCTGTAGGTAAATCGTTGCGGGACGCTGACATTGCCGGCATGATCGGCAACTACTACTGTCAGGGTATAGACACCTACACTCGCTAGCTCCGCAGAGGTGAAGGTAACCATCTTTACGTCATCATTTTTCTTTTCACCGACGATGGGTTCACCATCTGAATCTTGAAGCTGAATCGTCGTCGCATCAAAATCGACCCCGGATCCAACCCCTGGCAACGGAGCGGCATCAGTTATCTCAAGCTCAACAATTATCCGATAATCGTCTGGGGTATTACCAGTATCAAGTTCTAGAGTATCTCTAGCAACCACGGAGGCTTGAACGGAGTTGATAACGGGTGCTCGCGTATCATAGAGAAGTCTGAATCCTTTCTCTTCTACATTACCGGCGTTATCAACCGCCTTTACCTCCACCGAATACGCACCATCGTCTGACCCATCGCGTGCGAGCGGACTGTCCAGCTGCCACCACAATAGCGCCCCGCCATCATTATCAAGTGCGCCTGGGACTAGGACACGTTCAGCCTCCGTATGACGCCATAACTGAACGTATGAACGCTCAACGTCCAAACCCGACCCGGTCTCAATAAGTTCTGCCTCAATGCGCCTCACTGAATCTTTGACGTTAGATACATTCGCCGTCATATCTATATGCGAAACTGATTGGATACGAGGCTGCTGCGTATCATAGCTTATCGTGAATTGCCGCACTTCTCCATTGACTCCAAGCTGGTCAACAGGTCGAACGGTAATCGTGTAAACACCATCATCGCTGCCATCAGTCAAAAGCGGGGCAATCAACTTCAACGTCATGGTATCTACGCCATCATCGGCGACAGTTCCCCCAACTACCACGTCATTGGGACTACGCAGTTCGATGGTTGAACCGGTGGGCGAGAAATCAATACCCGCGCCCGATTGATCCTCAAGCACAGTGGAAATCTCTGTCAAGCGATTCACTCTTGACTTTGTCGGTGGCATAATTGATACCACACGTGGCGGCTTAATCTCGTCTCTGTAGGTAAATCGTTGCGGGACACTGACATTGCCGGCACGATCGACTACCTCTACTGTCAGGGTATAGACACCCACACTCGCTAGCTCGGCAGACGTAAAAGTAACCATCTTTACGCCATCATCTTTCGTTTCACCGGCGACGGGTTCACCATTAGAATCTTGAAGTTGAACCGTCGTCGCATTAAAATCGACCCCGGAACCAGCCCCTGGCACCGGAGAGGCATCAGTTACCTCAACTTCTACAAATATCCGATTGTCGTTAATTCTGTTCTCGCGCGGCGGACGTGATTCGGCAACAATCAATGGTGGTACGCTGTCATACGTAAACTGTCGCGTATAGCCTGCTTCAATGCCGAGGTTATCAACCAGGTTCAGATTCACTGTGTACTCGCCATCTGCGGTGCCATCCGTCGGCAATCCCACTTCCAGCGTAAGTGTTCCTTCACCATCATTCCGGAGAATACCATGTACATTAGCATTGTTCGTGTCCGTCAAGGTTATCTTAGACTTCTCAAAGTCAATCCCTTCACCCGAATTGTCGCCAATAAGCACGCGAATTTCTGAAACACGATTGACGACGGAGGCGTCGGCTGGCGTCAACATCTCAATTTCAGGTGCCCGCGTAGCATAGATAAACTCAACGGTTGAAAGTCCACCAACATTTCCTGCCAAGTCTACGGGAGTGATTTCGAGGCGATACACCCCATCCGCTGAACCATCCGTCTTAAACGCGTCAAAAGAAAGCGTAATCTGACCCGCTCCGTTATCTTGCTGTGTTGCACCGATTGCCACGCCATTGGGATGAACGAATTGAACTGTTGTCTGCAAGACATCTATCCCGCTGCCTGAGCCATCGGAAAAAACCAGATGAATCTGATGAATGGGCACCTCCACTAGAGAGGGGGTACTACCAATATCAAGTTCTAGAGTATCTCTAGCAACCACGGAGGCTTGAACGGAGTTGATAACGGGTGCTCGCGTATCATAGAGAAGTCTGAATCCTTTCTCTTCTACATTACCGGCGTTATCAACCGCCTTTACCTCCACCGAATACGCACCATCGTCTGACCCATCGCGTGCGAGCGGACTGTCCAGCTGCCACCACAATAGCGCCCCGCCATCATTATCAAGTGCGCCTGGGACTAGGACACGTTCAGCCTCCGTATGACGCCATAACTGAACGTATGAACGCTCAACGTCCAAACCCGACCCGGTCTCAATAAGTTCTGCCTCAATGCGCCTCACTGAATCTTTGACGTTAGATACATTCGCCGTCATATCTATATGCGAAACTGATTGGATACGAGGCTGCTGCGTATCATAGCTTATCGTGAATTGCCGCACTTCTCCATTGACTCCAAGCTGGTCAACAGGTTGAACGGTAATCGTGTAAACACCATCATCGCTGCCATCAGTCAAAAGCGGGGCAATCAACTTCAACGTCATGGTATCTACGCCATCATCGGCGACAGTTCCCCCAACTACCACGTCATTGGGACTACGCAGTTCGATGGTTGAACCGGTGGGCGAGAAATCAATACCCGCGCCCGATTGATCCTCAAGCACAGTGGAAATCTCTGTCAAGCGATTCACTCTTGACTTTGTCGGTGGCATAATTGATACCACACGTGGCGGCTTAATCTCGTCTCTGTAGGTAAATCGTTGCGGGACACTGACATTGCCGGCACGATCAGCAACCACTATTGTCAGGGTATAGACACCCACACTCGCTAGCTCGGCAGACGTAAAAGTAACCATCTTTACGCCATCATCTTTCGTTTCACCGGCGACGGGTTCACCATTAGAATCTTGAAGTTGAACCGTCGTCGCATTAAAATCGACCCCGGAACCAGCCCCTGGCACCGGAGAGGCATCAGTTACCTCAACTTCTACAAATATCCGATTGTCGTTAATTCTGTTCTCGCGCGGCGGACGTGATTCGGCAACAATCAATGGTGGTACGCTGTCATACGTAAACTGTCGCGTATAGCCTGCTTCAATGCCGAGGTTATCAACCAGGTTTAGATTCACTGTGTACTCGCCATCTGCGGTGCCATCCGTCGGCAATCCCACTTCCAGCGTAAGTGTTCCTTCACCATCATTCCGGAGAATACCATGTACATTAGCGTTGTTTGTGTCCGTCAAGGTTATCTTAGACTTCTCAAAGTCAATCCCTTCACCCGAATTGTCGCCAATAAGCACGCCAATTTCTGAAACACGATTGACGACGGAGGCGTCGGCTGGCGTCAACATCTCAATTTCAGGTGCCCGCGTAGCATAGATAAACTCAACGGTTGAAAGTCCACCAACATTTCCTGCCAAGTCTGCGGGAGTGATTTCGAGGCGATACACCCCATCCGCTGAACCATCCGTCTTAAACGCGTCAAAAGAAAGCGTAATCTGACCCGCTCCGTTATCTTGCTGTGTTGCACCGATTGCCATGCCATTGGGATGAACCAGTTGAACTGTTGTCTGCAAGACATCTATCCCGCTGCCTGAGCCATCGGAAAAAACCAGATGAATCTGATGAATGGGCACCTCCACTAGAGAGGGGGTACTACCAATATCAAGTTCTAATGTATTACCGGCAACCACGGATGCCTCAAAGGAGCTAATGATGGGTGCTCGCGTATCATAGAGAAACCTGTATTCTTTCTCTTCTACATTACCGGCGTTATCAACCGCCTTTACCTCCACCGAATACGCACCATCGTCTGACCCATCGCGTGCGAGCGGACTGTCCAACTGCCACCACAATAGCGCCCCGCCATCATTATCAAGTGCGCCTGGGACTAGGACACGTTCAGCCTCCGTATGACGCCATAACTGAACGTATGAACGCTCAACGTCCAAACCCGACCCGGTCTCAATAAGTTCTGCCTCAATGCGCCTCACTGAATCTTTGACGTTAGATACATTCGCCGTCATATCTATATGCGAAACTGATTGGATACGAGGCTGCTGCGTATCATAGCTTATCGTGAATTGCCGCACTTCTCCATTGACTCCAAGCTGGTCAACAGGTTGAACGGTAATCGTGTAAACACCATCATCGCTGCCATCAGTCAAAAGCGGGGCAATCAACTTCAACGTCATGGTATCTACGCCATCATCGGCGACAGTTCCCCCAACTACCACGTCATTGGGACTGCGCAGTTCGACGGTTGAACCGGTGGGCGAAAAATCAATACCCGTGCCCGATTGATCCTCAAGCACAGTGGAAATCTCTGTCAAGCGATTCACTCTTGACTTTGTCGGTGGCATAATTGATACCACACGTGGCGGCTTAATCTCGTCTCTGTAGGTAAATCGTTGCGGGACACTGACATTGCCGGCACGATCGACTACCTCTACTGTCAGGGTATAGACACCCACACTCGCTAGCTCGGCAGACGTAAAAGTAACCATCTTTACGCCATCATCTTTCGTTTCACCGGCGACGGGTTCACCATTAGAATCTTGAAGTTGAACCGTCGTCGCATTAAAATCGACCCCGGAACCAGCCCCTGGCACCGGAGAGGCATCAGTTACCTCAACTTCTACAAATATCCGATTGTCGTTAATTCTGTTCTCGCGCGGCGGACGTGATTCGGCAACAATCAATGGTGGTACGCTGTCATACGTAAACTGTCGCGTATAGCCTGCTTCAATGCCGAGGTTATCAACCAGGTTTAGATTCACTGTGTACTCGCCATCTGCGGTGCCATCCGTCGGCAATCCCACTTCCAGCGTAAGTGCTCCTTCACCATCATTCCGGAGAATACCATGTACATTAGCGTTGTTCGTGTCCGTCAAGGTTATCTTAGACTTCTCAAAGTCAATCCCTTCACCCGAATTGTCGCCAATAAGCACGCGAATTTCCGAAACACGATTGACGACGGAGGCGTCGGCTGGCGTCAACATCGCAATTTCAGGTACCCGCGTAGCATAGACAAACTCAACGGTTGAAAGTCCACCAACATTTCCTGCCAAGTCTACGGGAGTGATTTCGAGGCGATACACCCCATCCGCTGAACCATCCGTCTTAAACGCGTCAAAAGAAAGCGTAATCTGGCCCGCTCCATCATTGCTGATACTCATCGGGATTGGGTTGTTGGCAGAATCCAATAACTGTGCCACAGTACGATCAAAATCCACCCCACTTAGATTATCCTTCAACACAATGGTAGCTTGTTCCAACTGTGTTATCCGCGCATCCTGGGTTGGGACTGTGCTCGCAATCTGTGCCGGTTGGGTGTCAATAATCAATGTGGAAATCCGCTCGAAAGTAGCAGGAGAAGCTGTTCCTAACCCTAAGTTTTCGACGAACCGAGATACAACTTCATACGCTCCATCAGCGGAACCGTCCCGCGGTAAGGGCGACGCTGCGGTCCAAGTCAACTGTAATTCAGCTTCACTGGATTGAATCGGGTGAGCCGTAATCTCCTCTCCGTTTGAGCTCCTTACGGATATCGACATTTCAGCGGAATCAAAGTCAATCCCGGGACCAACATAATCTTGGAGGATAGCCGTAATCTGACTAAGTTGGTTGGTTGGTAGGTTTGTGGACGGCTGAAGCAATATTGAGGGTTTGCGGGGAGCATACGTGAAACCCGTCAGAAAAGGGCTGTCTGCAACATTTCCGGCACGGTCGGCAGGGGTAATTTCGATAACATAAACGCCCTCGATCGCCGAGGCTTGGAGCTCCTGAACACGAAGTGTGATGATATCCGCCCCGTTATCTGATTGATTTGTTCCTACAGGCATTCCATTCGGATCAAGCAGCCGTACTTGAGCAGTCGAGAAATCAATACCGCTAAGGTCGGAAGTGAATTCTACCGTTATCGTTCCCAATCGGGAAACACGCGCTCCGGCAGCCGGTGTAGTCTGCACGACGTTCGGAAGCTGTGTATCAAATGTCAACGCAAAATCTTGTGTAAAGTTCTGTCCGACGAGATCTTCATAGACTACGCTGACCGTATATACACCATCCGCAGAGCCGTCGCGTGGAAGCGGCGTCTCTGCCATCCAAAGGAGCCGATTGTTGACTTTATCTGCTTCTACAGATGCCGCCGGAACCACTGTGTCGTCGGCACGCGTCACAACCACGGTAGATTTTCCGGCCGAAAAGTCAATGCCGGAGCCAACATAATCAAAGAGTTGTGCGTCAATGGTGGTGAGTGCGTTGACCTCTTCCTTAGCAGGCGCGTTCAGTCGAATTTCCGGACGTTGAGATGTGAAGAAAAACCGGCGTTCAATGCGGGCACTCGCATTTCCAGCCCGATCTACTGGCGTGATTTCGATTCTGTATTCCCCATCATCAGAACCATCGGTTGCCAGCGGATCAGACAGAGTTAAGACTGTTTTATCCTTTCCGTTATTACTTGAAGTCGCGCGGACTTCCACATCGTCGTGAACCAGCTTCAAGATAGTGTTCGCAAAATCGACACCACTCATGCGGTCATCCATGACCAAAGTCACTTGCGACAGCGTCGTAACTGTTGCGTCTCGCTCCGGGGTAACCGTCACGATTGTGGGTGCCTCAGTATCATAAATGAGGTTGACTTGGCTAGTATCGGTATTTCCAGCGACATCTACTAGAGTAACGCGAATAGTATACGCACCGTCCTGGGTTCCATCTTGGTTTTCAAGCGGCGGAGATAATAGGAAAGCCAACGTGCCATCTGCAGGATTCGGATGGTGGATCCCCGTAAGGGAAATCTCGTCAACGCCTGTTGCGCCCGTACTGAAGATCTCAACGCGGGTTGAAGCAAAGTTAACTCCGCTTCCATCTCCATCGCTAAAGCCCGCAACGATACGTGATAGCGGTTGACTGCGGAAGATTGCACCTCCCCCCAAGTGAAACGAGTTCTCTTCAAGGTTTGGTGTGAGCGAAATCAATCTAGGAACTTGGGTGTCGTAGACAAAGGATATCTCGCCAAAATCTGCAGTATTTCCGGCGCGGTCAGCCGCACTTATTGTGATGGTGTAAATGCCATCTTCCGAGCCATCGGCTATTAAGGGAACTTTCAGATCCCAGCGCAATGTACTATCGCCACCGAATGTCTGATTTCCAAAGATTGCTCCACTTGGTCCATTCAGCGCGATTGTCGCAGCCGAAAGATTTAACCCACCATCAATGTTGTCGTCTAAATCGATCTCTACGAAAGTAATCTCCGTGTTCACAGCGCCGTTTGGTCGAAAATCAGCGCGGTCCGTACGAATTTGCTCTAGAGTCGGCGGCACCGTGTCGAAGTTGAAGCTAGTCTCGGCTACCACGTGGTTCCCGGCTGCATCTGCTCCGAGAATAACGGCGGTATAAGTGCCATTCTCTGAAATTGTATCCAGTGGATTGTCCAATGTTAACGTCAGACGACTATTGGCAACATCACTCCGCGCTATGCCGCTGAGGATCTCGCCTCCCGCATCCTGCAAACTAATAGTGGTGACCGACGAGTCAAAGTCGATTGGACTTTCCTGATTTGCAGGATTGAATTCCACTGCAATAGTGGTAACTGATGTCTTCAAATAGGCATTCTGGCTCGGCGTAATCTGCGAAAAGGTAGGTGCCCTCGTGTCAATTTGAACCGCACCGACATCGAATGTCGTTACATTGCCGCCGTTGTCAATGCCACGCAGACGGAGATTGTACGTACCATCAACAAGCAATGTTCCAAGTCCATCCTGCCCGTTCCAAACAAACGTTTGTCGGCCGCTAGTCATGTGCGGCAGCTTTATCGCCGGTTGGCTTTCAAGATTGGCGAATTCCAAGTTGAGATCAACAAGATGCTCGGATAGTGTATAGGTAACTGATGTGGTATCTTTGATTGCATCACTATTTGGCGAGAAGAACAAACCCGAAGCGGTGCTTGAGATTTGCGGTGCGTCAACGTCAATAGCAGCAGTTAGTGTTGACGAGTGGTAGGTAGGTTCACCCAGACTAACTATACCATCCTCGAAGGCATCAGTCTCGACGCGAATTTGATAAGTGCCGTTTCCAACCGGGCGTGCATTAGGCGGAACTTCCTGGCTTGGAGCACGGTCCATTCCATCCCATTCTTGATGTATGATTTTCGGGTTATCCGGAGGAATAAGATTCAAATTGCCCGAACCAACTTTCCCCTTCACAAACCAGTCATCCTCAATATCGAATCTGCCATCCGGTTGACCAACCGCGCCGGGTCCATGCACATCAATTATGATCCGATAATCGCCTAAAAATCCATTCGTCACGAAACTAATAATCAGATTATCTTGTACGCCATCCCCGTTTGGACTGAAAACCGTATCTTCATTGGCGTCATCAATGACTTGCGGTGGAGACTCGAAGAATTGTCCCCAAGCGGAACCAGATACGACCAAAAATAAAAGGAAGCAACTCAGTTGAAGCCGAAAGGTAGGCATCTGCGTACAAAACCGGAGTTTCGTCTGCTTGGCAGTTAGAACCCGATACATTTGGAAACGCATGCAATTTTTAATCATAGAAATGAATCCCCGAATAATTTCTACTTTCTCCGGTGAGCCGGTACGTACATATTTTCGTAACTGTTTAGTCTAACGGTTTTTCGAGTGAAGCGGGGCAATCGCTTATGATTATAGCGTGTATTGGCCAACGTATGTCAGCCTTATTTTTGCAAAGACATTCCCAGCGCTATTATCTACTTTACAAGCTATCGTAGGAATTCACATTCCGCTCCTCTGGAGCGGGAGAGACAGACACTCCTGGGCTACAAACATGGGGGATCTCTATCGTACGGGATTTACTATCGCACTCACTATCCGTTCGCTTGATCGTTATTCACTCGCTTGATCCCCGCTGGAGTGCAAGACACGGTCAACACTAAACTATATCAGTCGTTTGATCCCGCGCTGGGGCTTTCTGCAGGAAGTGGTGGGCGGTGCCCACCCTACAAATGTACAAAGTCGGGCTAAACAGTTACATATTTTCTAATTCAAGGCAAGAAGGAGATAGTTTTTGCCAATGACCTTCAGCGTGCTTTTAGACGCACATATTTCTCTTAGGTTGAGATTACGCTTTGAAGCTACAAAGGGCACAATTACTGAAGGCTCCAACCACAATAAAGTAGACTCATTAATAGTATGCGGTCGTGTGCGGATGTGATTCCCGCAATATCCCGTCTTACGCGAACAAGATTGTATACAGAGTCATAGAATGCAGCCAACTTCTGTTCTGCCTACACCGTTGACATTACACCCGCGCGATGCTACACTATAACTTAATGAGGCGTAAGAATCAAGTTGAAAATCAAATTCAAAAATCCCACATGACAGCTCTTCAAGGTTGAGTGTCTATACAAATGCAATGGTGAAAAAAAACACAGTATATTCAATGTATATTAGATGTGGTTACCTCGTCTCTGCGGCCAGCCGCTCTTCGGGTCGAATCGCTAATCTTTCGATATTAGGCGACTGTTTTATCAGTAGACATGAGCTTTCTCTCTTCCGGTGTTATCGAGAAAATTGGAGTATCATTCGGACGGATTCGATGTCATAAATTCTGTATTCCAACGTTAATCTTTGTTTCCGTGTTATTGGTTGTGTGAGACTTGGCGCCGCCACCAAAATCTCGCTTAAACATAATATCCCTTTTCAAGAGATTAGCAAATCCAAGCATTAGGAAGCTAGGCTATCATAGAGGGTGAGCAATGAAGGTTGTAACCGCGGAGGAAATGCGGCAAATCGATAAACAGACCATTGAGGAGATTGGAATCCCGGGTATCGTGCTGATGGAGACTGCGGCTACTGCTGTTTTCAGATCAATTCAAAGAAATTTTCCCGAATGTCGGAATGTTGGGGTCATTATCGGTAAAGGAAACAATGGAGGAGATGGACTGGCATTAGCGAGACAGCTTACCCATGCAGGATTTACAGTTCAAATGCTTCTTGTTTCATCGGCGGAGCGCTTTACTGGCGATGCGTTGACCAACCTGCAAGTTGTACGGAGACTGGGATTTCCCATCATGGAGGTACTCTCGGAAGCTGACCTGAAGAGTCTTGCCAAAGAGATTGGCTCATGCGACCTGATTGTTGACGCTATCTTCGGAACAGGACTGCGCGGTGTCATAGAAGGGCATATCAAGGTCGTAATTGATTGGCTTAACTCAGCCAAATGCCCGGTGATGGCTATCGATCTTCCGTCTGGGCTAAACGCGGACACAGGTGTGGTAGAAGGCGCGTGTATTGTCGCGGACCGTACCGTTACGCTCGGCCTTCCGAAACGAGGTATACTTCTTTATCCGGGAGCACAGACAGTAGGCGAGTTGGAAATTGCAGACATAGGGTTTCCACAGAGCGTAATCGAATCTCAAGGTATACAAGTGAACTTGACACAACCGTATCAAGCCGCTAACTGGATTCCACCTCGACCGACTTATTCCCATAAAGGCACGTATGGACGTGTATTCGTGCTCGCCGGTTCAACAGGCATGACTGGCGCCGCAGCTCTGGCAAGTCAAGCAGCGTTACGCGTTGGAGCGGGTTTGGTCACACTCGGAATACCAAAAAGTCTGAACTCCATATTGGAGGTCAAACTCAGTGAAGTGATGACAATTCCGCTACCCGCCACAACCGAAGGATCGTTAGCACTAACGGCTAAACCGCAAATCCTTGAATTCATCAAACGGACAGCTTCTATTCTAGCCATTGGGCCTGGGCTATCGCAACACCCTGAGAGCGTTAACCTCATTCAGAGTCTGGTGCGCGAAACAGACCACCCCACGGTAATTGATGCTGATGGCTTGAATGCGCTCGCAGAAGGGCAAAAAGACCGCTCCCCATCCTGTTCCAAGGTCAAAGATTTGCTCTCTTCCTTACCATCGCAAACTATCCTAACCCCCCACCCGGGAGAAATGGCTCGACTCACTGGCTTGAGCGTTCCGGATATAGAGCGAGATCGCATCGGCGTCGCTCAGGAATTTGCCCAAGAACACGGGGTAACGCTGATTCTGAAAGGTGTCCCAACAGTGATTGCCTTTGACACCGGTGAAGTTTGGATTAATTCAACGGGAAATCCGGCGATGGCAACCGGCGGTATGGGCGATGTTCTTACCGGGTTAATCGCGGGACTCATGGCGCAGGGCGTGCCAATCTCGGAAGCAGGTGTGCTCGGGGTATACCTACACGGTCTTGCCGGCGATATCAGTGCCGAAGTAATCGGGATGCACGGGCTGATTGCTGGCGATGTGTTGGAAGCTATTCCCGACGCGATTGAGAGGAGCCGCACGAAACCAGCCTCGGAGAGATGAGCAGATCACGATAGAGGTTTAACGACCTGAACCTGCTTTGTTGCGAAGTAGCACGAAGAATCGTGAAACTTCACGCTATGTGGAAGTTGGTGGTGTTATAATATCACCCTGACAAATAGAGGCCTCCACGCAGAAAGGACAAACTATGAAAATTGTTACCTCATACGATTTAAGCGCCGAAAATCTTTCACTTGCCCACTCCATTGCCCCTAAAGCAAGTTTTGTGGCAGCGACAACAGATGAGGACAAGATGCGCGAAATTGAGGATGCTGATGCTTTTTTCGGATTTGGCATAAAACCCGAAATGATTGGACGCGCAAGAAAACTTCGTTGGATCCAGTTGAGCAGCGTCGGCGTCGAGAGTGTACTGTGCCCGGAGTTACTTGACGGCGACATTGTGCTGACTAACGCGCGCGGTGCAACTGCGATTAACATATCCGAGCATGTGATGTCACTCATTCTCGCCTTTACACGAACACTCCACATCTCTATGAGAAACCAGATGAATAAATTTTGGGAAAACTTCAGAAACCTAGCTGTTCTTGAAATCTCCGGAGAAACCCTGGGAATCATTGGTCTGGGAAGTATCGGTCTACAGGTAGCGAAACGGGCGCACGCCTTCGACATGCGTATTCTAGCCATCGATCCGACGCAAATGGAAAAACCGGATTACGTTGAGTCGTTGTGGAGAATGGATCGCTTGCACGACATGCTCGGCCAATCCGACTTCGTCGCAATCTGTTGTCCCCTGACATCGCAAACGAAAGGGATGATGGGAGCGCCAGAATTTCGTGCCATGAAATTGACAGCTATCCTGGTCACTATCGGCAGAGGGCAGATTATCAATCAAGCGGCATTGATTGGCGCGCTGCAAACGAAGGAGATTGCCGGTGCCGGCCTCGATGTCACCCACCCTGAGCCGTTGCCGCAGGACAGCCCGCTTTGGGAGATGGACAACGTAATCATTACTCCACACCATGCAGGGGCGTCTCCCAAGTCTTGGGAACGGATATTCAACCTCTTCTGCGAAAATCTCCAACGGTTTGTTGTAAGTGAATCCTTAACCAACATCGTCGACAAAACTAGGGGATACTGACATAACCTCTGACACTTGGCCCATAACTCGTTACGCTATAGGTTGCGTTCCTTAGGACAAACCACGGATTTAAACTCGCTTGAGGAGAATTGATATGGATCTTGGATTGAGCGGAAAAGTTGCAATTGTTACGGGCGGCAGTGAGGGAATCGGCAAGGGAATCGCACTACGGTTCTTGGAAGAGGGGGCAAAGGTCGCGATTTGCGCGCGACGCGACGATGTCTTGCGGCAAGCAGCGGAGGAGCTTGGTGCGTTGACTAGCGGTGATGTTCTCGCTGTCTCTGCTGACGTGACCAAACCGGAAACGCTGACGAGCTTCATCAACAGAGTGGTCGAGCATTTCGGACGCATTGACATCTTGGTCAACAACGCCGGCAGATCTGCCACGAGTTCCTTCGATGAGCTGACCGATGACGCCTGGCATGCCGATTTGGATTTGAAACTGATGGGGGCTGTGCGTTGCGCACGTCTCGTCATTCCACAGATGAAACTTGCTGGCGGAGGACGGATTATCAATATCACGCATCCGGGAGGCAAACAGCCTGGGGCAGCTTCGTATCCAACCTCAGTGAGCCGCGCAGCGGGCATCGCCATGACCAAAGCACTATCTAAGGAACTATTGCCTTACAATATCCTTGTAAACACCGTGTGCTTGACTTCTATCAGGAGCGCACAGGGGGAGCGCGCTTGGAAAGCGGAAGGCTCTCGTGGCACTTTGGAGGAGTATTGGATTGAGCGGGGCAAAGAGCATCCCCTAGGACGTTTAGGCGAACCTTCTGATGCTGGAGCTCTTGTCGCCTTTCTCGCTTCGGAGTGCGGTTCTTTCATTACGGGGACGGCCATAAACCTGGATGGTGGTCTGTCCAATGTCGTCTAGCAACGGTGGGTGCAGATGACGTTCAAGCGCATATCGTGTCCCTTACACATAAATCAAGGGCATCATGAATGATTGCCAATCCGAATTACTCAAACGTCAACCGCTGATTCAGAATTGCGCCGCGAAGACTGGCGGGCGCCAGGTCGTGATACGAAAATTCCATCGTGAACGAACCGCGCCCCTGAGTCATTGACCGGAGCTCAGTAGTATACTGGAACGTCTTCCCTAATGGAATATCAGCATCAATAACCTCGGAAGTACCCTGAGTACCGGTTTGGAGAATTCGCGCACGGCGAGCATTGAGGTCGCCGATTACCCTTCCAGTATGTTCATTCGGCACGATGACCCGCATCTTCATAATTGGTTCCAATAGCACTGGCTCTGCCCCGCGGACAGCATTCTCAAAGGCGATGACAGCCGCTGCTTCGAAAGCAACTTCGGACGAATCCGTTTCATGACATGAACCACCAATGAGCGTTGTCTTAATGTCTTGCATCGGAAAGCCCGTCAAGACGCCAATGTTCAGTGCTCCCTCTAAAGCCCTCTCAACACTAGGAATAAAGTGGCGAGGGATTTGAGTTTCATCGGTTTCGTCGGCAAACTGAAATCCATCTCCCCTTGGCAGCGGATTGATTCGCACAACCACATCTCCGTAGATGCCCTCCTCATCTGTCTTGTGGATGTATTTTCCCTGTGCTTCAGCCTGACGGGTTATTGTCTCCCGGTAAGCCACTTGCAATTTGCTCACACGGGCATTGACGCCAAACTCACGAATCATCCGATCGGTCAATATTTCCAGGTGCAACTCGCCCATACCCGAGATGACGCGTTGTCCCGTGTCGGAGTCAATCGTCACGGTGAACGTCGGATCCTCGTCCATCAAGAGTTGTAATGTTTCCTCGAGTTTATCCTTGTCTCTTTCGCTTCTTGGCTCAATCGCAACGGAGATGACCGGATCGGGAAAACTTATCGACTCCAGCAAAATCGGGTGTGCAGGGAGTGTCAGGGTATCTCCTGTTTTGGTGTTTTTTAGCCCCACAAGCGCAACAATGTCCCCGGCATAAGCCGTATCACAAACCTGCTGCTTATTGGCGTGCATCTGCAGAATTCGTGTGATTCGCTCAGTTTTCCCGTTTGCCACATTATAAATGCGATTGCCTCGACCGAGTGTTCCCGAGTAGATGCGGCAATAGACAATCCTGTCCACGTTTGCATCACTCGCGACCTTAAATGCCAAGGCAGCGAACGGGGCATCATCGGTCGGTTCTCGTTTCTCCTTGCGACCACTCGTCGGGACAATTCCTTCAATTGGCGGAACATCAAGAGGTGACGGCAGGTAGCTGACGACAGCATCAATTAAGGGTTGTACCCCCTGGTTCTTCAACGAAGTACCGCACAGCACCGGTACAAACGCGCCGCTCAGTGTTCCTACCCGAATACCACGGGTTAATTCTTCTTCCGAAATAACCTCACCATCTAGGTACTTCTCCAGAAGCTCGTCATCTTCGGCAGCCACGGTGTCGATTAATGACTCGCGCATTTCCGCTGCCTCGGCCTCCATGTCCGATGGGATATCTTCAAGATCGAATGTCTGGCCGAAGTTTTCTTCGTGCCAGCGAATTGCCTTCATTCGCACCAGATCTATGACACCGGCAAAGGTGTGTTCGGCACCAATGGGCAATTGAATTGCGAGGGGATTGGCATCTAAGCGCTCACGCATCATCTCTAGGGTACGAGTAAAGTTCGCACCCACCCGATCCATTTTATTGACGAATGCGATGCGAGGGATGTGGTAGCCGTTGGCTTGATGCCAGACAGTTTCGGATTGTGGCTCCACTCCTCCCACCGCACAAAAGAGCGCAATTGCACCATCAAGCACGCGCAGCGACCGCTCGACTTCAACGGTAAAATCGACATGTCCGGGTGTATCAATTAGATGAATCGCATGATCCTGCCAGAAACAGGTCGTCGCTGCTGCGGTAATTGTGACACCACGCTCCTGTTCTTGGATCATCCAATCCATTTCAGCGGTACCGTCATCAACCGCGCCAATCTTGTGTTTCTTGCCCGTATAAAACAGAATACGTTCCGTGGTGGTTGTCTTCCCGGCGTCAATGTGCGCCATGATGCCGATGTTTCGTATCTTTTCAATTGGGTGTCTGCGATTCACAATTTACTCTCCGCCTGAAACGTTGATAAAATACCCGGTAGCCCCTTCGCCAATTCTTTACTCCAGTGTGTGCGAATGATAATTCTTTATACCATTTCGCTTGTATAATAGTGCATATGATGTCTGAATTATGTTGTTCACTTTCTCCGTAGGCGGGGATCAAGTGAGCGGATAGCGAGTGCGATAGCAATCCCCTTGCCCTACCGACTTTGCGCGGAGACAAGGCTTATTGTTCTGCTACACGCACGTCTCTTTACTTGATTCACGCCATCAATGTACTTGCATTTTAGAGAATTGGTATTACAATCCATTCAGCTACTGCGTAGTTCAGGTAATTAACCGAATCCGTTCGCACCAAAGCTTCTTTCCACGGTAAACGGGCAATGTCGTACTTGAAATGGTAGAGGAGAAGCAACGCCTATCCTAGGCAGTTGTGGCTTGTGGCGCGGTGCGTTGCCGCCGCCGCCGCAATTTTCCAGTATATCACGCCCCGTACACAAAGACAAATGCAAAAGTCCGATTGGCTCTCTGCTTCTCATAGCTATTCCTATTACTTTCGGGCAGTTCTCGGGAGACATAGGGAAAGCCCAATTTGGAGGGTGATTAGTAAGGATTTAACCGTTGGCGGGAACAAGAAAGTGGGACAGAATTAGGTAGACAGTGTTGTTGCGGATCAATCTTGAGCGTGACACAAGAAGGCGGGCAGGTGGATGAGTAATTTGAATGCTCTTACGGCGGGAATTTTATTGTGGGTTGTGTCGTGCGGTAGTTTAGAACTGCGACAAGAGCAGCCAACCGCGCTCCTCCTTCGCCAGTTATCGGTGAGACGTGTGGTTCATCTCACCGATAACTAGTGAAAGAGATTCTCTGTTCTCGGCGGTTTTACGTTTACTTATCCTTCGGTGTATCTCCGTTTTGCAGCGTCACGTAGCTTCCGCCTCCATTGGGGTATCTAACGTACAGGGTAACCTTGGCTCCCGCTTCAATCGATTCAACATGGTCGGTAAAATCTTTCACGCTGCGAATCTCGTTGAAATCAATCTCCTGAATGAGGCAGCCAACTTGTATTCGTCTCTCTCTCGCTGCTTCGCTCCCTCGCTCAACGTGTACAACTACGACCCCTGTTTCACTTTCGTGACCATACCTCTTGGCAAGTTCATCCGTTAAATTCCGCACCTGCATACCTGCAAATGCATTCTCAGGCGGTGCTTTGCCAGAATTAAGCACCTCTTGTGACGGACGCTTTCCAAGAGTAATCTTCAGCAATGTTTCTTTGCCTCGACGGCTAATCTTGACTTCAACTTCCTTGCCGACTTCAGTCGCAGCGACAATGTGAGCGAGATGGACTCCATCTCGGATTGGCGTTTGATTTAATTCAAGAATCACGTCGCCCCGTTTGATTCCGGCTTTGTCTGCAGGAGTTCCTTCGTAAACAGTTGCAACCAAAGCCCCTCGTGGTTCATCCAGTCCAAAGTCCTCGGCGAGTTCATAGGTTAGCTCTTGAAGGTGTACGCCTAGCCATCCGCGCTCAACTTTGCCGGTGTTAATCAACTGATCCATGATTTGCCGGGCGAGGTTGCTCGGAATGGCGAATCCCACGCCTATATTGCCCGGTTGGAAACTGTTTCCCGTAAGAATTGCCGTGTTAATGCCAACCAGTTCGCCGCGAATATTAATGAGAGCGCCGCCGCTATTTCCTCGGTTGATTGGGGTATCCGTCTGGATGAAGTCCTCGTATACTACACGGGGACCGAGTGGATTGGTGCGTCCTTTTGCACTCACAATTCCACGTGTCACGGTCTGCGATAGCCCAAACGGGGTGCCGATGGCAACAACCCATTCGCCAACTTCAAGCGCATCCGAATCTCCGAAGTTCAGCACGGGCAGATCCTTACCGTCAATCTTCAATACGGCGAGATCGGTTCCTTCTCTACCAGCGTCTGCTCCGATCAATTCCGCTTCAAATTCACGGCCCCCCGGAAGAATGACTGTGATGTTATCTGCGTCTTCAATGACATGATTGTTAGTGAGGATATAGCCGCTTTCGCTTACGATAATACCAGATCCGAGACCCCCGTGCTCTCGTCGCCGCTCCGGGGCATCGCGTTCAGGGTTTCTCCGGTTTTCAGGAACATCGAAGAAATACTCAAACCAATCCGGAAAATTGTTTCGGCTACTCGCCTGGACAACCGTCTTGGTCCTGATTTGGACAACGGCCGGTTTCGCACGATTGACTAATTCGATGAAGGCTCGGTTGGCACGCTCTAGATACTCAAAATCGCTTTCAAGCGTCTGAGCGTTTGCAGTTTGAGTTGGAAAGCTGTTGTTAGACTGGTTGATTACGATGCCGATAGCTACTGTCGCAATTACCAAGACTAGAAGCAGCCAGCGAATCGACTTGAATCGGGACATAAGTAATACCTCCAATTTTTTCCCAAAGACACACTCTCATGGAAACGAAAGTTTCATGAAAGTTTACAGCTGTTCTTGCCATGGTGGCAATCATCGGTTAATCACAGCGTGCTGTCTTTCTTCTAGATTGATTGCACAAAAAAGCGCTCTGTCTATGCAGACAGAGCGCTTCATTGACAGAGTGAAAACCGTGTTTATCATTCGGCCCGAATCGGAATTTCTTTGGCTTCCTCTTTCTTGGTTTTCGGCACCGAGATTGTCAGAACACCGCTCTTGAATGAGGCGCCTATGTCATCGGTGCGTAGATTCCTGGGAAGACTAAACGAACGCTGGAACTGACCGTAATTTCGCTCGACAAGGTGATAGCCAACGTTCTTGTTCTCCGACTCACCCTTCTTCTCGCCCTTAATCGTCAAGACATTTTCCGTGACGGACACTTGAACATCGTCTTCGGACAATCCGGGAACTTCCGCGCGGAACTCAACGTGGTCTTCGGCATCTACAACATCGACAGGTGGAGCCCAAGTACTATCCGTCGTTGAACGCGAAATGCCCTGGTTCCCGAAGAAGTTGTCGAAAATTCGATCGATTTCTCTACGGGTCGAAAAGAGATCGTGTAGTGGTTTCCATGTGGTTAGGCTTGTCATTTTATGTTCCTCCTTAAATGTTGTTAGGTTGGAAATTCGTCACCAATTTTCGGTTCGATTGGTTATAGAGCAAATCACATGCCAAAACCGATTTCATTACTGAGTGGGCATTATAATCCTCTGTTTTTTTCTGCGACAAGCCTCTCATGTACCGTGAACACACGGCTCATCCCCGCTTGCCATTACCATCTAATGAGAAACACGTAGCATTCAGATTCTATTCACCAATCTTGAAAACTGATTTGGGAAGATGGGATGTAGGAAATCTGAAGCGAAGCTGACACCAAGTGCCATTTTGGCATCATTCAATAGGCAGTCCTGCAAGGATGGACGGATGTCATTTTGAGTAACGAAGGAGATTGGCGTTTCGAGACTCGGGAATTTGTCTGCGGGGGAGGGGTTAGTTAAGGGGGCCCAATTCACTGTCCACTGGAAATGCGTTCTACGTGCTCGCGCACGATGTGTTCCGGCGACAATTTAATGAACAACCACGCACCCGGGACTGAAATTGCGAGCAAGCCGATAATGATGTCATCCGCCTTGCCAATTACTGGCAAAAAGTCGAAATCAAGAGGATTTATGAAGTAGAGGATGGCAAACAACACGGCAAGGATCTCGAACAAGACGAAAACTGCTTTCCGATAGATGGGGATACGCCGGTCCCAAAACAGGCGCCAAGCAAGTTTGGCAAAATTGGGCAGGTGATAAAGGAATCGTAAGAAACGAAGCGATTTCGGTGTTTTGCCACCCATGAAAGAGAAATCCATAATTACAATATCACTGATGACCGATTGAGAGTAGCCCCGTTTGAGTGGGATGAATCGGGTCGCTATTGTACCATCTAGCATCTAATACCATTTCGATTGAATAAAAGTGCATATGATGTCTGAGTTATTTCATTCACTTTCTCGGTAGGCGGTGCATCTTGCCCCGCCGACTTTGCGCGGAGACCGGCTTCTTACTCCGCTCCACACACGTTTCTTGACTTGATTCGCGTAATCAATGCACATGAATTTTAGAGAAATGGTATAAGATGTACATTATAGCTGAAAGCATTATATCTCTGCAATCAGAATCCAAGTTGCCTTTGAGATTGGTCATTTAACGCTAGTAGAAGAATATTCGACAAAGAGACTTTCGTACTTGGATCACACACAGACTAAAAAACGCTTGCGTGGCTTCTGCTGTTTTGATAAACTGTATCAAGGACATGCGGATTAATGAAGTAGCCTTCGCTGTTAGCACATTTGAGAAAGATCCGGACGAAGTTGAATTGAATCCGCCGCCCGGTGCTTGAGCAAAAAATGCTTTCAACGCTTTGTTGATTCCATGAATCGGCAGAGACGGGGCTTGTCGACTTTGATTGGGCAAGCTTGAAGTTTATGGAACTAGATTGGTGGAGTGACTTGCTGGAAACCTATATCGCTACGGTGAGTGTGACGCTTACTCCCCCTTGCGTCAACACGTAACGTGGTCCAGCCCCAGATTTTATCGCGTAATGGAGGGCAAATCGCATGCCCGAAGGACCTCAGGAACAACGCACTCTTGCCGTTTTCTTGGACTTTGAGAACCTGGCATTGGGGTTTCAGGATGCAAAAAAACAGAAAACCGCCATGACGGCAAACGACGGCTTCGAATTTGACATTCGGAAAGTCTTAGGGCGCCTAGTCGAAAAGGGGAAGGTTGTAGCCAAAACTGCGTATGCAGATTGGCATCGTTTTTCACGAGATCGGGCAAAACTACATGAAGCAGGCATGGCGTTAATAGAAATCCCGAAACGTTCTCAAGCGGGGAAGAATTCTGCCGACATTCGTCTTTGCGTTGATGCGATGGATCTCTGCTACTCCAAGGAACATATAGACACATTTGTGGTTATATCCGGCGACAGTGATTTCATACCACTTGTGTCCAAACTCAAGGAAAATGGCAAGTATGTCATCGGCTTGGGAATGCGATTCTCAACCTCGGATCTCCTCAGTCAAAATTGTGACGAATTCATTTACTATGAAGATCTCGACAAAGATGACGGAGTTGAGTCACGAGCGGGACAGAATATTCCCGCGGAGCTTCGAGATGCTTTCGATCTCCTATTTGACTCAATTCGTGCTATTATTCGTGAGAACCATGAAGTGCTGTGGTCATCAATGGTGAAGGACACGATGAAACGAAAGAACCCATCCTTTAGTGAGTCGCTTTATGGCTATAAATCCTTTAGCGAGCTATTGGAAGATGCAAAACGGCGCGGATTCATTGAAATTCGTAAGAACCCACGCAGCGGCACGTATGTCGTTGTCGGGTTTACAGACCTGATGAAGTAATGTCGCTCAATAGGCTCCTTAATTGTCTAGACTTTGGCAGCAATGGTAAAGTTGACAGTGTGATGGAGTTAACGCGCTTCATTTGAAACGCACGATTGGAATGACGAAATCGTTATTTGTTCTTAGGAGGTTTTATGAAATTAGGGTTTCTGACGAGATATTCTGAAGAAATGGTCGAATTTGCAGGCGACGATGAGTCGTTTGAATGCTTGGAGATTTTTGGTCCGCCCGAAGAATGGATTGGCAATTCGGCTAAAGCCAAATCGTCTCGAAATAAAGCGAAAACACTACTTGACGAGAACGACCTGACAATTGCCTCCTTTCTCTATGTGAACTTTCCTCAGCTTCAGGTCTCGCGAGGAGATTTGTCCAAGCAATTAAAGCGTCTTGACCAACTTATGGATGCCTGCAACGAGATGGGCGTCGCCGTTGTGACGGGGCCTGGCCCAATGGGTTATGACCGAAGCATCAGCCTTGAAGAAAATGTCGCGCGTTATAAGAAAGTCTATTCGAATGTCGCGAAAGTCGCCGAAGACAGTGGTGTAAAGATTGCCTTTGAGAATTGGCCCGGCGCGGGCCCCTTCGCCGAGGGTGCAAGCCTTTCGATAACGCCGGAAGCGTGGGGATTGATGTTTGATGCGGTACCCTCAAAACAGATCGGTTTGGAATTTGATCCCTCCCACCTCCTCTGGCAATGGATTGATCCCTTCGCTGCGTTCGATGAATTTTCCGATCGAGTTTATGTGTTACACGCCAAAGACACCGAGATCTTTGAAGAGCGCGTCAAGCGGAGCGGTGTATTTGGCAATGGATGGTGGCGCTACCGCTTGCCTGGATTCGCCAAATTTGATTGGCGCCGGTTGTTTGTCATGGCACACGAACGTGGATATGAGGACGCGGTCATAATTGAGCATGAAGACCCGGTCTTTGACGACGACCGGCGCCTAGAGGGGTTTCATCGTTGCGGGCAATTCCTCAAGGGTTGTATCTTGGACTAGGATCTCCTCATGTTAAAATTGTCAAACAACGGCAGTCTGAGAACCTGCCCAATGCTGACCTGTAACTGCCGCTCTGAATCTGCGTAGCGGTTAAATACTGTGATTGTAATTATCGGGCAATGCCCAATTATTGGAGGAAAGATAATGGAAATAAGACCAAATCGAGTCAAACGTAAACTGGCTTCCGGCGATACCGCGTATGTAGCTGGCGGTCTCACACACCCTGATGACATTGATGCATTCGGTCCCCTAGGCTTTGACGGTTTCTGGCTTGAGGGGGAACACGGTGGAGTGGATCCGTCTGAACTTGGTAATCTTACCCGAGCTTGCGACATTTGGGGAATGACTTCCGTCGTGCGCATCAACCAAAACAATCAAGGCATCATCTACCGTACGCTGGATCGGGGTGCCCAAGGCATCGTTGTTCCACACGTGAATACGAAGGAGGAAGCTCAGAATCTGGTGGATGGCGGTATGTTCGCCCCCGTCGGATACCGGGGGATGTTTGGCAGCCGACAGAGCTACGCGGTGTCTGAGTTTTATAAACTCGCCAACGACGAAACTCTGTTAATCGTGTTGATTGAAGACATCGCTGCAATAAAAAATCTGGACGACATCTTGACTGTCGACCACATTGATGTGTTCTTCGTGGCGCCATCGGATCTGGCGACATCAATGGGGCACCTTGGAAACGTAGGGCACCCGGAAGTTCAACGGACGATTGACGACGCCCACGAACGGATTCAAGCCGCTGGACGTACCGCCGGCGCCATGGTGAGTAATGACAACGTCGCAAAATACGCAGAGGCTGGCGTTCGATTCCTTTTCACTACGATCGGCGGCTGGCTTTCGGCTGGTGCGGCAGAATTCATGGAGCGCGCTGAAGCCGCCAAGAAGTGAGCTCTACCAATGCGAATCGCTGACAAACCGCATCGTAAGTAGTAGCAGGTAGCAGTTAGTCAAACCCTCGCATGGCTAAGACAGCCTAACATTGCGCTCCGCTGGAGCGCAAGACGGTTATACATCCGTTTTCTATCGACATGGGAATCTCTATCGCACTCCCTGTACAGTCGTTTGATCTCCGCTGGAGCGAAACCCTTTAAGCAGCGTTATGCTTCTGTAGCTAAAGGTTGGTTATGTCTTGCACTCCAGAGGAGTGCTATGTTTGTAGCCAAAAGATGTCGGTTTCTTCCGCTCCAGCGGAGCGGCATGTGAATATCTCCGATAAATGGTACAGTGGTTAATGACGCTAGGGGTGCCTTTGCAATAATAAGGCGAACATTCGTTAAGCCATTCACCTCTGATACCATAAGCAATTGCCATACATTCGCGCTAGAAATCAATAGACTAAACAGTTACACCGCGCCTATGAAGATTTATACCCGAACGGGCGATACCGGGGAAACCGGTCTATATGGAGGGGCACGCCGCCCCAAGAACTCGTTACGCATTGATGCAATTGGCACGGTTGATGAACTTAATGCGTGCCTCGGGACCGCAAGATCGCACATCCAAGATGCGGAGATAGACAACCTCCTTCACCGAGTTCAGAATCAGCTTTTCAACGTCGGTGCAGATCTCGCGACCTTGGATACTCATTCGAAATCGAACAAACTACGGATTCCCTTAGATTTCGTGAAAGCACTAGAGAAGGACATTGACAGGCTTGAAAACCAACTTGCTCCGTTGACGAATTTCATTCTTCCCGGAGGCAGTGTGGTTGGGTCAACGCTGCATCTCGCCCGAACCGTATGTCGACGAAGCGAGCGCTCTGTTGTGAGCCTAGCGAACTCAGAATCAATTAACCCGATGATTTTACCCTACCTGAACCGTCTTTCAGATTTTCTTTTCGTTCTCGCGCGGCTAGCCAATCAGCGGTTAGGGCAATCGGAGTCATTATGGGAGTCGCCATTGACACCCAGCCCTGCAGAATGAAGGGAGCCTGCAAAGTTGAACCCGTGTAATCCGGGTTAAGGGAAGGTCTACTTTGCCCGTCTCAACGATTTTAGGGTGGCACTTAGGATACGTACCCTAGAATCAAACAAAGTCATAGCAATCTTGGAGTGATTATGAAAATAATCGTAACAGATAGTAGTTATAGTGGGGATCTCCGCCAAATGATACTGAATGCTGCGGGTGACAACAGCGTCGCATTTCCGGCATCCAGCGAGGAAATCTTGGGGGCAGCCGGCGAGGATGTGGAAGTCATCTTCGGTGAATGCAGTCAGGAGGTGTTGCAACGTTTACCGAATCTGAGATGGATTCAATCCAGTTCCGCAGGGATGGACTCATTCCTGACGCCAGCGCTTCGAGATAGCGACATTGTGGTTACAAATGCAGCAGGTTTGTACGGACCCAGCGTTGCCGATCAAGGATTCGCGCTTCTGTTAGGATTGGTTCGAGGCATCCATCATTTTGCTCGCCGCCAGGACGACCATAACTGGGACCGTCATATACCGACACCCATTGTAGAGATTGCCGGCTCTACGATTGGCATCGTTGGCATGGGTGGGATTGGCGGCTATATGGCAAATCGGGCGAAAGGGTTTGGCGCACACGTCATTGCCGTTGACGCCTTTCGCACCGACAAGCCGCAGAATGTAGATGAATTGATGCCAATCGATCAGCTTCCTGAGTTGATGCGTCGGTCTGATGCCGTACTGATTGCATGTCCGCTCACGGATGAGACGCGCGGTCTGATTAACTCAAGTAACTTGACATTGATGAAGCCTACTGCTTACCTGATTAATGTTGCTCGCGGACCAATTGTTGATCAAGATGCACTTATCGCGGTGCTTCAGAAGGGAACAATCGCTGGGGCAGGTTTGGACGTGACTGAAGTCGAGCCGCTCGACAAAGACAGTCCGTTGTGGGATATGGACAATGTGATACTTACGCCGCATGTCGCGGGGACGTCGCAGCGCCGGTTTCCGCGTTTAGTTGAATTTTTCTGCCGCAATCTGAAAAAATATTTGGCGGGCGAGCCGCTGGAAAACGTTGTACGGAAAGAGCTCGGATTCTAGGGATGGCTAAGCAACTTTCAAGAATTAATTGTAGTTTTTGACAAAGGCTCCGGCCCGCTCCTGCTGCATTGCCAAATCCAGCAGATCTTTAGGTAGCCATTTAGCTTCGAGTCTTTCGCTCCAGAGGAGATCAAACGACTGGACAAGGATCAACTGAGCGGATAGCGAAGACGATAGAAGATCCCGTGCGATAGAGATCCTCCATGTTTGTAAAACGGGCACAGCTTCCATTCTTCCCAGTCGATGCGGAAGCCAAACTTTTTTATTGAAGCTTGCTTAAGACTGGAAGTAAGTTTTAGAACTTGCTTGAAGAGTCATTTTCTCTTATGCAAAGCAGTGTCAATGTGAGATTCGAAACCGCCTTGGGTAGCAACTCCGGTTTCATACCTATATTCCGAGATTTCATACCAACACTCCCTTGGTATTAATGTCGAAACTGCGCAGAAGCTAGTGATAACAAGAATTCTCGACCTTTCTCTGTCTCTATTGAAAACATCCATTTGGTATGAAAGGTATGAAAAGTATGAAATTTCCTAGGATTACTTAACGACGTTCTTCAAGTCGCACCTAGAGTTCTCAACAGGCTCTTGATTTTGCATTACCATTTCCACTTACAGTTTCCCATAGCTGATTTTGGGTTACGCTTACAAATACATTGGGTACCAACCTGCATGCGAACAGACGGTTAAGGTAAGGGAGATTACCCCGATTTTAGAAAAAAGCGGCACAAGATTGAAGGAGAAAGTCGCTATTGTCACTGGCGGCGGAAGTCGTGCAGGCTGCGCTGATGGTACTGGACTAGCGACAGCCGTCCTTTTTGCCAAGCAGGGCGCCAAGGTTCTCGTGGTGGATGCCGATGCCGACAACGCGGGGAGGACCGTTGCAGCCATAAAAGACGCAGGGGGAGAGACGTCAGCTTTCATCGCCGATGTCACACGGAGCGCGGATTGTAAAGCGATGGTTGAAACGGCTATTGAGCGATTCGCGCATTTAGACATTTTGTTCAATAACGTCGGCATCAGCGGGATTGGCAATCCGGGAACTGTTCTTGATGTAGAGGAGGATGGCTGGGAGCGGATGATGGATGTCAATCTCAAGAGCATGATGCTGACATGCAAATACGCTCTCCCGGCAATGCTAGAAACCGGCGGCGGTTCCATAATCAACATCTCCTCAATCGCGGCTTTGCGATCTCCGAATATGACACCCGAAGTCGCATACGCCGCTTCCAAGGGGGCTGTCATTTCTCTAACGCGGAACATGGCGGTGCATCACGGCAGAGATGGTATTCGAGTGAACTGCATTGTGCCGGGTTACTTGTACGCCTCAATGGTTAGCAACATAGCGGACGAATATCGAGAATTGCGCCGCCGAACCGTACCGCTAGGAACAGAAGGCACGGCTTGGGATGTCGCGTGGGCAGCCGTGTTCCTCGGAAGCGACGAATCTCGCTGGATTTCGGGAGTGGCGCTGCCAGTTGACGCGGCGTTACTTGCAACTACACCACTTACCATGTTAAAGCACCTCCGCTGAGTTGTCACGTTACTTTCTTGTTCGCAATCCTTTAATCAGCTATTCAGCGGTAGACACTAGGAGACATTAGGCTCATCGCTATGGATGTAAAGCGTTGAGGCACGTTCTTTCAATCTGACAAGAACCACCAGAAGTCATCCAGAGTAAACGAAATAGAATCCAAGGCATAAAACAGCCAGCACTTGAGAATTGAAAGGAGAATCACTACCCATATGACCGCGCTCATTCGAGAATACCGAGAGGACGACCGTAAGCAGGTTGGCATGATCTGGTCGGCCGCTTTTGATGCAGGACAACCCAATCCAAATGTTGATAATCCCGACGTTCGACTCGACACCAGAAGTCCTGAGGAGGACTCGCAGGTGCTTGTCGCCGATGAAGACGGGCTGGTTGCAGGAGCGTTCCAGATATTTTATACCCCGATGACGTGCCGCGGGGCACTATTCAAGTGCGGCGGAGTGAGCGGTGTAGCGGTTACACCCGCAGCCCGTAAACGGCATATAGGCAGCGCCATGATGACGTATGGTATAGAACACATGCACAGCACCGGCGAAACGATGACAAACCTGCATGCCGCCCACGAGATTTTCTATCGACGTTTCGGTTGGGAATGTTGCGGACGTGATGTTCACGTGACGTGTCCCGTCCCCTTGTTTCCCAAACTGGACTGTCCACTGCCAATCCGCCAATTAAGCGTCGACGATTGGGCACCACTCGATCTAGCATACGAGAAGTTTGCGTTTCGCTATTCGGGAATGCGAACGTCCCGCAAAGGTTTTGGTTTGTCGCGGCTCACGCAGACCCACGGCACTCCACCCTTCGTGTTTGCCGCCGGTGATCCGGTAGAGGCTTATGCGCTCCTTCGATTGACACGGAACGACGACCTGGACGTTATCGAGTTTGTGTGGGCTACACTCGAAGGATACGAATCCATGCTTGCGACTCTGGCAGGAGTGGGTATCAATCGCCAAACCATTACCTGGGCTGAACCCTCAAATGGACCATTCTTGTCGTCGAAGTGGTTCACCCGCGGCATGACGGCGAGACTTCCCAATCCCTCTATGTTCCGGGTTATTAACGTTCCAGACTCACTCACGGGGTTGTCAACAACGGAGTCTGGCAGCTTCACAATGGTCATTGATGACGAAATCCTGCCGTCCAACCGAGGCCCGTGGCGGGTATCCTTCTCCCCGGAGGGTATACTTGTCGAACCAACCGATAGTGGAGATTTACAAATAGATATCCGTCAGTATTCGCAAGCATGGTTAGGCGAACCCAGTCTTGAGAATCTATTGGAACACGGTTTTGTGTCGTGCTCCAGCGCAGACGCGGTGAAGGCTGCGACAGCGCTTTTACCACCAAAAACGACCTATACGCTTGAGTATTTCTAGGAATATCCATAAGATGCTCACACAGACAAATGGTGCAACAGAACGCGCTACACAATCGGGAGTGCCCAAACACTGCCCTGTTGATATATACTTTGAGGTCGATCAAGACCTAGAAGGAGAATCCGATGAAAGAGACCGATATCCCCGTAATCGCCCCCAATGAAGTCATCGATTTCATGAATATTGACGAAACCGACTTTCGCTCATTCACTTTGGCACAGCGAATCCGTCATTTTGAGGTGGAAGGCTATGTGGTCTTGCCCGACATTCTAAGCGCGGAGCATATTGCACGCCTTAAAGCAGAGCTTGCGGACACTCCGATGGGGGTTAAACCGTACAGCGACTATCAGACCGTTGGAAAGCAACAGCCACAATGGATAAGCCGTGCGGTTGCAGAACTTATCGGTCACCCACCGACGATTGAGTTTCTTACGGAACTCATGGGACCAGATATCGTCTTTACACGCGGCTTCTTTCAGAGAACACTCCCCGGATCTCCGGGGATTTCAATGCACACTGATGGGCAGCCCCATGGCTCATCAATCTTCGACTATGAAGGGAGTTCTCCTCGATTGCTGCGGGTGTTATACTATCTTGATGACCTGCTGCCAAAGCGCGCGCCGTTCCGCTGTATCCCTCGCAGCCACCTCTCGTTTCATGCACAGGCAAGTCCGTACGTACGCTATAAATCACACCCCGAAGAAGCTACGCTCTGCCTAGAAGCGGGTTCGGCGGTGGTTATTCCTAGCACGCTTTTCCATGCCACCCATCCGAACACAGATACCTCCCCTAGGGAACTCATCCAGTTCGGTTATCGGCCGGCGTGGGCGGGCCCCGTTCAACCTATGGCAGAATGGGATCCCGAGCTGGTAGCTGCTGCGCCCGAACAAGCCAAGCCGTTCCTTCAAAGCCTCAATGCGACCGGCGGGGTTTGGGGATTGGAGCACAAGCCGGAAGGAATGAAAACGGATGCGCCCTCAATTAATCCAAGTCGTTGGGGAGATTAGCACACATTATAGTCATCACAATTAATAATCACACATGCTTGTGGGTAATGACATTCTTCTGTACCACAATCTGTTAGATTGTGGTATGCGCAAACTAACAGATCAAGCGAGCGAATAGATCAACTGAGCGATTAGCGAAGGCGATAGAAAATCCTGATAGAGATCCCTTGATCTCCGAATCGCGACTTTTATTCACGCCATTTGCCATTTATGCACTGTCGCTTTAGAGAGATAGAAACAGGAGAACATCCATGAAAGCTGGCGTTTGTACAAGAGATATGACGTTTCCTGAACTTATTGGCAATCCTCCTATACACGATCCGCTCTTTGCCAAAGCCTTCGTGTTGGATGACGGGGAAGAAACTCTATGCATGATTTGCTTGGACACGGTAGGTCCGTTCTTTCCTGAGGTGCGGGAGAGGATCCATCAACAACTCGGCATTAAACACACATTAATAAACTGTTCGCACACACATGCGGACGGGCGTGACTCGCGGAACGAAGACTGGGATAGGCGTATGGAAGAATTAATCTTCGCCTCGGCAGAAGAAGCGTATGCCAACCGAGTTAATGTATCGCTCCGAGTGGGCCGCGGATCGGCACAGGTAGGATATAATCGCCGTCTAGCAGACGAAAATGGCGTAGTGATTATGGCGGTGAACGAGGAGGGCGCCGTCGTACCATGGGTCAACACGCTTGCGGCGTACACGGAAGACGGTAGACCACTTGCCGTCCTGTTCGAACATGCCGCACACCCCGTCATAACCATGACAAGCGGTGACATTAGTGCCGACTTTCCTGGCCATGCGGTAAATCACATGGCTGAAGAACTAGGTGGCGGGGTAACAGCACTTTTCGCACAAGGGTGCGGCGCAAACATCAACGGATTTCCCGTATCCTTTAGCATTGAGAGCGGCTGGCATGAACAAGCTGAGGAGGGCGGTAGAAAGCTTGGTCAAGGTGTACTTGAAGCCTTGCGTAACAGCACCGAAATCAAGACTGACAGGCTTAAGGTCAGATCGACCCGGGTTACGCTCCCCACTCAGAAACTGCCCTCAATGGAAGTCTGGCGGGAAACATGCGAGCGTCTCAGGATTCTCTCGCTTCACGAATATAGAAGACAGGAACCGCTGCTTCAGTCAATCAAGGAAATGATCGAGCGCGGGGAGTGGTCACCGTCAGAGGTGGAATTCGACATCAACGCTGTCATGCTGGGCACCGAATGGTGCCTCATCACTCTGCCTAGCGAGATATTCTGTGAATACGAGTTGTGGGTTGACGAGAACGCTCCGTTTGACCACAACATGACCTTTGGTTATACCAATGAAGGCCCGGGGTATATTGCTACGGACAAAGAATTGGCTCTTGGCGAAAAGGGCGGATATGAAGCGGGCTGTTTCCCAAGCTTGTGGGCAAATCCGGTGAACCGGCCGCTTGCGGTTGGCATGGAGAACATCATCAAAGACGGGATTGCATCCCTATGGATGGATTAAGAGACGGGATTAAAGTACTTTAGGTTCCTGGACATGAAGGGGCTAAGTCCAGTCCCATGTAGGTTGGGTTGAACGATCAAGCGAATGAATAATGAGCGCGATAGAGATCCTGTCAACGCCAAAAATCACCCGCATTGCGCACGGCTTTCGAGCTCCAATACCACTTGAAACTCCCATGACTAGTGAAACCCAACTTGATAATCAACATGTGCGTTGGATTGAGGTGTTGGGTTTCATTCTATCTCCGTATAAACCCGCCTCAACGAAAGACAGAACCTCTATTGTGCTTGGTAGTGATTCGCATCAAACCATTTAACCCAACCTACGCCCTGCGCCCGAGCAAGCCAAGCGGTTCCTACAAAACCCAAATACGGCAGGCGGGGTTTGGGGCTTGAAGCACAAGCCGGACGGCATAAAAGCCGACGCGCCCTTGATTAACCCAAGTCGCTAGGAGAATTGAGCGATATGTAAACAAAAAACCCCGAGCAATGCCGGGGTTTTTAATCATACAACTTTGAGCTGAAGTTCGCTAGTACACGTTGGCGGAAATAGTTAAGTGAATGAAACGGTTAAGCGCGCCCTCTGTACGTTCACTTAAACAGCACCTTAACTGACGGTGCGATTGGGAAATCGCACCTACCGCTAACTCATAAGGCAATTACGCCTATCTGTACTAGTTGGTTTCTTCAGTCTAGCGTAGAATTCGCTGATCGCTCAAATCTTTGCCACCAATTCCCATCGAGAAACTGGCGCCACGGTATTCCACTATTTCTAAGTCGTGGAAAGCATTGACGATACTGTACTGTGTCGGCAGGTCTTCCCATCTCGCTTTGTGGAACTCCACAGTGCCTTCACCGCGCCAAAGTTCCGTGGTGCGGCCATTTCCTCCCTCGGATGGCGTGAGTACGGCGTAAGCCATGTCAGGTGTACCCCACTCGCCTGTTCTCGGCATATACTTGTAATGCAACGTCCCCGTCAACACATCGTCTTTCGGTTTAGCTGATGGTGCGGATGACGGTGCGGTTTGCGGCAACGGTATCTCATGCATGTTGGTCAGCTTCATGTCCAGGAATTTGAATCCGAGCCAACTGGCTATAACGTGTGTCTCTCCACGAAGAACAACGGGCTCGGGAAGTTCACAGTAGATTTTGGAGAACCCCAACTGTTCACGTCCCGTGAGAATCGGGTCGCACAGATTTTCCCACAGCACGGTCAGCAGACTACCCCTGGCACGGTCCTCTTTTCCATTAAAAACGACGGGAAAGCTAACACCAAGGACATTGTAACCACGACCTGCTAACCATTCGATTTCTGTCATGTAAGTGGCAGACACAGTTACGACGGGTTCAGCGCCCAACTCGAAACCGCCGGGCGGCAACAATTCCTTGAGTTGCTCGCTATTGGTAAGAAAGCTGACGGACACAGATTTCGACTTGGGATTATCCTTGCATTCAAACTTGCGTCCATCCGGACCCTGTCTCGGGCCCGTGCTCGGTCCAAAATGCGTCGGCATCATGTACATGGTTTGCGGATCCAGTTTGTAAGCCATTATATCCTCCTATCCGATTTACGGTTAATAGTATTGCGACCAGCGAGCCGCCAACTCTTCCTTCAGCGCCGTTCCCGTCTTAGTCCAACCACTTGATAATGCGCTCCGGTCCCACATGGCGCAGTAATCCTTAATCCCTAACTCGGTGTAGTAATCCATCTTTTCAGGGGTAGGAAATTCCAATTCGACACGAGGCCGAATGCCTTTGGCGAGAGCCGTTTTAATCACCCGTTTCTCGAAATACTGAATTTCTTCGGGTGTTGGCGTGCTTGGCCGACTAAATCCAAAATCCGACGGTCCCCACTGTATCATGTCGACACCCAACTCGGCTGCAACAGAACAGATCTCATCGAGGTTTTGGACAGCCACGTCCTTTTCAATCATTACCATGAACCCAATGTCCTCAATCTTCTGAAGGTAGCTGCTGCTGCCACCGTACCCTTCAATAGCGATGCGGCGAATCTTTACCCCCATGTGCCCGTCTATTCCAGGCTTATCGGGTCGAAGTATCTTATGGCACGCGACGATGTCATCAGGTGTCCGAATGTCGGTAAAAAGTACGGCGTGAAACCCCGCGCCTATGGCCGCCTGCGCCCAAAAGCCTTGACTGTATTGATCGAGTTTAATGATGAGCGACGTGTTATACAACTCTGCCGCGCGTGCCATATTGTTCAACAAACGCATGTCAAACATGCTGTATTCCGCGCTAAATTCTATAGTGTCATAAAGACCTGTTGCCGCAGCTATTTCAAAGAGGTCTTCGTGAGCGGTCATAATGTGGGTTCCGGTGAGTGGCGCGCCGGAGTTCATTCTTTCTCTGAAGCGATTTGATGCCATAGATAGTTTCTCCTTTGTTTAGCGTATATGCTAAAGCACAATAGGGACTAATGCCAGATATGGATTAATCTCGAGGTAATGTCGCGTGCCACGGCATGCGAGAACGTACGCATCAGCCCTTCGTACGACCCGGCCTGTTTTGATACCTTCTTACGACGGGGTATTCCCGCCCGACGCAAGATAAACTTCCCTGTAGTTGCCCGTGCGCGTTGACAGGGCATGACAAATGAACTCAATCCTATCTTCCGGCATATTCCTAGCCGTTACCAAGCAACTTGGCAGATAATCCCCACCCGCTAATACCCGCAAAAACAATAAGAATGCCTGCGGACACAACGGCGCCGATTAACATCGGCAGCCGTGTCCGATAGACAGAGGGTAGTTTGAAATTCAGATACAGCGCAGCGAGCATCATCATACCAATTGCTAGGTTGGCTATGAGGAAACCGGCAATCTGTGTGAGGATGTGGAACGGAACGTTGCTCCAAATGATAATCGCGGTGGTGATGAACAGATAACCGCAGATTAACCGTTGAATCTTATGATAATCCCACTCACGATTTGGCCAGATCGCTTGAAGAAATTCCTGTGAGACTCGCGCATAGATTTCCGGCAGCGCTTGAAGTGTTCCCCACAGCGCGGCAATGATACAGATGTAGTATACCCAAACGAGCGATGTGTGGATGTTGCTCCACACGTGCGCCTGCTCTGTGAGCAAACTCCACCCTTTGAACTCTGTCCTTAGGGGATAGAGCACTGCCGCACCGGATATCATGAATGCCCCGGTTACGATGAACAGAACAATTGCGCCCATGCCGACATCCCACCGTAATGGCGCGGTGATTTTTCGGAGACGCGCCACCTGTTCTCTGCCTTCGGGTAGGTAGTCAATCTTATCACGCGTAAAGGCGTATTTTCGGATAGCTGCAATTTTTTCATGGCTCGTCATCCCCCAGCGGTGCAGTCCAATCCAATTCGCGTAAACAATGTAGCCCAACACGGACCCGCCCACATAAGCGAAGGCCGTCGCCATTGTTAACAGAGGATTCTTGACGGCGTCTTCAGGTGTCCAGGGTGGAAGTTTTGGAAGCTGCCCGACGCTTACACTTCCAACCAATGCCTTTCCAAAATCGGGACGTACCATCAACGTGCCAATGATCGTACCCAAGACCAAGATACCGCATATGATGAGTTGCTGCTTTTCTAACCTTTCAAAGGAGAGACGCAAGCTAAGCGCGAGCGCAAGAGCAATGAAGACACACGTGAACAAGTTTTCCCAAACGGGCTCGGGAATAGACTTGGGCACCCCGTCAAGAAAGTAATGAAACAGATCGCCACAGGGTTTTGCAATTGGCACCCATGCCAGCGGGGCGCCAATCATCTCCATGATTAGAATCGTAAGTAATAGCCAACCACGCGGTCCGGGCAAGCGCACTAGGCGGTGGCCTACATGCTCCCCGCTTACCGCGGTGTAGCGTCCGAGTAAATAGGTGACAAATACACCTTTCACGACACAACTCAAAAGCACAAGCCATAGCAGTCCGTAACTCGCCCAAGCACCCGCACTGACAACGACAATGGTTTCACCCGCGCCAATGCTTGCCGACGCCACAATTGCGGCAGGACCAAAGACAGCAAGCAAGCCGATTAATTTTTTCATCGACCACGGTTCGGCAAAGACACCCTTAGGTTGTGGAATTTCTATTTTTTCAATTGTTTCTTCGGCTGTTTCTTCGGCCTGTTGACCTGCTTCACTGTTATTCATAGGATTCGTCGCCATAATTTTCTAACAAATGCACTATGGAATTGTGGAGAGTATTTTCGCACAGATAGAGTTGTTATATTTTTGGGAACTCTATGGAATCTCTATCGCATTCGCCATACGCTCATTTGATCGCTCCTACCGTTGCAAAGGTATTCCAGAATGCTTCTACCTCACATGGCTTTTTGCATTATACGGGCAAGATCTAATTCTGTCAACCTTCGTATTCGCCGTAGGTGTTCCGCCTCAAGAGTATGATTGCGCGCTTCGGGCTGTTGGCACCTAAGCTGTCAGCCACAGTTTCTAGGTTCGATAAAATGAATCACCAGCCCCCACCATATTATCCCGAGGCAAGTGCTTTCTGCAAAAACTTCCCCGTATGTGAGATTTTCTCCTCGGCTACGATCTCGGGTGTTCCCATTGCGACAATCTCTCCTCCGGCATCACCGCCCTCAGGCCCAAGATCGATGACCCAATCCGCAGATTTGATGACATCCAGATTGTGCTCAATCACTACAATCGTGTTACCTTTATCTACTAAGCGATTAAGCACGGTAAGGAGCTTCTGGACGTCAGCGAAGTGCAAGCCCGTTGTCGGCTCATCCATGATATAAATGGTTTTGCCCGTGCTGCGTTTGGCAAGTTCACGCGCCAGTTTGACTCGCTGTGCCTCGCCGCCGGACAGAGTTGTCGCAGCCTGACCGAGTTCAATATAGTCCAAGCCGACATCGTAAAGCATCTGTAGCGGATTGCGGATTGCCGCCACATTTTGAAAGTGGTCCAGGGCTTCTTCTACCGTCATATCCAGAATGTCCGCGATGTTTTTCCCTTTGTAGCGGATTTGCAGGGTCTCGTGATTGTAGCCGGTGCCATTGCACGTTTCACATTTTACCCAGACATCAGCCAAAAAGTGCATTTCAACGCGGGTATATCCATGTCCGTGGCAGTTCTCACACTGTCCGTCTTTTAAGTTAAAGCTGAATCGCCTGGAATCGAACCCTCGCGTCTTTGCTTCCGGCAGTTCGGCGAAAAGATACCGCACCTTCGTGAAAATATCGGTGTAGGTCGCCGGGTTGGATCGAGGTGTTTCGCCTATCGGTTGCTGATTAATGTTAATCAGTTTGTCGAGGTGCTGCATTCCGAGGATTGATTTATACTTTCCGGTCCGCATCTTTGTTTGATTCAAGTCGGTTGCCAGAGCAGGGAATAGGGTTTCTTCAATGAGGGAACTCTTACCTGAGCCGGAAACCCCAGTCACGCATGTGAGAGTTCCCAAAGGAATCTTCGCGTCAATCGATTTGAGATTATTCGTTTGAGCGTTAGTGATTTCAAGCCATTCACCTTTTCCGGATCGCCGCGTTTTGGGAACATCTATTTTTAACGTTCCAGCCAAATAACGGCCGGTAACCGAGTTTTCGTCTTCTTTAACTTCATCCGGCGAACCGGTGCTGACAACCTCGCCACCAAGTTTGCCCGCGCCGGGACCAAAATCGACGATATGGTCGGACAACAACATCGTCTCCATATCATGCTCAACTACCAGTACGCTGTTTCCGAGATCTCGAAGATGCGCTAAAGCGCTCAATAATCGCTCCTGATCGCGCTGGTGTAACCCGACACTGGGTTCGTCCAGAATATAGGTCACACCCGTAAGTCCGCTGCCAAGCTGGCTCGCTAGTCGAATTCGCTCCATCTCACCTCCCGAGAGTGTCGGAGCGGGCCGATCCAATGTCAAGTAGTGAAGTCCCACGTCCATGAGGAATTGAAGACGGTTTTGAATCTCATTCAAGAGATTACGCGCAATCTCGACCTGATGGGGCAGCATCTCCTGCGTCACGTGTGTCGTGCTATTCGTCCCCTCTTCTCGAGGGTCTGCGAAAAACTGCGTTGTCTCTCCAATGGACATAGCCGTGACATCCGCTATGGTTTTGTGGCAAATTTGCACATGTCGTGGGAAAGGCTGGATGCGTGTGCCGTTGCACTCCCCACAGCTTCGCTGTCCACTGTAAAATGTTCCAATCCCTTCGCACTGTGGACACTGTCCCAGTGGACTATTGAATGAAAAGTGGCGCGGCGTCAACTCCGGGAAACTTATCTCGCAGGAGAGGCAGGCGGAATGTACACTGAAAAAAATTGGACTAAATGCCGTATCGTCAGTCTTGAGAACAACGACGCCGTTACTTTGGTTGAGTGCAATCTCGACAGCTTCCGGCAATCTCCCCTCCTCTTCGGGGTCGAGTGCCATGCGATCAACTACTATTTTGACATCGTGCTTGATGCTCTTGCCTATTTTAGGCGTCTTGTCAAGCCGGACAATCTCGCCGTTTATCTCAAGACGCGCATAGCCCTCCTTTTGTAGGCGCCGAAATGCCGCCGGATAGTCTTCATTGTTCCTCAGCACCAGTGGCGAAAGAATATATACCCGTGTTCCGACCGGCAACGTTGCAATCTTATCAACAATTTGTTGGAGTGTTTGAGCACCAACTTCCGCCCCGCATTCCGGACAGTGCGGATTTCCAGCGCGTGCGTACAAAACGCGCAAATAGTCATAAATCTCTGTTACCGTTCCCACGGTGGATCGCGGGTTTTGACTTGGAGGTTTCTGTTCAATTGCGATAGCAGGCGAAAGCCCTTCAATTTTTTCAACCTTTGGTTTCTCGAGTTGCCCAAGGAACTGGCGAGCATAAGCTGATAGGGATTCGACATACCGTCGCTGACCTTCGGCATAAATAGTGTCTAGCGCCAAGGAAGTTTTGCCTGAGCCGCTTACTCCCGTAAGTGTTGTCATCTTGCGATGGGGAATATCCACGTCCACATCTTTCAAGTTATGTTCCCTCGCACCGTGAACCGATATGTATCGGCGATTGCTGATACCTCCGCTATCCTGCCCGGTTTGATAAATCGATTCGGTCTCGTGCATCGCGGTACCGGAAGCCGCTTCCGCTTGTTCCTCACCGATGCTAGCGGGCAAGGACGACGCGGATTGGTAGGCGTGAGGCGCGTGCTCACTATCTCTTCGACCGTCCAATACCTTCTTCAATGCCTGTCCCGTATATGATTCATCTATCCCTACGACATCTTCGGGACGGCCAAGGGCAACAACGTATCCTCCTTCCTCACCGCCTTCGGGGCCAAGATCAATCACGTAATCCGCCGTTTTGACAACTTCCAAGTTATGCTCGACGACGACGACGGTGTTGCCTTTGCCAACGAGCCGATGCAGTACATCCAACAACTTTTTGACATCATCGAAATGCAGCCCTGTTGTCGGCTCATCAAGAATATAGAGTGTTTTTCCCGTGCTGCGTTTGGCAAGTTCACGCGCGAGCTTAATTCGTTGCGCCTCCCCGCCGGAGAGTGTCGGGGCGGGTTGACCGAGTTTGATATAATCCAATCCTACATCGTGCAGCGTTTGTAGAACGTTCGCAATCGGAGGTACATTGGCAAAGTGTTCCAACGCTTCTTGTACATCCATGTTCAGCGCATCTACAATGCTTTTATCATGGTATTTCACCTGCAACGTCTCTTCGTTATACCGTCTGCCATGGCACACGTTGCACTTCACCCAAACGTCTGCCAAGAAGTGCATTTCGATACGCTTCGCACCGTTGCCTTGGCACGCTTCGCAGCGGCCTCCGACGACATTAAAACTGAACCTTCCGGGCTTATAACCCCGTAACTTCGAGTCCGCAAGCTCGGCATATAGCGCTCGAATCTGATCGAATACCTTGGTATAGGTGGCAGGGTTGGATCTTGGAGTTCGTCCGATGGGAGCTTGATCGATATCGATTACTTTGTCTATTACATTCGTAACGGGTACTTGGAGGGTAGGTAACTCCGATTGAATGGACTCGGGAGGGGATGACTCAAGGCTCCGGTTCGAGGGTTCTTCAAATTCTGTGTCGAAACTTTCAAGTTCCGGATCCTGCACCTCCTCGTTTTCGGATACGAGCGCTCGTATCGCCTTGTGTTCCCCCGGCTCACCGTGTGCTTTCATCAACTCACGCGCGAGCGCTTCATACAGAATATCGTTAATCAGAGAACTCTTGCCGGATCCGCTCACCCCGGTCACGCAGGTAAAGCTGCCAATGGGGATTCGCACATCAATGTTCTTGAGATTGTTATGACGGGCACCGGCGATTTCAAGCCAACGGTCGCCGACAAACCGGCGTTCAATCGGGATGTCGATCCGTTGTTCGCCGCGCAGATACTGTGCCGTCAGCGTATTCGATGTGTTAATCAATTCCAGAGGTGTACCAATGGCGGCGACCTCTCCGCCTTTAATCCCTGGTCCCGGCCCGAAGTCCACGATTAAATCTCCTGCCCACATTGTGTCCTCGTCGTGTTCAACTACAATGACCGTGTTCCCCTGATCTCTAAGGAGCTGGAGTGTCGAGAGAAGATGCCCGTTGTCTCGCGGATGTAAGCCAATACTCGGTTCATCAAGCACATAAATTACGCCGCGTAAGCCGGCGCCCACCTGACTCGCCAATCGAATCCGCTGCGATTCTCCACCGGAAAGTGTGGGCGCCGTGCGGTCCAGGGTCAGGTAGTGCAGACCAACGCTAATCAAGAACCCAATACGCCCCTTGATTTCTTTGAGCAAATCGGTTGCAATAAATGTCTCACGATCGGCAAGCTGCAAATTTTCAAAGAATTCGAGACTGCTGCTGATTGTCATGGCGATAACATCAAGAATCGATTTTCCGGCGATTGTTACCGCTTTGACTCCCGGCTTAAGCCGCTGCCCATGACACTCGGGACATGCACCCGAGACCATGAATTTTGACAGATACCGCTTGTGTAACTCTGAACCACTCTGGAAATATTTCCGTTCTTCAGGCGGAATAACGCCCTCATATGGTGCTGTATACTTATGGCGGCGATTTCGGCGAGTTTGATAGACGAACGGGATCTTCTTATTCCCGGTGCCGTAGAGGATGATTTGTCGCTGCTCGTCGGTCAATTCCTCCCACGGCGTATCAATGTCAAATCCAAGATAATCTGCCATGCTAAAGGCAAGATGGCGGGTATTAAGGGAATCAAGTGTTCCCCAAAAGACAATCGCGCCGCCGCGAATGGACTTGGTTGGATCGGGCACGACCAAATCTGGCGACAGTTCCGTTTTGGTCCCTAGGCCTTTACACGATGGACACATGCCAGCGGGGCTGTTAAAGGAGAAATGGCGAGGCGCCGGGGGCTCATAGCTGATGTTACAATGAACGCACGTATAATCCTTGCTGAACAGAAGGTCTTCGGAACTCGGTTGTTCGTCATCTTCCTTTCCCGCATCCATAGCGTTGGAAGTTGCGACGATGTGGACGATAAGCCGACCATTCCCCATTCGCAATGCGGTCTCGACGGCTTCAGCCACACGGCTTCGGATATCGGTTTTGATGACAAGCCTATCGACAACAAGCTCAATGTTGTGTCGTTGATTTCGATCAAGTTGGATTTCATCCGCCAACTCGTATATCTGTCCATCGATCCTCGCACGAACGAATCCGGCTTTTCTGGCATCCGCCAAGTCTTCGCGATACTCGCCACGACGACCACTCACAATCGGGGCTAAGATGAGTATTCGCGTCCGCTCCGGCAAACCCACAATCTGATCGACAATCGCATCTCCGGTTTGAGCGCCCACGGGCCGACCACATTCGAGGCAGTGCGGTGTACCGACACGCGCGAAGAGAACGCGCAAGTAGTCATAAATCTCCGTAACCGTTGCTACCGTTGAACGAGGGTTGTGCCCTGTGGATTTTTGGTCAATTGAAATTGACGGTGAGAGGCCTCCGATGAAATCGACATCGGGTCGTTCCAGTTGGCCAAGGAATTGACGGGCGTATGCGGAGAGGGATTCTATGTAGCGGCGCTGCCCTTCGGCGTAGATTGTATCAAACGCCAGTGAAGATTTGCCTGAACCGCTTACACCGGTGAAGACAATTAGTTTGTCTTTCGGGAGTCGAAGGCTGATGTTTTTGAGATTATGTTCGCATGCGCCGCCGATATCAATGTATTCCTGAGGCATGAACTTCCCTTGTGAGTAATGCGTGATTCATGTTTTGCTTGAGCAACTCGGCAGCAGGCATGATGGTAGGCTCTTTGAAGGACTTTAAGTATTATTTCCAGGGCGAACTTTGAAGAAACGCCTGCTCCCGGCACGGAACGAAACCATCAACATTGCATTGCCCGTCGGTTCTTAGCTCGACGTCGCGAGGAACTCTCCAATTACCTCTTTTAGGTTCTGATTCACCTGCTCGATTTTGGGCGATGCGTCAAGCACCGTAAATCCAAATTCATCGGTCATTTTGTCAAACTCTTCAAGGACGCGAGTTTGATATTCGGCAAAACTTTCATACAGACCGCCGCGAAAGCCGATGTCCATTCCCGATTCCCAGTATTTCATACTCCTACCGGAAGTGAAGGTGCGTTGAATCAAGTCCTCAAGTCCAATTTTCAAATAGATTACAAGATCGGGTAGCGGGGCGAATCCATAAATTCCGCGAAGCCATTGTGGATCGACGCCTCGAACAACATGACGTGCGAAGGCTGTGTACATATAACGATCGGCAAGAACGATAAATCCACCCTTGAGGGCCGGAATAATCACGTTTTCGAGTCGATCCGCAAAATCGGCTGCATATAGAATGCTGTAGGTAATCTGATTCAATGTGTTTCCCTGCTTGATGGCATCGATTGCGGGGCCCAACAGTGGCGATCGAGTCCAACCCGTGCTGACCACGCCGTGGCCTTGTACCTCAAGCCATTTCTTCAAACCCTCGATCGGCGTCGATTTGCCGCTTTCGTTAGTACCTTCAATTTGGGTAGACCTACCAACCCCATCAGTACCTTCGATAACAATCAGTTTGCCATCCAAGTCGGTGGTGTCAACATAAGGTAACCCTTCGCCGTAGAAGATTTCCTCCCTCATCTTTCCTTCTCCCGAAGATTTCGCGTAGTAAATAGTTATTATGCACAGATAACTACGCTATGCTATGTTAGGTTGGTAGCCAGGATTCGAGAAATCCGTCTTAACCGGAGTTTCACGAATTAAATCACGGAGCAGACGGCCGCGCAACTTAAACTGTGGTGTCGCGATGTAGTTCCGGAATGGTCATCGGGCGGTGGTGGTTAGCATAGTCCGTTAACGCATTGCAGGCAAAATCGCGCAACCTCTCCTGCTGCTCGTTGATTGGGCCGCTCCCGTCAATGACGGTAAGTCCAAACTCCTCCGTCAATCGAACGTATTCATCAATCACTTTACTCTGGAACAGCCTAAAGCTGGTGAGGGGATCGTCACTTAACCCGAGATCCATGCCCGCCTCGTAAAACTTGAGACCTGCACGCCCGATGGTGACCCGCTTGATGGATACATCAATGGGCACCTTAAAATAGAATGCAATGTCCGGTTTTACCGCGAATGAGTAAAGATTTCGAACCCAGCTTGGGTGAACCCCACGCACGACATCTCGCGCAAAGGCGGTGTAGGCATAGCGATCTGCTAAAACAATCATGCCTGCCTGCAGAGGAGGGACAATCATGTTGGCTAACCGATCGGCAAAGTCGGTCGCATGTAAGATGCTGAACGTCGTTGGAGTTAGGAGGTTTTTCTTCTTACCCTTTTTGTTTGTCTGCTTAACAAGAGGCGACGAATTCCACTCCGTGAAAAACACATTGTATCCTTCGGCAACCAACCATTTATTCAATAGGTCCAACTGTGTGCTCTTGCCAGACCCGTCAATCCCTTCGACCACAAAGAGCTTTCCCGGATAGGGATGGGGTTGTATAAGACGGTTCATCTATTCCTCCTGAATCAATGATTATACCAGTTCTCTAAAATGACAGTGCATCAAGGCGTGAATTAAAGTCGCGATTCGGAGATCGCTCCTACCGGGTGTTCAACTGCGTAAGTCCTAACGAAATGATTATTTCACCCAAGTAGCCATCTATAGGAAACGTCGATACGCAACGTTTCTTTCATGCCAACTCGAGATTTTGGCGTGCAAGCACGGAAGCTCCCACGGCGCCCGCGTCATCGCCGAGCATCGCACCTACAACTTCAACCCCGTTCATGGCATTGGGGAGAGCGAGTTTCGCTGCGACATTATATACACCGTTAACAAAATCCTCTCCCATGGCTTCAATGAGACCGCCACCGAGCACGACGACTTGGGGATTTACGAAACCGATAACAGTCGCGACCCCTATTCCAAGATAATGCTGCGCTCGCTGAATCGCCTTGGTCGTCACCTTGTCACCTTTCTCCACCGCTTTCGCCAAGGCACCGCTACGCACCAGATCAAGATTGCCTCCGTTTAGCTCCGGAAGGACACTTTTCTTACCTTGCTGCGTGATGGCTTTGCGAATTTGTCGTGAGATGGCAGTTCGACTTGCAAGCGCCTCCAGACAGCCTCGATTCCCGCAGCTACATTTGGGGCCGCCGGGTTTTAGGATAACATGTCCAATCTCGCCTGCGGTGCAGTTTGCTCCATAAAATAGCTTGCCATTCAGAATGATTCCACCGCCGATTCCCGTTCCAACGAAAATACCGACTAGGTTTTCAGCTTTTCTCCCAGCCCCCAACATTTGCTCTCCGAGCGTGCCCAAATTGACATCGTTGTCGACGAATACAGGTATTTCCAGGAGATTTTCAAGTGCACCTTTGAGTGCAATATTTGACCAGCCGAGGTTCGGGGCAAAGATTACCTTGCCCGACACCGGATCGACGACACCCGGCGCGCCGACGCCAATCGCCCGAATTCGTGATTGCTGCAGCTTTGCCTGTTCAATCGACTTGGAAATACAACTGGCAATCCTATCAATGACGTCATCGGCGCCTCTCTCTGCCTTGGTCATCACCTTTAACCGAGACACAATTTGCCCGTTCGAGTCGATGACCGCGGCGAGAATTTTCGTGCCGCCCATATCCACACCGACAACGTAATCCTCCAGCTCAAGTTTCTCAAGTCCCGAGTTCATTGCCAAATCCATAATCTCCATTAAGCTTCTTCTTGACAAACCGAATTTGCCTAGGCATCAGAGGAGTATTGCTTAGACATCATATTGACACAGCGAATAGGTCCATCGGCATGCAAACTGACTCGCTAAATCCCGTAGGTCTTCGAGACAAACCGATCGTACATTATGCCGTACCGTAGACCGTATGTACTAACACGAATCTTTGAAGCGCCAAAATGCTTTAGAATACTCCGAAGCGTAGCCGCACCTGCGGTGATGATGTCTGCTCCCTTGGCTTCCAATCCGGGAATCTGTTTGCGCTTCTCCAAGGGAACGGAACATAACCGGCGAATCTGACTTTCAATCTCCGTAATGTGCAGCATCTCGCCATGGAGTAGTCGTGGATCAAACTGATTCAAACCAAGTTTCATGCTTATAACGTTTACAATTGTCCCACCAATTCCCGTTAGCACCAGTGGTGAATGGAACTTTGCTGAAGAAATCGGCTGCGTTGACCACGTGTCTTCAAGGAAGGAATACAGCACCTCTAATTCGTCAACGGTCGGCGGATCGCTTGCGAGAAACCTCTCCGTTAGATAAACAGCGCCTAGGTTCACACTCACGAAGTTGTCGATCTTCCGCCGTCCCACTATAATCTCCGTACTCCCGCCACCGATATCAATGACCATGATGTGGCTACCCTCGAGATGTCTAAAATACTCGTCCGACCGGATTGATAAGAAAGCACATCGGGCTTCGGTTTTTCCCGAGATAATTTCGATTTCGATGTCGCATTGGTTCTCAACGCGGCTCACGAACTCTGCCGCATTCCTCGCCTCTCGGAGGGCACTTGTGCCAACAGCAACTACCTTTTCAACGCCTAGACGTTGCGCCTGTACAGCGAATTCCTGAATCGTGGCGCAGGTACGTGCCATCGCTTCCTCTTGGAGTTCATTTGTCAGTGCCAACCCGTGGCCAAGTCGCGTGATTTTCCTGTCGTCAAGGACAACTTCTTTCTTTTGTCCGTTTGTACCAACATCACAGACGAGCATGTGCACAGAATTTGTACCGACATCAATAACGAGATTGCGATTACGTTGTTTGAGTTGCATTAATCCTTGACCGTCAAATCATGACAGTCAGCGACGATGTGCCACTATAAGGGTCCAAAATCTATTCTGAATTGGTCACCTGCGGAACGTCCACGAAATCTTCTTGTCACTCATTATGGAATGTAAATTGGCCCCCCAACGTTGCACATTTGAGAGTATTCGCACATAAATAGATTTGTTATATTTCGCCTCCCCCGTAGGAGCGATCTCCGAATCGCGACCTGCCAGGAATCGGAGTCGCGATTCGGAGATCGCTCCTACAGTTGCAAGAGAAGACCATAAGTCTATCCATAGGTTAATACTCTCGCGCATTCTTGAGCGCGTAGTGAGACTTTATGAAGCGTGAATCGCTTCCAACTTCTTCGCATTTTGACGAAGGAAGTGGTCAACTAACACAATCGCAGTCATTGCCTCAACGATAGCGGGCGCACGGGGCAGAACACACGGGTCGTGCCTACCATGGGCAGACAGGGTTACCGAATTGCCTTGGGCGTCGACCGTTTCCTGTTCCTTACGAATTGTTGCTGTCGGTTTGAATGCCACTTGGAACAGGATATTTTCGCCGTTTGAGATGCCGCCTTGAGTTCCGCCCGAATTGTTCGTCCGCGTACGAATTCTGCCGTGATCGTTGTAGAACGGATCGTTGTGGCTCGATCCGGTCGACGTGATTCCACCAAACCCTGATCCAATCTGAAAGCCCATCGTCGCGGGAAGAGACATCATCGCCTTGGCAAGATCCGCCTTCAACTTGTCAAACACCGGTTCGCCAAGTCCTGCCGGCACGTTGCGGGAAACAGACTCAATAATGCCACCGAGCGAGTCCCCATCTCGCCGCGCTTGAGCGATGCAAGCTGCCATTTTTTTGCTCGCGATACGGTCGGGACAGCGCACAAGACTGGATTCAATTTCATCTAGCGCGACTGTCTCCGAATCAACCTCAGCCATTATTGTGTGAATTTGTTTGATGTAGGCAAGAATCTCCGTTCCGCAGGCTTCTCGTAAAATCTGTTTGGCGATTGCGCCTGCGGCGACCCGTCCTATTGTCTCCCGTGCGCTGGCACGTCCACCGCCCTGCCAGTTGTAGATGCCGTATTTTTGCTGATACGTAAAGTCCGCGTGCGAAGGCCTATAGATGTCCTTTAGATGGCTATAGGCGGAAGGCTTCGCATCTTTGTTCTTCACCAACATGGAAATCGGTGTGCCAAGTGTTTGTCCTTCGAAAACGCCCGAGAGGATTTCGACCTGGTCTCCCTCTTGCCGGGGGGTCGTCAGGCTGCTCTGACCCGGACGGCGCCGATCAAGTTCAAACTGAATCGCCTCGGTGTCGATTCTTAGCAAGGGTGGACAGCCGTCTACCACTACACCGATGGCGGGCCCGTGAGACTCACCCCATGTCGTAATGCGAAACAGATGGCCAAATGTGTTCATTCTCTGACCCTGAGATTTGAAAATAACCGCGCCGAAATCTTCTTGACAAGCTACACAAAATGATATTACTATGCAGAAACAATCCAAAGGCAAATATAGCATATCAGCGATGGAATATCAACGGAAAATATGTTTAACCGGGGAGTGATAGGGGCAAACAGCTATCACAAGCATTGGAGGAAACAGATGTGATTAGAGAATTCTTCAGAAGACTCAACGGCGGTATAATTCTGATATTCGTTGCCGTCACCCTGTTGTGGAACACGCCAGTTGTATATCCGCTGAAAATATTCGTCGTGTTTATGCACGAAATCAGCCACGGCATCGCGGCAATGGCTACGGGCGGTCAGGTTGAAGAAATCGTTGTCGTCTCACAAGAAGGTGGACACGCAATCACCAGGGGCGGATCGCCTTTCTGGACACTTACTGCCGGCTATCTTGGAAGCCTGATTTGGGGTGGGCTGATTCTTCTCCTCGCTGTACGAGCCCGATTCGACAAAACGTTGAGCGTCATCATAGGCATTGGGATGATCGCAGTCTCAATATTGTACCTACGCAATCTGTTTGGACTCGTGTTTGGCATTGCATTCGGCGCGGCGCTCCTCATAAGCGGAAAATTCCTTAACAAATCGGTAAACAGTTGGATTCTACAAGTTATTGGGGTAACAAGCTGTCTCTATGCCATCCTCGATATCAAGAGCGACATTCTGGATCGTGCACATCTAAGATCAGATGCTCGAATGCTGGCGGAGATGACAAGGATTCCAACGCTCTTCTGGGGTGTTTTGTGGATTCTCTTGGCAATTGCCGGAACAATCTTCTTTCTGTATGTCGCTGGTGGCGGCAAGAAGCATCGGACATTAACAGCAGAAGAAATCTCTCCGGGGGATCGATAAGGGTTTGAACCTAACTGGTGAGCCAACTACCCCCGAAAGGGACCGAAGACCGCTTGAACCTCTGCGTAATGAAGAAATTTGACAATTATGCCTAACAACAGCAGCGGTACGACGATAAGCGCAATTATGATAAGTACTCCCCAGATCCACGATTTCTTGCCGCGATCCTTCTCAGAGATTCCCGCTAATCTTGAGATGAGTGTGCCTGCGCCAATCATTACCAATACAACGCAGCCAAAGACCAGCCAAATCATTATATGTTGTCCTAATCTAATGCGGAAGCAAACAGTTTTGGGTAAGTGTTTAGTCGCTGGCAATTAGTGGTTTAAAACCCGTACAGCGTACGAACCGGCAATGAATCGCCGAATCGCGAGGCTTTGCGTGTTCAACGGTGCCGGTTCCTACGCAAACCCTCACGGTATTGGATTTCCCAAGATACGGTTCTTTTTTCTTTTCAGCCATCTGATTCTGTGTTATAATGCACCATCTTCCAGGGATCCAGAACCTCTGGATTTGCATTCTCATCAATTCGAACAAAAATGATAAGGAAAAAAGAAAATGGCTAAGTTGATTCCCACGATTAGCTCGGGTGTTGCTGGTCCGCTTGGTGTTCTACATCTTCCGAGATTTTGGTCAAAAGTGCTTATGGATTCAAACGGTGTATTGAATGATGATTATCCTGCTTGTGGTGCGGGATTTGATCAGATGGTTCTTGATGGCTTAGGGCTTGATAAAGACGAAACGATGGCATATATTAGCGAAAACTCGCCCACCTACCCTGAGTTTGAGAACTGGGTTCTCGACAAAAAGGGCGGAAGCCTTGATCAATCAGCCGTTGATGAATTGAATTCGGCAATCGCAGGCTATGACCATGATGATGAAACTCGCGGTTCAATTCTTGGGGCTTCTGGAATCGGTGATGATGGTTCCATCCTCGACGCCGTTAATCTTAATAACATCGACGATTGGTACGAATTCCACGCGAGTTTAAGCTAGGTTTTATAGTTAATTACATTGATGTTTACACATATAGGACTTCGCGGCAACGGGAGGTTGCTACCGTAGGCAGGGATCAAGCGAGTGGATAGCGAGCGCGATAGAGATCTTCCTTCCCTGCCAGCATAGGTGGGCGAGACCAAGAGATCGCTCCTACAGAAGACGCGCAATAAATTACGCTACTACAAACCGAACAACGTAAGTCCTATATGTAAAATTCTTAGTTGCAATGACTATAACTCCCATGTCATTTTGGTAGCGACTTTCAGTGGTGCTAGATAACTGAAGTCGCTACTGCCACCGCAGTGCGTCACTCATTACTCGCCGTCACCTATTCTACAACGATTTGACATGCAATACGACTGAAATCAACGTCGCTAACTGCCACATCAAAAGGCATCAGCGAAAAAAATTCGACCTTCATTTAACCGTCCATTATCAGCCTTACCCTCCTTAATGAGAACGGAAAGGAAAATTTGCATCGTGACAGAAGCATCATCAAACACCATCTTAATTCACACGGATGATAGCCGGAGCATACCCTCTTTCATCGGGATTGCTATTTCGATTATCATTATACCGTAACATGACGGTGGGCTGATGAACAAGCTGTAAATCTGATATTATTGCCACCATAAAATACTGATGCCCATCATCGAGACAGATTCGGTGGTGGGCTTTTTTGTTACAAAGTTAGATCTACGTCACACAGCATACCGAGGAGAAAAGGATGTTCAAAGGGGTACCCAATTCCGTCAATTTCGTTGCTCAAGAGCAACAAATCTTAGACTTTTGGCGTGATAGGAAGGTGTTTCACCAACTCAAAGCAGCGCGGCTCAATTCACCACGCTGGAGTTTTATTGATGGACCAATTACTGCCAATAATCCAATGGGCGTTCACCACGCGTGGGGACGAACGTACAAAGATCTCTTTCATCGTTTTAAGGCGATGCAGGGCTATCAGACGAGATATCAGAACGGATTTGATTGCCAAGGATTGTGGATCGAAGTTAATGTTGAGCGCGACATGGGATTTAAAACCAAAAAGGACATCGAAGCCTATGGATTAGCGGAATTCGTGAATGCCTGCAAACGACAGGTGCTCCGGCACGCGGCTACGCAAACGGAGCAGTCGATTCGATTGGGCTATTGGATGGATTGGAACGATCCGGAATTACTACGTGAGCTTGAATCCAAAATGGCGACCAATCCTTCACAGGTAATCACCGTGGAGGGCCCACAAGGTCCCGTAACAGACACAGTCGAACAGATAGTCGGGAGACTCGGGCTACCAGAGCTAGGCGGTTCTTATTTCACCTTTTCAAACGAAAACAACTATACAATTTGGACAATCCTGAAGAGATGTTTCGAGCGCGGTTGGATTTACAAGGGCACCGACGTGATGCCGTGGTGTTCGCGTTGTGATACCGGTATTAGCCAGCACGAAATCGCTACCGACGGATACCGGGACTTGACACATACCAGCATTTTTCTGCGCTTCCCCTTGCGGAACCGCCCTGGTGAAAACCTGCTGGTCTGGACGACAACCCCATGGACGTTAACTAGCAATGTCGCGGCGGCGGTGCATCCGGATTTGACTTATCTTCTCGTGGAACAGGACAATCACCGTCTCTGGCTGAGCGAAGGAGCATTGGAGAACGCCATCCGCGGATCGTATCGGGTGCTCGCGGAAAAACAGGGCGCAGCCTTGGAAGGCTGGGCTTATGACGGACCATTTGACGAATTGCCCGCCCAAGAAACTTCAGGTTCAGCAGCACAGCATCGCGTTATCCTGTGGGATGAGGTGGGTGAAGCCGAAGGAACGGGCATTGTCCACACAGCACCCGGCTGTGGCGCGGAGGACTTTGAGTTAAGCAAGCAACACGACCTCCCTATCATCGCGCCGTTGGGCCCCGGAGGAATCTATAGTGACGGATTTGACTGGATGACGGGTCGCCAAGTCCACTCCGTAGCGAAGGATATCTTTGAGAACTTGGAGCAGAAAGGTATCGTCTATCGGCTCGAAGACTATACCCATCGCTACCCGGTGTGCTGGCGCTGTGAAGATGAGTTGGTGTTCCGTCTCGTGGATGAGTGGTACATTTCGATGGGCGAGCAACTGGACAAACCTTACGAACAGGTGACCGAAGCAGAGAAGGCACAGAATGTGCGTTACCAAATGATGGAGGTTGTTCTCAATGAAACCAAATGGTATCCGGATTTCGGTCTCGCCCGCGAACTGGATTGGCTGCGCAATATGCAGGATTGGATGATCTCCAAGAAACGTTACTGGGGCTTGGCACTCCCAATATACGAATGTGAAGAATGCGGACACTTCGACGTTATTGGGAGTGCGGAGGAACTGAAAGAGCGCGCTGTCGAAGGTTGGGATGAATTCGAGGGACACACACCGCACCGCCCCTGGATCGACGCGGTAAAGATTGCATGCACAAATTGCGGCTCCACTGTCTCGCGTATCCCGGATGTCGGGAATCCGTGGTTGGATGCCGGCAGCGTTAGTTTCAGCACAATGCGGTACCGCACCGACCGCGACTACTGGCAGCAGTGGTTCCCCGCCGATCTGATTAGTGAAAGCTTCCCTGGACAGTTTCGGAACTGGTTCTATTCACTCATCGCTATGAGTACTGTCATGGAGGGACGCGCCCCCTTTAAGCACAATTTCAGCTACGCGACCCTGTTCGCAGAGGACGGACGCGAGATGCACAAGTCCTGGGGAAACGCAATCTGGTTTGACGATGCCGCCGAAAAAATGGGCGTGGACGTGATGCGTTGGCTGTATTGCGCTGCCAAACCGGAGCAGAACTTATCGTTCGGATTCAGCAACGCCGATGAGGTTCGGCGACAGTTTCTCATCCCGTTGTGGAATGTGTATAGCTTCCTTGTTACTTACGCCAATGTCGACGGCTGGCAGCCGACAGTAGACTCCGCTGCTAGATTTAGGGTACCCGAAAATCTCTTGGACCGCTGGCTGGTATCGCGGCTTCAAGCCACCATCCGCGAAGTCACCGAGCGGCTGGAGCGATATGAACCGGATGGCGCCTGCCGTGCCGCCGATGTATTTTTGGACGATCTGTCGAATTGGTATTTGCGGCGCAGTCGACGCCGATTCTGGAAGTCGGAAGCTGATGCCGACAAAGAATATGCCTATCTTACACTGTATCAGGTCATGGTAACTTGCAGTCGTCTACTTGCGCCATTCATCCCCTTTGTCACAGAGGAAATTTATAGAAACCTAGTGTGTTCAGTCGATTCCGATGCGCCTGAAAGCGTTCACCTCTCCGACTACCCAGTCGCGGACGAGGCATTGATGGACAGGCAACTAGAAGATGACATGGCGTTGGTGCGTGACCTCATTGTCTTGGGACGTGCAGCTCGGAATCGGTCGGCGATTAAGACTCGACAACCACTTGGATTAATCACGATTGGCGATCTGTCGGACGAGCAACAGACCGCCGTTAAGCGGTTGTCAGAACTTATCCTTGATGAACTAAACGTTAAGGCAATCGACTTCAGCGACCAAATCGGAGAATTCGCAACCTATACTGTGAACCCGAATTTCAAGCAACTTGGTCCAAAATACGGGAGAGCCGTCCAGGCGATTGCAAAAGCCGTTAGAAGTGCGGACGCATTCGCGCTCAAGAATGAACTTGATACAACGGGAGAGCTGCAAATCGAAGCTGATGGAGTAACGTATACATTGGAGAGAGAAGACATTGAGGTGCGGTCACAGCCTCGCGAGGGTTACATGGTAGAGGCGGACGCGCAAAAATTCGTCGCGCTTTCGATAGAGTTGACGCATGAACTCACGCTTGAAGGCTTTGCGCGAGAGTTGGTTAACAAAATCCAGCAGATGCGCAAGGAGGCAGATTTCAACATCTCCGACCGCATCTCGCTGAGTCTGAAGTCAACGCCAATAATCCATGAAGCCTTTAATGCTCACCGCGATTATATTACGCGTGAAACGTTGACAACACATGTCGCGGATTCATACGGTGAATCCTCTTTTGTGAAATCACAGAAGGTTAATGGGGAAACTGCAACGATCGGTGTGCAACAGATAACGAGATAATCTAGCCGTTGCGACACGGTATCGGTTGACTTGAAATACCCGCATCCGGCATCATTCGTTGCTTAATGTTTAGATGGGCTTCAGCGTAAGGAATGATCCGGGTCGAACAGTTAGAACGGTTACGCCTACTCCTATTTAAGGCTGAGTGAATAGGTGAGGCGGACCTTGGCAATAAAATAGCTCTCAAAGATATGAGAGCTATTTTGAATATGACACGAAATGTTAGTCAATTATGGAGATACAACCTCCGCGTCTGTGGGTGTAGATTCTGCCCCGTGAAATTCATTCTTAGAGGCAGGACTTCACGATGTGAAAATTAACTCGTTGCGATTATTGGCGCTTCACAACTTCCTCTGCCTGAAAACCCTTAGGGCCTTCGACAATTTTGAATTCAACCTCTTCCCCCTCCTCAAGAGATTTGAAACCTTCACCCTCAATGGCGGAGAAATGCACGAAAACATCTTCTCCTTCATCAGTGGTTATGAAGCCGTAACCTTTACGATCACTAAACCATTTAACGGAACCTGTTGCCATGAGTTTGCCACCTCCTTTCGCCAGCAACTCTCAAAGCTACAGATCGATTTTCGAGCTTGAAGCGTAGAGGTACAAAACAACAGTGATTTCGGAAAGAGGGATTTTGTTTTTTCACCGGTAGCATAACCACGGTTCTGCTCCTCATGCTGCTAGCACGACTTCTCGACCCTTCGTTACAATATCCCACTATAGTATACTCAAGCTTAAGCAGGAGTGCAAGCCTTTCTCGTCTTCCATCAAGACATTTGCACTCAAAATCCGTGGCCTGAAAAAAAATGGAGCGCGGTTGGCAGTGGAGTGAGTGCGAGGTGGTGCGCATTGTGCGCCCTGCAAAAACATGGCGGATGTGGCGGTGACGAAATGCTAATGGGTCTACCGCAAGACAAATTCAGGGCAAATCACGCATCGTGTTTCTTCAGGTGCTCTGCCAAAGCCGAAATCATTTCTCCGAGAGTTGGCAATGCCTCCGCGCTCTCGGGCGATAGATCTGCGAGATGGGTTTCTCCAACAAATCGATACATATCGGCTGCCCCGGCGAGAATCTTTGGGGTTAAGCCTACATGCTCGAACGTAGCCGAGATTTCCTCCATTTCGCCAATCCAGCGTCTTGATTTCGGCGGCATCGACGGTAAACTTCGTTCCATACGCTCATAAAGCGCGGATTGGCTTAACTTGAACTCCGCTCCAAGCGCGTCCGAGACGCCCAAAATCTCTGCCGCGGTAAGGAGTTCCGTGCAAAGCGCCGTTAAGCCTTTTGTCATTGAAGCGTAGCACATCTTAATTGCCGATGCCAAACCGATCTCGGTGCCCAGCGGGCGGATATCGAGTCCATTCTGGCTTAATTCTTGAAAGATGTGAAGGTCACTCCCGCAAGCGTAGAATCGCGTTGACCCTTCGTTTTTGGGAGGGGGACCAATAATCGAGGCATCCACGAAATTACCTCCAGCCGCGCTAATGATTTCATCAATCTGACGCACAGTCTGTGGAGCAATCGCATTGCAGTCGGCGTAAACGACTTCCGTCTCGGCCTCGCCAAGCGCTTCCGCGATGCCCTTGGCAGCAGCTTTGGCTTGGGCAGGCACGAGGATTGACAGGATAAGGTCCGACTCCACCACAAGCTGCTGATATGCTGGCACGGCTGCGATATTTGCACTCTCCGCCAGAGATTGTGTACGCTTACTTCTCCCTTGGGTGCAAGCGATTACGCGCAAACCGTGCTCTCCAAGCACCCTCCCGACGGTATGTCCCATATCACCCGGACTTAAAATTCCAACAGTCTTTAATGGCATAACACTCATCTCCCTCTAAGCTCAGAACCTGTTTGAAAATCTATTTGTCTTGAAACGAATCTTCAATCATCAAATCGAAGATGGTCAGTAATCATCGAATCACCGATTTCCCCTCTTATACCATTTCGCTTGAATAATATTGCGTATAATGTCTTTCAATTATCCTATTGTGAAAAGACCGATACCAACTATTACCCCGCACACCAAACCCCGTAGGCGGGGATCAAGCGAGTGAATAACGAGTGTGATAGAGATCTTTCTTGCCCCGCATTGGTAAGATTTGATTAACGCCATTAATGCACTTCAAATATAGAGAAATGGTATTACCTTCTCTAACTTGCGACAAGAGCCCCAGAGGGGCGAAAGGTGTATAGGAACGCCGAAGCCCCACGCATCCAAGCCCCAGCGGGGCGACAGGTATATAGTGGATAACAACAAAAACACGGAAAGGCCCTCCTTGAATGACCGAACACGACTTGGTCTCCTATTATTTAAACAGGCTCTCATGTCGTGCGGATGTGCGGAAGAAACAAAGTTTCCCCGAAAAAAACTCGGTTTCTAAAACAACAATCTCAGCTGTTCATACAGCATTGTCGCGTGTTTTTTCAAACCGGGTTAGGATTTGTTGATGCAAGAATCCGTTGGTAGCGAGTATCGAATCCGTGTTCTTGTCAATGGGGTCACCCCGCAGGTTCGTAACCGTCCCGCCAGCTTCCTCTACGATTACAGTCAGCGCCGCTATATCCCAAATGCTGATTGCCGCCTCAATCACGGCATCTGCCCGACCGGAAGCCAACAGGTGATACATGTAGCAATCACCGAATCCTCTCGTACGATGCACATCGTTTGCAAGGTTGAACAGGTTCGCCAATATGCCTTTTTCGTTGAAATACTTGAGTCCGCCATGGCAAATCATCGCCTCATCAAACTGACCAACATTCGTGACATTTATCCGTCGATTATTCAGAAACGCGCCACACCCCTTCTCGGCGCAAAGCAGTTCGCCCATTGCGGGGGCGTTGGAAATCCCTAAGATGAGTTTATCCTCTTTCATGAGGGCAATCTGCGTCGCGAACAACGGGATATGCCGTATATAGTTTTTCGTCCCATCAATCGGATCAATAATCCATACATACGGAGAATCTGAGTGCATATCGCCTGATTCCTCGCCTAGGAATCCGTGATTGGGAAATACGTTCGCGATGGTTTCGATGATTATCTGTTCGGCTTCCGTATCCGCCGCGGTCACAGGAGTACCATCGGTTTTTAGCTCCGATGCGATGCCGCCTGAATAGTAATCCATTATGACGGTTTCAGCCTTGGAGGTGGCTTCTAGCGCAACCGTCAAGAATTGACTGAGATCAGGATCTTTCTTGTTTGACACAAGTACCTCCTAAAGTCTTTCGATAAGAGTATATTTGTAGGGTGGGCACTGCCCACCATTTCTTGGGGACGCGATAAACATCCCATAGCAATCCCTCTTCAATCATCAAATCGTCAATTTCCCTTCTTATACTCCCTTGTCTTCAGAACCTGTTTGCAAGGTCATCGTCTTTTACATAAAGTAGTGTCATCTTGAGACTTGAAATTGTTTCGGGTCGCAACTCCGGCTTCATACCAACATTTCAAGGTTTCATACCTACACTCCCGTGGCTTCAATGTCAAACCGAGCAGAAGGCAGTCATAGCAAGAGTTCTCACCCTCTTTCTGTCTCTATTGAATACCTCCATTGGGTATGAAAGGTATGAAAAGTATGAAATTGTCCAAGATTACTAAACGGCGTTCTTCAAGTCGCTCCTAGGGTTTTCAAACAGGTTCCAACTTCGATTTGATGATTGAAGATCGCTACTACAAACTGAACTGCGTAACTCCTATGGTATTAGATTCAATTTGGGCGTAGTGCAATTGGGCGGCAATATAGTCCTCGCCGCTCACGTTTCCACCATGTCCCTTTTTCTTGCTTTGTCTCCAGATCGGTGAACCGGTAATCGTAGAGGACGGCACGAACATATCGCGGCGGCGTTCCAGGGAACGGATTCTTCTCCAGTAGCTCAAGCACATCGGGCGATCCCTGTAGTAGGCGTATCATGAAGTTGACGAACCATGGGGCATTTTGGCAGTTTCCGCGAAGCGCCGCGAACCACATTTGCCAATCCAGACGCGGTTGGTGAGGCGCCACCCAGCACGGCGCCTGGTTCAAATCATCAGGTTTCCATTTGAATTTGTACTCCTTCCACGTCCTTCCATCGTCGCTGCCTTCAACCCCAATTTCGGGTCGAGAAGTGGTCATCACCGTAAAGAGTCCATAGCTGTTCACTACGCGAAATGGGGCGATCCACTTCAGAACGCCTTGAGCAATCGGCGGAAACCCCTCGCGCCACAGAAATGTCCCCGTCAGCCGAATTCCGCTCACCAGTAGTATGAACGCCGCCAAAACGCCAATGAGGGGGCGCTTCCACCTTTGCGTAAGAATTATTGCGGAAGGTAGTGTCAACCTCTTGGCAATCCGGGATGGGAAGCAGCGGCGCAAAATGGCGTCGTCAAGTAATAAAACGCAGAGCGCAACCGTCAGCAGGTTGAAGAAACAGTAATTTCCCGTTGCGGCGATTAGGAGTTGCAGCGCCACAAGGGCGATTGCGCCAAGAAATCGCAAGCGGCGCGGCGCAAAGATGAGGAACGGAACAATAATCTCAACCCCGAACATCCCCGCCACGGAGGCTTTCTGAAACCATTCGGGCAGGTGGTGTGCGTACCAACCTAAGACCGTTGGGAGCGGCTGCGTTTCATAATGGAAATTAAGCGCGGTAAGGTTACTCCACGTCGAATCGCCGCTCAACAACTTCACGGCGCCGGACGCGAACATCAGCCGAAACAGCAGCCAGCGGAGCAGCCATAACACGACAGACGAGGGCGGATATTCCCGCGAGATTCCCGGCAGAATCCGGAGCGGCGCGAAAAAGATCGCGAGAAAGCCGGTTTCTAGCAGCAGCGCATCCCACTGGAAACTCAGGAAGCTCTGCCCAACGGTCACCAGCGAGAGATAGAACATCCACAAACCGATTAACGCCAGAACCGGTGCAACGCCGATGATTAACAATAGTGACAGAAACACGCCACCGCCACACAAGAGATGTAGAAAAGCGTCACCATCGTAAAGCCAGCACAGCGTTGGAAAGGCTAAATACCGCTCAAGACCGACCTGTTCCCGGACAGCGCTCAGGTATCGCTCGGCGGGCAAAATGCCGTCACTCCCTATCAAGCCGTCAATCTGAGTCCATAGCGACAGAAAAGCAATGAGATAGATGACGCCGAGTAATCGGAGGAACAGCCATCGCGTCAAGAAAAACGTTGGACGTATCGGCTGCCTTCCCCAACACCAGCGCGTTAACGCCGAGAAAAACCTACGGTGTCCCGCTATGAAACGGTATACCATCTCGGCGACTGGGGCAAAGCCCGGCAGACGTTGATACAACCTCAACACCCATCGTCTGCGCCCGCTGTGTGCAAATGCGCGAAAAACGGCTTCGGCGCCGCAAAAGACTTCGCCGTCAGGATTTACCAGTTGCACCGCCCTTTGATAATACTCGTGCGGGATTTCGGGGAACTGCTCCGCAACTTCTTGAGACGAGATGTAGTCGACGCGTTCCGCTGTCAGGTGCCTCCAGCGCGCAATCCAGAAACGGCAGAAATCGCACTCGGCGTCGTAAATCACAAGGGGTAAAATCGGCGGATTGTTCACTCGCATTTTTTTCAACTGCCTCAGAACAATCGGTAAACGATTGGGTAAAGCCCGAAGGTTAAAATCCCGATGAGCACTCCTGCAACCGCATCCAACGCATAATGAAACCGACCGTAGACCGTGCCAACCACTAACCCGGTGCAAAATGGAAATAGAATGACGAAACTGATGAAATCGTAACGTGCCGCGCAGATAAGAACGAGCACCGCAAGCGCGGAGTGAGAACTGGGAAACGCGGTGCCTTTCGTGGAAGCGCGGGAAAGGATGGCATGTGTCAACCTGAACAAGGGACGATTAGCCAAAGGCTCTTTGATTTTTTCCGAAATGTAGCGAGGTCCGGCGACAGGCATAAAGATATACCAGATTAGGCAAATGTTGAATGTGAACAGTTCGGCGAACAACGTTTCAAAGAATGCCTCGCCCTTTCCACGAAAATAGAGCATGGTCGGCAGGAAAACGGGGATGAAGTAATAGCTCAGATAGCAAAGGTGCAGATACTCCGAGAGGGCTACCGACGGAAAACGTGCGCTCAGATACGTACTCGGCAGCCCGTTGAAGAGGCGGTTTTCCCATCGGACAATCCAATCGTCGAACATTCCCTGAAAGACCATCTGCGTCAGCGGTTTAACCCCCCAATAAAAGAGCAAGATGGTTGCGAGCGCGTACCAATCACGCACGAACTGAAGCAGGGGCGACAGCGGACTGGGGACGAAATGAAGCGAAAGTATCCCCAAGATTGCTACGATGTGGATAGACAGGAAGATATACCAACGCCCTAGGTTTCTGTGAAAAATAAGCATTAAGGCGCTGGAAACAGCGAGATAGAATATCGTAATCCAATCAGACGGCAGTAGGTTGAAAGAGGCCATATATCTTTGAAGAGACGCGCGCATTGCGACACCTTATACCGCGCATCACATTATCCGTCTGATATTATAGTTGAAGTTGTGGATTTATGCAATTGACAGTTTGGCTGTGTCGGCATCGGGTGGGGCGCCAGAAGATTCTAGCTTTCAACGTGGGAGAGGTCAGACTTTCGGTAGGGTCGATTGTTGGCGAGGTGTAACACAGGTTAAGAGTAGGGTGTGCACTGCACACTAGCCTTTGTAAGTCTCAATTCGCGAGGTAAATTTCCAAAATCGCGAGTAAAACTCGCTCCTACAGAACCCGCAATGAGATGATTTTACTTTCAATTCGATGGTAATGGATGAGTTTCTGCCGCCCCGCTTAAATCAAACGAGGTTCGCCGCGCGCTATCGTATAAACACTGCTGTCATCACCGTAATAACACTCGTAAATGTGCTGGTAAATCGCTTCGCATTTCTGATTGTACAGTTCTTCCGAGTAGCACTCCGGCAGTAGTTCGTCAAGGATTTTTTGGATAGTCAGCCTGACATCGGCGCGCGACTGCTGCTTCTTGCGCCAATCCAAAACCAATTTCTCGCGTTTCAGCGTATCCAGCAACGTGCGCGATACGTCCTTCACCTCATCTCGTTCCGCCTTGGTGAGGTCCTCCTCGGACCGCGTCAGATAGTCGAACAGGGTTAACTCCTCTTCGGTGAGACGCTCGCCAACGGCGCGTTGCTCCTCTTCGTTGAGCGCCCCGGCAAGCCTAATCAACTCTTCAAAATGCAGATCGACGTTGATTCTGCCATCGTTGTAAACCGCGATCATCTCCTCGAATTTCTCCTGAAAGTCCATTCGGGTGCGATTTTCGTGAACCAGTTGCGTTAGCTTCCCCTTTATCGCCACCCTGAGTTTCTCCGCCTCGATCCGTTTGTGTTTGGTCGCAAACCGCTCCCGCAGCGCCTCAAAGTCAATCTCGCTCAAATCGACCAGCTTCTCGGTCTCCCATTCGTGCTCCTTTTCTTCGATAACATAACCTTCGGGCGCAACCGACCGATCGAGCAGGGCTTCCACTTCCCCCATCATGTCGGAGATGTCAGCCGACGCGGTCAGCTTTCTTATTTTCTTCCCGATAATATCCACAAGCGAATAGGTGGCGAAAAATTCTTGCGCACTCGAATCGGGCAGGATAGCTTTGTACAGCTTGGTAAGGTCCCTGGCGATCTGAAGATACTCTCGTTTGGTCGGGTCGTTGGTCACTATCTTGTTCACCGCATCGTCGATTAACTCGGTTTTTTCAAATGCCTCCGCTTCGTTGATCGCGAAGAGATTGACACCGATTCCCAGACAGAATGCGTTGATTTCCACGATTGCCTCTCTTAACATCTCGACCAACTTCGATTTGTCTACAATCGGATCGCCGCCATCCGTATCATCCTCTCCAGCGTAGGTTGCAAGCGCCTTCTCAAGGTGGCGGAACACGCCGATATAGTCCACAATCAAACCGTTGACCTTATCGCGAAACACGCGATTCGCTCTGGCGATGGTCTGCATCAGCGTATGGTTGCGCTGCGGCTTGTCGAGATAAATCGTGGAGCATGACGGCACATCAAAACCGGTGCTCCACATCGAACACACGAACACAATCCGGAACGGGTCATCCGGATCTTTGAACTTGGTATCCAAATCCTCGGTAACCATTCGCCGGCGGTGAGGCACGATGTCCGCGCCCTTCTGTCTCAGGTCGTCAATCTCATTCTGCGATTGAGATACGACGACACCCATGTCCGTTTCTTCCATGTACTGAATTTTTGCCGCAAGCGGATTGCGGGTATCGGGTGATGCCGCGTTGTCCAACTCCGCTCGGAGACCTTCAAGGTACTCTTTCCAATGGGCTTGCACCTTGTCGTACATTTTGACCGTCGTGGCTTTGTCGATCGAGATGACCATCGCTTTTCCCCGATAACCGCGCCCCATAAAGTGGGAGACGATGTCCTTCGCGATGGCGTCCAAGCGGTCTTCCCGTGTGATGAGGTGATACTCTCTGGAAAATTCCTGCTCAAGCTTGGATTCCTGTGCATCGTCAAGTTCGGCGTCCTCAAGAATACCCTCAAGTTCCTGGTTGAGCTCTTCGTTGGTGAGTTGGAGCGCCGGTACACGGTTCTCGTAGAAGAGCGGCACCGTCGCGCCATCCTCGACCGATTGCTTGAAGTCGTAGATTGAGACATAATCGCCGAACACCTGCTTCGTTTTCTCCTCGCCGGCGATGAGCGGCGTGCCGGTGAAGGCGATGAACGCCGCGTTGGGCAGCGCGGTTCGCATGTTCAGCGCTAAGGTGTCGTACTGACTGCGGTGGGACTCATCCGTGATGACAATGATGTCCGAGCGATTGGAGAGCACCGGATGTTCTTCGCCGGCGCTTGTCTGAAACTTGTGGATGAGGGTAAAAATATACCGATGGTCTTCGCTTAGGAGTCCCCGGAGATGCACTACACTGTCGGCATGGACCTCCTTCCCTATCAGCACCCCGCTGCAACCCGCGAAGTTTTTATAGAGCTGGTTGTCCAACTCCACCCGGTCGGTCACGAGCACAAAACTCCAGTTTCCCGGAATCTTTCTCAATACCTTTTGGGCGAAGAAAATCATCGACACGCTTTTCCCGGAGCCCTGTGTATGCCAGAACACTCCCAGTTTTCCACGATTAGATTCAATCCCCTGCAAGGCTCGGATGGCGTTGTTCGCCCCCAAGTATTGGTGATTCTTGGCGATAAGTTTAATCAGTCCGCCTTGAGCTTCCATGAAGAGCGTGAAGTTTTCGATTACGTCCAGCAGCCTTTCATGGTCACACAGCCCCCTGAGCATCGTCTCCAACGAACTCGCCCCCTGCTCCTCTTCGGAACTGATGCGTTTCCATTCGGCAAAGTGCTCCCAACTGGCGGTAATCCCGCCGAACCTGCTCTCGGAGCCGTTGGAGACGATAATCAGGGCATTGTACCAGAACAGGTGGGGAATGGTGTCTTTGTAGTCGCGGAGATTGTCATGGTAAGCGGAGTAAACGAGTTCGTCAATCCGTTTGAACTCCATCAGCAGGAGGGGTAAGCCGTTAATGAAACCGACAAGATCCGGTCTTTTTAGATACATTTCGCCGGCAATCCACATTTGAGATGCGGCGAGGAAATCGTTGTTTGCCGGGGAACTCCAATCAATGACGCGGAGGACTTCAACGAGTTCCTCTTCGCCATCCGGATCGCTTATCGTCACCCTCACGCCGTCCTTCAGGAGTTCATAGATCTCCCGATTGGCGGCGGGAAGGCTCATGGCAGTCCGGGGGCGGGTGAGTTCCTCGATTGCCGCGTCAACCGCGGCGGCGCACGCATCGGGGTTGAGCCGACGCAAAGCGAGGCGCAAGCGCGACGTCAGCACGACCTCCGACTTCGTCTCCCTACCGAGCGGACTCCCGCCGACCTGCAAAAATTCGTCGAAACAGTCCGGCCTCTCCCACCCGAGCTCTACGAGCAGACCGATGGCGGGTTGTTCAATCAGTTGGTCTTCGCTGTAGGGATTTTGCATCAGTCACCGGCTATCGGTACGGAATGCTTGTTATCTGGTTTTGGAAATCTTCTGGCGCGTCGACGCGCCTTGACTCGACATTGTACCCTTGTAGGGTGCGCACTGCGCACCAGCCTCTAAAAGCACGAGTAAATTAGTAGGGTGGGCACTGCCCACCATTTTTTGTAGGGATTGACGGAACAAATAGATCGACCAAGCAAATAAGGCGAACGATAAAGATCCTAGTACGATTGAGATTCCACAGGATATAGCGACTCAAATCATTCCGATAGTTCGCGGAACCTTAACCGTGCAGCTTTGGCTTCCGCCGCAATCTTCATGAGCCGCGCTACACCCGGAGACGGATTTTTAAGCTGTTCTTGATACGCGGCTTCATCCGCTTTGCGCCCGGCTTCAATGTAGGCCTCCATCCGCTTTTGGTTGAGTAGATAGTAGGTTATCGAGCCGTAAATCTGCAGCGGCGCCAGATGCGGGTAGCGTCGCCGGATTTCCCTCGGGTTTGAGCCGGCGAGGAATTCCTCAATCACAAATTCGATATCGATACGTGTTCCCTTGATGCGGATTGCGTTTGGGCTGATGAATTCAAAAATGTCTGTAAGTTCCATAATCTACTCCGTAAGGTTTCCACTCCGCTCACGTCTGACCTCCCCTAGTGCTTCGTCAAAATCTCGTATCACTTCGTCTTCCGGTGTATTGGCAAAGGCATCATGGAAGTGCGCTCTGATTTTTTCCCATTTTTCCCGCCATGCGTCTGAATCTGTTTCAAGGTGCCTACGCAGTTGCTTTTGCTCGCTTTGAGATAATTTTTGGATCAGCGGCCACAGTTTATCCAGGGTTATCGGTTCAGAAATTTTAGTCATTATCAATTAATACCAAATAAAAAGCAATTGGCAAGGACAACTTCAACCTACTTGAATTGGGCAAGCACTTCTCCGAGATAACGGAGGGAATTGTTCCGGCTCAATGTTGTTCGTCAATGTCCACATGATTTGCCACGGCTGGCGACATTGCTGAACCATACCGCCGACGGTAAATGTCTATTTGGCGAATGTTCGGATTGAGTCTGCGCAGTATCGCTTCAGAATACCTGATCAGGTATTCTTTAGGGCCGCTTCCTCCGATTTCCTCCTCCACAATGTCTTCAGTATTGGTCTCTTGAAAATTATCAATCAATTGCGCGAACAATAGGTTTGTTGAGGTCTTATAGCGTTCGTTTTCCGTTAATGCTCCGTTTTCACTAGCGAAGTAATAGAGAATCCCTAAGCAATCAACCAGCAACCATGCCTCAAGTTCCTGAACAGCCAGCGCGAGAAATATTTTGCCATCAAGGCTCGGTTCGTTGATGACTGCCTCAATCTGGTTGATTAGCGAATTCGGTTCCTTTCGTCGTTGATTAAGAGATTTCGGACTATCTTGGTCAATGACGAAAACAACGCAGGCCTCGTCCTTCAGATAATCGTGAGTTGCTCGCTTAAGCGGCGCATCCGATGTCACATTTCTTCTCGCGCGCCTCGGAAGTGACTTGCGCGCACGCGCTTGGATTTCCGAGAGTGTACTTGCACCAGATGATTCAATGCGCAAATCTCCGAATTGCAGGTAGGATTTTAACTTATTTGCCAAACACTCGACCGCTTTAGCATCGTGGTCCGATTGGGAATTATATACAATAGTACCATAATCGCTATATACGATAGGGCAAATAATTACATAAAAATTGATCGCTAAAAATATACTTTGGATGTTATCATCCAGTAGATAAAAAAATAGGGTGCTACTGTAGAATAGCACCCCGAAAGGAGAATATACGATGACTAGCATTAAGACAAATCGAACTTCAAAAGTTAAGAGTTTCAAAGATATAGAAAAACTCTTACACGATGTCAGCCAAAAGCAATTTGGCAAGCCATCCAAAATTAATCGTATCATAAATACGTTTAGATAACCAGCATCATATTCGGCAGTGGATTTTATTCTACTGCCGAACTCCCCTTATCCTTTTTGGATTTGAATCTCGGATTATTAGATTTCAATCCAAACAACGACCTCGCCACATTTCTTGGTGTGTCTGGAATAGGTTCAATAACATTCTTGGTAGGTCTCCCGACTTCTCTTTTGACCTTTTTCTTTTTCATTATGTCCTTTCTGTTTGTCATATACTACCAAACAATTTCGGAATTAGTAGTTTGTGGCTAAATCATTGCTTTGCGGCATTAAGCCGCAACTTCCTTAATACGAGACTTGACAGAGGATATTATTTCTGACACTTTCATCTGGTGTTGTGTCTCCCCGCTATCAAAGGTAACTGTAGCTATCCCCATGCTATCCACTACTTTAACCAATACTTCAACAGATATGCCTAAATCACCTAATTCTTTTCTTAACTGTTGCTTAATCAGACCAGTATCTTCAAGGACTAAAGCAAAATTAGCAATCAACTTGTCACTAATAAAATCAAGCTGCTTCTCGAGAAACCCAAGCCTTCCATCAATAGATTCGACTTTACCTTCAACAGTCTCAAGCCTTCCATCAATAGATTCTAGCTTGCTTGCAATGGGTTCTAACCGACTATCAAGTTCTTCACTTATTATGTGTCGGAAATCCTTTTCATTCATGGCGAAAATCCCCTTATGCGTTTACTTGCCAAACGCAATACCTCTTTACACTATCAGCATTAAACCAACAACTTTTGCCTATAGTTAGGCAAGTATACCACTTTTGCTTGATAGTGTCAACGTTTTGTGTGATTTTAACTTGACATTCTAAACGTCATCGGCGATCATCTAACTGTCGACTTATACAAGCATTTGGCTTGTCCGTTAAAGAAAAATTGACATTTAGATTGTTAGACGCAGTAAACACAAAAGGGAAAAAATGAAAGCAATAGCATTGATGCTATCAGTGGCTTTAGTATTGTTGTCCTGTTCGGAAACCGAAAGAGAACGTGCCATCTACGAAACCACAGCACCACCAGTAGATAGACAATTCGTTGATGTAGAACACGCCATGATAGCATCGAAGTTAGATGCCCTGTTAAATGAAGTTAAATCAGGGAATGGTGTTATCATGGACATGCTGCAACCTTCAGAATGCGAACAATACGACAACTGGGCTGGAGATTGGCTTAGTGACAAAATCATTTTTGAAGGCTGGAGACACGGGTATAGATTCAACGCCAATGGATCATACAACGAACTAGATAATTTCGGTTGGGGCTGGAGTATCCACGATGGTGGATTTTATGCCGTCTGTGATGATTATACCTATGTTATCACGGAAACAGTTGTAGTTGGGCAATTTAGCGTAACAACGGGCGATTGGCAAAGAGACGATAATGTTCTCAAGCTAATTGGAAATAACGGAGAGGTTGAAACTTTAGTTGAGATGATACTGGAATAAGGATCGACAAGGTTCTTATTAGTTAATAATTGTGTGGATATTTAAGGGTTACTAAGTGTTTTGCGCCAAATTGTACTTAGTAACCCGCCCACATTTCTTAATTAAAATTTATCAAGCAACCCACTTGTTTAAGTTCAGTTAGAATCTCATTAAATTTATTTTCAGCCTCAGATTTATTACCATTAAAGAGTGTAAACACCTCTTTGCTTTTTGTTTCTAATATAACCTCGCAATCCCCACTTTTACTAGATAACATTTTCACCGATCCTATTAGGTCGGTGTTGATTAACCTACCGCCTCCAATACAAGCCAACATTGTAATCACCCCTCAATTTAATTCTGCATTCTTAATCAAATCCTCATACCTTAATCGCTTACCGACGCCACCCTTGGCTATGCTCTCCATTTGCTTATCCGTATCATTCGGTCTGTTGTTGTGTCTACCTTGAAACTCAGTAACGTATCTTTGCAGATGTTTTGGACTCATGTGATGGTATGTGCCCATATACCCTCGCTTTAACATTGCCCAAAATGATTCAATTCCATTCGTTGACGCCCTCTCCCGAACATACTCACCAATTGAGTGGTTTACCCACAAACGCTCACGAGGTAGATTCTCATAACAACAAAGAACCATCCGTGTACACCGTAGCCATCTTATCCGTATTTTCAACGACAAATCCCTGAACGGTCTTCTTATCTGGAGTCTTTATGACTTTAGCCTTTACATTGTTGCTCTGCCGTTCTTTGACTCCAACCACTGAAGTTTTACCAGACGCCCAATTCTCATGTAACTTTTTATCTGCGTGCTTATTCTTTTCTTTACCGCCAACATAGGTTTCATCAGCTTCAACTTCGTAATAGACATCTTTCCAAAATAAGTATCCATTTGGCTTGATTTTACGTTATATCCTTTCAACATCATCTATTGTAGAAAGGATACCCATGAGTCAATTTGAAAAAGCAGTAAAGTTGTCAGAGGAGCAATTTCTGCGAGCGGTTGGTGTTGACAAGCCAACGTTCAACCTTATTTTGGAGCGTGTGGCTACTCACCTCGAAAACCTTCGAGAAGAACGGCCGATGAAGAAACGAGGAAAGAAATCGGAAGTGGCATTGACCGATCGCCTTCTATTGACATTCACCTATTTGCGCCACTATCCAACCTTTGCCAGATTAGGCACAGAGTTTGGTATCAGTGAGTCTTATGCCAATAAAATCTATCATCAGATACTTGATGTGTTAGTTAAAGTGCTTTCGCTGAAGAATCGAAAGCACTTATTAGAGAGCAATCTCCAAACAATCATCATTGATGCCACCGAGCAACCCATTGAACGTCCAACAAAAGGACAGCGTGTCTACTACAGCGGTAAAAAAAACGGCACACCATAAAGGTTCAATTGATTGCATGTTTGGCGATGTTAGAAATAGTGTCGGTTATCTGCCGCAAAGAGAGTGTTCACGATTACACAATTCTGAAGGAAAGCCGTCCGGCGATTTTCCCTGAAACTGAGAAGTTGGCTGACAGTGGTTATCAGGGCATAGCCAAACTGTATGCCAACAGTTCGACGCCCATCAAGAAATGTCGGAGCAAGCCCTTGACTCGGGAGGCAAAGCAATTCAACCGAGGGTTGGCAACACAAAGGGTTGGCATTGAGCATATCGTCAGACGGTGTAAGATTTTTCGCATCACCAAAGACATTTATCGAGGCAAACATCGCAACTATGGGAAAACATGGAATGTGATTGCCGCAATTGTTAACTTGAGACATTCCGCGACAAGTTGCCAAACGGTATAGTTATTCTAATCTCCAAGATTACTGTAACTACATAGATCTATTTTGGAAAGATGTCTAATCAAACACCTCATTCGTTTCTTTCCACGCCTCTCGTATTCGATGTGCCATGTACCAAGCCGTCTTTTGCGTAACACCTATGTCACGGTGAAGTTTCAAACTTGATACACCCTTTAACCCTGTTGTCATAAGATAAATTGCAATAGCCCACTTTTGATAGCCAACCTTTGAACCGTGCATAACTGAATTTGTCTTAACTGAAAAATGCTTACCGCAATCATGACAACGATAAGGCATTGTGGGATGTTTCTCGTGATCGTTAATGTGTTCGCTCTCGCAATGCGCACACTTGATACGCTTACCCCAACGACACTTTACAAACCACTTTTCCGCCGTCTTGTCATCGGGAAACATATTGAATAACTGAACCAAAGTAATACCGTCCCGATAGTGTTTTCCAGGTGCATTATTAGCCATTTTCAATTCCCTCCATTTACGGTTTGAATGGTACTATAGTACCATAATTTTAGGGTATGTCAAGCTAAAAATGCAATAAATAGGATCGACACATATATTTTTGGATGTTATCATCCAGTAAATTAGATGGAGTGCCATTGTCACACCAATGGCACTCCTGAAGAAGGGAGACTACACCAATGATTTCAGTACAAATTACAATCAAAACAAACGGCAGAACACCGAAAGATTGTAAACCGGCGACAAGTAATAAAATTGAAGTTGCACTGAAAAATTTGATAGCGAATACGGAAAAACTAAAACGTATTGCTGAATCAAACTTGTAACCCACCTTAAGTAAACTAAATGGAGCGCCGTTGCTGATACAACGGCGCTCCCTGATAAAAGCACATTAAAGCACCTTTACCACATTCAAAGGAGAAACACCATGAACCCCTCTGAAGACGAAAAATCACCAATATACGTTAATGAAGATGAACTTGAAGATTACATAAGCTATATAGAAGAATTTAAGATAGTATTTCCTACGGCACATACTTCAACCTGTAATTCAATTCCGAAATATAAGGTATGGAAAACATACGAAACTAATGGTAGATTTTGGTCTCCCCACTAAGTTAAAAATCAAACTAAAATGGTACTATCGTATATAATTCCCGTCCGATTCCAAAGCCCAGATTCTTATGGTACTCATCCGGACTCCTCCATTGACTTCGGCAGGAGTGCACTATGAAAAATCGCGCTGCCGATTCCGAAATCCGTAATCCAACCGTCGAGTGCAGGTCGGTTGCCGCGAATGTCCTCAAGGTTGGTGACTTCCGTGCCGCGACCTTGAGGGTTACGCAACAACAGAACCTCAAGTGAATCTGGCAAATTCTCCGGATCAAACGTATCAAGGAGCTGAGAACTGTGGGTTGTAATAATGACTTGGCTCCCTATGGCAAGTCTTTCAAGAAAATCTGCAACGGCCATTATAGCGTCGGGGTGCAGATTTCGCTCCGGTTCCTCAAGAGCGATGAGTGATGGCGGGTTTGGCATGTTGAGCAAAATATAATATTCAAGAAAGCGCAGTGTGCCATCGGATGCGCTCGTTAAAGGAATCGGCAGTGTGTGTTTTCCCAAGAGGCAGAACTGATTATCGCCGTTGATCTCGCGTTGATCGATCTTGAGATTCATACTTGCTTGAAGGGATCGGTTCACGCTTTCAAAACGCTCTCGGTCGTTATGGTACCAATCCCAGAGATCGTGAGATAACGGCTGACGATTGCCTCGCGTCAGAGAATATTCCGCGGTTTCGGGTTCACGCAACTCAGACACCCCAACAGACGAAAGCCTTGCTAGACCTCGTCGTATGAGGTCCGGCCGAAAATCATAGATGTGCCAGTCTTGAATAGACTGAGCGAATGCCTTTGTAATCGGTTCATTTCGGACATCGCCAACGGTGCTAACAGCGAGTTTGTTGGACTTGTATTCTATCGACTTTTGGCGGTCCTCATCCCGAACCCATCGCTTTCCATTCCGAGTTGATATGAGTTGGACATCGTTAACCGACAGAGTCTCGGCAGCAGCAAGATTGTCCGCATTTGCTTCAATGATTAGGTCATATTCGATACGAGATTCCTGCAGTGCAGTTTGTAATCCGAAGGCGATGTGGTTTGCCTCGCCTGCCCAAAGGGATTCTTGGATGGTCTTGACCGATGGCAATTCTTCATCAATCATCATTTGCTTGAAAAGACGCAAGGCTTCTATGATATTCGATTTCCCACAAGCATTGGGGCCAACGAGAACTGTCAAACGCTTCAGCGGAATGTCAACATCGCGCAGGCTAAGGAAGTTCGTAATATGTACTTCCTGCAATTGTGCTGTTTCTTCAAACATCGCCGGTTACTTCTTCTTTTCAATGTTAGATTCTAAGCCCTGTGAATTTTAGCATAACAGCAGTTCGTGCGCCAAAGAAATTTCGTTAGTAGGAAATTGCGTTGTCAGTGGAAGCGGAATTGCTTACGCTTGATGTTGGGAAAATTCTCATTTGCCAAGAAGCGCATCCGTTAACCTCGCCGGAAGTGGGTAAACCTTTTCGGCATGCAGTGTGGCGCTTGCGTAAGCGAGACATGCTCGGATGTCTTCAACCACTATGCCGGGGTAATCTTCAAGAATCTCCTCCTCGCTCCACCCGTGCGCCAGCAAGTCAATAACGAACTCAACGGCTATACGGGTGCCTTTGATGACAGGTTTTCCGGTCAGAATTTTCTCGTCAATGACGATTCGGTCTGTCCAGCTTTGCGTAGGTTCAGGCGGCATAGGATTTCTCTCCTTCTTGTGAGCGGTATAGGTCGGTGCCAATATCCAAATCGGATACGTCTAGGTCGCCGGAGATGAGTTTGGGCAGCAACATATCGCGGGTTTTGCGAAGATTTACATTTTCCTTGGTTAAATTCCCCAACAAAGAAGAGATTGACGCGGCAATCTCCTCGAATTCTGCAATTAGTGAATCCGGCGGCGCGAGGAGTTGAATCTCCAGTAGGTCTGATTTCCTGATTGCATTAAAGATTGTTCCCACACCCATTGTGTCTTCTTCTGTGAATCTGTCTTTCAATTGTTGGAGCAAAGACACCTGATTTCCATCCTTGCATCGGATTGCGGAAAGCCCACGACCGATTACGATTTTCTTGTCTGCGACGTTTATTCGTCCGACAGGCGCACGAACACTAAATAATATGTCACCAGGATTGGCAATACGATTTTGAATCGTGCAGTAAACTCGATCCGTTGGAAAGCGGTCGCCAAAGTCCGTGACACCTTGATGAAATGGCAAGCCTTCACCCGACTCATTGTAGAACTCGGATTTCGGTGATTGGCCCATCACAACATCGCACATTTCGCCAAGCTGCTTAACACCCCATCCCTCCGGTATCAACCCCAACTCCGAGTCCACCATCTTCACATTCTCATGCCCGGGAAATCGGAATTCGACAAACCATTCGCGGTAGATGGTACCCGCCATCTCCTCAAGGATTTTGATGCGGCGGGTGTTGTTTTCGATGAGGTCGTCGTAGTTGCCAAGTATTGCGGCAATTTTGCGTTGGGTGGCCAGAGGAGGGAGTGAAATTGGAAACGAAGTTAAAACTTGGGCGTTGGCTTGAGGTTGTGCTGTGCCCCCAATGTTCTGCTGTATAAAGTGTTTGTAGTTCTCAGATTCAATGACAAAACCGACATATTGGCTGTCATGATTCGCACTTACTCTAAGTCTTACCAAATAGGAAGCAAAAACTGCTTCACGATTTTCTCTGATTCTCTTGGCGTAACCCGTTGTGGCACCCGTTCGAGCGATTACTATATCACCTTTTCCCAATCGGTATTTGCTAAGCTTCGTCTCGTCAATTTCGCAATGCGGAACGGACGACCAATTCACTCGATCTGGGACGATGTCGGTTATTCTAAGGAATTTAGGACCTATTGGTTCCGGCTTCGCGCTAGCGGTGTAACCATAATCAATCATATCGCAAATTTCACGTAGAATGACACAATCCCATTTTCTAGTTGCCATCACACCTCCGAATTCATTACTCCATTTTTCATTTCATCAGGATTGCTATTAGTCAATGAACCTCTACAACGCGCTACCTTCCTCTCATACCTGCTGTAATTGAAAGATTAGTTACGACATTCCAGTTCAACCGATTTAGCAACATTACACCAATTGCGAATCTAAATGTTGCAGAGTCCTTAATCAAAACCAGCAATAGATTGGACATCATTGGACGTTGTAACTCTTTGATTAAGGATTTAGTATTAGCCGTTTCCCGTGCGATTTGTGGAATTCTCTAAGGCATTACAGACGCCCTGTCAGGAACTCATCCAAAGGCTCTGGACAAATTGGTGCATCTTGTAGAAAGCTGGTCAGGTTTCTTGATTTACCCCCTCTATACTGTTGCTGACCAGTGCGTTCGTCACAGTAGGTAACAAATAAATGCTTCTTCGCTCTGGTTAGTGAGACGTATAACAGTCGGCGTTCATCATCTCGATTTAGGCCGACCTTCCGTCCTGGAATAACTTCCTCTTCGGCAGCCACCACTATCACTGCCTCTGCGGTAAGGCCCTTAGCTTTGTGCATCGTCATGATGTTGACACCTTTTTCATCGATCGCTGGTTCAATCCTTGAATCGGCTGCAGACAGCATTGTGAGTAGTTCACTGAGGGTTGAAACTCCTGCCTCAGTCACCATTTTCCGAAGGTATCCCATGACCTTCCCTTGACTGTCAGGTTGCTTGATTACGGCGTCGCCTAATCGTTCTAATGCTACCAGAAGCTTGTTGGAGTCTGTTGAATCGTCGGTGCCTTCAAAGAAAGAAACCCCTGCCGTTCGAAGCTTCATCAAGTAATCCATTTCCACCTTAATGCAGTGACCAAACTGGGGCAATTCAGATTCATCCTGCTGGATTGACTGCGTCGCTCCCGCAAATCGACCGGTGAACTTCCGGGCGTATTCGAACAGCGCATTGATGGTCTTGTCACCAATACGTTGCCTTAGTTGCAGCCAGGTGCGTATCGACAGCGAATCATCAGGTTCAGCGATTAGGTGAAGGATTGATTTGAGTCTTCTACCGTCGTCTAAATCCATGGGGTTGTCGGTTTCGGGTGACACAGGGATGTCATGATTAAGAAGAGTTTCGCAGAGGGGCTTCGAGTATGCACCATTGTGGTCGTTGCGCAATAGAATCAAGATATCTCCAAAAGTACATCCGTGATCGTTGACCAGAAAATCACAAAGTCTCGCTACCGCGTCGGCCTCTTTAGTCTGATCTTCAAACCTAAATATTTTCACCAGACCTTCTCCTGCATCTGGATGGTGATTCAAATCCTTCGAAAGCCGGTCTGGGTCCAGATTGGCTACGAATTCGGCTAACCGAATAATGCTCCGGTCGCAACGCATGCACGTGGACAGAAACAGTGATTTGCTTGGCGAATGGTCTTCCCGGAATCCTCTAATTCCATCTGGATGGGCGTGTCTGAATCCATATATGCTCTGGTCGTCATCGCCCGTGGCAAAAAGTTCAGGCCCTCGATTGACAATTTCCTTAATCACTGCTAGGTCACACATATTAAGGTCCTGGTATTCGTCGACTAGGACGTGAGTGAAATTGGAGTCTAGCTCAAAGTCGCCAGACTGTGCCAAAGACCGTTTTACCTGGTACACAAGCTCTGAACGCATTGTGTATCCATAGATTTTCCTATGCTCTTGCCATGCGCCAAGAAACTTAGAATCGGGGAACATCTCGTCCCATGCAGGATTATCCGCCTCCAAAGTATCCCAGTCACTCGATAGCTGAAGAAACCGGTCACGCACCATATTAATCTTATATGACAACCGGGATTTCAGATCCTCTAGAATCACATGGCGCTCTTCCCAATCATCTGCGACACGAACTGAACTCGGGATCCGTTCAACAACTCCTGAGTTTACTACGAGTTGGCGGAGGGCAAATGCGTGCAGTGTGGAAATCTGTGGCAATTCATCGTAGTTTTTTAGCGAGTTACTGATTCGCCCCCGCAACTCAGCCGCTGCCGCTCTAGTAAAGGTTAAAACGAGAATATCGCTGGGGGATATTCTGTGTTCTTCAATTAAATACAGTACGCGACGCGTAAGAGCTAGTGTTTTCCCAGTACCAGGACCGGCCAACATGCAAGCATGACTGCCGAGGTGAGAGGCCGCTTTCTCCTGTTCTGATAGTAGGTCGTCATTCCATGCCATAAGCGCTATTATCCTTTCGTAACACCTCTACTATTAATTAATCCAATCATCCGCTGGGTTACACTTGATAAAGGCTAGTGTTTCGTCAAAAAATTTACTATTACGTCATTATTCGGGCCTTTACACTTGAACCTGACGATACGAACGCGACCGCTAAGACCAAGATTATTCAAAATCAGTCGCAACTCCGTCTCCATACCACAACAGGGGTTGTCTCAACAAATACCGGGTCAACGATTGTTGACCTCTACGTAGTGGCAACGGTGGGCAGGGCATCTCTATCGCAGTCATTATCCATTCCTTTGATCCCACCCTACAGCCCTTTCACCTAAGCGACATCCCCATACGACCGCCGTCAACATGAATCGTTTGGCCCGTGATGTAGGAGGCGTCGTTGCTCAGCAGGAAGGCGATAACCGATGCCACCTCCTCCGGCGCGGCGCGGCGTTTCATGATGCAGCCTTCGTTTGGCGTCTCCTCCAACTCCTTCTTTCGCGCGGCGGGGTCGGGCGCCCGTCCAAAGTGCATCTCCGTGACAATCCAGCCCGGCGCGACCGCATTGACGCGAATCCCGTCGACGACGAACTCCTGCGCCATGGTCTTCGTGACGGACACCAAACCGGCTTTTATGGCGTCGTAGACCCACATGCCGGGCCTGCCGAGAAATCCGGCTTCCGACGAGATATTGACGATGGCGCCGCTCTCCTTCTTGAGCATCGGCAGTAACATTTGGGTCATAAGCACCCATCCCCGCAAACCGATGGCTGTTTCCGCGTCCCAATTACCCTGCCATGAGCCGTCTTCAATCCTGCCGTGTCGGAGTATGGCGGCGTTGTTTACCAACATGTGGAGCGCGGGAAAACGCTCGGCGACCGTTTGACCGCAGGCGGCGACGGCTTCGTCGTCGGCGAGATTGACTTCAATACGGCTGGCTTTTCCGCCGTCAGCCTCGATTTGGGAGACTGCACGATTTGCCAGTGGAACGTTGTTGTCCGCGATGATGACGTGGGCGCCTTCAGCCGCCAATCGGTTGGCGGTTGCGCGTCCGATACCGGAGGCGCCGCCGGTTATCAGGGCAACTTTGTCCGCGAATCGGTGCGTGCCCCAGGGATTTGTTTGCATGCGTTCTTTCTCCTCAATGAAATGGCACTTGCGGAATTCAGATTGTAGGGAACGCAGATCTGCGTTCCCTACGAGACCAAGCCGATTGCGGTCACTTTAGGTCCCCGTGATTAGCCCTCCATCAACGAGGAGGGAGGCGCCGGTGATCCATTCCGCATCGTCGGAGGCGAGGAAGACGGCGGCTCGACCAACATCCCTCGGTTTACCGAATCGCGGTAAGGCGGTTTTTTCGGCTACGGCATCAATCATCTCCTGCGTGAGGTAGTCCTGAAGCGCCGTCTCTATGTAGCCGGGACAGATGGCGTTGACGGTTATCCCGAAACCTCCGACCTCTATGGCGGTATCCCGCACCATGTTGACGACACCGGCTTTTGCTGGAGCATAAGCAGGTCCCGCGCCGCCGCCGTATGCGTGGACGGAGGCGATTTGGATGATGCGTCCATATTTAGATTGTTTCAGGTGGGGGATGGCGAGTTTCGTCGCAACAAACACGCCGCGCAGGTTTGTCCCGACGACCTGGTCCCACTGTGCAATCGAGATGTCTTGCGCCCCGCCGGGGATGTGGATGCCGGCGTTATTGACGAGAATGTCCAGTCCCCCGAAGTGACCAACGGTGCGCTCAATCAATCGTTCGACCTGAGATTCATCCGTGACATCCGTCCGGATGAAAATCGCCTCTCCTCCGAGTTTTTCGATCTCTTTGACGGTCGGCGTGGTGACATCCGTTTCGTGATATTTTCCCCGGAGCGGCGCCTCCTGCTTATCGGCGATGACGACGCGCGCGCCTTCGCGGGCAAACTCGAGCGCGATTCCCCGCCCGACACCCGAGCTCCCGCCGGTCACAATGCTGATCCGATCTTTGAGTAGCATGAGATGCTTCCTTTTGCGGTTTGAAGATGCGTCTATCTAGTCCCATGAACATGATGCTTGAGAGCGCGCCATTATCCCTGTCGGAATAATTCTTTCAGCAAGTAACACTTATTGACACATAGAGTCCAGGTTTTCGATCCAGAGGATCGGTATGTTGATAGAATGCGATAGGTCCGAATTCCCGCGCTCTAGCGGAGCGCAATGTCGAGTGTTACTTGATAGTCTGTTTGAATAATCGGTAGCAATGCAGTTTTGGGTCATTTGAGCGGGGACTTTTTCATGGTTTTTTCGGTACCCCTTATACACCTGTCGCCCCGCTGGCGCTTAAGCTCAGGAGGATTTGGCGCTCCTATAAACCTTCCGCCCCTCTGGGGCTTTTAGAGGCCGGTGCGCAGTGCGCACCCTACGAATGTACTTTTTCAAACAAGCTCTTAAAGACCAGCAATCTTTGGGCCTTCATTGCGATATTTCCTCACAAAATGTCACAAAATGTCACAATTTTTTAATTTATCGCGATAAGATTGCGGCGACGTTTTCGGCGATCTGTTCCTCCAACTGCCGCGCCTCACCGGTCAACACCTCCAATTCCTCATTGAGCGCTCCCAACCGCTCCGCGAAGTTGAACTCCTCCGCTTCTCGATCAGCGACGCCGACATAACGCCCCGGATTGAGCGTCCAGCCGTTCGCCTCGATTTCGTCAATGGTTACGGTTTTACATAGACCGGGCACATCAACGTATTTTTCGTCGGGAAAATGAGTCGTCAGCAACTCCGCGCTATCGCGTTGGTTTTCCGGCGCTTCGCCGCGGTAGAGCCGCGAGATGTTTGCCAGGAATTCTACCTGCTGCGGCGTGAAACCCCGATGCGCGCGGGTCATCTGCTGATAATGGCCGCGAGCATCTATAAACAACGCCGTATCCTCACGATCGCTGCCTCGTTTGGATTTGTCGAAGAACCAGAGCATACACGGCAACGTAACGGTGTAAAAGAAGTTCGACGCGATGCCCACCATGACATCAACAGCGCGGGATTGGATAATCCCTTTGCGAATCTCCAATTCGGAGCCGCGGGCATCGGAGGCGGAGTTCGCCATAACAAATCCGGCGCGTCCAAACTCGGAAAGCGAGCTGAAGAACAGTTGAATCCACAGATAGTTGGCATTGTCCACCCGCGGCATTCCGAACGGGAATCGCGGGTCGTCCTTGATGCGTTCCCTGTCCACGCGATCCACGTTGAATGGCGGATTCGCCATTACGAAGTCGAACTTGCCCAACGACTTGTGCGGGTCTTCATAATAGCTGTTGGCTTGTCGGATATCGCCTTCGAGTCCGTGCACGGCGAGGTTCATCTTGCACAACCTGATGGTCTCCGCCACGCGCTCAATGCCGTGAATGCTGATTTGACCGTTCCCGTTCTTTTTGTGGTTGTGGATAAACTCGGCGCTCTGGACGAACATACCCCCGGAGCCGCAGGCGGGATCGAGGATGCGTCCTTGGAAGGGTTCGATAATTTCGACAATCAGTTTAACGAGGGAGGTCGGCGTGAAGAACTCGCCGCCGCGCTGTCCTTCGGTCATGGCGAAATTGCCGAGAAAATACTCGTAGATTTTGCCGAAAGCGTCGCCCTCAATCTCCATCGGAATCTGTTCCATGATACGCAACAGTTCGATCAGGGTGCTCTTTTCGAGGCGGTTGTAGGTCTTGGGCAGGACGCCGTTCACCTGCGGGTTCTCCGCCTCAATGGCTTTCATGGCGTCGGTAATCGCCTGACCGATGTTTTCATCCTCGGACAGATTCAACAAGTGTCCGAATCGCGCCTCCTCCGGGAGATAAAAGACGCCGCGCGCTTGGTATTCTGTCTTGTCTGCCCGTCTCCGCCTGCTGGAGGTCATCTCCCTCGCAAGCTGCTGCTCCGCCAGCGAGAATTTGTGGTCCGCGTAGCGCAAGAAAATCAAGCCCAATACCGGGATGGAGTATTCGGATGATTTGAGTTTGGAGTTGGCTCTCAGTTCATCGGCGGCGCTCCACAGGCGTCGTTCGAGTTCGTTTAGGTTTGTGTTCATGGTGTTAGTTTTTATGAATCCTGAGTTTGTGAGTCATCGGTTTCAATGAAATAATCTGAATCTACGCGCTTGAGTTCGTAGGATTTCACAACAGATACACCTACGTTATGGTCAATCATATATTCTGCGAGTTGGTGCCCATCAATGAGGACAATCTTGGATTCAATGTTGTTGACGTACTCCCGGGCATCTCTCGAAAAACCTGATGTTGTGATGAATATTCCCTTCCTCGCTCGTTGCCCTTGTAGTGCACCCGCGAATTTTTGAAGTTCAGGACGGCTAACATTCGCTTCCCACCGCTTGGCTTGAACATATACGACATCAAGGCCGAGTCTATCCTCGTTAATGATGCCGTCAATGCCTCCATCACCACTACGTCCAACAGCTTTGGCGGCATCTTCTCGCGAACCGCCATATCCCATTTCCACGAGAAGGTCTATAACGAGTTCCTCGAAAAAGCGGGGGGATTTTTCTTTAATTTGCTTAAGTAACGCCGTGGCTAGATGTTTTCTTATTCGTTGGTAATTGTCTTCAATCGCCTCTTCCGGGATTGAGCCAGTTCCATCATCACTGAAGTCAGGTTCTTCAAGGAGTGGACTAACTTCGTTATCAATGGGGTCGGGCTTTTGGGAAGATCCTGAATTTTGCCTCAGGAATTCGAGCCCACTGGAAGTTATTCTGTAATGTCCAGGTATTGTGCGCACTAGCAAATTTCTTTTCATCAATCGGTCTATTGCCGTCACACAGCTATTATAAAACACTCTTTTTCCACTTGGTACTCTCCGGTTTCTCTCTTCGTCTGTAAGCGATAAGCAATCCTCCAACGCATCTACAATTATTCTTTGGGAATATTCTCGCTTGTCAGCAACATAGTTGAGGACAGCGAGTTTAATTTCGTCAAATTCACGTATAGGCATTCTTCAATTTCTCCATAATCAATTTGAATTCAAAAAAGTCATGCCACAGTTTCGCACTCTCAGTCTTCGGATTGTAGGGAACGCAGATCTGCGTTCCCTACTTGCTTGATTCATACACAGGGACAAGGGTAATACGAATCCAGGGACTGACAATTGGCAGTCCCACCAATGATGGATATTGAATCGTCATTATATGCCATTAAGCCATTTGACTGCACAGCCATAAAGTATAACACATTTGACTAATAAGTTGAAGAACTTGAAAATGAACCACAAAAAAGCCCTTCAACCGTGGACAGTGCGTAGGTTGGGTTGAACGGAAATCCATGAGAAGTCACATGCAGAAGGTGGACTATCGAGGCTTCATCTCGCCCGGAAGGGACCGGATTTTGAGTGAAACCCAACATTCATCGCACACGCAGCAGTTGTGTGTTGGGTTTCGCTATATTGTGTGTACACGAACGGGTTATCGAAGAGCCGAACTCTCATTTGAAGCTGAGTAGGACTTGGTTGTTGACCGCTCAACCCAACCTACAATGCTACAATCACGGGACGGCACCGGGAAGGGATTTCTATCGATCAACTGACCGAATAGAGAAGGCGATAGGTAATCTTACTCATCACCCATTCGCCTGATTGTTGTTCACTCGATTGATCACATGCAATCAGATGTAATTCTCATGAGTCAGCCGCAAAACAGCCCTTCAACCGTAGATAAGCTGAGAGTTTTCTTGTCGAGAACCTGACGGCTGTGAATTCCATGGAAAAAATCTCGCATGATCTTGTAACAAATCCTCTCCTTCTGTCTGCGTATATGCTAAAATATGGGAAATAAGCGCGGAGAATGTCAGCGGGTAGAATCGCCGGTTCAAATCGAAAGCGGAGAAACCGAATTTTGCGGAAAAACCTCGGTTTCTTCTCGCCATTCTCCACGTGGACAACACTGCGCAACAGAGCGGAAGGAGTAGGCAGAATTGAACGAAGAACTTTTTGTTAGTCAAGAATTCACGCCCGTCAACGGGTTTACCTCCGGGATTGAAGGTCCCGCCTGTGACGCGGAGGGTAACCTCTATGCCGTTAATTTTGCGCGGCAACACACCATTGGAAAAGTCACACCGGATGGAGAGGCAAGTGTTTTTGTAGAACTCCCAAGTGGCAGTGTCGGGAACGGCATCCGCTTCAATAGTGAGGGAGATATGTTTATCGCGGACTACACCAATCACAATGTGCTGAAGGTTGATATGGAGACGCGGCACATTTCCGTCCACGCTCACGAGCCGCGGATGAATCAGCCGAATGACATCGCCATTGGCGCAAATGATATTCTCTACGCCAGCGACCCAAACTGGGGAGAATCGACGGGACAGTTGTGGCGAATTGATACAAACGGCGGAGTCACACTGCTGGAAGCGGAGATGGGAACGACCAACGGAATTGAGGTCAGTCCCGACGAGCGGACGCTCTACCTCAATGAATCGACACAGCGTAATATCTGGGCGTATGATCTCTCGTCCGAAGGCGAGATTAGCAACAAGCGATTGCTAATCAAGTTCCCCGATTTCAATATGGACGGTATGCGATGCGATATGGCTGGCAATCTCTACGTCACGCGGCACGGCAAAGGTACGGTTGCGAAGGTCTCACCGGACGGCGAGGTGCAATTGGAGATTCAGCTAAGGGGCAAACTATGCACGAACATTGCTTTTGGCGGCCCCGATGGCCGTACCTGTTATGTGACGTTGGCGGATCGAGGGAACGTGGAAACTTTCCGCGCCGATGAACCCGGACGGAGTTGGGTGTTGTCAAAACGCAGTTAGCGGGGACAAGGTGCAAGCGATTATAGGGAAGAGGGCAAAGTAACACATGTTCACGGAAGGAGAGAATCAATGCGGATTGCGACGGGATGTGTCGGACACGAAACGAATACGTTTTCGCCTGTTCCGACCACGATTGACAGTTTTAGCAGAATGATCGGGGATGATATTCTCAAAGATTTCGGCAACACACGCACCATTACCGGCGGCATTATTGACGCCGCCGATGAACTGAAGGTAGAGCTTGTTCCGCTCCTCTGGAGTTTTGCTACGCCGTCCAGAAAGGTCGAACAGGATGCCTACGAGGTACTTAAATCTGAGTTCCTTGACTTGCTATCGGCTGCCGGTGAGATTGATGGAGTCGTACTTGACCTACACGGCGCCATGGTTACAGAGGAAATTGAGGATGCCGAAGCCGACCTGATTTCCAGCGTACGTGAGATTGTCGGTTACCGTCCCATTGTAGTGACGTTTGATCTTCACGCCAACATCACTCCCAACACCGTGAATCACCCCGACGTGATTATCGGATTCGACACCTATCCCCATGTCGACATGTACGAACGGGGAGTCGAAGCGGTTGAAGTCATCTACAAAACAGTGCGAGGAGAGGTTCAGCCTACAATGGCATACCGCCAACTCCCGCTTTTAACATCACCACCGGCACAGTGCACAATGAGACCGCCGATGAGCGACCTAGTGGAGAAGCTTCACCAGCTAGAAGCTGAAGACGGTGTGGTTACGGCAACTTTGTCAATGGGATTCCCGTTCGCGGACATCTATAACGCGGGGGTTTCCGTGCTTGTTACCACGGACGGGAACCACGCGCTCGCCGAGCAGAAGGTCGAAGAATTCGCCCGACACATCTGGTCAATCCGTGAGACCTTTCGTATGAACCTTGTCTCGATTGAGGAAGCTATCGAACATGCAAATCAATCTGAGGGACAACCTATTATTTTGGCAGAAGCCTCCGACAATCCCGGCGGCGGTGGCCCCTGTGACGGCACATTTATCCTACGCGCTTTCGTAGAGGCTGATGTCCAGGATGCGGTCGTGGCAATCATCGCCGACCCCGAATCGGTGGCACAAGCGATTGAGGCGGGTATCGGAAACCGCGTAAATCTCAATGTTGGCGGCAAGACAGATGATATGCACGGCGAACCCGTGACACTTGAAGCGTATGTGAAAACGATTTCCGATGGCGTTTATGTGCGCAAGGGTCCGATGGCGAAGGGAGCCGTCGACAGAATGGGACGCACCGCAGTGATAAAGACCGGAGGGGTAGAGGTTATTCTAACCGAGGAACGATCCCAACCGCTTGATGCAGAAGTCCTTCGTTGTGTCGGTATAGAACCAAGGGATAGGAAAATCATTGCGCTGAAATCTGCCGTTCATTACCGAGCGGATTATACGCCGATTGCTCACGAGATAGTGGAGGTGGATACGCCCGGCGTCCACAGCCCGAACCTTGCCAATTTCAGGTATGAAAATATAAGGCGGCCAATCTATCCGCTGGACCCGCTGACGGAGTTGGTAGGATTGTAAAATACGTGAAGTTTGACGCGTTCCAACGTTTAATGGTGGGCGGTAAGAGAAGGGGGGAAATCAACGATTTGATAATCGCCGATTCTATCCTACTAGATACAACCTCACTTGGCTAATTTTAATGCGTCACGGTATTTCTGCCGGGCGAATCTGTTCCACTCGTTTAGTTTCCGATTTCGGTAATCCGGCTTTTTCCACTCCGATGGCGCTATCTGCAGCCCTTCGTCCGCCGTAATCGGAATCTGTATCAGCTTTTCGATTGCCGCTTCCCGCCGCTGTTCGTCCTTACACTTATTGATTGCCTTCCACGCGGTGACTAAGTCCTTGTGTGGATCGATTATGAGCGCTCCGATGAGGTCATTGACGAGGCTCCAGCGTTCGCCGCCTTTGGCGGCATCGTACTGAATCGGTTTCAATTCTCGCTTAAATGGATTGATGACCACGCAGCGGTTGCCGAGTTCATCGTATAATCCGGGAATGACACTCGCGCGGTTCAAGCCGCCCCTCCATTTTGGTCCTTCGGGATCGTCGTCACGCAGCACCCAGAGTTTCTGCGCCGTGTCGGAAAGCACGAACTGAAGGAACGTCTGAGCAACCTCTAGGTTCGGCGCGCCTTTGAGAATTGCGATGGAATCCGGACTGACGACCGCGGCATCCGGTGGTACGATATACTTGATGATGTCATCGCCGAGCACCGCAATTTGCCCGTAGGCGTAAAAATCAATTGCCATCCCGTAGATGACTTGCCCGGATACAACATCTTTAGGAATCGCGTTCGACCCTGCAGAGAACCCCCGCACATTTGCGCCCAGTTTAGTGATGAGCTCAAACCCTTTTTCCCAGCCATATCCCTGCAAGATGATTTCATACATCATGTGGGCACTTCCGCTTTCGCGAGGATCGGCGGCACCCACTCGACCAACTAAGTCAGGGTGTGTCAAATCTTTCCATGTCGACACCTCGGGTAATCGGAGGAATTGGCGAAGTTCCTCGTTGTGCATGATGCCAAAACTGGACAAGGCAGCCCCGTACCAACGATATTCGGGATCGTAGACAGGGATTCCGAAAATCTCTTTGGGAATGCGCGCTAGTAGTGCTTCAGATAGTTTGTAGGGGGAGAGCAGGCCTTGCTCGGCAAGCTTAAGATAGTTGTCTGTCCCACCGCCAAAAAAGAGATCGATACCAATACCTTGGGGAACACGTTGGAATTCAGATTCGATGAATCGAAAGTCCGAAGACGAACCACCCAAATCGATCCAGTCAAGCGCTACCGATCTCCCCGTTTTCTGGAGATACCATTCCTTGAAGGTGCGCCCAAACTCTTTTTCAATTGACTCGGGATGTGGTGATACGATGATGAGCTTGTCTTCGACAGCGTGCAATTCTGGGGGACGCGTAATTGCACAACAGAGAGTAAGGATTATGGAATAAATGAACGCCTTGGCAGGAAATTCTATTGCAATTCTCTTCTTCAGAGTTGACCGATGTGGCAAACACAGATGTTGCATTCGGGGTTTTATCTTTCTTCCGTTAGGTTAATTCTAACGGTTCAGAATCGACTAACGATTGAGGGCATTTTCCACATCAAAACAAGAATTGCTACCAACAAAATCAGATAGAACACGATTAACTTCCATGACCCCGACTTTATCGCGCGTTGCGAGGGCTGCTTGACAGATTTCATGACGTACCTACAGAGACTTCACAATTCCACCGCTCAAAGCTGGATCTTCACCTACCGCGTTTCTTCGTTTTCCTTGGGGCATCAACTCGCGTCGCTTGAACAGAGATAATGCCATACCCGAAAACGTCCTCAACCATGAATTCGATGTTGTCATAGACGACTTTTTCGCCTCGTTCGGGGAGGCGACCGAGTTGAGCCAATATAAAGCCTCCAATCGTATCACAGCGATCTTTAGGTATATCGGCGCCCAACTCATCATTGACAACATCGATTGAGGTACGCGCATCAAGCGACCAGTGGTCGTTGCCAATCAGTTCAGCGTGTGGGGTGTGACGCTTGTGGTTGTAGCGGATTTCGCCGACAATTAACTCGATGATATCCTCAATCGTTACGAAGCCGGTACAACCGGCATGCTCTCCGATAACAGCTGCTACAGGCTCAGTCGAGGAAGATAATTCTTCAAGCAGTTCGCCTGCAGGTTTTGTTTCTGGAACACGTTCCAGTCGGCGCGTAAAAGTGCTCACGTCGTTAAATTCGCGTGGAGTATAAAGGAGTTCCATGACATCTATGACGCCGATAAGCCTATCAATACGTTCCTCAAAAACAGGGACAAAACGATAATTGGCGCTCTCCGCCATGGCTTTGACCTGTTCCGTTGAGGTATTGACGGGTACTGCTACAAGTTCAGAGAGAGGAATCATCAATTCGCGCACTGCCGTGGTCGATAACGAAAATACACCACGCAGCATGCGAATCTCGTTGCTGGGGAACGCGTCTAGATTCTCAAATACAAGCCGCTTGATATGTTCCTCCGTGGGACCACTCTTACGTTTACGTTTGCCGAAAAAGCCTTTGTCCTCGGCGTCATCATTCTGTTTGTGAACAAGCCCACGTCCTCGCTGCGGAGCAATAACCAAGGCATCTGACGGCGATGTTTCGACGACTTTAATGCTTGCTGGTCGAGATGGATTTTCTATCATTTTTTACCTCGCTCCCATGTTCTTCAAGGTTTGCCCAATATCACCAAAGTTACTTTGTTTGAACACTTCTGCGATCGAAGTTCGCCCGCCGATCAATAATTCTCTGATCACCTTTGACGGTATTCAAACTGGTTCAATCTGGGGTGGCAACGCCTAACTCAGCAATCACAACTAAACAGTCTAGCGGCATCGCTTTCGGCGTACCGGTGCCGAAATCTACGAATAGAATCCCTTACAGGAACCAATTCTCGCGCCTCGAAGCTTCAACATTTATTGCCAATACAATTATAGCATATTTTCTGAATGCGTGCAATCGTATAAGACTTGGGTTTTCGCCACTCATATTTGATTCATCGACACCATATCATTGCAACTGGATTACGGTCGACTACTAACTGCAGCGGAAACGCCACCGAATCAACTTGAAGAACGGTCAACCACGGCAACATGGCTGGTTGCTAGTGTTTTCTCCATTTCGTACCGAGAATACCGTGCTCTGTCAGATTGTACGCCCCATTTCCCAAAAAGATGCCGTCTACAATGCGATCAGTTTCTTCCGCTTACATAACGCAGTGCCGCACTATTCCGTTTCAAGTAACCTCTTTCAATCAGTTTTTTGCGGTTTCGCGATTAAAATGCCACCCTTATCATCAACTAATTTGCCGTTTTTTCCACACCGTTTTCCGCGTGTTCTGGCACCAAAGCCTTTTGCTGACAGGGTTGGAGCGCAAAAAGATCGTGGAAATCTGCCCCTGAAAAACAGCAAAAAATCGGCAGATAAAACTATTGACAAATTGGTAGGTCTCTTGATATTATATCAGATGTTGTATAAATGCTAAAATTCTACACAAGATGCCGGTGATATATGAAATGCCCGTATTGTGAGAGTTTCGAGACAAAAGTCTTAGATAAGCGTGAGACTGACGGTAGAAGCGTCACCCGTAGACGGCGGGAATGCCTTATTTGCGAAAAGCGGTTCACCACATACGAGCGGGCGGAGGTACTAGATTTATTCGTCATCAAGAAAGATCAGCGACGCGAGGCATTTAATCGCGGAAAGTTGAGACGCAATCTGATGAAGGCGTGCGAAAAGCGACCTATTAGCCAAGAGACGATAGATCACTTGATTGGGGAGATCGAGCAGCAGTTGATTAGCATACGAAAATCGGAGATTGACAGTCGGGCGATTGGTGAGTTGGTCATGGACATACTTAAAGACACCGACAAAGTCGCCTATATTCGCTTTGCTTCCGTCTATCGTGATTTTAAGGATGTAGCGGATTTTGAGAAAGAACTGCAACAGCTTACGCAGCATCCACAATAGAACTGTGCCAGTCCAGGTTGAACGGCTTCGAAATTCATCACACGAAAACTGTGCAAAGCATTTGGTTGAAACGAATTCCTAATTAGCGTGCATCAAACATGCACGGTTTGTATCATTTAGAGTCAATTATGCCCACTGTATACAGAGATTGGCGTATTGCAATACTGCTCAGTTGTGGCTGCTCTCTTGTGAATTCAATCTTGCAAGTCAGTAGCTGCGAAAGGAAGAAAGATGTCTGAAACGAATATTGATTCAATCGTTGCGGCGCCGTCCGACGAGTCCCCTCGTATTGAACAACCTGATGCCACGCGAAAGCGTGGCTTGAAGATTGAACGCTATTTCACTAATTCCGGCAAGCATCCGTTTGACGAGATGGAATGGGGACATAGAGATGCGGCTATCTATAACGAAAAAGGGGAAACGATTTTTGAGCAAAAAGGCATTGAAGTTCCAAAATCTTGGTCACAATTGGCGACAGATATAGGGGCATCGAAATACCTGCGCAAGGCGGGTGTGCCGGGGACAGGCAAGGAAGTAAGTATGCGTCAGTTGGTTCGACGGGTTGCCCGCACCATTCGTCGGTCCGGAGAGGAATTTGGGGGATACTTTGCAACTTCTGAAGATGCCGAGGCGTTTGAGTCAGAATTAACCTATTTGCTGATTTCACAACGCGGGGCGTTCAATTCCCCTGTTTGGTTCAATTGTGGGCTTTGGCATGAGTACGGTATTGAAGGCGGCGGCGGCAATTTCTTCTGGGATCAAGCAACGCAAAGTGTCCGGACGACGACGAATGCGTATGAACACCCGCAAAACTCGGCGTGTTTTATCCAGAGTGTAGATGATTCACTTGACTCAATGCTTGAATTACAGAAGGCAGAAGTTCGGCTCTTCAAGTACGGGAGTGGCACGGGCACAAATTTCAGCAAGATTCGGGCTAAGCGAGAGGAACTGTCCGGCGGAGGGGCATCGTCGGGGGTACTGTCGTTCCTTGAGGGTTTCGACCGGTGGGCGGGTAGCATCAAATCTGGCGGAACAACGCGCAGGGCAGCCAAAATGGTTATCCTTGATATGGACCATCCGGAGATCGAGGACTATATTGACTGGAAACTGCGCGAAGAGAAAAAGGCGCAAGCACTAATTGCAGCCGGTTACGAATCCGATTTTAATGGCGACGCTTACCACACAATCAGCGGACAAAATAGCAATAATTCCGTCCGAATACCCGACGCTTTCATGGACTCATACCTTAAGGACGGGAAATGGCGTACGACGTATCGCATGAATGGAAAGGTCGCCGACGAGTACGATGCGAGAGGTTTAATGGACAAAATCTCGCACGCCGCCTGGGCGTGCGCGGACCCGGGTGTTCAGTTCGATGGCACTATTCAGAAATGGAATACCTGCAAGAATACAGATCGGATTAACGCAACAAACCCGTGCAGCGAGTTCGTCTTCCTAGATGATACGTCGTGTAATCTGGCAAGCATTAACTTAGTGAAGTTCCTGAAAGACGATGGTACATTTGACGTTGAAGCTTACCGTCATGCTATCCGCACCTTCATCATAGCGATGGAAATTATCGTGGAAATCTCCGCATACCCGACTGAGCGGATTGCGAGGCGATCGCACGATTTTCGTCCACTAGGTTTGGGGTATGGAAATCTCGGTGCGCTGTTGATGTTGAACGGTATCCCGTATGACTCGGAGGTTGGCAAAGCTTGGGCAGGGGCTATCTCAGCCATTTTGTCAGGGCACGGCTACCTTACGAGCGCGGAGATAGCGAGCAGCGTTGGGCCTTTTGCAGGATTCGACGAAAACCGGGCGCCGATGCTGGATGTGATGCGGATGCACCGTGACGAGGCTTTCAAGCTTGACGAAATCGCGTGTCCACAGAATCTACTCAAAGCGGCGCATGAGGACTGGGACGCCTGTGTGCGAATGGGCGAACGATTCGGATACCGAAATTCGCAGATTAGCGTAATCGCTCCGACGGGTACCATCGCGTTCTTGATGGATTGTGATACGACGGGTATAGAACCCGATTTTGCGCTCGTGAAGTTCAAGAAACTCGCGGGGGGCGGATCTTTCAAAATTGTCAATCAGGCTGTGCCGAAGGCGTTGGCGCAACTCGGCTATCCGCGCAGCCAAATTGATGAAATCGTAGAATACATTGTAGGCACGGGAACACTTAAGGGCGTACCCTACATCAACGAGCGAACACTCAAGGACAAGGGATTCACCGATGAGGATTTGCGCAAAATAGAGCAAAAGCTGCCAAACGTCTTTAGTTTGGGACTCGCTTTTGCTCCCGGTATCCTCGGTGACGACTGTTTGAAACGCCTGGGAATTGATAGTGCGAAAGCGCAAGAGCCGGGATTTAATATCTTAAGCGCAATTGGATTCCGTCAGAAAGAGATTGATGCCGCCGATGAAATCATCTGCGGATACGGTACGGTCGAAGGGGCCCCGTATCTCAAGGAAGTGCACTATCCTATCTTCGATTGTGCGAACAAGTGTGGGCGGACCGGAACTCGATTCATCGAACCGATGGGACATGTTAGAATGATGGCGGCAGTTCAGCCATTTATCAGTGGAGCAATTAGTAAGACGGTCAATCTTACTAATGATGCTACCGTAGAAGACATCACACAAGTGTATGTTGAGGCGTGGAAACTTGGCGTCAAATGTTTGGCGGTCTACCGGGATGGCTCCAAGAGTAGCCAACCGTTGTCCTCGTCGAATCAGCAGGAAGAGAAAGAGAGTCATCCTGTCCGCAAGCGGCTGCCCGATCTACGCGACTCAATCACCCACAAGTTTAGTGTCGGGGGACATAAAGGTTATCTCACTGTTGGCATGTATGAGGATGGGAGACCCGGAGAGATATTCCTTAACATGGCGAAAGACGGATCGGTCATCTCCGGGCTGATGAACACCATTGCTTTGATGACCTCGGTCTCGTTACAACACGGTGTACCGTTGGAGTTCTTTGTGAACAAGTTCAGTCATATCCGATTTGAACCATCGGGGTTCACGAACAATAAAGATATTCCGATTGCCAAGTCGATAATCGATTATGTGTTCCGCTGGCTCGGACTACAATTCCTCCCCGATAGTCAAATTGACGGCGATGAAGTTGCAAGTCTTGAAGACCAACTAGCCGAGTTGCGATTACTGAGTCCCTTATCATCCGGCGCGGATGCCGACAAGATTGAAGCCATTGAAGCGCGTGAAAAGCAAGTGACAACCATGCAGTCAGATGCGCCTCCATGCCATGCCTGCGGTACAATCATGACGCGAAGCGGAACGTGCTACCGGTGCGCCAATTGCGGCGCAACAAGTGGGTGTTCATAGAAAGCGCATCGTTTCGCCGGTGTGACGGAGGGTGTAAGAATGAAGATTATTGCCGACCTGTGCGTGGTGCCGATAGGCGTGGGGGTATCCGTTTCAAAACATGTCGCGGCGTGCGAGAAGGTACTCAAAGAGGCGGGCCTGAAAACACAACTGCACGCCTACGGCACCAATATTGAGGGAGAGTGGGACGCGGTTTTTGCCGCAATCAAGCGATGCCATGAAGTGGTGCACGAGATGGGAGCACCTCGCATCTCGACAACGCTGAAGTTTGGTACGCGCATTGACCGAAATCAGACCATGGACGACAAGGTCACTAGCGTCCAACAGAAGCTAGAAATAGAATGACAGTGCTATGAACGAACGGAATGATGGAAGAGCGGAAGATTGGAAGATAGGGGCACATCTACACTCTTCTGTTCATAGTAGCGCAATTCAACCTGCGTCCAGACACAATCCTTAAGGCGAGAATCTGCGCTCTCAGCACGATTGGTCGCTACACTACAAAACTTCGGCAGATTTCTAGTTCACAGTAAAGTTAATGAAAATCTCACCGGACTGTACCACCTGAGACACATTCTTAGGCAGTACACTGAATCGAATCTGTTCCACATAGCGCCTGGCACGCTCCTTTAGCCGAACCTCGCCGATAGTCGTCCGTCCCGGCTTGATTTGTACGCTGAATACGCTTCCATCGGGACGGACTTTGAAGCTGAGATGCACACCCCCGCCCTGCTTGCCTTTTGACTGAAGCGGTTTATCCAAACCGCTTATCACCGCTCGTCCGCTGACCTCGCCGCTGATTTCGTAGGGCACGCCTTCTGTGACCAGATTGGTTTTCACGCCCGACAATTTGCCCGGAGCAAATCGGCCTGCCAGCGCTTTTCCGCTCTCACCGGTAATTGAACGACGCGCATCCCTCTCCCGTAATCCTCTAAGGCTATCACGACCATGATAACCTGTTTGGATGTCAAGCGGTTTGCTACGAACTAGAGCGTTAGGCTCATCTAGAAAATCACCTTTGCTGCGTCCCTTTGACGGAGGCGCTCCCAGCGATAGGCGATCGGGATTCTCGCTAGATGCCTGCGTTCTTCGAAGATTCGGCAATCCACCCTCCGTTTGAGTGGTCGTAAGATAGTCGCGAATATTGGTCGTGGGTTGGATCTGGGGTAGTGTCTCGGATGGCTGACTCTGTCGAACATCGGGAATCGCGATAGGATTCTCCGTCATGATTTTCTTTCTTGGCGTTTCGGTTTTAAGGAATTCAACTTTAACGGCCGATTCCTTAGGTCGCGGCGGTGACTTAGGGGCAATTGCTAACGCCATCAAGAGGGCAAATACGATGTGTTCAATGATTACAATCCCTAAGAAGAATCGTCCTCTAAATTTGCGTTCTTTCTTCTCCATCAGTCTTCAACCCTTTGTCAACTCCCGAATATCCTCAAATTCCTCCTGGAAGAGCTTATATTCCCCCGTGGCGAGGAAACGAACAAGCGACATTCCGTGCCTCTCCAGATCGGCGACAAACCGATCTGCCTTACCCCTGAAGTAATCGTAAGCGACATAACTGGGGAGCGCAACGATTAATCCTGCGGCGGTCGTTAGTAATGCTTCGGAAATACCATCTGCGATCGTGGGTAGTTGCTTCATCTGCACGTCTATCAGTGCACCAAACGAGCCCTTCATGCCAAGCACCGTGCCGAGTAAACCGGTGAACATTGCAACGGGCGCAAGCATACCCAAAGTGCTGAGCCCCTCGGTCAGTACCGGTTTCTCGGCACGAATCGCCTGACGAATAACGCGCTTGAGGGTATCCTCGTCAGCATCGCGATGCCGAATACCGGCTCGGAGGACATTACTCAGCGGCCCCGGGCTCTTTTCGCACATCTTGATTGCAACGTCCGGATTGCCCTGCACAAGCTCATGATAGATACTTTGTGTCACAAAACGCGACGGGATGACGCGCGGACGGTGCAGGTGGTACGCCCGCTCAAGAATAATCTTATGCGACCAAAGCGAGAAAAAGATTATCGGGATTAATATAGGTCCCCCGCTCGTCAACCGGTGCACACCTGAGATGATTAGGTTTGCGACGTATTCCATAAGCGACTCTGCCAATTAAGAATTTGAGAATGCCGTGGCTAAAATTTCAACTCAAGTCCGAAATCAAGATTATCCTGCGCGAGTTCGTATCCGTCCAGGAGCATATATGTGCCGATAGCAAAATTCCCGCCAACAAACAAGCCCACATGGTCTTCGATGATCTTGCGTATCTTCGGTTTCAGCAGAAAGTAGCGTTCCAACCTTTCATCGGTTGTCTCATCTAAATAGCGCGCACCTCGATATTCCCCACCTAGCTCAACGTGGAAATCAGCCGGTAAATGACAGGTAACATTCAAGTCAATGAAATCATTTGGCCGATACGCAATCCATTCTCCGATCTCCGGTTTGTGTACTTCGTGTGTGTATTGAAGTTGCGCTTCCAAGCGATTCGTGATGTAAGCAGTCATGCTAACACTTCCGCCGAAGATTTGAACGGACGTATCGCGATTCTGCGGCACCCATGTGAGCTCTGTCGCGGTGCTGCCGGTCTTTGCCGATCGCTTCTCCAGAACAACAAGGTCGTCAGCCTGTTTGGCAAAACCGGAGAGATTGGCTTCGAATCTCCTCCCTTGGTAGCGGGTGAGGGTCACCTTCCCGTCCCATGTTTTCACGGGGCGTAATAGCGGATTCAAGCTGAGGTAATCGGCGTCGAAGTAGAGTTCCGACAACTTGGTTCGCTGGATAGTCCGTCTCCCCTGCAATCGAAAAGTCCAGTGATCGCCTAGGTGTGTCGTCACCGCCACATGTGGATTAACCTTTAGGCGTGTTACCTCCTCTCCGAGCTCATCGCGTTCCCGGTAACTAACCCCTTCCGCACCAATCCCCAGAACAAACCATTTTACGTAGGTGTACTCGTCACGGAAATACAGACGGAAGATTGTCGACCAATTGTCTTGGCTCAATAGTTCATCTGTATCAGGGTCATTCGCAGCAGTGAAGTATTCCGCAACCGCACCGAGATGGATCGGATTCATATCAACCCCTCTACCCATGTGAAACGGGTTCTGTATGCCAGCGGGGACTTCCAGATCAAGATTGAATCGAATGTCCGTCCCCCGGTTCTCGGGTTGCGTTTCCCCCCGCGTAGCCAGTAGACGGAACTCTTCCAGATCGACGGTTATCGCGGTGCGTCCGCGCTGTGAAATGCCCTGTTCCCAACGGGCTGCGGAACGCAGAAACTGCGCTTCTTTGTTAATAGGAGCACTCTCCGGTTCTATTGCCAGCCAGTCGAGATTCCTGAGGTCAAGCGCTGCATCCACTGCAAGTTCACTCCGCTCGCTGTACTGATAAGTTAACCCGCCCCGGATCCCATCGGCATTGTAGTCACCCCGCCCTTTTGTGCGCTCATCCCCTAGCTGCTTGCGATTCAGATGAAGAAATGCACGCGTGTTGTCAAGGTTTCCTGCGAAGACTGCTTGATAGAAGAGTGCGTCGGGCAAGCTTGGGTAGGCAGTAAGTCTCAGCAAGTAGTTTTCGCGCGGTAACGGTTGCGTTCTGCTGACTTTGGTTGGCGTTAGAATTGGCGGCAGGTTCCACCGCCGTTCTTTGGCATATAATGCCAAGGCAGGGATGAGCTGGGGTTTCGCTGAATCGTTAAATCGCGCGCGAGGCAGCAACCATATCTGCGATGTATCAATAATTCGTGCCCGAATGACATCTGGCAAATCTTCAGCTTTCAACTGTTCTTCCGATTCTGACGGTTGGGCATACAGATTGAAATAACTCAACCCACAGAGAATGACTAAAAGATCGATTGCCAATAGATATTTTGCCAATGGACATTGCCTATTGAAAAACGGTTGCTGGAGAACTGTCCAAAGAAACCGAGTTTTTCGGAATATATGCGTTAGTGGTCTACTCGCTAAGTATTTATGTCTTCCTGGACTGGCACAAGAGATCTATTCCACAATTCCTGTAGGTGCGGTTTCTAACCGCACCGGCACCCAACACTTACCATATACTCTTAGAAAATTTACCAGTTAGTCAGCGACAAGGTTGACACTTGGTGTAGCGCCTGCGAATCGATATCCCTAAAAAGTCTGCGAGTGCCTGTGATTTACCCGACCAAACTCGGTGACTATCTGCCGCTTGTAGTGCTTCACATGAGTTCAGTTCTGGTTAATTTGGCTTGTAACCTGCTCCAGTTTTTCCGTGGCGTAGTTGTACAACTTATCCCATGATTTCTTGTCCGGAGAGTCTTGGATTACTGGGCTCTGGGATTCATAAAAGGTTACAGCCCTCTGATATTCATCACGTGCGTTTCTCAACTGGGTTGCGTCGGCGAAAGCATCCCCCGCGCGAACGGTTGCAGTTAAAGCGCTAAGTGGATTGTGATCTTTATACAGGTAGAAGACCCGCAGGTAAGCGGTCGCGGCATCGCGATGCTTGCCCATGAGTGATTGCGTCTCCGCCATATGCAGGATTGCCTCAATGACAATGTCGGGAGGATATTTGCCGACGCCGCCTTCACGAATAACATCGTACGCCTCTATAGCTTTCGCATAGTTCGCAGCGGAACGATAGGCGTGCCCCAAGACGAGTTGAGCGACTTCCGCCTGCTTGGAATTTGGATACTCAGCGATAATATTCTGATACATTTCAATCGCCTCATCCCACTGCACTAACTCCTCGTAACACTGCCCCGCAAGTAGGAGAGCACGGGGAGCATCAGGACTGTTCGGGTGGCTTATCGGCACGTTTCGAAGCGCTTCTACTGCATTACCGAGATTCCGACCTTGATTATTCGGGTTGTACCAAGCATTTCCAATCTCAAAAGCGGCAGTCGACGCGTATTCACTTCGCGGAGTAACCCGTTCAAAGGCTTGAATCGCTTGTCGGTAAGAATCCAAGGCAAGGTAACATTTTCCAATGTTATACTGTGCGAGCCATGCCGATGCGGTTTTGGGATACTGATTTATGACCTTCTGGAACTCTGCGATGGCGCGTTTGTAGTCCTTATCTTGATAGTAAAAACGTGCAATCTGCAACTGTACGGCGTGGGCAAGTTCTCCATCGGCATACCTGGCCATCAAGGCCTGATACGCCTGAAGCGCTTTCTCCTTCTGTCCAAGATTTTCGTATGCGATGGCAATACCGTATTGCGCGTCGTCAGCCCAATCACTCTTTGGGTAATGTTGGATTACCTGTTCATAAGCGCGGATAGCCTGCATATAATCTGCGAGGTTTAGATAGCTTTCCGCGCTAAAGTACTGCGCTTCAGGCCGGAGGTCTTCGATCGGTTCCGCGCCGGCTTCGTGGATGGGCACCTTTTGATTCGGAAACTTTTCAACAACCTGTCGGTAATACCTGATGGCATCGGTAAACTTGCCCTGCTTGAAATAAGCATTGGCAACCCCGAAGATTGCTTTGGGAAAAAGGGGCGACCCGGGATGCTTGCGCAACACCTCGTTGAAAGCAACTATTGCTTCTGAGTATCTCTCCTGTTTGTAGTATGCGCGTCCAATTTGGTACCGGGCATTGTCGTGCCAATCACTTCCCGGATAACCAGAAGTTACTCGATTAAATGCTTCTACTCCCTGGTTGTACTGTTTGAGGTTAATATAGACCACTCCACTCTGGTAAAGTGCCGCGTCCGCAAATTCGCCGCGAGGATGATGCTTGACGACTTCTGCCCAAGCGTTAATTGCCGCTTGATACTGCTTGGTCTGGTTCTGACCACTTGACGCAACTGCTTCGGAAAGATGCGTCCAACCGATTCCGTAGCGGCACTTTTCTGCCCATTCGGCGGTAGGCTGTTTGCTCAACAGGGATTGGTATTGCACTCGGGCAGAACGATAGGCTTCGATTGTTTGATCGCTCCAATAGGTACTTTCAGCAACAAAGAACTCGGCTCGGAATCGAAGCGAACTCTTTGGGAATTCTCGAATTAAACGTTCACAGGTCTGAATCGTGGCTTGATAATCCTCAAGTTCATAGAGAGCACGTGCTTTCCAAATCAGGACTTCATCTGCCGGCGAAGTTTCCAATGACGCATCGCCACGCACTTCCTCATGTCGATTAAAGGCTTCAACGCTTTTTTCGTATTCCTGTTGATGAAAATAGGCTAGGGCAAGTTGATAAAGGGCGTAGGCTTTGAGGGGACTAGCAGGGCGAGATTGGAGCAAGGCATTCAGCGTGCGAACTGTCTCGGGATAGTCTCGCAACTGAAAGGCGCTGGTGGCGAAACCGTAAAGCGCGTCATCAGCATAGGCTGACTTCGGGTTAACCTTTTTGTAGTTTAAGATGGCAGAATTAAACTCGCGTTGCAAGCGAAAGCATTCGCCAATACGGAAACGCGCGGAGTCGGCAAGATCGGAGCGCGGATTATCGGCAACGACTTTGAATTGACTGCGCGCTTGCGGATAGTCTCCCTGAAGAAAATGAACCGTTCCAATTCCAAATTGTGCATCATCAACAACATCGCTTCGCGGATATAGGTCCGTCACCTTTTGATACTCGTGAATTGCCTCCACGTACTTCCCCTGCTCCAGGAGAATCTCAGCAATCCAGTATTGTGCATCGGGTGCCACGGACGAGGCACCGCTTTCATGAAGCAGCAAGTTAAAGGTATTCTTCGCTTTATCCATCATCTGCTGCTGAAAGTAACACTCACCGAGGCGGTATCGCGCGTTTATAACAAATTCGCGGTGCTCTTCCTTATCTCGGTAGGTGTCAATCACTTTCTGGTATGCGGCTTGAGCATTTGCCCAATCACCAAATTTGAAGAGCGACTCGGCTGCACGATATGAGGCCTCTACAATTGCAGGATGATTCGGCGAAGTTTTGAGGAACTGGGCGAAAACCTTGTGCGCAACTTTGTAGTCTTCGAGCCGAAAAAGCCCCCACCCCTTCCCATACAACGCATCTTTGGCTTCAGCCGATTTTGGAAATTGCTCTAGGACTCGAGTGTAATATTCAACGGCTTTCTGATACATTCCCAGATTATCGTACGCTTCGCCAACGAGATAAAGGCTCCGCGAGAGCGCATGAACATCTTTCGACCCGCCTATAACCTCCTCATACGCCTTGATCGCCTCCTCGTACTTCCCTTGGTGAAACCAGGCAGTTGCCACACCACGCACGGCATCCAAGCGTAAGGGGCTCGTCGGATCTGCTGTTAGCTTCTTATAGTGTTGAATGGCATCATCATAGTCCTCAAGACGCAACGCACACTCGCCTGACAGGAAACGCGCATCGTCGGCATTCTCGCCATCTGGATAGCTCTCAAGGTAGGCTTTAAACTGGTCTTTTGCGAAAATGTACTTCCCATCTTGGAATAACTTAAACGCAAAGGTATATTCCTCGCGCTCCCCCGCGATCACAGGAAAAACTTGCACAACAGTAATAAGCATTACTGCGATGATTCTCCGATAGGACACGCCTTGATATGCCATTACTCCGCTTCCTAAACTCACCATACTTTGGGACTATTATATCATTGCCTACGGGGGTTTTCAAGGGTTTTTGGGGAGACCACAGGGCAGTCGGTGACCTAGAAACATAGGCCAAATGTACAGCGAGGAACGTCCAATACTCCTTCCCGCGGCTGAAACTAGAGACGATCAAACGAGCGAATAACGAGTGCGACAGAGGTCCCTCATCAAATCGTCGATTTCTCCCCTTGCTGCACACCAGCCTTTGAAAGCACTAGCGGCGATCTTCGATCATAAAATCGAAGATGGCATCGCACTCATTGCTCCTCCAGTCAAGATCGAAGTAGAGAACGCCTCTACAACCAAAAAATTAGATGCGATTGCCCTGTCTGTACACATCTTTTCACTGTACTTTACTTCAGCGTTATGATACACTTGCCAGATATTTGGTCAGTCGCAACCCGGTAAATACTCTCTTTGAATTATGGGTATTCGCTAGCCAAATTGACTGCTTCGACGCAACAAATCTCATCCACGCTGTATAGTTTAAGGAGACAAACATGGCAAACTCAGACTACAAAATAGGAGTTGTCGGTGTCGGTAGAATGGGGAGCAATATCGCGCGTCACTTAAACGACGAAGGATTTCAGGTCGTTGCCGTATATGACACCGCTGCCGACCTAGCGCGAGCACTTGCCGAGGAACTCGGCGCCGAGGCTACAGACGCACTCGCACGAGTGACCGAGCTCGCCGATTACATTATTACGGTGGTTACGGATGACGCGTCAATGAGACAAATCTTCTCGGATAGCGCCGAAGATAGCCTTCTTAAAGCGGCAGAAGGTAAACTGTTTATCAATTGTGCTACAATTTCCCCGCAAGTCCATGTTGACGTGGAGCGTCTTGCCGAAAATCACGGCGCCCAAAGTCTTGAAGGTTGTATGGCGTCTAGCATCACGCAAGCTCGGGAGGGAACACTGTACCTCATGTGCGGTGGCAACGAGGCGGCTTATAATCAAGCGAGACCCATTCTAGATTCAATGAGTATCTCGCTCCGCTACATCGGCGAAGCCGGGCAGGCTGCGCAAGTCAAGGCACTAGTGAATATGGTGATGAATATCAATACGGCAGGGCTTGCAGAGGGGTTGGGACTCGGCGCCGCATTCGGGCTCGATCTCGCGATGCTGCAGGAAGTCTTCGCACAAACGGGAGCAAACTCCAGAGTGCTGGAAACGGATGGCGAGGACATGGAGAATCGAGATCATGAGTGCTACTTTTCCTCCGCCCACGCGGCAAAGGACTCTGGGATTGCGCTCGATCTTGCTGAATCGGCGGGATTGAACTTGCCGCTCGCCAAGGCAACAAAGGCTCAGTATGACCGCATGATTGAACTTGGAAAGGGAGAGCTGGACAAATCTGGTGTAGCTGAACTTACTTTTCCCGGGCGAGCGTAAAAAAACGGAGATTCGTGTTTCCGATTTTTTACGCTCGACAATCAAGTGAATTTCAGACAAACTCTATGGTCCGCTGCTTGTGTCTGATGACTAATCTATTGGTTAGCTGCGCACAGGTTAATTGACATGGGTCATATCTGTTTATCTCCCGTCCGATGATTGTTTGAAGCCATAGAACACGTGCGAGGAACCGGGAAAATAATGTTGAGTTACGACCGAACCCACCGAGACTGTCGTTGCATTTCTCCAGAAGGATAAGACCTGGATTGTGGAAGAAAAACCTGCCATTTCCGTTGTCATTCCGGTGTTTAACGAGCAAGACAACGTTCGCCTACTCTATCAACAGATTCGAAAAGCGTGCGAATCGCTGCGGCAATCTTACGAGATTGTCTTCGTTGATGACGGAAGTCACGATCGAACCTTTGACATGCTGGAAGAGATTCACAGCCAAGATGTCCGCGTGAGGGCAATCCGATTCAGAAAAAACTACGGTCAAACAGCGGCTATGGCAGCAGGGTTTGAATTTGCACGTGGAGAAGTGGTGATTAGTATGGACGGAGACCTACAGAATGATCCGGTGGACATTCCACATCTCTTGGAGAAGATGGATGAAGGCTACGATATCGTCTGTGGTTGGAGAAAGAACCGTCAAGACAAGTTTTGGTCTCGACGTGTACCGTCAGTCGCTGCGAATTGGTTAATTGGTAAGGTTACGGGCGTCCAGATACATGATAACGGGTGCTCACTCAAGGCGTATAGGGCATCTGTTATCAAGAATGTCACGCTTTATGGCGAGATGCATCGCTTCATTCCTGCTATGTCAACACTGGCAGGGGCACGCATTGCAGAGATTCCCGTGAACCACCATCCGCGTCGTTTTGGAAAAAGTAAATATGGAATCGGACGTGTTTGGCGGGTCGCACTTGATATTATCACAGTGAAAACACTCACCGGCTTTGCGTCACGTCCCGGATTATGGTTTGGCTCACTTGGCATGCCCGCCTTCGTCCTCGGATTGTTGACGATTTTCGTCGCGGTCGCCGCGCTCTTTGCGGACACTTTGGCGTCGTGGAGCGTTCTTTTAACTTTCGGTTTATTGTGGTTGTTCTTGGGCGTACATTTGCTCTCAATCGGGCTCGTAGCCGAACTAGCAATGAAAATGGGGGACTACCTCCCTAAACAGGACGTGCGCCCAACAGTCACGGTGTTTGAGACACAGGGAGATGTTAATTACCGACGAAGCGAGGTAGATCCTGGACAACATGCAGTCTGAGAATACAGTCACGCTTTCGGTCATAATTCCAATATCTGAGCGGTATGATGACCTTCGGAAACTCTACCTTCAATATGCGGATGTGCTCTCAACAAATAACTATTCTTACGAACTCATCTTTGTCTTGGATGGCGTTATTCTCGCGGCACTCGAAATCTTAAAGGGTTTGAAGAGCGAGTTTGCACAACTTGAAGTTATCACAACGAATCGGAGGGTTGGTGAAGCAACTGCCCTCGCTATCGGATTTGAGCATGCTCAGGGTTCAACCATTCTGACACTCGCACCTTATTTACAGGTCGAACCGGCTGAAATTAGTCGCGTGCTTCAAGAATTCGGCGAGGGAGAATACGACTTGGTAATATCGCGGCGAGAGCCCCGAATTGACTCGGTTTTCAATCGGCTTCAGTCTTGGGTTTTCCACCGGCTTACACGAATGCTGACCAAGTTGAAATATCATGACATCGGCTGCCGACTGCGCGTAATGAGGCGAGAGGTTGCGGCGGAAGTTCGGCTCTACGGCGATCTTCACCGATTTCTGCCGTTTTTGGCTTATCAGCGAGGCTTTAAAATTGTGGAGGTGCCGGTACGGCAAAGCGAAACTGACAAGAACCGAAGGGTAAGCCATCCCGGAATCTGCTTGAAGAGGTTACTTGATCTCCTAACCCTATTCTTCCTTTTCAAGTTTACGAAAAGACCTTTTAGGTTTTTTGGGTTGCTTGGTTCAGGGCTATTTGGTGCGGGAGGACTGATTGCAGCTGTTACGGTTGTCCTTCAGCTATTGGGTCACGAAACCCTCGTAGGGCGTCCATTTCTCATCTTGGGAGTTTTATTGATGGTTATGGGCGTTCAACTGATTTCCATCGGTCTGCTCGGCGAGATTATTGTTTTTATGCAGGCTCGAAAATCCAAAGATTATACGGTGTCGAAGACCTTGGAATAGAAGGACTCGCGCAATGGTTTATACCCACAGACTCGTCGGTAACTTAGAGGCAAGGATGGCCCGGATTTGTCAATCCAGATCGAGCGACAAGGAGGGCCATCCAGTTGCTGGAGCTCAATGTCTGTGAGCATTGCGCGCAATATGCCATCCAGATTTCCCACACGCTTCGCAGTATCAAGTCTCCTCTTTAAATTAGGACAACGCGTCCTTCAACTCGTGTGTCGATTCTCCAAGTGTTCCAGCTAGATAGCGAACGGGACTATCCGGACTTCGATGTGGCGGTGGTTCGGTGGCGGGTGTCATCTCCAGAGTGATGAGTGCGGGCCCATCATCATTCAAAATCTTCGGAAGTGCTGCGTTGAACGACTCAGCCGTGTTAAAGTCGTAAACCTTATGGAGTCCCACACCTTGGGCAATGGTCGAGAAGTTGAACCCTGAACGTCCGGGAATCTGCTGATTGCCCGTCACCTCATACGTCCCATTGTGGCAAACAAAGAGATAGAAGTTACGAGCTAGTTTCTCGAGACCCGCAATAGTTGCAAGCGTACCTAGACACATCAACATGCTCCCATCCCCGTTGAGCGCCATCACTTTGCGATCAGGTTGTGCCAGAGCGATGCCGAGCGCGAAGTCGGCGGCGTGTCCCATCGCGCTCCCCACGGAGGCGTAATCAAGTGCGTGGTCGGAGAACTTAGTCCACGGAATAGTGGTGCCCATGCTCGTAACCATCACTTCATCCGTGCGATATTTCGCAAGAATCCTTAAACATTCTTCTTTATCAATCATATTTTCTTTGTTCCTCGCAATTAATCTCTCATCATGAACGATCGCAACTCGTTCTAGTACCCACGCTTCGTGAGGCAAATTCGTAATCGGTCAGTGTCTCCCTTCAATTCTCCGAGTTCACTCACTTTCCTGCTCATCGCTCTCCTCTCGCGCCTTCTTGTCCTTCTCAGACGTTTCCGACGATATTTTTACCACCGGAGGCGTGTTAAGTGTGGTCGCGGTGATTTGGGCGTACTCATCAAACTCATCTTTTGTACGCAAACCATCCACTGCCTCACCCCACAGTGAAAAAGCATAATACGTCAGAAAGCCGTTTTCATTTGGACGCATAAGTACGGCTAACAAACCAGTTTCGGACGCGGTGGAAGCAAAATCTTTAAACCCTTGGTATCGGTCCGTCGAGAAAACCACTCCCATACCACATGCCTTAGATGAAAGTGCGGTATGCGCGTTGCCCCATGTCCACAGCCACCCGTTGGCTGCATCTTTCCCAATTCCTCGTCCGATATCCGGAACCCCTGTCGCAACCCAATAATCAGAGGAGAGCCCGCGGATATTGATTTGGTGCTCGATCCAACGATTACCAGCGTAAATCATCACCGTTGAGGTTAGCCGGATCGGTGTTTCACTGAGATGCCAACTTGGGATGATGCGCTGAACCACCGATCTAACCGGCCCGTCAGCAATGACCCGCATATAGTCTGTTGCCTTAGTTGGAACGATCAGTTTCTGACCCCTTTTATCCCATAGTGCGAAACCACCGCAACCGATCAGATCCTCCCCCGAGGTGAGCGGAATCATAACCGCCCTGTTCTCGCTAGATTGAGCACTTATCCGATTCACCAACTGATTGATGGATAACTCTTCCCCTTTGTAGATTTTTATGTCGTCCTCACCTTTCCGGACTAAGTACCTCGCTTGGTTTTCTTGATTGCGTATTACCCAACTACTGTACGGTTTCAGAATCTCTACCACGGCGTTCTGAGAAATCGGAATATTGTTTCTGTCAAATTCCCTTCGCAACTCCGGCGAGATGGATTTACGATATCCTAAATCGCCTTGGAAACGCGATTCAACACTCAACAAGAGGTCTGTTCTTTTGCCATACGGCTGAATTGCTCCGTTTTGCAGGAGGCGATAGGCCGTTAGCTCGGACTCCAACGCGGCTATGCCAGCCAATTCCGGGAATATGCCCGCCCGTGTACGCTTGTGAAATCCAAGCATTACCGCTACCGGGTTGTCCGGAGTATAGCGGATCGTAAATGCCTTGGTTTCTTGGGGTTCAAGATCGGCTAGGAACACCAGTTCATCTTTTAGCCCATCATAGTTAAGATCGTCCGCTTGACTTGGGACTTCAGTCGGTGGTTGGCCAGAAATGACTAGGTAGGCATCAAATGAAAAGTCGGGAGCGATTTCCCTTAATTCATTGAGAGTAATCACAACCGGGACATCTCTACGTTGGATTGGCAGAGTGTTTTGAACGGTGAGTTTTATTTGTGGAATCTTTCTATTTCTGCTGCCGGGAGGTGCACAACTAATTAATCCAAATATGAGAGCCAGAATCCAACATTGCCGCCAGTTGAGTTTAATCAAACTAAATCGCTCCTTGAGATTTCGGAATGGCAAACAGCGTATTATGTTACTTTATCGGGTCAAGGTCTACGCATTAACTGCTACATTTTACCACAGTGGCTGGGAGTTGCCAATTGAAAAACGCCTAGCCTAAGGGAGAATTTCCAAGACCTGTTCTATCTCTTGGGGAGAGTTATAAAAGTGCGGTGACAAGCGTAAGCCTCCGCGTTCGGCGGAAACCACATCAGCTCGTTGGAGCCGTTGGTAGAGTTCGGTTGTGGTGCAGCGATCACTGCGGAATACAACGATACCCGATCTTTCCGACTCCTTCGTTGGCGTCCAGACTTGGTACCCCTTGCACCGGAGTCCCTCAATTAAATGTCCGGTCAGATCCAATACCCGCTTCTCAATCTGAGGCACGCCGATTTCCAAGAGCAAATCAATGGCGGCGTGTAGCCCAAATAATCCTATGCTGTTATACGACCCCTCCTCAAATCGTGTCGCGTCGGGTTTCGGCGTAAGATTGTAGTTGAGAAAATCTCGCGGATTCACTACACCTGCCCAGCCAAGATTTGTGTTGATCAGTTGATCTTGTCGCTCTTCTGCACAGTAAAAGATTGCTGCACCTTCAGGCGCACACAACCACTTATGTCCGTCAGCCGCGAGGATGTCAACGCCACATGCCTTCACGTCAACGTCAATCACGCCAACACTTTGAATAGCGTCCACGACGAACCAGATAGCCTTCTCTCGACACATCTCCCCAATTGCCTGAATATCGTGTCGAAAACCGGATGCAAACTCTACATGGCTGATCGTTAGCACACGGGTGCGCGAGTCGATGGCCGCTTCAAGCTCATTGAGAGAAATCCGCCCTTCTCGTTCAGCGACCATTCGCGTTTCTACACCGTATCGTTCCTTCAAACTCCACCACGGATACACGTTCGCGGGAAATTCCATCGCCGTTGTCACGACGTTTTCACCCTCATGCCAATCGATCCCGTTTGCCGCGAGAAGGATTCCCTGTGTGGTGTTTTTCATAAACGCCATTTCGTTCGTATTGGCGTGGATTAGCTTCGCTGCCGACTGGCGGCAGGCTTCTGCCGTCGCCGCCCAATCCTCCGCATGGACAGCTCCGTCATCGGTAGCATTATCTAGAAACTCTCGCATGGCATTTCGTGCACGGAGAGATAGCGGTGCAATGCCCGCGTGATTCATGTAGATATAGTTCTTGGTTACTGGAAACTGCTCTCGCCATTGATTCCAATCGAACATAGGTGTTTGCATCTTCATTCAGGCTAAGTGCCTATTTCGTTAACAGGGAATGTGAATGAGAATTTGATTATTTCTTGAATGGAGAAATAAAGCATATCGACGAATACAATCGTCGTCTGCCAAAAAGTAGCATTCCAGATCGTATCGGCCATTAGCGTCGCAACGCCGCCAAAACAAGACAAAACCAGCCAACAATAAGAGCCAAACCACCAATCGGCGTAATTGCACCGAGTTGGCGGATACCGGTCAGACTCAGCACGTAGAGACTGCCGGAAAAAATGGCAATGCCGATCACAAAGAGCCAACCCGCAGCGAGGATGAGTTGACTGTTCCATTGGGAAAAAGCCCAGGCGACCGCAATGAGTCCCAAGGCATGATACATCTGATAACGTGCGCCGATCTCGAACATCGCTAACATCTCTGTCGAAAGCCTTGCTTTCAACGCGTGAGCAGCAAAAGCGCCGGTTGCTACTGAGAGCAGAGCGAAACCGGCGCCGAGTGAGAAAAAGATTCGTTGCATTACTGTTGTCCTCCTAATTGAAAGAACCGCAATCAACTTACGGTTAGCCAGTTTTCCACTAACAACAGAGTATATCATCCCTTGAGCAACGTAGGTTACAGAATTTCTATATCGGACGTGAGGTGTAGATACGGTGGCAGCGAATCCTCCTACCGTTTGTATCCCTATCTTTCCAAATTTCATGCTATCAATCCGCCCGACCCATTTCACACATTTTCGCTTGCTTTTCCTATAGGGGTGTGCTAAAATCTCGCAACATTCGTGGTAGATTGACACCGTAAGGAGAGCTCACGACAACATGAGAGAATACCGAACAGAACAGATCCGAAATATCGGAGTAATTGCACATTCCGGTGCGGGAAAGACATCGTTAATTGAAGCAATGCTCTATAACGGAGGTACGGTTGAGAGGATGGGCCATGTCGACCAAGGGAACTCGGTGGCCGATTATTCTCCGGACGAGATAGAACGTAAAACAACACTTAACTGTTCAGTTTGTATCGCAGAATGGAACGAACATAAGTTAAATATCATTGACACACCGGGAGCAGAAGATTTTTATGGCGATCTTGAGAGTGTACTCCGAGTTTCTGACGCTGTCGTAGTAGTAATTGACGCAACAACCGGCGTTGAGGGAGGAACGGAAAAGGTCTGGGAAATTGCGGATAAGTATAATCTGCCACGGCTAATTTTTATCAATAAAATGGACAAGGAAAACGCAAGCTTTGAAAACGCTCTAGCAAGTGTTGCGGAGATTTTAGAGGCAAACGCCACCGTCGTACAGCTTCCGATTGGGGCGGAAGAAGATTTCACGGGTGTAGCGGATTTTGTTCGGATGAGCGCGTTCACGAAACCTGATGGCAACGAGCCGGCGCCGAAGTCGGAGATTCCATCTGACCTTGAACCCCAAGCTGCAGAATATCGCGAACAGCTTGTTGAGGTGGCCGCAGAGGGTGACGATGAGCTGATTGAGAAATTTTTCGAAGGCGAGCTGACAGATGAGGAGATTAGCACTGGCTTACAGTCCGGGATTTCTAGTGGCAAGGTTGTGCCGGCGCTCTGCGGGGCCGCCCTAGAAAATATCGGTGTTCAGCAACTGATGGATGCGATAATAAACTGCTTTCCATCCCCTGACAATGCCAAACCCATCAAGAGCGTCGATGATGAAACGACTCTTGAGGCCTCGCCGGACGCACCCATGTCCACTCTCGTTTTCAAGACGATGGCCGACCCGTTCTCAGGACGGCTCACGTTCTTTCGGGTATACTCTGGGATTCTAAAAGGGGATTCCCAAGTATTCAATTCGACGAGAGGAGAAATCGAGAAGATTGGAAAGCTGGCTTTCAGTCACGGGAAGAGTTCTATTAGCACCACGCAAGTGGTTGCTGGTGACATCGGAGTTGTCCCCAAACTCTCCATTACACAGACTGGAGACACGTGGTGTGAGACTGGCAATGCAGTTCAGCTTCCCGGAATCGACTTTCCCAAACCTGTGATTTCATTCGCCGTCAAACCCCTGCGAGAAGGCGATGATGAGAAACTCATATCAACCTTGAACAGAATGGGAGAAGAAGACCCGACCTTCAGGCTTGAGCGAAATGATATCACCTCACAACTTCTGGTTTCGGGTTTAGGAGAACTCCACATCAGTCTCACGCGCGAACGAATGAAGGATCGATTCGGCGTTGAAACTGACATTGAACCCCCCAAAGTTCCGTATAGGGAGACAATTCGTAGGCGTGTAAGCGGGATTCAGGGAAGATACAAACGCCAATCCGGTGGCCGTGGGCAATTCGGCGACTGCTGGATAAATATTTCGCCGCTTGAACGAGGCACCGGGTTTGAATTCGTAGATAGCGTCGTCGGCGGATCGATTCCACGGAACTATATTCCCGCCGTTGAAAAGGGAATCCGTGGCAAGATGGAACAGGGGGTGATCGCCGGCTATCCACTAGTTGATACCCAGATTGAACTCTATGATGGCAAGTATCATCCTGTCGATTCGTCCGACTTTGCATTCCAGATGGCGGGTTCGCTAGCCTTCTCGGCAGCAGCGGATCAAGCGCATCCAGGGTTGCTCGAACCGATAATGGATGTCACAATCTCAGTCCCTGAACAGTTTATGGGTGACATCATCGGCGATCTGAACAGCAAGCGAGGTCAAGTGATGGGAGTAGAGCAGTTAGGCAAGCGTCAAGCCATTCAAGCGAGCGTTCCGCTCGCGGAGATGCTCCGTTACTCAATTGACCTCAAGTCGATAACAAGCGCGCGTGGGAGTTTTACGATGGAATTTTCCCGCTACGAGATTGTGCCCGAGGAAATCGCCCAAAAGGTTGTTGCTATGGCGAAGGAGGAGCAAAAGGAGTAACGTGGCGTGAATCGACATCGGGCAATCTAGTCAAGAGAGGCACCCTTCAGGTATAGATGGGAGTTGAAGGGTGCTTTTTTTGTCAGACTGTTGAGGCAAGCCAAGGGGCACCGCCGTCCATTGAAATAGCGACTCCCAAGTATTATTCTTCTGTGACTAGTGTTACAATCTTGTCTCGTTCAATGAACTGGGAAATAGCGGTTAGATGATTTTCAGTTGCAGGTCTATAGCTATCCCCGGCATAGGATAAGCAGCTTATGAGCGCAGTATTAACCGGGAAAAACAGATTGGAAACAGCGAAACTGGATCAGATTGCCGTTGATTTTCCGGGCAACCTTGGTTTTTACATTGAGGACTTGACATCTGGCGCGACGCACGAATACAACAAAAATCAACGCTTCCCGACCGCGAGCATCTGCAAGATTCCAGTGATGATTGAACTCTTCCGCCAAGTAGAGGTGGGATGTCTTTCTCTAGATGAACGCCGTCGGCTTCACTCCCAAATCTCTACCCACGGTTCAGGGCTACTTAGTCTCACCGAAGACGAACCTGAACTGACATTGCGCGACTACTGCAGGCTAATGATTTGCGTGAGTGACAATATGGCGACAGACCTTTTGATAGACGTCGTTGGACTGAAATCTATCAACTCCATGTTAGATGCGTACGGTTTTCCCAATACCAGAACTAGCGTTACGCTAGGACGCTACCATTATCGGATGTTCGGCATGGACGATGAACCCTGCAACCGTGAGAACGACAGCGTGCTAACTGAACGGTCTCGTATCTACGGTGTTAACCACAATAGCTTATCGTTTCAAGATTCCCTCGAAAATAACGTCTCGACGCCAGAGGACATGGCGGTGATTCTGAAACGACTGTATCACGGGCAGATAGTCTGCCCGGAGGCTTCAGCCACTATGCTTGAAATGCTGAAAGGCGGCCGAGATCGTCGCATGATCCCACGCGATCTAGATTCCGCACTCTCAATTGCCCACAAGTATGGGTCAAGTGGTCGAATCAAGGGAGATGTAGGCATCGTATTCTTGCCCACGGGACCACTCATTCTCTCTGCATTTGCGCTGGCCACCGAGGACAATGCACACGGAGATCGAGCAATTGCCGAGATTAGCCGGTTAGCGGTGAAGGCATTCTCGCCAAAGAGCATCAGTGTCTGAACCAAAGGGCTGGACGATTTTAAATTTGACTCCATTTTTCGCTTGGACAGAATCTTCAACAGACAGAAAGGGGGACTAAATTCCCTATTTGAGCGGTCATCCATGACACAACGCTCGATTAGTTTTCGACTGCTCAAACGGAAACATCGCAGACAAATGGGAAAACTTGTTGGTGTTGACATTGGTGGTACTTTCACCGATATCGTCGCTCTGGACGAAAACCAGAAAGATTTGCGTATCGCGAAGACTGCCACCACCCCTCACGATCAGTCGGCAGGATTGATTGCTGGGCTTGATACTATGGACCTGTCTTACGCTGACATTGAGTTGGCAATCCACGGCACAACTGTTGCGACCAACGCCATCCTGGAGCGCAAAGGTGTCCGTTGCGGCCTCATTGCAACGCGCGGTTTTCGGGATATCTTGGAACTAAGGCGCCGCGATCGGCCTCATGCCTACGGTCTCAGTGGGTCCTATGAACCCCTTGTCCCACGCGACCGACGCAAGGAAGTCGCAGAACGAATCACGGCGGAAGGAGATATCCATGTCCCTCTTGATGAAGCGGGACTGATTGCGTCCGCCGAGGAACTTGTGGCCGACGGTGTAGAGGCAATTGTTATCAGCTTCCTGAACGCCTACACCAACCCCACCCACGAGAAACGTGCTAAGGCGCTGCTTGAGTCGCGCTGGCCCGAAATCTACGTTGTTGCCTCGGCAGACATCCTCCCCCTGTTCCGGGAGTTTGAACGCACTAGCACGGCCGTCGTGAATGCCTATGTTCAGCCGATAGTCAGCCATTACTTGGCTAGGCTGCAAGAACGCTTGGAAAATCACGGCTACAGCGGGAACCTTCTCATAATGCAGTCTAATGGCGGAATGATGTCCGTCGAGGCCGCGCGAGATTTCTCGGTGAACACGGTTCTCTCCGGCCCGGCTGCCGGAGTCATTGCCGCAACTAAGATTGCCTCAGAAAGCGGATTCGACAACCTCATCGGCTACGACATGGGAGGTACGAGTCTCGACGTGTCACTCGTGGTAGAGGGAACGCCGACAGTTTCAAACGGGATCGAGCCAGAGTTTGGTATTCCAATCATGGTGTCAATGATCGACATTCACACTATTGGCGCCGGAGGCGGGAGTATTGCTCGAATTGACGCTGGCGGCCTGCTCCAGGTTGGGCCTGATAGCGCTGGCGCTCAACCCGGGCCAGTGTGCTACGGCATTGGAGGAACCGAACCGACAGTCACCGACGCAAACATAATCCTGGGACGAATTAACCCTAATCAACCAATTGCGAAGGGGAAAGGATTCTCGTTTGACCTTGAGGCAGCTAGGTCGGTCGTCACGACGGAAATTGGGAAGCCGCTAGGTCTTTCGCTAGAGGAAGCGGCGATGGCAATCATCAGTGTGGCGAACAACCGGATTGCTGGCAGCATCCGACGAATCTCGATTGACCGTGGACATGACCCACGCGATTTTGTGCTGTTCTCCTTCGGGGGTGGCGGCCCCTTGTTAGCCAGTTTTCTCCTGCGGGAACTCGGCGTGTCACAGGCATTGGTTCCGTACTATCCGGGCATCGCCTCGGCATGGGGATGTGTCATTGCCGACCTTCGGCACGATTTTGTGACCATGATTAATCGCAGCGCCTCCGAACTCAATCAGACAGAAGTGGAAGTTGTCTTTGCCGACCACTTGGCACAGGGACGGGACCTCATAGAGCGAGAAAGAGTATCACTTACCGAGATTAATGTCCTGCGCGAAGCTGAGGTCTCATATGAGGGGCAGACACACGTCATACGCACATTACTTCCTGCTGGGCCCGTGTCGCCGGATCTAATTGCGGAGCGTTTTCGCGGAGCCTATCTCCGTCAATACGGTCGAGTGGAGGAGGCGTTTGGCGGCATGGAGACACTCTTGGAGCAGACTTCCATTCGGCTGTTAAACCTACGCACCTCCGTAATCGGAGTGCGGCCGGACCTGACAATGAAAGACTTTCTTCCCAGACCTAACACGACGTTAGAGGAAGCCCAAAAAGGGACGCGACAGGTATACTCGGAGGACGGTTTCATAAACTGTCCCATCTACGAGCGTTCCCGCATACCCTGGGAATCTCGTTTCTTGGGGCCCGCGGTCATTGAGCAATCGGACACAACCATCTGGTTGGAACCTTGGGTGAAGGTTGATGTTGATGATGGCGGAAGCCTCCTAATCAGCGAAATGTAGATAGCTAATTATGAAAATGGGTGAACAGAGATTACGATGACACCGTTGGATTACAGTCAGACCTACCTTCTCGGAACAAATCCGGCGAATGAAGTGAGATTCTGGGTTGAATCTCGCACGCGTGTAATTGATGAACGAAGTGGAAAAATGGAGGATTTCCTCCAATGTGCGTCATGCAAGAGCGAGGACACGTTTGCAGAGCAGAACCTGTTTCTCAGAGACAACTACGACTTTCTTCCTATCTTCGGTCCGGAATACGGGCTAATCTTTCGGCGTAACGCATGGTTGAACCCAAACTATAGAAGTTGCCTGAGAACGGTGGAGATGTTTGGCGGACCTGTCCAGCATCTACAGGAATACGCCCGTTACGAGAACCTGACTTCCGCCGAGGAAATCATTCGGTTCACGCATGAATTCCACCCTGTGATAGCACAAACAGAAATTCATAACGACGAAACGGAATTACGCGCAATAATCGAGTACCCCGTCAAAACGCTGAATATAAGAAAAGCGGATAACGCCTACCAGATCGACACGGGCCCTTTGGCGTTTCCCGATCTTGGGAAGCGGCACGAGAGGCTTGTCGATTCAATCTCTCTCGCCTTTGTCGCCTTCAACGCAGCGGATTTCGCTGATTTCATCGTGGAGGAATCCACGCCAATTGGTAACAATCAGGACACGGTAGAAACACATGTCTACCACTATTCCCGGCGCATGAGTTCGGCGGCGAGCAATCGTCTTTATGCGGGATTGTGAGCTGTGGTAACACACCTGTCAGAGCATTTTCCGCTTTGCAGAGTAATCGTCACTCTCGGATATTGACAGGCGTCGCCTAAAAACGCGCAACTATGTGATTCCCGTTCCGCTAAAAAGCCCTATAAAAGAACTGTGAATGTTAGCAAGTACGAGGAGGGCACATCATGGACGATCTTGAAATGCAGCAGTACCTCTTTGATCTGCAGGGCTACTTGGTCATTGAGAATGTCTTGAGCAATACGGAGGTCTCAAGATTCAACGAACTGCTGGACAAACAGGAATTACCCGCTCCGGGGCAAACGCAACGTTTCGGGAGCGCCCCCGATGGACCAGGGTTTCTACAGTGGGGAAAGCAGTTCTGTGATTTACTCGATCACCCCAAGATTTTGCCAATCCTTAGATTTCGGTTGGGCGACGCTTTCCGACTCGATCGAATTTATGGGATGTGTATGCGCGAGGGGATGCACAGGGGAAGGCTCCACGCTGACTACGGCGCCACGGCGCCGCACTCCAGCGCTCGGAGAGGAGAATATTACCCCTTCCGCGATAATCAGATCGTTAATGGGTTCGTCGTCGTGACGTGGAATATGTCTGACACGGGAGCGGACTCTGGCGGTTTCTGTTGTATTCCCGGTAGCCACAAGAGCAACTTTAAGCTGCCGCAGCAGATAGACGATGCACCCGAAACTACTAAGTGTGTTGTCGTTCCGAATGCGCCAGCGGGTTCAGTCATCCTCTTTACGGAAGCATTGACACACGGTACAATGGCTTGGACGGCGAAACACGAGCGGAGATCTCTTCTGTATAAATACTGTGTGTCATATATGGCCTGGAAAACGGAACGCGTCCAACCACCGACGAACGTAGAACTCACACCGCGCCAGAAAATCCTATTTCGCGACCCCTCAGACCCGCTGCGATTCTTTCCATCGCTCTTTGAAGAGTCTGAAAGATAAACTAACGACTCAAATCTGATTTTTAGGAGTCTCGCCGATGTGATACCGGGCAGTGTATCCGATTTAAGCCATAGTCAAGACCAACGTCAAACGACACCGGCGGGTTAGAGGCGAGGAAATCATCAAGGTTGTCAAAGTCCTTAGCGAGGAACAGATGCTGATTCGCCACTCATGCCGGTGCGTGCTAAGTCAAACGCTCTTTTCACACGATTTTAATCCCCTGCGTAGCCTTCCGTTCAGTGCAACAGTCATTCAATCGTTTCAATTGTGAAGATCTTCAGATCTACTGCGTGGGGTAATGATTTTCTGAGGCAACTTACTTCATCAACACCTATTTGCACAGCAACGAACAACTGAATCTTACAAAAGGTTCACCGCGATCTTCTTGGCTTAAAAATGTGAATACTCGTGACTTTGGAATTTTGATCGTAATCAAATGAAATCCCCTTGCTAGAATACCAGTGTGCGTTTCTTTTCTCTTCCCTCTCTATTCTTTCTGCCAACCCAAATTCCTCCTCAACTCGCCCACGGTCAGTTCCAACTCCCACGCCGCCCGCTGTTTTGGATTTATTCGGCTTCCAAAGAAACAGCCTTTCGACTAGATTGATACCGTCAATGGATCTGCTAACTCTCATAGCATAATAGAAAAAGGAACTCGAATCGCTAAAGCATAGATCCGGTTCTCCGTACAACGATTTCACTTTATCAAACGGATCTCCCAATCTAATGCCAGCCGCTTGCTCCCCTGGGACAATGAGTGGGGAACCAACAACACTAATCGTTGTTGATCTGACTGTTGGTTGGTTTATATTATCATCCGCACTTAGCTTCACCGGAACAAAGGCCCCTTCGACTGGGGCAGTCCATGTCGGCGCGTTCGCGTTTGTTGAACTGAGCACCCCCACTTCCACATTCCAGTTGAAAGCAACCGAATCTCCATCCGGATCGTAGGTTTCAGCCTCAAGTTGGATTCTTTCCCCAGCAGTCACGCTCTCTGGAACAACAATCCGCTTGATGACGGGTGCGACATTTCTAAGATTTACCTTGATTGTTCTGGTGGCTGGAACAGATTCGTTTACTCCATCATTGGCATAAACTTTGACGACTGCTGATTTCGCATCTGAAGGTAGCCTCCAATTCACGGTGCGTTTGGTTGTAGAATCAATTTCCCTTGGTCGACTTCCCATAGATATCTCAACTTATCACCGTCCGCGTCGTATCCGTCTACTTTCAATTCAACTACGACCTGCTCTGGCACGATAACATCCTTAATTACGGGAGGTGTATTTGTTGTTCCATCGCTTGACAGCTTAGCTCCACATCCCATGAACATAGTAGAGAGAGTAAGCATAGCCACCACACAGACAATGGTTCCCACTGCCAATTTTCTGTGCATCGGATAATCTCCTTTCATCGGATTAGATTAGGCAGCAGAGCATGTCACCTCCATCTGGCCTACATCGTAAAACGTGCGCCACACGCTCCACGCAGACTTACGCGTTAAATAGCGCCGCCAAACTGGTGCGGTACGGTGGGCGGGCAATCCCCTTTTCCGTAATGATAGCAGTAATTAGGTGGGCGGGTGTAACATCAAATGCAGGACTGTAAACCTTGACACCCTCTGGCGCGGTTCGTTTGCCAAAGCCTTCCGTGACCTCCTCGGGAGCGCGTTCCTCAATGGGAATCTGGTCCCCAGTGTCCAGTGAGAGATCCAGTGTGGATGTCGGTGCGGCGACATAGAATGGAATTTCGTGCGCTTGGGCGAGTATTGCAACGTTGTAGGTGCCAATCTTGTTGGCTGTGTCACCGTTTGCCGCAATTCGGTCTGCCCCGACAACAGCACACTGAATTCTTCCCTCCTTCATAACTTGGGCAGCCATATTATCGCAGATTAGAGTTACGTCAATTCCCGCTTGCATCAACTCCCATGCGGTGAGACGCGAGCCTTGGAGAAGCGGGCGAGTCTCATCGGCGTAGACACTTATATTCTTGCCGGCTTCATGCGCCGTAAACATGACCGCCAGGGCTGTGCCGTAATCGGAGGTTGCCAACCCACCGGCGTTGCAGTGCGTTAGAATGGTATCGCCCTCATTCAGGAGTTGCAACCCGTGTTTTCCAATGGCGCGACTCATAGCGCGATCTTCTTCAATGATTGCCAATGCCTCATTCAACAGTACTTGCTTTAACTCCGGGATTCCGACATGCTTGTGCTTTTCCGCTGTCTTGCTCATCCGGTTAAGCGCCCAGAACAGATTCACCGCGGTGGGCCTAGATGTTGCCAGGTAGCCGGTAACCTTCGCCAATTCATCTGCGAATTCGGCGTAGTTTGCCGCTCGCGACTTCCAAACCCCTAGCACCGTTCCCAATGTGGCCGCAATCCCAATCGCGGGTGCGCCGCGCACTCTCAACGATTTAATCGCTTCCCACACAGTCTCTAAATCATCGCAGTAAATCTGTTTAAACTCATTGGGCAGTAGGGTTTGGTCGATCAGCCGTATTCTGTCATCTACCCATTCAATCGTCGGAATTGGCATTCTCCTCGTCCTCCACTCGGTGAACACTCCAAGCAGCTGAGTGTTCATCGGCATTCGTAGATACACATGTCTTTGTTGCCGATTATAGCACCTACCCCTAATCGACGCAACGGAAAAGGATGGCTCGCCCATGCACGGCACATTGCAGTTTGTGAGATGAGACTACCTACCACTGCCAATCCATTCCGTTCGTACGCAGGGGATTTAAACATTTGAAGCCAACAAGATAGACACCCACAAGGTACGTCCACGCATAGAAACAAGGCACACATGGGAGTCGAGTGACCTGCAAGCCAGTTTCCTCCATTGCAGTGCGGCGCACACCCTACACCATTTCTCTAAAATTCATATGCATTGATTACGCGAATCAAGTAATGAAACCTGTGTGGAGCTGAGTAAGAAGCCGGTCTCCGCGCAAAGTCGGCGGGGCAATGGGAATCTCTATCGCCCTCGCCATCCACTCGGTTGATCCCCGCCTACCGAGAAAGTGAATGATATAATTGAAACTTTCATAAGCACTATTATTCAAGCGAAATGGTATTACAACACTTTGAAAGTTGGATGCGAATGCACAGCACGAGATGTCCTTTACATTGAACTTCAGAGGATGCTATGCTATATTTGTATTGATTGGAACACGCGGAGTTCTTTAGGACCGCATAGGCTACGATAGAAGGTGGTTCAGTTGCCCAAAAGAATGGTTAGCGTGTGAAAGATATGGAACACTTTCGCGGCATCACATCAGTTGAACCTATTCATTGTAGGGACGTATTCGGACTAAGCCATAGGGATTAAGTTAAGCGTTTTAGGGTGCAAGTCACGCCGTTTCAATGTCTTATACTGTTAATCTCCATGTAGACTTGGCGAGGGAATTCCTACCAATTCATTGATGGGGCCGCCCCAGAAGATGATTTCATGGCGCTCGATTCCGTAGGGGCGGGGTTCGGTGCGGTTGGAAACCGCACCTACCGTATGGGGGCGATAGAGATTCCCTCCCCGCCCAATGCGGACTAAGTTAAGGGTTTTGCGACGGAAAACCCCACCAATACTAGACGAACTCTCTTAACTTGATCCCTATGGGGACGTATTCGGACAAAGCTAATCCTGTGCTATGCTTCCTTTGAACGGATAGATGAACGAAGAGCCGCGTTACAACGAAACCTTCTACAAGTTCACACAGTTCAATTCCTGCATTATTGACCTCGACAGCGGAACAAAAATCAGCTTGGATGACATCCGCCCTCCAATCTGTTGGAAAACAATTTTTGGAAATGAGAATCCGGTTGAGATTGAGGTCGGCTGTGGCAAAGGGCGCTTTCTGCTCGAAGCCGCAAGGCAGCACCCGGAAATCAACTACCTAGGCGTAGAGCGGGCGCCGAAGTATATTCGACAGACACAGCAGCGATTTCAGAAACATATCAAACATACCGGTCGCCGCGCCGGCGGATTGGAAGGCTCACTCTTTCCGAATGCACGGTTGGCTTGGAGTGACGCTGCACGGTTTGTTGATTGCTATGTGCCAGAGAAGTGCGTTCAAGTGTATCATGTTTACTTTCCCGATCCATGGCCAAAAAAGCGCCAGCACAAACGCCGACTTTTCAGAAATTCGACATGGCTTCGAGGACTTGAGCGTACCCTGTATCCAAACGGTGGTCGCCTCCATGTTGTAACGGATTACGGCGAGTATTTTGATGAGATTCGATACAGGCTTGGCCAATCAACGTGTCTTGTTGAAACAACCTCAACGCTGACTCAGACAGAGCACATTCAAACCAGTTTTGAGATGAAGTATCTGGCAGAAGGACGGAAGATTTACCGTGCGGTATTTGAGAGATCCGTCGCCTAAGACTTTAATCTCAGAATTAAACTTGCAGGATCAATCGCTATACCTCAAGAACGTCTAGAACGCAGGTTTACACATGCTATCTAACGTCTCGTCCGACAGAGGATTTTAATTTGGCAGATGAACCTCCAACTAGCCAGTTCCATCAAGAATCTCCCTTCGAACCCTGGTATCTACCTGATGAAGAATGTGCAAGGGGAAGTTCTCTACGTTGGTAAGGCTTCATCGCTGCGCCAGCGTGTGGCTTCCTATTTTCAGCGTTCGACTCAGTCCTACTCAATGACTAAGCCAATGATGCGTTATGTTAATGATGTAGACTATGTAGTTACCGCAAACAGTGTTGAAGCCCTTATCCTTGAGAATAATCTTATTAAAGAACACCAACCGCGCTACAACGTCAAGCTAAAGGACGACAAACGTTATCCCTACTTGAAAGTCTCCGTCCAAGAGCCTTTTCCAAGACTGTGCGTTACACGCCAAACCGACAACTCTGGTGCCAAATTCTTCGGCCCATTTGTACATGTTCGGGCGATTCGCCAGACCATTAAGCAACTCACAAAGGTTTTCCCAATCCGCACATGTAGTCTCGACTTGAAAGCATCAGAAAATCCATATCGCGTCTGTTTAGACTATCATATCAATCGCTGCCCCGGCCCCTGTGCCGATCTAATCAATAGCACTGAATATGACGAGATTGTCCAAAACGTTTGCCGGTTTCTGAGCGGTAACACGCGGCAAGTCATCCAAGAGCTGAAAGAGAAGATGGAGCTAGCCGCTGCTTCAATGGATTATGAGGGGGCTGCTAAGTATCGTGACCGGATTGAAACGGTCAACCAAGCAGTCGCTAGGCAGAATCTTGACACTGTTTCGGCAGCGGATGAAGATGTAATCGGCATTGCCTACACCGGCACGGAAGCGTGTGCACAAGTGTTGATGGTACGTGATGGGAAGTTGATAGATAGGGAACACTACTTTCTAAACGATGTCGATTCAGAATTGCCACTTCAATCTTTGACCGCTTTTGTCCAACAATACTATCAAAATGCGTCATTCATCCCCAAGGTAATTGTGTTGCCCAACGAGACCGAGATGCCGGAGGCAATTCAAAAATGGCTGTCCGAGAAACGAGGCAGTGGTACGAACTTGCACATCCCACAAAAAGGACGAATGCGCCGATTGGTGGAGATGGCATCAAAGAACGCTGAACTTATCCTTAATCAAAAGGAAACACATATCGTTTACAAAGCAGGGGATAACCCCGCTCTAATCGAATTGCAGGAGTTGTTGCACCTTTCTCATCCTCCCCAGCGGATTGAGGGCTTTGACATTTCCAACCTCGGAAGTCAATTTGCCGTCGGGTCAATGGTGGTGATAGAGGATGGCGAACCCGCTAAATCGGAGTATCGACGTTTCAAGATTCGTACGGTACAAGGTCAGGATGATTTTGCGATGATGAATGAGGTGCTAGGTCGGCGGATGCGCCGCGCGATTGAAGAAAACGCCTTGCCCGATCTCATTCTGATTGACGGTGGTAAAGGACAACTAGGCGCCGCCTGCGAGGCGTTAGAGATGCTAAACCTTAGCCATCTTCCAATTATTGGGCTTGCGAAGCGGTTTGAGCACATCTTCTTGCCCGAGCAATCTGATCCGATTGTACTCCGTCATGACAATCCAACCCTTCATCTTATCCAGCGTCTGCGCGATGAGGCTCACCGCTTCGCTCTTGCCTATCATCGCAAATTGCGCAGTCGAGCACTGAGTCACTCCGTGCTAGACGAAATTCCTAACGTTGGTACCAAACGCAAACAAGCGCTACTTCAGCATTTCGGGTCAATTGAAAATATCCGTGGCGCAAGCCTTGACCAATTACTGTGCGTTAAAGGAATCACCCATGCGATAGCGGCAAATATCCGGAAACACTTGAGTGAACGAGGGAATAAGACTTAAATCACGTAATGTAATCAAGTTTTAGTATCAGAGTCTAAATCCTGAATCAATGAGGAAGATTGGAAAGATTGTAGGGAATCTTTGCAATGCAAATAAAACCGTTGATTTGTAAACGAAGATTGCTATTACAAGCGGGAGCGTGAAAGCCCAAACTAGATGGGAGGAAAATATGGTAGTTGATAGGGATGATTATTTCTTTGACTTGCAGGGGTTTTTGCATTTGGAAGGTGTATTAACAAAGGTTGAAGTGAAAGACCTCAACGACTGTTTGGATACAATCCCGCCGCTGAAACCGGGGGAGTGGTACGGCTATATTCACGGCCATCAATATGGTGACAAAACCTCTGGTGTGAACTACCAGCAGATTTACGAGGCGGGCGGGCCATTTGAAAAGCTAATTGATCATCCGTCCTGGATTGACAAGATTAAGCGCTTTGTCGGCGGTGAGAGGACGTACGATTACAATCATGGCCCCCTGTTTATTGATGAGAACCATGTTAACTTTCGAGAGCCCGGAGAAGCTATTGGGCTGCATTCTAGTCAAGAGGCCAAACGTGGCGCGTTTGCGTTTCGCAACGGGAAATTCATGTGCGGTCAAATTAACCTCCTTGTGGCGTTAACGGACATAGGTCCCGGTGACGGTTCTACAATGGTGATCCCGGGCAGCCACAAGTCTAACTTTCCACACCCGTACTTCAATGATAATCCTGCTCCATACGGCGCATCTGTGGACAACATTGAGGGTGCCATTGAGGTTTACATGCCAGCAGGGGATGCTCTACTGTTTGTGGACTGGACGGCGCATGGCGCTGCAAAGCGCGTGAATCCAGGCATACGTCGCATGGTAGTGTATCGTTACGGTCCGTCCTGGGGAAATTTTCGGTATGGTTACCAACCATCGCCGGAACTCCTTGAACGCCTGACACCGGAACGACGACAGATTGTCTCGCCCCAACGACCAATAGCCAGACCTTCTTAGTCGGACTGATGACTATCTTTAACCGGCATCCTCTAGGTCGTACATGGCGATGATATATGGATGGTTGGGATCGTATTTGGTTAAGGGCTCCGGATTCTCCACCGCGCCAATCGGACGACAGTTGGCACCTTCTGCTCCAACCGCTTTATCCCCAATATCCCTCCGACAAGCTTGAATTTCGGCCTCCAAAACTTTTACCTCGTCCGGGTGCCGGTCATATAAATTATTCGTCTCGCCGATGTCCGCCTCTAGGTCATAAAGTTCTCGTATCTCCGCGTTCCTCTTGCGGATGTGAAGTTTCCATTTCCCCGAACGCACAGCTTCAATATTTTCGCCGGAATAGTAGAAGAAGGTGCGATGCTGAGAAACCGCGCCGCTCTGACCGAACATGAGTGGGCGAATATCTTTGCCGTCAATCCCTCGATCCGAAGGCACTTTCGCCCCCGCCAATCCCGCAAAGGTTGGGAGAAAGTCCATCGCAGTCGTGATCTCGCTATTTACGATACCCGCAGCAATACTTCCAGGGAAACGCATCAGACACGGTATCCGTTGTCCTCCTTCCCAGGTTGTGCCTTTGCGGCCGCGTAAGGGAGCGTTGCTGCCGCCATTGTCGTTTCTCGCACCGTTATCGGAGGTGAAAACAACCAAGGTATTGTCGTCCAATCCCAACTGCTGAAGTTCATTCAGTATCACTGCCATTGACCAGTCAATGTGCTCGACTGCACCGCCATAGCGTCCATTCTCAGATCTCTTCAGAAATGCCTCGGGAGGATAGATGGGCAGATGGACATACATGTGGGCAAAGTACAGAAAAAAGGGCTGTTCACTGTTATTTCGGATGAAGCGGACTACCTGTTCGACATAGCGTTCGGTGAGCGCTGCTTGATCAGGTTGCTCTTGGATTACCTCTTCGTCACATAGTAACGGCAATGGAGGGAACCGATTCTCGCGGCCCGGTTGCCTTCCCATGTCGTTGCTGTAGGGTATGCCGTAGTAGTGATCGAACCCGTGACGCGTCGGCATGAATTCGGGCTGATCGCCACAATGCCACTTTCCGACTAACATCGTCGCATAGCCCTGCTCCTTGAGTATCTCCGCAACGGTAATCTCGTCCGCATTTAAGCCTACTCCTTGACCGGGAAAAAGCACGATCTGTCCTTCAAAGTCCCCAAAACCGATGCGCTTGGGGTAGCATCCCGTCATCATGGCGCCTCGTGAAGGCGAACACACAGGCGATGCCATGTAAAAGTCGGTAAATTTTACTCCCTCTTGTGCCATGCGATCAAGTGTCGGTGTATGGTTCACGGTTGATCCGTAACATCCTAAATCGCCGTAGCCAAGGTCGTCACAGTTGACCAAAATAATGTTCGGCTTCGATGAACTCATTGATATCTCCAATGGTGTGGACCAAATTTCTCCGTAACGAACGATTAAACGTCACGGTGCCCGCTAATAATACTCATCAACAAGCGATTGAAAGACAGGATAGTCCGTCAAATGTGGGCTTAGGGTTGCAGCTAGTCCGAGCCGAAGACAGCCTTCGCCCTTCTAGCGCTGCGCAAGTCCTGTTCGGCCTGGCTTCTGCCAAGCGTATTTCCCGATTCGATCACTAGATTGTGCCCGGTCGTGTACAAGCTTTCATCACTGGCAAAGTATACCGCTGCATACGCAATGTCTCTTGGCCTTCCGGCTCGTCTCAGGGGCAAGACTTCTGCAAAGTGCGATTCTACGCGGCCTAAGAGTCGATCAAGTTCCGCCGGTTCGTAACGGTGATACCCTCCGACCATGATCGGAGTCACGATGGCGCCGGGGGAAATGCAGTTCACTCGGATACTGAACTCCGCCAGTTCGAGCGCCCAGAGTTTGGTCGCATGGATGACTCCGGCTTTGGCCGCGCTATAAATCGCAGAGCCGCAGCCGTCAACGATGACCCCGGCAGTACTGCCATTGTTGATGATGCTTCCACCGCCTTGCTTTTTCATGACGGGGACAACGTGCTTCATACCAAGAAACACCGAACCGAGGATATTCATCATTCGTGACTGAAAGTCAGATGTATCAAAATCTTCGACTTTGGCAGACGGGCACCCAGCGGCTGCGTTACTGAAAAGACAATCGACACGTCCCCACCGATCGACAGTCGCGTCAATCATGCCCTTGATGTCGTCTTCAGAGGTCACGTCAGTTGGTATGAAAGCAGCGTTTTCACCGAGCCGGTCAGCAGCCGCTTGTCCACGCTCCTCGCCGCGGGCGGCAATCATCACGCGAGCACCTTCCTCCACGAACATCTCTACCGTCGCCAAACCCATACCACTGTTGCCGCCAGTGACAATGGCAACCTTGCCTTCCATTCTTCCTGCCATTATTGGCCTCCTGAAATTGAGGGTTATCTAAATCACTTTAACTGAAACCAAGTTAAATGCCAACCAAGCTTGCAACGAAGGGGAGATGTGAATAATCGCGTTCATGTGCTGTGCGCAGTTGACACATACGACGGTAAATCTTGAACTGAACGAAATCTTGCATGTATTAACAGTCCTGGCGCTATCCATTCAGGTTAGCTCCCGCTCAAGTAAACACGCTACTGAATTAAATCAAACGAATGGAATCACGTTTCGTGATTTCCTTCTCGCGCGCACGCCACGTGATTTCCACCAATTCTTGTGTCTCGGGTGCCAGTCTATCCTTCATCTCCTTTACCATGATGAAGTCTGTGTCTCGGTGCCAGGCGAGAAGATGCTGCGGCACGTAGCGACATACGATGAACCGACGCTCCCTGTTCTTTGGTTTCCACTGTAGAGAGCCACGCAAGATGACCTCAGGAATTACGACTGCATCCCCGGCTTTCGGCATAACGTTTACCACGCCTTGAGGGAGATTTTCCTCAGAGTCAAAAATCCTCGTATACGGACTCTCAAATTCACTCTTGTGTGAACCCGGCGTCAATAATAGGCCTCCATCACCGGGATGAACGTCCGTTAGATACCAAAAAATATTGAAAAGTTCGCAGAAAAGCGTGCCCGGCTCGCCAAACCCGCGTGGACTGTTTTTTCCATCACGCTTGACGCCGAGCGCCAAGATTTGCCCGCCATCGCCATTATGAAGTGGAATCGGGGTATGTTTGTGCGTATTAACCATCAAATTGCCTCTGCAGAGGCACGGTTTATTTGAAGTCAACTCCTTGATTATTGGCCACGTGGTTGGGTGCATCGTGAGGTGCTCAAAGGCTCGATCGTATGTAACACCTCGGCGATACTTGTCTTGTGGAGAATCCATCACGGGATTACCTTTCTGTTTATAAACACCCACTGGCAGCTCCTCCGGTGGCATATTGACAAGCCGTTCCGCCGCATCTTGAGCACGTTCCAACTCTTCAGAGTTGAGCACATTCTTCAAGTGAAGGTATCCCATTGTATCCAGCAGATATCGTTGTTCAGGTGTCATCGCGCAATACGTATAGGGTTCTGCCTTGGAAGCAATTGCTTCAGGCTAAATTAAGTGGTTCAGTACAGTATTTTGAGTCATCGTAGACCAATCAGTAAGTAATCCAGTTTCTAGTCAGTCTCGTGAAATCTGCTTTGCTTACTGTAGTGGTCTCACACAGCGAAATCCGGTGTAAACGTTCGGATACGTGGGATAAAAATTGAAGCGTGCCGCGAGTTCCACGAAATTGTTGTAGAGTGCGATGCCCCACGATCCCCCACGCAACACACGTACGGTGCGCACATGCTCGTAGGTTTCCACAAGCTCAGTCACACTCTTGCCCCCTGCTATCGGGTTTCGCTCTGGACTGCCGAGATAAAATTGCTCCTGGTATTCATCCAAACACCACTCCCACACGTTTCCCGCCATGTCGTACAACCCGTAACCGTTGGGAGGATAACTGCCGACGGGTGTCGTCGTACCGTGCCGCCCTTCCCCTTTTACTCTCCCATTCCAGACATTGTTGTTATAGTTCGCCTTGGTTTCATCAATCGAGTTCCCCCATGGATATTTTTTTCCCGTTAAGCCACCTCGCGCTGCTTTTTCCCATTCTGCCTCCGTCGGCAAGCGTGTGCCCGCCCACTTTGCATAAGCCATTGCATCGTGCCAACTGACACAAATCATTGGACTTAGCTCTTTTATGGGAAAGTAACCCGCAACTTTGTCCCAATCGGGCTTTCTGTAGTCTGTCGCATTAAGAAACTCTCTGTACCGTTCTATGGTAACCGGATATTGGTCCATGTAGAAGGCATCAAGATACACCGTGTGGGCGGGACATTTATTCTCATTGGCGCCGGCGAAGCGGTCTCCCATCTCAAACTCACCCGCCGGAATCAGAGTCATACCAAGCGGAGGCAGATTGTTTTCAGCCACCTCTTCCCCCTTCCAACCTTGCATTCTTAGACCTCCGCCAAATATACGCCTGGATTGAATCATACGCGCACGGCATAATGGTCATCCGGGTTTCGCGCAAATGACACCGAAGTTCCACCGACCAAGCGCGTGAATTTATCGGCAACTGCTTCTTCGCCCAGATGTTCCTCCATCCAGGCTCGCAGCGGGACCTCCTCCGGCTGAGGTGACGTAAGTCCTAGGGATTTTGTTTTTGCTCCCAGTAACTGCCTGCGAATTGGATCGGAACGTTCCATGTAATGCGAAACCGTTCTCTCATCTCGCGGATGAAACCAGCGGTAGCTGTAACCGTAATACAAGGTTTTCCGTGTTACATTGGAAAGATTTGGGCTTCCTGTGTGCCAGACGCGCTGCTCGAAGAGAACAGCGGAACCTGCTGGCGCTTGAAGCGTATAAAGCCCCTGAGGATTCGACACACCGTCAGCCGGCCATTCCAACTCTCGCTTGAGATGACTTCCGGGAATAAACAACTGGTTGGCGTGCCCCTTCTTTGTAAGATCTGTCAGGAGATAACCTACCTTTAACGAAATTCGCATTGTTGGTCCCGGTGCAATATCAACATTTACACGATCGCTGTCCTGATGCCATGCAAGGCGTGCTTTCTGTCGCCGCTTCTCCTCAGTATCCGGAGGCCTCGTTAGTGCAACTGTATGATAAAGGTGGATGTTCCACCCCAGAATCCCGAACACCTTTGGAAACACCGTTGGCCAATCCACCAATTCTAGAAATAAATCGTCTTTCCCGATAAAGTCTACCCCTCCTCCGACACGGTCCATCGCCTTGTTCAGGTCTTTCACCATCGAATCGGGAAGTGCATTTTCGACCACCATTAATCCGTCCCGGTCAAACGTCGCACGCTCCTCCTCCGTCAGTAAATGTTGCAGGCATTCAATATCCATAATATTTACTCTTCCGTCACAGTGTCCTTTTGCACCATTGGTGGTGGTAACCTCGAATCGTCATTGGAGAATATGACGATTGGATTCGTATGAAAGCTATTACACGCTCTGGAAAAAAGCGTGTAGTAATTTTACCCGTTTTCGACCATCTAGTAAACAGAAATCTCGGGGCTTTCCCGTTAAACCATCTCGTCATCGGGTTAGTACGTTAGCTTTCTTCGCATGTGCCTGCATCAACCTGCCTAAAACCATACGCAGAATAATTTCGGCACATACTGAATATTCCCGATTCTTAGTCAAAAACCCGCACTTCACTGTCCTACTCCGCTTGCGCCGATTACTTCTCAAGCGACACGCGATTACAGGAACTAACGCAAGACGCCGTCCCTAATTCTTGAATTGTCAGAGATTGTGACATGTTACAACCTTGACCGGATTCAGACCTTTGCACCGCAAAAACTGCTTGACTTTTTAGAGGATCTCGTCTAAACTACAATTAACCGCTGTGTCGGTATTAATTGCGTTGTTGAAGGCCTGGAGTCTGTGGTTCAGCAAACTGTAGCCTGATGACGCAATCCCAACAAGAGGGATCAAGCGAGTGGATAGCGATTAACTGAGCGAATAGCGAAGGCGATAGAGATCCCTTCATCAGCGATTTGGCAATCGTCGATCCTGAAGAATCAGGCGAATTCAGGATGTCCCATAGCCCTAGGAAGAAATCCTTACAACGCCGGGATTACCCTCAATCTGTAGTTGAAGTAAACTACTGCCGGCGGAAGTGCCTATGTACCAAGATTGCAGGCTCCCTGATTAACGAGTTGGAATCGACGAAATGAGAACGCGGACATGGCTGAGTGGACAGGCGGTAGGTACAAATGGGCGAATGCAGTTTGCATCACAAAATCTTGCAAATTCATCGCCATAATTTGCCTGTTTCTCTCAGTAATCCCTTCTGTCTTCGGTGTAATTGAAATTGAATCTATTGAATTTGGGTTCGATGGTTACTATAAGCGTGGCAGATGGGTGCCCTTGCAACTCTTGGTAGTGAGCGAGAATGAACACGATTCGTTTGTTGGCGAACTCGAAGTCGAGGTTACCGACCTGTTCTCTGGAGCCATCCTCCAAACCTACTCAACACCAGTCTCTTTAACGCGAACCGATCGGCGCCGTTATACCCTTCACGTTTTCCAACTCGGAACTTCAACCAAGATGATGCTACGAATTGTTCATCATGAGGGTCGCGTCAGAGTTGAACGTGAAATTATTCCGGACCTCCCGAAAGAGACAAAAGACCTGTTTATCCTGGCACTGACACCGCCGGGCCATGATGTATTGGATGATTGGCATGGGCTCCAGATTGATGCCGATGCAGAAATACGCGTTTTTGTTGTTCATCCTGCGTCTCAAAAGCATTTGCCACTCCGTTGGAAGGGCTACGATTCTATCGATCTTGTCGTGATTCACGGTGTATCGCTGGCAGTAAACCGTATCTCGACGACACAGCAAGTTTCCTTGCTGGATTGGGTTCGCAATGGAGGCACCTTACTCATCTCAGGCGGGAGTAATCTGCGGTACTTACGCGGTAGTTTTCTTGACCCCTTGCTCCCGGTTTACCTTGGTGAATTGAAAACGGCGGCACGTTTGCCTGAATCACTTGCCCGGTTGGGAGGACACTCCGATTTCCCGATTGACCTTATTGATTTCAAGCTGAGAGACAACGCCGAGATTCTTAGGATTGACGGCGGTTCAGCGCCCGCCCACGGGAGTTATCCGATACTTGCATCACGGAGGTCATTTGGCAGTGGGCAGATTGTGTGCTTAGCTTTCGATTATAACGTTCTTCCTATCTCCCAATCCCTAGAGAGCGAAACACTTTGGACGCACTTTCTCAAAACAATCGGCAAATCGCCAAGACATCTTGACGATCGCTATGAACCACATCGCAGAGACACGGAAAAAATCAATGCGGTGTTAAAATCTCTGTCATCGGGGCGCGTACCTTTACTCCGAATATTGCCTTTGTTCCTTTTAGCTTGTCTACTCAGTGTCGGCGGATTTACGTGGTGGGTAGCGAAAAGAGCGGCGCGAACAAGATACTATTGGATTGGCGGCTTTCTAATCACACTGTTTCTCTCCTGTGCTGCGGTACTCCCGAGACATCTCCTTTCGATTCCTGTCTCCGTTAGTCGCTATTCAATACTCTCGGTCTATTCGGAAGGGGCTCGTGCTCACTTGCAAACTTATATCGGGGCAATAGCAGCAGCCGATTCAAAGTCATCAATCCAGTTGGACAGTCGGACATATATCACATGCCTAAAGCAAACATCTACGTTTCCTCTGCATCTTGTTGAATCGAAATCCGCACAGAGTTGTGAGGTAAACCTGAGTGCTTGGCAAACACGAACGTATCGTATTGAGTCATTCTTCGACTTTTTAGCTCCACCAAGCAAGGCAGAGTGGACACTGGCAAGCAAGCACGACAAGAATCTAACTCGACTGAAACACCACTTACCCGGCGTTCTTGAAAATGCAGGAGTGGTCTATGATGGTGGGTATACTTATCTCGGATCGATACTCCCCGATACACCCGTTGAACTAAAAGGCGATTTTGCGCTCACCAAGCGTCTACCCTCCGTTCGAGAGCTAACTGGCAAACGAAAACAATTCGCCCAAATCCTTGCAAGCGAGGGCGCTCTGCAATACCTCGTCGAAGATGCGGGTCCGAAACTTCTAGGCTGGATGAAACACTCGTTTTTGTCAATGAAACTCGACCAGCCGGTAGAAGCGGTTGATGAGACGTTTGTAATCATGTATCTCGGTAGAGATGAAGCCTCATCTGAGCAGTAAGCCGAAATTGCCTCGTTTGTTCCCTTGCTATATTATGCGCTCGATTCATTCTTGTCGCGTGATAACATGAGAACCATATGCACCTGCTCAGAGATGAAATTACGTCACGTTAGGATTGAAATTCTAGGAAATACTTGACCACATCTACACACTTTCTTGATATGACCGAATTAGTACAATAGCAATCAACGACTAAACCACACATGGAAACAGAGCGCATCACGCAGCACAAATGAACACACTGTTTCGCGGTATACCTATGATTTGAGGTGAAGGGATGGATGTTTTATCTCTCGGTATTTTCGTTGTAGATGTGATTGGCCGTCCCATCGATCGGTTTCCGGAAAAGGGAAGATTGATGGTATTCGATGAACTCGAAATGCACTCGGGCGGTTGCGCGAATAATACGGCGATTGCACTCGCCAAGCTGGGTATCAATGTCGGAGCAATGGGCAGGATTGGCACAGATAAATTCGGCGACTTCGTACTGCAGATTTTGGATAACAACCAGGTGGATACGCGCGGAATGCTGCGTGATGCCAAAACCAACACACCGGTCACTTTTGTTGCTGTCGCATCCGACGGTGAGCGGAGTTTCCTACATTATATGGGAACGAACGGTGTCTTATCGGAGGATGATATCAATTTAGATTTGATTCGGTCGAGTAAAATCTTGCATGTTGCCGGCTCCTTTGTAATGCCGAAATTGGACGGTGAACCTACGGCACGCATCCTACGCCAAGCCAAAGAAGTGGGGGTAATGACCTCTCTGGACACCGTCTGGGACACAACCGGGAACTGGTTGAAAACGTTGGAACCTTGCTTGCCCCACATTGATGTATTTCTGCCTAGCATCGAAGAAGCTAAACACCTGACCGGTCTTGATTCACCGCCCGAGATTGCGAAATTCCTGATGGATTATGGGATTCAAACTGTCGGATTGAAAATGGGAGAACGCGGAAGCTACGTCCGTACCGGCACGGAGGAAGTTTACGCTCCACCATATCAAGTTGACGTTGTTGATGCTACAGGGGCTGGGGATGCATATGTCGCGGGATTCCTCGCGGGAATCGTGATGGGGTGGGACTTGAAACGCACGAGTGAACTTGCCTCGGCAGCAGGTGCTGCTTGCGTCACGGCAATCGGAACAACTGCAGGAATCAGGAACCTCCAGGAGACAATGGCGATTACTAGAGCATAATTTGGTGAGAATCTCTAGCATTTAACCTCCTGTTCAGGCCCGCCGACCGATTTCTGGCTCTCAATGCAACGACGGCATGCGTCAACCATCTTTTTAACTAACACATTGTCAGTTTGTCTTGCGATCATCCAATTAGCTGATGAGTATCGAATGTTGCCTCGGTTGATTCGCGCGTAGTCGCAACTTTCCTCGCGCTAACTTGATCTAGCGGCTTTCTTTGACCTCCGCCCACCGGGTTGGCAATTTGCCGCGTGATGATACCGAAAACGGAGTAGGTTTCCAAGAAGGGTGCCACTCGCCCACAACAGGGGTTTGGGTGAGGTTTGCAAGATTGGTTCCATCTGCGTTCATCACGTAGATGTCGGCGGTAGTTTGATCGTCGTGCGTTGCTCGCACAAAGACAATCCTTTTGCCATCCGGTGACCAACTTGGGAACCAATTGAACCGTGCATCTTCAGTGAGTCTGACGGGATTAGTTCCATCGGCATTCATCACAAAGATGTCCAAGTTAGCGTTCCAGAGGTCTACACGATTGACATTTCGCACTGCCGCGAAGGCGATTTTGCTTCCGTCCGGCGACTTGCATCGGCTCGAAGGCGATTTTCCTCCCGTCCGGTGACCAAGTCGGGAAAGTATCGTCATCTAGGTGCAGCGTAAGGTTTTTGAGATTCTTTCCGTCGGCATTCATCACATAGATTTCGAAATTGTGATCACGGTAGGAAGTAAAAGCTATCTTTGTACCGTCGGGCGACACGACGGGCGAATGGTTAACGTTATGGCGTCCTTGGGTGAGATTCACGCGGTTCGCACCGTTGGCGTCAATGACAAAAATGTCGTCGGCGTCACCGCGAAACCTGCCGAGACCGAAGGAAAACACAATCTTTGTCCCATCAGGCGACCAAGAGGGATTACTGCCCTGAGTAAGTTTGATGAGATTTGACCCATCAGTGTCCATGGTGTAGATATTCCCCATTGAACTGAAAGCAATCGTGTCCCCAACCGCCCGTACCGAGTTTAACGACGCGAACAACAAACCGGTCACCAAAAAATACAAACTGTTCTTAAGGATGGGAAGAGTCGTCTTAATGGATTCCAATTTCAATTTTCGCTAATAATGCCTCCATCTTTTTAAGGCAGGCACCGGGAACCCCCGACAAAAATAGTGTTGTTCGCCATTCCAATAACACCACATTGGATCGGGGCAATTCACGCCAGGGCACCAGGCGGCTTTGGCGTCCGGGGCAACAAGCAACGTCATTGCCAGAGCGGTCGTACTAACCAATGCCGCCGTTGCAAAGGCGGTGCGGCTGCCCACCATCCCTTCTTCACGAAGAAGAAAGTCCGACACTTTCCGCTTTGCCATGGACCTCAAATGAGCCTTCATAAGGCTTTACCTCCTTTCATAGGATAACTCCCTTTGGTCAGTTACCAACCGAGGAGTTCTTCAGCCGGCTTTTTAGCCCGATACAAGCAAACCGGAATGAAGTCAATCTAACGTTTTTTCCGCTATTAATTAATCCATTGCGAGGGACTTCACCACCTGCTGAATCTGCTTTCAAGTGGAACACTTCAAAACTAACGTTTCACTCAATCCTTGACAGTTCACTACACGCCTCTCAGATATCAACCCTTTCGGTGTCCCACAAGGTAAAGGATTGCTCCGAGTCCGCTTCGGCGGATTCCCATAGTTCTGTCACGAAAACTCCGCCCGGTTCCCGTAGTCCGCCGGGATTTCCTCTTCAAGACAACCCGGACAACTCCTCACTCTTTTCCACGATCCCTGCCAAGTCTTTAGTCTTTCGCATAGGCGCGCAACATCATGACGTAAAACGATCTGGTTCTCATAGTTTAATCAATTATCCTTGGCCAGTCGTCAGAGCCCAGCAAGGTAGACGCAAATTAACGGAGGTTGGGCGCGAGTTTCTTCAACCTGCCCCAAATTGTGGTAGTTTTGGAAGCGGGGGACACAGCCAGTCCTACGGGGCCAAAGTGGGGGTCATAATCCCCACCATTGTGGACATCGCTAAGTTGCTTGAGATATTGTCCATCGGCGGTCATCAAGTGAATCGTCCCTATGAGGTCATTATTACCGGCCGATGCATAGGCTATCGTCCGTCCATCGGGAGACCATGCGGGTAGCCATTGATTCTCTCGATTGTGCGTAAGCCTCACCCAATTTTTACCATCCGCCCCCATCACATAGATTTGAAAGAAATTCTGTCTTCCTTCGGCCATGCCCCAGTATACAATCCGTCGTCCGTCGGGCGACCACGATGGACTGCCTTTAACTCGTAAATCGTGCGTCAACCTTTTACTTTTACCGCCCCGTTTGTCAGCGCCTATCCATATCACGTAAATTTCTCTCCCCCCATCTCGGAAAGATACAAATGCAATCCGTTGCCCATCCGGAGACCATGACGGCTCTGTCGCGTGGTCTTCAAGCTTCACACGATTCCTTCCATCAGCATCCATCATCGCTATCATCTTCCCATCTGGACTTGAGGAGAATGCGATCTTTGTCCCGTCGGGAGACCACGACGGATAATCGTCCTTGGCGGTGTCTGTGAGTCTAATCGGATTCTTTCCATCGGCGTCCATGACGTAGATTTGATTTAACCCTCCGTTTCGGTTGGAAACGAATGCAATCTTCGTCCCGTCGGGAGACCATGCCGGACGGTAGTTGTCTGCTTGATTTGCGGTTAATCTTCTTTGGTTTGTCCCGTCGCTGTCCATCACATAAATCTCCGGATTCCCATCTCTAGTAGAATGGAATACAATCTGTGGTTTGTGGTGTTCGGCGCGTGCGTTTTTCAACCACATCTCCGCACTCGTCAGACAAATGCACAGCCCGGAAAACAATAGACATCCAGATATCAGCTTGAATCGCATTTTTCTACCTCTTAAGTGTTATGTTAGTTTCGGGCTCAATATTATCAAAAAGCGCGCGAATGGATTGAGAATATCATCAGAATTGATGATTATACCGCGCAATTTTGGATTAACAAAAAAACCAACCGATTGCGGCACAAACCGGAGGAGTTAATTTCCCGATTTGATTCTCACAAAAAATAAGCAACCAACAGGCATCGGACTTACGAGGCTTTTCCTTTATGTCTAAATGATGAGAGTCAAAAGCATAGGTCATCCCAAATTTTCAATCTCCGTGCACATTGACAAATGCCAACCCTCTCTCATCGCGCCAGCGAATCGGCAAATAAGGAACAAGCCGTCAGCAAGGCAATTCACGTGCCTATGGTTTGAGCGCTTAATTGCCAGCTTGCCAATTGATGGATTACAAGGGTAAAAACGTGACATGAGTAAACAACAGGATTTTGAATAATTCAGGATGACCTATGTGCTAAATGTTACTCACAATTACCGTATTCCGTCCAATTTAGGGTCATTCGCCTCAGTTTCGGACGACTTTGACATCGCCCGAATGGCAACAGCGCTAATTTGCGTTACTGAATTTTGAATCGCGTGGGGTAAAACTGAAAGTCTAATTGCGAAGACAGAGGAAAGGTCAGTGCAAATTATGAATAGTGCGGGATGACTGACAGTTGGGGAAGAGAGGGAATCAGTGGGAAAACACGCAGCCTGCCATGCGCGGCTGCTCGTGCTGCAACTCATTCCATCGAGCGCCTCAGGGGAGAGCTGGTCGATGAGTTCGTTAGTGGGGCTGGTGAGATAAGGAATGTTATGGGCGTGGAAATTCAGCGCGTCTGCGGGTTTTTCGCGCAACGGCCGGACAACGGTCTGACGCCAAGAAGGCGCGCCAACAGCATCTGCTCCGCAGCCGTGTGTACGTAGTGGTCGCTGTTCTTCATCGGCGTAGATGCGCGTAGGTGTATTGTCGGCATCAGCGATGGGTAGGAATTGCAGACAACCAATCACAAAGAAGCAACTGGGGCCAGAAAAACGGCACGAAACTTCACACTTCATCAGCGCGGTCCTCTTTGAAATACATGTCCGAGTTCCAAGCTTTGATGGTAGGTTTACGAACAATAGGCGGGCGACGCTTAACCTTGGAGGTAGTCTTTCCCAATCTGGCAAGCTTCATGTACACCATATCAATTTTCAGGCTCGTTGCCGGGAAAAACTTCATTCGAATCTTCGTTATTATTTTGGAAAACCAAGCCGTCGTCATTATAGGCGTCAAATTCTGTGCCGTTGCCGATTTCGACATCTGGCACTTCAATCGTCGGCGCTTCTATCCAGAGTCGCTCAAGATTGAAGTGATTTCGCTTCTCATCAAGAAAAATGTGAACGACAAAATCGACGTAATCAAGCAAGACCCAATCCGATTGCTGCTCACCTTCGCGATGCCAAGGCCGCACATTCCAGTTCTCCTTCAACTCGTCCAAGACCGCTTCGGATATCGCTTCGACCTGAATATCAGACGTCCCACTGCAAATTGCGAAAAAATCGGTAAAAGAACCCAACTCCCGAAGATCTAAGATTACCGGATCGCGTGCGCGTCGGCTTAGCGCAGCACTTACTGCCGCTTGTACGATATCCACTGTAGAATTTTCTGCCAAGGTCTTGCCTCCTTAGGCTTCACTCATAACTCATGAATTATCAATCTCGCGCAGCGCGCCATTGTAGACAGCGATGGTATCCGGATGAACGACTAACCCTTTATCAAGGAGATTCGCTATTTTGAATCGAGCCACCTCGAACACGGCTTGATTGAGATCTTGCTTGGCGATCTTGCGCACGGCGGCCGCCTCTGGATATGATCGCTTTGGCTCGGCGAAATCCGCCACGAACAGCAACTTGTCAACCAACGTCATCGCCCCGTTTCCCCTAGTGTGGCTTCGCACGGCACTTAGAATTTCCTCATCCCCGATTGAGAAGATGTCAATTGCGAGTTCAGCCCCGACGAGCGCGTGCAGCAGAGACGCGCTAATTTGTTCAAACTCATCAAGTTGGATTTCGTAGTCGGCGACGGCTCCAAATAGCTGACGCGTGTTCATCCACCGCGCGCAATCATGCAGTAATGCAGCCAGGTTTGTCTTTTGCAAATCTGCACCGTATTTGTCCGCCAACTCCACAGCCATATCACGCACCGATAGGACATGGCGGTAACGCTTATCCTCTAGCTTGGCTTTAAGGTACGCATCAATTTGAACGCTCTTTGGATGTGCGAGTAGCTCCGCCCTGCTGGCGTTGTCATCTTTCGTCTTCATCACTCAATTCGTCAACTTCGTCTGTATCAACTAAGAGCCGTGCAAATACTTCCCGCTCCTGTTCGGTCATGAACTTCGTGTTAGCCAGTTCGGAGCTTATCCGGTATTCTTGGTTAAGCCATTTATTCAAGTCTATTGCTTTACACCGGGGACTACAGAACGGAAAATTCCGTGGGAGTTCTTTGCCCTTCTTATACTCAAACTCGAAAGATTGCCCACAGATGCTGCATATATGTTTCAATCTGAAACCCTCCGGTTCTTGAAACTCTAGATCATCTAGTCCCAATAGGTCTTACACGGCAACGGGAGGTCGCTACGGTAGGCAGGGCATCTTACCTGACACGCATAGGCGGTCGGGCGATTGTTCCTAAACCGATCGTAGCGTCGAAACAGGAAAGAAACCGTCCTGACGCGAACCTGTAGGAGTTCAATTGCGTAAGTCCTACCCAATCCCCACGTATTCCAAAATCTCAAGTTCCTTGGTTTGCACGTACCTCAAGACAGTGGACAAGTTGAATGTCTTTTCACATGCCCTGTTTCTCTACTTCACAAAGAAATCCTGATTTCTTCGTCCGTAATTTTCGGCGGAACACCAGATTTACAGGTACACACTGCTTTGGAACTTCTTGAAGGGGCTGTGGACAGATTGGAAAATAACCTCCCATCTTCCGTCCCTTCATCTCCACCAGTACACTCTTCCAGTCTTCCGTCTAGCTTTCGTCCTCTCGCCAATCATGAATCATTTTTCCACCCATCCATTTTTCCACTCTTACCAAGTCATTTATACAGTTTATGTTGAGCGATATATTGCATGACTGCTTCCGGTACAAGGTATCGAATTGAGTAGCCCTTTCTGACGTACTGGCGAACCTCGGTCGCGGAAATATCAACCCCGGTGATTGGAAAAATTTCAACGCGGTTGCGTAGCGTCGGAGGCACGTTGTCAATATCATAATTTGGGCGCGTGGTTGCAATGAAATGGCAGATGTCCAGCAGCTCGTCAAAGTCCTTCCAAATCTTGAATTCAATCAAGGAGTCCGCACCGATAATCCACGTCAACTCACAGCAACTCCCATAAAACGACTGCAGTTCCTTCACGGTCTGAATTGCGTATGAGGGGCCTGTTCTCTCCAGCTCAATTCGTGACACCTCAAAATGGCAATTATCCGATGTAGCGTGGAGAGCCATTTGATAGCGATGCTCTGAGTCAATAACGTCGCGGTGATCCTTATGTGGCGGACGAGCGGCGGGGATGAAGAGAATCTTATCGAAGCCCAAGCGATCGTAGACCTGTTCCGCACTCAACAGATGTGCGTAGTGAATGGGGTTAAATGTCCCACCCATGATGGCAATTCTCATCAAAAATTCATGCCCTTACGTATTCTCGGCGTCACCGCTTTATCTCAGTTGACAGTTCAATTGTCGCTGATTGCCCAATCTACGCCGATTTCCATCGTATAAAGTCTAAACTGAACTGGGATCTGATGAAAATCTAAAGTGCCAATCTTCCGTCTGTCTTGGAAGCATTTCGCGCCAGCAAATTCAATGTTGGACGCTCTTGATCGTCCCCCACGTCGTAGTCACTTTGTCCTGAGGGGAAACTGCAAAAGCCAACCGCTGGATCTCTTTGGTTTCTTCAAATGTTTGTGTAAAATATATCGCGTCAAAATGCGCCCCGCCCGCGTTAGGGAAGGGATTATCGGTATCAAGAGCTATCGCGTTGACCGTCCATTCTCCCTTCAATAATTTGAATGGCCTCGCGTGGATTACATTCATCGCATACTGAGACAAGTCAATGACAATGAACTTCCACTCGTTTGCAAAACTTCCTTCGGGTAATTCAAATTTTTGGACGTTTCCGCCGTCTTTAGGATTCTTTAATACGGGAGCCATTGAATCCAAATCACCAGCATACCATCGATGGTCCCAGCACGAGTCTTCGTGGACACAGCCGAATCCCCACTTACCGTGGAGTTGAATCATCAGCCCTTTATTTCTCCGGTCCGCTTTCCAGGCAATCGTTATGTATCGATATTCATTTTCCGCCTGAGGATTTGGCTTAATCTCAATTCCCCAATTGGTAGCGGGATGCGTGTGGTACTCGGCCGTCCCCAAAAAAATAGACCATCTGTCACCAAATCCATCTTGGTTTTCCAATTTGAGTGGAATGTTAGGATTACCCTCGCCTTGATTGGCAAAATTGATTACCGCATTGTTGCGGAATTCGTTGATGCTATCCTTACTGTCAGCAATCTCCAGAATCTTTGCGAGACTAGCTGCGTAAGGAAAAAAGAGAAACATCAAGCAAATTGCACCTGTTAGGATTTGCTTCGCGATTGACACACTCATCTGTTTAGAACCTCCTGACTGTTCATTCATTGCCAACAAGTAACAGGAAAGTTAGTCTTCGAATAATCTCTCCTTGGCACGCCATTCAAAATTGAAGGGCGGAACGGAGAAAGTGCTGAGCTGATTACAAATGACGCAGGTCAAAACTTTATCCAGCAAAGTTGTAACTGAGTGCCCTTCAACACATCGGTGTGTAACAAGCAGCTACAGTCTGTTAGTGGGTCATAGTACCGATTTTTTCAAGAACCTTTCTGACTCCGAAACACTCTTTTTTCCATACTTGACGATTGCAACTGCAAGTCAAAGTCGCTGATGTCCAAATTCCGCTAGAGGGAGTTTGGCTGTTGGCACAGTACTTGGTAAATCAATACGTCTTCACCCTAGAACATGCACATGCGAGCAACCGATGAGGGTAGTCATATTCGGATTTAACCCTATCGGAATAGCGTCGCTTCGTTCACGGATGAGCAGGAGGTTCTCGATTGCTGCAAGAGGCTAGGGCTTTGAGAACATTCACCAGATTCATGTTCCCATCTTGATAGGAAAAGGAGTAGAAACCGAGTCATTGCAGTGACTCATTCCGACCTGTACGATAGAGTTATACCATTTCGCTTGAATAATAGTGCATATGATGTCTTAATTACATCGTTCATTTTCTCCGTAGGCGGGGCATCTTGCCCCGCATCGGAAGGACTTGATTGTCGCTATTAATGCACTGTAAATATAGAGAAATGGTATTACCGTCCATAAATTGGAGAAGGCGGACTCGGCTTCTTCAATGCATGTCGCACTTGAGGTTAGCTCAATAACCTGAAAAACAGCTCTATTGCTGCTTAATCTGCCCCCAAGTTGCCGCCAACTTACTCTTTGGATCAACTGATGTCGTTACAGCGGTCACCAGTACGCTGTCGTAAAACGCGCCGTATTCACCGTTATGGAAACCGACACCACCGGGAGGAAGCGCATCCAGTGCAGTAGCTTCAACAGTAGCACCCGCAGCAGTGCAACTCAGGCTGGTGCCGTTCGCTGACATCTCCATCGGATGGAACGGCCCGCGCTCTAAATCGGCCACATTGTCCGCCTGTGCAAGAACTGTAAACTCCCCGTTTACGCGTTGAACTAACCAAAGTACAGGATTGGCTCCACCTTTGTCAAAACCGTGTGTCCCTTCGGCATTCAAGAGATTTCCCGGGTCGCCGGTCATGAATCTGCAGTCGTACCTATCGCCGTTTGGTTGGACGTTGGTCGCAGTTCCCATATACCCCGTTCCCTGCGCCCGCACCATATCGACTTGGACGGAGATCTGCTCCCAGCCATCCCCGACCATGATAAACAGGGCTTCTCTGTCGTGGTCGCCATTACCAGAGTCCAAGACGCCATCTTGGACTTGCCATCCCGGACACGGTGGGTCACACGGCACCTGCTTTTGGGTTGCATCATCGAATCCATTATAGGTATCGTTGTAGAGAACTGTCCATCCGTCAGGTAGGTCACCATTCGGGACACTATCAAAATTCTCGTCCAAAACAACCTGCTGCGCAACCACGCTTAGTGATGCAACCGCGAAAATCATTAAGGCTGCCATGGTAAAAACCAGATGTTTCATTTTTGTATCTCCTTTTTTCAGATTGTATTTGACGACTTCAAGTAAAGCATCTACTGAAGACGCCCTCAAACACACATAGTCGAGAAGGCTTCATCTCACAAATCGACTCTCATATTTTACCACGAGAACGAGGGGCTTCACAAAGAAAACTCACACAACCAAGAAACGCTGAATGTGTTGAAATTCCACGGACGCTAGTTTCTCAATCCCCAACCGCGAGGATAGCGGTGAAATAACGCGCGAGATTCTTCGAAACAGAATAGCGCTCAGATTCTTGCCGCCAGTGAGTCTCATCATTTGAACGAAGGACTTCTCTTTGTCGTTGCACCTAACGGCGTTTTGGACGTGCAATCTGTCCGGTGCGTCCGGATTCATAGATGGCATCCATCAACTCACACTGAATGATGCCGTTCAGAGCACTTGTACGCGGCTCGGCACGCCCTAAAATGGCATCAATTAAGTTATCGTCAGGCGAGCCTGCGTGCATCTCCTCAGTAATCGGTGGTGGATCCAATCGTTCATTGCCCTCCCACACCCGAATCCATGAACTGCTCCATCCATCAACCTCTATTCGTCCATTCTCAAAGACAAATGCCATGTGGGATCCGCTTGGACTCGGACAGTTGCCGCTTATCACAATACCGGCAAGTACACCATTTTCGAAACGGATATTAATGGACGAATTGACGTCCACGGGTTTGTCTTGATTATCTAGGAAAGCGTGAACCTCCGCGACGTTTGATTCAACCGACCAGCATAGGCTATTGAGTAAATGCGCGCCGCTGTCGTATGCTTGACCACCGCCTGCGAGTTTTGCGTCCTGTCGCCATGTACCTGTAGTTATGCCTTTCCAATTCTGCGTAAGATAGCCGGTTACAAGTTCTAACTTGCCGAACACGCGGTTGCGGATGCACTCGCGTATATAGTAGAAGTTTGCAGTACAAGGTGTATTGTAACCAACTACAAATGACCTTCCGGATTCTTCCACCTTCTCAGCTAGGACGTAGGCGTCATCAGCAGCCGTAACCATAGGCTTCTCCATTAGAACATGGCACCCTGCATCAAGAGCCTGCATACCTTGCTGGAAATGCAGTACGTGTGGTGTAACAATTACCACTGCCTCCGGTTTAGTTTCGCTGAGCATTCGTCCTAGGTCATCATACTCCTTTGGACGCGGTTCAATTTCATTGAGGTTGTTTTCGATGTAACTCTCAGTGATTGCAGTATTTACATCACAGACGCTGACAATTTGGACATCCGAATTGACTTTCAATCGGCGGGCATGGCCACCGGACATCCCACCACAACCGATTATACCGAGTTGAACTTTGGACATGTACTGTCTCCTCGCTGACGGGAAATTTGGCTCATGCTGCAAATATGAACAATTGGTTTATGCTTAACTGGTAGGAGTTACGCAGTTGAGTGAAAATAGGTTATAATTTGAGCATGAATCCCCCCAAATATGCTGACATTGACTATATCAATTTCTTAGTTGGCGCCCAGAAAAGTTACAGTTGTCTTGAGGCAGAAAAAGTTCAACCTCAAGCGGAGGACTCACCCGCTCATGATTCGATAACAAGGCTTTTGCATCGAGATGAACCCGACACTGGCAACCTGTGGCACGAATCGAAAAATCAGGTAATGAATCTGGAATCTTAGTTATAGATGATTCGACTCTGGATAAACCTTGAGGATCTCTATCGCCCTCCCTATTCAGTCGGTTGATCACAAAAGATTGAATTAGTGACAAAACACTGGTCAGGGAAACACCACCGAGTGGTGAATGGGATTAACTTGGTCACTTTACTCTGGACGGATGGCGATAGACATATTCCGTGTGATTATCGAATCTATGACAAAGCCACAGACGGCTTGACGAAAAATGAGCATTTCCGAGCGATGCTTGAAGAAGCGAAAACACGCGGTTTTGCTCCTGAATGTGTGTGTTTTGATAGTTGGTATGCCAGTCTAAAGAATCTAAAAGCGGTGCGAGGTCATGGTTGGAAGTGGCTTACTCGTCTAGCTGCCAACCGACTTGTCAGTAAAGAGTATTCCGGTAACCGTCCGGTGAGTACGCTTCCGATTGAATCAACAGGTACAATTGTCCATCTCAAAGGCTATGGATTGATTCGAGTATTTAAGGTTGACACTCCAGAAGGTGACATTGAATATTGGGCAACGAATGATTTACAGATGGACGAATTGAGGCGTCTCAAATATGCCGAATGGTCTTGGACAATAGAAGAATATCATCGCGGGATTAAGCAATTTGTTGGCATTGAACGCGCACAAGTGCGCTCTGCTCGCACTCAAAGAAATCATATCGGTTTAGCGCTGAGAGCCTTTCTGAGAATTGAGCACTATTGCTATCATACCGGTATCAGTTGGTTTGATGCAAAACTCTCTATTGTCAGAGATGCGGTACGGGCTTATTTGGCACAACCTCTTTATACGCTTGAGCCAACTGCGTAACTCCTAAACTGGAATGCCCTCGCTGGTTTCTGTGATGGAGTTGCCAGGCACAGATAGAAATCAGAGCAGAGAACACTCGTTAGACATATTTTCGCAACAGTCTTCAGCTTTGGAAAGCATCAACTTTTCTAATCAAAACCGTTTTTCAGATTGTCATCCGAAAGCTAGAAGTATCACGGATCGACGTACGAAACATCGTATTTCGACAATGCATCACAGCAAAACGCAACCCCGGCGGCCTAATGATTTAGAATAAACTAAGGTGCATAAGTCTCAAGGAATAATCTCGGATGTACCTGTCTCCTGTTGGGTAACCCATAGCCCCTCTAGCTTTTTGACCGTTTATGATGTTTATCCCATCCCTGTCAATCAACCAATAGCACACGTTATAAAATGATGAACCGACTTCAATTATATCGGCTTACCTTACAATGTCAATCCAAAAGTAAGCTCAACAAGCGAGCGTGATGATATTCTATGTTCTGTTTTTCAGTTGCCATTCCCATCCGATCATGCTATGCTATCGTTAATCGGGACCCGATTTTCAGGAATCCTATTTGAGACTCTAAATCAAAGATTGGTCAAATTTATTCCATGAGAGGTGCGGTTCGCCAATTCATTCTTGGATTCGCCATCTTGTGCATCTCTTCCAAGTTCACGATTGCAGTCGACATTCCTATTGTTCGGTCCGGACAGGTGATGGCAACGATCCAGATTGGATCCACTGCATCGGAACAAGAACAATTTGCCGCCCAAGAAATTCAGGACTTTATTCACAGTTTTACTCATGTGCAGCTAACAGTTGTTACAAACCGCGAGCCGACTTCAACTCCAACTGTCATTGTACTTGGAACACCAACGTCAAATCCTACAATTAACGCTTTATCGGTAGAAATAGCCACAGATCTTGGAACGGAAGGGTATGGCATAAAAACGGTTGAACTCAATGAGGAGATAGTCATCGTCATCGGTGCACACACCGAGCGAGGCGTTATTCACGGCGCCTATGCGTTCGTTGAAGCGTGCATTTCATCATTAACGGGACTTTCGCCGGTTCACCTTGACTTCTTGGTGATTCCCTCACGAAATCTGAGTCTACCCTATCTTGACGAGAAATCGCGTCCTTTCTATCCTGTTAGGGCAGTATTGGAGATTGAAGACCCTATCCTACTCTCCAGGAATCGAATCAATATGAGTGGCGCAGAGGGTATCTGGACCGGCACAGGAATTGACGATGGGTTGGGTACCGCCTTCAAGTACATTGATTCCGAAGAGTTTGAGGTCTGGCAAGATGAACCGCGTTCGCAGCGCCAAGAACGTATTCGGACGATGAGAGATCGGTTTGATGCACTCCATCGCCGGGGCATTGATTCTTACCTCTTCATGTATGTCACCGGCGAAGCTACAGAGGCCCTCATCCGGGAACGTCCCAATTTGTTTGGACCATCGGTGGCTTATGGTACATCTCGAAACAGAGTGTCTTACCTTCCGTTTTGTTGGTCTAAACCCGAGGTTCACGATCTTGTTCGCAAGTTAGTAAAGGAAATTATTTATACCTATCCGACACTTTCCGGCTTTCATCTTCGGTCGTGGGGCAACGAGACTCGAGCTTGCAACTGCCCGACGTGTGGCGACTCCTCAGACGGAGGGCAGCATCTCCTCTGGCAGCTTCATTTTACACTCCTCAATGCTGCTCGCGAAGCCCGTCCGGACTTTAAGTTCTACATCTCAGGCTATGATAGAAGTTGGCTTAAGGACCCTGAGAGTCGCTATATTCGACAATTGCCAGAGGGAACAATCTTTTCTCAGAAATGGGGGATAGATGGCGAACCGGTCCCAAACGCCGGGGTTTCGATTGACCAACTGAAGACATTTGGCGAGCTGGGCCATCATTTCATCGTCCTTTCACATGATGTTGAGGAAGTCATGCCTCTATGGATGGTCGAAGGAGATTTGTTCGTTGAGGGCGTGCGCCAACTCGCAAATAATCCGGATGCCATAGGGCTAGGAGGATTCACGGTTCAGGGGGCACATCAAGGATTTGGTCGCTTGGATCGTGTGTTGAGCGCGAGATTGAACTGGGATGTCGATGTAGATTACGTGAAATTGCTTGAAAACGATCTCACGACTCGCGTAGGTTCAGATGCCGCCCGACTGATCCTCAAGGCGCTACGAATAAACTCATGGACTCTGTCAAGTTATTTTGGCGATTATGCAGGATCGATGTCGGTCACCGGGAAATATGGTGACGGTTCTAAAGGGTACGCAACTCGGTTCTGGGACATCGTAGGGAGGCGCGCCGTTGAAGACATGCTCTCAATTCCCGACCTTGCTGCGGCACGCTATGCCGTTGGACGCTATGCCAGTTTGTTGGATCAGCAACAGAATGCCACTGACGAAATGGCTAGAGCGCTAGTGATTGCCAATCCGGCTTCTCCAGAGGAAACCGACGACCTTAGCGATGCGGTCAATCTCATGCGGCTGTGGTCACTTTTCTTTGAAAGCCGCACTAACCTAGTTGAAGCCGTAGCCATCGGCTATGAAGATGGGACAGAAAATCAGATTCGCACAAAGCTTGACAAGGGAATTGAGTTATCCAGATCGATGCTCCCGGTTGTTCGATCCATTGAGGCGTTTGTCCCGGTTTTCGGCTACTCCAACAACACGCTTGAAGCAAGTGTAATCGAGCGGATAGAGGAGGAAATTGTGTGGCTCTCGAATATTGACGCGAGTATACTCCTCCAATCTGATAATGTTAGTTCGGGACAGGAATTTCCTCCAATTGAAATCCGTGCCCTTCACAGCTACCCCAACCCCTCCAGAGATCGAACGACTTTAACGTACGAGTTAAGTCGGGATGCCGATGAGGTTTCAATCGCGATTTATACAACCTCCGGGCGTCGGATACGTCGGCTTGAAAATGTTCCGGCCAAGAAGGGATATAGCGAAGTGATATGGGATGGTCAGGACGAAGAAGGGAAACCGCTTGCCAATGGCACGTATATTTACAGGTTTCATGCCATCTCCAACGAACACGAGGCGCGAGCCGTAGGGCGTCTCTCGATTTTGAAATAGGAGCGTATCTCAAGAAGCGGTAGGCAGTCTGTGGCGAAGTCGGGAAGAAATCAGGTTCACGATTAGAGACACGGCCCTGCGAAGTCGGAGAGTTCGGATGGTAATGTAGAAATGAAGAAAACTGTTGAGTTCATTCAATCCATGAAACGGTCGAGTCTGAAAATTGCCATGCTGACGGCGTATGATTACCCAACCGCGCGTGTTCTCAACGACGCGGAACTTGATATCATTCTCGTTGGAGACTCCCTTGGGATGGTAGTATTGGGTTTTGAAGACACTCGGTCTGTTTCAATGGCAGATATGCTTCATCACACCCGCGCCGTTGCACGTGGCAACACGGAATGCCTTCTTGTTGCGGACCTTCCCTGTCGCACGTATGACACCCCCTCGGATGCGGTTGAGAATGCCCGTTTACTACGCGACGTAGGAGCTGATGCGGTAAAACTGGAGGGCAGAAAACTGGAAAGTGTTAAAGCCATCGTTGCTGACGGCATCCCCGTGATGGGACATGTTGGATTATTGCCGCAGACGAGTGAAACGTTTCGTGTGCACGGTCGAAAACCGTCGGAAGCGGCACAGATTGCGAACGACGCAAAGGCGCTTGAAGCTGCTGGTTGCTTTGCCATCGTTCTTGAAGGGATTCCGACTCGACTTGCCGAAGAAATCACCACAGTCTCACGAATTCCCACGATTGGCATCGGTGCCGGGGCAAATTGCGATGGCCAAGTGCTAGTCATTCATGATTTGATTGGGCTTTTCGATCGCTTCAACCCCACCTTCGTCAAGCAGTATGCCGATTTAGGCAAAGAGATTAAGCGGGCTGTAGCACACTATAGGTTAGAGGTTAAGCGGGGGCTATTTCCGGACGAAGAACATACATACCATTAGAAAAGGGCAAGGCATGTTCAAAATCGGTGTTGTTGGCGATGAGGTTTCGCAAGATTTCCAGAGCGTCGTGAACTTTGCTACAGAGTTCAATTTGGGAGCGATTGAAATTCGGTCTGTCTGGGACAAACCCCCGCAGGCGTTGACGGACCGTGATATTAGCGAGATGAAACGTCTTTTGGACGGAAACGGCATCCGGATTGTCGGGATCGCATCGCCTTTCTTCAAATGCGACATTGATGACATGAAGGAGCGCGAAGAACATATCGGAATTCTACAGGCGTGCATGAAATTGGCCAAAGCGTTTAACGCGAACCTAATTCGCACTTTCGCGTTTTGGAAAACGGACAATGTTGAGGGGCGGTGGAATGAAATCGTCTCTGCTTATGGCGAACCGGTAAAGATCGCTGAAAACGAGGGAATCATCTTGGGACTGGAGAACGAACCTTCGACATCACTTGCGACCGCCAAACTGACGGAACATTTTGTTCGTGAGATTGATTCGCCAAATGTTCGTGCAATCTGGGACCCGGCAAACGAATACCACGCCGAGCGATCGAGTGAAACTCCTTATCCCGATGGCTATGAACGCTTGAAGTGTATGATGGTTCATGTGCATGTGAAGGATGCGGCAAAGAACCGAGAAACGGGTAAGATGGAGTCCGTCGCGGTCGGCGAAGGATTGATTGACTGGCAAAATCAACTTCAGGCGTTAGTAGACGATGGGTACGATGGGTACCTCTCTCTAGAAACCCACTGGCGTCCAGCACGGAGGCTTGATGAGGGTTTGCTCAATCGGCCCGGAGGCAGAGCGTTTTCTGAAGCCGCTGAGGAAGCGTCTCGAATCTGCATGAAGAATTTGTTCGCAATGATTGAGAAACTTCGGCGATGAAGTCCCGATGCCCCACCTACATTCATTACTTTCTTACACTAATGACTATCCAAGAATTCCAGAAACTGATTGAACAGATTTACTTTAATCAAGACGCCGCCCGCGGCGTGGATGGGACGTTTGTATGGTTTGCGGAAGAGGTAGGAGAACTTGCTAAGGAGATTCGTCGTGTTCCCCGCCAAGCCGATCGGCTTCGGGAGGAGTTCGCCGACGTTTTTGCATGGCTCTCAACGCTCGCCAACCTGCTTGGCATAGACCTCCAAGAAGCGGCAGAGATTTACACAAGTGGATGTCCGAAATGCCAATCTATACCTTGCGCTTGTCAGCGGAGCACCGGTGACAGTGAAAGGAACGCATCCAGTCCATAAGCTGGAAGAAGTGCGAGAACTCACGAGGTTGTTGAATCGGGACAGACTTTTCGTTGGATAAAATCAAGTATTTCATCGCGTCTGCTGCCACCAAAATGTACATACACGCCGCGAAAATTCTCTAACCGAGATGGTCGCGAGAATGGACTTAGTAACACACCGTTTTGATCCGCGTAAAAACTACGGAAATCAGACCACGGCTTAATTAGTTGCCGAGTGAAGGAGATGATTACCAAGCGGTCGTCGTGAAATTCGTAGTGAGAGGGAACAAAATATCGGTATAGGGAACAGATTAAACAGATAGCTGAAAGGATGGTGACGGCAATAGACTGAAAACTCAGGTAAACCCCGGTAAAAAAGAGAGCGAGAAAAACGAGTAGAAAGATAGTTCGTTTCCGACTATCTCGCAGCGGATGAACTGTCCATGAATGCTGAGGCAGGGCGTCATCAGACATTGGCGAGATCGCTCAGCGGGTGAAATAACAGGAACAATCTATCCCAAAGAAAATGTGTGCTACTCTCAGCACAATGAATGAATTTGCAATCCTGCCCTTTATCTAATCTCTTACTCACTGGAAGGTGCTGTTTCTGCTTCATCAGTGCTTGCTGCTCCGCCTACTGTCTCATCAGCCTCATCGCCGCTCACCGATACCTCTGTCTGTTCTTGCTGTGTTTGCAAGGGCGTGAGTGTGCCGCTGCTCCCACCGCCGTAGAAGCGCATGAGAAACAGCGAAATTATCATGAATGCAATCGCCACGTATGTCGTCAACTTTGACAGGAAGGTAGCAGCGCCTCGGCCGCCAAGAAGGGATTGCATCTCTGATGCGCCGAAGGCGCTTCCTGATAGCCCCTCTCCTTTACTATCCTGTAGCAAGATGCTGATTGTTAGCAGAACACAAACAGGAACAAAAAGGACGACAACAATTCCTACAATGATATCCATAATTTTTTCTCTCTTCTGAATTAAGACTTAACTTATGCGATTTCAACATCAAGTGTTACGTCTGGTCGGAGGCGCGCAATGAATTGCGCTACTACGAACCTTCGGCTTGCAACTTTCCGATTAAAATCTACTCTGTCGTGTCTCGAATGTGTCTTCCGATACGCTGATACACGATTATATCAACCACGGGAACAAGAATCACTAACAGCCCATGAACGTCCTCCGCCGATATTCCAGAAGCGGACAACACAATCAATACTAGGAGGGCAACTAGCAAACACCGAAAATTGACAACCCATCCCAAAACAATGAACTTTTGAACCAGATCAAATCCGAATGCACGTTCCTTGCAGTGATACGCATAGAGGACACCGCCGATAGCGAAAATAACCCGAAAGGAAATTAGAAGAAATCCGAATCTCTCGTATGCACTGGGTAGCACGGCTAGGACGCAGTCCAGAAGAAAATAAGGCAGCACCTCGTTATCTCTTAGGGATCTTTCTCTCAATCGATCCTTGAGTGCACCGTATCGAACGAAGTACATTATACAATCTTCATCTAATCGATCTGATTAGATGAATTAAACCCCGAGCTATTAGTGCACCGGAAGGCCTTCGCGAATCATTGCTCGCGTGGGTTCTTAACCTTATCACTCTCGCTGGAAAATACTAATCCATGTCGGTCAGAACACCTAGGTTCCTGCCATCTCCCGTGCCATAACAAATTATCTCACTGTTCTATCACTATGCCTAAACTTCTACATGTCTATTCTCCCGGTGCTAGCTCGCCGATTTCACAATTTGTGCAAACGATTCGGCTTCAAGGCTTGCACTGCCAACCAACGCACCATCAACATCGGGTTGCGCCATTAATTCGGCGGTGTTATCGGGTTTAACGCTTCCCCCATATTGTACGCGAACCTTGGATGCCAGGTCAACGGAGTACATCTCTGACAGCAACGCTCTAATAAATATGTGTGCCTTCTGCGCCTGATCCGGCGTTGCTGTCACGCCGGTACCAATTGCCCATACGGGTTCATAAGCAATAACCGTCGACAGTAGCGCATCCCGTGATAGACCGGTAATCCCGTTTCTGACGTGGTCTTCAATCACCGATTCTGTCTGACCGGCATCCCGGTCTTTGAGGCCCTCACCAACACACAGGATTGGTCTTAGATTATTGGAAAGCGCGGCTTTAACCTTCATGTTGGCCGTTTCATTTGTCTCGCCAAAATATTGACGTCGTTCCGAATGACCGATTATTACGTACTCACAGCCGAGATCTTCAAGCATTCCCGGCGAAATCTCGCCCGTGAAGGCACCACTATCTTCCCAGAAAACGTCCTGGGCTGAGAGATGAATATTACTTCCTTCCAACGTCGAAGCCACGGAGAACAATGCGGTAAAGGCTGGTGCTACAACAACCTCTACCCCGCCAACATCCGAAACCATGTCCTTAAGTGCGGACGTAAACCTGACGGCTTCACCAACGGTCTTGTTAAGCTTCCAATTCGCAACTACAATAGGAGTTCTCACGTACTAATCGTCTCCCATCTAAAGCACCCGTGCTGCTAATTCGAGGAGACGGTTAGAGTAACCCCATTCGTTGTCATACCATGACAACACCTTGACCAGCCCGCCGTCAATGACTTTTGTAAATGGAGCGTCAAAGATTGATGAGAGTGTGTTGCCGTTAAAATCACTCGACACCAGGTCAAGGTCTGAATACCCCAGTATGCCTTTCAACTCGCGTTCCGAGGCTTGCTTGATGGCAGCGTTGACAACATCAGCTGCTGGTTTTTTCTCCAGATCGACCGTAAGGTCAACGACGGATACATTCGCAGTTGGGACGCGAATGGCAAAGCCGTCAAGTTTACCGTCCAATTCAGGAAGCACATGCCCCACGGCTGAAGCAGCACCTGTGGTTGTGGGAATCATTGAGAGTGTAGCGGCACGAGCTCGCCTCAAGTCTTTGTGCGGAAAATCATGGACACGTTGGTCACCAGTATATGCGTGAATCGTAGTCATCAACCCACTAACGATATTAAAATTTTCATGCAAGACCTTCGCAAGAGGGGCAAGACAGTTTGTCGTGCATGAAGCGTTGGAGATAACATGATGTTGGTCCCTATCATATTTGTCATCGTTGACGCCAATGACGACTGTGAGGTCGGCGCCTTTAGCTGGCGCAGAAATGACTACCTTTTGTGCTCCTGCTTCTGTGATATGGACTTCGGCATCTTCTCGATTGGTAAAATACCCCGTTGATTCAATTACCACATCAACGCCGGCCGTTGCCCAAGGAAGATTTACCGGGGAACGTTCAGCAAATACCTGAATCATTTTGCCATTGATGACAAGTCCATTGTCAGTCGAATCAACTTCAACAGGCAATATTCCGTGCACCGAATCATATTTGAGCAAGTGCGCAAGTGTATCTGCTTGAGTCAGGTCATTAATTGCGACAACTTCCACAGGTAAATCTGGATTATGAAGTGCAGCTCGGAGGACGTTACGTCCAATTCGACCAAAACCGTTTATTCCAACTCTCACCGACATTCGCAGAATCCTCCAATTTGTTTCCATTCCCCCTGCGGCGTAGCGAGCAGCACCTCGCCATCAGAAGACAACTAACTGATGTTCAACCTGAAAACAAGCTCAAATCTTCAACAGCTTCCGTTTCTAGGTCATCACGTGATGAACGGGGATTTTATTGAGAAATATTTTACTAGAATTATCTCACAAAAGCCCTGCATTCGTCAAACAAATTTTCAACTTAGAACATACTCTTTCGTCCACAAACCTATCCCTTCATTAGATAATCCTATGCCATCATGTATACGCTGCCTTGAGGTTGGCAAAATTGAAGAATAAGTTTTACCGTTCGAAAAAGGATTGGCAATCATCGACTCATCTATTATCTTTGGTTCAATGTGAGCTGCCGCGGTTCAGTTTTGCGATTCTCTTCAGAACATGAACCCTTTAGACTTGGACCTCCTCAAATAGTGTTCAACGGTGGAGGAGCTGCGATGCTTGATTACTGTCCAGTGCTCTTGTGCGACACAATACCAAAACATCTACGTTAGAAGGATTTGCAGGAAGCAGGACTCGAATCGCTTCGTCAATAGTGGTGCCGGTGGTAAAGATATCGTCAATCAACAAAAGACGCTTGCCTCGAATTGATTCTGGATAGCGCACATCAAAAGCTCCTGTAATAGTTTCTACCCGCTCCGCATGTGAATTCAAAGAACTCAACGCAACAGTGTTTCTGATTCGCAGCAGGATATCATTCCTGACAGGCACGCTCCAAACACCGGATACCCCGTCTGCAAGGAGTTCTGATTGGTTGAAACCTCGCTTTCGGTATCGTTCCCTGTGGAGAGGAATGGGCACCAGCATATCGTAGTCCTCGCCAGAAATGTCAGCAGGAAGGCGCTGCTGCATCAAGAGCATCAGGTGTTTGGCAAGAACCTTCTTCTTTTCATATTTGAGCAGATGGATGGCTTCACGCACAGTTGGTTCATAGAAAGCGGTTGACCGGAGTTTCCCGTATAGCGGAGGGTTCGCTAAACACGTAGGACAGATCTCGTGTGGATTGGCCAAGGAAGTATCTTGCATATCGAAGGAGATGCCGCAGCGTTCACACCATGGCGGTTCGAGACATTCAATTTTCGCCCAACACTCATCGCAGATGTATGGAACTTGACCAATCCCCATCAAGCTCTCACACTCGCGGCACGTAGCTGGATAAATGAAGGTAATTAGAGGTTCAATCCATCTCGTAATCAAAGCGACTCCACCGTAATTTCGGCAATACAGAAGGCGCGTACAATCCGCATTCTACAGGTGTTGATTTCTGATCTCACATCGTCTATTTTACGGTGGCCGCTGACCTGTGTCAATCTCATTGATTCACATCACCTAGATTTCGGGGCTCTGCCGATAAGTCGATTGCCGCTTCCGTGCACTAGACTCTAGGTACCCGAGTTGCGTTGGGTGTCCGTTAAGAAAGCCGAAAACTCCGTTCTACATTCGTCAAAACGCTTGCACGCGCCAAGCCGGGGAGCCGCTCGCCAAAACAATTGCAGAACTCCGTGGAAGATGATAAACTCTTAGTCAAGAATCTCGTTATCTAGGTTCTTCACTGGTAAGGTATCCGATTCTTGGCGAGGGTAGCTCCCACTACTCGACACAAACGGCAGTCGAGTAGAACTCTCGGTCTCGTGGTGGATAGACTGCGATGACTGGTGCAACTGCTGTCTAGCTTGGTAGTATCTGACGGACGGGCAATGGACAATCCTAATGTCATTTACAACGCTCCGCGATGCAGAATTACAATGTTGCGCTTCCTCAATAATATTGGTACATATTCTGCTGCTGTTATCCTCTGTCGTGGACACGGGGCAACGTGGCAAAGTTCGAATGGCCGACGTCCGTGATGTTTCCGATGTCTAGCGCTCTTAGCAAGATATGAATCGACTGTCAAAACGCACATTGAGCTAAAAAGAAAAGCTAGTCCATATCTATAAACCATAGCGTATTGTTTGGGATTCTAGCCACTTTTTGCTTCTGACCTATGCAAACGGTTCTAACCAACGGGCAAATCTCCCGCCCAATCGAAGATGTAATCCGCGAGCGCCTTGTAAAGGGCAGTGGCAACACCTTTCTTTTCATCGTTTCAACTGAACAGGGCCGTCTCAAACGACAACGCGAATGCTTGGCACATGCCCCGTGTCGCGCTGTGGCCGGATTAAACATCTACACATTTGAGAGTTTAGTGAAGCGATTATCTAGGCATAGCGGCGTCCAGCGTCCCATTTCGCGCGGGCTTCAGATGCTGTGGCTGCGTGAGATTGTAGATGGTGGACAATATCCTTCTCTGAAATCGAAGCCTGAAATCCCACTACCACAAAGGGCAGTAGCGCAACTCCTAAGCGCGATTAGTCAACTGAAAACAAACGGGATTGATGCCTCTCAAATGCGGGTAGATTCCGCGGATTCGGCGTTCCGAAACTCGACCGCTGGTACCGAGGCACTTGCAGATTTTATTGAGATCTACGAAAACTACAGTGAACGACTCGGCGACCAATGGATAGATTGGGCAGGTGTACATGGAGCGATTGCTAACCGACTGACTAAGGGAGGAATTCGAGGCAATCAGCTGATGCGCAGGGGTTTTCCCGATGTGGACCTCGTGGTCGCCGACAAGGTTAATGACTTTTCTAGGGTAGACCTGTCCATCCTTGAAGGTATTGCCCAGGATCCCGGTCTGGAGATGTATATCACTTTTAATTGGGATGCTCGAAACGACGCTCTATTTGGACACGTGAAACAGAGCTATACCCGATTCTTGAATTTAGGATTCCATGGAGTTGATGAATCCGAGAATCGCTCTTCACGCAGTATGACTCTGACCCCGCATTTTGCCCGAAACCTCTTCCGGAAAATTCAGGGGGTGCAACCATCTGTTAAAAACCTGAATGTGACGAGCCGGATTACAGTCTTGAAAGCACACAACCGCGTAAAGGAAGTGGAAGCAGTTGCCGAGTTAATCAAGGGGCAGGTACTCGGTGATGGCTCCCTTTCCCGGCATCGAATCTGCCTTACGTATTACAACCTAGAACGGTATGCCCCTCTCATTCGCGAGATTTTCCCGATTTACGGCATAGCTTATACGTTAGATGAAGGAACTCTGCTTTCGGCTTCCCCGTTTGCCGCAGCGCTCTTTTCGCTGCTTGATAAAATCGAAGAGAACGTCATTTCGACGTTCGGGGATGGGTTGCGGAATCCGTATTTTATCATTGAAAACCCCGCGTCACTCATTGCTGATTGTAACTTCGGACCAGAAATGTTGCCTGGCGAGTTCAGGAAGTCCGTTGCTCGTCTAATGCAGATTTCAAGGGTGAGACAACAGATTCTGAATCTAGAAGGAACGGTTCTCCGCGAAGCCGATCCTTCCAGCATTGAGCGCGAAATTGGTGCGTTCCGCAGTGTCGAATCTCTTATTGCTGAGTTAGTTGAGTTTCTAATCTCTCACCACGGAGATGAACAATCCCACCCACTCCGCTCGTATATCGATTGGCTTAGACTGATGGCGTCCCAAACGACTTATCACCTAAAACCTCAGACCCGTTCAGGTGTTTCGGTACTTTCTCTCGCCCAGACAAGCGGGCTAAAATTCGATATTGTCATACTAGGCGGACTAATTGATGGTGAATTTCCCGCAACTTTCCAGCCAGATGACTTCTTGCCGCCAAATCAGAGACGTACAGCTTCAGACCGCCTCCGCGAACACCGATTTTTGTTCTATCAAGCCCTCAATTTGTTCCGGGAACACCTTTATCTAGTTGTACCGGATCGCGATGGCGAAGTGAATCTGATTCAGTCTCCGTTCATTGACGAATTGGGACGTATTGCAGACTTCACAACTGAGCAGGCGCAATCTGATGTGTTATCCAGCCCAGAATACTTTCTTAAGCACTATGGGAGATATGTTTGGGCACATCTAGAAGTGAGCGACAGTAGCGGTACACCTTTACCGTTCCAGTTTTCTGATCTTACACCTGCGGTTCGTCGTATCCTCCCTACCGTCGAACACGGTGTGCGCGTTGAGAAAAGTCGCAGCATCACTCACGATATGATTCACTATGATGGATGTATATCGTCCGAACTACTCTCCGCATCAAGTCGCGAAGCGCTGGTCAGCTTCCGCATCCAACCTTATTCGGTAGGCAAATTGGAATCTTATGGGCAGTGTCCTTTTCAATACTTCTCTAAGTATGTTCTATTGCGCCCGGAACCTGGAAAGGAAGAGGATGGAGATGGGCCAACCAGTCTTGGAAAGGGGCTTAGATTGCACGAGATCCTTTTTGAATTTTACAATCAACGCCGCGACAAACTGCCAATCGCTCAATGCACTGATTCGGAGTTTGACAAAGCCTTACAGGAGCTAACACAGATTGCGAAAAATGCCCTCGGTGTTTACGACCCGGATAATCTCTTTTGGGAAGTCGAGATGGAGACCATAATCGGTGGAAAAGGCAAACGCGGAATTTTGCCCCGCTTTCTCGCTCAGGAGAGAGAACGGGACCTTAAGGTCGAACCCCGCTATTTTGAAGTTCGATTTGGACATGGTAACTCGTCGATCTCTGCAGATCCGATTTTGAGCTCGAGTGAACCAATGAAGGTGGGAGGCGTTGATTTAGCTGGAAAGATTGACCGAGTCGAAATCGGGGATGGGATCTTCACAATAGGCGATTACAAGACTGGCACTAGCATGCCCAAGATTCGCGCCATTCGTGAGGGACGCAGTCTCCAACTCCCGATCTACCTAGTTGTCGTCCAAAAACTTCTGAAAAAACTGATTCTAGAAGACTTTCAAGCGGTGGGAGGTATCTATTACATATTACGTGAGAATGGCAAGGCAGAACTTGGTATTGGTGATAGGCAATACAATGGAATCGCGTTCAAAGCACATTCGAATAACCACCAATTATTGCCTAAGAACTCAAACTCGAAACTCCACGAAGTATCTCCAGATTTTGATTACGAGGAGGAAACGATCCAATCAGTAATTGATCGGTCAGTTATGTATGTTTCAGACTATGTTTCTTCAATTTCTAACGGCCAATTTCCGTTAACGCCCCACGATCCTAAGGATGTTTGTGCCTATTGCGATTTCAAAAGAATCTGTCGTATTGGAGCAATCGTCGAAGATGACTCCGCTAGATGAACTACGGTGAGGCCATTCTACTGACCTTAATCAGAACTGAGTGAGTGTGCGGCCGGGTACCGAATCTAATTCAAGGAGATTTTGCGAGGAAGCCGTTGAAGTTTTTCTCTTTCCCCCAAGTGCAGGCTTTTATCCGTTGATTCACCAGTGCCGGTGTGCAGAAGCCGCAACTGTTCCTCTTCAATCATAGCACATCGACGAAGATTTGTCTTTGTATGGCCCCCGCACCTATCAGGTTACATCAAATCTCAAAGATCGCGTGGTCTGCGGTTTTTTTTCTCTCACAAAACAAGCCTGCCCTCGTTCCCTAGCGGGACCGCGCGCATAAGAATTGATTTGCCGAATTCACCGGTATGGATTGACTATTGAGGCTACAGTTCGACGATTAACTTAGTGGGCATTGCGCGATTTCATCAATGGACAACAAGTGGGCCGCGCGTGAGAACTGCCGTAGAGATGCGTGCGCTACGTTCTCCGTTTGCATCAACGTGACTGAATCGCACGGCCCCTTGGAACTGGTTTGCCTGCGCGGCAAGGTCTACTTCGACTTCAGCCGCCTGGCCTGGCACAAAGGGTTTTCGGAAATAGATGGTCAGTTCGCGGAATCGAAGGTGTCCGGAATTACCTCCCGCTTTTTGGTAAAGCAGGGCTAAATGGTCTAAGGCTTGATCCATGTAAACCGACGTGTTGATATGGAGAAACTGATCTGAGCGGTCAATGTGGAACGCATGGGGTACAGTATTCTTGAAGATTTGCCCTTCGTCAGGCGCATAACAACGGTATGACTCGATATCCCGGCTGATAAGGTCGTTCTTGGTCGGTACACGCTCCTTCAAGAATCCGATTTCTGCTGGTACGTCCTTTGGCACTCGTTCTTCCTTTGGGGCGAGTAGACGACTCAAGGCCATCCAGTATTCGACTCGAGCCACCAAGGGTTGTGTTTCAATCTCTTGGTTGAACATTTCACAGTTCATCACTACATGACCGCGCCTTAATCGTCCACCATCGTGTCGGGTCGTCACCAAGCGAAATTGATATTCTTGTCGTAGTCGTGTTCCTTGTGGGCTAACTTTACCGACAGTTTCGAATTTCAGAATGTGGTTGAGTAGGACAGTGCCGTCACCCTGTCTCGGATCATAACAACCGGGCCAATGCTCACCGATGATTTTGTAAAGGCCTGAACCGACCGCACTTGTCAGTTTGGATGCAACCAACTCCGAATTCATATTAAGCATCCTCGACTCAACGGTGCCATCAGTGGCACCTTCGAGAACATCAACTGATTGTCGCGTTTCGGACATAGATCTAAAATAACTCGTATAACCGGAGAAACCTGTGAGATGAAAGCCCATACGCACTCACTAGCGCGTGGGCAATCGCCTACAGAACTAGCATTCAATCAAAGTCAGTAATGTTCACAGCACCCTAGGCATCCATTGCGAGCACAACTCACAGGTCGAACCGAACAATTGCATTCAATCAATTCGTATCACCCAACTACGAGATAGAGTCACACCAGAAATTGAGGTGAGTTTCCAACACCCATGAATGCAGCGCGTAATCGCAATGGACGTAATTATATCCATTGCTGTAATCCTGTCAAGTGGAATCCGTAGCTGGTTGGTAATGCACGACGCCTATCGCACGACCAATCTTTAAGTATGGCTGCACGAATAGCATCCGAATTATCAGATCAGTGACGCCTTCGTACAGGAGGATGAATTCACCGGTTTTTTCATGAAGACAAGAGTAATCGGAATCCACACAGTCAAGGGTTAGCGAAGCAGAACGTGGGGCAGCTAAAATTGAAACCTGTCTATTCTTGAACCTATCTGGTATAATCTAAGCTAAAATGCCAGCAAAACACAAAGAAAATAGCCTTTCGACATTCTTGCAAACAAGCACCAAGCGATGGCGTGGCTGGATACTCCTCATAGGCTTCCCAATTGCCGTATTGGGATTATTCGCCGTCTCCGGTTTGCTCGAATTCACTCCACCGACTCTTGAAGTAACTGGGATCGAAACGGGAAAAACCTATCGAGGGCGCGCTACTCTAAATATCTCCGCCGCGGATACGAGACTAGGCGTGGCTTCCCTTAGCTTAGAGCTTGATCGTTCTTCGCAACCGCTTGCACTCAACGAAGTCGAAGCAGGACGGATAGTGTGGACACTCGACACGACTTTACTTGCTGATGGCGTCCACGTCGTTTCAGTAGTCGCCACGGATAAGTCTATATTCAGAAACAGGTCTCGACAAGGATTCGAATTCCTTGTTGACAATACGTCGCCACAGGTACATGTTCCACCTGAATCCCTTCGTGTCGGACAAGGAAAGACCCTTGCGCTTTTCGTCCAGGTGGATGAACCAGCTACGCATGTCAAAGGTAGGCTCTTCGGTCAAAACTTTGATTGCTATCCCATTGCAGCGGACACAGATTTTCGTGGTTTAATCGGTATCAGTGTAACTCACCCCGCGAAAACCTATCCACTCGTTCTAAAGGCTGTCGATTTCGTCGGCAACACTGGGGAAGAGGCTTTTCAGCTTGAAGTCAAGTGCACGACGTTTCAGCGTGGCGGTTACATTGCGCTCTCGCCGGCAAAACGCAGGACCATGATGAACAAAGCTAAGAGCCGAGCAGACAATGCCAAACGTGGGCAAGCGTACACGCAATCAACCAAGGTCGACGCCCAGTTCTGGAACGGAAAATTCTTAGAACCTGCCGAGGGACGGCTTACATCAACTTTCGGAAAATATCGCGAATACAATACCGGCGTCCGCCGCCATCATCTGGGTACAGACATTGCTAATGCGGTGGGTACGCCAGTCTATGCGGGAAATAGTGGGGTTGTTACTCTTGCAGGCAGACTGCATCTCTACGGTAAATCAGTGGTTATCAATCACCGACAGGGAGTATCATCAAGTTACAACCATCTCAGCAAGATTCGCGTAGCAGTCAAGGAGCGAGTCGAGAAAGGTCAACTCATCGGCCTGATGGGAGCAACTGGCCAAGTTACAGGCTCTCACCTCCATTGGGGGATGGTCGTGAATGGTGTTGCAGTTGATCCAGAAGAGTGGACAGAGAGAGATTTTTCTACGCGCTGAATTGTCGATGCAAAAATCATTGGAACTTCAACAGATTGTACCGAGCAAGACCTGCCTGTCATGTGATGTTTGCTGTCGATTTCTCGATCAGGACAGTTTCCTTGCGCCAATCTTCACTGATTCTGAGGTCCAGCACGCAATCATCAATGATGCAGACAAAAGTCTATTCCAACCATCGGAAGACGGGCATAGCGCGCGTATAGAACTGCAATCTTACGGTGAGATATACATCTGCCCATTTTTTGAACCCAACTCAAGCGAATGCCGAATCTACATAAGCCGCCCGTTAGATTGCCAGATTTACCCCTTTGCGCTAATGTACAATAAGGATGAAACAGAGATTGTCCTAGGTGTGGATACAATCTGCCCTTTCGCAGAGACCGAATTTGAAACAGAGTCCTTTCAACAGTATATTGATTACATTGTAGCCTATGTGGAGTCGGACTTGACCGTTAAAGTTATCACTGAGAACTGGGCTCTGATTGGCCCGTACCAGGAAACTGTGATGACAGTAGCCGTTCTCCGAAAACTCAGTCGAGCATTGGAACAACGCAAATCATAGGGTATAATTTGATTATCGTTTGAGCAGACGAAGAATGCTACAACCACTTACCCTAAGGGATAAATCGCTTTTTGATCGTTACGCGCGCAAGGCCTTCTGGGTGCTCTCGACCTATGCACTTGCGCCGATTTATCTTTGGCGCGAACTATTTCAATTTTATTGGACCATTATTGACGATCAATTTTGCGTCTTCGCTTGTCAGAATGGCGATTACTTCATGCCGATTATGCCACTAGGCACGTCTCCGAGTAGAAGGGCAATCTGCCATTCGTATCTGTTCATGCTTGAGACTAATCAGGCTCAGTCAATTGCACGTATAGAAAACGTGCCAGAGGCATTGCTACCTTTTTTCCGAGACTTGGGATTTCGCGTTTTCGAGAAGGAGACTGAATACCTGTATTCAACACATCTATTGATTCAACTAAAAGGAACTCGTTACAAGAGCAAGCGAGGAGCTTACAACGCTTTCATACGAAATCATCCAGAGGTGACTTTAGCACCGTACCAACCTGAAGATTATTCTGATTGCCTTGAACTGTATGAGTTGTGGCGACAAAATCGGTGGAAAACTTCATATGATCCGCTTTATCAAGGCATGCTAGAGGATTCCGAACATGCTCACCGTGTGGGGCTTTTGAATGCCGTGGAACTAGGTCTAGAAGGAATCGTTGTTCGGGTTGAAGGAGAATTGAAGGGTTACAGCTTCGGTTATCCTCTTAACAGCAGCGTGTATTGTATTATTTTCGAAATAACAGACACACGCTTGAAGGGGATTGCACAATTCCTGTTCAGGGAATTCTGCCGAAGAAAGGCGATTTATCCATTCATCAACGCGATGGATGATTCGGGTTTGGAAAACTTGAAACGGGTTAAGTTATCGTATCATCCAGACGAGCAGGTCCGGTCCTATAATGCAGTTTTCCCGATAGATTACGAATCGACATTAATAATTTAACTTTCGATTCAGCTTCGCACGCATGTCCTATGAAGTTAGCTCTTATTTTCCTCAACGGATATTACGACCTTCGTTACCCGGAATTCTACAAAAAGGAAATCGAATGGGGGTTAGAAAATAATTACTCCCTGATCTGCGCGGATGGGGGAATAAGACTGTTTCACGAACTGAATCAATCTTTCGGCGGACGGTACTCACCGAATATTCTAATCGGCGATCTTGACTCCTGTACGCGCTATGCCGACAAGTTTGCTGAATCGACCATGCAGGTCGTCAGCGAGTGGGTAGGAATGATAGACAAGGATTACACGGACGGGCAGTTAGCGGTCATTCATGCTGTTAAGGAATGTAACGTTAGTGGAATTATCATCTACGGCGGGCTCCCGCGTCCAGATGGGTATGAGACGGATCACTTTCTTGGCAATCTAAAACTGATGCGATTTGGTGATCGCGTCAGCCAGACACACGCCAATGTAACGAACAAGAAAGCACATTTGTGGAATGCAGAGATGCGGGATGCATTCCAAGCGATCTATTTTGTCACATCAGAATTACGTATGAATAGGCGAAATGCCGGATTGCAGCGAGTTTCACTTCTCGCTGAACACGCCAACGTCCTTGTCGAAGATAGCAAAAACTTGCGTTGGAGTGTAGCAGGGCTGCGTATCGATCCCGACCTTGGAAATGCCTTGCGGAATGAATTTCTTCCCAATGCAGATTCCGCCACTATCCGCTTAACGCCAGATTCAGATGCGCTGTATGTGATTCACAACTGGCAGGTCATGTGAGACGCAAGGGAGGAAATGATGTGAACTGATGTTCTCTGTAGGAATTGGCATCAGTAAAAGGGAGAAACCTTACATTGAAGATGAACAAGCCGAGTTTTTCCAGACAACTTCGGTTCCTCTGACAAGCTATGTACTCTCTTTCCTAAGCCACAAACTGAATCTACATTCCAACTATACTTCAATCTGATTCCAACTCCTGTAGCAGATAATCAAGCTCATCCTTAACCATATCGTTCTCTTCTACCGATTTTCTATAGTCCCAAATCTTCCATTCGAGGTTCATATCTTCCGGGGACATCTTAATCTGCTTCTGTATAGCCTTTTTCTTCAAGAGTTGGACCAGCCGCAGGCGATCTTCTGGATCCGCTACCTCACCCGATTTCAAGTCGTCGATCAGGCGCACGGCCATCCCTGTTCCTAAGCCATTTTCGGCATGAGTCGTGAGAGCAACGACAGTTGCGTTTTTCACGGTATTGTCGGAATCGCTCTTGATTAGATTGACCAGGGGATGAACCGCTATCTTCGCAGGATATTTCTCCAGCGCTTCGACAAGATATTGGCGCACCCTGTCGTCAGAGTCCTTGAGCACATCCACAATCTCGGCAGTTGGCGAGTCGTTGAGATACCGCATAGCCCATGCTGCGGCGCGGCGTTCCCGAACATCGCTAGCACGCAATCCCGCAACAATTTCCATTCGGTACTCTTTCTTCCCAAGTCGATAGAGGGTCGTGATAATCTCCATCTTCAATCCCGAACTTGTACCGCTACTCCGCATTGATTCTAACTCGGCGACTGTACTTGGGTCGCCAATGTCCCCGATTAACCTGACAAGCTTGGCCTTCACGTTTATCGGTGTATTGGCGTCGCCAATCATGGCAAAAATTTGCGGTATCGCTTTTGGACCTATTTCCTTCAACATTTCCACGAAATCTGCCTGGAGATTCGAGTAGCGTCCTTTTTTCAAGTTTTCGAGAATTAGAGGAACAACGTCAACTCCCCTGTCAATCAATATCTGCCTCGCATCCTTCTGGACGCGATGTCGATCGTCCAAAACCTGGAAGATTACCTTCATCTCCGTTACATTCAATGCCGCAACTCTACGATTCATTTCCCGTTTATACTCTGCCTCCAATTCCGGTGCATGGATACGCGCCATTCCAGTTGAGATCCCATGTGCATAGGCAATGGCCAGCAAGGCCCGCGGTTTAGTCTTATTTCCTTCTTCGATCTCAGCTCGTTTCAGGTTTTCAACTGCTTCTAGGACTAGACCTGCACCCAAGAGTTTCTTCTCACCGACTTCCAGTTGGGTGATTATCTGGTTCTGTTCACACCCGGAGGCTGCAACCAATGTCAGAAACAGCGGTATCATCAGCAACTTCTTCATGCTCGTTCTGTTCTCCTCTTTGATGGCTTGATAAGATTCTGTGAATTTTAAAGCCCGATCCTAATCTGCCTTGGATTTTGTTCGCAACCTGACAGCAATACAGTACAATTCCCGAACTTTGCCACCTCGGTAGCGCAATGTTTATTAACCGGAGTTACAGTTTACAGGATATCCACATTTCTGTCAAGGAAATAATGACAAAAATCCTCTAAAGCGACTTCGACACAATTCCTATTTGAATGACAGATCGCTTTCAGTTGTGCGAAATGAGCTCGACACGAACGCCCTTATCCGGACTGCTCCGACGGTTTTACCGGATGACTGCAAACTTCCCGCTGGCAGTCGTCTTACCTCGCCCAGTTTCTCTCAGCGCTTCAATGTGATAGATATATACCCCGTCCGCGAGCAAACTACCGTCTATCGCGCGCCCATCCCACTTCTCGGTCGGTGTCTCATCATGATGTTCAATTCTCTTGATAAGATCGCCGGCGCTACTAAAAATGCGAATTGTTGCATGACGGGTTAAATTGCGAAATTCGATCGGATTACTGTTAGCCTCAATTCGGCATGGGTTAGGGACAACAATGACACTCTCAAGGTCGGATCTAGGCTGGTCTGTCCAGTCACCCGGAACCACAACATTTGCTGCCGTTGAAAACTCGCTTTGACTTCCAGACGAGATTATCGCCGTGACAGAATAGTAATAGGATAGCCCCGGATACACGTCGACATCGACAAATTTGGCGTTGTCTGAAGAAACAATCTTTATTTGCGTCCACGGTTCCCGCCCCGTATGGTTACGAAAAATGACATATCCTACTGTAGCCGGTTCAGTGGATCTCTTCCAACCAACAAGCACCTTGTTTTCCTTGAGAACTGCCGTCACGTCAACCGGAGGGGCCGGAACAAGATTCGGAGTAACACTGACCTCCTTTGAATCAAATGGAAGTGGACGTGCGTGGGAGTCAACTGGCCGAACAAAGTAGGAATACTCTGATCCCAATGTAATCCGTGTATCCGCAAATCTGGGAACTTCGACAGGGCTCTCGGTTAAAGGCACGAATTGATTTTCGTCCTCATGGCGCCTAAATACGATGTAGCCGCCAACACTCGAATTAATCGATCGCTCCCATCTCAATTCAACAGAGTCGCTGAGTATTTCTGTAGTGAGCCGCTGCGGAGCATAGCTTATTTTCTTCGCTACATCAATATTTTCCCGGAGAGTTGCTAGTCCCTCTCCTACAAGTAGCGAGAAAGTCACCGAGAACGACCCACGGGCTTTTAGATTATAGGGGCCTGAGGCGAGGATAGACATGCAGTCTTGAGGCGGCAAAGCTTGACCGGTTTCTTGTGTTAAAGATTGGTCGCTCATGAAACGAGATCTCGCCACATCAGTAAAATTGCCCACGTCGAAGGGAACGATTTGGCGGGCGCTCAATTCTCCGTCCAGCAATGCCAAGCCGGTATGTACTGAATTTAGGCCATCTGATTCATCGGCATCATAAGCGAAAAGCATTCGGCGGTCTTCGTCCCATTCAACGCGATCGAGGCTTGGTTCGTCCGTTTCAGCCACTGGTGCGTCATTGTCCCAATCTGCCAGAATCGCCACATAGATTCCATCATGGTTACTGTCTCGCTCATTTACTACTGTAAGCTTAATTACAATGAACTCCTCAGTACCGGGTGCCTCACTTTCTCGCCATGAAAAGCTAGTTTGATTGACCAAAAGGTTCAGTGGGAAATCCGTGTCTCCCGACGGTGCATACTGCGCCGTGATAATCTGCCGCCCGTCGCGTTCTACCCGCCCGGCAACTCGCCCTTCGGGGGTAGGTCTCCACTCGTCTAACAACCACTGCTCTTCCGTGGAATCCCACTCCCAAGTGTTTGCGACATTTCCGTTTCGATCGCCAACCCAAATCTCCGATCGTTCATACAGGTAGTACCTACCGTCAGATTTGGGAAATTTGAAGTTGGGTGCGATGACACTTTCGCGAACTGCCCCCAACGATCCGAAATCCGTAACTGCAACCGCAACATTTCCCGATGTATGGCTTAACGCAGACTGTGCATTGGCCTGTAACGAGGTTGCTAGCAGCCCGAGAATCCCTACAACTAACTTCCACCGAATCATATCTCTTCCACTAGGCGATACCCGTCAGATTTAGAGGTAACTGTCAACACGGCTTACACGCCTGGTTATCCGACCTCTTTTCTACGTTGCACAACGACGACATACTTCCAACTTCCCGTTAATCAATCTCGCCGCACACCAACACTTTATCATAACAGAGGCGCAAATAACCTGTCAAGCGAACATTAGGCATCTGATATTGACAGAGCTACAAACATGCGTTATACTCGGTATTCGTGTCGAGAGGTTTGGTTGTCATTCCATGCATGATAAAACAGTTACTCCATGGCTTGATTTTCACATCGCATCTCGCAACTTCCTTTATTGCGTTGGAACGACAGGAGTCGAATCTTTCTGTTCCGAGAAGATAATCTTCGAACCGTAATAGGTAATCCCTAGCACCGTCCAAATGCGTCAGCATTAAGAGAGATTATGTTGGAACCCCGATACCTGCGTTTGCTTATTTTAATTATAGGTTTTTTCCTTTCGGCCGTCATCGCACACGCTCAGATTGTCACGCCAGAGGATTCTATCGGTTTTCCCGTCGGCGCAGACTACAAACTCGCACGGTGGGAAACGATTATGGATTATTTCCACCACTTGGCGGAAAACTCCAATCGAGTGGAGTTGGAAATACGTGGGAATACTACGGAAGGACTCGATTTTGCTTTGGTCGTAATATCCTCGCCGGATAACCTGGCCCATCTTGAGAATTATAAAGATTGTCAGCGTAACCTTGCCCATCCAGATCAGCTAGACCTGTCGGAACTAGAAAAACTCTGTCGGGATGGAAAATCCGTGGTATTAATCAATTGTAACCTACATTCTACAGAGGTTGCCTCATCACAAATGTCGCTGGAGTTGGCTTACGAACTCGCCACGAAAGATTCAGCGCAGGTTGCGGAGATTCTGGAGAATGTAATCATCCTGCTAATCCCGTCCACGAACCCTGATGGATTGAATATGGTGATCGATTGGTACAATAAATGGGTTGGCACACCTTACGAAGGTTCATCGATGCCTTGGTTATACCACAGGTACACTGGGCACGACAACAATCGCGACTGGTTTATGCTAACGCAGGTTGAAACTCAGCTTGTCACCGACATTCTATACAAAGAGTGGTACCCACAGGTGGTATACGACCTCCATCAAATGAAAAATACGGGCGCACGATTCGTCATTCCGCCCTATTTTGATCCCGTAAATCCGAACATCCCCGCAATTCTGCAGCGCACGCTCTCGTTAATTGGCGCGCAACTTGCCTTCGACCTTACTTCTGAAGGATTATCCGGGGTGCTGTCAAACGCCGTCTACGATATGTGGTGGCACGGAGGATTCCGAACAGTGCCGTATCGCCACAATATGGTGGGCATACTGACTGAGGCAGCGAGCGTCAACATCGCATCACCTGTATTTCAACCTCGACTCAGTCTGAAGGGACATCGACGTGGCTTGGGTGGATATGCGCAACAGACGAATTTTCCTGAACCGTGGCCCGGAGGCTGGTGGCGACTCCGTGATATCGTCGAATATGAAAAATCGACTGCATACTCAATTCTTGAGTTTGCTTCAAGTCATAGAGAAATGCTGCTCTCGAATTTTTATAAGATGGGGCTAGACGCCGTGGAAACGGGAAACAACGAACCTCCACGTGCCTTTCTTGTGCCGCCGAAACAGCGAGATCCCCACGCTGCACTGAAAATGCTCGAAATCTTCCAACGCGGCGGCGTACGGATACACCAAGCAACTGCGCGCTTTATGGCGAATGGGGTAGAATATCCATCGGGGACGTTTGTCATCTCTATGGCGCAGCCGTTTCGCGCGCACGCCAAAGACCTTCTTGAAATACAACGCTACCCCCGTCGGCGACCTACTGCCAACGCCTCTCCTGAACGCCCCTATGACATTGCCGGGTGGACATTACCTCTGCAAATGGGAGTTAATGCTGTTGCAGTAGTCAATCAATTCGAGGCAGATACTGTACTCCTCAAAGAAATTCCTAAGCTTCCAGGAATTTTGCATAGCGTTCCGGAACCGGTCGCGTTTCTGTTCAAGAATCAGACGAATGTGGAAACTATTGCGGTGAATCGGCTGCTCAACCAGTCGGTTGTAGAAGGCGAGAGCGGGGGGACAGAAACGCTTTCCTGGTGCACCCGGAAAATGACTATTCGAGGGGAAGCGTTTCCGAGGGGTTCAATTTTGATTAGAACTACGAGAATCCCCATCCACCTATCGTCTGAACTGAGTGAACTCGTCGACTCACTTGGAATCGAAATTTATGCGCTTGACGAGATGCCATCCGAGGATAACTTGAGCCCATTAAGGTCACCTCGTCTTGGACTATACAAATCGTGGGTGGCAAATATTGATGAAGGTTGGACGCGATGGGTACTGGAACAACACGAGTTCCCCTACCACACGCTGACGGATGCCGAGATACGAGCCGGAGGGCTGGCGGAGCGATATGACGTAATAATTCTGCCAGATATGTCCGCGTCTGAGATGATCCAAGGACATGCCCCGGGAACACTACCTCCGGAATACGTCGGGGGAATCGGAACCACAGGTGTGGCAAACCTTCGCACGTTTGCAGAAAGCGGCGGGACACTCGTCTGCTTGAACAATGCGTGTGAACTCCCAATCAAGCACTTTGGGCTGGAAGTAATAAACGTATTGGAGGAATCAAATCAGGCAAACGCGCATGAATCCAAAAAGAATACGTTTTTCTGCCCAGGATCATTGCTGCGAGTTTTCATTGAGACAACACATCCCATCGGTTATGGGCTCGATCGTGAGACGGCAGTATTCTTCAAGTCGGGTCCAGTGTTTGAAGTGAGAGGCGGAAAGACTGTTGCCTCCTATCCTAACTTTAACCCGCTTATGAGCGGTTGGATAGAAGGAGAAAAACGCATCCGTCAGAAGGCGGCGGCTTTGGATGTCAACCTCGGCAAGGGGCACGTTGTTCTCTTTGGTTTCAAGCCCCAGCATCGGGCGCAGTCGCACGGCACGTTTAAACTCTTGTTTAACGCCATCTACTACAGTGTCACCGAACGTTAGTAGACGGTATGAGGGGATTGCCGAGATTGTCCACAGTCCTAAGGTTTCCCTGCGACCGGGATTTCCGGTTCAATGAAATACGGAGTTTGGTCGTTTGTTCGCTGACACTTAGTAGAGGAATAGTGGTATTGAATCGCGCGACGACGCTTATCAGTTTTATTCGGCGGAGTGTGGTGATAAATTTCACCATGGAAAATAAGTGCATCGCCTGCCCTGAGAGGGACTGGCACCGCACTCTCAATCGACGGTGGACTCAATAGGACATAATCGTTGTTGACCATGCCATGTTCTTTAGTTCCACCAGCGTGCGATCCGGGGATAACGTGCATACAACCGTTCTCGGCCGTCGTGTCATCACAGGCGACCCAAAACCCAAACACATCACTCGGCGTTTGCCGAAAGTACGCATTGTCCTGATGCCACATCTTCGCACCGCCAATCCGCGGTGGTTTCAGTAACGACATACTTTGAAACAGGTAAACGTTCGGCCCCAGCAACCTCGTTGCAATCTCCACCATTCCCCGATGAAAAGCTAGATCGCGAAAGAAGCCATTTCGCACGGCAATCTTTGCAAGTTTGCGGACGCCAAGTTCTGCTGATTCGGGCGCGTTCATTCCTTCCGTGACGGTAGGTTCAAGTTGCACGAGTCCCCTCTCCATAGTCGGGTGATTTTCAATAATCTTGGTAATCTCTTGACGTACCCCCTCCACCTCATCAGTTGAGAACAAGCCTTCGACTGTGAAATACCCTTCGTCACGGTATCTCCGCACCAATTCATCGGTTATCATAATTCTGCACTCCCTATTTCTCACACTTCTCGTGAAACATTACCAGCACCGACGTGCTGATGTGCGTGAGCATTCCGTTGGTCAACTGTAACACTAACAGTGCCCTCATGCCTCATCTTGCCAATCTTCCCTATTCTCTAGTCCGTAGGTTTGCACCTTGCGATGCAGTGTGCGTAAACCCATCTTGAGAATCTTTGCGGCTTGAGTCTTGTTCCCTGCCGTGTTAGCTAAGGTTCTGCGAATGGCTTCTTTTTCGATCTCGTCCATAGTCATCCCAACTCTGCCAACCATCCTATCAGATTCACTTGACGCCGGAGGAAGAGCCGGGGGACCGGCTTGGATTTCCGGCGGAAGATCCCAGAGATGGATTACTCCAGCCGTGGCTAGGATTACCGCTGTTTCAATAACATTGCGCAATTGACGCACATTACCGGGCCAATCCGCATATTTAAGGCGATTCATCGCGTCTGGAGAAATGTCCGTCACAGGCCGATTGTGCTCCTTGCTAAATTCTCCCAAGAACTTATTGGCAAGCATTGGAATGTCCTCACGCCGTTCTCGGAGAGGAGGCACGCGCAGCGGAAATCGGTTGATTCGATGATAGAGATCTATGCGAAAGGAGCCGTTCTTTACTGCTGCATTTAGATCTTTATTTGACGCGGCGATAATTCGGACATCAACTCGGATGTTCCTGTCACCACCCAGTCGCCTGAATTCTTGCGTTTCTAATACACGGAGGAACCTTACCTGCGTTTCGGGTGTCATTTCGCCAATCTCATCTAGAAATAGGGTTCCGCCATCTGCTTGCTCGAATACACCCGACCTCCGAGCAGTCGCACTTGTAAAGGCCCCCTTTTCATGACCAAAGAGCTCACCCTCAATCAACTCCCGGGGGATTGCGCCACAGTTAAGGTCCCTGAACAATTTGTCTTTGCGCCGACTGTGATTGTGAACAGCCTTCGCGATGAGTTCTTTTCCCACACCGTTTTCACCTGTAATCAGGACGGTTACATTTGTCGGTGCAATGCGCCGGATTATGCCAAAAAGCTCCTGCATCGGCTTTGAGGTACCAATGATGTTCGCAAAGCCGAACTTGCCATCAAGCTGTTCCCGAAGATTGACATTTTGTAGATACAGAATACGTTTCTCCAGTGCTTCCTTGACCGTTTGGCGCAGCAACTCTATTCTGATTGGTTTCTCGCGATAAGAGACCGCGCCGGTCTGGATAGCTTCGACAGCGCTATCGACACTGCCATAGGCGGTAAGGAGAATGACCTGTGTGTATGGATGATTGGCAAGAATATATCTCAACAGCTCAATGCCACTCATATCCGGCATCTTTTCGTCAGTAATCACAACGTCAATGTTTTCCGCGTCCAGAATCTCAAGCGCGGCGCGCCCTCCCGTCGCTGTAAAGAGATCGTACCCTTCTCGTTTCAACACTTCGGCAGTGGCTTCGAGACCGGATGAATCATCGTCTACTATAAGCATTCTGGGATTCAATTGAGTCCTCGCTCCATGTTCTCACGCTTCCCACGACGGTCGGCTTCGTGACGTTCAACATCCGAAACTTTACCAGACGACAATTCAGCGTCTAAGAGCCTCATTGCCAATACCTGACAGCTATGCCTGATTGGAGTAAGTTTTCAGGTTGTTAGCGATTGGTCTTGTAAAATCACTGCTGTAACGAGATTAGGTTACATGTTTAATTGAGGACTGCTTCGGTTACCGAAATTGCGCAGATTTTATTGCCTATGGATGGGCAGTACAATTGAAAATGTGGTGCCTTGATTCGGTTGGCTAGTCGCGCTAACCCTGCCACCGAGACCTTCTATGACCCTCTTTACAATTGCCAGACCAACACCTGTGCCGTTTTCCTTTGTGTGGAAAAAGAGATCGAATATCTTATCTGCAATATTTGGGGAGATACCCTCACCCGTGTCCTGTACATCAATTTGGATATTATCGTTCAGAGCTGACGCCCGTATAGCCAATGTGCCTCCATTTTCCATCGCCTGAGTTGCGTTTATGATTAGGTTCCATAACGCCTGCTTGAACTGATCTGGATCGAGCGCGATTAAAGGAAGTTCTTGGACTTCACGGACGACTTCGATATTCTGGCTTTGTGCTTCTGGTTCGGTGAATTCTAAAACCTCCTCAATTAACGCGCCAAGGTTACACTGCCGAAAAGAAAGGGGCGGCAGTCTGGCAAAACGTTGAAAGTCAGTCAGAATCTGATCCAAGCGCTCAATTTCAGAGCGAATGCGTCGTGTTCGCTTCAGCACTTCGTCCGCTTCTTGAGTTTCGATTGCTGCCAAATCTTCTTCTATCAGTTGAAGATTCAAGTTAACACTATTGAGCGGATTTCGTATCTCATGTACCAATTCTCTACCAAGCGCATGAAACGGGGCGGACGATTTTTCGCCAGTCGCCGTTGGTCGACGACTTCGCCGTCGCCTAATCACCCCAACTGTTATGATAAGGATCACTAGGATGAGAAAACTTCCCGCCAAGGGAAATAGCCACCAGGGAAAACCCATAGCTATTCAACCAGAGTGCTGGCTAGATTGTCTAATGTCGGTATTGATACGGTTAGTGTTTTCGAATCTGTGAAGGGATGGGGTTGGCGTTCCGATTGTTGCAACATGCCACGTTTGAAGACTTTGACATATATAACTTGCACCCACTACTACAGACACCGGAGATAGGCGGTGATGGCAGTATGTTTTCTACGCGGATTCTGTAAACAAGACTCCCTACCTCTGCCCTGTAGAATCCATTACGTCGCGAGAATGGAAGTCGAATCTAGACTGGTTTACATCATCCGATTGTCGAAACCGAAACTGCACAAGCACTACGATGTCTACGCGGCGCCCTGCCTGGTTCTCAAATGCCACAGATGCAGAATTGGGCTTGCAACGAAAATCGACGAATAAGTGCCGATAATTACGCCAACGATTAGAGCCAACGCAAAGGTGTTAATCTCCTCACCCGAGCTTGAGAGGAAGAAAATAACAAGGACAACGAAGAAAGTCGTTAAGGAGGTAATTACTGTGCGACTAAGGGATTGATTAATGCTGCGATTGAGCGTTTCGCTGTACTCAATTCCTTTTAGCGTCCGTGTATTCTCGCGGATGCGGTCAAACACGACAATCGTGTCGTTGAGGGAGTATCCGATAATCGTAAGAAACGCGGCGACCGTTGGGAGGTTAATCTCTTTGGAAAGCACCGCAAATACTCCCAATGTAATTAGGACATCATGAATTAGCGCAGCAATAGCGCCAATTGCGAAGCGGAACTCAAAGCGCCACGATATGTAGGCAAGGAGAATCGCGATAGCCGAGAGAACGGACCACAAGGCGGACCATTTCAAATCTTTGCCAACGCTGGGGCCAACAGCCGAAACGTTCACTCCTTGCGGCAGTGCATGCCAGCCGGTACCCCCCTCAATCAGCCCATCAGAGATTTTCCGGCCCGCTTGTGCTTCAAAGTCGGCACTGTACCCAAGCGAGATTGCGGCTTCCCGCTTTTCCGAATTGATCTGTGTTGTGGCGCGCCCGAATCCAAGCGACTCTAGCTTTTCCGTGAGTTCCTTTTCTGTTACCGCACGGTTGAATTTCGCTTGAATTTTGACCCCGCCACGGAAATCAATGCCAAAATTCGGCCCTCCTTGCGTGACGAGAAAAACCAAACCTATAACAATCAAAATACCCGACAGCATGAAGCCTGATCGGTGCTTGCTGATAAAATCAAAATTTGCGTTTCTGAGTAATTCCAACTAAACGTCTCCTTTTCTAAATGCTGAGTTTCTCAATGCTGCGTTGGCCGATGACCCATCCGTAGACTTCGCGAGTAACAACAGTTGCCGTGAACATACTTGCCAATATACCAATTCCGAGAGTAATTGCGAATCCCTTAATGGGGCCCGTCCCAAACTGGTAGAGTACTAGTGCTATGAAGAATGTGGTAAGATTTGCGTCAACGATTGTCAAGAATGCTCTCTGATAACCACTTACAATTGCCGACCATACATTCTTGCCTGTACGCAATTCTTCGCGGATACGTTCGAAGATTAAGACATTAGCGTCAACGGACATCCCAATCGTCAAAACGAGGCCTGCGATACCCGGTAAGGTCAATGCTGCACCAAAGCCAGCGAGCGCTCCGAGAAGGATTGCCATGTTGAAAACTAGGGCTATGATGGCGACCAATCCGGAAAGTTTGTAGTAAATCAACATGAATATGATAACGCATCCCATGCCAATAAGCGCCGCCCTGATACCACTGTCGATCGATTCCTGTCCGAGCGTAGGCCCCACAGTGCGTTCTTCGGCAGTCTTCACGCCTACTGGAAAAGCGCCTGATTTAAGAATATTCGACAAATAGTTGGCTTCCTCAAAGGTGAAGTCCCCGGTAATACGTGCCTGTCCGCCAACGATTGGTTCCTCAATCCTGGGCGCCGATTGGACCCTTCCATCTAGCAGGATTGCCAAAGCTTCATTAACATGATTGCTCGTGACCTCGGCAAATTTGCGCCGGCCCGCCGAGTCAAAACTCATGGACACGGCAATTTCGAAGCTGGTCGCCCCTTGAGTTGGACCCGCACCCGTTATTCGATCGCCGGTAAGTAGAACTGGGCTCTTCAACACATACCAACTATTTGCTTGGGAAGTTCCATCATCGTGATGGCGGCGTATCTCTGTTCCTTCAGGAATATCTTCAGGGGGCTGGGAATCAGGGGGACCTGACCAGTAGATTCCACCACTTGGGTTCTTCTCCACAAGTTTGAACTCCAACCTACCCATTGTCTTGACAATCTGAAGAGGTTTGGAAGAATCCTTAGCACCGGGCAGTTCTATAATAATACGTGGTCGGTTGGCTTCACGTCGTATCGAAGGCTCGGCGACACCAAACGCGTCGACACGGTTCCTTAGAACGATTAACACCTGTTCAATCGCGCCCTCACTGTATTTCCCAATTCCATCCTTGCTAAGGCGCATTTCGTAGACGACCTGGGTATCGGTAGCAGAATCCTCCGTCACATCATCAAAAAACTCGAATTCATTGAGTAGTTTCCGGGCTTTGTTCAAGTATTCCGTTTTCTGTTCCGTATCGGTTCTATATTTCTTCCAAATGGCTACAACTACCTTTAACGTATCTTGTTCCGGGTCTACGTCGACGTTTTTGCATAAAACCTCATCGGCTTTCAGCCGTTCTGGAATGGAAGACGCACGTTCCTTCAGCAATTCCGCCTTGGATTTCTCCGGATCGACTTCAAGAACAAGGCGAACTCCACCCTTGAGATCGAGGCCCAGTTTTAACCGATTGCTAGGTATCAACTTGCGCACAACTGTTGGCAGGCTTCCGTAGAGATGTAAATCCTCCAGAACCGCTTGAAGATCAGCGAGGCTCTTTTGTGGGGTGAACCTGACAATGAACTCAGATGACTCTGGATCGACGAAACCGTAATCCGTTTCCTCCGCAAACCCCAGTTTGTCCAGATGTACTCGGAAAATATCTTCAAGCTCTGTCTTGGCATCATGAAAGTTGATCCCTTCGGGATATTGCACACCATCCAAGCTGACCTTTAAGGTGCTTTCGTCAGTCGCTTCAAACTTGGGTAACCTCTCCTGCACCCAGAGCGGGAGATTTCCATAGAGTGGATTAAAAAAATAATCGGGGGTGGGAATCAAGTACAGTGCCGCAAATAGGAGTACCACTATGATTAAAGCAAGTTTCCACACACTAAATTGGTACATCAATTTCTCCTAGAAAATGGATGATGCGCCTGGGAGGATTCGAACCCCCGGCACGAGGCTTAGGAAGCCCCTGCTCTATCCCCTGAGCTACAGGCGCATCGTGTCTTATCACCGTCAGCGCCAAATAGCGCCAAACCGAATCTGAACGTGAAAATCCCTCATCAAGCGCATCGGATGAGGGGTTAGGATGATTCTACTTTCGTATGATTGAGCCTTCTGAAACTTCATTGACAAGCTATATTCATAACCGGGGCTTTACGCAACGAAAAACCATCTGGTCCAATTTTCTTGGCTAATACGCAACCAAGGTTTAGTATAGCATATCCACTGTCAAAATTCAATTAGAGAAAAAATCTCGTGGTCTCCGAATTTTTCGCGCCCGTTGAGGAAGGTTAACTCAATAAGAACCCCGATTCCAGCAACATGGCCACCAAGTTTCTCGACGAGTTCGATAGTAGCGGCAATGGTGCCACCGGTCGCAATAACATCGTCACAGATTAACACACGACTCCCGGCAGGAAAAGCGTCTTGATGAATGGCAAGCGTGTCAGTGCCGTATTCTAGATCGTATTCGGCTTCGTAGGTGTGGTACGGCAGTTTTCCGCTTTTGCGGACAGGAACAAAACCGACCTCTAATTGATGTGCCAAGGCGCCGCCAAGAATAAACCCTCGCGCATCAATTCCGACGACAACATCAATCTCCTTCGGTTGATAGTTCGCTCTCATCACCTCAATGGCGTCTCGAAATGCCGACCTATTTTGGAGAAGTGGCGTAATATCCTTGAATACGATGCCAGGTTTGGGGAAATCCGGTACATCTCGAATATAATCAAGAAAATTTTCCATAAATATGTTCCCATCTTTGCGACGTTAGACTCCAGGGAAATTCCTTCAGCTACTGTACCTTGCACTATCAAGCGAGTGCTTCCTTAATTCTGTCCAAACCGCGGTTTATCTCTTCCAACGATGTAGCAAAAGAGAGCCGCAGATGGTTATCGGCACCCGAGGCGCTTCCCGGAATCACGCCGACTCTGGCGTTGTCAAGCAAGTATGCCGTCATATCCAATGATCCATTGACGGTTTTCCCATTGATGCTATGTCCATAATGTGCAGAAACATCGGGAAAAATGTAAAAGGCGCCCTGCGGCTTGGCGTATGTAACGCCTTCAATCTCGTCAAACCTTTGACAGATGACGTTTCGTCGCTCCTCAAATGCCCGTCGCATCTCCTCAACCGCTTCCTGCGTCGCGGTCAACGCGGTAAGAGCGCCGATCTGCGCGATTGAAGTTGGGTTGGATGTGCTGTGGGATTGGATACGCGACATCGCTTGAATCGCCTTTTCCGGGCCTGCCGTGTAACCGATGCGCCAACCCGTCATAGAATAGGCTTTCGACACACCATTGACAACAAACGTAATCTCTTGAACGGCTTCATCAAGTGATGCGATGCTTTGATGCTTCAGATTGTCATAGAGCAACGATTCGTAGATTTCGTCAGAGATAACGTAGAACTGGTGCTTGAGGGCAAGTTCAGCAATCTGCTCCAGCATTGTAGCGTCATAGACAGTTCCAGTTGGATTGCTCGGGCTACTAATGATAATTGCCTTTGTTCTATCCGATAGCACGTTTTCGATCTGTTCCGGCTTCATACAAAAGTTTTGGTCTGCGGTTGTCTCCACGACTACTGGTGTGGCATCCGCTAGTTTCGCCATCTCCGGATAGCTGACCCAATAGGGCGCGGCGAAGACAATCTCGTCTCCCGGATTACAGATTGACTGTAAGATATTGTAGATGGAGTGCTTCGCACCGCACGAAACGATAATCTGCGAAGGAGAATACTCTATAGCATTGTCCTTCTTGAATTTCTCCACAATCGCTTCTCTTAGCTCCGCAATGCCGGGGACAGGCGTATACTTCGTAAAACCGTTCTTCAGTGCCTCAATAGTGGCTTCTTTTATGTATTCGGGCGTATCGAAATCAGGTTCTCCAGCAGCGAATTTGACGATATCAATCCCTTCTGCCTGCATTGAATTTATCTTAGCGGTAATCGCTAATGTCGACGAGGGAGCAACTTTCTCGCTCCGTTGCGAGAGTGAAAGCATCTTGATGTCTTCCTCCTAGTTGATAGGGCGGTAGCAATCTTACGCGGGCTACAGTGTCTTGTCAAAATCGTTGAGCAAATCTTTCTGTTTTCGGGTTAACGACATCGGAATTTCGACCTGAACCAAGACCCGCAAATCGCCTTTCCTCCCCGCGGAATCAATTATGCCTTGGCCGCGTAATCGCAATTGCGATCCCGGCTGGCTTCCCTGCGGTATTGTTAAGTTGATTTGTCCCGTCAAGGTTGGAACTCGTACCTTCCCTCCAAGAGCAGCGAGAGTAAAGGGAATAGCAACTTGCGTAATAAGATCCAACCCTTCGCGTTTGAAATCCGGATGGGGATCAACTGAGATGGTCACGAACAGTGAACCCGATTGTCGGCTACCCAACGCTCGTCCTCCTTGTCCCTGGAGTCGAAGGGTTTGCCCGTCTTTAATTCCTGCCGGAATTTTGATCGTGATGTTTTTGCCCTGAACATTCACCTGTTTCTCGGTTCCATATGCAGCTTCCATGAATGAAACAGTCAATTTGATACGCATGTCTGCAGCTTGTGCTTGAGGTTTGCCAGGAGTTTGGCGATTGAACGCGTCCCCAAAGACATCGCCAAAATTTCCAAAGACGGTCCGACCGAAAATATCGCCAAAATTGGAAAAAATATCCTCCATGTTCGTGAACCCATGAAATCCCATATCGTTAACGCCTGCGTGACCTCGCTGATTGTAGATTTGGCGCTTCTTCGGATCGGATAATACTTCGTAAGCGTTAGAGGCCTCCTTGAACTTTTCTTCCGCCGCGGCATTTCCCGGATTCTTGTCTGGATGATATTTTACAGCAAGTTTGCGATAAGCCTTTTTTATTTCATCGGGAGATGCGTCCCGGCTTACGCTAAGCACCTCATAATAATCTCGTTGTGCCATTTAACACGTCTCCTAAAGTATGCACGCGTACTCAGTGTAATACGTATAGGACTTACGCACTTCAGTTTGTAATTGTCCGATTCATGAGGGCGTAAAGTAATACGTAATGTGTAAGAAAATCCGAACACTGGGACTTTGAGCGTGCAAATGCGTTCGTCCCAAAAAGATTATTCAAGGAAGTCACAAAAATCTTACTTTTTTGGACATCGGGGTATTCCATGAGGCGCGCAGAAGGTTACAATTTCGGCGTGGTAATAACTCCAGATGTCAATACGTGCCGCGTTTTCTTTAGACGTTGATGCGATCCAGCATTTCGGCAATCTGAATGGCATTGAGAGCGGCTCCTTTGCGGAGGTTGTCCGCTACGACCCAGAGATTAAGTCCATTTTCAATTGAGCGGTCTTCGCGGATGCGCCCGACGTAGACTTCATCCGTTCCCGCAACATCAACTGCAAGTGGATATTTCCTGTTCGCTGGCTCGTCCATTACGACTACACCGGGAGATTCTGATAGTAGTTGACGCACTTCTTCTGCGGAGAGTTTGTCCTCGGTTTCTACGTTGATAGATTCAGAGTGGGCAAAGAAAACGGGCACGCGAACTGTTGTCGCGGACACAGCAATTGTGTCATTTTCTAGAATCTTTCGCGTTTCAACCACCATTTTCATTTCTTCTTCGCTGTCACCACTGTCCGTAAATGGCCAGTCAAACGCGACATTAAATGCCATCTGATGTGGAAACTTATCCGGCTCAATCGGGCGTCCTTCCAGTGCCGCCGTTGTCTGATCCACCAACTCTAGCACCGCCGAACCACTCTTGCCGGAGACACTCTGATACGTTGAGACGACGATTCGTTTAATCCCAACACGATCGTAGATTGGTTTAAGAGCGACCACCATTTGAATCGTTGAACAGTTCGGATTAGCGATTAAACCGTTATGCTTCATCGCGGCACGCATATTGACCTCCGGCACCACAAGAGGTGTGTCGGCGTCCATGCGAAACGCGCTCGTGTTGTCGATGACTAGACATCCCTTGTCGATAGCAGTGGGTATGAACTCCTTACTGATAGACGATCCTGCCGACGAAAATACGAGATTGACATCATCAAACGAATCATGGGTCAACTTCTCGACCATAATCGGCTCATCTTTGAAGGTGAGAATCTCGCCTGCAGATCTGTGGGAAGCCAGCAACTTGAGAGAAGCGATAGGAAACGCTCTCTCTTCTAGGATTGACATGAGTGTATTGCCAACAGCGCCCGTTGCGCCGACAATAGCAACACGATGTTTTTCACTCACGTAAATATGCCCCTCTCAAGGAATTAATTGAAGCTATGGATTCAATTGGGATTTTCTAGGTTTTCGGACAGTTATTTTACCACATTGACGGGTAGATTCGCAAGTGGGTTGCACGTTCCAAATCTTCCCAGGTGGGGTAAACAACTAGGTTGACATACTAGATTCACGACGCGCAGCGAGGGGAGGAGTCTAACTTTCTTCGGTGTCGATGCTAGAGTGGAAAGCCGGATTCAAAGAGGTAGGACATTTTGGTGAGTACGGCGCGCTCCCCGTCGGTGCTGTCCGCGAGGACGACGAAGAGACGGCTCTCAGGAGAGAATTGGTAATCGAAGATCGAGTTGAAATTGTAGCTGACGCTTTTGTCTAGGCGTTCATCTACTCGTTCCACGAAGATTCGCCAGCCGATCCGTCGCGTGAATTGATAATTTCCTCGGAAGCGGAAGATAAGCGTGTTCTGATGGTCGCGCCAGAAAAAGTTATTGAGGTGAAAATTGATTGTGAGTCTGCTAAAGAGGTTGAGGTTCGTCGAAAACTTGGAATACCGATGGAATTTGTCTTGGCGTGTGCCAACTTCGTTTGAAAGCCGCACACGTCCCCATTTCGGACGATAACTGAGCCGAGCACCGATCTGTTTCCTGTCGTAAAGTTGACTATCGTCGCGTTGCTCCCCATACCCGCCGTAGGAGTAGAGGTCAAATCTTCCAATTCCCACATTGCTTACAAGACCGACACGACGACGACGCAATAGTTTTTCGGCGTTGGTTTGGTGAAAATGGCGCCCGCCGACATACACCGAGCGAATTGTACTCCCTTCATCGAACCGATGACGGTACCATAATCGACTATTCAGGTTTCGGAAAGCCTCCTCCTCCAATCCGGTTTCGTTGGGTCGAAAGCCATCCTCAATCTCCTCAAGGCGGACTCTACCGCCCCAACCACTTTCGTGATTCCAGTTCATTGAGGTGTGGTATGCCGAGTACCCCTCGCCATTTAGGGCATCCACCACATACTGAGATCGAGCGATCCAGTCGTGATGGAGTGCGAAGCGCCCATCGAGTGAAAATAATGTTACATCGCGATCTACTTGATGTTTCTGAATCCCCATTGCCCCGATCATTGATCGCTCGCCAATGTTCCGGTTGACACGCGCCGCGAATAGATTTGCTTGCTTCTTCTTGTCGCCATCGTACCGATCTATCATCGTGCCATAGGTGTCGATTAACGCGAAGTTGTAGTCCCCTACTCTCCCGGTGGATTTCACTCCATAATCAATCTCTTGTACTCGACGTGTATAGAACAGGTTAAGTGGAAGGTCAAACAGTTCCGCTCCCTCACGGAAAAATGGACGACGTTCAGGCAGGAACAGCTCTCGATCTGCTGAAATGTTGATACGGGTTGGGTCGGCTTCCAGTTGCGAGAAGTCCGGATTGAAAGTTACGTTGGTGGTGATGTTTGTTGACATCGGGATGATGAAATCTATTCCCGCACTCTGATCGCTGTCTCCTTGTGTCGCAGCGCGATGGGTGATGTAAGGAAGAATTCCAACTTTTCGATCGGTATTGATTCTTGAAAAATCAAGGTTCGCCAATTTTCCAAAATCGGAGACTCGACTCAAACTGCCACCGGTGTCCGACCAAGAATATTGTTCCCCTTCCATCGGATGGCGCCTCCAGAAATTGATGCCCCAAGTTGTCATCTGCGGATTAAACCGGAGTTCGCTGAACGGAATCGCCATTTCTGCCGTCCAGTGATTGCCATTTTTCTGGACCTTTGCTTCCCAGTTCGCGTCCCACGCCGGATCGAATTTACTTTCATTACTGACTCTTTGATCCATCTGTGTTCCTAGCGTGTTGACCGCCAACACATAGCAGTTGCGCTGATCGTTGAAGGTATCCAGCAACACATTGAAGGTGTCGTCCCCCAAGAGCCACGCATCACGACGCGTCTGTGTCTCGCGGAGGTTCTTCATATTCGGCTCATCGCAATGCACACCGATGTAGAGCGCATCCGCGTCATACAGTATCATCGCTTTGGTATTCAACTTTGCCGGAATGCCGCGCGTTTGTTTCGCACGGAAGAAATCGGTGGCAATTTCGGCTTGTCCCCAGACGCTTTCAGACAGAGCGCCATCAATAACAGGCGGACTATCCAACCACTTTGCTTCAATGATACGGCTAGAACTTTGGCTCTTAGCTGTAATCGGGGTGGACAGAATGACCATCAAAACAAAGATTAGCCGAACTGTCCACCGCATCAGTGGCATCTCTGCTTCCATTTTGCACCTTTCTCAAATTTAGGGCTACGATAGTTCTTCACTCAAAATCCTTGCTGATTGGCGATCCATGACGCGAAACCGCAACAATCCCTGCAAACCGGAAATCATCTTCAGTGGAGCTCCTCAACCATTCCTTCCAACGTTCCATTCTTCCCACTCACATCGGAAAAAAGGTGGCTACACAGAGGGTTTTCCCTTTACTCCAACCAAGCATCTCCGTTTTCACTCTCGGTTTTGAACTGTTTGTTATACATGTCCGCGTATACGCCCTCCGTTTCCATCAATTGCTCATGGGTGCCTGTTTCAACAATCCTTCCCTCTTCCATAACCACAATCATATCCGCTTTTAGAACCGTGGAGAGTCTATGCGCGATGACGAATGACGTTCTCGATTTCATCAAGCGATCAAGCGCCTGCTGTATCTGTTCTTCAGATTGTGTGTCCAAGCTGGAAGTCGCTTCGTCAAGGATTAAGATACGCGGGTCGCGCAGGATGGTGCGCGCAATGGACAAGCGTTGCTTCTGCCCACCGGAGAGTCGCATACCTCGCTCACCTACCTTAGTTTCATATCCCTCCGGAAGTTGCTCCACGATAAACTGGTGCGCATTGGCGGCCAGCGCGGCACCCACGATCTCTTCATCCGTGGCATTGGGCCGTCCGAAACGGATGTTCTCTGCGACGGATCCGTCGAACAGAAAGTTCTCCTGTAAGACTATTCCCAGTTGGTTACGCAGCGACTTGATGGTTACGTCTCGCAGGTCATAACCATCAATGAAAATTGAACCGCTGGTTGGATCGTAGAACCTCGCGATGAGATTCGCTATGGTCGTTTTTCCGCATCCTGACGGCCCAACCAAGGCAATCATCATGCCCGGTTGCGCCTCAAGGTTAATGTCGTGCAACACCGGGGTTTCCGGCTCGTAGCTAAACTGGACATTGTCGAACTTCACATGTCCGCGAATCTCGGGTAGGGCAATAGCATCTTGCGTTTCCTCGACGGTAGGTTCCGAATCGAGTAGACCGAAGACGCGTTCCGTGGATACCATCGCTTCTTGAATGGTTGCATTGATGTTGATGAGACTCATGATTGGCTGTTGAAGTCGCTGAAGGAATGCAACGAAAGCAATCATTGATCCGATAGTGAAGTCCCCCTGCACTACGAGATAACCACCATACGAAAGCACAACGCCTCCGCCAAGGCTTCGAAGAAAAAGCGCGATTCGTTGCATCGCCGTGCGATCTTGTGTGGCTTTGATCTCCCATTCAAAGGTGGTACGCATATCGCGGAACAGTTTTAGTTCATGATGGCGTTCTCGACCAAAAGCTTTAACCACCTTCGCGCCTGCGACCGCTTCGTACAATCCCGTTGAAATGTCAGCCCACTTATCGCGCCACTGACGCCATATCGGACGCAGTCGGCGGATGAAGAAGAAATAGTTCCCTACTATCAACGGCATGACAGCCACGGATAGGAGAGTCAGTTTCCAATGCCAACTGAACATGAAGACCAGCATCACGACGACGGTCACGGCATCGGTGATGATATCAATTGATGTCGTGGTAACCAGCGAGCGCAGAGCCGCAACGTCCTCTCTTACGCGTGAAAGAATCTGACCTGTTCCTTTCAGATCGTAGAACCGCATGGACATTGATTGCAGGTGTGAAAAGACGTGGTTTCTTAGATCAAATAGGATACGTTGACTCACCCACGTCATTGAGTAGGTCTGAAGGTAGCGGAGAACAGAGAGCACCGCAAAAAAGGCAACAATGGCAATCAGTGCTACGATGAGCCAGCCTACAGGTGTGCGTGTATATCTTTTCCCAAGAAAGGTGAAAGTAATCGTGCCTGCATATATTTTGAGCTCACCTTCGTAGACGATGAGTTTGTCTCTGTCGGGCAAGATTGTGTGATATTTCCCGTTGTCGGTGATAGTCCATCCATCGCCGTCATCCGCGGTCGCTACGGTGGCTTTTGGAGATAGAAGAACGCTGCGATCTTTCAACCGACGGCGCCACTCGTCCGGAACGGTGAAAGCAATCGTTCCTACACTGATATCGAGTTCACTATTGTAAACGACGAGTTTATCTCCATCGGGCAGAACTGTGTAGTATTTTCCATTGTCGCTGATTATCCACCCATTGCCATCGTCGCTAGCCGCAATGGCAGTTTCTGTAGAAAGAAGGACATCTAAATTTTTTAGTTGTCGGTGCCACTCTTTCGAAATGTTGCCAAGTTTCGACTTCATCTCAAAAACACTTCTCCCAACGGCGTACCTTTCTCCCGTTTCGTTATCAATGAGTCCCCATCTGCGTCCTTTCTTTTCAATAGATACAGTGGTGTCTCGCGACAGCGAAATCCCTGTGGTTTCGAGATGCCGGCGCAGTCCATCAGAGAGCCTCTCGCTGGCGTCAAGCTCATTTTGATAAATCAAATCAATACTTGATAGAGGATCTGTAGAGCGCAGCAAAATACTGTCAATGATGAACTTCTGCATAAGGGGCATGAATAGCCCTGCTTGACCCAAAAGAAGGATGAGTATGAACACAAAGCTAAGCCTGAACATGTATGGTCGTGCATAGCTAATCAATCTTAGGAAGTGGTTCATTATTGACTCCGCTTATGTAGGGTAAAGTATTGCGCAATCACTACGGTTGGGAATAGGCGAGTGGGAGATTGTATCAATTTTGATGCTTATTAGGCATTCTAGGAAAGAATTGGGAGTTTGCCGCAAGGTCTCATTGGTAGGTAAGGATATTTGCTAACCAGTCATTGGTAACCTTGAATTTGTGTCCGATGATTGTCGTCAAGGAAAGATAACCGGCGATTTTAGCGGCACCGATTATCTCTTCCATGTCGGCTCTTTACTCAGCGGTACAATGTCACATTTTCATTTTCTCGCTGAGTTGGAGGATTCTTTCAATCTCGGCGATGGCTTTTGTTTCTGCTTGGACGACTCGCAAAAGCACTTTAATTGCCAATCGACATTTCGGTTTGAATTCCTTAACAACGGCTTGTTCGTTAGTTGCGTGGAGTTGAACAAACATCGGCGTGTGAATCCGAAAAAGTCCGGAGATGCGTGTCCGGGCTTTAGACTGCTCGCCTGAAGGCGAACTCGTAACAGGCGGTGTTTCTACCGAGGGCAAAACGGTTTGGAGTCGACGGAGCAAAGCGCCTACTTTTCGGTACGATGCGATTGCTTTCTCCAAGTGTTCCAGCTCTTCATCCTCGAAGTTTTCACGCACTAGCTCAAGATATTCGACCGCCGATTGCCGTGTGCTGATGGCTTGTGAGATTGGACGACTATTCCACTGCGCGATTCGTTTCACGTCGTGTAGAGTCAGCGGCTTCCTTCGTGAGAGCATACCCCCCAACTGTGCGATGAGTTCGTTGTAAGCGGCAAGTCCCATTGCACAGCCCTGAATTTTTTGTCGCGCGCGCATCAGCTTCTTGGCACCTCTCAAGGCACCTAGCGCAGCTTCCCGCGGCTTTGGCTCGCGCTCGCGCGCGCCGATTATGAACTGATAATAGCCCTTGGGGCCGAGTTCTAGAAAACCACTGTCGGGTTGCCATTTGGTATGCAGATCGTTGGTATTCAGTTCGTAGCGGTAACCATTTTGACAGACAAGCCGACCGGGATGTGCGTGTTTGCGGACAAACGGGCAGGAATCTTCAAACGGAATTAATGCTGGTTTTCCCGTGCGGAGATTCTCTTGAAGCCGTTCTGACGCGGATTTGTAGGCTTCGTCGTGCGCGACTTCATATTCATACCCAAGTGATCGACATGTTGCGCGTAACGGGTTGTGAAAAAAGGTTTTCATTCCCGCTTCGGGATCAGAGCGATTATAAAGAAATCGGAAGGCTTCTCCGGACACACCCATGACATACGCGTACGAAACATCTTCGCCTTGATATTTCAGGGCTTCGTGGAGGGTGTGGACATAGTTGATAGGCTCGGTTGAAGGGAGTGGCGGTTCGGTTGTTAGATCCATTTTCCTTGTGATCTCCGTTTTCCTCACTTTAATGTCTCTGCTGTGTAGAACTTGCTTGCTGAGAGTTACGAAACAGAACGTTCAAGCGTGTCGTTCGGTTACCACTCTTCCATCTCAATTATTTCTTTTCAGATGACAGTGGGTAACTTCTAGACCGCGCGCGCATAAAGTGTGCCAACTGAATTGAGACGGGTTGACGCACTTGGTTCTTGCCTTCGGTTATCCTCTGCGCCTCCATATCACACGTAAATTGGAAGTTAGGTTGGCTGAGACGCTTTCAGGCAGAAATTAAACTTGCGAAGCAATGGAGGACGAACATCGAGTGGTAGACAAACGTAGCGGCAATGCACACAAACTGGCGGCAAATTGCGATGAGGAAACGCTGAATCAACAAGTTGTGACGTCAATGATGCATTGATTTCAGGTACACCGACACGCCGATTTCTAGACTTGGAAGATAGGTGCAGAGTCGAAAGGCTAGGTAAGCTAATTACGATGGCTGCTCAGGCAACATACGGTGATGCTATGCAGACGTGTCACATTTTGTAACGCGATCTATTTGTAAAGTGACACATTTTGTACCAGACGGGAAATTTACAGACGTATGTCATTTACATACATAACGTCAATATAAGTGTATCTTTTTTCGAAGCGGATATAGTAGATGCGACGATTGGAAGAAATGACAGCAATGCTTCTTACAGTTACGAGCGAACGTCGCTAATCTGTTATCACCAAGTTTCATCAATGAAATAGCAACCGTTGGCACTTTAGATGATTGCCGCCCGATTTATGCTCCAGCCCAAACATGGAGCCTATCTCAATCGCGACTTACGCATTTTGTCGCCGTGTCAATCTTCGGCAAGCAGGCGATATTGCTTCAATTTCCTATGGATTGTGGCTCGGCTGATGCCCAGCGCATGCGCAGCTTTTGTTATACTATTGTCAGTGAACTCTAGCGCGCGAATCAGCGACTGTTTCTCAACTTCATCCAGCGGAATTATCTCTTTTGTCAAGTTAGAACGTTCACTACCGTATACCTGCTGTGGAATTGCGTCGGAATAGATGTGTGTCGGCAGGCTGGTTTCCTGAAGTACATCGGTTTTCTCCAAAAGAACGGCGCGCTCCATGGCGTTTTCCAGTTCGCGCACGTTGCCGGGCCAATCATGACCTATCAATAGGTGCAGCGCTTTGCTGGAGATTTCACGTATCGATTTGTCCATGTTTGCGGCGTGTTTTTTCAAAAAATGTTCGGCTAGCCGGGCGACATCTTCGATTCGTTCTCTGAGGGGTGGAATCACTATTGGAAAAGCAGAAATACGATAGAAAAGATCCTCGCGGAATTCGCCAGCTTTGACTGCGGCTTCAAGGTCTTTGTTAGTTGCCGCAATCACGCGAATGTCTATATTGATATTCGTTGTGCCGCCCACACGCTGGATTTCCCGTTCCTGTAGCACGCGTAATAATTTGGCTTGCAGCGCGGGTTGCATTTCCCCAATCTCGTCTAAGAAGATTGTGCCACCGTTGGCGCTTTCAAATTTCCCGATTCGCCGCGTTGATGCTCCTGTAAACGCACCGCGTTCATGCCCAAAGAGTTCACTTTCTATGAGTGTCTCCGGAATGGCGGCGCAATCGACGGCGACAAAGGGACCGGTTTTGCGACGGCTGTTGAAATGGATTGATTTGGCGACGAGTTCCTTGCCGGTGCCGCTTTCCCCTCGAATGAGCACCGTAATGTTGCTGTCTGCCGCCTGCTGCATCAAGGCGTACACTTCCTGCATCTTCTTGCTCTTGCCGATGATTCCGTCAAATGAATAAACTGTTTCAAGTTCGGTTCGTAAGCGAAGAACCTCGGCTTTCATCTGCTCAATTTCCAGCTCCTTGGACATGTCGCGATAAACGATAATCTTTCCGATAACCTTCCTCCGACTGTCATGCACGGGAGCTTCCGATTGATAAAACAGCTTGCGTCTTGGGGTACGACTTTCAGTAACTGCCTCCACAACATCGCCTCTACTCTCTGAGAACGAACCTCTCTCGGAGTCGAGGAGATCGGGTATTTGAAAGCGCTTGTTAATACACGCTCTGAGTTCTTCCGACGACATTTGCTTCAGTTCTTCTTCTGACAAATCAAATAGACCTTCGTACCACTGATTGGCAAACAGTAGCCTGCCACTAATATCGAACATCCCAATGGCATCGCCGGTGGAATCAAGGACGGATTCCAGTCTCTGGTTGCTATCCGTAAGCTGTCGGCGCCTCTCTGTCAATTCCTGTTCAACATTCCACTTTTCTACGAGGGAAAGCGTAATCTGCTGAATTTCTTCGCGCGCGAACGGCTTTCTGATATAGAGCAACTTATGTAGCAATTCCATGTCACGCACAATCTCGGAAAGAGATTTGTCGGTGTAGGCGGTCATGATTACGATTTCGATGTCTTTCTCGATCTGTCTAATCTTGCGCGTGGTTTCGATGCCGTCAATGCCCGGCGGCATTCTCACATCAATGTGGGCGACGGCAATGGGGCGAGTCGACTCTTTTCCCGCTTTAACAATTTCGTATGCTTCTTCGCCGCTTCTCGCATGAAAAAGCTCGAACTCAGGTAGGAAATTATCGTCCGCCTCGGAAATAAATGACTTCGCCAATTCGTCGGTCGAGGCGCCGGATAAGCCAGGCCTCAGAATCTCTTCGAAATCATCATGTATTTCTTCTTGATCATCGACGATGAGAACGCGATTGTTCCAACCATTACTGGATTCCATTAAACTTCCTCGCAATTTGGATATGTCACGTCATTACTTGGATGAACTGAAGCAAATACCGATATTGAACCCTTCTAGCCGGTGCGTGTCTTGTCCTTATAATACCATTTCGCTTGAATAACAGTGCATATAGTGTTTTCCATTATACTTATGACACAACCCATACCAACAGTTGCCCTTCACCCCAAACTTGTAGGCGGGGCATCTTGCCCCGCTTTGGAAAGATTTGATTGACGCTATTAATGCACTGCCAATATATAGAAATGGTATAAGTTGAAACACTCACTAAACATCCTTCCAAAATAACCTCGAAGCCCGATGGCGTCTGCCATTGCTCAAATTGGCTTGGGAATGATGCCAATCGTCAGAACTCCGATGGCGCCTGAATCCTGTCCATTACATTGAGTTTATTAGTAAAGATGTCTATTCTATGGGAAAACTCGACAAACCTGTCCTGACATTAAACTCGTCCGTCCGATGGAAGTGACAGAGTGTGGGCGCTCTTCTGCCGATTGATACATTTTTGATGTTCCTACTCATGCCGATGCCGCGATCGTGGACAGTGGTAAGATAACCCGCATGGTTGTCCCTTTTCCAATTCCGTCGCTCAAAGGATGGATTTTCCCGCCTGAGCCGATAACAAAATTTGCAATTGAATGAAGACCGAGACCGCTCCCCGATTCCTTGGTTGTATAACCGGCGCCAAAAATAACCTTGAATCTCCTCTTTTCGATACCGATACCGTTATCAACTATTTCTAGGGTGAGAAAACCCGGCTGGATAAAGCACCTGACTTTGATAGTGGGTGTATCGGTCAATCCGCTGGATTCGGCAAACTCGTCAATAGCTTCAATTGAGTTCTTGATTAAATTGACCAACATCTGATGAAATTGGCTCTCCTGAATCCGAATCTCGCTTGGCGCGTTTTCGCAATCAACATGAACCTCGATCTCTCGCTTCTTGATTGACTCTTGCAGCATCTTGATAGCATCCGCGATTGCCTCTCGTAGGTTGATATCTTTACGATCGACATTTCGTCGTCCAAGCGATTTTTGCATACGGACAATATCAGCAATATGTTCGACCCTATCGCTGACGCGAGCGACAGTTTTTCTCAACTTTTCATTCTGTTTAGCAAAGTCTTCGGCGAGAGCAATGATGAATGGAGCTACCTGCTTGCCCTGCGGATCGTTTCTTATGTAATTGGCTAAATCATCCTGATTTGTTTTCACTGCATCCGCAAGTGCATGGAGGCGTCCCATTAATTTATTCCTTACCAAATGTCCGTGAATTGTTCCTATTCCTATCGTCACACTGTTAATCGCATTGCCAATATTATGAAGGATGGTGTCTACGATTTCCAGTCTTCCTCGCGAGTATGCCTGAGCCAACGCCTCTTCTGCCCTCTTACGCTCGGTGATATCACGAAAGACAACAACACCACCTTTCGGCACCCCCGATTCCTCGTGTAACGGCCTTCCGCTGGCGCTGACATAGACGCCATCAGGCACTTTGGGATTGCACACAAACATCTCAACTTCATCCGATGCTTCACCTCTGATTGCTCGCACCAGGGGGAGCTCCTCTCTCGCAAAAGGGGTGACACGATCAGGCGAAAATATCCCATATTTCTCCGACCACTTATCGGGCGACGTATCTGTCTCGCTCATCCCGATAATCCGCTCTGCATTCGGATTGAAGAGCATGAATTCCCCGCTTTCATCTGCAACGACCACGCCATCGCCAATGCTATCAAAGATAGATTGCATGATTTGGGTTTGATTGCGCAGCGTGTTAGCGGTCTGTTTAAGCTTGCCTTCAGCCCGCTTGCGCTTGGTGATGTCCCGGAAGACCAGAACAACGCCGGTGATGTTGCTCTGGTCGTCTCTGAGGGGCGCAGCGTTGTAGTCGATTGGTGTTTCTCGTCCAACCTTTGAAATAAGCGTGATATTACGGTCTGTCCGACCGACGATGGTTCCTCTGTGGAGGGCATTCATTATGTGTTGCTGGATTGGCACACTAGTTTCTTCCGTGACGACATTGAAAATTTCAGCGAGAGACCTCCCAGAAATCTCTTCCAGTCGCCATCCTGTCAAAATCTCCGCGACCGGGTTCATAAATGTCACCACGCCGGCTTCGTCCATGGCAATCACAGCGTCACCGATGCTTCTGAGAATCGTGGATAGCCACTGTTCTCGTTCTCTGAAACGCCGCTCAGTCTCATGTCTGTAGAGAGCAATTTCGATGTTGAGGTGTAATCGTCTTTCTTCAACGGGCTTGAGGACATAGCCGAACGGTTCGGTTATTTTTGCCCGCTTCAACAAATCTTCGTTTGCACGATCTGTTAGGTATACGACGGGCATGTTGAATCGATTGTGAATCTGTTCGCCCGTTTCTACGCCGTCTAAGTCCCCTTTCAGCGTAATATCAATTAAGGCTAACGCTGGGCGAGACTTCGCCGCTACTCGTATTGCTTCTTCGCCGGTGCGCACGACAGTGGAAGCCTTGTACCCAAGCGTCTCTAACAACTCCACGATATAAGCGGCGACACTGCTTTCATCTTCAACAACCAGTATCTTTGCACCTGCCATTGCATCTTCTCCTTGCCGACAGTAAATCTCAGCGGATGTTGGATGTTTCAACGCGTTGTATCGGCTAACGAAATCTTTTTGTCGCCACACTGCTAACTTGAAACGACCTTGTCATTCTAAGGGTCCTTCGTCCGTACAATCTGATTCAACTGAAACAAGCCGGTGGACTTTAACGTATGAAAGGATAGCCACCCATACAATATCACATACCTCAACCGTATTGCCATTTGTAATTTTCATTATGGCAAGAATCCCATCTATTTCGAAACCTCATATCAACAGGATACTCCACGCAGGTCTTCCAATCGCATTCGCACTCGGGATTGTGATTGTGTTGAGTAGTCTCGTAATCGGAATTCTGGGCGAGGATGTGTTGGGCGTTTATCGAGTTCTCGCTTTGAGTGCGTTCGGCAGCTTGGATGACTTCGGATACGTCTTATTTAATGCGACGCCGTTAATCTTTACGGGGCTAGCCGTCACAATCGGCTTCAAGTGCGGGTTATTCAACATTGGCTGTGAGGGACAACTCTACGCGGGCGGATTTGCCGCTGCTTGGGTAGGATTTCAATTTGGGCTCCCTGCGATAATCCTCGTCCCTCTTTGTGTATTGGCAGCGATGACTGCAGGGGCGGGATGGGCTGCGATTCCCGCCATTCTCAAAGCTAAATTTGGCGTTCACGAAGTCATCAATACAATCATGATGAACTTTGTCGCGATCGCGTTGACGAGCTACTTGGTTACGGAGGTATACCAGGAAACGGGACAGATGGCTCCCCAGACACCACAGATTCATGAAACGGCGCACTTGCCGCGAATTGCTGCGTTTCTTGGGCTTTTTCCAAAGAGCAACCCGTTGAATGTCACGTTTCTTATGGCGCTGATCGTCGCGCTTTTTTGCCAGTTTTTCTTAAAGCGTACCCAATACGGCTATGAGTTACGATTAGTTGGCGATGCGCCCGACGTGGCAACCCACGGCGGAATTAAGGTCGGGGCAGTCACTGTTTGGACGATGGCGTTGAGTGGCGCTATTGCTAGCCTAGCTGGTGTGTGGGATGTTATGGGCTATCGTCACCGGTTCCTCGACAACTTCTCGCCCGGTTTCGGGTATACCGGAATCGCCGCTGCGTTGCTTGGACGAAATCATCCTTACGGCGTCCTCCTCGCTGCAATCCTCTTTGGCGCTCTTAACAAAGGGGCTTTGGATGTCGAGATATTGATGAACGTACCCAGAGAGTTGTTTCTCATCATTCAAGCCGTATTGATTCTATGTCTAGCTTCCATTCAGATTAAATGGCAAGGCGGCGCCCGGGGTAAGGCGGCGTGAGTGGATGCGAGAACTTGAGAATTTGAAACAGTGGGAGCTGCAAACTAAAGAGCTGAACCAGTTCAATCCAAAGTTTTCCACCAACGACGCGTGTTAAACCCAAGTTCCCCCTAGTGCGTGGAAGACGCGCCTCGGAGACAATCACAATTATCCTTGAACTCATTCCAGCTACAATTCGTATGTCAACACCGTTGACCCTAGCGGGTCTCGGCGGAATCTTCTCCGAACGCTCTGGCGTCGTCAATATCGCTCTTGAAGGAATAATGTTAATGAGCGCGTTTGGATACGTCATCGGTACCAGTGCGTCTGATTCTATCTGGATTGGACTGATTGCGGGGATTGGTTGCGGCGTCGCCATTGCCCTAGTCCACGCAATCGCATCCATTTCATTTCGAGCAGATCAAATCGTTAGTGGTATCGCGATTAACTTCCTGGCGATCGGTGTCACAGAGTTTCTCGGAAGGAACGCCACATCTCAGCGAGTAGAAGGGTTAAACCAGTGGGACTTGCCGCTCATTGGAAGTTATTCGTGGCTAATCTACGTTACGCTTTTCCTCATGGTTGCGAGTAATGTCTTCCTTTTCAAGACACCGTGGGGTTTGCGACTGCGTGCGGCAGGCGAATCGACTGAAGCGTTGAACACACTTGGTCTCAGTCGTGCGCGCTGGCAATATGTAGGAGTGACGGTAAGCGGTGTGTTCGCCGGCCTCGGCGGCTGTTTTCTCGTATCTGAAGCGCATTACTTCACGAAGGGAATGACCGCCGGACGAGGATATGTGGCGCTGGCGGCAGTGATTTTTGGTAACTGGAGTCCGTATAGAATGGCGGCAGCATGTTTGTTATTCGGATTCGCCAATGCGATCGAACTAGCGAACCGTTGGCAGATTCCTCCTCAACTGTTACAGTGTCTACCCTATTTGCTAACCATGGTAGTGCTTGTCGGCGTCATCGGCAAATCGAGGCCACCTGCGAGTTTGGGCAAATGAGGGGAGCAAGCATCGCAATTTGACATAAAAAAGCCCGATTCGCGGCAAGTGGAAAGATCCAAACCCAAGCGGAATCGGGCAATAGAACTGCTTAAACCGGTGCTTAATAGGTGTACAAGTGCCGCTCTCTTCGGATTCAATCCATGGCTGTCTTGAGGTAATGCCACGAAACTTAAATCCGCAATAGACGCAAAACGACACCTCAAACGGGCTCTCCATTGAGACTCTCCATCTGAGGTGTCTCGTCCTTCCGACTAAGATCTCCTATCAGTTGGAGCCATCGCCGTCGTTTGGCATGCCATCATCAGACATATCGTCATCGGTCATGTCATCATCGGACATATCGTCATCCATCATGCCATCGTCGGTCATGCCATCATCGGACATGTCGTCGTCCGCCATGCCGCCATCCGCCATGCCGCCATCCGCCATGCCGCCATCCGCCATGCCGCTATCCTCGAACATGACAATTTGGCCGTCCTTGACAACTGCTATGATGGGGTCATAGAGCGCTTCGCCGTTGGGGTCAAAGGAGAACTGCCCTAAAATGGTATCAAAATCCGTGGTCTGCGCCAGCGCGTCTCGAATGGCGGTTGAATCCGTAGAACCCGCATTCGATATTGCGGCGGCTAGAATGTACATTGTAGCGTACGACTGTGCCGCCCACGGATCAGGTTCGATGCCATATGTTTCTCGGTAGTTCCGGATGAAGGCTTGATTTCCCGGTGTGCCGGATGTTTCGATCCAATTGATAAATGTAATCGCCCCTTCAGCGGCATCACCCACAATTGCCACTTCGTTCGCGGTCAAGTCGGGAACAATGTACCGAACCGAGGACGGGATTCCCGCCTCACGACCCTGAGACATTATCTGCACAATTTCCGCCGATAAAGCCGAGATTACAACAGCTTCTGCTTCCGACGCCATGATGGCAGCCATCTGTTCCGAAAAATCGATATCACCCTTTTGCATCGTCTGCGTGGTGACCACCTCGACGCCGATTTCCTCCAGTGCTGCACTCAAATCCTCGTAGCCACTCGTTGCGTAGGGATCGACTTCATCATAAATAATAGCCACTCTTGTATATCCGAGTCTCGCTTGAGATACTTTGACTCCGGCAGGATTCAGTATGTTGGTCGCGAGACCGGTGCGGAAGGCGTACTGTGAAAGTGAACTGCGACCGGCGCCTGACGAAACAGAACTAAAGGCTACGACTTCGTTCTCTTCTGCTAACGGGAAGACATGGTCGACCTGAAATGTGTAAGTGTATCCGACGACAACCTGTACGCCCTGATCGGCGAGATCTTGAAAGGCGCTTACCGCTCCATCCACGGTGGTCATGTCATCCACGGTAATGAAACTAATGGTCGCATCCCCAAGCTGTGCGTTGTTTATCTCTTCTTTAGCAAGTTCAAATCCATTCTGCATGGAGAAACCATAGGGGCCCGCACCTACTCCTGTCAGCGGAACGACAACTCCGATAGATATATCCCCCTGAACACCTTCCATTTCGGGGATGTCGGTAGTAGACAATATCGAAACCAGCTCATCGCAGGCTGAAAGCCCCACCATAAGCGTTACCATCATACTAACAAGTGCGAATCTCGTGATTGGATTCATTTTTGTGGTAAATCTCCTTTATTTTAGTTTGAGGTGATGAACCTCTGGTTACAGGCACACCCAAAAAAGCTGATTCTGTGTGGACAGCGGTTTATTGTTGCTGTCCTTTGAGTTACGAAACACCAAACTGAATGCAAACAATCCTAGATTGCCTTGGAATTGGAACGATTCAACCGAAACCTAACACTAGCACTTTTCAACGCATTCTTATAACCTTCGCATTGAATACACAACACCTTTATTAATTTTCCCAAAACATGAGAACGTCGTCAAGCTATTTTAGAGGGAAATCCAGGATAATCGCCCCTGATTTTAAGGTGGAACGGCGTTTTTTGCCTCGCCTGTGCTTCTGAAAGCAGGTATCCAACCTACGGGCCATAATTTGGCAGCTACGAACTAGGGATAAAAGCCTTTGATTCTCATGAGCATAAAAAAGCCCGATTCACGGCAAGTGGGAAAATCAATCCCAAACGCCAGTGGAATCGGGCAGTGGACTAACTCAAACCAATGTTCAATTGGCGGTCAGTTCTTCACTCTCTCCCTAACTAGGAGTTTTCATTTAGTTGGAACCGTCTCCGCCACCTGGTGGCGTATCGTTACTGGACGTGTCATCGTCGGTCATTCCATCCCCTGAAGGCATCTCGCTACCGTCGAATGGTACAAGTTTGCCGTCTCTGACAATGTGGACGAACGGTTCATAGATTGCGTCGCCGTTCTCATCAAACGAGAAACTTCCCAAAATCGTGTCGAGACCGCTGATCCCTCTCAAAGCCTCCGCGATCGCCATTGGATCGGCTGACCCGGCTCGGGTTCCCGCTTCATTGAGAATATGCATCGTTGCATAAGACTGTGCCGCCCACGGATCGGGATCCATACCGTAAGCCGCCCGATAATTTTCAATGAAGGCTTGATTGCCCGGAGTTGTGGCAAAAATGGACCAACCATTAAAAGAAATTGTACCCTCGGCTGCCTCCCCAGCGGCTGCCGCTTCGGCATTCCACAGTTCAGGAATGATGAACGGAACCGAAGTGGGGATACCGAGCGCTCGAGCCTGTTTCAGAATATCGTCCATTTCAGCAGATAATGCTGAGACGAAGATGGCGTCAGGACTCAACTCCTTGATGCTGTTCAACTGGGTTGAAAAATCGGTGTCGCCACCTTTGAAGGTCTTTGTGGCGAGAACTTCGACACCGTTGTCCATGAGCGCAGCTATCAGATCACCGTGTCCAATTGTGGAGTAGGTATCGGATTCATCGTACATGGTAGCCACATTCTGGTAGCCCAGTGCCGCTTGGGTCACCATGACGCCGGGAGGGTTCAATCGAGCGGTGATTAAACCGGCGCGGAAGTTGGCATCGCCCGCCATGTTTATACCGGATGCAGAGGAAGTTGAGCTAAATGCCACAACACCGCCTTCGGTGGCAATAGGAAAGGTTTCTTTCGCCTGACTGGAGAATCCGGGGCCCAAGATTACAGGGACACCGTCTTGTTCAATCAATTTATTGAATGCCGCCTTTGCTCCGTCTACACTAGCCATATCGTCAGCAGTGATGAAGGCAATCCCCGGAGCGCCGGGGTCGGAACTATTAATCTCATTCCGCGCCAACTCAAAGCCGTTTAGCATTGGATGTCCGTACAGGGGTGCGTATTGCCCTGACAAAGGTAAGACCACCCCAACGGTAACCCCGGCCTCGGGCGGCTCTGGAATATCGCCGGACGTTAGAATTGAAACTAACTGATCGCAGGCGGAAAGCCCAACAATCATTGCGGCAACCGCCAAGACAAATGCGAATCTTGCGATTCGATTCAGGTCCATTTTAAATCTCCTTATTCTTCGCTTATTTCCTGCTGGTTTTCGTTGTTAACTCGAATGTCAAAACTCAAGCTGTGATTTCAAGGGGCGTAGATAAAAGTCTTAATTGATACTGCAGGTCACCTTTGACACTATAAAAGCGCCTTTCTCCGTTTCCACACTTGCCTTTCGGTAAAAAAACCTCCACGCTTTTTATTATCCTACAAAACTGGGGCCTTGTCAAGTTATACGAAACCAAGCGCAGCGCAATCGCACCTAGTGCCAAGGCCTCAGTGGTTAAATCGCTTCCCACGTATCAACGCGCGTAAAAAAGCCCAATTCGCGGATACTGGGAAAACACACCTAATCACCACGCGAATCGGGCAAATGTAAAAATTAAAACAGTTTGACGTAAACTGAATCGTAAATTTCTTCCGACCCAGTTTGCGGTTACTATACAACGGCAAACAGGCCAACTCCGTCAGTTGTAAAATGGCATCTCAGGTGGCTCATCAATCGATCTACGGTCTCCTACTAGTTGGATCCTTCTCCATCGTCCGTCATGCCATCATCAGCCATGTCGTCGTCCGTCAAGCCGTCATCAGCCATGCCGTCGTCCGTCATGCCGTCATCAGTCATGCCGTCGTCCGTCATGCCGTCGCCCGGCATCGGGAGTTGGACAAAAACACTGTCTTTACCCGGCACATCTTCCGTATTTACCTTGGAGTGACATCCGTGGCAACCGTTGCTGCCGCGCTCCGTGCCATCGCCAGCGACTGCCATTAGGTCCGCAGCCTCGGATTCCCGCTGGTACTGGACGTATTTCCAACCGTTGTGGTCGGCGTATGCCATATCGTCCAACTTCCACATGACCGCAACACGCCAGATGAACGTGTTGGCATCGTCCATAATATCCTTGACAATCGTGGTTCCGCTAGGGAAGGTTTCCGCGCTCATGTCTTGGAGCGTCGAGACCCCCGGTGAATTGATATAAACAGTTCTGGTTCCCGCACCATGAGCAACTCCACTGTCTTCGGGCTGAGTGAACGTCGCAGGCGGGGCTTCAAGTTCGACACCGGTCCAGGACCTGTACATAGCAATGTCCATCGGTAATCCGGTCATCATCCCCATATCATCTGACATTTCATCATCGGGCATATCACCAGAAGTTAGAATTGAAACTAACTGATCGCATGCGGATAGTCCCACGATCAACGCGGCAACTGCGAATAGGAATGCAAATTTTGTGACTCGACTCGTGTTCCTCGTGTTCATTGTAAATCTCCCTGTTTTTTGGTTGGTTCTTGTTGTTACTTGGGATTATAAAACTCAACCTCAGATTTCGCAGCACAAAAAATGCTTTTTGACTACCATCCCACTAATTCCTCGACACAATAACTCAGATCTGCCCTATTATCGTATACAACTGCACGAATTGTCAAACTATTTTGCGAGGCTATTGAACTTAATCTCTATTGTCACGATTGAAAGGGGGAATAGACTTCCTTCTCTTTCTCCCTTCTTGATTGCTTAGATTTGGTAGCCGCGCATTAGATCTCAAATTCAACCTCGACACCGTTGACAATCACCTTATACACCCCAGGGTCAAAGGTCCCAAGTGGAACAGTATGTTGGATTTCAGTGACTACAGTGGCGCAAAACAACTCTTTCGGGCGCTTGGTCGTAACCTGGACGTGAATTGTGTCCCCTTCGCGCCGCTCTGTTGTTTCATGAAGTGTGGTGCAACTATCGGCAAGGTATCCCTGGATTTCAAGATTTACTTGAGGCGGGAAACTCTCAAGAATTGCTACCGAGATCTTCTGAATCGGGAGGTCGTCGATGATATATGTTGTCAAATCAACCGGTGCATCGTCTCCGAAAACCTCAAATTTTCCGTCCTTGACAATGAGCACAATCGGGTCGTAGACCGCATCTCCAACGTCGTCAAAGGAGAATTTGCCCAATACGGTGTCAAAATCTTTGACATTCGCCAAGGCATCCCGTATTGCGGACCGATCGGTGGATTGGGCTTTTGAAATTGCCTCCGTTAGAATATAGACCGCGGCATAGGACTGTGCGGTCCACGGGTTCGGCTCGCTGCCGTACGTTGCACGGTACTTTTCGACAAAAGCTTGATTGCCTGGAGTGTCGGCGATGGCAATCCATCCCGCAAAGGAGATTGCACCCTCGGCGGCTTCACCCGCATTTTCCACGTCGCTAATCAGACTGGTAATATACGGAACCTCAGACAAAATGCCAAGTTGGCGACCTTGAATCTGAATCTCCGTTAATTCCGGCGGCAAAGCTGCGATAAAGATAGCTTCGGGATTCGCCGCCATTATCCGACTCAGTTGGACAGAAAAGTCGATTTCTCCACTTTCGTCCCCACTCTTGAAGGTCTCTGTCGCTAAAATCGTGACGCCTAGCTCGGTCAGTGTTGCCCGAAAGTTCTCGTGGCTATCAATGGAGTAAGGATCGGTTTCATCGTATATTATCGCCACACGTTCGTAACCGAGTTTCGCATGAGTCGCTCGGACACCTCGGGGAATTATCTTATCCGTCGTAAGACCTGCGCGAAAGAGAAAATCGCCGAGTGCACTTAAACCGGCTTTGTTTGAAGAGGAACTAAAAGCCACCACCTGATTCTGCTGTGCAACTGGAAAGGCAACTTCGGCTTGGCCTGATGTCGTCGGTCCGAAAATAACCGGGACATTATCCTCTTCAATCAACTTTTGGTAGGCTTCAACTGCGCCTGCTGGTGTGCTGAAATCATCTTCTACGATGAACTTCATTCTCGCATCGCCGAGTTGGGCGTTGTTAATCTCTTCGAGAGCTAGCTCAAAACCACGGTAAATTGGCAGGGCAAAGGTGGCAAGCCGTCCCGTGACAGGGTAGACGAGGCCAACAGGAATCTCGCCGCTAACACCTTCCACTTGGGGAGCGTCCCCACCAGACAAAATTGAAACCAACTCATCGCACGCAGAAATTCCCACAATCAGTACGGCAATTACAAATATAAACAGGAATCTTGTCATTTGACTCATTTTGATGTTGAATCTCCTTGTTTTTAGTTGTACATGACGGCGATTTTGTAGGGAATAACGAGGGATGTCTATGGGATCTCTATCGCCTTCGCTGTTCGCTCAGTTGATCACTCGCTATTCACTCGTTTGATCGTTATTCACTACGAAAACCCAACACTTCCTATGTATTGCCAATCGCCGCTTTCCCTTCCGCAAAGATCTTGAGAAACCAGACCACCGAGAAGAGCATGTGCTACAACCCAATCACCGATTACTCGAAAACCTCGAATTTGCCGCCCTTGACAATTAGCACAATCGGATCGTAAACCGCATCGCCAACCTCGTTGAACGAGAATTTACCCAGAACCGTATCAAGCTCTGTCGTTTGTGCCAATGCGTCGCGGATCGCCGTTGAATCGGTGGAACCCGCATTTGCAATCGCATGTGCAAGAATGTACACGGCGGCATACGACTGCGCGGCGAAAGTATTCGGTTCAACACCGTTCTTTTCGATGTAATTACTGACAAAGCGTTGATTCCCCGGTGTCGGCGCGTTGATTGTCCAATTCGCGAAAGTTATTACACCTTCCGCCGCAGTGCCTGCGTCTTGCACGTCACTGATGCTAATCAAGGGAGTAATAATCGAAACCCCTTCGGAAATCCCAATCTGCCGCAGTTGACGCAGAATCTCCGGTATTTCGATGGGTTGGGCAGAGATAAAGATGGCGCCAGGATTGGCTTCGATTATCCGTGACAATTGAACCGAAAAATCTGTCTCGCCAGTCTGAAACGTCTCACTAACAAGCACCGATACACCGTTTGTTGCCAGCGCCTGTTTAAACATTTCGTCGCTATTTGTAGAATACGCATCGCTTTCGTTATGAATCATTGCCACCTGTTGATAACCAAGAATCTCTTGAGTCAACTTTACTCCGCTCGGTATTTTGATGTCTGTAGTAAGTGCGGCGCGAAAGACAAAATCTCCGATGGCGCTTAAACCGGATGCTTCAGAAGTCGGGCTAAAGGCAACAATCTGATTTCGCTCTACAATCGGAAATGTCGCCTGGGCCTGACCTGAGGTGCTGGGACCTAAGATAGCTGGCACACCCGCTTCAATTAGGTTGTTGAAGGCTTCAACCGCGCCTTCCGTAGTGCTGCGATCGTCCTCTGTAATGAATTTAATCCGTGCGTCGCCATGTTGCCCGTTATTGATTTCCTCAAGAGCTAGATCTGTGCCGGCTGCTTGGGGACCATAGGCGGCAAATCGCCCCGTCTGGGGTGACACTAGACCGATAACAATCTCTCCACTAATTCCCGTTAGCTGCGGAATCGTTACGTCCATCATCTGCGGCATTTCATCGTCAGATAGAATTCGAAGTAACTGATCGCAGGCGGAAAGCCCCGCAATTAGAGCAGTGATTGCGAGGACATGGGCAAATTTTGTCATCCGGTTAGTGTTCATGACTGTTCTCCTCATTTGTCATTGTGAGGCTAGTGGTTCATGAGTTAGAAAATTGTGAGGCGTAACACGACTATTCGAAGATTTTGAGTTCGCCGTTTTCGACAATGAGTACAATTGGGTCGTAAACTGCGTCACCAACATCATTGAAGGAAAACTCGCCAAAGATGGTGTCAAGATTCCTGATATTTGCCAGGGCGTTCCGAATCGCAGTTGAATTCGTTGAACCCGCATTCGCAATCGCCGCCGAAAGCACATAAGCGGAAGCATAGGCACGCGCGGCATAGTTACTTGGTTCGACTCCGTACTTCGCAGTATAATTCTGCACGAACAATTGATTTCTTGGCTTGTCAGACGCGCTGGCCCATTCGGTGAAGGTCATTGCTCCTTCGGCAGCGTTGCCCGCGGCTTCGACATCTTCAGCAGTCAGTGTTCGCAGAATGAATGGTACAGTGACAAGCATACCGATTTCCCGTGCTTGAATCAGAATTCCGGGTTTTTCCGGTGGCAGGGACGAGACAAAAACGGCGTCTGGATCCACTTCCATTATCCGAGTCAACTGCTCGGAAAAGTCGGTTTCCCCGCTCGCAAACGTTTCCGTAGCCAACACTTTAACTACGTTCGCCGCCAACGCTTCTTGCAATGCATTTTCGCTGTCCACGGAGAACACATCGCCTGCGTCATACATCGTCGCCACCTGTTCATATCCCAGCTTCGCCTGAGTCGCACTAACTCCGTTTGGTATTAAAACATCTGTCGCGAGCGAGACGCGGAAGACAAAATCGCCAATTGCGCTCAGACCACGTGCCGCGGATGTCGGGCTAATAGCCACAACGCTACTCTCTTGGGCAATCGGAAACGCTTCCTTGGTCATGGATGAGGTTGCGGGACCGAGGATCACTGACACGCCATCCTCATGTATTAGCTTCGTGTAGGCTGCAACCGCACCATCTATGGTGCTCATATCGTCTTCGACGATGAGCCTTATTCTTGCATCGCCGAGCTGACCGATGTTAATCTCTTCAAGCGCCAGTTCAAGACCGTGTCCCATAGGACGGCCAAAAGATGCGGCAAGCCGCCCAGTTAAAGGTAAAACTAAACCAACTTCAATGTCACCAGTGATGCCTACAAACTGAGGTATTTGGCTATCCACCGGTTGGTCATCCGACAGAATCCGGAGCAGCTGATCGCAGGCGGACAGTCCCACAATCAGAACGACAATTACCATTACAAACGCAAATTTGGTGATGTTACGCATGTTGATGTTGAATCTCCTTTTTGTTGGTTGATACGTGATGTGTGGGGGTCATACCATTATCCTAAGAATCAATCCCCTTGTCAAATGTTCCAGTCCTTCCGGTTGAATCCTATTCAAACACCTCAAATTGTCCATTTGCCACCACGAGCGTTAGTGGCTCGTAGACCGCGTCCCCGACATCATCAAAGGAGAACTTCCCTAAAATCGAATCCAAATCTTTGATGTCCGCCATCGCGTCCCGAATCGCTGTTGCGTCGGTTGATTGGGCATTCGCAATCGCTTCGGCTAAGACATACACGGTGGCATACGCATGCGCCGCCCAAATACTAGCTTCAACGTCGTAGGCCGTCAGGTAGTTCCGAATAAAGTCATGATTCCCGGGCGTAGAAGCGGTACTAAACCAACCCGAGAATGTGATTGCCCCCTCGGCGGCGAGCCCCGCAGCACGCACTTCATCTATGGCTAAGTCCGGTACAATGAAAGGAACCGTAACGGGAATGCCGACCTCGCGTCCTTGAATCAATATCTTCGATATCTCTAATGACAGAGCCGAGACAAAGACGGCGTCTGAGTTTAATGCTTTTATCCGCGTCAATTGGTCAAAAAAATCGTCTTCATCGCCTTCGAATGTCTCCCGCGCCAATACTTCAACGTTATGACTGGCTAGGATTTCTCGCAAAAAATCGTGGTTATCCGTGGAATAGAGATCGGTTTCATCGTAGATCATTGCGACCCGTTGGTAACCGAGATTCTCCCGAGTTGCCTTAATGCCGCTTGGAATTAGGACATCGTTCGTGAGGCTCACGCGAAAGATATAGTCCCCGATGGCACTCAGTCCGGAGGCGGAAGACGTTGCGCTAAACGCCACAACCTGGTTCTCTTGCGCAATTGGAAACGCTTTCTCTGCCTGACTTGAAAGCCCGGGGCCCAAAATAACGGGTACTCCATGTTGATGAATGAGCTTACCGAAGGCTTTGACGGTACCTTCTACGGTGCCGCCGTCGTCTACGGCGACGAACCTGATTCTGGCATCGCCGAGTTGGGCGGTGTTAATCTCGTTAAGCGCCAATTCTGCACCAAGCTGCGTTGGTAGGTAACCGTATTCCGAGATGAATCGCCCGGTAAGTGGTAGCACAATGCCGATCGGAATCTCGCCCGAAAGACCTGTTAGCTGAGGCACCTTATCATCCATCTCGGGTATCTGATTGTCTGACAGGATTCCAAGTAACTGATCGCAGGCAGCAATGCCCACTATTAGAATGAGTGTTGTGATTACGAGGACGATCCTCATGGTAGCTTTCATGTTGGTGTTGAATCTCCTAAGTTATTTTCGCAATTTGTGATGCGTGATTCGTCAAGTCATCCTATCTGACTTTTCCGATAGATTCGGGGGAGGCGACTATACACCTTCCGCACCTCTGGCGCTCATCCTCAATCGCCACGCTTCATCCTCCCCTGTTTTCCATCCTTCCAATCAAATCTTATTCAAAAACCTTAAATTGGCCATTCTCCACGGTCAGTATTATTGCGTCGTGCACCGCGTCTCCGTTAGCGTCAAACGAGAATTTTCCCAAAACGGTATCAGAATCCTTTATATTTGTCATAGCGTCCCGAATCGCTTCCGAATCTGTTGACTGGGCGTTCGCTATCGCCTCAGCCAAAATGTAGACAGTCGCATAGGAATGCGCAGTCCACGTATTCGGCTCGACGCCGTATGTCGCGCGGTAATTGTGAATGAAGGCTTGGTTGAGTGGATTCGAATCGGTGCTCAGCCAACTCGCGGAAGAAATTAATCCCTCACCAGCCGCACCCGCCGCCTGTACATCGTCTATGCTCAGTTCCGGCACGATAAATGGAACGGAGAAGGGGATTTCGAGGTCCCGCGCTTGAATCATAATCTCGGGCATGTCTTGTGGTAGTGCCGCTATGAAGATTGCCTCGGGATTTGACTCTTTAATTCGAGTGAGTTGAGCGGAAAAGTCGGTTTCACCGGTTTGAAAGGTTTCGGAGGTCAATATTTCAACACCGTTCTCGGTCAGCGCTTTTCGAAACGCGTTGGCGCCGCTCAGGGCGATAGCGTGCAATTCGTCATATATCAATGCGACTCGCTTGTAGTCGAGTTTTTCCTTAGTTACTCTGACACTATACGGAATATGGGCATCCGAGGTGAGCGTGACGCGGAAAATGAAATCCCCAATCGCGCTCAAACCGGTGGCGGCAGATGTCGGACTGAACGCCACAATCCGGTTTTCTTGCGCAATCGGAAAAGCGGCTTCGCATTGGCTTGAGGTCGTTGGACCGATGATGGCAGGAACATCGGATTCATGAATCAGCCGATTGTAGGCCTCAACCACTCCGTCCACGGTGCTCGTATCGTCCACCGGAATGAACTTGATTAAGGCATCGCCACGTTGGGCACGGTTAATCTCTTCAAGCGCCATATCAAAACCCTGTTTCATCTGTGCTCCGGTCACCGCGAGTCTTCCCGTCATCGGGTAAAGAAGACCGATGGATGTCTCGCCGCTGATACCTGTCAATTGAGGCGGGGCTGGAACCGTCTGGGACAGTTCCTTTTCAGTCAATACTCCAATCAGTTGATCGCAGGCGGTGATGCCCACAATCAAGGTAATAGTCAGCAATATAAATGCCAATCCACCGGTGTTATTCATGTTTGGTGTTGAATCTCCTTGTTTGGTTGATGTGGTAAGGGTTTAAAGGCGGGTAGGATCTCTATCGCACGAAGATTGCTATCGCATTCGCTGTTCGCTGTTCGCTCATTTGATCCTATCTGGTTGCTTGATCGCCCTAAGAGAGGAAACCGGCGATTTGATGAGCGTAGACGCACCCTACAGGTTTATGCATCAACGTGCCACACGCAACGTAAAGGACATCGGTCCGCATTTGTCCGCGCACTCGGAGAAGACCACGATTAGGTCTATATTACTTAAGGGCACACATCCCCTTGGGCATGTGCGCCAAAGAGAATAAACTACTTTGTCTGAAAGTCGCCTACGTCGTGCCTCCTCCTAGCAAATGTGTGTTGGTTACTTGCTTTCGTAACTGTTTAGTCTACTGATTTATAACACCGGCGTAGGACAATCACTTACGAATTTAGGTGATTTTTCACGATTTGTCTGAAGGGTTAAGCCTTGCGGGTGCACCTTGTCAAGCCATTAACCACTGCTTGCCGGTTTGTAGCAGTGATCAAGCGAACAAATAGATCAAGTGACCGAATAGGGAACGCGATAGAGATCCATCTTCATTCCACGTCTTGTGGCTTTAGGGTTTTTGCTAGTCACTAATCACTAGCCACTAAACACTTTCTTGCTTTCTTTATCCTGAGGACTCCAATTCTTCAGGGGATCCTCTTTTGTTAGCTCCCCATTCGGTAACTCGTAGTAGATGTGCCCATTATAGGAATAGACATTCGGAATCCCCTTTTTACGGTTTTCCTCCTGCGCTTTTTTGACGGCACGATTGCCGATTCGCAGGAACTCGCGGGTTTGTTTATAGGCTTCAAGGCTTAACTCATCTTTACCCATTAGGCACCTCCGTTTTTCACATCATCCAAAAACAGTTCAAATAAAACTTCATTCGTCAGCGAGATTTCATCGCTCTGACCTGAAGCGACTTCCTGAAGGTTTTCTCCAGAATTGTAGAACAAATCCAATTTGTCGACGAAGTTCTTGTAGATTAACCAAAAGTTACGTTTGCTCCGATAGAATCGACGCACAATGTCTTCCGCTAACACATGGTGGCCTCCCGCCATCACGCGATTACGGACACGGGCAATGCACACCTCTGGAGACTTGAGAAAAAGGGAGACAATCGCAACGGTGTATTCAGTGATTTTCAATTGATGAATTATCCGCCGAAACCCACGTCCCGCGAGAGTTACTTCAATGACAAGATTCGCCTCTGCTTTAATAAGGCGTTGGCGCTAAGGTACTCGGCGCCCGAAACGGGTAGATATTCGGACACGAACGTTGTTTTGTCGGCGCCGTTCGGCCCCGCGATGATTACGGCGTTTTTCGACAATGGCCCCTCTACGGTGCAACTCATATGACAGATTATTTCTTGAATCACAAAATAGTGGGCAGTGCCCACCCTACTAAGAATTGTGAGTAAAGGATATCTATTATTCTGAAAGCATACAACTATAACTCTAACTTTAGCTGCTAGATTTCACAAAAAAACCGAGTTTCTCCGTCGTCGTCTCTGGGATGGAGCGCCTGCATCTTAATAGCAGCCTCTACCCATTCGCGATTTTGTGTCGGAAAAATCTCGGTTTCTTGTTATTTATACAGAGTGAGTTTAATTCAGACCTTCAGCCCAGTCCTTGACAACTCGAGCCATTTCGACGAAAACGTCTTCCGTCGATTTGCGAGAGCGCTTGAGCACCTTGAAACCGTGGTCCGCAGTATCCAGAAGGTGCAACGTTGCCTTTTCGCTGAGTCTCTCGCAAACCAGTGATAATAACGCCAAATCAGCCAGCTTATCTCGTGTACCAGATAAAAACAGCATTGGAACTGAGACATTCTCAAGGTGTTCAGCACGTTCCGTTCCTTCCCGTCCTGCAGGATGCAGCGGAAAAGCGAAGAACACCAATCCGCTGACAGCCTCAAGCGGACTCTCCGCCGCGGCTAGAGATGACATGCGTCCGCTGTAAGAGTGGCCGCCAACGAGAAGCGATAAATCGTTGGCGGCGGCGCGAGCCGCTCGAACCGCCGACCGCACAGTTTCCAGCGCTACCGCTTGGGATTCCCTGCCGCCGCCACCGCGTTCCATGTAAGGAAACTGGTAACGAAATGTGGCAATCCCTACGTCCCCCAACCGTTCGGCGATAGTCTGAAGGGTGGCGTGCCGCATGTTTGTGCTAGCGCCGTGTCCCAGTACCAACAACCATGATGCGCTTTCCGGGCGGATGAGCAGTGACGAGACCTCTCCCTTCTCTTCCGTTGCAATGAACTTTGATTCGATCTGTTCATAACTCATTCTTTACACCTCTCAATGTGCCAACGCATGGTGCACAATGCACACTCGAGATCGCTGTGCAGGCACCGAAGTTGCCTAGTGAGCACAATTCTCCTTTTCGTAGGGAACGCAGATCTGCATTCCTAACTGTGACACCCGCTCCGCTCAAGCGAAAGGCCCAATTACGACGGTACACTTACAGTTAAAAAGTGGTTGTATCATGCACTCCAGTGGAGTGCCATGTCTATAGCAAACCGGTAGATTTCTCTCCCGCTCCAGAGGAGCGACATGTCTATTACCTTCTAAAGATGGAGAAATCAAGATGGTGGGCAGTGCCCACCCTACAATGCAAGCATACCCTAGATTAACTTCCTGTCCTTCCTATTCGTCTTCGAATTCTTGCGAGGTAAATCGTAGGGTGCGGCAGTTCTCGGTTAGAATGCGCTCAAGATCTTCAGGCACGCCGTCTCCAAAGGTAGCTTGGATGTCAACGGTCACCGTAACATCTACGTCGGATCGACTCGCAATGTGTTGTACCACCTCGTTTATCACGTTCTGTGCATCTCTTGAAGCGCGCACAGGATTGAGATTGACGCTACCGTAAAAACGCTTCGGTCGGCTTGGTGTCTGGGTTCCGCCAGGATCGAGTGGAGTGCCTCCACCCGGCACAGGACCTGGCGGTACCGGAGGGACGGGATCGGGCCGGTAGGGTGGCGGGTCGGATTCAGCTAGGAGCTGTCGCTTTGCGACATCGGGTTTGACCAGCACGCTGTGTTCGTCCAAGTAGATCGAGCCGGTTACGTCGTCAAATTGCAAGCCGGCATATTTTCCGTCATCTTGCACGCTGTTGGCATAGCCGAATTCCCCTGTTCGAATACCCTCTCTCACGGCATCCAACAGCGCATCGGAACTGCTAAGACGCGACAAATACAAATAGGTCGCTAGACACTCCCATACCCACTTCAAGCTGACGTGGGGTTCGTCCTTCCAGAGCCACTTATCCAATTCCATTTTGAGTAACGTCGGCGACCATTCTTTGATAATTTGCTGATCGTTTCGCACCTTCTGAACCGCTTTAGCCACTGGATTGTCCTGCGATCCCGCAATGCGCGCTTCCTCCCATTGGATCGGGTCAGTGCCTTCCTGGGTCGGAAGGAGCAGCCAACCGTAGGTTTCATTGAGACACATTCCGAGCGTGTCATTGCTTCGGTCTCTAGCGCGTCTCGCCTCGCGGCGTTGGTGGGCATCAAGGTTGAGGGCGTCCGCATCCTCAATAATCGAACCCCAAGCAAGCTGCTGACGCACTTCTCTTTCGAGAGTCGTCCACTGATCAACGTCGGGCGCCATGAAGACCAGCATATTGCGAAAGGTTCTTGGGCTATCCCCGCGTTTGTCCAGGATCTCGTTGGCGGCTCGAAACGCGACTGAATTTCTCTGCCTCCCGCGATGAACGCTTGCGGGTGGTAGTATCACCAATCGAGCAGTTGGCTCATCGGGTACCATCTCAGAGGTCGGGCAGGAGTGCACAGCTCCAAAATCCCCCCGTTCTCGAATACCCCGCAGCCTGCGGGCAACTTCAGCAGCCACTTCTTCCGGCTCTAATTTGACCGCGCGGTCCTCCATCGTACGGCGGAGGTTGGGTTGCGTGTCGTACCAGTAGCGGTGCGAACCTGTGTATAGGTGGGTCAATCGATTTGTCATGCGACCGGCGGCGTCGTTGTAGACGGAAAGCATCTCTCCCGGCTGCGCCACGCCGAGTCGAATGCGCACATCTTCAATACCCCGTGCCGTTTGTTGACGCACATGGGGTGCGCTGCCCATGAAGATTGTCCGAGCCACCCGACGGGCCGCGGAAATCCCCCCAAATCGCGAGTTCTCAGCGTCAATCGCGCGTGGCTCGGCACCCGTGCCATCCACATCTTTGTCCACCACGGCGTTCCATCCCTCGGGCAAATAGCGGAGCAGTTCCTCCCGCACGCGAGGGGCATCAATCGCAATCGATCCCGGCATAATTAACAGCGAACGATCGTCGTGCGACCACAATTCGTGAATAACTGCCGCCATCAAACGCAGCACCCCGCGCGTGCGTTGAAACCGTTCGAGTGTTGACCAATCGTCATAGAGACGGTCAAACAGTTCCGGGTGGATCGGGTACGCCTGACGGAGGCGTTCCAGATACCCCCCTTCGCGGCATTCCGTGGGAAAATCGGAAGGATTCTCGTCGTACAACCGGATGAACCCCCGACAAACCGCATCGCGGGCAGTTGTGTCTTCCACCGGTGAGAACAAGCGGCGGCGCACGACCTCAAATCCTTCGCGCGCGCCCACAGGTTTCCAGATATCTTCCAACCGACCAAAGGTATGTTCTATTCGCTCTAAGGCTTCTTGTCCCGCCTCGCCGCCTATCTCTATGTCGGACTCTGGGATGGATGCCACGAGCTGGCAGCGTTCCGATCTTTTGACGGCTTCGGTTAGGGATTGAACAAAGGTCATGATAGAATCAAAGGAACCGGCGGGCAAGCCGTCAACGCCGTAGATGTTTCGCGCGTAAGCCACGAGTTCGTCGATGAGGATAACCGCGGGACCAAATTGATCGAATACGGTCGCCAAATCATGAGCTCCCGGTGCCACGCTATTCTTGTCCGCTGCTTTGACGATGTTGTAAGCCTCTCGACCGCCAAGTTGCGCCGCGATGTTGCCCCAAAGCGTGCGGACAGTGATGCCATTAACCTGTCGTGTCTCGGAAGGACTGAGATCTGGCCCAACAATCACCGCGAGACGTGCAGTAGGAAGTTCATCAGCCCCGGCTTCACCCACGACATCTTCCGCGCCCTCCATCTGTTCAACCTCGGTCCTCTGACTCAGGAGGTGATACAGCGCGAGCATGGTATGCGTTTTGCCGCCGCCGAATGCGGTTTTGAGTTGAACAATCGGTGCGCCGCCTCGTCCTGTCAATCGTCGAACCGCGGTGACCAGTAGCCGTCTCATTCCCTCCGTCAGGTAGGTACGAGCAAAAAATTCTTGCGGGTCTTGGTACTCTAGGTCGGCTTCGCCTGCGACGACTTGCGCGAGGTCGGCGGCAAACTCAGCCTGATCGTAACCTCCGCTCGCAACATCGGGGTGAGGTGTAACCACCTCTCTCCACGGCTTAAGTGTCATTATCCTTCTCCGTTAATGTATCCGTGTTCATCCGGCATTTGTAGGAAACGCCGATGTTCCGCTCCGCTGGAGCGGGGAGAAAAGCCTCGTCTTTCTATCAACATACCGCTATTCCATAGCGGCGAAGGCGCGTTCGTATATCCCCTCCTCGCTCCAGAGAAGATCAACTGAGCGGATAGCGTAGGCGATGGAACTCTTGCATGTCGATAGCAGATGGCGATTTCATTCCTCCGCTTCAGAGGAGATCGAGCGAGCAGATAGTGAGTACGATAGAGATTTTGCATGTCAATAGAAGATGAGACTTTCAATCTCCCGCTCCAGAGGAGCGATATGTTGATAGAAAATTAGTCCCGCACATCTCCGCTCCAGAGGAGCGGCATACGTATTGTGGTTACCTTCGCATTACATTTCCGGCCCGTTTTCTCCCGACACATCAAACACCTAATTTGGACTGTACTCCACATCGAAACGTTTTGGAAGTTCAAGATATTCGTCTTCAAACGTTTTGTTTGCATGATGCTTTTCTTGATTTTTGATGTAGGTGGCGACGTCATCCACCTGCGAATAGGAATAACTGAAGGCGCTAAAACCCTCTTGCCAGGTGAATTTTTCCGGTATCCATCGTTTTCGGTTGATAAATCGTGTGGTACTTCCTTTGATATCTCTTACCAAATCGGAGATAGCGACATCGGGAGTCATGCCCACAAGAATATGGATATGGTCCGGCATTGAGTTAATTTGCATTACCTTCTGTTTTTTGTTGTTGATGATGCCGGTGATGTATTGGTGGAGTTCTGCCTTGTGCTGTTTGGGGATGAGCGACTGTCTTCCCTTCACGGAAAACACGATGTGTATGTAGATTTTGGTGTAGGTGTCAGACATAGGCGAGCAAGATCTCTATCGCCCTCCCTATTCTGTCGGTTAATCCCCTCTGGAGCCGGGAGGGTTGGTTTCCGTATTCTCCCTCAATTCACGGAGTTTGGTGATGGCCTCTTGAAACATCTGTATCCACTTTTCATCGCAGGCGGCGGATCGCGCGCGAATTAACTGTACCAGCGGTTGCGCCGATTCTGCCTCATCAAGTTGCTTGCTCAACCCCGTTAGCTCGGCTTCCTCTTGGAGCGTTAAACCGGTTGAAAATTTCTTGTCCAGCAACTTATGGTAAGCCGAAAGCAGGTCCGCAGGAAGTTCGTAGATAAAGGAATCTTCGTCTTCATGCGGATGCAATTTGAGATATTCATCCATGGGTATAACCGCGCCAACTGGCTTCCCATTGTCTTCAATTACGAGGCTCTCGTTCTCTTGCGAGATCTCGCGTAGTAAGCTTTCGACTTGACTCGGCAACTGGTTTAATGAAAGCGTTTTGTTCATGGTAGAGAATCCTTATCGCAACTAAGTAGGCTCATGTGGTCGCTGTCAAATATAACCAAATTGCACTGAAAATTCAAACGAAAAAAGATTCCTATCTGTGGCATCGCTGATAATATCTCGGTTCCTCATGTGATTTTCGATCGTCAAATTGAAGATTGAATCTCATTCGTTACACATCCAGGGGAATTTTACAGGTAACAAACCTTACGTGGCGCCTCAAAACAAATCCCCTGGTCTTTCTTCCCCGTCGGATCTGGAGGCAGCAACCGCCTGGATATGCGTCCATGACGTAACCAGCGTGTTGTAATCCACCGCCTCCTGTACCCAGCTTTTGTGATCGCAGATAGCATACAAGCGATATGCCAACGCCCGAGCCGCCTCACTCGCTCCTCCGCCAAGCAGATTCACCAATCTCCCGGCTTCCGTCTCCCCGCCCCGCTCAAGCGCGTGGATAAGATATTGGGTACATTTCCACGTATTAATGCGGCTATCCGAGATGGGATCCCACTCTGCGGGATATTCATCGCGATTGAGCAAACGCACCTTCCCAGCCCTGGCGTGAAGCGTCCCCGACTCCGCCACACCTTCCACGCTGCTATTTTTGGCGCGTGCCAGCACATCCGCATCGCCGTAGGCCCCTTCCCCCATCCCGTGTTGTTCAAACCACGCCGAGCAGAAACGGGTGTCGGCGTCTAGGTCACCCTCCTGCTCGGCGAAATAGGAATCAAGTTCCGCGTTGATAATTTGCAGGGCTGTTCGAATCCGCATCGGATTGCCGTCCGCTTCTAGGACGTTGCTGAAACGGGAGAAGACTGCCATGCCAGGACCGATTGCCGCTTGCGCAAGATCGACTGGTGCAATGTTCCCCTTTTGTAAGTGTTTCAGTGCTTCGGGAAGTTCTCGTCGGAGAGAGACGATGAAATCGCGTCGGGCGGTCGTACTTAGGTCATCAGGGCGCGGGCGACAGATGAGGACAATCGAGGAAGCGAGGGTGTTGGTTCTAACTTTCATTCCTGTTGGTCGCTCTGTCCGCATAGGTAATGTACCAGTGATTTGAAAACCGGCGCTTAGTAGGCCTTCCAGCATCGTCTCCCACCCAGTTGAAGCATTACCTCCGCTTTTCCCGTCCTTTTCAGTCTGCTTAAAAGCGTAGAAAACCGTCATAGGGTAATTGGGATGCGCACGGCTCCTCATAAGATGAAAGGCTTCATTCAACCCTTTAAGGAAGTGTGCTTCTGCCTTCGATTTATCGCCGCCGAAACGGTAGCGGTTAGCGACCAGTTCTCTCGTTTTCGGAACGAGCATTAAGGAAAACAAATCGGGGTAAATCTCCCGCAAACTGCGCCGGAGCCAGATATAGAAATAGTCTGATAGGTCTGCGTAACCAACGTTGTCATAGTATGGCGGGTCGGTCGAAATCAAAGGCGAACTAGATGCCATTAGCTGTACAGAAGCGTCAAGTTTTTCTGCTTTTGCACTGGACCGAGCTGGTAACGACTCAAGAACTTTCGGAATCCATTCTAAGGAACCACTCCAACCTCCTGTGCTGTCCGAAAATACATTTGATTCTGCAAAATCCCAACTCATTGAGATTCCTTGACGAGGGAATGCCTGTTCAATTTCTTCTGCGGTAGTATTCCAAATACAAACAGTGCTGGCACGATTCAGCAATCGGTCTGCTGCAAATCCGAGATAGGTCATCACAGCATCTACATAAGCCTCCGCGTCCCTGCGCCCTTCGACGACATCCGTCTCAACCATTCTCCGCGTTTCGCTTACTAAATCACTGAAAGTTGTGAGCCCAATAAGTTGTCGACAAGTGAAGTAATCTGCAAACGTCTTGAAGCCATAGACACGCCCTTGAGCATTGCTCGCAAAAGTACCACGGGCCGGTTCCGTTGGGATTTTGCCAACGACATTTGAAGTTAAAAAATATTTTTCGGCCTCCGTCAGCACCGTCTTGTGAGTATCATCAAAAGGAAGGTAGGCTCGTTTTCGATTGGCTCTCGCCACGATCGCAAGCGGTGTGATACCCATGCGCTTCGCATTTGCTTCCGTGTTAATATAATCCCCCTTTGCTACGCCTACATCACAGACTACGCACTTGAATGTCGCTCTGACCTTTTTGCCCCGTTCATTTACAAAACTCGTCCCATAGGCAAGTTTTGCTACAAGGCTATTATCAGGGCTTCCTGTCTTTACCTCAAACCAGACTATGTTTTGCACCCGATCAACAATTGGTTCAACCCAAGCTTGGTTACCTTTCTTCGTCGAGAGCCAAAATTTACTCATCAACGGTATCTTTGCACCACATGCGGGATTGGGACACTTCACTGTTCTCGCCCAGAGCCACGCGATGACTTTCGATTTACCTCCGCCGTGTTTCTTTGGCAGTGTCACTTTGGGATAGAGATGGCCGATGCGTTTCTCAGCTTCGTTACGTATCCATTTTCCGTAGTATCGTACATCTGCCGCGAGTCCCGCGGCTCCCTTCCAAGATTGGCTTTCTACCAGCGTGTCACGATCAGCAGGATTGACAGGCGGCAATCCCGCAAAGCGCGGCGGAATCTCAATCATCGCCTTGGTGATTAGCACGGCGATGGGATTGAGGTCGCTAGCATATGCTTCTAGCCCGAGACGCTGCGCCTCCAACGGAATGGAACCGCCGCCACAAAAGGGATCTAGTACGGGCGGAGGATTCCCATTCGTAGACTTGAGAATCTCTTTCCGTGCCTCCCCCAAAATGGGCTCGTTATTGAGGTTCTCCCATTTGACCAGCTCCTCAATAAGTTTGAAGAGGCGTTTCCGTTCGCGTTGTTGGTCGTCCTCGGTCGGAAATTCGTCCGGTCGGCTTGAGGGGTCATCCACAAGGGAAGCAAAAAGCACCGCCCGACAAGCGGCTAAAGGTTTCCGTGACCACCAGAGGTGTAAAGTGGATGGGTGACCGTGTCGGATAGATTTCTCACGCGAAGCCTCGCGGTTGATGGCGTCTAGTGGCAATGCAACTTCAATCAGTTTTTTGCGATAGGTCATGGTTTGTCCGTGGTAAGATTGTTGTGTGAATGTCGATCTCTAAAATAACTGAGTGCAAGACCACCTGAGATTGCTGTGAAAGTGAGATGTAACTTACGCCCGTGGGATTTGTTTAATCTCTGTGTCCAACCATCTGACGATCTCTGAATTCATCCTGTGCGGATAAACACACAAGAAAAGAAGCAAAAGAATGGGGTGCTTCTTTATTGAGGGCGGAATGTTTCTCCCTTCTGACTCAAAAGACGACTTTTTCAACTCCGCCCATTCTTGAGTAGGTTTGGGATACATTATCCTGCGTGTTCCCTCTTTATTCCTCCATCTATAGAAGTCCCAAATGTTTGCAGGTTCAAATGACACGTTAGCTAATTTCGTAATGCTGGGCCAAAGGATTTTCATGGATTGCTTCCAGTTCCTGCGTACATACAAGTGAACGAGTCCTTCTATTGCATAGGATTCCCCTCTAAAGGAATCCCTCAGTGGCTCTTCAGCAACACCAAGAATATGGGGTAGAATTTCCTCTGCCTCATAGTACGGACTGGCGAGAGGATCGTCTGCTTTTGGCCCGTTTTGCCCGCAAATTGTCGAAATCAGACTAGAGAGAAAGTCGTCTGGAATTCTAGTCCCATCAATTTTGCGCCAATACCAAAAAACTGCAAGAAATTGTGGTATTGCCGCTTCCCCCCACAATTCCAACTGTCCACGCTTTCCCTTACAAAAGTCGCGGAGGAAATCGTCAATGTCATCTCTACTTATCCCCTCCTTGCGCCGCCAAAGTGCGTAAATACTCATCAACGCCAATAACCATGTCACACGAACACTGTAGATATAGGGATCCGTCAACGGGTTACCCTCGATCAAGTGCTTTCGTCTTTTGATTTCGTCACAGAGATTAGCCAGAGAATTGTAGATTGATTCTTTCGCAATTTCAAATGAGTCTTCATATTTCTTGAAGGACAGTTTCCACCTTTCGGCAAGCGCTAACACATAGGCGATGTATAACGTCCAAGCTTCAATTTCGGCTGCATAATTGTTTTTGTTGGAAAAACTTGAGATAGCGATTGCACATAACATCGCGGCGCTTGTTATAACGCGCCTACTGTGACTTGCGGACAGTTTCTTGTCATTGTTAAGGGGTTTCAATGGAAAAGTAGATTCAAATAATAATGCTAGTTTTTCCTTTGGAAGAATACCTTGCCCATTTTCAAGAAACAGTTCAAGAAAAGTTTTTGTATCAGTTAATTCCGATGGCCAAAGATCGGTCCCTAGGTTATGAGCTTTCTCAAGAAGTTCTCCACGAACAACAGTTCTCAAACGAAAACAAGGATGAATGTCCTTCCAGCTTCGATTTCTATCATCTATTGCACGGGTTACCTCTTCCTCAATTCTCCCGTTCGTAACCAAATAAGATTCGTGGTGTTTTGCACTGTCAACTGATGGATGGTTTATCTTCCCAATAACCAAATCATCAATCTGCGTACTGATCTCATTTCTCCATTTGGCCAGCGAAATGTTACCAGTTTTCAACTGAAAAGCACAAGGCGTTCCGTCGGAGTCGACGGTAATAATGTCTTTACCCATCTCCATGCCACAGTGTCTTGTGGAATGAATTATCGTATGTCCATCGGCAGAAAGCATATAACAGTAGCATTGTTGAATCGACCGTTCGCTTGCCTTATCCAACCAATTTTCGATGATTCTCTCTAACACGAAACTCCTCTCTTTTGCGCTCGATAATTTGTTGGTAACGTCTTTTGTTCTCGGGCTTAGAAAGGCCTTTTGATAGGACATCGACAATTTGATGATAAGCCTTTGGGTTTACCACAAACGCTAATCCTTCGAGATTCCCAGCTTCATCAAAATCTATGTCGATTTTTTCTAGCAATTCAAAATACTTGTCTATTGAGAACGGCCCCCCACCAGAAGAAACTACAGTCCCATCTTCCTCGGCATACTTATCAATTTTTTTATAAATGATTCCTGCCTGCTGTGCAGCAATCTCTTCTGCAGCATTGTTAATCATATCATTAACCATCTCAGGGGTCATCGTTTCCGCTTCAGCAAGTTTCACTTCAATCTCAGTTGAAGCTACCTTTGGCTGCATTTCGTCAACCGAACCGTCTCCACGAATTAGAACTGTCCTGTTACCTTCAAAATTCATTGACACTGAAATCTTAGCAAGCGGTCCCAAATGCGACAGGTTTGCTTGCCGCATTTGATAATCAAGCATTTTTTGCAACTTTTCTTTGATCTTGAGATAATTTGGGAGCATTTTTGCACCTTTCTGGATTCAGAGTTGCGCGGGTTCGGAAATGTCCGCAAATTGACTAGCTAATTTATAGACTATCACCCCTTCTTGCTGAGCGTAGCACAACACTGATTCAACCCAATCTCGCACTCGTTCAGCTCGTCCGGCGTTGAAACAATGATATTATTCGGGACGAGCATGTGATAATTTCGATGGTAGCCGTATCGCTACATAATACCGTCAAATCCGAAATTGTCAAATAGTATTCGTTAGGAAACCCACACTTTGACAGGGAGGACGTCAACCTGTGCCGTCACATCAAACTAGCAAATTCAGTCGAAAAAAGCTAATTCGGCGGTTCGGAGCGAGCGAGTAATTTACTAAGTTCAAAATTTACGCTTGTCGCCGCAAATTCGGGCTCCTTTTCAAACGGCTGTCGGACGTAGTGCGGTTCGCTTGCCGCATCGCCGTCTACCAGCACGATAGCTAGGATAAACGAATCCGGTTTGTTGCGTGCCGTTAGGATTTGTGTCTTGGAAGCAGTGAGCGTGGTCGAGCCGACCGCTTTTCCTTTGACCTCAATGAATAGCAGCCTATTGTCCTTCGGATCTTTGGACTCAATATCGTAACCAGGATTCTCGTGTGCCATCTCGTTCGGCTCTCTCCCAAGTCTGCGTTCCGCCTCCATGACAGCAGCCACTGCCAACCATGACCTCGCACCGCTTTTAGATTCTTTAGACTGGCATACCAACTATCAAAACACACACATTCAGGAGCAAAACCGCGTGTTTTCGCTTCTTCAAGCATCGCTCGGAAATGGTCATTCTTCGTCAAGCCGTCTGTGGCTTTGTCATAGATTCGATAATCACACGGAATATGTCTATCGCCATCCGTCCAGAGTAAAGTGACCAAGTTAATCCCATTCACCACTCGGTGGTGTTTCCCTGACCAGTGTTTTGTCACTAATTCAATCTTTTGTGATCAACCGACTGAATAGGGAGGGCGATAGAGATCCTCAAGGTTTATCCAGAGTCGAGTCATCTATAACTAAAATTCCGGATTCTAATTTCACCTGATTTCTCGATTCTTGCCACAGTTTGCCAGTATCGGGTTCCTCTCGATGCAAGAGCCGTGTTATCGAATCGTGAGCCGGAGGATTATCAGCTTGGGGTTGAACTTTTTCCGCTTCAAGACAACTGTAACTTTTCTGAGCGGCTACCAAGAAATCAATATAGTCAGTGTCAGTATATTTAGGGGGATTCATACTCAAATTATAACCTGTTTTCACTCAACTGCGTAACTCCTAATATAGTAGTAACTTATATCAGTTTTTCGGTTAGGTCAACGGGATTCCGTTGCAGCAAAACCATGTTCTGACAATTCGGTAGTTACGGATGTGCAAATGGTCCGGGCTTGCTTCACCGCTATTTTCGCTTCTTCGTCGGTAGGTTCTGCCCAGTCCCCAGGATAACGGGCTTCAACCGTCCATTCCGTTAACCTCACCAAGTCTGGATGAGCGTCTTTGAGTTGCCAGCCATCAGGCACTAAATTTCTTAGGGTATCTAGATCATGAGTTCGTGGGAAATCAATCTGTAAACTAGTCAAAACCGCTTTTAGCGCCTTTTCAGCAGCCTGTTGTGCGAGCCAACACGCATGGCGAGGAATACGGTGTGGTAGTCTTAACAACGATTCAGCCGTTCTCAAATCTTCCTCCGCGTACCGTAACCAACGAGCGGTCTCTGCGAATCGATCAGCTGCTGTCATACAGTATCACCCCTTCTTGTTGAGCGTAGCGCAGGACGGAACCGACCCAATCCCGCTTGCGCTCAAGCTCATCCGGCGTGGAAACAACGATATCTTTAGGGACGGGCATGTCTTTAAGCGCTCGTCGAATCTCAATCGCGGCTTCTCGCTTATCGGCGCATTCGGCGAACACCACGAGTAAATCTATATCGCTGTGCCGATGCGCTTCACCGCGGGCGTGTGAGCCGAAGAGAATAACCTGCATCGGTTCAAAGTTTCGCACGATGCGATTTACCATGATTGAGATGTGTTCGTCAGTTGATGCCATCGTGTCCATGATTCAGGTTCTTTATGGGATCTTCTCTTGTTAGTTCCCCATACAGCAACTCGTAGTAGATGTGGCCACTGTATGAATAGGCGTTCGGAATCCCCTTTTTGTGGTTTTCCTCCTGCACTTTTTTGATGGCGCGATTGCCGATTCCAAGAACTTCACGTGTTTGTTTGTACGCCTCAAGGCTCAATGAATCTCTACGCATTGCCCACCTTCGTTGGAATGCTACCTAAAAACAGTTCAAAGATTCCCTTACTTGAAGCGCGTACCGTCTAAATCTCTGTTTCTGCGATTTTGAAAACGTCACGAGCATTTGGCAATTTCGATTGTAGCCATCACGTTACATGATACCGTCAAATCTGAATTTGTCAAATGGTTTTCGTCAAGACACCTACGCTCTGACAGGGAGGAAGCCAACGTCTACCGTCACATCAAACTAGCAAATTCAGCCCAAAAAGCTAATTCGGCGGTTCGGAGCGGGCGAGTAGCTCACGGAGATTGTAATTGACACTTGTCGCGCCAAAATCAGGCTCTTTTTCAAATGGCTGTCGGACGTAGCGCGGTTCGCTTGCCGTATCGCCGTCCACCTCCACGATAGCCAGGATAAACGAATCCGGTTTGTTGAGCGCCGTTAGAATTTGCGTCTTGGAAGCCGTGAGTGTGGTCGAGCCGACCGCTTTTCCTTTGACCTCGATGAACAGCAAGCTATTGCCCCTCGGATCCTTGGACTCAATGTCGTACCCCGGATTCTCGTGTGCCATCTCTCTCGGCTCCCGCCCAAGTCCGCGTTCCTCCTCCATAACGGCAGCCACCGCCAACCGATCAATGCGTTCGCGGTCCGAGGTTTCGACGGAAGTATCTGTCTCTCCGCTTAACCGATTCAAGGTGGCTTGCGGAACTACAAGCGCCCCGCCGATAACCACCGGCGGCAACGGAGAGATTTGACGTTCCTGCTCCAGCTCCTCCGTTCGCCTGTCAAGCCTTGCAACCAAGTCCTCGGCGCGCTGCCCCGCAAGCACCGCGTTCATTCGTGCATTTCGTCGCCCGGCTTCCTCATCCCGCCTCAATTGGTGCGCCCGATGATCCCAATAGTTAATCTCCTTTGTAAGTCGGTCCTTTACTGCGCCTAGTGTCTTCTGGACCAGTTCCTCTTTATGCTCCTTGACTTCGTTGAGATGTTCCGGGATGAGATGCTCCACCGCATACTCGATAATTCGCGATTCGAGGTTGCCGCTTAACCATTCTGCCTCCAGTACGTCCGCTACAAGCGCGTGCTCGTCGTCAGTTATCGGGCGATAGTCTAAGTAAGGAGCATATCCGGGCATACGAACGGAGTTGCCTTGGTCAATCTCAAGAAACTGCATTTTCCGTGACACAATCCACCGTGTGCCATCGGGAAGGATTCTGCCATCTTGGATTTTGTGCTCAAGGTAGAACAATACCCGAAGGTCGTCACTCTGCCCTTCCGGGTCGACTAACACCGCCCCCCGCTTGAGGAGATCGCGGTGGCGTTCGAGAATGAGATCCAGCGTCGCATCAAGCAATGGATGACCGGGGCAAACGAAGGCCGCCAACGGTTTTCCCTGAACCGCGAGGAGGTCTTTTTCAAAGGCGATACGCTCGTATTGATTCAACACCGGCTCGCCGACGCCAATGACGCGATCACGGTTACGGATAGCTCCGGGCACACGCGAAACCTGATAACGTTTCGGTTCCCTCTCCCGTAGCGATCCGCCGAGGAGCTTAAACGCTTCCCGGAAAAAGGATGAGATGTAGTGCGGCTGTAATCGCCGGGCTTCCGCTCGCTCCATCTCCTCGCGGATGCGGTTTAACCGCGTCGTGTCGATTATTCCGTGGGTTAAAGAGCGTTCCTCAATCAATTCCCGCAGGTGCTCCCGATCAAGCACGCTGTCGAGTTTCTGTGTCAGCCGCGCCCTGACCTCCGGTTGGTCACCGTAACGAATCGCCTCCATGAGGAGTGATCGCAGAGGAGTGTCAGTGAAACACTTCCCCAACACATCGAACACCGCTCCACCCAACGACTCCCGCTGTTGCTCCAATTTCCGTAGCAGCGTGTGAAACACATCACCCTCGCGGGTTTCTGCAGCTACAAGGTTCCAAAGATGGCAGACCTCCGTCTGACCAATCCGGTGGATGCGCCCGAACCGCTGTTCCACCCGATTTGGATTCCACGGCAGATCGTAGTTGACCATCAAGTGGGCGCGTTGTAAGTTTATTCCCTCACCTGCAGCATCGGTCGCAACCAGAATCTGCACGTCGGGATCTTGCGTAAACTCCTCTTGTGTCTTGCGCCGTTCTTCGCGCCCGATGCCTCCATGTATCGTGACGATTGCCTCCTGCCTTCCGACGAGGGTTCGGATGCGATCTGCAAGATAATTCAGCGTATCCCGATGCTCGGTAAAAATGATGAGTTTCCGCCTGCTTTCACCGGGGGCAAATAGCTCGGCAGAAGCGTGAGCGCCGCTTCTGCCTTGTAGCAGGTTGGAGAGTTCCTCCCACTTCCGATCGGTGTTGCTGCGACGCACCTCTTTCGCGAGTTTTTCCAAGCTTTGCAGCGTCCGGATCTCCGCTTGGAGTTCAACTATTGTGCGGGCAGCCGAGGCGCGGTCAACGACCACCTCCTCTGTCGCTTCAAGTTCTTCTGCCAGAAGGTCATCATCGTCATCGTACATTGATGCTGCGATATCGTGTGCCATGTCTATCTGCGCTTCGCTGCCCCGTTGAAGCACTTGTTCTTCACGCAGACGACTCTCCAACCGCTCTCGGCGTCGCTCAATTGAGCGATAGATTGCCTCCGGCGATGACGCCAGCCGTCTCTGCAGAATCGTAAGTGCAAATCCAACTACGTTTCCTCTATCGCCATCCAGTCTTTCGGCGCGATTCATCTCCTCACGAACATATTCGGTGACATCGTGGTAAAGTTGCGCCTCCGGAACAGAAAGCGTATAGTTGATTGTGTAGGCGCGGCGTTCCGGGAATAATGGTGTGCCATCGAATTTAAGCAGTTTCTCCTTGACCATTCGGCGCATCAAATCGGAAGTATCCACGAGATGAACCCCGTCGCGGAAACGCCCCTCAAAGCGATCGGCATCCAATAGTGCAAGAAAGAGTTGGAAATCCTCCTCCTTCCCGTTATGCGGCGTTGCGGTTAACAACAGAAAGTGCCGTGCGAGTTTTCCGACCAACTGCCCCAGCCGATAACGTTTCGTTGGCCGTACTTCACCCCCAGAGAATGAAGCCGACATTTTGTGTGCTTCGTCACAAACGATGATGTCCCAGTCGGACTGTTTCAGTCTTTCCTGTATCTCCTCGTTCCGGCTTAACTGGTCGAGCCGGCAGATGAGTAGGTTCTTTTCCTGAAATGGGTTACCGGTGCGTGCAGCTTCAATCATGTCGCGTGTGAGGAGATCGAAGTCGAAATGGAAACGTCGATACAGTTCGTCCTGCCACTGCTCGACGAGGCTGCCCGGGCAGATAATCAAACACCGCTTCAGATCGCCCCGCACGAGGAGTTCCTTCAAATACAACCCGGTCATGATTGTCTTCCCCGCCCCCGGGTCGTCGGCAAGCAGATAACGCAGCGGTTGACGCGGCAGCATCTCCTCATAGACCGCCGTTATCTGGTGCGGCAAGGGATCGACATTCGAAGTATGCACCGCCAGTCGCGGATCGAAAAGGTGTGCCAATTTTATACGGTAGGCTTCCGACACAAGTCGGAATTTTTCCCCGTCGCCATCAAAACTCCATGGACGTCCAGCGGTCACAATTTCGAGTTCCGGCTCATTATCGCGATAAATGAGTTGGTTCCCGAGATTTCCACTAGCGTCTCTGTAGGTCAACTCAATAACGCTTGTCCCAAACCAACTCACGTTCACAACCGTAACCTGTTGATTGGGCGATATGCCGTTGACGTTAGCGCCTTGTTTTAAATCTTCTAAGCGAGCCAAGATGATTAGTCCTCCTTATTGATAAATGCTCAATCTGCTTCCCGGGATTTGTAAGGATACAAATGTAGGGCTTTAGCAAGTCTCAAAAAGTTAGCTTCAGGTCTTTCACTCCAGAGGATTGCCGTTGCATGGAAGAAAATCTCCCACGCTTCCAATCTTCCATCCTTCCATTCTTCCGACCTTCCGTCGCTACTGCATGATTCCATTTCGGTCCCAGGTCCACACTGCCCCAGTCCCATCCTTACCGACGCCTAACGCCCCCTGAGATCCGGTGCTTCCCACACCGAACACACTAACCGCTCCACCATTCTCATCGACCTTAACTTCAGTCGCGCCGCCACTTGTACCCTTAACTCGCAAGAAACCGCCGCCATCGCCAAGAATCCCTAGTGTCGCGGTGGGACCTCCTCCTTCCGTATTAAATAAGTGAATTGCGCCGCCATTTCGATCGACCTGAATTTGAGATGAACCGCCGCCCGTCCGATCTGCCCGCACGAAACCGCTATTTCCGTGCACGCCTAACATTGCCTTGGATGCTCCGCCATCCTGACCGAATACGGTCATCACGCCTCCGCCATTCTCATCAACGTGGACTTGCGCTTGACCTCCGTTTGTTCCGTAGACTCTCATGACACCTCCACTTTGTTGGAGACCCATGATAGCTTTTGCTTCTCCACCCTCCTGTTGAAAGAGGTGGACAGCGCCGCCATGTTCACTCGCCGTGACTACGGCAACACCGCCGCCTTTGCCTTTGACGTCCAGAAAGCCGTTACCACTCTCGCGCTCCACGCCAGACATGATGACTCGTTTTCCGTGGCGATTGTTTATCTTCATTACGCCGTTGCCCCGGGGATCAAATCCTGCTCTATAGACAATTTTGCGGTCATCATTGTATATCTGAATGACATCGGCTGTATCAGACATGCGCTCCAGCGACTTTTGCAAGACGGCATGGGTTCGACCTCTATCATCGACTATACTTAATCTACGACACTTTATTTCGCCGAATTCCATGATTGTCATATCGTCCTGTGCGACGCCTATGTCGGGAAGCAACGTCGCGGTTGTCATGCCTACCATTACGAGTATTCCACCAAGCGCGGTGTATGCCAGTTTCTGCTTAAAATGCATTTCATCTCTCCTTTGAGGGTTGGTTTTAATGAGGATTGCCATTCCACGGAAGCACCGATAGATGGTGCGCTAGGTGCAGTCATCGTAAAGGTACAACCCGTTATAAATTGTGGAGTTTCATAATGATAGCGTATTCCTCCACAAGCGTCAATCTTGTAACCGATTTCAAGCAGGACAGTCCCATACCAAACTCCCACATCATGCCACCAGTTCTTGTAGGGTGGGCACTGCCCACCACCGCCAAAATGCACCAACGGAGCACAGGCTTGTAGGGTGCGCACCGCGCACCGGCATTAAATCACACCTGAGGCGTGACCGTGCCTGTAGGGTGCGCACCGCGCACCAGCATTAAATCACACCTGAGGCGTGACCGTACCTGTAGGGTGCGCACCGCGCACCAGCATTAAATCACACCTGAGGCGTGACCGTGCCTGCAGGGTGTGCACTGCGCACCAGCCTTTCTTGAAGGGAGGCGTCAAGTAACACCATTGGTGCCAACAACCACAGGAGGTGATCCTTAGTGATTGAAGGATTTTAGATACAAATGCCCAAGACAGCGCCAAATTTATCTTGACAACGGCTTCGATTTGGTGTAGTAATAAGACACCGAATAAAATAGGGCTTAATGTTGAATTTGCGCCAATTACCGAAATCCGATTTGTCACACTGGCACTACATCTTCATTTTGTATTTGTAGAGGATTTACTAGCAGCGTTCAACACTAGTCATTAGTCTATCAACAAAAGTCTGCAAGGACCACAAAACCGTATACGGAGGATATCAAAATGTTAAAATACATACTAACCACTGTCGCTGTTGCCGGCGTGTTTTTGCTCTTCGCCTCGACCTTATCAACAGCATTTGCTCAGGCGGTCCCTGGTGCCGTGCTCTACTTTAACCCGGCCGAAACCGACCAAGGGAGGAATGACAAGGAATGGAGAAACGCAGGCGAGGCGGGTGGAGAACTTGAGCACACCGGCGATCTGCCGAAACTCGAAGAGGGCGTCATTGAAATTAAGAAAATCGGTTTCAAGGAAACCACGAAATGGTACACCGCCGAGAAATCCGGCTCGACGTTCAGCAACGCGGCACCCGGGAACGACACACCTGTCGTAAATCTCGAAGATTTTACCCTGGGACTGCTAGTGAGAGTCAACGGCGGCTTGCTAGCGCAGGAGCACCACCTTGTCGGACTGCAGGCTTCACCTAGAGAACAGGTTCAAAACGTGCGAATCTGGCTCGACAATGGCGGCCTGGGACAATTTCAAAATGTTAGTATTGCCCAAGGCGCAATCGGAGCGCGCGAAGACCTTGGCAACGGCAAAACGCGATTGACGGTTGGAAATGGCGAATGGCACTGGGCACATTTTGTCTTTGAAAGCGGGGATGAAATTACTACCTATATTGACGGCGATGAACGAGCTCAGTTTGGGACCGGCGTCAAGTGGAACAAGAAGCACGACATGTCGTTGCACGCAATCTTTTCGCACAGTCAAGCCGAGCAAGTTCGGACTTGCAATTGCTCAATCGCTATCTATCGTGTCTACGACAGGGCACTGAGTTCAGCTGAAATTGATAAGAATGTGCGCGGTTCGTTTGCGGTTGAACTGACAGACAAACTTACCACAACTTGGGGGAAAGTAAAACGCGGATTCTAATTCGATTGTAACATTCGTCCAAATCTTGGCACTATAACAGAAAAGGCGATTACCATGAAAACGGCGCGATTCATCCTGATTAGTTCCCTACTCTGTATTGGTCTGGCGTCCGTTGCTTATCCCGCCGAGAAGGAGGTAATGCTGATCGCGGATAACGCCGAGGGCCAGGCACAGATGTGTGCTGATGTCTTCCGCGGCACGGTGATTGTTGGTGTACACTCTCACGTCGGCCTGGCGAAGATTTATGAACGTAATGACGGGGAGTGGGAGGACAAGCTCGATCTTATCGTCAAGGATGGAGACAAGGACAACTTCGGCTACTCGGTCGCCATCAACGGTCCACTTGGTCGAGGAGGCGCGAACATTGCAATCGTGGGGGCGCCGCGGCACGATGGAGCGGCGGATGACTCCGGTGCCGCTTACATCTTCACGCGGAGCGGGGGAGATTGGAAACAGCGTGCTAAGCTCACTGCCGACGACGGCGGAGCGGCGGACAATCTGGGACATGCGGTGTCTGTAGACAGGATCACGGCGGTGGTTGGGGCGCCAAAGAGCGATGCTGTCAATAACAACTCTGGAGCAGCATATGTGTTTGTGCTGGACGGCTCTTGGAAACAACAAGCAAAACTCGTTCCCAAAGATCTTGGTCGATCCGACGCCTTTGGGTACGTCGTTTTTGTTCGCAAGAATACCATCGTCGTCGGAGCACCCGGGCATACGCATAGCGGCATAAGATTCGCCGGTGCCGCCTATGTGTTCGCGCGTCAAGGAGAGACGTGGGTGGAGCAAGCTAAACTCACGGCCGATGACGCGGCGCAAAGCGACCGTTTCGGCCATTCTGTTGCTCTGAGCGGGGATACCATTGTCGTCGGAGCACCGTTGCACGATACGGATCGGGGTGCCGATACCGGCGCTGCCTATATATTCTCACCGGAGGGAGGCACATGGAAGCAGCAGGCAAAGCTGGGAATCAAGGGCGCGCGGAAAGCCGATCAACTCGGGTTTGGCGTTGCTACAAACGGCAAAGTCGTTGTGTTGGGCGCCAAGGCGCGGGACGAAGGTGACCGCGCATCGGGAGCGGCTTATGCTTTTGTGCGGTCAGACGGCGTTTGGGAAGAGAAGAATCAGGTTGTTCCGCTCTTTCCCATAAAAGACGGATTTTTTGGTTTTTGGGTGGCTATCAGCGAGAATACCGTGGTTGTCTCAGCCCACCCTAAAGCTAAGGGTGGGCCCGGATTGGCTGATGGCGCAGCAGCGTTTGTTTATAGCACCATTGATGATTTTGGCACGCCGCCGTTCGGTGTCGATCCGCTTGGACTACACGTGACGACGTTAGGACAGATTAAGCGGACAGCGCTGCTTCAGAACTTCCCCAATCCATTTAACCCGGAGACGTGGTTTCCATATTTCGTGGCTAACGATGTTCCCGCCGCCATTCGCATCTACAACATTCGAGGACAACTGATGAGGGAGTTGAACCTCGGCGTGCAAAAAGCCGGTGGGTATCTGACCCGAGACAGCGCCGCATATTGGGACGGGCAAGACCAGTTTGGAAGTCATGTCTCCAGTGGCGTCTATTTCTACACGCTAGAAGCTGGAAAATTTCAAGCGACGCGCAGAATGCTCATCTTGAAATAATAAAAAAAATAGTCGGCGAAACTGAACCCCACATTTTATGACGTAAACTATAGAGGCACTCCATTGGCATTGTGATACGGGAACGTAGAGCAAAATTATTTGGCGCCGCACTGTCCGCCGTTGAGTGCGCGCTATCGTGTGGCGTATAGAGTAAATCTCAAGGTTTTGGCTGGTCGGTTAGCATTGAAAGGAGAGTATCATGAAAACGTTGCAGATCATATGCATTAGTGTGGTTTTGGGTTTTGCTCTAGGGGCGGTGAACCACATAGCCTATGCACAGAAGGAAGTAAAGCTGATTGGAGCCCCTGACGGAATGCGCAATAAGGCCCGCATGCCCGCCGATCTCCTCGGGGATACCATTATCATTGGCGCCCATGCCGTGGGTTTTCTAAACACGGACGGATTCGCCAAGATTTACACGCTGTCTCGCAACAAGTGGGAGGAGACCGCCGAACTTATTCGAGGCGACCGTGACAAAGAGAATCCGGGGCAAGCGTCATTCGGCTTCGCGGTCGCCATCACCGGTCCACCGGGACGCGGTGACCCCAGGTATGCCATCGTTGGGTCGCCGTCATCAGGCCACCAAGGCGGTGTTGCCGCAGACGGCGGCGCAGCCTATGTTTTTGGAAAGAATGCGCAGAATTGGAAACAGGAGGCGAAACTTCTAGCCGAAGACGCGGTATCGGGCGACGCTTTCGGCTGGGCCGTCGACATTGATGACACCACTGCGGTCATTGGGGTACCAAAGGACGATGATGCCGGTCCTAACTCGGGATCCGTGTATGTATTCGTTAAAGACGCGAATACGTGGAAACAGCAAGGAAAGCTTGTTGCGCGGGATACCGCAAGATCAGACAGCTTCGGGGAGATTGTTGCCATTGAGGCAGATACTATTGTCGTCGGAGCACCCGGTCACACACACGCTAACATCAGATTCTCCGGCGCCGTGTACGTCTTTGGTCGCCAAGGTGAGAGGTGGGTTGAGAAGGCAAAAATCACAGCCGAAGACGCTGCAAAGAGCGACCGTTTCGGAGTTTCAGTCGGTGTCCATGGGGATACCATTATTGTGGGGTCGACACTGAACGATGCCGGACGCGGAAAAGATGCAGGCGCCGCCTATGTCTTCGTGCGCGAAGGAAACGCGTGGAAACAGCAGGCAAAACTCGTCGGTGACGATTCGCGAGCGGGCGATCACTTCGGAGCCGGTGTTGCCACCACTGGAAAAATCGCTGTCATTGGCGCTCCGCTCTATGAAGAGGAAGGACTGGGCTCAGGGGCTGCCTATGCATTCTTGAACACTGATGGAGTCTGGAAGGAAACGGAGAAGATTGTGCCCGATGATCCGGTGAAGGGCCAGGTTTTCGGTTCCGCCGTTGCGATTAGCCGAGACACCGTTATTGTTACCGCTGGCGCGGCTGCAGAGGGAGCGCCCGGATTTGGCAACGGTTCGGCGGCGTACGTCTATAGCGCGGAAAAGAACTTCGGTCTTCCGCCGTATGCTGTCGATCCGAATGGATTGCAGGTGACAACATTGGGAAGTGTCAAGCGCACGGCACTGCTTCAAAACTTCCCCAATCCCTTCAACCCGGAGACATGGCTGCCGTATCATCTGGCGACCGATGCCCCTGTATCCTTATCCATCTACAATGTTCGAGGGCAACTAATGCGTGAGTTGGATCTCGGGAGCCAAAAAGCCGGGAGTTTTCTTAACCGAGAAACCGCTGCCTATTGGGACGGGACGAATCAGTTCGGGGAAGGCGTCGCGAGCGGCGTCTATTTCTACACGCTCCGCGCGGGATCGTTCCATGCCACACGCAGAATGCTCGTTTTGAAATAGGCATAAGACGCAAGATTTTGAAAAACTGCGCCTGAAGTTACGTCTTGTTCTATCCAACCGTAATATTCAGAAGGAGATTATCATGAAATCGGTACAAATGTTGGTCATCAGTTTGATTCTCGCGATTGGATTGGTAACTGCAAGCCACGCCGCCCCCCGAGTTGGACAGAAGCTTGTCGCCATGGAGGCAGGACATAGTGTAGCACACTTGTCCAGCGACATCAGTGGAGATACCGTAATCGTCGGAGTACCTGAACAAGGTTTTGCTACCATCTTCATAAAAAAGGGAAAGAAGTGGGAAAAGCAGGAGGAAATCATCCCGGACGGTGGTGCGGGTAGGTTTGGTTGGTGTGTTTCCATAAGTGGGAATGCGATTATAATTGGTGCGCCAGAATCAAACGATTCAGGCGCAGCTTTTGTATTTCATCGAAGCGGAAACAACTGGAAACAGGCGGCAAAACTCCTCTATGACGGACCGGCAAAGGGAGACGGCTTTGGCGAGGATGTAGCCATCGACAGGAATACCGCCATTGTCGGTGTAGCCGGGGACGATGAAGCTGGAAAGGACTCCGGGTCAGCCTATGTCTATTTCCGGGAAGGAAATGGCTGGAGACAGCAGGCAAAGCTCACACCGTCGGATTCCGCCAGAGGAGACGCTTTCGGTTCGTCTGTCTTCGTCCTTGGCAATACGGCAGTGGTCGGGTCAAACGGCAACACACATAACGGTATCAGATTCTGCGGTGCCGCCTATGTCTTTGTGCGGCGGGATGGGGTGTGGACAGAACAGGCTAAATTGACGGCTAGCGACGCTGCGAAAGCCGACCGTTTCGGGACTGCCGTCAGTATGAGCGAAAAGACGATTATTGTTGGGGCTCCATTTCGTGATACTGAAACCAAAGTGGATGCCGGTGCCGCATATACTTATCTGTTTGACGGAAATACGTGGAAGGAGCAGGGGAAACTATTTCCCAATGATACACAAAAGGGCCATAAGTTTGGAACCGGCGTTGCCATGACCCCAAACATCGCGCTTGTGGGGGCGCCTTGGGATGACGATGCCGAGGTAGGTTCAGGCGCTGCCTATTCATTTGTGCGAACTGACGGAGTCTGGCAGCAGAAGGAGAAGGTTGCTCCCCACGACGTGGGCGAAGATTATCACTTCGGATATTCAATTAATGTGAGCGAGAATGCCGCCATTATCTCGGCTCACAACATTCCGCATGGGGCTCCAACATGGCCTCACGGTGACGGCGTGCAGGCGTATGTCTTTAATACAATAGAGGACTTTGGGACGCCGCCCTTTTCCGTCAAGCCGATCGGGTTGAAAGTAACAACCTTCGGACAGGTAAAAAGGACAGATTTGCTCCAGAACTTCCCCAATCCGTTCAACCCGGAGACGTGGATTCCGTATCGTATCGCGCACGATGGTGATGTTCGTTTCACAATCTACGACGCAAATGGCATTTTGGTGCGCTCCCTTGATCTGGGGTACCAGAGGGCGGGGCACTATGTCAATTTGAGCAGCGCGGTATATTGGGATGGCCGCAACCAAGATGGCGAGCACGTCGCTAGCGGTCTTTATTTCTATACGCTGTCTGCTAAGGACTTCATGGCGACGCGGAGGATGATAATACAGAAATAAGATTACAAGGGAAGAACCTGTTTGAAAAGCCATCTTCTCTTATGAAAGAGCTAATGTGAGATTTTGAAACTGTCTTGGGTAGTACCTACGGTTTCATACCTTCTTTGCGATGGATTCAATGCCGACACTGCGTAGAAGCCTGTCATAGCAAGGGGCCTTACGCTTTTTTTGTCACCATTGAAAACCTTCATTCCGCATGAAGGGTATGAAAAGTATGAAATTGTCGAGGATTTCTGAGCGAGTTTCTTCGAGCCCACCTAGGGTTTTCAAACAGGTTCTAAACCCCTGCTTTTGCCCTGCCCGCAATTCTCCTGTCCGTGGAAAAATATTCCCTCTTTGATTCCGCGTCTCGGGCAATCTTGCGGATTGTATTCTGTGCAGCAACAGTTGGACGATCTTTGTGGTATACCCTTATAGACTAACTGCGCGAATTCAGTTTGGGCACATGCGATCAGTGGCAATCAACTTGAAGATAAAGGAGAGCTACTTTATGAAAACAACCATCATGTTACTGTTTTTATTAAGCGTGTCTTCACTAAGCACGTTCGCTCAAGATTCCTCGCAATGGGATTTACCCGAAGGTGCCAGAGACCGACACGGAAAAGGTTGGGTACGAGAAATCCAGTATTCCCCCGATGGTATGCGTCTCGCCGTTGCAGGTTCAATCGGAATTTGGATTTATGATACAGCGACCAATCAAGAGATTGATCTGTTGACCGGACATACTAAAACAGTCAATGCTATCGCGTATTCTTCGGATGGCGGCATGATTGCGAGTGGAGGCGATGACAACGTCATCCGCCTATGGGATGCGAATTCTGGAGAAGAAATTCGAGCCATATCGGGGCATGAGGCCGCTATTCGGAGTTTGGCTTTCAGTGAAGTCGACAACACGCTTGCTAGTGGGAGCGACGACAAAACAATTCGTATATGGGATGTTGCCACGGGTGAAGAGCTAAGAACGCTCACCGGACACACTGACTGGGTGAATAGTGTTACTTTCAGTCAAGATGGCAAGACTCTCGCCAGTGGGAGTTGGGATCACACCGTCCGCTTGTGGGATTTTGCCACAGGAGAGGAAATCAGAACCTTTCCTGCACATTCGTCGCTTGTTCGGGCAGTTGCTTTCAGTCCCGATGGGGACACACTCGCCAGTTCGGACTTCGACGCTATGATCCGCTTGTGGGATATTGAGACTGGAACGCAACTCAGAACGCTCAGCGGTCATACGTCGGATGTTTACGACATTACTTTTTCGTTGGATGGGAAGACACTGGCGAGCGCCAGTGAAGACGATACCATTCGGTTGTGGGATACCGAAACCGGCGCAAATGTCAAGACAATCACTGGACATACGGCTGATGTTTACAGGATTGCGTATAGTCCGGATGGTATGACCCTAGCCAGCAGCGGATTTGATGCCACTATCCGATTCTGGGATGCCGAGACAGGGGACGAGATTAACAGTATCACGGGACACGCGGATCTCGTGTTGAGCGTTACTTTTTCGCCTGACGGTCGGACGCTGGTTGGTAGAAGTTGGGACAAGACCATCCGCCTTTGGAACACCGAGACGGGTCAGCTTGATAATGTGCTCGTAGGCCATACGGATGATGTGGATGTCGTCGTTTTCAGTCCTGATGGTAGTAAGATTGCTAGCGGTAGTCAGGACGACACTGTACGTGTTTGGGACGCGGACACAGGAGAGCTCCTAAGAACACTTGTTGGGCATTGGGCTTATCTGATAAGCCTGGCTTTCAGCCCCGATGGGAGTATATTGGCAAGTGGCAGCGAGGATGACATAGTTCGGTTGTGGGACACAACTACGGGTCAACGGTTGGACTTTCTCTACGGGCACAGGGCTGGAGTTGAGAGCATTGATTTTCATCCTAATGGTGAGATACTGGCGAGTGGAAGTCGTGACGACACGATTCGTATATGGAACGTGGCTACCGGAAGAACGCAGATGTCCATTGCAGAACATGAGGCGGATGTGCTGAGCGTTGCTTTCAGCCCGAACGGAACGCTTCTGGCTAGCGGCAGCCAAGATCACACGATTCGGATCTGGGATGCAACGACGGGAGATGCATTAATGACCCTCACGGGACATGAAAGTGGTGTCCGTAGCGTTACGTTTAGTCCCGATGGGCGCATAATTGCCAGTGGAAGCTGGGACAACACGGTTCGCGTGTGGAATGTTATTTCGGGTGAACTCATAAGCACGTTCATAGGACATACATCACGCGTTAGAAGCGTTGCGTTTAGCCCTGATGGTAGCACCATCGCCAGTGGTGGAAGGGATGGTACCGTGTTGGTCTGGGATGCGCCGGTACTGCCTTCGGTCGTTGGCGAAGATCCGTCGTCTATCGTCGGGGATGCGGACGCGAATGGGGAGTTAAATATATTTGACCTCGTGCTAGTTGCTTCAGCCTTTGGCGACGCGGAGGAGAATGCTGCCGCCGACATCAATGGAGATGGTCAAATCAACCTTTTGGACTTGATTGCGGTTGCTAGTGAGTTAGGGGTGGCAACTGCTGCATCCCCGGCACATCCCGATATGCTGATGACGCTGAACACGGCGGACGTACAGCAGTGGCTCATGCAAGCGCGGGAATTCGAGCTTACTGATGCTGTTTCGCAGAGAGGTATCCGCTTCTTGGAACAGCTACTCACGGCGCTCCGCCCAACGGAGACCGCACTGTTACACAACTATCCGAATCCTTTCAACCCGGAAACGTGGATTCCGTATCACCTTGCCGAAAACGCAAATGTGCGGTTTGCAATCTACGACGCCAATGGCGAGTTGGTAAGGCATATAAATTTAGGATATCAGGCAACAGGCTTTTACATTGATCGGAGTCGTGCGGCATATTGGGATGGCCTCAATCAGCAGGGCGAAGCCGTTGCAAGTGGTGTGTATTTCTATACCTTGTCTGCCGGGAATTTTGCTGAAACGCGGAAAATGTTGATACAGAAATGAGCACGGCTGCCTGATGGATTGGGTTGAACTGTTGGCTTACTAAAAGCATCTTACTCTAGAGAGGAATTGGGCGCATCACGCTTCTTTCCCTCAGTGGACCGAGACGATTGTCTTTATCCCAATTCATCCGCAGATCGCCTCTTTGATGTACGCTTTCCCCATCTGACCACAGGACATACACGCTAATACTCCTTCAAGGTCTTTATCCTACCGGCTTAGCGCTTCAGGCTCTGGGGTTCAAATCCTGACCAAATACCATACATAGGACTTACGCAGTTCAATCGTATAGTGAACCCCAGCACTCTTTCAACTGAAGCAAAAAATAGTAGTAGGCACAATCAACTGAGCGGATAACGAGGGATAAAGGGAATGGATAATGAGCGAATAGTGAATGCGATAAAAATCTCATAGAGATCTAATCTCCGAATCGCGACCTTCTGTTAATGCGTAAGTTGTATTTAGGATAATTTGGCTTGCGGGCCCGTTAAAATAAGCCAGCGACAGTTGCACCGCAAACCACCATTATCAGACTCGATGGCACGATTGGGGCAATATGTACATGCCCCTGCCATTTTCATTGAAATTTTGAGGCCTTACAAATCTCAAGCTTGATTTCTACTCCGACAGAAGACAAAGAGCTGAAATATGCGACCTTAACGTGTTAGGGTCTGCAACCAACATTGCAAAATACGGAGATCCTCAATATGAAGATAGTTTTGACAACGTTTATTCTTTTAGCTCTGATTTCGCTAAACACGTTAGCGCAAGAGGCGGAAGACTTCTCGCAGTGGAGCCTGCCGGGGGACGCCAATAAACGTGTCGGCAAGGGCTGGGTAGCGGAAATCAAGTATTCACCCGATGGCACCCGTCTCGCGGCTGCTAGCTCCATCGGGATTTGGATTTACGACACAGCGACCTTGAAAGAGGTCATGTTACTTTCCGCGCATACGGAGGAAGTCACTGCTTTGGCGTATTCTAGCAGTGGTGGTGTGCTTGCCAGCGGGAGTTGGGACACGACCATACGGCTATGGGATCCCGAGACAGGTGAGCCACTTCAGACTATTGAGGGACACTGGAGCGGTGTCCGCAGCATAGACATCAGCCCGGATGAGACCACGCTCGTCAGCGCGAGTTATGACCGAACGGTTCGCCTGTGGGATATGACAACGGGTGAAGAGATTCGAACTTTTGATGGACATAGTGATCGCGTCAATACCGTAGCGTTCAGTCCGGACGGTTCTATGATAGCAACCGGAAGTTGGGACCAGACCGCTCGCCTGTGGGATGTTGCTACGGGAGAGGAACTCCATGTTATCACGGGCCATAGGTCGCTTGTCCAAGCAGTCACTTTCAGTCCGGATGGAAAAACGCTTGTCAGCGGCGATTATAACGGCGAGATTCACTTCTGGGATATTGCCACGGCATCGCAGACCATGGTTCTCACCGGTCACACCTCCCTTATCTTCGACCTCGCCTTTTCTCCGCAAGACGGTCATACGTTGGCGAGCGTGAGCGAAGACGACACCATCCGCCTATGGGATACCGACACGGGAATACTGAAAACGACCATTGCCGCGCACACGGCTGACGTAGTCCGCGTCGATTTCAATCCCGTTGACGGTACATTCGCCACTGGGGGATGGGATGCCACTATTCGATTTTGGGATGCCGAGACAGGCGCATACCTCAATACCATCACCGGGCATGCGGATGTCGTCTTGAGCGTTAGTTTCAGGCCAGACGGTCGCGCCCTGGTTGGTCGGAGCTGGGACTCAACCATCAGGCTCTGGAATACTGAAACGGGAAAACTCGATCATATCCTGTTTGGGCACACAGACGACGTGGGTGTTGTTGTCTTTAGTCCGGATGGACGAACACTGGCTAGCGGAAGCGAAGATCATACTGTCCGATTATGGGACGTTGACACTGGAGAGCACCTGAAAACACTCGTCGGACACAGAGCTTATCTCATCAGCTTAGCCTTCAGTCAGGATGGGACTACACTTGCGAGTGGAAGTGAAGATGACGATATTCGCTTGTGGGATGTGGCCACCGGGGCGCGGCTGAAAACTCTTGTCGGACATACAACCGGTGTCGAAGGACTGGCATTCAGTCCCAACGGCAATAAGATCGCCAGCGCAAGTCGAGACAGTACGGTTCGCGTATGGGATGTCGAATCTGGTGAGGCATTGCACATACTTGAAGGGCATTGGGGCAATGTGCTTACCGTCGATTTTAGTCCTGACGGAAACACGATCGCGAGTGGCGGTTGGGACGCCATCATCCGCTTGTGGGACGCTACAACCGGCGAACTCGTGAAATCTGTCGATTCGTTCCAGAGTGGCATACGAAGCATAACCTTCAGCCCCGATGGAAACATGATTGCTACCGGAGGTTGGGATAGTATTGTGCGCCTTTGGGATACCAATACACTTGCACGAATCAAAACCTTGCATGGGCACAAGTCGATTATCAACAGCATCGCTTTCAACGGTGATGGTGACATTATTGCTACTGGCGGGTTTGATGGCGCGCTCTTGCTATGGGAAACGCCGCCGTTCCCTTCAATCTTTGTCACGACGCTGGATCAGGGCCTGAACATGATTTCTCTGCCGCTCATGCCCGAAAATCCAATTTCCGCACGCAGATTCGCCGAGATGATGAATGCGACCGCCATCATTCGACTTGACACTGCATCACAGGATTTCGTTGCTTTCACGGACGATGAGCGCGGCTCAGGATTCTCGATTGAAGGTGGCCATGCCTACATTGTTAATACACTTGAAGGCGGCTCGGTTGCATTCTCCGGTAAGGCGTGGGAAAATGAACCGGCGACAGCTCCGGGGGTTGACCGTTTCACAGAAGCTTGGGCGTTTGTCGTGACTAGTGATTTGCAAAACGCTCTCCAGAAGACTAATTACACTGTAGTTGCCAAGAACCTCCGTACTGGCGCGATTGCAACCGACCGAGTTACTACGACCGAGAGGCGCGTCGCGTTAGTTTGGGCAGATCTCAATCGGAATAGTGTTGTACACGCAGGCGATGGGCTTGATATCACGGTGATAGATGACGGTGGAAACATTGTTTCGGGGCCGCATCACTACAAGGTCGACATCGTGGACATCCGAAGGGCTTACAAGCGGATACCGATGGTTGTTGGTGATGTGCATCCAAAGCAGACGCAACTGGCACAGAATTTCCCCAACCCTTTCAACCCTGAGACGTGGATGCCTTTCCAGCTTAGTCAGTCTGGTTACTCAACCATACAGATATATGATGCGTCTGGCCGAATTGTACGGACACTCGATTTGGGGGGCAAACCGGCAGGTTTCTACATGACTCGCTCTACAGCCGCATATTGGGATGGGCGCAACAGTGCCGGTGAGAAAGTCGCCTCTGGTACCTACTTCTATTCTCTCAAGACGAATGGTTTCGCCGCAACACGCAAGATGTTGATATCCAAATAGGATTGCATTGCGCTTTCCGCTATATTGCCTCCGGGCGGGAAATAGCATCAAATTGAGATGCTCCCCTAGCCGCTTGCGATTCAACGTCGAAGAGATCGATTTATGAAAAAAATCTCGACAGTTCTCGCGTATTTGGTTCTCGGCATACAATTGGTAACCGTGAATCAAATGGTGTACGCGCAGAAGGAGATAAAGCTAGTCGCCGACGAGGAAACGACCGGACCACAGATGTCCTCAGACATCAGTGGAAATTCTGTGATTGTCGGATCTCCGGGTCAGAACTATGCCAAGGTGTTCGTAAGCAACGGCAAAAACTGGGAAGAACAAGAAAAATTGATTCCCCAACATGAGGGTAATGTCGGATGGTCGGTTTCCATTAGCGGCGACATCGCGGTGGTTGGAGCGCCAAACGCTAATGCGGGTGCGGATAAATCCGGCGCCGCTTATGTCTTTGTCCGAAGCGGTAGAACGTGGCAACAGCGTGCGAAGCTTGTAGGCGACAATCCGGAAGCCGCGGACAATTTTGGCGAGTCCGTATCAGTCGATAGAAACACCGTCATTGTTGGCGTACCAAGGGATGACGATGCCGGCAGGGACGCTGGATCCGCTTATGTCTTCTTCCGAGACGGAATCACGTGGAAGAATCAAGCAAAACTTATTCCCGCGGATCTGAGTGGATCAGACGCTTTCGGGGAAGTTGTCTTCATCCATGGAAACACCGCAATAATTGGAGCAAATGGCCACACGCATGGCGAAAAAAGATTTACCGGTGCCGCTTACGTTTTCGTGCGAAACGGGAACCGATGGGCTCAACAAGCCAAACTCACGGTAGATGATGGTGGGAAAGCCGATCGTTTTGGAACTTCTGTCGGATTCATCGGGAAAACCATCGTAGTGGGGGCACCGTTCTACGATAGTGAAAACGCAAAGGATGTTGGCACCGCTTATGTCTTCGTGCCGGATGGTAACAGTTGGAAACAACAAGCGAAGTTGAGACCCAAAGATGGCGGGAAAGGACATAACTTCGGAGCGGGAGTTGCCACCACCGGGAACATCGTTATCGTTGGAGCGCCCGGATATGACCGTCCCGAAAGGGGATCGGGCGCTGCTTATTCGTTCGTACGTGAAGACGGAGTTTGGACACAGAAGGCTAGGGTTGCGCCTGAGCACGGTGCCAGAGATTTGAACTTCGGATATGCAGTCTCCATGAGCGAAAACACCGTCGCCATCTCATCCCATAGCAAGCCATTCTTGGTGCACGACGGTTGGCCCAACGGTGACGGTCAGGCGGCTTACGTGTATAACACTATCGAAGCCTTTGATACTCCGCCCTTTTCCATCGAACCGTTTGGGTTGTCACTGACGACATTCGGTCAGGTCAAGCGCACCGCACTGCTTCAAAACTTCCCGAACCCCTTCAATCCGGAGACGTGGATACCGTATCAGTTGGCGACAAATGCTTCCGTTATGCTCCGCATTCACAACGTGCAGGGACAACTGATTCGAGAATTGCATCTCGGACAACAAAAAACAGGGAGTTATCTTTCTCCTGAAACTGCGGCCTATTGGGATGGCAAAGACCAAATCGGAGAAAGAGTTGCCAGCGGACTCTATTTCTACACCCTAGACGCTGCACCTTTTCAAGCCACGCGGAAAATGCTAATTTTGAAATAGTCGTGTTTGCCCACTAGAACCGCATGACCCTCTCGCGCATTCGGAGTTCGCACCTACGATAACTTAATCGCAGATTGATACAGGTGCGCAGCTATTGGCGTTCTTTAATCGTCCAGTTCAAACTTCATAGATTTGGCACATCCAATCTAATAAGGGGCTATCTTGAACCGAATTGAATCAAAATTTAGAGAACTACAGAATCGGGGAGAACGAGCGTTCATGCCCTATATCTGTGCCGGAGACCCGACACCCGAACTCAGTCAAAAACTTCTATTAACGCTCGAAAAATCCGGCGCCGACCTCATTGAGTTCGGTGTGCCGTTCTCTGATCCAATCGCTGATGGACCTACAATTCAACGCGCAAGCGAACGGGCATTGGCTGGCAGAATCTCATTACGTGAAATCATAAATCTGGTTCGAGAAGTTCGGCGTGAGACGGAGATTCCGATAGCGCTAATGACCTACTACAACCTCATCTTTCGAATGGGTGAGGAAGAATTCTGCAGAACCGCAAGCGAGGCGGGGGTTGATGGCGTAATTGTTCCCGATTTGCCGCCCGAAGAGGCGGGGACGTTGTTAGCAATCGCTGAACAATACAAACTAGCAACGGTTTTCCTCGTGTCACCTACGAGTCCACCAGAACGACTCAGCGCCATTGCGGCGGTTAGCACCGGATTCATCTATTGTGTCTCGGTCACAGGTGTAACCGGCGCACGAGATTCGCTGTCTGATGAAATTTCCCCGATGATCTCGCAACTTCGTGAACATTCTTACAAACCCGTTTGCGTCGGGTTTGGCGTTTCCACGCGGAAACAAGCACAGGAAGTTGCAAAACTTGCGGACGGAGCTATCGTTGGAAGCGCAATCATCAACGTCATAGAACAGCATCTGGACAATGAGTCGGCGATTCTGGCGAACGTGGAAGAGTTCGCGGAAGAGCTGGCGCGCGGCGTGAAGCAAAGATAAGGTAAAATCCGTTGTCTACCCATTAAACCGTCCTAGCCGGAAATGACTGATGTCGTAACGAGTTTCACCCGTTAGTGCAAGTTCCGATAGTACCTTCCCAACAAGGCCACCGAACTTGAACCCGTGCCCGGAAAACCCGCCGGCAATTGCTAGATTTTGACAATTCGGATGTAAGTCGATTATGAAATCTTTATCGGGCGTCTCCGTGTAGAGGCATACCTCCGCACAACTTACCTCGCCGGCGGCGTCAGGCATCCGTTCGCGTACAAATTCTTGGACAAAATCAACATACGCCGAATCAGGTGTGCGACTACAGGAATCAAGGGTAGTTGCGAACTCCTCCCCATGTCCGTCTACCCCCACCTTCACGCCTTTGCCCTCGAAGTCGGGAACGCCATAAAACGACGTCGGTCTCGTTACATCTATAAACACCGGAAACTGAGCCGGTAGAAATTTCTTTCTTTCTCTCGGTTTAAAATAAACTACCTGTTGGCGCATTACCGTGAGTGGAAGGTTTAGATTTGGCAGTAACCGTCCCGTCCAAGGGCCCGCCGCCATCACAATTTTCTTCCCTTGGTAGCGTTCGTCCTTGCAAACGACTACCGGCGTACTCGCCTCCCAATCCACGGTAATGACCTCGGTGTTTTCTCTTATCTCCGCACCATGCTCCTTAGCCAAATCTAGGTGCGTTGAAACGCATTCCGAAGCGTGTAGAAATCCTCCATCTTTTTGCCAGAGGGCAATCATAGTATTAGGCTCAATCCTGAATTGCGGCAGCCTTGCAGCCAGTTCCTGCTCGTACAACCACTCGGATTCGATACCCGCTGCATCAAGGCTTGCGCCTGTGCTGATTACATATTCATGTCCCACCGGCGCGATAATTACGCTTCCGGTAGTAAATAGCAATTTCTTTCCTGATTCGTGTTCAAGATCTCGCCAGCAAGCATAGCTGGATTTCATCAATTCTGTGTAGAAGGGCTTCTCATAAACGAGGCGGATAATCCGCGTATTGCCATGAGAGCTCCCGAAAGTATGCCCCCGCGAGAACTGTTCTATCACTAACGTGTTTGCACCGGCATTGGAGAGATGATATGCCGCTGCGCTACCCATGCATCCGGTACCGATAACAATGGCATCGTAGAGTCGATTGGTCAAATTTGACACCCTCCTCATGTGAAGCGGCTGATTCATGCAAGGGCATGTCCATGACTATCTGGAACACCTTCGCGCATTCGCCGGATTTAGGCTCGCGTCATGATCTGCATCGTCGATTACAGCATTGGAAACGGCTTCGGGGTCGTCTCAAAGTTCTCATATCTGCATTGACCGCGGAGCATTATAGCCTTCCACCGCTTCACTGAATCTGGGTCAACGGGCTTGACCCACGGTGGAATATAGCGGATGGTCAAGCCGCAACGTCGGCGTGTGGATCGGTTTGGCAGGCTACCGTGAATAATTGTGCCGTGATGAATTGAGATTTCACCGGCTTTCAAGACAAAGTCTACGGCGCATTTTTCCTCATTCTCACTAACGGCTGCCTCTTGATTAACGCTCAACAAATTTCCCTCCCTTGCGGATTTTCCGTGTTCCCGAAATCCCAGGTGTGTGCCGGGAATTACCTGCATGCATCCGTTCTCCCGATTGCTATCGTCAATAGCATACCATGCAGTCAACGCTTCTGGCGGCTCAAGCCCCCAGTAGGTTACATCTTGATGCCATGCGACAAATTTCTCTTGAGGGCCATATTTGCAGAAAGCATGTGTCGCCAAGAGCAGGATGTCGGGGCCAATGAGGTCTTCAATGCATTCAAGGATTTTCGGGTGTGTCGCCAGCTTCCAAATAAACTCCAGATCGAAATGGCGGTCAAGCATACCGATTTGGCATTGCTCCCGTCCTTCTTTGGCCTCTAGTGTGTCGAACTGATTTTGATAATGCAACGCGCCCGCCTCATCCTCAATCGGAATGCCTGGAACGAAGCCCCCCGTTTCATACGCTCTGATCTGCTTTTTCGTAAGTGGCATTTTCTCATTTCCTCTTTAGTAAGATTTATCTTTTCCGTTGGTTTTCCCGCTTTGCGAATCAAATTTGACGCAGCCTTCAAGCAGTTGAGCAAACTGATGCAGATTGAGACAAAAAATGCATACAAATTTTACGACAATTCCATAGATTCGTCGATCACAATTGCTTCAGCCGACAGGGAAACGTATCTGAATTTTCAGAATAGAGTTGCCAGAATAGTAGTCGAATAATTGTTATCCCATGCGGCTTTGAGTCGTTGGTTGGCGACCCCAAGTTTAGTTGACGTTTCAGACTTGAATAGATTGAGAGCAATGCGTCGAACAAAGGCAGAGTTCTCACCGCTGTTATCTTTACGAATTCGAGACGCAACCTCACGGAAAGCGACATCCAATACCCAATGACATGAGTTCTCAATCAGCCAGTACTGCCTGGTGACTTCAAGCAACTTTGCCGCATCGCTGGTAAGCGAAGAAATGTAGTAGCGTGTCTCGCTGGATACCTATTGGTCGGCTTCTCGCTGAGCGGTGATTTTGACAACTGAGTTGAGATTGACGAAGTTCTCAGGGATTTCTATCGATTAACTGAGCGGATAACGAAGGCGATAGAAGACTCCATAGTGAAGGCAATAGTTCATTCTGCTCGCTATTCGCTCGCTTGATTCTCTGAGAGAGGAAATCACGATAGGGCCAGCAATTGCTCAAGCACTTCGGGTTTCTATTCGGCCATCGTCACCATCAATAGTTTGAGTCAAATCGACTTCAGCATCTCTTAACTCGCCAGTTGAGACGCCATCAAACAGAAGTTGAATATCTTCATACAACTGTCCTTGATTGGCTTTGAGCGCGAAAACGTAATCGGAATCTGAATCCACAACTGTTTGAGCGATGTCGGTTTGTCGGCCCATCGCATCAAGGGATCTCTATCGCACTCGCTGTCCACTCGCTTGATAGTGATAATGCGCCCTGACACCCTCAAAACCTCAAGCAACTGGGGAATAGCTGGTATCTCGTTGGATTTGTCGGCAACTTTAATCTGCTCTAATGTCACGCCTTGATGCCACGCCTACGCACTAACTAGGTGAATGGCCGCTCTGTTGTTATGAGTATCATAGGAACGACGCAGTTGTTTTCCACCAACCGCAATCACTTGGCCTTGGGTGACTTCAATGGCGTTACGAATCCAGTTGATGAAACACTCCTCGAATTTCGTAGCATCTATCGCACCAAACACACGTCTGAATGTATCATGCCATGGGATGCCTTTTGGTCATTCCAAGAACTCAGCTAGCCACTTATACTTTGCGCCTCGGAATGCTTCAACTGCCACCCAACTATCAGCGCCGCAAATAACCGCGCAGACAGTAATGACAATAATGTCAAGCAATTTATGCGGCGTGCGACAATCAACTCGTCTGGGGTCTGGCAATGAGCCAAAATGGGATTGTTAATCTCTAATCAACGATGATTAGCTTTACTCTGATATTGAGGAAGTCAGGGCATTAGACAGGAGTTCTACTCCTTAGAAGATTGTACACAAGCCTATCCCAATTTCCTCTCAGGTCAAGTCCAAAATTTAGATGCGTTTCCCCTGTTTGCTATGATGAGACCGCTTGATAGATTAGTTCTGACTGTGCTATAATTTGTCTTTGTGCACTAACAATAGCTAACTACACTGTGGGTATAATATTGCCTTAACGAAGATTAACCCTTATTGAGTGGAGAAACATCTCTTATGTCACGAAAACTAATCCTAGTTTTTTGTCTCATCGCGGGTCTGATGTGTGCATTTACGAGCATTGCACAGCGTTCTCTTGAAGTAGCAGGCCATACCTCAATTGACAAGTTGGATTCTGTATTGAAGCCTCTCCTTCATCGACACCAGGGCTCTCTACAACGATTGTATGCAGCCCAGTTTGTGCAATACTCTGACCGGTATGGTACGGACGTAATCAAAGCGATGCTATTAATGTCAGACTCGCCGTACACACTTCGCACTCTCGGCGTAGATTTGCAATCGGTTATTCGACTGAACCGTCATTCACGCGGCTATTTGGTAACAACGGATCTCCCGGTGAACCTGTTGCCGGAGGTTGCGAACATGCGGAATGTTATCTATATTCATGCCGCTCGCCGGGCTCGTTTGGCTGCGCCCACACTAGACAGAAGCGCCTTCGCTACCGGCGCGAATCAAGTATGGAAAAGCAACCCTACCTACACCGGGAAGGATGTTGTCGTCGGTATAATCGATACGGGCATTGATTGGTCCCACGAAGATTTTAAGAATCCGGACGGTAGCTCAAGAATCCTGTGGATATGGGATCAGACGCAAACAACAACCGGCCAGGTTCCTCAAGACTTCAGATATGGGACGGAATGGACACAAATGCAGATTGACGCGGGAGCTCCGAATCAGAACGACTATGACGGACATGGCACTCACATCGCTTCGATTGCCACTGGAAACGGCAGGGGTACTGGCGTGCAACACTCCGCTCCGAGATTTGTAGGGATGGCGCCCGAGGCAGACATCATCGTGGTCAAATCCTACCTATTCGAGAATGAGGTGTTGGATGCGGCGCGCTACATCTTTGAAAAAGCGGCCATGCTTGGAAAACCGGCGGTGGTAAATTTGAGCTTTGGATACCAGATAGGGCCGCACGATGGTCGGACGCTTTTGGAACAAGCGTTAAATCAACTCGTTGAGGAAACATCCGGTAGGGCGATTGTTGCGAGCGCAGGTAACAGAGGAGAAAGTACAATCCACGCTGGGGCTGTTTTGTTGATGCCGGATGGAGAAAACTATCCAAAACTAATTCCGGTGCCGGATCTCAATGACTCTAGCACGTATGTGAACATCTGGTATTCGTCGAAGGATTCGATTTCCGTGCGGATAAAAGTCCCGGGGACCAATCCGGGAGAAACCGTTGATTTTGAGTGGGTTCCTCCCGGACAGGTGGATAATTTCGATATTCCGAAAGGGCCGTGGGAAGGCGCGACGTTAATCGTAGATTCTCAGCAGCAGCATCCTCTTTATCCAGATCTCTCCACTATCGCCATTTGGCTATGGAATGGTGGTGACATGAGCTTGCCACTCGATCGGTACGAGATGACGATTGAGCTTGATGGCCCAGGAATTGCTTTCGACGCTTACTATTTTTCCGGCGAGATTGACGGTGGCTTCAGAACAGACAGTCCTGACCCATGGCTAATCCCGGGCGACGCCAATAAAACCATCGCCATGCCGTCCACAGCAAGAGGTGTCATCAGTGCCACCTCCTATGTCACACGAAACGACTGGGTGGATTCATTTGGCTTTCTCAGAGCGGTTGATGCAACTGTAGGAGAAATCTCTAGTATATCTAGTGTAGGACCAAGTCGTGATGAGGCAGAAAAGCCCAATCTCGCTGCGCCTGGAGAGATGATTGTTGGAGCACTCTCTGGACGGAGTTGGGGATATCCGCCATTGGTTCTTGAAGACCAAAGCCATATCGCGCTGCGGGGATCGAGTGTCGCTGCAGCTCATGTCACAGGTGCCGTGGCGCTCCTGCTGCAGCAAGAACCGAGGCGAACGGTGGGAGAATTGCAACGGCTCCTAATTGAGCGTGCCGTCGATCGCGGCAATCTGGGTTGGGATAGCCACTGGGGTGCGGGGCAACTGAATATCCTAGCATCATTGGACGTTCCTGCAGTCCCACAGGGTTTTACCGCAGTTTCCGAAGATCGAGCACTGGGTTTAAGTTGGGTGGCAAACTCCGAACCTAACATCGTTGGATATAGACTCTACTTCTCGGACCAAATGCGAGAGCTTGGTAATGTGGAGACCTTTAGGTTAACAGACCTCCAGAACGGTGTGCCAATCGCGGTTTCGCTAAGCGCATATAACGCCGCTGGGAATGAGAGTGCCAAGACCAAGTCGTTGGTTGTTATACCAACAGCGGACCCAGTGAGGGAAGACACCATCTCACCAACTCCACCTACAGGCTTGATTGTTACCCCTGCAGATGGAAGCGTTGGACTGCGCTGGAAGGCGAACCCAGAGCCGGACATTGCCGGTTATTTGATCTTTTTTGGTGACGCTCCCGGAAATTACTTTGTGTTCTTCGATGTGGGAAATCAGACCGCTCAGCAAGTAACAGGAGCAAATAATGATGTGGCCCTCTATGTTGCTGTTTCTGCTTATGATGCGGCGGGAAATATAAGCGAGCCCTCTGAAGAGGTGGAAGTCACTCCCAAGGCACACGATGCTACATTTATTGCACAGCAAGCAGGATGGCCGTTTCAAACAGAGAGCGAGATATTTTCCTCGCCGGTGCTCGTCGACCTTGATCGTGACGGTACGCTTGAGATTATTGTAGGATCTAGGGATGGTTTACTCCAAGTTTGGAATCATGACGGTTCATCGGTTGACGGTTGGCCACAAGAAACAGATGGCGAGTTGATAGCCACTCCGTCGGTGGGCGACATAGACGCAGATGGTAGCTTCGAAATTGTGTTACCGGTCGAGAGACGAGTTTACATCTTTCGCCCCGATGGCACGCCTTTCAACTCAGAATGGCCAAGACGCTTTAAGAGCCGCATCATTGCCGCGGCTGTCCTCGCTGATCTCGACAAGGATTTTGACAAGGAAATAGTCATTGTCACCAAAACAGATGGCGTACATGTGCTGCATCATGACGGTGAAGACCTTGACGGTTGGCCACAGGAAATAGAGGATTATGGTTTATCCTCGGCAGCTGTAGGGGACCTGAATCAGGACTTCTCGCTTGAGGTTGTTGTCACGACGAGTGGTTCCAATATCTACGCATGGGAAGCGGATGGTACGGCACTAGAGGGTTGGCATATTGCACCGCGACCGGGAACCGGAGCTAACGCGCCACCGGTTCTGGCCGACTTGGATTCGGATGGTTTCTTAGAGATTGTTGTGATGTACAGGAACGGAAGCATTTATGTTCTCTCTCAAGAAGGCGAGGTGCGAGACGGATGGCCACAGCGGATGGGATATACGCCATATGCGGCACCGGCGGTCGGCGATTTGAACAGTGATGGGCAACTCGAAATTATCGTTGGCGATTTGGGTACATCAAGCATTGCTGCTTTCAATGAAGACGGTACACTGGCATCGGGGTGGCCAATTTCGATTTTTGGCTCGACGGTTACATCGATTCCTGTGTTGGGAGACATTAACGGTGATGGCGAGATTGAGGTAATCGTTGCAACCAACTGGGGAAGTTTCTTTGGACAGCTACACGCCTTCAGTTCCAGCGGTGTCGAGCTGGACGGTTGGCCCCTGATCACCACGGGAAATCTGCAATCGTCACCAGCCATCGGCGACCTTGACAACGACGGAGATATTGAACTCTGCATCGGTTCTCTGCGCGCGCCCGACGAGGATGCATTTATTCCTGGCGCGGTGTACATCTGGGATTTGGAAGGTCAATCCATACACGCGTCAATTGAGTGGGGCATGTTTCAGGCAAATCCGGAACACACCGGTGTCTACATCAACAATCTCCCGCTGCCAAACGTGCTCGCTGCGTTTACGGGTACGCGCGAATTCAACCAGATTCGCCTGAACTGGACAACTACGGGAGAATACGGCAATCTGGGCTGGCGAATCTTCCGCAGCGAGACGCCAGACGGGGAGTTTAAGCCCCTCATTGACGCTTACCGGTCAACAATTGACCGCCCGGTTGAGGTATTGGTAAAAGGCAAAGGATACAGTAACTCCGAACGCGATTATGTCTTCTTTGACGAGGACACCTCTCCGCTTAAAACCTATTCCTATTATCTGGAGAACAGAGGGCTATTGGGCAGAATCAGTCTTTCACCGATTGTCACGATCGAGGGCCTGAAAGCCGTCACCATTGGTGGGCTTAAGACCGAACTTTATCAGAGTTTCCCTAATCCCGGCAACCCCGAAACGTGGCTTCCCTTTGCACTTGGAGCCACCGCGCACGTCTCGGTTGCCATACGCAATACATCGGGTGAATTGGTACGAAAACTGGACTTGGGAGAGAGACCTGCGGGACTGTATTCCACCAAGTCAAACGCGGGGCATTGGGACGGACGGAACGAGCTAGGTGAAACAGTCGCCAGCGGTATCTATTACTATACATTCTCGATTTCTGACCGTGGTGACGCTCACGCGCAGGAGATGACGCGGCGGTTAGTAATTCTGAAATAGTCTAATGGTCAGGCAGATGGAAGACACTCATAGCTGTTTCCCGAAAGAGGGGAAACCTGCGATTTAATGATCACAGATCGGCTTGGATTGCCAAATCCAAGCCTTGACCAATGAACTCCCCAATCCGCGGTAGCGGTACGGCGTGTAAACTATCTCGTTGACACCGAGTTTGTGTTAAGTCAAGGCGGGGCAAGAAGATCCCTATCGCATTCGCTATTCGCTCATTTGATCCCCACCCCTACGGGTTCTCTTTTTGCTTTGCACCTCCTTTTGACATGTGGACACAACTTAACGCGTTGGAGGGATGGGCGAGGGGACCAAGCCTACGGTTAGGCATGCACCGGCATCCGTAGGGGTTGGGTTTCCCAACCCGTTGGGTACCTCCCTCGAATTACGCACACGCTTAACATAAATGTCAACAGAACCTAATACAGTAATTCTGAAATAGTGAGTTGAGGACGCAGATATTCTGGGATACAGCACCATCTAGAGAACCAAGTTCAGAGAAACACTCACTTTCTTCGCACGCGTAGCCAAGTCACACTGTCGGGCGACTCTCACGGCTCGTCAGCTAATAGTCGTTGCGCAATTTGGACGGTTCCCCATAGCTCCCGTCAGGCAGGCGAGAGGGGAAGTTGTATTGGGGATTCGTCAACAATGCGTAAATCTGCGGATCTCGCTCCCGCACCAATTCCGCCGTGTATAGACGCCATTCATCACCAATTTCACCTGCCCGTCCAGGGAAATTCTGTCCCCCCAAAATTGATGTTAACGCCCAATAAATATACTCGGTAATTTGACAACCGTACTCGCATGTTTCGTCGTAATAGGTAAACCATGCACTTTTGGGATAGGAACGGGGGACTTGCCTGAAATGTCCGCCTCTAGCGATGTCCATCGCCTCGCCAACGGTTGTATTTGCCCTCTCGCCGAAGACAGTGGGATACACATCGGCGTAACCCGCGCTAGTAATTAAGTGCAGTATTTCCTCCAAAGCGGCATCAAATCTTCCCTCTGAGGCGCCGTTAGGGTGTGTTTCGTCGCCGTACAGATCTTGTAGACTCATCGCGTCTAGCACATGCTCCGGAACATAAGCCTCTAGGTCCGTTTCCTCCCAGTCACGCTCGGTAGCAAACATGATAATTGAGGCGCGGTTTCGCCGCATCTGTGCTACCACATCTGGATTGTCGGGCACACCATCTTCGTCGTTATCCAGATATTGGGCTAACACATTCGCCGCGTGCAGCACCTTCTCATTCGTCGTCTCCGCAGTGGCATACACCCTAATCCCAAACACGCATACCTGTTTCTTGAAAACGTGCAAAAAACCGTCGGGCGCATCATTACTAAGAGGCAGAATTTTCAAAGGCGTGGTCATCTTGTCTTGGGGGCCATTACTCATGTAGATCAGAGCGCTAACTAGAAACACATATCTCATACTTATCATCCGCATTATCAGATGAGGAAAAGTTGAATTATGTTTAGCAGATTTAGGCTAGAATTTGTCCGCACGTTCGTTCGAAGGCTACGAGTGGTGTGAATCAGGCGCTCTAGCTTGGTAAACTGACTTGGTAATACAAAGCATCGAAAGAATCTGTTGTTGTAAATCGGTCAGTGGGGTGGTGTAACATGTGACCTAATTGGGCAATCGCACGCGATGGATACCGTGGAAAGCACGTAAAAGTCGGGTTGCTGTCGGCTTAGCGGTTCGACGGTTTCTGTTGTCTTGGTACAATCCTGCCAAGGTTTGACGGTGTGCTTCGAGATGCCGTCGGAAGACAATTTCAATCAAGGTCAAAAGTCGGACACACAGCGAAAGCAGTCGAGCCAGCCCTTTAATCTGGTCAGGGATCTCTATCGCACAGGATTTACTATCGCCTTCGCTATTCACTCAGTTGATCCTATTCGGTCGTTTGATCGTTTCTTACATACATCGGTGAAATCCCTATCGGAGCGGATTTAAACAGATGAAAATGCCGTTCGATGCGCGGGGCGGCACGATAAAGTCTGATGGCTTCATCAAGCGGTAGATACGCTTGGGATTGATTGGCGGCGTATAATTGCCACCCCATCTGACAGTAGGCTTGCTGAATCGCCAGCTCATCTCGAATAACTTGTGTGATTTGATAGCGAACGCTGCGGATTTCCTTCTTTCGGCGATTGGCACTCATTATCAGAGGAGTAAATTAATGTCGCAGGTTGTGAACCGCAAACCATGTGCGCCAGGCATTGCTCATAGAGCGCCGGAACGCCGCCGACTTTCGCCAACGGAACCAAATAGAAATCCCCCTTTCGTGACAGTTCGGCGCGAATCTCAATGGCGCTCATTTCACTGTCGCCGATATACAATAGCCCGGACTCATCCGTCATCTGACGCACGTTGTGAATCATTGGTAGATATAACGGGTCGTCCGCTTTTTCGCCCGACACCACATCGGTCGAAAGCAGGTGTCCCGATGTTCCACAGTCAATACTGGCAGCCATCAGCTTCACTTGCGCTAGCTGTGGCGTGTTTGAGTTGTATCCGTGTTGCATCAACCCATCATCGTAAGGGGTATGATAGCCACTAAATCGTGACGCATCCAGCCGAACTCGCTCAGGTATAAGTTGATAAACAGAGATACTGTTACGCCAGAGGTTTTGCTCAATGGAGCGCCACGCTGCATCATCAGCTAACTGCGTGAGCAGTTGACTCAGTCGGTCATCACTGAAATCGGTGCGGCGGACGGGTATGCCAAACAATTCTGACAGCAGCGCTTGATGCTCGACGCCCCAGCGTTCAACAGCCATCTTGCGGTGGTCGGCTTCTGACAGAATGTAGGCATTCCAGCCCACAACCAGTTGACCCGGCGACAAGCCTTGATAAGGACGAGGAATGACATCATCTATAATAGCATCAAGCCCCAGACGCTGCTGCAAGCCAATCAACAGCGGAATATCATCGAGTCTTTCTATCTGAATTTCGTTCCAAGAGATAGGTTGAGTTGTCATACCTATACTCAACGACGAAATTCAACTTTTCGATTTCAAATAATGCGGATGGTAAGTTTTAAGTCTCCAAATACTCATTGCGTAAAAGAATACAAGTTGATTTTACGATAATCACACAGATTCGCCAATCACTATTGATTCAATGAGGAACTTCAAACCGCCATTGATATGACATCCGTGACCTTAACGTGGTTTTTCCGTACCATCCATATTAATTGTGATGATTTTAAGTAGGGTTTTGACTGAAGATAGGGTATAATACTATGTTTGCGGCGCCGATCGCTGTTTGGAGTTGACAAGAGTACTGTTAGCGCTCTGATAGATGCGTTCAGTCAGGTACTACTGATACGGCTCCAAGAATGATAACCTAAAATCCTGCTTCGATAAGCCGCGAGTCGCGTAAGATACGGTCTGACCTGGCGGTAGTCGAATTCAAATTCAAGCCAGAAATGGCATAAACAACAATCAACTAAGGAGGATATAAATATGGAGACAAAGGTTTATAGCAACGATGTCGAAAAGGCGCTCAAGGTCTTTAAGCGCCAGCTTCAGAAGGAGGGGCTCTTCAGGGAGATAAGGCGGCGAAAGTTTTACGAAAAGCCTTCCGAGAAAAAGAAACGAAAACAGAGAGAAGCAAAACAGAAACGGGCAAAAGCGCGTAAGTTTAGCAGACGAATGGACAATTAATCAGCCCTTTATAGTTGTGGAGCGTCATCAGTGGAATCAGACGTAATAATTGTCGGAGCGGGCGTGATCGGCTGCGCTATCGCCTACAATCTAGGCAAAGCCGGGGTAAAGGCATTGGTGATTGACAAAGCCGATGGCGTGGGACAAGAGGCGTCTTGGGCGGGGGCAGGCGTTCTGACATCGCACGCCTCAACCCGACAACCGTATCCCGAGTTGTGTCGGGCAAGCCTTGCGCTTTATCCATTGTTGGCGGACGAACTGAGGGAACGCACGCAAATAGATATTGAATTCATCCAATCGGGGACACTCTCCCTGTTTTTCAATGAGGAAGAGAAGAACGGCTTAATTGGACTGGCGGAGCGACGAATCGATCGCGGGTTCTCGGCGGAGGTGTTGACAGCGGACCAGGTATTGGAGATAGAACCTGCTGCATCGAAATCGGTGGTGGGCGGTGTACGATTTCCGGAGGATGCTCAAGTTCGTAACCCAAGACTTGTCAAGGCACTCGCCAAGGGCGCGGCGTTGCTGGGCACACAGTTTCTACTCGGTAATCCTGTTGACGGCTTCGTGCGCGAAAACCACCAAATCTCTGGTGTCAAAGTAAACGGCGAATTCTTCCGTGGAAACACCATAGTTGTTGCTGCCGGCTGCTGGTCTGGCACACTTACTCAAGAGCTCGGTTTTCATCTCCCAATTCAGCCGTCGCGCGGGCAGATAGTGCTCGTCGACGCTATGCCCCTCGTGTTGAGACACACAATCGACGGTCTGGGGGTTTACCTTGTTCCCCGATCAGATGGGGTGATTCTGATTGGTGCGACAGTCGAGTTCGTGGGGTACGACAAGCGTACAACGTTGGAAGGTATACAGCAGATGATCGAGGCAGGCACAACGTTGATACCTGAACTTGCGGGAATGTCTTTTGTCCAAGCTTGGGCAGGGCTGCGTCCCCATATCAAGAACGGACCATGTCTCGGAAAGGTGCCCGGTCTGGATAACGTCATCATTGCTTCCGGGCATTTCAAAAACGGCATCCTACTCGCGCCGATTACCGGTGTTCTCATCAGTGAGTTAATCACAACGGGCGTGCCGTCAATATCACTTGAACCCTTCAGTCCATCAATGAATTAAATCTTCACCCATTCTGCTCACCATCCCGCAGCGTCTCGTGGGTCTGGTCGGTATTTCTATCTACTCGTCAAATCGGCTTGGCATATCCGGAGGCGGCATTCCAACCGCACTTTTACCGTCAATCAAAAGAGGCTCGGCACCGCCCCACAATCTCGTTCCATCCTGTGAGAGAAGCGGCTCGCTGGAATATTGCGCTATAAAGGCGCGACGGAGTTGCGGCGTTCGATTTGCGCTGCTGGAATGGAAATTGACGCTTGTAAAAGCGGCGATGCTCCCGGCTGGAGCGACCACCGGAACCCCCTTTTTCTCGCCGAAGTAGCCTACACGGTCGTTGCTTCCCTCCTCGCGGATATGCTTGACCCACGATCGGATACCGATGTGTGAAAACGGCATGACGTAGACGGTGCCGTTTTCCTCTGACATGTCATCAAGCGCACACCAACATGTAAGATACGGTTTGTGGTCGGGATAACCAACATATCCCGAATCTTGATGCCAACTAAACTTCATGCCTTCAGATGCCCCCTTCACCACGTACTGCTCCCAAAACAGATAGGCGTTCTCGCCGAGCGTAGCACGGCAAATGTCGGCTATCATTTCGCTAAAAAGGAATTTTCGCAATTTAGGTTGTTGCAGATAGCAGTTGGAAGCAAAATAACGCTTATTTCGATGATTTAGACCCATTACATCGGTACCATTCTCATCCATTCGAGCATCCACGAGGTCAATGAAATGCTCGCACTCACCTCGAAGCAGGTCAAGCAAATGCGCAGGGATTGCGTTTTCGAGAATAAAGTAGCCTTCGTCCTTATATTGTTGCTTGTGCTCCTCGCTAATCTCAATAGCTGTGTTCATGTGATCGTTTCGCCTATTCTGTTAGGTGTCTGCTTAGCGTGCCCCATGAGGATCAATTTAAGAGAGTTTGTCTAGCATTTGGTGGGGTTTTCCCGTCGTACTCCAGACGGTAGGTGCGATCAACCGAGTGGACAACGAGGGCGATAGAGATCCCTCCAACCGCACCGGGCCACGCCCTTACGGAAACGAGCGCCACAGATCATCTTCTGTGGCTCACCCATCAATCAATGGATTGGTATTTCCTCGTCCAAGTTTACATGGAAATTAGCAGTTTACGACATTGAAACCACGTGACATGCACCCTAAATGGCGATCTCGCTAAGTATTTATGTCGTCTTGGACTGGCACAAGAAACCCGTTCCACCACGCCGGTAGGTGCGATCAACCGAGTGGACAACGAGGGCGATAGAGATCCCTCTAACCGCACCGGCACCCAACACTTACCATATATTCTTAGCGATAAAACCACTAAAACGCTTAACTTGATCCCTATGGGTGTCTGCTTAGCGTGCCCCATCTTTTGTAGGTCTGCTGCTTTGGTTATGGCCAATCTTCCACTCCAGCCTATCCTATCACACAATCCGATGGCTGTCCATTGCAAAGAGCGTTTTCTCTAGGCAATCGCGTACTGCGCTTATCAAATCAAGATGGTATTCATGCACCATATTTGTAGAGTGCGATCAACTGACTGGACAGGAAAGGATCAAATGAGCGAATAGCGAATGCGATAGAGTTCCCTTAGTAAATCCCTCAACTGACTGGATAAGGAAGTATCAAGCGAGTGGATAACGAGCGCGATAGCTAATCCTGATAGAGATCCCATTCAGACAATCCCCTCCCCACTAGTCCCTTACCATGAATCTATTTACTACAACGCTATGCTTGTCTCTATGCTATAATTGTGCACACCACCATATCTACTTGGGCGAGATAGGAGGTTTCGCGCAATCACCAAACATGGAGACAATGAAAGGAGAATCACCATGACGGACACCCGCACCGCCATGAAAAAGCAAACATCTTATAATGTGGCATTGTCGCTGAGATTTGCTCGTGAACCGGAGGGTGGCTACACTGTGACCTGCAAAGAACTACCGGAACTGATAACATACGGCAGGACGTTAGATGAAGCATTAGAGAATGTGGAAGATGCCTTTAATGCAGTGGTTGAAGCTTATGAAGAACAGGGACGATCAAGCGGCGGGATAGGGAGCGATCAACTGAACGGATAGTGAAGGCGATAGTAAGTCCTGATAGCAAATCTGTCAAGCGAGCGAATAGATCAAGCGACTGAATAACAAACTCAATAGGACTCCCTTTTCCCTGTATGTAGGAGGGGCATCTTGCCCCGACTTTGTCTGAACCGGTCCCTTAACAAACCCCACTCCGATAGAAATTCCAGCGAAGCCGAACTCTTGATTCCCCTCCCAACCATCGTTTCGCACAACCCATCCCAAACTTGCACTTGTCTCCTCCACCTTACTCACGATTTCCAAACCAAAATGGCTTTCATCATTGAAATCCGCCGCCGAAAATGATATAGTAAAAAAAAGACCTTATCCCATCAAAACGAGACCATTGTTCCATGCAAATGTCCTGACCGTTGCCACGAACATTTTCCATGCATTATCAAATTAGATTAGTCGTTCTCCTGCTCGTCGTTCTCCTGCTCGTCCTCCTCCCCCTACTGACCCATGCTTCATCTCGGTCCGTGCCGCAACTTGCGGAAGAAGCGCTAGCCGCAACTGTTTCCTTGGAGGTCCAAGACGAAAACGGCATTACACTCGCTCAAGGCAGTGGGTTCTTCGTGCGCCCCGACCTCATCGCCACGAATTACCACGTTATTGACGGCGCCGCAAAGGCCGTCGCAAGACTCGTCAACAAAGGGACGGCATACCCTATAGAGGGCCTCACTGCCGCCGATGCAATAAACGACCTCGCACTCCTCAATGTCGCTATTAGCGGCGTCACCCCCCTTTCCCTCGGCGATAGCGACAAAGTTCAAATTGGCGAAACCGTGTACGTCGCGGGCAATCCACTTGGGTTTGAAGGCACATTCTCAGACGGCATTGTTAGCAACCGGCGGGATTCTAACGGAGTAGAACGCCTTCAGATGACCGCACCGATCTCTCCCGGCAGCAGCGGCGGTCCCGTACTCGACACCAGCGGTGAAGTCATTGGCGTGTCCGTGTCAACCTTCAGCCCGCTTTTTGGACAAAATCTCAATTTTGCCATTCCGTCCAACGCGCTGAAGGAGTTAATCGAACGTCCACGTCAGGCCGAGTCGCTGTCGCATTCGAAACAAACGACATCTCTCGATACCTTCCAACAGAGAGGTTGGGAGAAAATCCGACTGGGGGACTATAGTGGTGCGATTGTCGATTTCGAATACGCGATTCTATTAAATCCTGACAATCCTGCTGTCTATGCACTGCGTGGACACGCCAAGCATTCTTTGGGACAATACACTAACGCCGTAGATGACTATGATGCAGCAATCCGACTGGATCCAAACTATGCATACGCTTACGAGAGGCGCGGATTAACGAAGGAGACACTCAATCAACTAGACGCCGCCATCACCGATTATGACATAGCCATCCGTATCACCCCAAACTATGCCTATACTTACTTGCTACGTGCGGGCGCAAAAGAGAAACTCAATCAACCAGTCGCCGCCATCGCCGATTATGACACAGCTATCCGTATCAATCCAAATGACGCCTATGCTTACGTGATTCGCGGAATAGCGAAGGAGAATCTCAGTCAATTTGACGGTGCCATAGCTGACTATGATACAGCCATCCGGGTTGACTCAAACTATGTGTTTGCTTACGAGCGACGTGCGAGCGCAAAAGAGAAACTCAATCTATTTAACGCAGCCATTGCTGACTATGACACAGCCGTCCGACTCAATCCGAATAAGACCGCAACTTATGTGTTTCGGGGTACAGCAAAAGAGAAACTCAATCAATTTAAAGCCGCCATTGCTGATTATGACATAGCCATCAGCATCAATCCAAATGACGCATTGACTTACGTACGGCGCGGGTATGCAAAAGAGAAACTCAATCAATTCGACACAGCCATCGCTGACTATGACATCGCCATTCGACTCAATCCAAATTATGCCTATGCTTACGTGCAGCGTGGAATAGCAAAGAAGAAACTCAATCAACTAGACGCCGCCATCGCTGACTATGACACAGCCGTTCGCATCGATCCAAACGATGCATTTGCTTACGTGCGGCGCGGAATGGCAAAGGAGAAACTCAATCAATTTGACGCTGCCATCGCTGACTATGACATCGCCATCCGGGTCGATCCAAACTATGCATTTGCTTACGTGCAGCGCGGAATGGCAAAGGAGAAACTCAATCAACTAGACGCCGCCATCGCTGACTATGACACAGCCATCCGACTCGACCCAAACGATGCCTACGTTTACGTACAACGTGGTAAGGTAAGAAGCCTATTAGGGCGACACTTTGATGCTATCGCCGATTTTGATTCTGCAATCCGTATCGACCCGGAGGATTCCGCCGCCTACTTCTATCGGGGAAGTGCCAAACTAGACCTGGAACAATACTTCGCGGCAATCTCAGACTTCGACATGGCGATTCGCCTCGACTCACAAGATGCTTCCGGCTACTTAAATCGGGGCGTTTCCAAGGCTAAATTGAAGCAATTTACGGCTGCCATCGCTGATTACGATGTCGCTATCCGAATTGATCCTGGCAATGCCCTTGCCCACAAAAATCGCGGCTTGTCAAAATACGCCCTCAACCAATTTTATGGGGCAAAGCGAGATCTAAACATCGCTTTGAGATTGGCGAGGCAGGAAGGAAATCAGAGTGTTGAAGCGGGGATTGAGGACTGGCTTCGGCGGCTAGATTAACCGAACGATCTAAAGAAACTGATAATAAGAGTAGACAAATCGGCCCTGAATTCTTCAAATTGCCTCACTATGTGAATGCTCCTTATACTCAGCATCGGTTAATTGTGCGCAATTGTGCACCGAAGGTTTGTAGGAGCGATCTCCGAATCGCGACGGTCGGGAATCGGAATTCCCTCCTACCACCTGCAAAACTCACGCTCCATTTCTTGACTCTTAAAAAACGCAACTTCCAACAGCGTAGAATATATCAAGCTATGTTGGCCCAAATAGAGGGCTTTGCTAATCTTGGGATAACGACATGAGAAAGAAAGTCAAGAAGAGCCCGAAACTCGAAAAGTGGCTCCGTCAGATGCAAACAATTGAAATTGAAATCTCGCGTCTACTTGGAGATGTCGAGGCATTTCGCCGTCTTCGACAGATTGTCAATTCAAACCCATGTATCCAAAAGCCGCACACATTCTATAATTATCTTTACGACTCTTACCTATCTCATGTTCTTATGGGGCTGCGACGTCAAATCAAGTCGGACAGGGATAGCGTTTCTCTTGTGGGTTTGCTTGAGGACATTGCTAACCAGCCCCAGGAGCTCTCTCGGAGTTACTACCGATCGCTTTGTCATCAACCCGATCCACCCGATTTCCACGAAATAGAACTTGAAGGTCAGAAGCAGCTTGCTGACCTCGGTATTACTACCTCTTCACAGCTTAGACAGGCCATTCCGATCGAGGACGACTTCGTAAGATTTTCGGATGCAAGTAAGACCTATGTCTGTCCAGAGATGGTAAGACGTGATCTGCACAATCTCAAAACGGCCGTAGTAGCGTGTGAAGATTATGCCGATAGGCGCATTGCTCATCGGGATAAGCGAACCCCACAATACATACAAACATTTGAGGACCTAGAGACAAACCTTGACTCCGCACTTGAGTTACTGCAACAGATGTATGAGAGTTACTACCTCTTGTTCTATGCTGGTTCAATCACTGTAAAACCTCAGGATCAGTCGGACTGGAAGGACATCTTCAGCGTGCCATGGATAAAGCCCAACTAGGCTTGGTGGCGTTATCAGGCGGCGCCATGTAAGGTGCGACAGTTGTTCCCTTCTATACCATCACAAATTCCTCCCTGTTAATGCAACGGAATACCCTCGCCCGTGTATTGCGGAATTCCATACTCAAAAACACGCTTCTAAGTCGGGTGCGCTATTAAGAAATACTCGACAGTGAAAAATCGTTGTCCTCAATCAAAACGCCCCCTAACGGGCGATTCCTTTTGTCTAGAACAGTTTTGCCGATTGAAAAACCCGCTCCAACATGTTGCAACTACCGTCGGCACTCGTCCCATCAAGCACCCGGATAAGGAGCAGGATTTGCTATCGCCCTCCTTATTCGCTCGGTTGATCGATAGAGATCTCATAGTAAATCCCGTGCAATAGCAAGTCCCGCGCGATAGAAACCCAATTGCGAATGCGCCATAGTTCTCATAGCTAATTCCATGCGTTAAGATTCGCACTGCAATCCTGCCGAGGTTCCCATGACGCCCTAACTCCAATCAAAAAAAATCGAATCATCAGCTTAACCTACCTCCCCACAGCTAACTGCCTTGCTGCGATTCGATTTGCTTGTTCATTTTCTTGGGTGTTATACTTGTCCTACCGTATTACTTCGGTAGCAATCGCTTTTTTCCGGCGTCCTACGGAGCAAACTAGCCGGGCTATCGCTTGAATGAATAACGCGGCTGACAAAAAACAAACCAATTCGTCATTATGGCGGCTGCTCCACCTTGCCAAAAGATCCAACATCCTAAGGCCAAGAAATGAAATTCAAAAACGTTGATTTTCCCAAACCTCTGGTAGACGCACTGCACGACAACAAACTGGTCGTCTTCGCTGGCGCTGGGGTTTCAATGGGTGAGCCTGCCTGTTTACCCAATTTCAAATCTTTGACCCAAACGATTGCCAGGGGTACCGGCATCGTTCCGCACGAGAATGAAAAGTTTGAAGACTTCCTGGGAGAATTGTATGATCGGGGAGTAAATGTTCACAGCCGCGCCAAGAGAATTCTCGCGCGCGAAACTTTAGAACCTACCGGGCTTCATTGCGATCTTCTTCGGCTGTTTCCGAGAGCGGGCCAGGTTCTTCTTGTAACGACAAACTTCGATCTCCTTTTCGAGAAGGCGGGATCGTGTATGGACTTCAATCCACCAGAGGTTTTCCGCGCGCCTGCATTACCCTTGGCACGTGAGTTTGAAGGTATCATTCATGTCCACGGTTCCGTCGCGTTTCCCAGCCAGATGGTACTTACTGCCAAAGATTTCGGTCATGCTTACCTGACAGATGGTTGGGCGCTACGGTTTCTCGTGGAACTATTCAGTAATTTCGCTGTCCTCTTTGTTGGCTATAGTCATGACGACACAATTATGAATTATCTGGCACGCGCTTTAATGGGAGGGCCCAACGATCAGCGCTATGCATTGACTGGCAACAAAGAAAACAAGGATTCAAACTTCTGGACTTCACGCGGCATTCAACCAATCATCTACAGTCAAGCTACCAAGGAAGACCATACCGAATTATGCACGGAAATTCATGCTCTCGCCGAGTTTGTACAGCACCCGCTTGCTGCTTGGAAAGAAGAGATACGTAAGATTGCGCAAGCAGCGCCTCCCGTTGACCAGGAAAAAGTGGATCTTATTGATTACGCGCTCGGGGACAAAATAAAGACGGGCTTCTTCGCGCAATTCGCCACCGAAAAAGAATGGATAGATTGGCTCGACAACCGCAAACACTTAGACTCGCTGTTTGGCGATGGTGCGCTCAACAACCTAAATAGAACACTGTCCCGTTGGCTGGCATCACAGTTTGTGTTCCGTCATCCGAACAAGCTTTTTCACCTAATTGGGCTTCACGGTACGCGCCTGCATCCGGTTTTCTGGGACCATTTGGCACGCAAGATTGGTGACGATACCGAAACTTCCCCAGATGAGGCAGTTTTATTTCGCTGGATATCATTACTTCTCTCCAAAGTGCCCGAGGAAGGACAAACTTCGGACGGAGGATACGTGTTCACCAGCAATAGTCTCGGGGCGATAGCGCGACGCTGCATTCAACTCGAAATGCCAGACGATCTCCTGCTGATTTTTGATGCCATGATGCGGAAGACTCTTTTTATTAACGCGCGTCGCTTTCTTCCTGATGAAAGTGACATTGACGAGGAGTTTTTATTTTCTGCGGAAATATCGCTCGTCGGCGAATACGACGAACTGAATGAGTTGTGGGATAAGGGGCTCAAACCACATCGATCAAAAATTGCGGCACCGCTGCTGGAGCGGGTCATCATATGCCTTGACGCTCAGTATCGCTTACATCGTAGATGGGGAAGTGGCCAATTAGAACAAGCTAGCGAAATGCGTTCTGCCATTGAACCTCACGACCAAAATGTTTCTGGGGAAGAAAGCGGCGTGTTGATTGATGTAGTTCGCGATTGCCTTGAGTGGTTCGTGTCTCATCAACCGGACGTTGCGGCACATTGGTGCACTCGCCTTGCAAAGGCAGAGTCACCGCTGCAGCACCGGTTGGCTATATACACCTTGTCGAAACGTGTAGACCTAACCCCGGACGATAAGATTAAATGGTTGCTGGAGCAGGGCCGCCTGCACGAATACGCGACTCGCTACGAGACATTTCATGCCGTTCGGCAAGTCTACCCCCGTACTAGCGCGGAACAACGAAAAGTTCTAATTGAAGCCGTGTTAGCCTATCGCTGGAAGAACGAAGAGCACCCGGAAACCGAAGAGGTAACCGCACAACAGCATTTTCGCTGGCTTCATTGGCTTCACCGCTCAGATGAGAATTGCCCCTTGGCGAAGCGCGCTCTGGATGAGGTGTGGAAGCAATACCCGCGTTTCCAGCCGACTGAACATCCGGACTTCACATCTCGGATTCATCATGGTTATCCAGGCCTGCCTAAGCCCAAGACCGCTGAAGAACTTCTTGATATGCCTGTCGCTGAATGCCTCAGCTACCTGTTGTCGGTCGAAGCCCTTCATTTGCACGAAGTTGAACAAAGAAATAAAGCCAATATCCTTGCTGAGGCCATACGGCAGAAGTATGTCTGGAGTCTTGATTTGGCGGTCTCCTTAGCGGCGGCTGCAAAATGGGACGCTTACCCGTGGTCCACCTTATTTGACGAATGGTCAAGAATGGAGTTGGACGAAACTCGATACAAGAACCTCTTGCACTGGCTCGCAAAGACTGAATTGTACTCAACTCATTCCTACGCTATCACTGATGCTCTCTGCGAACTTGCAAAGGTTGGTGGTGCCTCCTACGCCTTAGAGTTGCTCCCCCAAGCCTACCAAATTGCTGTCAAATTATGGTCTACTCTTGATCGCACCGCAACCATTGAGGAAAGCCAAAACTGGCTGAGCGCCGCCATGGACCAACCTGCGGGGCGTCTTGCACAGTTTTTTGTCTCTGCATCCTTAATCTGGCAAAAACAGCAAGACCCTGCGTCCACCAATCTCAGCGTTGAATATCGTGAAACTCTTACAAATATCATGGTTGACCCGTCGTCACCGGGATTACTGGGGCGCACGGTTCTCGCTAGCAAATTCCACCTCCTGCTAGAAGGTGATGAGGCATGGACACAAAAACATCTTTTGCCGCTTTTTGACCCGTGCAGCGACGATTTCCAAACGGTATGGGATGGGTTCGTACGACGGGGTAAGATTAATCGTGCTGTCGCCGCGACGATGGCTAATCTCTTCCTAAAGGCAGTCTCGCATATTAACACTAACCTCGTCAACCAACGTCGTAACTTCGTAAAACACTACACAACCATCCTGCTATCGTTCGTGGAAGACCCTATCGAGAAATGGATTCCCAAGTTGATCGACAAGAGTAGTCAAGAGCCTATCACGAACGGTGCTGGCCTGGCGCATTTCTCTAATGCCAATAACATAACCGCAGATCTCTTTGCATCGGAACTTGGCAGTCGCCTACGAAAGATGTCTGAAGTACAGCGGAAGGAGTTGTGGCAACGCTGGCTTAAAGAGTATTGGCAGAATCGGGTGGAAGGCATCCCTGTTCCTCTCACACCAAGCGAGGCTAAACGCATGCTCGACTGGCTGCCTGCGTCGCATGAGGTATTTCCCGATGCAGTCAATTTTGCTATCCAAATGCCTAAAACTCCCTTGCAGGGTACTCGATTCTGGTTTACTTTAGACAGCAGTGATATCTGCGAGAAATTCCCCGAAGCCGCGGCAAAATTGTTGAGATACCTCTGGGCATGCGACCCCGCACATATGCGCCATCTCAATCTGGGATTGCTCGATTATCTTCTTCAGTCAGATATCCCACCAACTCTCAAGTTGGATTTAGACGACATCAGAGCCCAGTTGTAGAGTGCGAGAAATCGAGTGGAGAATGATCAACCAAGCCAGTGTGTAGGATGCGGCCTGCAATCAAGTGAATGGATAATGAGCGCGATAGTGAATCCCGATAGCTATTCCCGCCCTTCATGCCTGCGACAACAATTCGACAGTCTGTAGGTATGGCTTCGCACTGCAGAGCAGTGCCATGTCAGTAGCTAGTCTATACCCCCGTCTTGCACTCCAGCGGAGTGCCATGCTTTTGGTTGAGCAGTGCAATAAATCATTATCATATCCTTGATTTCCTCTATTACCGCCTACCATCCCTCCCAATCCGCGTAATCTGATCAACTGACTGGATAAGGAAGGATCAAGGGAATGGATAATGACCGATCAAACGAGTGAATAACGATCAACCGACTGGACAAGGAGAGCGATAGTAAATCCTGATAGAGATCCCATTCAGACAATCCCCACCAATCCCCACCGCACCACCGCACCACCGCACCAAAAAACCGAACATGCCCTCCCACCGCCGCCTCCGCGCATCGCCCCTAATCCCGGCAATCCAACAATCCCATTGCCCCGTCCTAATTCTCGTAGGGGCGAGGATCAAACGACTGGAAAAGGAATGCGATAGAGATCCCTCCCTCGCCCAATCCCGCGCGATACCAAATCATCAATGCCGACACAATTCCGATAAGCCAATCTCCGCACTGCAGCGCAGTGCAATGTCAATAGAATCGGACGATGTCCGTTTGCGCACTCCAGCGGAGTGCCATGTGAGAAATTGGGTGCGGTATCCAATCCCGATAGAGCTTGCCGTTCCTCGATTGCTTCATCGTAGTCGGACAACCGACCTCTGTAGGATCAACCTCCCGGTCGCGATTCAGCAGTTGTAGGGAGGGATCGCCGATTTCTCTCTTACCGTACGCCCTCCCTCCCAATCCGCGAAATCCTTTAATCCGTGTAATCTGCGATTCAGACAGCGATTCAGACAATCCCCTCACCCAACCAGCCCATACACCCCCTTCCTGTCCCCTCCCCTCCCACTCCTTCCACTCTTCCATCCTCCCTCCCTTTCACTCTTCCCGTCTTCTCGTTTTCTCCTCCTCTCCCCTCCCCACTGACCAGCAAGCGAGTGAATAGATCAAGTGACCGGATAGGGAACGCGATAGTGATCCCAGCGCGGTAGCATTCCACTGCCTCTCGCAATGTTCAGACGTATTTCCAACGATTGAAAAATCCGCCCCAACATGGTACAATCCCCATACTTGTACCCCGCGGTATTGATCCGCTTCTACGATTTGATAGTCATACGCGCGCGTTTCACCGTACACAAACTGCGGCGAACCGCGCTGAATTAAATTTCATATCTATAATCAGCCCATTGGTGGCTTTCTTTGATGTCAATCAACAGATAGCCACCGGTGGGCTTTTTTTATTCCATCTTTTCGCTGAACAACTGAATTGTGTAACGTAATCAGTGGTGGGTCAAGCAACCGCGTGTAAAGCCGACTGGAGTCCAAAAGCGATCCAGTTTTAATTTGCCGGTCAGGACTCTTCCGTTATCGCTTGTCACTGTCCATTCACCACCGTATCTTAGGAGTACTCGCATGAAACACGTTCAAATCAAACTCACAGACGAAGAGCGCGCCGATACCATCTATCAACGGGTCTGGCAGAATGCCACCACAACCGCTATTGTCGACGCTCTTATCAAGGCGCATCCCGAATGGAAAGATGTGCCTCGGCGGATAATCCAAGACGCCACGCGAACCTGCAATCCGTTCCACGGTAAATTCGCAAAAAAATGGAAGCCAATCTATGAAAGCACTCTCAAGCACTTTCAAGCAGAGTGCGAAAGACACACCCAAGGCACGTCATTACACGCTTCCATGGCAATATCTAAGCTAATAGAAAAAGTGCTTGAAGGTCTCAATCACATCGAATTACAAAGCCCGAATGATGTGCTGTCAATTGCGCGTAGTATTACCCCGATCCGAAAAACCCTATTGTTGAGCATCGACCACAACTCGAATGACGAAGATAATACCGAGCAAGGACATGATTCAAAAAATGCAGCACTGCGAGCGCTGGAGAGTCTTGAACACTGTACACGAGAAGATGAAGAACAATCAACAAGACGAAGCCGGCATGATTAGGGCGCACGCCGGGTACCGGTGGCCCGAGTTATTCGTCTGGTTGTACATCAGAAAGTTCAGCTATCGTGTCCTCACGCTTAAAGATTTTCATATCCATATCCTCAACGCCGTCAAGCCCGGCGAATACGGAAAGCAGATAAACGTCCAAGCCCCCCGCGGCACCGGCAAGACGACCCTCGTCAATCGCCTAATCCCGCTGTGGCGAATCTGCTACAAGGACTTCGATCTCGTTATGGATAGGCAACCCGAGGAATTCATCCTCATCGTCGGTCGCAACGAACGCATGGCGCGCCAACGCATAACCGAGATCCGATACGTCCTCGAACACAATCCCCTCATCAACCACGATTTCGGTGAGCTTGTCGGTTCCCCGTGGACAAAAATCGAAACCGACACCCGTAACGGCATCGGATTGAGACCACTCGGACGCGGCTCCTCTCCCCGCGGCGCCCTCCTCGGTGATGTCCGACCTACACTGAAGCTCTGCGACGACATTGAAGACCCGAAACGCTGCCTCAATCCCGTTCTCCGAGAGGAAGACAAGGAGTGGTTCATGACCGACTTCATGTACGCCGGAGATCTCGGAAGCGGGCACTCCAACACCATGATAGTCGATACCGTCAAACACCCCGAATCCCTCTCCGAGCACCTCCGCACAGTACCCGGCTGGCAGACGCTGCGCTACCAAGCCGTCCGTTATCCCAAAGACATCTACCACCCCACCGCCGAGCACCACTGGAAAGAGTGGGAACGTATCTACAGCGACACCACCCTCAACGACGACGAGCGCGAAGCGCGTGCCGATGCCTTTTTCCAATCCCGGAAATCCGAAATGAACGCAAACGTGCAGATGCTCTGGGAAGAAAAACTTCCCTACGTCCGCGTCCGCAAAGAAATCGTCGAGCGCGGCTACCACAGCGTGATGCGCGAACTCCAGAACGATGCCCGCGACCCCGGGATGGCGCTCTTCAAGATGAACGCTGCCGTAACCTTTTCCGTGTCCGACGAAGGCTTTCGCCGCAGCGACGGGCGTGTGGTTCCGTGGCACGACATTGGCGGATTCACCACCTACCTCGACACCATGGGCGGACGCGATGCGCTTGCCAATAGCTACGCCTGCGCCGTTATTGTCGTTTGGGAGCCGCTGCCCGGCGGCGGTTCCATGAACCCCGACTCACTCTCCGGCGTCAACGGATACATCCTGCTGGCGTGGCTTGACCGAGTGGCGCTCACCGAGCAGATGGAGCACGCCATCCTCCTCGCCCAGCGCGCCGAGGCAATCCTGGCGCACGCGTATCCGAAATCCAACTTCGTTTGCGAACAACGCCCCGACAAAGACGGCACCATAAAGATGTCAACCGACCACGCATTCCGCGTAATGAAAGAGCGTCATCGATTTCAGGGCGCGGTTACGTATCACGAGCAGCACCAAAACAAAGAAGACCGCATCGAAACCCTTGAGCCAGCCATAGCCAACGGATGGCTCGCGTTCAACGAGCGGGACTTGCCCCCCGAATTCTGGACACAGTTCAGGCAATTCCCCTCCGCCGATCACAACGACGCACCCGACGCCGTCCAAGGCGCCTGCCGCGCCCGCATCATGACAACCGCGCAGCAGCGGCTCAATCTGACAGCGGCGAGAAAACAAAGAAATAGTGTCGTGAGACTGTAAAAACTATTGCGCGATTCGTAATGCAAAATCTGTTTTTACGAATTACAATCAAACGACTGCATAACGAAACTCTGTAGGATCAACTGACTGGATAGGGAAGGCGATAGTGATTTTCAATGTCAATAGAAACGGGCGACATCCGTTTATGCACTCCAGCGGAGTGCAATGTGAGTTCAAAGGTGCGATAGAGATCCCATTCATTGTCCCTCATACGGTTTCAGGGATTTCACTGGCAACTAATCACTAGCCACTAATCACTGATGCAGAGTCTAAAAACACCGCCAATTCACGCCCCTTGAAAAGCTGGGGGCAAATGAGCACAAAATTCGTGTTGACCCACCGCGGAAAAATTGCTACCATTTAGGGACATCAGTTGGCTTTGGCTACGAAAATGGCTAATGTACAACGCGAAAATTTGCTAACTCGCAATCAGTGAGAATCTATACAATGGCAACCTCTACAAACCATGAACTAATAGACAGATGGCGGGAGGAACCGGCGCCGTTACTCCCTCTGCTGCACTCATTCCACGATCGAGACGGATTTATTACGGAGGAGGCGCTTCGGGACGTGGCTGTCGGGCTCAGAATCCCTCTGGCAGATCTGTTTGGAACCGTCACCTTCTATCACCACTTCTCCCGTAGCGCTCCCGGGCAGAGTGCTCCTAGGGTATGTACTGGCCCTGTGTGCTGCCTAGCGGGAGGACGAGAAATCCTTGACGCACTCAAGGAAAAAGGCGCCACGCCGATGCCGTGCGCCGGCCGGTGCGACGATTTTGTGCCCGTTCTTCAAGGACACTCGGTGTTTACCGGCACAAGCCCGGATACGATGGAGCCAAAACCTTCTCCACTGCCACCCCCAAATCCCGGCGGAATTGCGGAGTGTGTTTTCGCGTCGATTCGAGAACCTGGCAGATCTACTATAGAAGGATACCGCCGAACCGAGGGTTACGAGGGACTAGCTCACGCGATAAACGAAATGACTCCTGCCAGTGTAATTGAGCTTATTGTAGATAGCAAGTTGGCGGGTCGCGGTGGTGCAGGTTTCCCCACCGGTCTAAAATGGAAATCAGTGGCTGAAGCACCCGGAGAACCAAAGACGATTGTTTGTAACGCTGACGAAGGGGAACCCGGATGTTTCAAAGACCGCGCTATCTTGGATTACGACCCGCATGCAATTATTGAGGGTATGACGTTAGCCGCATATGCCACTGGTGCGGAACGCGGATTCATTTATCTTCGATACGAATATCCGGAAACTTTCGATATCCTTGCACGCGCAATCGCCGAGGCGGAAGAAGTAGGGTTCGTTGGGGACGGTATCCTCGGAACCGACTCTAACTTTCAAATTCACATTCGACGCGGCGCTGGCGCATATATCTGTGGCGAAGAAGGTTCGCTCCTGAACAGTCTTGAAGGCAAACATCCGTTTCCAAGAAATCGCCCGCCCTATCCGGTGACTCACGGATTTGAGAATCTCCCGACCGTGGTCAATAATGTTGAGACACTCGTTTCCGCACCGCAGATTCTGCGATGTGGAGCAGAGTGGTATCGCGGGCTTGGGTTAAACGGTAACGCCGGCACGAAAGTCATCAGCCTTTCGGGTGATATTCAGAGACCGGGCAACTACGAGGTGCCGTTTGGGCTGCCGCTGAAAACACTGCTTTACGACTGGGCGGGTGGCGCACAAAGAGGTCGTTCTATTCAAGCGGTGACTATGGCAGGATTGTCGGGTGGCTTCCTCTCTGGACAAGATCTGGAGGTAACACTTGATGAACCAAGCGTGAAGGCAAAGGGCTCAATGCTAGGCGCCGCCGGGATTATCGTTTTCGACGATAGTCGAGACATTGTGAGCATGGCATACAATGCAATGGAATTCTTTGCCGAAGAATCGTGTGGAAAATGTTTTCCTTGCCGAATTGGGACACAACGCCTCACTGAACGTTTGGCGGGAGATGCCGGTCCGACGGATATGGCGGGATGGCTCAGAGAAGTTAATGATATTAGCGAAGCGATGAAAGCGACGAGTGCTTGTGGCCTCGGAATGGCTGCTCCACTGGTTGTTGACAGCGTAATACGGTACTTCCCGAAGCAGGTCGAGCGACATGTTGAGGGATAAATGTAATTTGCGTTCTCAAGTCTACCAAGAGGCTTCTGTCGATAAACCTCACCGGAGGAAAACCATGAGAAAGAAAATGTCTAAACAGCGACAAACACCTGAACCTTCCGTTTATCAACTCAAGATTGTCCTTCAAGGCAGCAAACCTCCAATCTGGCGAAGAATACAGGTTCCGAGCGACACATCTTTAGATGGTCTTCACCGCATCCTGCAGGTAGTCATGGGTTGGTCGAATTCTCACCTGCATCAGTTTGAAGACGGAAATCTCACCTACGGCCCACCTGACCCGAACTTTCCGGACTTGGATGTCATAGATGAGAAAGATGTGGTTTTGAGCGAAGTCGTTTCGCACCCCAATCAAAAATTTCTCTATCAGTACGACTTTGGCGATGATTGGACGCATTTGATTACACTCGAAGAGATACTGCCCCCCGAAGACGGGGCAACCTATCCCCTTTGTCTCACGGGTAAACGTGCCTGTCCGCCTGAAGATAGCGGTGGCATTTTCGCGTATCCCGATTTTTTAGAAGCGATTAGCGAATCTGAACACCCTCACCATATTGACATGTTGCGCTGGGTTGGCGGAGGATTTGACCCCGAGGCTTTTGATCGAGCCGGAGTCAACCGATCGCTCATAGGCATAAAATACGAGGCAGAGAAATACGGCCGATTGAGACCACGCTACGCGTTCATTCTTAATCCACATCTGGATTTTCGCTGCACAAGATGTCCTCAGTGTGAGGAATTGAATCGGATGCGTAAGATTCCCTTGCTCATTCACGTTGAACGTATTGGTCATATCGCGTTAAGCATGGCAAGTCGATTTTGTCCGAAGTGTTATGTAGTCATTGTGCATCAAGACAAACTGGAAGCGGAATTAGCAAAGCACCTGGACAAGGATGGATTCAAAGTTGGTGATACCGGTTATTTCGTCATTGGCACAGTTGACAGTGGAGCATGGCGTAAAAGCCTACGTGGAACGGGGTTAACATCCGATGAATTGCGCCGGCATACTGCTGATTTTAGAAAACACCTAACGTTGGAGTTCGACCCTCGTGGATGGTCCCCTGCTTGAAGTCCCTGCAATTGCGCTGTACCTAGTGCTTACAGTAAAAAATTTGATTTCACCTAATATAACGTGCATCGCAATGAATCCTTTGCATCTGAATTGCGAGAAAGACACGAACGACACAGCGTCAGGCAGGCAACAGAGAAAGGAATAACTCCGATGGGTTCAAACGATGAAGAAAAAAGACTAAATACCATATCTCTTGACGGGGAGACAGTGAGTTTCGTGGATGGCGAGACAATTTACGAGATTGCAACCCGCAGTCGGAAAAACATCCCTACGCTGTGCTACGATTCCCGCCTTGATGCCTTCGGAGGATGTCGACTCTGTATCGTTGAGCTTGAAGGGTCGCGAAATCCTGTTGCATCATGTACCACGAAGGCGACGCCCGGCATCGTCGTGCAAACGGAGACGGAGAAAATCGAGAAATACCGAAAAACACTGCTTGAAATGGTTACGTCGGAAAACCCTGAGGCGGAGGTTGATCCGCTGCGAGGTTACGCTTCCCAAGAACTCGCTACGCTTGCTGATCGCTATCAAACACGGAATGGGCGTTTCAGGGGAAAACAGTCCGGCAAGAGCAATGTAGATGATACCAACCCGTTTATCTTGCGTGATTACGATCTCTGTATCTCCTGCTACCGCTGTGTGCGCGTGTGTGCCGAGCAGGAGGGCGATTACGCGATTAGCGTCATGAACCGAGGGTTTCACACGCAGATTACCACGGAGTTTAATGGGCTTCTAAAAGAATCCGCTTGCACCTTCTGTGGACAGTGTATACAGACGTGCCCTACCGGGGCGCTTGGCGACACGAAGGCGATGCGTGCGGTCAATCTGCCCGGTGAGGTCGAGAAAACTCGCACCATTTGCCCCTACTGCGGCGTAGGGTGCTCAGTTGATGTTCTGACCAAGAACGATAAGATCGCTGGTATCCAGCCAGCCATGGACGGCCCGGCAAATAAGGGGGCGCTTTGTGTCAAAGGACAATTCGCTTTTGACTTTGTTCAGCATTCGGATCGGCTGACTACACCTCTCGTCCGCGGTCAAGACGGAAAGCTGCACGAGTCAGAGTGGGATGAGGCGCTTGACCGTGCCGCCGAAGGGTTTCGCAGGGTCCGCGCCAAATATGGACGGGACAGCGTTTACGGAGTTGCTTCTGGGCGTGCGCCGAGTGAAGCGGCTTACATGATGCAGAAGTTTATTCGCGCCGGCTTCGGGACGAATTACATTGATAACTGTAGCCGTGCCTGACATGCGCCAACGGTTGCCGGTCTGGCAGCCACAATTGGGCGCGGCGCGATGTCAAACCCGCTCGTTGACATGCAGAAACCGGACGTGTTTTTCTGCATTGGCACGAATATGACGGAATGTCATCCGGTTGCTGCGACAGGCATCAAGAAAGCTGTGGCGCGAGGGGCAAAGCTTATCGTAGCGGATCCTCGGCGAATTAAGTTAGCTGAGATGGCAGATCTCTATCTCCCGCTGCGAGTGGGTTCAGACACCGCATTGCTACTTGGCATGGCGCACGTGATTGCACGCGAGGGATTGATGGATGATGAGTTTATCCACAATCGGACGGCAGAATTTGACGATTTCTTCGAGCACATTACGCAGTTCACGCCCGAGTGGGCAGAGGGAATTACGAACGTGCCAGCCAAGAACATTGAAACCGCGGCAATATGGTACGGTAGGGCGGACAAAGGTGCAATCTACTATACGCTTGGCATCACGGAACACATCTGCGGTGTCGAAAATGTGCAAAGTCTCTGCAACCTCGCGTTGATGACCGGGAACATAGGACGAGAGGGAACAGGCATAAACCCGATGCGCGGCCAGAATAACATTCAGGGGGCTGGTGATAGTGGCGCTCTACCCAACAACTACCCCGGATTCCAGCCGGTCACTGATGCCGCTAACCAACAGAAGTTCAAGGAACTTTACGGCACTGCCATTGATCTTGAGAAGGGCATTACGAAAGTAACAGCGCTCGATCTTTGCGGCGATCAGATTCGGGCAATGCTAATTGATGGGGAGAACACCCTTCTCTCCGACCCGAACCGGGAGCATTGTGAGCATGCCCTACGCAGCCTTGACCACCTCGTAGTGATTGACATCTTCCTGACCGACACTGCACAACTTGCCGACGTTGTTCTGCCGGCGACCGCTTGGGCGGAAACCGATGGCGTACAGACTAACACCGAACGGCGTGTTCAACGGATGCGCGCGGCAGTAACGCCGCAAGGACAGGCAAAACCGGATTGGTGGGTAATCTGCCAGATTGCCAAACGGCTCGGTTTCAACGGATTTGACTTTGAATCACCAAAGGATATCTTTAACGAACTGTGCGGTGTTTCTCCTATCTACGCGGGGCTTGATTGGGAACGAATTGACGCCGGCGAATATCAGTGGCCCGTGCCTCATGACGATCACCCCGGCACCCCGCGGCTGCACGAAGGCGAGTTCATCAATGGCCGTGGAATCTTTTCAATTGTAAACTATCGCGATCCTGCAGAAACAATCAGCGACGAATTTCCGGTGTGGCTCACGACGGGGCGCAGGCTCGCCTCTTACCATACGCGTACACAGACAGGCCGCGCGCAAGGGATTGATTATCTACTCTCGGAGGAAGTTCTTGAAGTGCATCCCGCCGACGCAGCCGCATGGGGTCTCACCGATGGTGATTGGTGCAACATGTCAAGTCAGCGTGGCTCCGTGAAAATTAGGGTAAAGAGCACGAAGCGCTCGCCCCGTGGCACCGTCTTCGCCAGTTTCAGTTTCAGTGATGTTCCGGTCAATATCCTCACGGGCTCTGGCTACGATCCGATTACACATACCGCCGAACTCAAGGTTTGCCCGGTTCATATTGAACCGCTTTAGCATGGGAATGTTTGAGGACTATGAAAACCGCTTCCAAGACGATAACTACCGCGGTATCGGTAGCCGCTATTCTAATAATCTCCTCCAGTGTGGCAGCGATAGCTTCTGAACCGCAAGGGGTACATTGGCCATCTTTCCGTGGACCGGGTGCCAGCGGCATAGCTGAAAATTATCGAACCTCAACCACATGGAACGTAGAGAACTCCGAGAATATCAAGTGGAAGTCGCCAATTGTCGGTCTAGGCCATTCCAGTCCGGTGGTTTGGAACCAACGCATCTTCATAACCACTGCAATCAGCGGAAAAAAGGATACACCGCTGAAAGTTGGGCTGTATGGCGATGTTGAGCCGGTAGACGACGAAAGCGTCCATAAATGGCTTGTTTATTGTCTCGACAAAAACACGGGGAAAATTCTATGGAAGCGAACCGCACACCAAGGCGTACCTAAGATAAAACGGCACCCGAAAGCAACTCACGCCAACTGCACCCCGGCGACAAATGGTGAATATGTCGTTGCCTTTTTTGGTTCCGAAGGGTTGTATTGTTATAACATGAATGGGATAGAACTTTGGAAGCGTGATCTGGGCCTTCTCGATTCCGGTTTCTTTTATTTACCCGAGGCGCAATGGGGGTTCGCAAGTTCGCCTGTAATTTATGAAAACGCGGTAGTCGTCCAGTGCGACGTTCAGAAGAACTCATTTATTGCTGCATTCAGAATAGAAGATGGAGAATACATTTGGAAAACACCGCGCGACGACGTGCCAACGTGGTGCACTCCGGCAATTCATAGCAGGGATGGCAAAACCCAAATTGTCGTAAACGGCTACAAGCACATCGGTGGGTATGATTTTGAAACCGGTCAAGAGTTGTGGAAGCTTAGCGGAGGCGGCGACATTCCGGTGCCAACGCCCGTCTTCTCAGATAATTTGGCATTCATAACAAACGCACATGGACGAATGTCACCTATCTACGCGATACGCCTTGATGCAAGAGGAGACATTTCGCCCGGAAAAAACGTGGACTTCGGCGACTATATCATTTGGAGTTATGACCGAGGCGGAGCATATATGCAAACTCCCATAGTCTACGGCGATTATCTTTATAGCTGCAGAGATAACGGTGTTTTGTCATGCTACAAGGCAAACACAGGTGAACCCATTTATCAGAAGCGTCTTGGCCGTGGCGCCATTGGCTTTACGGCATCGCCGGTTGCCTCTAACGGTAAAATCTATTTTACGAGCGAAGTGGGAGACATCTATGTCATTCAGGCGGGACCAGAATTCAAAGTTCTCGCGGTGAATCTTATGGGAGACATCTGTATGGCAACCCCAGCAATATCTGAGGGAACACTGTTCTTCCGCACACAAAATCATTTAATCGCCATATCTGATAACTAAAGAAAAAAGTGGTGTTGTAAACCTGATTCAATTAGAAGGAGACTTGAATGCCCGAAACTCCAGTAGTGACACTACAAGTGGGCGAGCGTATTGACGACTTTGAGGTAAAAACGATCACGCCACTTCAAGAGTTGCGCGCTGTAGCGTACCAGATTGAACATGAGCCAAGTGGCGCAAGACTGATGCACCTCCACGCCGATGATGTCGAGAACCTGTTTTCTATCAGCTTCCCCACACCGCCATCAGATGATACAGGGGTACCGCACATCCTCGAACACGGCGTGCTTGCCGGCTCGCGCAAATATCCGGTTAAAGAGCCGTTCTTTGAGATGATCAAGATGAGCATGGCGACGTTTATCAATGCCATGACCGGTTGGGATTGCACCTACTACCCTGTTGCGAGCAATGTGAAACAAGATCTTTTCAACCTTGCTGAAGTGTATTTTGATGCAGTTTTTCATCCGCTGTTGACAGAACAAACATTCAAGCGTGAAGGTCACCACTTAGCTCCGGCAGATCCGGAGAATCCCACGGGCGACCTGACAGTTAGCGGGATTGTCTACAATGAAATGAAGGGTGTGTTCTCCGATCCCGAATCGCTGATGTACCGTTCTGTCACGCGAGGGCTGCTACCCGACACAATTTATAGCAATGAATCGGGTGGTGATCCGGTCGCAATTCCCGATCTAACCTACGCCGCTCTTAAGCAGTTCCACAAGGTCTATTATCACCCCAGCAACGGTTATTTCTTTTTCTACGGAAATATCCCGACGATTGAATACTTGGCGTTCCTCACCGACAGGATCAAAGGGTTTTATCGACAAGACCCAGAGGTGAATATCACGCGACAGCCTCGCTGGGAAGAACCTCGATCGCTGACCGACACCTATCCCGTGGCACCCGATGAACCTCTCACAGAAAAGACGTATCTGATGCTTCAGTGGCTCGCAGGCGATGCGACCGATCCGGAAGACGCCGTGTTGATGCACATTTTGAGCCTGATATTGCTTGGCAATGAGGCAGCACCGTTGAAAAAGGCGGTCATCGGATCGAAACTCGGCGCGGACTTAATCTATTCTGGAGCGGGATCGGTCGGGCTAGAAGGCAATTTTCGCGTTGGGTTGAAGGGCAGCGAACCTGACCGCATTGATGCCTTCGCAAACCTCGTGACTAATACACTCTCCGAAGTCGCTAACAACGAGATTGAACCTGCGCTGGTGGAAGCCGCATTTCAACAAGCGGCTTACCATTATCTCGAAATTGGATCGATGTTTCCGCTGGAAATGCTGGATCGAGTAATCTCAACATGGATTTACGGCACAGATCCGCTGACATTCCTCCCGATGGCTGAGCATTTGTCAACCTGTAAACGCAAATATGAGGCTGAGCCACTACTTTTCAATCGACTCATCCGGGAAAGACTGCTGGAGAACCCCCATCGGTTAATCGCCGTTGTGAAGCCTGATCGGGAGATGCAGGGGCGCATTGATACCGGGTTTGCCGAGCGCATGGCAAAAGTTCGCACGCAATTCACGGACGCGGACATGAAGCAGATTGCAGCAGACGCTGAGGAATTGAATCGGCTCAATAGTGAGCCGAACCCGCCCGCAGCACTGGCAAAACTCCCGCAACTTAAAGTCACAGATCTTCCCAATCGCCTAACGCATATCCCCACAAGCATTGAAAAAGTCCACGGTGTTGAACTGCTTCACAATGATGTATTTTCAAACGGCATCAATTACCTCATTCTGAATTTCAACCTGAGGGGGTTGCCGGAGCATCTCTGGAAATATTTGCCGCGCTATGCTGAAGCTATCCGCAAGCTGGGCGCAGCGGGGATGAACTATGAACAGATGGCGCGACGTGTGGCGGCTTATACAGGCGGGATTGGATGTGCCCCCGGATTTGGAACACACGCCTCTAACGAGAGTCAGTCGCTGCGACATATGCGCTTTCAACTTAAGGCGCTCGACGATCAGATTGCTCCGGCGTTAAATGTGCTGCACGATTTACTGTTCAGCCTAGACCCAAGAGATTCGGAGCGGCTCCGCGATGTGCTTGTCCAGAGCCGGGCTAGGTATCGCACGGACATGGTACACAATGGCTCTAGCACCGCAATGTATCATGCCGGGCGTGGTTTAAATCCGGAGAGTCACTTGAACGAGCTTGTTTCTGGCTTACCGCAACTTTCACTGAGCGAAGAGTTGAGCACCCACTTTGACGAGCAAAGTGGGGATTTGATGGACAAGATAGAGGAAATTCGAGATTTTCTGCTAGTACGTGGACGGGTGACTGTTAGTTTCACGGGTTCAGATTCCGCTTTCAAAGCAGTTTCCGGGGCATTGTCGGATTGGGTGGGAAAAATGCGAGATGGAACAATAGCTGAGATTCCGGTTGGATTTACCCCCTTTGAGACACCGCCGCGTGAGGGATTGGCAGGGCCTATCCAAGTCGCACATTGTGCCCATGTTATTCCCGCACCGCACGCTTCACACCCGGATCTGACACTGTTATCACTTGGAGCCCACATTGTCCGTCTCGACTACATTATGAACGAGATACGTTTTAAGGGCAACGCCTACGGCGCCTGGTTCACGTACAGTCCACTAGGTCGAACCCTTTATCTCGGTTCATACAGCGACCCTCATATCAGCCGAACGCTTCAGGTGTTCAACGGTGTAACTGACTTTGTTCGCGGAACTCAGTGGACACAAACGGACATTGACCGTGCGATTATTGCCACGGCGAAGAATGATGAGCAGCCGATTCGACCAAACGAGGCAACGAGTGATGCGCTGCATCGTCACCTTACTGGCCAAACGCCTGAAAAACGGGAGGAGCGCTACGCACGTTTGAAGAACGGGACGCCAGAAGCAGTCAAACGCGCGCTATTGGAACTACTTGAGTCCAATCTGAGTCGGGGGGCGGTGTGCGTGGTATCAAGCAGAGAAAAACTGGAAACCGCAAACCAAGAGATGGCGAGCAATCCGTTGGCAATCGAAGATATCTTACAGTAGTCCGGTAGTAGTCGATCGGGGTAAGTAACCGCGATTCTGCCTGACGACCGAAAGGATTTTGCTGGTTAACCCAAATGGTTACCCATTCCGGTAGGTCGGGCTTCCAGCCCGACCCGCGAGCGAGATACAGTGGCCTCATCCCTGTTACCCACTACGCAGTTGGAATCTCGATCGGCAAATCCAGCCGATCCCCCCACTCTTTCCACGACCCTAGATAGTTGCTAACCCTTGGATACCCTAGGAGTCGTAACGCCAGATAGGCGTTGGAAGAGCGGTAGCCGCCCTGTCAGTAACACATAACGCGTTTTTCGGGCGTTATTCCCGCGGATTGATACAGTTCTCGGAGCTCAGGAGCTGACTTGAACGCTCCCGTTTCATCCAGATTGTTTTGCCATTCTATGTGGACTGAACCCGGAATCGCGCCGCCACGAGCGGAGCGGGCAACTCGCCCATAGTGTTCGTCATCGGTGCGCGTATCAAGGACGACGAATTCTGCCCCTCCCAGCAACGCGTGGATTGTATCCGCGTCCGCATGTGTATGAGGTTGCGGATTATCTGGAAATGCCGGAACTTCCGGGGGCTCATCGGCTTCGGTGCTCACAGGCCCACCCGCCGTAACGTACGCACTAAACCCGCCATCCAAGACGTGAACCTCCTCGTGCCCAAGGTATTCGCAAAACCAAAATCCTCTTGCGGAGCAGATACCTGAGATGTCCTCATACCAGATAATCGTCTTCGTTGGATCGACTCCGCGCTGACGGAGGAGGTAAGCGATTGTCCACATAAACGCCTTGAACGGCTTCTCGCTCGTGTTATTCAGGCTGAGCGAATACAGATCCAGGTGAATAGCACCGGGGATATGCCCTGCGACGTACGCATGCGTCGGGCGGGCATCCACAATGCAGATGGATTCGTCACCCAGTCTGTCAATCAGCATCTTGGGAGAGACTAGCAGTTGGGGGTTAGCGAAACCTTTGTCCTCGTCCATTCATTCCTTCAGATCTCAGTGAAATCTTGGCAAATCGGGGAAATCCTTATCGTGCTACACTATCTAATGTGATTCGATCGATGCCGCCCACGTACGGCTTGAGTACCTCCGGTATCTGAACCGCTCCATCCTCCTGTTGATAATTCTCAAGAATCGCGATAACCAATCGAGGCAATGCAGTGCCCGACGCATTGAGTGTGTGAACAAATTCAGTTTTTGCGTGCGGTTTTCGACGGAAACGGATATTCGCTCGACGGGCTTGGAAGGACTCATAGTTACTGCACGAAGAAATTTCGAGATTGAACTTCCGATCTACGGGCGCCCAAAGCTCAAGGTCGTAACATTTCGCTGCTGCAAACGACAACTCAACTGTGCAGTGTTGAATGACCCGGTAGGGGAGGCCAAGGGCTTGTAATATATCCTCGGCATCACGCAGCAAGGTTTCATGTTCATCGTAAGATTTTTCGGGAAGCGTAAATTTCACCATTTCGACTTTATCAAACTGGTGAAGGCGCTGTAGTCCACGTGTCTCCCGGCCGTACGATCCGGCTTCTCGCCGGAAGCAAGGGGTGTATGCGACGTAATAAATCGGAAGGTCGTCGGCGTCCAAGATCTCCCCGGCGAAGATATTGGTGACCGGTACCTCAGCAGTTGGAATGAGAAAGAGATCGCTGTCTTCATTCTCTTCGTCCCGGTCACAGCGATACATGTCTTCTTCAAATTTCGGCAATTGCCCGGTGCCGGTCATTGCCCTACGATTAGCGAGAAAAGGTGGCGAAAGTTCGGTATAGCCGTGTTTGGAGACATGCAAATCAATCATGAAGTTAATCAGCCCTCGCTCTAGTCTCGCGCCCAAACCTTTGAATAGTATGAAGTTGCTGCCGGCGATCTTTGTGCCCCGGCCAAAATCTACAATACCCAATCCCTCCGCGAGCTCCCAGTGCGGTCTCGGTTCAAAATCGAAGGTTCGCGGATTGCCCCATCGCTTGATTTCTACGTTATCTTCCTCACTACTTCCAATTGGAGTACCCGAATCCGGCAGGTTCGGAATCGTCAATAGCATTTCATTAATCTGTTGTTTAAGGATACTTGAATGTTTGCTCAACCTCTTAAGATTCTGAGAGAGCTCTTTCATCTCCGCAATCTGCTCAGATGCATCCTCCTTGTTCATCTTGAGTTGCGCTATTCCTTTTGAGATGATATTCTGATGGCTCCTCGAATTTTCTGTCGCGGTGACGGTCTCACGCCACTGTCGATCCGCCTCAAGGAGTTGATCCAAAGGCGCAGTCATCCTCCGTTGTTCGAGCATTGTTCGTATGGTCTCAGGGTTTCGGCGGATATACTTTAGGTCTAACACGACGGCAACCTCCGTACTAGAAACTTGGTCAAGGCGATCTAGAGCAGTGTAGATATGAAAAAACCACAGACTGTTTGACAACCAAACAACCTGTGGTTTAGGTGAGATATAAGCTGGCGGACCCGACGGGATTTGAACCCGCGATCTTCTGCGTGACAGGCAGATGTGTTAAACCAAGCTACACCACGGGTCCGATACGGTGACGTTTGCATCTTATTTGGTAGGCGGGACAGGGCTTGAACCTGTGACCTACGGCTTGTAAGGCCGTCGCTCTGGCCAACTGAGCTACCCGCCCGGACCCACAACTTAAATGAGCCTTTAAATTATATAGCACCCTCTCCATTTTGTCAAGAGAAAATTTCCACGAATTACCATGAGATTCTGCATTCTAAGGGACAATCAACTAGCGAATCGGCATAGGATGCCGGTGAGAAAATGGTCAACGTACATCGCGGTATCCTAACCCATATTCAATAGCGGCCCTACCATTGGGCGTATTTGACACGAGTAGGGTCGAATATGGAGCCAACCCAGCATTAATCTGTGGAATCCACGGCAGATAGGTCCAACCCCATGGGAAATTCGAATTGACACACACCACGGATGGTGCTATCTTATTGTCAGGAAAGGGTTACGGTGGAATTGATGAAAATGTCCGCTTTTCTGTGCTGTATTCTACTCCATACTGGTTGTGGACAGGGGCATCGCTCCACCGAAGGCACACGCCTGTTAGCAAACGGCTACCGTAATCCGTATTTTGAGCAGGGCAACATCCATATTGAAAAGAGGGAGTATGACAAGGCGATTGAGCAGTACCAACAAGCGTTGCATTTGGAGCCGGATTCGGCGATTATTCATGCCGCTCTGGGTTGGGCATATTACAATGTGGGAATGTTGGACGCCGCAATCTTCGAAGCTGAAGAGGTGAATCGCCTCAATCCGAACGATCCGGAGCTTCGAAAAATACTGAAACTGTTGTATCAACAGCGGAGATGACGAATTTACCATCCCCTGTTTTAGGAACTCGTTAAGGTACTAAGGAAATTGCTCATGAATCGCTCCGCCTCAACATTGACGCATACCGAAGTGTTCGGTTGCCCGTCTATTGGGACTGTTAATCCCTGCACATGATCGGCACGGGTTTCAACGGTGATTCGCAGCTCCTCTTTTTCACATAAGGTTGAATCAACAACTAACGCGACAGCCAATGGATCGTGAAGCATCGGACGCGGTTCGGGGTTATCACCACCCCACAGATGGATTAGCTCAAAGCAGATTTCGTTGATTGGACGCCGTACCGCGCCAATAGCTTTCACCTGATCGTACGTCATCCTGCATTTGGTCGTCACATCAAGCCCCACCATGGTAATCTCCGCACCGGAGCCAAACACAATCTGCGCTGCTTCCGGATCGCAGAGTACATTCCACTCCGGGGTGATTCGGTCTATCGCGCCACCCATCAAGCAAATCCTCGTCTTCTGAATGAGCCGAGGTTCTACGAGGAGCGCTGCCGCGATATTCGTGAGGGGACCGACGGGAACAAGGGTAATGTCGCCTTGACCCGACATGATGGTATCAATGATGAAGTCAACGGCGCGTGTCGTACACGGTTTTATTGATGGCTGTCGCCGGGTCAAAATCTCCATCTGTCTTGGCTGATGCTCTGCCGCAATTCGCTCCCAATCCGGAATGGATTGCGGAACGGTTTTGCCAATTCCGACATGAACCGGAATGCTTGTCTCGTCCAACGCTTGCAGCACACAGCACGCAAGTTCGGCACGTTTCTCGGTATTCTTAAAGACGGTTGTCACACCAACCAATTCAATTTCTGGGTTCAAGACGGCAAACGCCAAGGCAAGGGCGTCGTCAATATCGTCACCAATATCAGTATCAAGTATAATCTTGTTCATGGCTACACCTCAAGGAATCTATAACATTGAACTTTGTCGGATATTCTACCAGAAGTTAACTGCATAATCCAGTCTTTCAACAGTAAGGGTTTTACGGACCAAGATTCAGGGAGTATTAGGCGAATGTTATCCTCAGCGGAACTATCGACAATCCTCAGCAGAACACCGCTCTTCGCAGGTGCACCGGAAGATGTACTGAGCGCAGTGGGTAACAGAATGCAAATGCTCCGGCTCTCGGTGGGAGATACGCTCTTCAATGAAGGCGAACTGGCGGACGGTCTCTACCTCATTGTGAAAGGTAAAGTCGCAATTTGGTCTGGCGCAGTTGAAATTCAAGAAAGAGCTGAAGGGGAATATATAGGCGAATTGGCTCTGCTTGATGATTCACCTCACAGCGCCACAGTACGGGCGAAAAATGACGTTATGCTCTTAAAACTTCACCGTGACGACTTTCATCAAGTGTTGTCGACCTCGCCGCAAGTTGTCAGTGGATTGCTTCGGATATTGGGACAGAAGATTAAACAAGACACGGCATACCGAATTGCTGCTGTACGCCAGCAGGAACAACACGAGTACGACCTCAAACGTGCGCGTGAGATTCAAACAACGATGCTCCCGACTGGCGATTTTTCGTTGGATTGGATGCATCTGACGGGAAAAAGCCAGCCCGCAGCCCAAGTTGGCGGAGATTACTACGATTATTTCCATCTGCCTGATGGCCGCGTGAGCGTTGCCATTGGTGATGTTGCAGGACACGGTTTTTACTCCGGCTTGCTAGTTGCTCTCGTGAGCAGCGGGTTTGATTTCCAAATGGAGATTAATTCGTCGCCAACATCGGTGCTTACTGCTCTGAACAAGATTGTGCGTAACTATCGCCATACACGTATGCTGATGACTTTTTCGTATCTCATACTTAACCATTCCAATCACACGCTCACTTTCGTCAATGCAGGACACCCTTACCCCTATCTATATCGTGTAGACGAACAGAGGTGGAGTGCGTTAAAGACCGATGGTTTACCCCCGCTTGGAACACGCTTAAAATTCCAACCCGAACCGACGCAGATTAGCTGGCAGTCTGGTGATCGCCTTTTTCTTTATTCCGACGGTCTGACTGAGGCGCGAGGCACCGGCGAAGAAGGATACGGCACTGATGCTCTGGAGCGCTTTCTCAACGATTACGCGTTCCATTCTCCGCATACAATGATAACTGCTCTGGATGCGGAGTTAGCCGATTTCCGCTCTGGCAATCCGCTTCAGGACGATCTCACCGTTGTCATCGTGCAGTTGCTATGATAATCTGGTTCATATCCGATATAGCCGAATTCTGTAGCGTGCGGCGATCAGGAGAGTCCTATCGAAAGTTGAACCGCGGTTGGCTCCGTTTTCTTACCACACCAACCAAACCGGGAAACACCGTGAGTCGAGCCTTGAGTCCTGCATACGGTTTCAATCCATCGTCCGAACTTCGACGAGTTTGTGCAGGAATAGCGATGTTAGTGTTGTTGCTCCCATCTGCCTTCGCGAACCGGAGTGATTTTCCGACTTTAGAGCAGTTGTCCGAAGCTACGGTGGGCGAACTCTTGATACGAGTGACGCCTGAAGGCGAAGCGCAGGCTAAACGCGTGCACGAAAGTTCCGCGATTCGCGTATTCCATTCCCAAATGGGGGTTCAGTCGCTTTCCCGCGTTTTCCCTCATGTCGCTAACCCGGAAGCGAATCCGAACCTCGAACGTATCTATCTCTTACGCTTTTCGACTTCTTCCGATCTCGATTCCACAAAAACTGCTTATTCGACACATCCCTTGATTGAGGCCGTTGAGTTTAACTATCTACGTCATACGCTCGCCTCCGAAATCGTTCCCAACGATCCCCGATACGAAGAGCAGTGGAATCTCCCCCTAATTGACATGCCTCGCGCTTGGGCAATTGAAAAAGGTAGTTCTGACGTGACTATCGCAATTGTAGATGGCGGCATTGATTACACCCATCAAGATCTTGCCGCGAAGATTTGGCGTAACACCGGTGAAATTCCCGACAACGACATTGACGACGATCAAAACGGATATATTGATGACATTAGAGGCTGGGACTTTACAGACGCCCCCAATGTCGCAGCCGAAGGCGACTCGGTGGTCGGCGATAACGATCCGATTGATGAGTCGGGGCATGGAACTCATGTGGCGGGGATCGCTGCGGCGGATGTGGATAACGGGCTTGGAGTTGCGGGGGTGGCGTGGAATTGCACCTTGATGGCGCTTCGCGCAGGGGCGTCAAACGGGGCTGGTACCAATCTGCAAGACGATGATTCTTCAGCTGCGATTGTCTATGCCGTGGACAATGGCGCGAGAATCATCAACATGAGTTGGGGCAGCCATCGGAATTCGTTCGTCATTCGTGATGCAATCGACTACGCACATGCGCGCGGAGCTCTCTTGGTTGCCGCTGCTGGAAATGAACGGACGCAGGATGTAATCTACCCGGCAGGTTATCGCAAGGTAATCGCTGTCGCCGCTACCGACCAGAATAAGCAGAGATTTTACCAATCCAACTTTGGCGCATCCATTGACATTGGCGCTCCCGGGAACGTCATTTTGAGCACGCAGATCGGAAACCGGTATCGCCGGTTAACCGGAACCTCCATGGCGACACCACATGTGTCCGGAGTAGCAGCCTTAATTCTGTCAAAACGCCCTAACTTAACACATGAAGAGGCTCGCCAAATAATTGTAGCCACCGCAGATTCGATTACTGAAAGCCCGGAGCTCGTGGACGCGGGAAATCTTAACGCGGCGAGAGCACTGATGGCAAGTGGTTCAATGCAGGCACGGATTCTTGCGCCTGAAACAGGTGGAGGCGGTTCGAGTAAAATTGAATTTATTGGTACCGCCGGTGGATTCAAGTTTAATAGGTGGCAGTTGATGTATGGTGAGTCAACTACGCCCACAACCTGGACCACAATCAATCTCCCGTCCTCCCGACAAAATACAAATGAAAGACTGCTAATCTGGGAGGTAGCGGGGGTACCCGAAGGGATTTACACGGTTCGATTAGAGGCCACGGCGAAGGACGGCGAGATTGTCCGCGATGAAGTCGTGTTGTCTATTGATCGGACACCACCTATAGTGCGCGGTATCAAGGCACGGGAGCAACTGTCAAAGGGTCAGTCTGTCGTATCCTTCACATGGTCGACGGATGACGTTACAGTTGACACACTAAGTTACCGCGTCCAAAAAAAACTTGCACCGTTTTCTACTATTGACGAAACAGCGGCCGGTAAAGAACATTCATTTTCATTGTCCTTGAGTCCCGGTCGATATGACTACTTTATCAGGGCACGAAATGCCGCAGGATTTGAAACAATTGATGATAATGGAGAAAATTTTTATCAACTGGAGGTGATGGGCATCCAGATTTCTCCGCACGGTTTCGTCGAAGAATCCACTGGGATTCCACCGATGCACATCGGGAGTGTTGCTGCAGACTTTGATCGAGATGGATTTCCCGAAATTGTAGGACTTCCCTTAGATGGCGACCACCCCTCAGGTATCGAAATCCATGAGCGTACCCCTTTCGGTAGCTACGAGCTTAAGCATACGAGCGCATTCGCCTTTAAGCCTTGGGCGGTTGATGACACTGACGAGGATGGCTTACTGGAGATCCTGGGAAGCACCGAGGATAAAATTTTTCTCATTGAAAGCCTGACGCGCACGGGATACCCAGAACGGCTGATTTGGGAGTCACCATTCCTCTCCACCGGGCAGATTGCCGATCTTGACGGGGATGGACGCAAAGAAATCGTTGGAGCGGATAACAATAACGGTGCAATCCTTATTTACGAAAATCAAGGAAATGATAGTTACGAGGAAATCGTCCGTCTCACGAACGAGACGGATGGAACCAACGTCTATGGCGAACAGTTCGCAATCGAAGACTTTGACGGGGACGGTAGAACAGAATTATTGGCAGGAGACAGCGAAGGAGAATTGCTCCTCTATGGAGCGATTGGAGACAATCAGTTAGCGCAGACATGGCAGTTGCAGACCGACAGATTGGATGCCCATCAATACGCGGTCGGAGACCTTAGTGGTGATGGGATTTCAGATTTTGTCGTCGGTAGTCGAAAGGTTGAGAAGGAACTTTCTTCATTGCCGAACCGCTGGGAATTCACACTGTTTACTACAGCAGGAGACAATCGTTATATCCCGGTCTGGTCGCAAGAGATTGTCCCATATCGACTAAAGGGCAACAGCCTCGCTGTTGGTGACCTTGACGGCGATGGACGGAATGAACTCGTAATCCTTTCCAACCCGAGCGTTCATGTCTTCCAACAGAGGGGGGCGGTTTTCGCGCCGATTTGGCATCACGATGTGTGGGGCACCCCGAATCTTGTTCTCGCCGACTTGGACGAGAACGGTTTTCAGGAGATATTTCTCAACAATCGGGATAATCTGCTCGTTTTTGAGAATACGGGCGCGGACAAGACGAAAGCCGTCGCAGACATCCAACCGTGGAATCTGCTTGCGGCCCCCTTAACGGAAAAGCTTGTTCAGTTAACATGGCAAACCCCAAGCAATGTGTTCCTTTATAACGTATACCGGGCAACTAACACCGGCCAGGAAAAAGGAGAATCAGCCCCGCCCCAGATGTCTGAATTTGAGCGAATCAAAGAGAATTTGGACCAACCAAGATACCTCGATCGGGGCCTAACGAAGGATACAACCTATTGGTATGCTGTTTCAGCGGTGAATGAGGATGGAATTGAGACGGATCGGACAACTTCGGTGTCGGCGACACCGCGAACCCCACCACGGATGATAACCGTGGAACATCTTGGAGGAGATCGGGTGGCTGTTACGTTTAATCGACCGATGGGACGGGAAATAGGGAACGAAAAACGGTATCTTCTACGCAAACCGGAATACATTGGCGGCGTGATTCCACAGTCAGCCATCCGTGACCGGATGGGAAGACGTGCGATTCTCAGCTTCCAAGTAGGAGATTTGGTTCCCGGCCGCACCTATGAAATCACCGTTTCAGATGTACTGGGAATCCATCGAAACCCCATAGATCCCCGCGGATCAACCCTGTTGTTTGAAATTCCACCCGAAACCAATCCTGCGGAATCAAGGGATTTCACACAAGCAATCGTCTTTCCAAACCCTGTCCGACCGACCGAATTTCATAAGAGTGCTGTCACATTTGATGGGCTACCTACCGATACCGCCATATTTATTTATGACCCAAGTGGCTCACTCGTAGAGAGGTTAACCGTGACATCGGCTGATCGGGGCAGAAAGGAATGGTTACTCTTGAGTAACAGCACATCCGACGTGGCGAGTGGTATCTACATCTATGTGCTGGAGTTCGGGAACTTGAACGAGATTGGACGAATTGCCGTCGTTAGATGAGGAATGGTAGGCAGGTAAAACATCTCGAAACAATTCATCGACGCTATTGAACCGACGATGAACATAGGTGCTCGGCATAGATATGACAATCCACGCCAAGCACGTAGCAACAATATTGACAAGCTTATTTTCTCAAAAGCAACTCCTGCTGGATAGCTAAAACCAGCAGGAGCGCCAGGAGGCCACAAGCCCGGCAGCCAGCTTAGAACCTGTAGCCGACTTTGGAGTACCAGTACGCGCCATTGAATCCAAACGGGCTGAACTGACCGTACGTATTGCCAATACCGGTGTCGGTTTGTGCAGCGTCACGCCAGACAGCTCCTGGATTCTCGTCAGGATAGGTGTTGAGGAGGTTTTGAACTCCGATGGTGAGCGTTAATCCGGAGGAGCCGGTGTAAGTCGTCTCAACGTCGACCAATACCTTTCCGGTGTACGTTTCATTATCTTCAGAATCGAACCAATCACCAAAATAACTGATTCTCCCGAGCGCGTTCCACCGATCAGTGATGGACTGCGTCGCCGTGAGACCCCCTCGTTGTTTCGGAAGGTTCTCCTCCAATTCTTTTATCCGCAAATCATCCAGCGTTACCGGATTGAAGGCGGTAACGGTGGTCTCTGTTCGGTTATAAATGCCGGTGAGATTGCCATTGGGTATCGGCACCGTGAGCACAACATCAACACCTCGGGTTTTGGTATCGAAGTCGTTGGTAAAGAATCGGAATTCTTGCAGGTTAGCGGCGCTAGTTACACCCGCTTTAAGCAACTCATCCTTCTGCTCGGCGGTCAACTCGAAGTCTTGTGAAAGCGCCAACCGATCCTTCATCCGAATATCAAAGAGATCTACCGTAAGGTTGATGTTTCGTACCGTGAAAGCGATTCCGCTGGTAAAGTTCTTTGATGTTTCGGGTTCAAGGGCTTTGCCGCCCACCAACGCAGCCGCTCGGTTCGTTGACGGGATGGTGCCGTTATTCACCAAGTCATTCTTTTCAAAATTGAACTCGGTGGTAACGTTGAACGTGTTTTGTTGGCCGGGGGTTGGCGCCCGGAACCCGGTACTATAACTGCCGCGGAACTTCAGGTCCATCTCATCATTAGAGATCATACCCGCGTCGGAGAGAAAATCCTTAATGCCGATGTTGGTCGCCACCTTGTAGTTGACAGTACTCCCAAAATCCTCGAAGTCCTCTCCACGAACCGCGAGACCAACTAGCAAATGTTCAAGCGGTCTAACCTCGCTCTCCAAATAGGCTGCAATGTTGGTACGGTTCCAATTGCCCGAAGCGATCTGGCTGAAGCCCGAGAACCCGTTGGAGGCAGCGCTGAAGCCTTGACCGGCCAAGGGGCCAATTTGATACGACTCTCTCTGGCCCGCGACAACCTCAAATCCTTCATTCCGATGTTCCAGTCCGGTGGCGAGGAATACCATGTCGCTGAGCGAGTGCGTCACATCAAAGTTAAGGTTGTAATCGGTCTGAATGTAGTCACCCGGATCGAAATCGGTCGGCGTATCCGGTCCCAGAGATGCATTTACGGTGTTGAAGATAAAGAAATCGGCGTGATGACGTCCGAAGTAGGCGCTCAAATCCCAGTCTAATGCGGACCCGAGAGTGTCTTCCAAAGCGCCGCCCTTAATTCCGACGAGCACGGAACTATCAATCGTCTCCGCCCCAAATCTTGGAGTGAAGCCGCCCGGGAACATTTCTTGGAAGGTGAACAGGTTGGGATCCCTGAAAACTTTCGCCAATTCGTCTTGGTCGGGTACGTTGTTTGTGATCGGGATGTTCGGGTATTCCCCGCCCGTCAAATCGCCAACTAGCAGCGTTTCTCCGCTATCGGTGCTAAACACCCCGCTTCGAGTATTGGGATTTCGGAAATAGAACCCGCCTTCAACCCGTTTGCTGGCGTAGTTGGCGTGCCCGTAAAACTTAGCGGAATCCGTGAGCGTGCTTCCGTAATTGGCGAATAACTTGACGTCGCCTTCGACAATCGGTTGGCCCCAGATTTGCGCCGGGTCTCTCACATCAAGGTTCCCAGCGTCTGTCAAGTTGGCGGCGTCGCCCCGCTGTACCGAGCGAATGGTTGGGTCCGCGGCGCCATATTCCAGACTGAGGCTGGTCCAAGTATCCTCGTTTCCCAAACCGATGTTTCCCGCAACGGCAAATGTCTGCCCATCTCCGTCTTGATAAATACCGGGCTTGAATTCAAAAGAGCCTCCCTCATAGTTGTCTTTCAACTGGAAATTCATCACGCCCGCGATTGCATCGGAACCGTATTGGGCAGATGCACCGTCTCGGAGGACTTCCACCTGCTTTAGAGCAATTGCCGGAATTGCCGAGAGGTCAGGTCCCTGTGCTCCATCAGCCAAGCCATTACCCAACCAGTGGATAACGGCGGCACGATGGCGCCGTTTGTTGTTGACAAGCACTAGCGTGTGGTCAGGTGCGAGACCGCGTAGATTCGCGGGGCGGACGACGGTTCCCGCGTCGCTGATCGGTTGTGTATTCACATTGAACGATGGCACAATGTTCCTCAGCAGGTCCTGCAAATCTGTTGCTCCCTGCTTGATGAACTCATCGCCACCGATCACGTCAATCGGCACGGCTGAATCAATCGCGGAGCGCCGTTTTGCGCGAGTACCGATGGTTACCACGCCTTCAAGCTCCACGATTTCGCCTTCCATGGACTCCATGGACTCATCGGATTCCATTTCAGCCGCTTCTTCCGGGGCTTCCTGCGCGATGGCTATAGACAACACAAAAAGCATTGCAACAATGCTAAGTACGAGAGTTGCAAGTTGCGGATATAACTTCAATTTCATTTTCAATTCCTTTTCGTTGTATGTGACGTTAACCTCAGAAGATTGGAACTTAATGTACCTGTGTTTTTGTGGCTAGGCTCTGTTGAAACTCCAAAGAGCCAGATGAGAGTGGAACCAGAGTGAGCAAAGCACCAAAACGGATATCGCCTCCTCGGTTCTCATCTCAAGGCTTGTCAAACGAACCGAATTGATGAGGTAACCCTACGGTTAATGAGTCAAGGTGGCCATGTGAATCGGTCCGGCAGCGCGAGCTTACCGTGACTTCGCTCCTGCGGGAAACTACTGCTGTGTGTAACCGAGTAGAACTTCCGGACCTCGAGTGGTACATTTAAACACCAAGGGAGATTTTGATTATCTCGGCTTGCTGCCAGACCATCGAAAAAGCCGCTTACCATTCAAACTGTTGAGGAGGGTTTGAGATCCTCCTCAACAGTTTGAATGGTCTCTTCGTTACGTCAGGAATTGCTAGTCATTGAGATACCATGTATCCCCTATGAGTACTGTAAATGCATCTCTTGATTGCAAGCCGAGAGGATGACAGCAGAAACAAGCAAAAACTGGGGCGCATCTATAGATGTCCTAAGTAATATGTGTTGTACGCCCGATTGTTGACCGCTCCAACAAGCTACTTAATCTTCAAGTTTGAACTGATATGGTATTGAGATTCTGATGGGGACACTCTCTTCACCCCGTTTAGCGGGGGTAAACCGTGAGGCCTCCAGAGCTTCTATGGCTGCTCTAGCACATCCAAATCCAACATCGTCCTCCTTGACTTCAATGTCTTTGGCTTTTCCATCAACATCAATGGTGGCTAACAGAACAACTTTACCCTCTTTCTGGGCGCGACGGGCAGCACTTGGGTATTTCGGCTCCACCTGATTACGCCATCGAGGACGTCTCGTCACCTCTTGAGCCTTGAAGGCATCACCACCAGCGAGATCTGGTTCAGGAGTCTGTTCAAGGTCAGGCGGATCACCGAAGTCACCAAGAGTGGAATCATCAAATCTCTGTCGGAAAACATCTTCCGGATTACCGGTATCAAACTTTGGCTTGACAGGACCAAAGTCCATTTTACCAAGACCACCCGTATCAATACCGGGGCCCGCGTCGGTAAGTCCCGGGTCAGGAACACCTTCGAGCCCATCGTCGGGTACAACAAATTTTGTATCGGCTGTCGGTAGATTCACTACCGGTTTCAATTTGAGGGTTTTCAGCGCCTGAGGTTGCCGAGTAGGCTGGGGTTGAGACTTTACTATAGGTTTACGATCTGGTGGATCGCGTTTCTCTAGAATTTCTTGAAAAAACTCGACGCTAACTGCCTCGTCATCAACAGTAGCGGTTCTGACGACGTAGAATGCCGCAATAAATACCGCAACTGCGTGAAACGCCAAGGAGACCAACACGGATACTCGGCTTCGCGTCGCAACCTGATGTTTCTGGTCATCGTGAGCGTGGAGTTGAAGACCGGAAAGTTCCTTCTTCTGCACAGGGTTCAACGCCATGCCTTTCAAAGAGACATCAACAGGTTTACCCACTTCAATCGCTCTCTGACGCTTGATTCGCTTTATGCGGCGGTGCCGCAGGTTTTCCAAATGTGCCGCGGAATTGTTCTGACTTGATCCCATTGCTTTTCCTCGTTGAAACAGCTAGGGGTGAGGTTTCTGCGCCAAATAATAGACCAACACTTTATAGGTTAGCAAATCTGCCACCGAATTTCAATCTGAAATCGTCATGATTCCAGTTTTTTCTTCGAAATAACAAAAAATGTAATGGTTAGGCAGATGTGAGACTCTCATAGCTGTTTCCTGCAAGAGGGGAAATCTGCGATTTTATGATTGCAGATCGGATTGGATTGCCAAATCCAAGCCTTGACCGATGAGGTTTCAATCCGCGGGAGCGGTACAGCGTGTAAACCATCTCGTTGACTAATACAGATTCTAGGAAAAACTAGGATTCTTGTCAAGAAAATAATGAAATCTTGACGACATCCCTCTACTACATTTCTTTTTCTCTCAGAGCGTCGACATAATCTGCGACAACCTGCAAGTAAACGTGCCTGTCTAAGGCCGGCGCGGATCAGTCCTCGGAATCGGATGGAGGTATTCGTTCGCTTGCTTCACTGTTAGTACGGAGTTAGTACGGAGTGGAATGATGTGAAGATTGGCAATTTGTTGAGGATGCAAAATCGACACGTGGGACAGTGGAATTACGAGTAGGCAGCAAAAATTCCGCATTACTCACTTCGTTAACGTCGTGCGTTGGAGTAGCGTAAGCACGCTGGGAATGTTTAAACAGAAAGAGAAGGTAGTTTCATAAATCCGCACATTAGGCTATCCTCTGTATCGGGCAAAATCAGAACATGGAATCTTTTGCCATTCTTGGTTGATTAGCTGTCGTTCGTTACAACACGAACATAGGATGACCGTTTGTCTACCTTTGAAAGCCACGGATTAGAGTCTCTCTGGGATCTGCTGTTTTCGGGTCGGATTTTGACATGAAGTGCGGGTAGAGGAGGGATATCCGGGGATTAAAAGATACCTGAAATCGAAATTCGTTGCGAATCTCCGATGTCGTGGGCGTTGAAAGCATAATCTGCAAACATTGTCGCCTCGCCCATACGGAGACGCAATCCGGCGCCTAACGCTAATCTATCAGCCTCCGTACCTACACGAAATGCAACGACATTGAGTAACCAGTATTCCGCTCCGAAGCGGAACAATGGGCCGCTTGATTTGTTTTCCTGTACGAGGTCTTTTCGATTCGTCTGCATGTCAGCGCCAACTGTTATATTTCCGATCACGGGCAAGACGCGCTGATAAGAAGCACCGAATCTGAACCGAGGACTACGTGTGAAGGTCGGTTCAGCATCGGTATCCCAACGAACCTGTGTGCCGGTGGCATCTTCTACCATCCCACCGATATAAAAGCCAACGAAGGGGCCTACCATAAAACCGAAATCAAGGCCGGTTCCAGAGCCCGTGTTTTCAAAGATGGACTGTTTGAGGAGCTTGAAGTTCGCACCCACAGAGAGTTTCGCGCTAACCCTCCGCGCATAAGAGATAAGTAGGGCATTATCTGTGTTGCTGAAATATCCCTTTACCGTTGGCGGTTGAAAGTATTGACCATCATTTTCACTCTTACCGGGTATCCCATCCAACTCCAGATAATCATCGTCGAGGCCATTGCCGTTGGTATCTGTGAATGTCGTAAGCGGGATGTCGTCGACACCTAGCCGAATCCAGCTAATGCCCACACTGCCGAGGCCTTCGATTTGATGCACGTAGTTGACGAAATTGTATTGCACAATTCCCTTGTTGAGAAAGTTGCCCTCTCCTGCCCCGAAGGAGTCCGAGTACATGATAGAGAACGCATGGTTGTCAACTTTCGCAAGTCCCGCCGGATTCCAGTAGGCTGCCGTTGCGTCGTCGGCGATTGACACAAAGGCGCTGCCCATGCCTAACGCTCTCGCTCCCACACCATGGCTGAGAAATTCCGCGGTATGGCTACCATCCTCGGCGGAGACGAATCTTAGCGCAGCAGCAAGCGTCAAGACTAGCGCGGACACAAGTGTGAACACGCATTTCTTAGATTTCATGGTACGCACCACTTTGGCTTGTTTGCTTCAACAACAAGATGTATGTTGTCAGAGGTAGAAGAATACTTCAACATCCTTGCGCAATAAGCGGATTTTTCCACTTGGAGGAGATGCAAGTCGCTTGGCGGGATGATGCCTTTGCTTGGCTAGTGTCACGTCTTGGATAGCTGCAATACACTATGCTCCGATTGGCATGCGCCGGGCGATGTTCCATAGAAGACCTCCGCTTCAAGTCCCCAAGCCAACTTGTAAGCGGCAAGGACTTGGATTAATCCGCTAGAAATGTTTCCATGACATAGTACCGCAACTGTCCCGCCACCGCCGCCGGATGTAATTCTAGCACCATAGAAGCCTCCTTGGACTCCGATCGTGCGGACAGAATTGACAATCTGTTCAACTTGAGGGGAACCAAGTCCTACGCGATACCGATAGCTCCAGTGCGAAGCGTACATGAGTACCCCCGCGTTCGTTAAATGGCTTTTGACATTTTCGGCATCGGCAGTGGCATCCTTAATACATCGGATGAACTTCCCAACACGAGCGTGTTCATAGATTGGGTGTTCAACACGGCTACGAACATGGTAGGTTTTTTTGGGATCGACTTTAGTCGCTGAGTCCATCGTCCCACCATACCGATTCAGAAAATGTTGTCCCTTCATCCGGGCAGGCAAATAACTTCGGTACCTTCGACGGAATTCTCGCACAGAGAGATTACACAAATAGTTACCTCGTAGTTTCTCAACACCCGACTCTTTTTGAAGGATGGTCAAACCCATGAATGCGGCAGTGCGAGCGTCAATATAGGCAGAATTTGAGGGGCGCTTAACTTTGCTGTGTATACCTATCATCCTTGTCTTAAGGGGAAGCGACACAGCTTCAAGAACAGGGACAGGTCGGCAGTGTATAGAGAGAATTGTCCCCCGCTCCCCCGAAGCAGAAACGATCTGGTCCATCGGACCACATGGCATGCCGACAACGCGGTTTTCGACAATTTGTCCAATCCGAGCGATTTCTTTAGCGTCCATCCCCAATTCATAAATGACGTTAGCAGCCGCTAGTGCGGCCACTTCAATCGCGGCAGAGGAGGCGATGCCCGCTCGCATCGGGATGCTGCTTTTGAGTGCGATTGTGGCGCCATGAGGAAGCCGCTTGATTTTGCCTTCCTTGAGTAGGACGTAATAGCCTCCAAGTACATACGCAGCCCACGCCGTTCTAGCATTTTGTGCGAAGAGCTGACGGATCTGATTGTACGATTTGAGGCGGCCCTGGGCATAGAAATCGTCTACGGAAATCCGCAAACCTATCAATGAGTTGCTATCAATTCCAAGGCTTATCGCTCTGAGTTGCCTATCATCCCGTACTTGGCAGCCAACGACCGCGCCGTGTTCAAGCGTCAATGCAGCAACATTTGCCCCACTGTAGTCGGCGATTCCGCCCATAACATCCAACCGCGCGGGCGCTCTAGTGAGGACAACTCTTCCGCTCTTTTCAAAGCCGGAATCACCGAACAGTTGCTCGTCTTGAAACCGCAGCATTGACTCAAATTCGAGAATTTCATGAGGCCTGACTTCGGGACCGGAAATGTGCTCTATTTTTATGGGTTGGCCACCCTTTAAGATGTCCTCCGTACTCATGACGATTCACACCTCATGCATTTTCCATTAGCAAGTGTCAGCGTAGTCGCAAGGAGAGTTGGGCAACTTTATATCTATAGCCTCACTCTCCACTGTCGCTAAGGGACGACTACCGTGACGCTTTCTCCATCTGTCAAAGCGTGCTGACCGGCAACAACCACTGTATCCCCTTCATCAATCCCGTTGGTCACCTCAACATCACTGCCCTGTGACAACCCAATGTCAATTGTCCGCCGTTGGCTCACACCTGCGGTGACCACGAAAACGCTGCGCAGGTCTCGATTGGTGTCTTCAAGCACCGAGGAGCGCGGAATCAAAACCGCGTCTTCATGAATTTCAACCGGAATCGTTGCTCTAGCGAACATACCGGGCTTCAACTTCATACCTGGATTTTCGACCCGGATCTCAATCTTTGCTGTGCGACTTGAGGGTTCAAGCGTGGGACTAATCAGCGCGATCTCGCCCATCACGGGATTCTCCAGAGCATCAACCTGAATTGATGCCTTTGTGTGCGGTTTCAGTTTACCCAGATCTGATTCAATAACGCTAAAAATTGCCTTAACCGTCTCCATCTCAACAATTTCAAAAATTGGCGCGGTTGGCGATGCCATTCCACCGAGATCTAGATGTCGTTTTGCCACAATCCCCGAAATCGGGGCAGTGATTGTTGCGTCTGTCAACTTTTCTTGCGCAAGGCGTGCCGCGGCTTCTGCTTGCCTCATGGCGGCTTCCGCAGCGATAATTTCCGCTTCCCAACTTCTAGCGGCCTCCAAATCCCTGGCTGTGGAGAGATTGGCTTCTGCCTTCTTGACATGCGCTTCAGCTAGGGCGATGTCTTTTTCCCAAGTTCGTGTCGCCACCTGAGTGCGTGCAACTTTGAGAGCGGCTTCCGCTTGCCGGACTTGTGCTTCTAGGGATCGGATGTCCTCTGCGCGCGCACCATTTTCGATAAGTCGAATCTGCTCAGTAGCGATATCGAATTGTGCTTTAGCCACGTCTAACTGTGTTTGTGATGATTCGAGTGACTGCGCGCTGATCGCTCCATCTGCGAAGAGTTTTTGCATTCGGTCATAGTTGCTCTGAGCATTTGCGAAGTTGGCGTCAGCCTGATCGAGCGTAGCTTGGGCTTGTTTGCGATCTTCCTCTCTAGCTCCGCGCTTTATTTTCTCTAAGTTTGCTTGGAGTGATGCCAACCCGGCTTCTGCCCCCTCAATTTGCGAAACGGTGCGAGTTTCAGCCAAATCGTTGACCTGCTGCAGGGCAGCCTTTGCGGACGATACATCCGCTTCTGCGATGTGAATCTTGACCTTGACGCGTCCCTCTGCTAGTTGTTTTACCTGCTCGTAGTTTGTTTGCGCAACTTGGTGAGCTGCTTCCGCTTGAGTTAGCTGAAGTTCAAGTTCACCATGATCGATAACAGCCATGATGTCACCACTCTTCACACGGCTACCTTCGTTTACGCGCATTTTAACGAGCCTGCCTGGGACTTCGGGAAAGACCGTTACGCTCGAATTTGGGGCAATTGTGCCGGATAACTGCAATACAGATTCGATGGTTGCCCGCCTTGCTTGAACCACCTCAACAGGTTTTGATACCACTGCAGCGGCCACTTCCGTGGTGCTCGACCGTTGTTTGGTAACAACCCTCAATATAACAATGCCTGTAATAATGACTACAACAATTGCCACAGTCAACTTCTTCAATGTCACGTCTCCCGGTATAGTATGAGAAATTAGTCAGATTGGATAAGAGGATAGATTGATAGCTCCGTACAAAATTCTCCAAGGAAATCGAAAAACTAGGGAAGGATAATCTCTTGCCGGACGGAACGTCTATCGATTGTCCTTATCCTTATAGAAACTACCTAACGCGCCCCGGCTTCTTGGGCGAGCGCCCCCATCGGGTCCCATGCCGGTAGCACAATCGGTTCCTCTGCGAGTGCAGCTTGTATCTCGTCTGGTAGATAGCCTTTGCGCGCAGCAATCTCAAACATGTATTGGTCAAACCAGTTATCATTCATGAGGTAGAATCCCTTCCTGCCGTTCTTGTCCCCCCAGCTATTTTCGACGCGCCAGCGCCGTGGAATTTGTCGTTCATCTTCTTGTACGACATCCACTCCGGTGAATAGCATGGCGTGTGTCATGAAGGTTTGATGATATTGGAGTCGGCCTGACTTATCGAGGATTAGAGGCGTGTCGTAAATTGCCTCGTAATCATATAGTTTTGCATCCCAAAGCCCAAGATCGGAGCGCATCATTTTCCCAACATCGCACCCCATCCAGACTGGTTCACCATCTATGATGGTTTTCATTGCAATTTGCTTCATTAAGTCGATGTCCACGTTCAGATATTTGACGATAGCACCGCCTTCGACGTTGCCAAGGCATTCAACGGTAAAGGTTCTGCCGACGGGGCTTGTTGGGCGCGGGTCGTGGACTAGACAAACGTAGTCATTAATTGGAACCGTGATATACTTTTCCGCGAATTGTTGGGGTGTCATGACGCCATCGCTATGGAATTCTTTATCCGCGTCGCTCCATTGCCAATCGAAGTGAGTAGGCGGCGTGCCGAGGTGAATCGACAAGATGCGGTACACGGTGTCGACAATCTCGTCCTTTGTATCCTGTAACTCGTCAAGGCTTACATGTTTTGCAGCCATGTCACGCAGTGTCTTCGCTCCTTCGCACAGCTTGTGTGTGAGGATGCTGTTCATCTTCCCCGAGTTTGAGGAACTTTCCGTTTCAGGCATGAAGGCTTGGGGTACAAGACCGTGTTTCTTGATGAGGTTGACGAACATGTTCCATTGGCCCCCATCATCAAGCGGACGCTCAAGCAACCATGCTACGGAACGATCATCCACGGGGCGATCCACCCTCTCGATAATCCGTTGTAGGAAATAGTTGGCACGCTCAAGCTTGTCCCAAAAGAACGTATAGTTTTGGCTGAATTCGAACTCTTTGAGATTCATCTTCTTCATCGCACCAACCCGAAGAAGGTTCAATCCTGCGAACATCCAACATCTACCACTTCGCTTCTGATTGGTAACACTCCAATCGTCCAGCACATGACTGAAGGTGAAATCACTGTTGGTAACCACTTGACGATTCAGCGCGATATCGTCTACGGAAACCTTGCAGACTGCGTTCTGTGCCATCCGATAAACGGAGTTTCCCTCGAAATCCTTACGCAAGGTCGCAATTCGGCGCAAGGACAACGCGCCGTCTGGAAGTGTATCAAGAGAGTCTAGTGGATTAGCTGATGAAGTAGGAACAGAGTCCATATTACAACTCCTATCTTTGACACAAACTTAAATTAAAGGTTTTGTTGAGGATGGCGGAATGCTCTTCTTCAATGATTGCGGACTCAACAGCACTTTTCAACATCTCGATTTCTTAGGATGCTTTTCATTCCTGCCCCTCAGACTCAGTAACATTCTTGTATAGCAGTTGCCGAATCTCCCTGATGTCCGCCCTCAACTCGCCTATCTCGCCCTTCAGATCTGCTTTCATGTCTGCCATGTCTGATTTTATCTCAGCTACATCAGCTTTGAGGTCAGCCTTCACCTCAGCTATATTCGCCTCAAGATCGGTTTTCACGGTGTTCAATTCGGCTTTGGTAGCCATTGAGGTTGTGAGTTTCCACCACAAACTGGCAATACCCAGCCACAAACTAGCGATACCTAGCAGCGGTACGATTACCTTTATCCATTCTTCCATCGTGACATTCACCTCTTATTTGCGGTGCGGTGTAACAACAGAATTAAACCTGTTAGGCAACAAGCGTTTAAGACAACAAGCGAAAATTTCGCCGCACTGTCACCAGCATCAAAACAACGCTAGGTAAATATGCCGAGAATGATACCGACAATCGAACTTATCACGAGTAGACTCTTAGTTGCCGGATGTCGTTTCGTTTCACCCCTTCCAATTGCTCTAAGCGCTGATACCACGCGGGGCAAGGTTCAAAACCTCATTGTTCCACAACCCATTACTGGAGAAGGGAATTTATACCGCCCGATGCATGCACCAAATTCAGTAAGTCGCTAGATTGGCAGCACAGCAATCGCAATGTACCGAGCTACCACAGTCTGCTACGAACGAATTGTGAATGGGTTCCAAAGTATGTCCGCCTCGGAAACAGGAATGACTGTAATGTTGCTCGGAGGTCGGGTTTTAGCTTTCAATATGTCAGAATGGCGCTTGCTTCTCCAACTGCCCAAATCGTGCCATTTGTCGACTGAGTGATATGGAATAGACTGTTTTCAGTGGAACTCCGTTGGGGCTGCCATGTCACCCCACCATCGTCCGTGTGAAGAATTGTACCGTTAGCGCCAACAACCCAGCCTTCCATTTCACTGATAAACAGTATACTGTTGAATCCTGTAGTCGTAGAGGTGGTCTGCTCTGTCCAGATGTCACCCCCATTGTGCGTTACAAGTACGGTACCTTCATCTCCACAAATCCATCCGTGCAGCGAATCGATGAAGTACACATCAGTTAGCTGACTTGAGCCCCCATCTTGTGCGGTCCAAGTGAGCCCGCCATCGGCGGTTTTCAGCACTTTGCCCCCTTGCCCGACGATCCAACCTGTTTGATTATCAACAAAATGGACGCTCTTGAGAATTCGCATATCGAAATCATGTTCCATTCCGAGGCTTTGTCCGTGCCAAGTTGCCCCTCCATCACCGGTTTGAACAACCTTACTATTAAGTCCGACTGCCCAACCGTCGTTTATTGTTGGGAAGTGCACATCGTAATGGCCACCTGCCAATTTCCAATCGAAAATTGTGCCTGCCCGGAGGCGTTCGGTTTCTCCGCCTTCTTGTCTCGCGCTGTAAAGATTTGCCCACGTTTTGCCGCCATCAAGGCTTTCAATTAGCACACCGTTATCACCAACGGCATACCCTTTTCGTTCATCTAAAAACTGAACGGCCTCCAAATTAAATGGCACCCCGGTATCTTGACCAGCCCAGCTCCGTCCGCCATCGCTGGTATGCAGAGCCACACCTGAGCCTCCAACTGCCCATCCATGTGTATCGTTGAGAAAATGAACCGCATTTAAAGTGGTACTATTGGACACGACCTCCCAGGATTCTCCGCCGTTGGTGCTATGCAATATCGTCGCAGCGTCTCCTACAATCCATGCCTCTTGGGCACTTATTTGATACACGCCGTTCAGCCTGTGGAAAACAGGTCGTGGCTCCAGTGACGCCCAAGTGGTGCCGCCATCGATCGTACGCAGAATCACGCCAAATTCCGCCGCCGCAAGCCCTTGATTGGAATTGATGAAATGGATATCCCATATAGGTTCGGGCATACCGTTTGAATGAGGCACGTTGCTTGTTTGGGTTTTCCATGTGTTTCCACCATCTGCGGTGTGCACTAAGGCACCGTTTCCGCCGCATGACCATCCTTCTTGGTCATTAAGCATGAAAAGAGAATCAAGGGGTGACGCGGTACCACTCTTTTGGTGGCCCCAAGTTTGCCCTCCGTCGGACGTATGGATTAGGGTACCGGCGCCGCCAGCTACCCAACCGACTTGTTGGTTAAGGAAATGAACTCCCTCAATGACGTTGTTGGTTTCGGTTCTTCGATCCATATTTTGTCGAATCCAAGTCTTTCCGCCATCGAAAGTATGTATGATGACGCCTCCATCTCCGCCTGCCCAACCGAACTGTGCATCGAAGAAAGAGACACTCGACAACGCCGCTCGCGTACCGCTATTTAGCTTCATCCATGTTGCCCCGCCGTCCAAAGTCTTCAGAATAGTTCCTTCCTCTCCAACCACCCATCCTATCTGAGGATTAATGAATCGGACCTTCTTGAGATCTTTCTTGAAAGGCAGAGGTTGACTGGGCTGATTATTCCAAGTCTTTCCACCATCGACTGTGTGCAGAATCGAGGACCTTTCGCCGACAATCCATCCGTGCTGAGCATCGACAAAGTAGACATCAAAAAACGCCGCTTTCCATTTTGACTCACGGATGGATGTCCATGTCCGTTCGGACGCAACCGCGCTAACTGCCACAACTAGTGTCGCAATTACTGCAAATGTGAATATTTTCCCAGTGAATGCTTTTTGGTTGACCATGATTTCTAGTATCTCCTGACTTGCTTTGCCCTAGCCCAATCTCCTAGGTCGTTAGAACGTCTAAACCTGTTACCGTATTCGCTACGTGGATATTATACAACGCCCTATTTTTTGGCGTCAAGCGCATTTACGTGCAACGTTTAAGCGATTTGCGAACACCGGAGTCGCTATCTTGGTTAGCCGGGATTCCCGTCGCTGAAGTTTCGGAGTCATGTAGCGCGGCGATACATTAATGAACAATACAACGTCCTTTTGTACCACCGGTACGGCAAAAGGTTTCAAGAAAGAGCGTCCCGATGACGAAGTTAACACCTGTCGCTGTAAGTTATGAAGCCTAGTTTGACGGATAACGTGGGTGTGACCTCAAAGCATCAAATGTGGGTTCTTGTTTCGCCAATTCTTTGATTCTAGGATCAAGCTCGGCTGCCTTCCCGAGGGCGTTAATTGCCTTAGCATTTTCAGCGTTGATGGCATAAGCGCAGGCGAGGTTGTAGTGGCATAGGGCTATGTTCGGGGCAATTTGAAGCGCCCTCCTACAAGATTCGATGGCCTGATTGGGACGGTTTTGTTTAAGATAAGTGGTTGCTAAGTTAATATAAGCTTGAAGTGCGTCCGGCTTGAGTTCGATTACTTTCTCAAACGTTGCAATCGCCTTGTCATACTCCGCTTGTTGCAGATAGACTTGACCAAGGTTATTGTAGACTGATGGCGCGTGCGCGAAAAACAGCGTGAACTTCTTATTTCGGATGGCTTTTGTGTAGGTCTGAACCGCTAACTCTAGCTCGTTGTTTTTCAAGTGAAATCGGGCTTTGCGCGAGTAGTCGTTGAACTGGGCTTGATGGTGCCAGACCCAGATGAAAAGTGCTGTGACGATGAGACAAAAAACCATCATCAGGTTCTTCATGAACTGAGAAACTCCTGACGTTCCCATGCTCGAATAGTTGTGCTCATTACTTAAACACACCGCTTTTGAATGCGCAATGAATTGGGCTATTACAAACGGAAGAACAGAATCGGAGCGCGTTATTTTCTCACTGCACGGATAATCTCTAGCACACGATTATGGAGTGTACCGTTTGTCGCCACAATCCCGCGATTGGCAGTCATCCGCCTGCCTTGCAAGAGATCTAGGGAACATCCGTGCATGTCTGTTACCGTTCCTCCTGCTTCCTCCACTATAATTATCCCGGCGGCATGATCCCAGATACACTCTCGGTAATTTGGCGTCCGTGGATGAGGCAAGCGCGTGTAAACCGACGCCTCCCCGCGTGCAACCAATCCGTACTTCGCTTGGCTATCTATCTGAATTGGTGCCGCGGTAATACCGAGTTTCTGAGTCATCCTGACATGCGCATCGTGATCTCCGTGTGATGCCTCGAAACTCTCGGCAAAACGCAACGGGATCTCGGCAACTCGAATCTGCTTCAACAATTTGCCGTCCAACCCGCACATGTACGCACCTTCACCTCGTATGGCGACCATGAGAGAGCCGGGCGCTGAAGCAGGAACATCCCAAGCCTGCGGCAGACTTGGGCAGGCGAGCACACCAAATCTCACGTCGCCATCAACAATCAGCGCGAGCGCAATGGCATACTGATTTCGTCGTAGAAACCCTTTCGTTCCATCAATGGGATCGAGGGTCCAAAAGCGTTGGCTGACCTCGCCATTCCCTCGATCAATCCAATCACAGACTTGCGAAGCCGACCCTTCGGTAAACCGGTTGACGTAATTGGTCACCCTTGACCGCAGCCGTGGGCTTTCCTTTAGGGCCTCCGAATCCTCTTCGGCGACAATGCAATCGTCCGGGAACGCATCGCCGATAGCACCACAGATAAGAGCCTGCGAACCGAAGTCTGCGACGGTTACCGGGCTGCGATCGGCTTTCACCATGGAATCCGTCTGCACCATGTCCGATTGTACCTGCTGACATAGCTGTGCGGCCTTCAAGACTGCGTTTATTGCCACCAACTTTTCAGCTTCCATAAATTCCTTGACAATGGACCACAATCGTCCTAAATACTCATCCATCCGGAAGATTCAGCAACATATGGTACCGAGGAATGAAAAGCAAAAAGCCGCCCTGGTGGAATCATCGGCACACAGTGGCGGCTTTTAGGAGGTTTATGATTGGCGGGCTATTCATTGAGCCAACTCATCATGCTTCGCAATCCTTTGCCAACTTTCTCGATCTCCAATTCCTCTTCTCCGCGACGAAGCGCCTGCAGCACAGGCTGATTGGCTTGATTTTCCTGTACCCATTCGCGCGCAAATTCACCGCTCTGTACCTCTTTAAGGATTTCACGCATTCGGGCTCGGACACTGTCATCGACAATCCGCGGCCCGCGCGTGAGATCTCCGAACTCTGCTGTGTTGCTAACAACGCGGCGCATTTTGGTAAGACCGCCAGTGTAGATGAGATCAACAATCAATTTCAGCTCGTGCATACACTCAAAATACGCCATCTCAGGCTGATACCCAGCTTCAACGAGTGTGTCGAACGATGCTTTGATGAGGGCTGACGTTCCACCACATAGGACAGCCTGTTCGCCAAAAAGATCTGTTTCCGTTTCTTCGCGGAACGTGGTTTCGATGACACCGGCCCGAGTGCCCCCAATCCCCTTTGCATAAGCCAAGGCGAGGTCCCTTGCGTGTCCGGTTGTGTCTTGGTGAATAGCAATCAGACAGGGAGTACCCCCGCCCTCAACAAACACATCTCTGACAAGATCTCCCGGCGCCTTGGGGGCAATCATCGTTACATCGACATTGCTTGACGCAACAATTTGCCCAAAATGAATGCTAAAACCGTGTGAGACCATTACCATGTTGCCCGTTTCCAGATTTGGTTCAATCTGATCTCTGTAGACCGCGCCGTGCTGTTCGTCCGGGATGAGGATTTGTACAACATCAGCCATAGCGGCAGCCTCTTCGACGGTTTTGACGGCTAACCCCGCCGCTTCCGCTTCGTGTCGGGATGCGCTGTTGGATCGTAGCCCGACAACGACGGTGGCTCCGCTATCGTTGATATTCAATGCTTGCGCGCGGCCCTGCGCGCCGTATCCGATAATCGCAACAGTTCGTTCTTTCAGTAAATCGAAATTTGCATCGCTATCGTAGTAAATGGTTGCCATTAATTTCTCCTTAATCACCCGTAGGATCGGAACTGAATAGGTTGTCCTTATTATTACTTCACGCTCCCACGATTATTACTTCACGCTCCCACGCATTATCGCAATTTTACCGGTGCGCACCAGATTACGGATGCCGTAAGGGCGGAACATATCAATTGCCGCTTTGAGTTTTCCATCATCCCCTGTGACTTCAATCATTAACGTCGTCGGGTTAACATCTACGGTGCGGCCGCGGAAGATTTCTACGATCTGGAGAATTTCCCCGCGCTTTTGCGGCTCCGCATGCACCTTGATTAGCACCAATTCACGTTCGACATGGTTTTCAGTCGTGAGATCCGTCACCTTGATGACGTCGATGAGCTTATTCAGGTGTTTGTAGATCTGCTCAATAATCTGTGCGTCCCCATGAGTGACAATAGTCATGTGCGAAATTTGCGGATCGTCCGTTTCGCCGACGTTTAAGCTGTCAATGTTATAGCCACGCCCACTGAATAAGCCCGACACTCGTGCAAGAACGCCGAATCGATTCTCGACGAACACGGAAAAGATATGTCTCTCCTCAGCCATTACGCTAACCCTCGTATCACGTCACCGAGCCCTGCGCCTGCGGGGACCATCGGGAACACATTCTCTTCCTCGTCCACAATGAAGTCAATGACAACCGGACCGTCATCCACGCCTCTCGCCTTCTCCAACGCCGGACGGACATCCTCAACACGTTCGACTCGCAAACCCGTTGCGCCGAACGCCTGAGCCAAGAGCGCAAAGTCGGGGTTGTCGTGATAATCGACGGCAGCGTAGCGCTTATTGTGGAACAACTCCTGCCACTGACGCACCATGCCGAGGTACATGTTATTGATAATGAAAATTTTAAGTGGCAGTTTATACGTAATCGCGGGGATTAGCTCCTGAATCGTCATGATGTATGAACCGTCACCGTTGATGTTGACAACCGTCTTGTCCGGACAGCCGAACTGCGCTCCGATTGCGGCAGGCAAACTGAACCCCATTGTACCTAGCCCGCCTGAGTTTATAAATTGGCGTGGTTCGGTGTACTTGAAATGCTGGGCTGCCCACATCTGGTGCTGTCCGACATCCGCAACGATTGTTGCCTCGGGGTAAATGTCGTAAATCTGCTCAATGACATACTGCGGCATGACTTTGTCGCCCTTTTGTTGATATTCAAAAGGGTATTTTTCCTTCCATTCGTCAATCTGCCGCATCCACGGTTCAATCTCTACGTGATGAACCAGCTTGTTCATCTCCGCCAGTACGCGCTTTGCATCACCGACAATTGGCACATCAACCGGCACATTCTTGCTGATACATGAGGCGTCAATATCAATATGAATCTTCTTGGCATTTGGAGCAAATTTCTCCAGATTTCCCGTCACCCGATCATCGAACCGTGCCCCGACAGCAATTACCAGATCGGAATCGGTAAACGCATAATTTGCGCAGCAGGAGCCGTGCATGCCGGGCATCTGCATCGACAACGGATGCGTTTCCGGAAAGGCTCCGAGACCCATGAGCGTCACGGTGACTGGAATTCCTGTTTTCATCGCCAACTCGCGCAGCTCCTCTGAAGCATCTGCGAGAACAACTCCGCCCCCTGCATAGAGCATCGGTCGCTCTGCGCTATGAATCAGTTCCGCAGCTTTGGCGATCTGGCGAGGATGCCCCTCGACTTTCGGCTTGTAACTGCGGATATTGACCTGCTCCGGGTAATGGAAGAGTGATTCGTGAATCTGTGCATCTTTGGCGAAATCAATAACCACAGGCCCTGGACGTCCGGTGCTCGCGATGTGAAACGCGCTCGCGACGACCTCCGCCACTTCATCGCTACTTTTGATTAGATAACTATGTTTGCAGACTGGGCGGGTGACACCAATGACATCTGATTCTTGGAAGGCGTCGTTGCCGATAAGATGAGTGAAAACCTGCCCGGTGATAGCCACCATCGGAATGGAATCCATGAAAGCGGTCGCAATTCCGGTGACGAGGTTCGTTGCACCAGGCCCTGATGTGGCGAGTGTCACCCCCACGTTACCTGTTGCTCTCGCATAGCCGTCAGCAGCATGGGCAGCGCCTTGTTCATGTCGCATCGGTATCAGCGTAATACCTGTTGCGTCATAGAGTGCGTCAAAGATCGGCATCGCTGCGCCGCCGTTTACCCCGAAAATATATTCAACGCCTGCGCGTTTTAGACTCTCAATAAGAATATTAGCACCTGACGTTGTCGCCATAATCTTTCTCACCTCCGCAAGAATCAGCATTCTGCCAGCCCGCTCGTTACAATCGAGCATGGTTGCAAACTACTGACAAAACAAAAAAGCCCTTCCCGTTCCGATTTTGGAGACGAGCAGGGCTTTTTAACAAAGACCTTACCGCGGTACCACTCCAATTCCCATTTGCAGTATCATGCAAGGGCACTTATTGGGATGCAATAACGAGCATCAGTCGGCTAACCCTACTTAGGTTGGTTTTCAGGGCAGCAGCTCCAGGGCGACGTTCAGTCAAAGCCATTCGAGGAGATTTCTCAGCCATCGAATCTCCCTCTCTGTCAAGACTTGGGTGACTTACTCCTCCCCTTCATCGCTTTTGATAGATTCACTATTTTGAGATTAAAGTTTACTCACGATCTGATAGGATATCAAGTCTATAAACGAGAACAAACTCGAATCAGCGGGGCTTAATACTTAGGAACTAGCCAATCGCTGCAGCATAGCGTCTCGCGACTTCATCCCAATTGATAACATTAGCCCAAGCTTCAATATAATCTGGGCGCCTGTTTTGATAGTTCAGATAGTATGCATGCTCCCACACATCAAGACCAAGTATGGGTGTATGACCTTGCATGAGCGGACTATCTTGGTTAGCTGTGGAGTAAATTTCCAAACCGCCAGTCTCATTGACAACGACCCACGCCCAACCGGATCCGAAACGGGTTGTAGCAGCATCCACAAATTGGTCATGTGCGGCATCGCCGGATCCAAACGAAGACTCGATTGCGCTCATCACTTCGCTAGATGGGTCGCCTCCGCCGTCGGGACTCATGATGGTCCAGAATAGGCAATGATTGGCATGACCTCCACCGTTGTTAATAACGGCTTGTCGCTGCGCTTCCGGAACGTCGTCAATGTTGCGAAGCAGGTCCTCAACAGATAGCGCGGCGAGGTCGTCAAGCCCTTCAAGCGCTGTATTGAGTTTGTCAATATAAGCTTGATGATGCTTGCCGTGGTGGATTTGCATGGTTTGGGTATCAATATGAGGTTCTAACGCGTTATGAGCGTAAGGCAGCTCGGGTAATTGATGTGCCATAGCGATTTCGACTCCTTCTCCTTAGAAAACCGAATCTGTTTTTAGGACGTGTAACGAATTCAATTGAGATACAGAAATCCGAAATGAAGCGACTCCATTGAGTCTACATTATAACACACCAAGTGATAAAAACCAAGTGAATTTCTTCCGTCTTTTTCGTTGATTGGACACCTTATGCCGTGCTAGAATGAATCAATGTTTTAGCTAAATCTGGTTGTGGCTCATCTCGTTAGGATTAACGCAAAAGAAACGGAAATGTTTCAGACATTAGGGATTAGAGTGGAACGGCGGAAAATTGGACGAATAGAAGATTGGAAATTGGAGGATGCATGCTAACCTGAGAATATCACCCTTCGGAGGAGACAAACTATGGACACCAATTCAAGGAGTGGACTTTCCGGCGGCGCTGCCGAGACCCTCGTAACACCTGTCATAGAAGACGAGGCATCATACGATGACTTGTACGTCAGGGCGCTAGTGTTTGCGGATGGGACGCGGCAGCTCGCAATTGTCACGACGGACTTCTTAATCTTTCATCAACCCTATATTGAGGTCTTGCTGGAGGCGATTAACATGGCTACCGGGATTCCCAAGGAAAACGTCCTCATCAATACCAGTCAGACACATAACGGATGTTGGCCCGATCCACATTTTCACGAACCCGGCGATGCTTGGGAGCACCGTATTGACATGTCAGGGATCGATGATACGAATGTACCCTACGAGCAATGGCTATCGGATTGTAACATTGAGTTAGGCCCCTACTCCAGATGGTTAGCCTGCCGCATTGCCGAGATAGTGAAACATGCGTCCGAGAACCTCCAACCTGTCGAACTGCGCGCTGGACGGGAACCGGCACAGATCGGTTATAACCGCCGCGTCATGCAGGACGGCCGAACAATAATGGCGCCAAACTTCAGAGGCGCCGTTGTGCCTTGGGTCGATGTCCTCGGCGTTTACAGTGAGGATGGCAGGCGAATTGCCGTGCTGTTCCTCCACGCGGCTCACCCCGTGATTATTCACGCATCAAGCACCAAAATCGGTCCGGACTTCCCAGGTTATACGATAAAGCATTTGCGCAACTTGCTCGACAAAGGAAACGAGCAAGAGGGGATTTACATGTTCGCGCAGGGCTGCTGCGGTGACATAAACGGTTACCCATTGCGAGGCGGTTTTGATGCCTGTGATGTCGCCGGACTTTCCCTAGCGAATGCTGTTAGTTGCGCCTTGGCTGAATCTCAAGCTGTCACCCCTGCAGCGTTAAAGTCTCATTCGATAGCACTGTCCCTGCCGCTTCAAGATCCGCCGTCAGCGGACGAGTGCAGAGCATTGCTATCTCAACAGACCGACGAAGACGGTAGAGAACGTTACCGGTGTCTCATAAAGATCGCCGAAAGTGGTGAACCGCAGTTCAAGCCATTTTCGATGCGTGCCCTTGCCGTCGGAGACGAGTTGTGTATCTTCTCCTTTTCAGGTGAAATGTTTGCCGAATATCAGTTGTTTACTGACAAAGTGTCACCCTTCAAACACACGTTTGTGTTCAACCACACGAACGGATATGATGGCTACGTTGCGACGAAAGCGGATTACGATTTGGGGCCGGCAGGTGGCTACGAGGCGCTGGGCCACCCGTCTAGCGTTAGACCTTGGCTTCCCCCGCACCCGTCCTGTGAGCAGATAATTAAGGAAGGTGTCACGCGCCTTTTGAGCGAACTAGGGTCGAGCGAATCGTAGACACGACCTCAGCCTTTCTTCGATCAATCAAATCGAAGACGGGAACTTGGCAAGTGTAGGTCTTGTAGGAGCGATCTCCCGGTCGCGACATCCTGTAATTTGGCGTCCTGTAGGATGAAATTGATAATCATCCAAATCGCCGATTTTCCCTCTTCTTTTTTCATTGCACGTCTAGTCTCAAATTCGGTACACGACACTTCTGCAACCAAGAATCTTGATGCGATTAGAGCCAAGTTGACTAAGAGAATGAAAAAACCAAATGGCTGATTTAATTGAATGGTTCAAACAGTTATTCATTTTGGAAATGTCGATACCCTTCATCGGCGGAGCTTCAATTAACTTGCTTCAAATCACGATATTCCTCGTGATTTTCGGCGGTTTTTTGCTTGTATCAACATTTCTGCGTCGATATTTGCGTCGCTTTCTTGTGCAATTGCAGGTGAAGGAGGATAAGCAAGAGCAGATTCTCTGGTTAGTTTTCCTCAGTGTAGGCTTTGTAGGGTTAGCCATTGCGCTTAATGTTGTCGGTGTTAATCTACTTCTATCAAGACGGTTGTTCACCTATTCCATCCCAATTGGTCAAACCCGGTTGAGTTTGACCGAACTTGCATTGGGATTGGCGACTGTCGTGATGGCAATCGTGTTTTCCAAGTATCTACAGACGCTACTGCGCGGTAAGGTGTTACCGGCATTTCAACTTCCGGAGAATGCGGAGTTTCTTTTGCTCCGCTTCATCCATCTGAGTCTGATTGCGTTGGGAGTTCTCGTTGCGGCAAATCTGATAGGCTTTAACATGAACAGCCTGCTAGTTGCGCTCGGCGGCCTTTCAATCGGGATCGGTTTTGGCTTGCAGAATATTGCGTCGAATCTCGCTTCGGGTGTCATTCTCATTTTTGAACGCCCCATTAAAATTGGAGATAGAGTCAGTGTTGGCAATACCCTTGGCATAGTCGCAGCAATCAATTTGCGCTCAACGATAGTTACCACCCCAGAAGATATTGATATCATCGTACCCAATTCCAAGTTCATATCTGAGGCAGTCACCAATATGACACATCGAAACAAGCGAACACGATTAAAGGTCCCTGTAGGGGTGTCGTACCAGTCCGATGAAGATTTGGTGAAGAAGGTATTGCTTGAAGTTGCCCATTCTCACCCGGAGATACTCAAGGACACCGATCCCGACACGCCGGAAGTCCAAGCACCTTTTGTACGTTTTATACGGTTTGGCGATTCATCGCTCGATTTTGAATTGCTAGCGTGGATTCCCGACGTGATGAATCGCTTCGAGATTATAAGTGATTTGCATTTCATGACTCGGAAAAAGTTCCGAGAGCACGGGATTGTGGTAGCGTATCCCCAGCGTGACGTTCATTTCTTCCCGGCGGCAGAGGTTCAGTCAAAGGAATCTTGAAACGATATTGACTCCTCCACTGCCACCGCACATTTTTTTAGATCGCCTGAAAGTAACACTTCCTCCATCGTAGGTGCGATCATTTCTTTGTACCCATTGGCGACACCATCTTTCCGTAATTTGCGGCAGACGGTCATCTTGAAGTAGCACCACAGAATTGGCTAAAGAAACCACGTTTATCCAAGAAGGTCGGTTTCTAAACTTCGCAGTTCGTCCGCAAGGTGCGCTTTTTCGAACTCACGGGCAACAGTCATCTCGTATGAGGGCAGTGCGCCTCACAATCAAGGCACATCCCCTCTTTACCATCTCCAATGCGGAAGAGAATAAACATACCGATGAAATCGCGATTTCCTTGTCTTGCACTGTGTTTGGCAGCAGTGTATCTCATCTGCGTCGTCTCGGCTGTTGCTTCTTTCCCACCATCATCTGATAACGGAATCCATTTGTGCGGATTTGGTGAACAGCAAGCGGACAACCGCCGCTACGCCAGATTTCTGGCGCATCTGAACGTAGGAACGCCACGCACGGTACGGTTAATTTACTTTTTGCCCGCCGACCGCAGTCCAAGGCAAAGCATTGAAGAAAAGATGGATGCGCTAATCAAAGATGTCCGCGAATTTTACGCGCACCAGATGGAAAACCACGGCTCCGGAAGAAGAACATTCAATATCGAAACCGATCACTGTGGGAAGGCAGTGGTACACCGAGTCAATGGCCAGTTTACCGACACCTATTATTACAACGACGATACTTTTCGCAGAGTCTGGCGCGAAATCCACAACCAGTTTGATACAACACAGAATATCTATCTCGCCGTAGTAGATGTCGGTAATGAGCAAATTGGCGACGCGGCGGGCATCGCAACTACCGTCGAGGATTGGGGTGGTCTTGCAGCCATCCCCGCCTCCGGCCAGTTTTTTAACCATCCGCTTGCCGCTCACGAACTCGGACATACGTTCGGTCTGGATCACGATTTCCGCTCCACTGACTATATCATGTCCTACGGACCATGGGCATGGGAACGCACCACGAGATTGTCAGAATGCGCCGCCAAATGGTTGGAAATCCAGCGCTATTTCAATCCCGACATCCAACTCCGAGAGTGGAACTTCCCGACTATCGAACTCATCTCGCCGCACAAGTATACGGCGGGTTCCGCCAGTGTCCCTATTCAACTCAGAGTTGGCGATGCCGAAGAGCTTCATCAAGTACTTCTATTCGGCTCTGGCGGTCTACAGGCGTGTCGCGAATTTGAGGGCGAAAAAAACACCCTTGTTGAATTTGATTATGACGGCGATTTTAACCAATGGGGTTTCAGCAGTCTTACCGACCGTCCGGTGCATCCGATTAGTGCCTGGGTGGTAGATACGGATGGGAATGTGAGCTATACCCCCTTCAATTTGTTTACCGAGACGCTTCAATCCCTGACCAAATTTTCAGGGGATGACCAGCCTCCCGGTCTACCCAACACACCCTTGCCTGTGCCCCTTGTCGTAGAACTCAGAAATGTAAACGACGGCTTCCCGTATGAAGGGGTCTGGGTCTCATTTGCCGTTACAGCAGGAGGTGGTAGACTCAGTGAAACAGGAGCCTTGACGGACGATTATGGAAGGGCAGCGACGGTATTCACGCTTGGCCCCCACCGGGGGACAAATACCGTCGAGGTGTCTGCATTGGGATATTCGGCGACCTTCAACGCCGTGGCGGGGTCACCCGTTAACCTCCCTGATCCCCTCCTCCGCGCTGTAATTGAGAAGACGCTAAACAAGGTCTCGGGAGAGCCAATATCCCAAGCGGAGATGGCGACCTTAACCTATACCGAACCGAAATCGTGGAGTGTAGGAATAAGCGATTTGACAGGGCTTGAGTTTGCGATCAATTTGACTCACCTAGACCTTAGTGACAACTCAATTTCGGATATTTCCTCGCTTGCCAATTTAACCAAGCTGACACACCTATCCCTTCGAGGCGATTCAGTATCAGACATTTCGCCACTGGCCGGATTGACCAATCTGGAATGGCTCGTCCTAAACAATAACACGATCTCGGATATCTCGGACGTAGGGGGTTTAATCAGTCTGACGGTGCTTGCGCTCGGGAACAACGCAATATCAGACATCTCACCTTTAGCGGAATTGACCAACTTGATGTGGGTGCATCTTGAAGACAACAATATCAAGGATATCTCGCCGCTAACAGGATTGATGCACCTGCAAGCGGTGCAGCTTACCGGTAACAGCGTTTCAGACCTGTCGCCGTTGGCGGAGAATCAGGCGTTGGGAGGTGGAACCCAAGTCGATGTTCGGAAAAACCTTCTGAGCTACACATCTATTCAAGCGTACATCCCATCGCTACGGGAAAAAGGAGTCGAGGTTGACTTCGACAACCGCAACCCTATGAGTCTAGAGGCTATTTCGGGTGGGGAGCAAGAAGGCTTTCCCGGGGAAGCGCTAACCAACCCGTTTGTCGTTGAAGTGAAGGATGAGAGCGGTTTGGTGTTCGAAGGAGTTCCGGTGACGTTCGCCGTAACTGCAGGCGGAGGCACACTCACCAAACAAAATATAACCACCGATTCCAGCGGCAGGGCAGAGAGCAGGCTCACGCTGGGGAGTAATCCGGGAACAAACACGGTTCGTGCAACGGCAGAAGCCATTGCACAGCCGGAAATTTTTACTGCTGAGGGCATCCGAGTGCCTCGGGAACTGTCGAGAATCTCCGGCTATGACCAAGAAGGATTCCCGGGCGAGACACTCCCAAATCCCATTGTCGTTGAGGTAAGAGATCAGTTCGATAAACCCTTACGAAATGTTCGGGTCACGTTCACCGTTACCACCGGTGGAGGAACACTGACTGTCACAACCACACCGACCGATAGAAGGGGCAGGGCACAGAGCAAACTCACACTTGGACCGGCTGCAGGTATGAATAGTGTCTCTGTAACTGTTACCAGTATCGAGCAGTTAGTGATTTTCAACATCGACGGAGTCCGAACACCACAGGAGATCCTCAAAATCGCGGGGGATAACCAGGAGGGCCTGCCCGGTGAAACACTTGCAAGTCCGCTCGTGGTTGAAATAAGAGATCGGCACGATACGCCCTTGAGTGAAACTCAGGTAACCTTCACTGTCACCGTCGGTGGAGGAACATTGACTGTCACAACCACAACGACCGACACAGGCGGTAGGGCAGAGAGTTTACTCACCCTCGGACCGAATGCGGGAACACATACAATTTCTGTATCTGCTTCTGGCATTGAGCAGTCAGAACTCTTCAATGCCGAAGGAATCCGAACACCGCAGAAAATCCTGAAAATCTCAGGTGATGGCCAAGAAGGATTACCCGGCGCGGGGCTCGCCAATCCGTTCGTCGTTGAAGTACACGACGAAAACGGTGCTACACTTGAGGGCGTTCCGGTCGCGTTTGCCGTAACCGCAGGCGGCGGAACGCTTGATACACAAAATATAGCTACCGATGCCAACGGTAGGGCGGAGAGTAAGCTCATGTTGGGGCAAGACCCAGGGACGAACTCCACTCGTGTGGTGGTCGAAGGAATTTCACAACCGGTCACCTTCAATGCGGAAGGAATTCGAGTGCCCCAAGAACTGTCGAAACTCTCTGGCGATGACCAAGAGGGGTTTCCCGGGGAGACACTTCCCAACCCGCTTGTCGTCGAGGTGCGAGATCAGTTCGATAAACCGTTGGAACACGTAACAGTAACATTCACCGTATCTGTCGGTGCTGGAACACTCACTGTCACAAGCTCAATGACTGACACAAACGGTAGAGCAGAGAGTGAACTTACTTTGGGATCGAACGCAGGAACAAATTCGGTGTCTGCGTCTGCTTCCGGCATTGAGAAATCAGCGGTTTTCACGAGCGAAGGAATTCGAACACCGCAGTCAATCTTGAAAATCTCAGGTGATTTGCAAGAAGGTATACCAAACACGAAGCTCCCAGACCCCTTCATCATTGAAGTGCAGGATAAAAACGGTTCATCGCTTGAAGGAGTACCTGTGACGTTCGCCGTAACCAATGGCGGTGGAACACTCAGTGTGACAAGCATGGAAACGGCTCCCGACGGCCGAGCGGAGAGCATACTCACATTTGCGGCAAGTCCGAAAATGCACACGGTCGAGGTGTCAGCCAAGGGAGTCGAGACAACTGTAATCTTTAGTGCCGTTGCCAAAACGAGAGAGTTTGCTCTCTCTCTAACATCAGGCAGTAACTTGATTCACATTCCGCTGCGTGTGACGACGGTTGACGGCTTAGCAGTAACAGTCGTATCCGTCGGTGACCTCTACGATGCCCTAGGTGGCGCGGATACGGTTAATCTACTGACAACTCGCGATTTCCGAACGCAGCAATGGCACAGTTACCTAGGACACAGTAGCCGAGGCACGCTCGCAGGCCCTCTATTGACCGATGACAGAGGTATCATTGCTAGTATGAAGATGCCAGTGGAACTTCATCTGGCTGGCGACGCTCTCGGGAAAAACAGGGCTAGTACAATTAGGTTGCAGCCGGGAACGAACCTTGTGGGAGTACCGCTTAGAGACTCGCTAATCACGCGCGTAAGTGGCCTGTTGGCTCTTGAAGGAATTCGAGACAACGTACCTGCCATTACCGTTTTGGTGAACGGAAACTTTAAGGTAGTTGCGCAGGCGGGCGACGACGGAGACATCCCCATCACCGGCGGCCAGTCGTTTATCATGGCTGCACAGTCCGAGGCAGCAGTTGTTGTTACCGGGGATGGCTGGGGTGGTTTTTCGAGGACGGAAGCCGCCCCGCCATTAGCGCCTACTAGTATTAACGTCCGATATGCTACCCCGGTGTTATGCTTGACCGGTTCGATTGTTTACGAAGCGGGAAGTCGGGAATGGGGTCTACCTCTTGCAGGAGCTAGTTTGAGTGTAATCGTGAAGAACCTCATAACTGGCAAGACCGTTACAACTCTCGCGACCAAGGGAGATTCTTCACGATCAAAGGGAGTGGGCTATCAACTGACCTTAGTCGAGACTGCATCCGGACGCGCGGCGCGAGCAGGGGACATACTTGAAATCTTCGTACAATCCTTTGACTCGTTGATTCGCGTCGAGCCGTTGCGATACACGGTAACACCAACAGACGTGAAGAACAACCGAATTGAGTTATCGGAATTGATCGTCTACGCGATCCCGACTCAGACGAGACTATTGCTGAACTACCCGAACCCGTTTAATCCGGAGACCTGGATACCATACCAATTGGCAAAAGATGCAAATGTCACGTTGACAATTTATGATGCTAGAGGCGCATTGGTGCGTCGATTAGAGATTGGTCATCAGTCGGCGGGATACTACACGAGTCGGGGCAAGGCAGCCTATTGGAATGGGCGCAACGAGATTGGTGAATTGGTCGCAAGCGGTCTCTACTTCTATCAACTGGGGACGCCATCCTTCCGTCAACTGCGGCGCATGGTCAATGTCAAGTAGAACAGGAAAATCAGCGTTCGCTACACAAAGATTGTGTTTTAAAATCCGCCCCCTTACGCATTATCCTACACTCCGCACCTATTTTGGGAGTTTACAGGATTTATTGAAATCCTGTAAACCCGCGTGGCTACTGAGTTTTTTAATTTTTGACAATCCAATTGGGGCTTGGATTTGATTTGAGTTGCGCCCCAAAACGGTGTTTTTTGGTCAACAAAATGGGCACAAACCTAGTATTCATGGAGTGCGGAATATGGGATATATGAATTGCTAGCTTGTTAACTAGGCGAAGTTATTATCAGTTTCGCATTGCAATGTCAATATATAGTATGTTATTCGTGATGAACATACTATATAAACCGGCGCCCTTGGTTACTAGAAGGATATCATAAAATTCCTAAAATGGGCACTCATAAGGTGCGGAGTATAGGCATTATGCATTTATGTATTAGTTTTCCCTCGGATTTTTTCTCTTGACATTCTCTGTTCATTCGTTTAAGATAAGAAATACTAATAGGACACTACCTATTAAAACGAAATAAATCATCATCTTGAAAGGAGATTATACCTTGCGAGCGTTTGAGTATACTTCCCCCAAGACCGTCAGTGCAGCGGCTGCCCTGCTCGCCGAAAAAGGAGACCAAGCGAGGGTGCTGGCTGGTGGTACAGACCTTATTGTTCAGGTGCGCGAGGACAAACGACAGGTAGAACGGATTGTAGATATCAAGGACATCCCCGAAACCAACGCCTTGTCGTATGACCCGCATGCAGGTCTGCACCTTGGCTCGGCGGTTCCGTGCTATAAGATATACGGAGACGAGGCAATATCCGCCGCCTATCCTGCACTTGCGGATTCAACTCATATTATCGGTGGCACTGCTATTCAGGGCAGAGCGGCAGTCGGCGGCAATTTGTGTAACGCCTCTCCGGCGGCGGATACAATTCCGGCGCTAATTGTGTTGGGAGCCGCTTGTGTCATTGCCGGTACGGACGGAACGCGCGAAATCCCGGTAGAGCAGTTTTGCATCGCACCGGGTAGAACCGTGCTGAAGAATGGAGAATTTCTCGAATCCCTAAAGATTCCTGCCCCAGAGAGTAATTCGAGTTCCTTCTACCTTCGTTTCATCCCACGCAATGAAATGGACATCGCGGTTGTCGGAGCCGGTGCCTCTGTAGTGCTTGATGATGCCAAAGAATCGTTTGTCTCAGCCCGCATTGCTCTCGCGGCAGTTGCCCCTACACCGCTATTCGCCGAGGAAGCCAGCGTGCTTCTTGCCGGACGGTCGGCTTCTGACGAATCAGTTATTGAGGAAGCTGCTGAAGCGGCAAAAGCCATCGCTCGTCCAATAAGCGACATGCGCGGCAGCGCTGAGCAGAGAGAGCATCTTGTCGGCGTGTTGACCAAGCGTGCGCTAAACGGCGCGATTCAAAGAGTGAAGGAGTCATAGACTAAATGCCCGACAAAATTCATGTTAAAACGGTAATCAATGGTGAAGCGGTCGAGTTTCTGTGCGAGCCGCGTGAGAGTCTACTCGAAGTCTTGCGAGATAATTTGATGTTGACCGGTGCCAAGGAAGGGTGTAACAACGGCAACTGCGGCGCGTGCTGCGTTATCCTGAATGGACGCCTCGTTAATTCTTGCTTGGTTCTTGGTGCTGAGATTGAAGGTAAAGAGGTCGAAACCGTGGAAGGACTGGCGGAACCTAACAAACTTCATCCCATACAAGATGCGTTCCTAGAAAACGCCGCGCTCCAGTGTGGTGTCTGCACCCCCGGCTTCATCATGGCTGCAAAAGCGTTGTTTGATGAGAACCCTAATCCGACCGAACACGATGTTCGCTTCTGGCTGGCAGGCAATCTATGCCGTTGTACCGGCTACGATAAGATTGTCCGTGCCGTGCTTGATGCGGCGGAAACCATGTCTACGGAGGTAAATGCGTAATGGCAGTGGAAAAAGAGTACAAGGTAATCGGTACCCGCCCCATTCGGCATGATGGGGTGGATAAGGTAACAGGTCGAGCACTATACGGCGCAGATTACCAAGCTGCGGGATTGTTGCACGGACGCGTGCTGCGTAGTCCTCATGCCCATGCTCGGATTAAATCGATCAATACCAGTCGTGCAGAAGCCTATCCGGGCGTCAAGGCGGTTGTAACGGCAGCGGACCTGACAGCATCGCAAGATAAAATCGTTGATCTTGGCGAAGGCGCCGTCAATCTTAAGTTCATGTGCGATAACATCTTGGCACGCGAAAAGGCTCTGTACAAGGGGCACGCAGTCGCCGCCGTTGCCGCGCTCAACGGCCATATTGCCGAAGAAGCGCTTGAACTCATTGATGTTGAATACGAAGTGTTGCCCCCCGCGATTGAAGTCCGGGCAGCCATGCAAGACGATGCCCCCCTCGTCCATGAAGACCTGAAGACCGACGAAATGGGGAAACAGTCGGAAAAACCAAGCAACATCGCGAGTCATTTTCAACACAAGAAAGGGGATATTGAAAAGGGCTTTTCGGAAGCAGATCTTGTCATTGAACGTGATGTTGTGACTGGCACCGTGCATCAAGGTTACATTGAACCCCATAATGCCAGTGCCGTATACAATGCAGATGGGGAAATCACCATCTGGTGTAGCACTCAAGGCGCATTCAATGCGCGTGGACAAGTGGCGGAGATTCTACAGCATCCGGTCTCTAAAGTCAAAGTTGTACCTATGGAGATTGGTGGTGGCTTTGGTGGAAAGATTAGTGTCTATCTTGAACCTCTCGCCGCGCTGCTCTCGAAGAAATCGGGGCGCCCCGTCAAGGTATTGATGAGTCGCGAGGATGTATTTGAGAGTACCGGCCCGACTCCCGCCTCTTACGTACGAGTGAAAATCGGCGTGACTAATGAAGGCCGCATTACCGCCGCGGACGCTTACATCGCTTTTGAAGCTGGAGCGTATCCGGGTTCTCCGGTCGGCGCCGGCGCCATGTGTGTATTCTCGCCATATAAGATTGATAACGGATTTATTGACGCCTACGACGTTGTCGTCAATAAAGCAAAAACTAACGCCTATCGGGCGCCGGGGTCGACAAATGTCGCCTTCGCCACCGAGACGGTAATTGACGAGATATGCGAAAAAATTGGGATGGACCCCATTGAATTTCGACTTCTGAATAGTGCAAAAGAAGGAGATTCTCGTGTCGATGGTCCGGTATTCCCACGCATCGGTTTCATTGAGACGGTTGAAGCGGCAAAGGAGCACCCGCACTATTCAGCACCGCTTGAAGGCAAGTACAGAGGTCGTGGTGTTGCTACCGGATTTTGGCCCAATTTCGCTTTCAAATCGAGCGTTTCGATTAACGTAAACCCGGATGGGACGATAAGTCTCGTCGAAGGCTCGACGGACATTGGTGGTTCGCGCGCTTCAATTGCCATGCAGGCCGCGGAAGTATTGGGGATTTCTGCGGAATCTGTGCATCCCACCGTAGTTGACACCAATTCGGTTGGCTATACAGACGTTACAGGTGGAAGTCATACCACTTACACAACCGGTTTAGCCGCATACGAAGCCGCCCAAGATGTCAAACGCCAGATGATTGAGCGGGCCGCGAAATTGTGGGAGGTGGATGAAGAAGAAGTCGAGTTCGCGGATGGCGTATTTCGGTATGTCAACGGAAAAGAGGAAGAGATTGACTTCAAGGGTTTGGCTGAAAAACTTGGTCAAACCGGCGGGCCTTTGATGGGACGCGCCAGCGTTGCTCCATCGGGGGCTGGTTCGTCGATTGGTACACATATCGTTGATGTTGAGATTGATGCCGACACTGGCAAAGTGGAAATCTTGCGTTATACAGCAACGCAGGACGCCGGCAAAGCTATCCATCCCAGCTATGTTGAAGGCCAGATTCAGGGCGGCGCGGTTCAAGGCATCGGATGGGCGCTGAACGAGGAATACATTTTCAACGAAGACGGCCAGATGACTAATGCGAGTTTCCTCGATTATCGGATGCCGACCAGCTACGATCTGCCGATGATTGACGCAGTCATCGTTGAAGTTCCTAACCCCGGTCATCCCTTCGGCGTCAGGGGCGTCGGCGAGACCCCAATCGTGGCACCTCCAGCGGCTATTGCGAACGCCATCTACGACGCAGTTGGTGTTCGGCTGAGGGAGTTGCCGATGTCACCCGGTCGTGTCCTCAAAGCGCTGGGGAAAATCTAAAATCCCTGACGGGAGAATTGAAACGTCAAAACAATGGGGTATTGGGGCGGTTTTTCCCAATGCCCCATTTCTATTTCAACTGTATTCTTGAGGGTAAATCTCTACTCTTTGTACTTGTTCCATTCATCTGGCGTCATGGATTGTGTGTCCTGCTGCACAAGTTTCAATATCATCTATGAAAGGTTAATTCTGTCATGGCAACGGTAGCAATACCATCCCTCATGCAAGAGCTGACCGATGGCAAGGAGAAAATCGACGTAGAAGGCAATACGATACGTGAAGTCCTGAATAGCTTGGAGTCAATCTACCCGGGCTTTAAGCAGCGCATCTGCGAGGGCGATCAGATTCGTCCCAATATTGCTGTCTATGTCGATGGAGCCCTGACACGGGAGGGTATGCGTCAACGAGTTTCCGCAGAGAGCGAGATTCATTTCTTGCCTGCTATCAGTGGCGGGCTGTCTCCGTAACTGTTTTGAAAGTCCCCATCCATTATTCGATCGGAGGCAGAGGAGTTCCTGCGCGTGTATCCGATTTCGAAAAATGCCATACCTTGCGAACCTTTTCACGTTGTGTCTCGCCTTTAATGGATGAAGGAGGTGGACACAGTGGAAAACTTGGAGGTTGAAACATTGGTTCGTTTATGTATGCAGCGAAATGAGCGTGCATTCGCCGAGTTAGTTCGCCGACATGAACGACAGTTAATGGCGCAGATTCGCTACCAACTTGGAAATCTTGACCATGTCGAAGATGTGATGCAAGAGACGCTATTGCAAGCATGGCTCGGTATTCGCCATCTTCGCGAACCGAAGGCTGTCGGGAGATGGCTTCTGCGGATTGCTCAGAATCGGTGCTACGACTTCCTCAAGTCCGCCCAGCGACGGGATCTACCGATCGAAACAGAAGAATTAACCCGGTATGTCGATCGATTCGGTCATAAACAGATTCGGCAGAGACAGATTCTTGATGATGCAGTCGAAGCGCTGGCGCATGCTCCAGAGGAGCAACGGGAGGTAGCACAGTTATTCTACCTTGAAGGATTTTCCGTTGCCGAAATTGCCGCACGCCGCCGCTGCCCCGAAGGTACGGTCAAGCAGCGCCTGTTTCACGCACGGGCTTACCTCCGCGAAACTCTCGGTATTTCTGAGAAGAGCAGTGTGAGTCCAGCACACGCTCACAAACCTGAAACTAAGAGACAACCATTCCCGCTGCGTCGGCCGGAGGTGGTCATCACCCAAATGAACGCCGAGCCGTTCTCCGTAGATTGTCCCGAACTTCGATGGTGGTTCATCGTACCCGAAATTAGCGAGCGTTCGCTGTTTGCGAACTATACGCCTATGGCTTGGGAGCTTTCTGAGGTCCATGAGATAAAGGCGGTGAGACCCGCTATCGTGCATGATGTGGACGGGGTTGAGTTGGAGATTCACACATGGGAACCACAAAGCGGGTGGTGGCAATCAACATGGGAGATTTGCGGCCGGTTGACTGAAACCACAGCGGAGTATTTAGCAGTCTTACAACTTCACGATGGCAAGAGATTATTGCACACCTTCCTTGACGAAGGCTTTGACTTTAACTGGGGGCTGATGTCTCGAAAGTTGGAAGATTGCGGACGTTTCGTCACCCAAGCGGACGGTTCGCTCAAGCAGGTACATAGCCTTGAGGACACAGAAGCTAACGTAGCAGGGCTTTTCTCCATCCAGGTTGGTGATAGGAACTTTACCTGTCTCCGCGTATTTCAGTTGGAGGGACCTCTCGCGGCACTTGATGCACCAATCACAGAAAGCTACGTGACTGAAACAGGTCGCACAGTCATGGTGCGGCATTTCTGTCGCCAGGAGATGGCAATGTATGATGACGCAGAGAATGCAGAAAGCATCGTGGTGGATAACGACCTACAAATTGTTATTGATGGTGTGACCTTTGTTCACTGGTATGATAGCATTTCCAACCTAGCATTTGGATTCTAACAATGACGAATTGCCCGCGAACTATTTTACTCAAAGCAAGAAATTGAGTGGTTCCTGCGCAGTAATTAGTGAGTGACGGCGCGTTAGAACAAATCGGTATTCGGCATTGCTTTGCCCAATACCCAATCTTTTTTCCATCTAGATCTGTGAGCACATCCAATCGAAACTCCGCCTGCTAATCCTATCCAACTCGGTCCCTAGCCATCTCATTACTCACCAATTTAGCCAAAGATGTAATAGAGACAGCCAAGGCTCCGCAAAACGATGCTGGAAGCCACAAATACTTGGATTCAAGCATTTCAAACTCCAAGCGTCGTATCTTGGAAATTGATCTGCCCGTCGCGATTGTCCATGTTCATCGCGTACAGAGGTCTTCCAGAAATTCCGTTTGACCGTCAGATGCGAGACGGAGGAATTGCCTTCTTCGTATTTCTTATACCATTTCTCTATATTTGCAGTGCATAAAAAGCGTTAATCAAGTCTTTCCAAAGCGGGGCAAGATGCCCCGCCTACGGAGAAGGCGAACGATACAATTCAGACATCATATGCACCATCATTTAAGCGAAATGGTATTAGTTGAAAGAAAGATAGTATTTCAAGAACCTTTTTCTTCCCTTTCTCGCCTTTTATAAGCGATGACGGTGGGTGCACCGGTTTACTGACGCAATCTCTAAGTAGCTCTTATGAAAGGAGAATGGTCGAATGCATACGCCCAAACCAGGAACCAAGAAACAACCGTTCCCGCTTCGTCGGCAGAAGGTTGTCATCACGCAAAGCGATACAGAACCTTTTTCGGTGGACTGTCCCGAACTTCGATGGTGGTTCATTGTGCCGAAAATAGGCGAACGTGCGCTGTATGCGGACTATACCGCGCCAGCCTGGAAACTTTCTGAAGTCCACGAGATGGAGGTGGCTGGGCATGCTATTGTGCACGATATAGAAGGTGTTGAAATTGCGATCCACACGTGGAACACGGAAGATGGATGGTGTCCGTCGCCGTGGCAGATGTACGGCCGGCTAACTGCGGAGACAGCGGAGTACTTAGCTATATCACAAATTCACGATGGCAAAAGATTTTTTTACACCTTCCTTGACAAAGACTTTGACTTCGACTGGGGACAGATAACTCGAAAGTTGGAGGATCGCGCGCATTTCGTCGCCCAAACGGATGGTTCGCTCAAGCGGTTACATAGTTTCGACGACAATGAAGCCAGTGGAGCAGGAGTTTTTTCCGTTTCAATAGGTGAGAGACACTTTACCTGTCTCCGCGTGTTTGAGTTGGGAATTCCTCTCGAATCGCACGCAGTGCATCAAACCGTTAGCTACGTAACTGAGGCAGGCCGTACGGTATTAGTGAGACATTTCTGCCACCCGGAGAAGACATTGCTTGATGACCAAGGGAAACAGGAGAACGTCGTTGTTGATAACGACCTACAAATTGTGATTGATGGAGTGACTTTCGATCACTGGTATGACAGCTTTTCCAACCTAGCATTTGGGTGTTAGCGAGGGCGGAAAGAGCGGAAGACTGGCAGGATGGGAAGGTGCTTTCAACCTGCCCTCGTCAAACTCAAGATGTAAGGTTCTTCTTCAAGCTGAATCAATCCGAAAGATAAAAGATAGTAGACACTGATTAATGCTCCTAAGGGGACTAGGCAAATCGTTAGAATTGCTGCGCAAGCACATGTTTTGCCGAGATTTCGCCTAGCTTAAATTGGCTTTGAAAAAAAGTGAAATTATTGCTTGACACCTGGATGACTGCGTGGTATAATATCATGCTTCCAATATGGAAGTGCATAAAGACGCTCTTTGAAAACTAAATAGTGATTTGTGACATGTCTTTTTTTTGATCTTGAAGAATCTCTGTAAAGAGCAAGGTTTCGCTAACCATTGGTTAGCACCGATTTTTTGGAGAGTATGATACCGGCTCAGGACGAACGCTGGCGGCGTGGATTAGGCATGCAAGCCGAACGAGAATCATAGCTTCGGTTATGAGGAAAGTGGCGAAAGGGTGAGTAACGCGTGGGTAATTTGCCTTTGAGACGGGGACAACAACTCGAAAGGGTTGCTAAAACCGGATACGACTGGCTTTTCATAAGAGAAGCCAGTGAAAGTATGGCACTTCGGTGCTGTAGCTCAAAGATGAGCCCGCGTCCTATTAGCTTGTTGGTGGGGTAATGGCCTACCAAGGCTACGATGGGTAGCTGGCCTGAGAGGGTGGTCAGCCACATTGGGACTGAGACACTGCCCAAACTCCTACGGGAGGCTGCAGTCGAGAATATTTCGCAATGGGGGAAACCCTGACGATGCGACGCCGCGTGGGGGATGAAGGCTTTCGAGTTGTAAACCCCTGTGTTATGGGAAGAATCGCCGGTTGGCGACAAACCAACTGGCTTGACGGTACCATAGTAGAAAGCTCCGGCTAACTACGTGCCAGCAGCTGCGGTAATACGTAGGGAGCAAGCGTTGTCCGGATTTACTGGGCGTAAAGGGCGTGTAGGCGGCCATATAAGTCAGACGTGAAATCGCTTGGCTCAACCAAGCAACTGCGTTTGATACTATATGGCTTGAGTGTGGAAGAGGAAAGCGGAATGTACGGTGTAGCGGTGGAATGCGTAGATATCGTATAGAACATCTGTGGCGAAGGCGGCTTTCTGGTCCAATACTGACGCTGATACGCGAAAGCTAGGGTAGCAAAGAGGATTAGATACCCTTGTAGTCCTAGCCGTAAACGATGGGTACTAAGTGTAGGGGGTATTGATTCCCTCTGTGCTGCAGCTAACGCATTAAGTACCCCGCCTGGGGATGACGACCGCAAGGTTAAAACTCAAGGTAATTGACGGGGGGCCGCACAAGCGGTGGAGCATGTCGCTTAATTCGAAGCAACGCGAAGAACCTTATCCAGGGCTTGACATCGCTTTGACCGCCATAGAAATATGGTTTTCCTTTGGGACAGAGTGACAGGTGCTGCATGGCTGTCGTCAGCTCGTGTCGTGAGATGTTGGGTTAAGTCCCGCAACGAGCGCAACCCCTGTTGTTAGTTGCCATCAGATAATGCTGGGGACTCTAACAAGACCGCTGGTGACGAGCCAGAGGAAGGTGGGGATGACGTCAAGTCCGCATGGCCCTTATGCCCTGGGCTGCACACGTGCTACAATGGTCGGTACAAAGGGTCGCAAAACCGCAAGGTGGAGCAAATCCCAAAAAGCCGGCCCCAGTTAGGATTGCAGTCTGCAACTCGACTGCATGAATTTGGAATCGCTAGTAATCGCGGATCAGCAGGTCGCGGTGAATGTGTTCCCGGCCCTTGTACACACCGCCCGTCACGCCATGGAAGTTGGTAGCATTCGAAGCCGGTGAGCTAACCCGCAAGGGGGGCAGCCGTCGAAAATGAGACTGATGACTGGGGCGAAGTCGTAACAAGGTAGCCGTAGGGGAACCTGCGGCTGGATCACCTCCTTTCTAAGGAGCTAAACAACATACTTGACCTCAACCGGATAGTATGTTCAGCTCGTTATTTTTAGGATGTGTTCAACCACTATTTAGTTTTCATGAGTTGTCTTTTGTGCGGGCTTATAGCTCAGACGGTTAGAGCGCGCGCCTGATAAGCGCGAGGTCTCTGGTTCGATTCCAGATAGGCCCACCATCTTCGTATGGGGGTGTAGCTCAGTTGGGAGAGCGCCTGCTTTGCAAGCAGGAGGTCAGCGGTTCGATTCCGCTCATCTCCACTCGCCTTTTTAGGCGTCGATCTTTGACAATTGCATAGAGGGTATCGGCTATTTTTTATTTTTTGTAATGGTCAGGCAGATGTGAGACACTCATAGCTGTTTCCCGCAAGAGGGGAAATCTGCGGTTTTATGATCGCAGATCGACTCGGATTTCCAAATCCAGGCCTTAACCGATAAGGCTGTTAATTTGCGGGAACAGTACGGCGTGTAAACCATCTCGTTGACTAATACACTATTTTTTGTTTTTCTTGTTATCAAGCTACTAAGGGCTTACGGTGGATGCCTTGGTGCTAGGTGTCGATGAAGGGCGTGACAAGCTGCGATAAGCTTCGGGTAGTTGCTTATAAGCGTTAATCCGGAGATCCCCGAATCGGGCAACCGGTCAGGTAATTCAATACCTGTCACTTGCATTTGTATGGATGCAAGGGTAAACCAGGAGAAGTGAAACATCTCAGTAACCTGAGGAAAAGAAAGAAAACCTCGATTCCCCCAGTAGCGGCGAGCGAAAAGGGAACAGCCCAAACCAAGTATGTGTAAGCTCATACGCGTTGTATACTTGGGGTTGCGGGGTGATATTGGGCTCAAGTATGATTGAGCCGGGAAGTGACAAACCAAATTTCTAGCTTAACGTTTCTGGAATAGGATGACCGTAGAGGGTAACAGTCCCGTGAGTAAAAGAGATTTGGCTTCCTGAATATCATTCCCAAGTACTACGGGATAGACTAACCTGTAGGAATCTAGGAGGACCACCTCCTAAGGCTAAATACGACCTAGCGACCGATAGTGAACAAGTACTGTGAAGGAAATGTGAAAAGTTCCCCTGTTAGGGAAGTGAAATAGTCCCTGAAACCGTATAGCCTACAAGCTGTGGTAGTGCTAAGCCAAGTTTTACTTGGAATGCATGACCGCGTGCCTTTTGCATAATGAGCCGGTGACTTACTCTGTGTAGCAAGGTTAAGTTTCTCTGAAACGGAGCCGTAGCGAAAGCGAGTCTTAATAGGGCGATAGAGTTGCATGGAGTAGACCCGAAACTAGGTGATCTATCCATGGGCAAGGTGAAGCACATGTAAAAATGTGTGGAGGCCTGAACCCACCAGGGCTGAAAACTTGGGGGATGACCTGTGGATCGGAGTGAAAGGCTAATCAAACCTAGTGATAGCTGGTTCTCCCCGAAATAGCTTTAGGGCTAGCCTCACGTGTTTGGCAGTGGCGGTAGAGCTCTAATTGGATTCGCGGCCCTACCAGGTTAGCACCTCCAGTTAAACTGCAAATGCCATTGTCTAAAGCGTGGGAGTCAGTCAGTAGGGGATAAGCTCTATTGACGAAAGGGAAACAGCCCAGATCGCCAGCTAAGGTCCCTAAATACGAGCTAAGTGGTCAAGGATGTTTTGTTGCTCAGACAACCAGGATGTTGGCTTAGAAGCAGCCATCATTTAAAGAGTGCGTAACACCTCACTGGCCAAGTGACTTTGCACCGAAGATTTCCGGGGCTTAAGCTCGTTACCGAAGCTGCGGATTGTTGTTAACTTCTTGTTGATAACAGTGGTAGGGGAGCGTTCTATAGTATGGTTGAAGGAAAATCGGGAGATTTTCTGGACGAATTAGAAGTGATTATGCCGGCATGAGTAGCGATAAAACAAGTTAGAAGCTTGTTCGCCGTAAGCCTAAGGTTTCCTGGGCAAGGCAAATCCTCCCAGGGTTAGTCGGATCCTAAGCCGAGGCTGAAAAGCGTAGGCGATGGGTAGCAGGCATAATATTCCTGCACCACCATGATGAGATTGAAGCTAGGGGAGACGCAAGCATTAGGACCTACCAGCGGATGGAAGAGCTGGGCTAAACTCGACAGAGGAATCTCAGGTAAATCCGGGATTCAATACTCTGAGAAGTGATGGGGAGTCCTTCAGGACACAAACTGGTCTGGTTGTTTGCCAAGAAAAGAACCTCGAGTGGACGATTCACGGTGACCGTACCGCAAACCAACACAGGTAGGCGAGGAGAGTATCCTCAGGCGCTCGAGCGAACTCTCGCTAAGGAACTAGGCAAAATGACCTCGTAACTTAGGGATAAGAGGTGCTCTTAGTAGGTGACATATTTCGCATATGAATCCGAAAGGAGCCACAGTGAAATGGCCCATGCGACTGTTTACTAAAAACATAGGTCTCTGCAAAATCGCAAGATGATGTATAGGGACTGACGCCTGCCCGGTGCCGTAGGGTTAAGGGAAAGGGTCAAAGGTATAACCTGGCAGCCCTGAACTGAAGCTTCGGTAAACGGCGGCGGTAACTATAACCGTCCTAAGGTAGCGAAATTCCTTGTCGGGTAAATTCCGACCTGCACGAATGGCGTAACGACATGGGCACTGTCTCGGCGAGAGGCTCGGTGAAATTGTAATACCGGTGAAGATGCCGGTTACCCGTAGAAAGACGGAAAGACCCCGTGAACCTTTACTATAGCCTGATATTGGGTTTTAATGCTGCATATGTAGGATAGGTGGGAGACTTTGAAGCTGGGGCGCCAGCCTCAGTGGAGTCGTCCTTGAAATACCACTTTTGTTGCATTGCAATTCTAACTCACGTTCGTACATCCGAATTGAGGACAGTGTCAGGTGGGTAGTTTGACTGGGGCGGTCGCCTCCCAAACTGTAACGGAGGCGCCCTATGGTTCCCTCAGCGCGATTGGAAACCGCGCGTAGAGTGTAAAGGCATAAGGGAGCTTGACTGCGAGACAGACATGTCGAGCAGGTGCGAAAGCAGGGCTTAATGATCTTGTGGTACTGAGTGGAAAGGCCATGACTTAACGGATTAAAGGTACTCCGGGGATAACAGGCTAGTCGCGCCCGAGCGCTCACAGCGACGGCGCGGATCGGCACCTCGATGTCGGCTCGTCACATCCTGGGGCTGCAGCAGGTCCCAAGGGTTCGGCTGCCCGCCGATTAAAGTTCGGCACGCGAGCTGGGTTTAGAACGGCGCAAGCCAGTTCGGTCCCTATCTTCTACGGGCGTAGGATATTTGAGAGGAGCTGCCGCTAGTATGAGAAGACCGCGGTGGACGAACCTCTAGTGTACCAGTTGTCACGCCAGTGGCACCGCTGGGTAGCTATGTTCGGAAAGGATAAACGCTGAAAGCATCTAAGCGTGAAGCCTCCCTCAAGATGAGATATCCTGAAGAGTTAATCTTGTAAGGCTCCTTCGAGATAAGAAGGTTGATAGGCCAGAGGTGTAAGCAGTGCAAGCTGTTTAGCTGACTGGTACTAATAAGCCGAGGGCTTGATACTTTTTTGCACTTTATAGTAAATACCCAATCTATGCGATTGTCAAAAATTTAGTTCGTTCTTGTATTCTTCCGGTGATTATAGCGGAGAGGAAACACCCGTAACCATTTCGAACACGGCAGTTAAGCTCTTCAGCGCCGATGATACTTCAAGGGTGACCTTGTGGGAAAGTAGGTCGTTGCCGGGAGATATTATTAAGGCATCAAGTCAATTTGTTGGCTTGATGCCTTTTTTTGTGCCTGCCACCCTAAGTTTACAGCACCAATATCACTTGTCGTGAAGTGAAAAAGCTCCATCGTTGTTCGACCTTTGCTCAGAATCAGTAATGGTCAGGTAGATAGCAGACACTGATGCTTGTTTCACGCTCGACTTGGATTGCCAAATCCAAGCCTAAACCGATGAGCTCCTCAATCCGCGGGAAGCAAGGTCGAGACACTTCTATAACCAAAGTTGTAGGGTGGGCACTGCCCACCATTTCTTGTAGAGCGCGATTCCCCTGTGCTCAGGATGCATGCAGCTTGACAACGAAAAGAGAGAGATGTTACCATAGCTTCCAAGTTCTTGTCCCCACAGGAGGTATTGGTGCACAATCTGAATCTCCATTTTTCCATATTATCCATTCTCGCCATTTTGGCTTCCGCTCTACCATCCCTTCACGCCTCCCCTCCTGACTCAGAGGTTTTTAGCGCAATTCGCACCGCCCGCAAACTCATCAATCCGAAGCCAAGTTATACTGTAGATGAGATTGAGGAATGTTTCACGGATAGTCTAACCATTCTCGCCAGGAATTGGGACCGTCTGCCAGCCATCTATCAACGAGAATTCCAAGGCATATTTCTCCGCCCGGGCCAGCAAGGTAGCGCTTACGCATCGGTTCATCTACCCCGAAAGTTTGACACACCGCATTTCCGACTCCACTATACGGAGGTTGGCACACATGCGCCACCACTCGAAGACCTTGCACCTATGAACGGTGTCCCGGATTACGTAGAGATATGCGCCGAGGCGATGGAGCGATCTTTCCATGTGCAAGTAGAATTAATGGGGTTTAAGCAACCGCTTGATGATTTTTGGGTAGAGGATAATGGCGGCAATCACAAATATGACGTTTACCTATTTATGTTTCCTGCCCTCGGCTTTACAACCGGTGACTGGTATAGTGGTCGTGTACTTTCAACTGTGGCAACACTGGGGCCATATTTCGCCATTAACACGCGGCTATACGATTATTTTGGAAAATCCGAAAGCATCCGCTTTATCCAAACGACTTCCGCACACGAATTTCTTCACGGTATTCAAGGTGCCTATAACTGGTTCATGCCAACATGGTTCATGGAGGCTTCAGCCACGTGGATAGAATCAAAAGTTTATGATGGAGGACGGATAGATGATCTTGATAACATTCCGGATCCCGACGAAATAGGCGAAACAGATGCGTACAACTACTACGCCCACCAGCTCCGACGTTGGTTTCTGCAGCCGGATATTTCTCTCGACAGCCGCATTCTCGATCACGAGTACGGGTCGGTGATTTGGGCATTTTATATGGCTGAGCGGTTCGACACTGACATTGTCAGACAGTTCTACGCAAACACAACTGAAGGGAATTACCGTGAGTTTGCGAATTTCTCTCAGGTTTTCATTGATCATGGGTCGAACATTGTTGAGGCGTTCAAGACCTTTACTGTGTGGAACTACTTCACATACAATCGCGATGATGGCGAACACTATTTTAATGGACACCGTCTTCCTCCGGTGGCTATTCACCCCAACGACATTCATCGCTCCTATCCACTGCGCGCCGACTTTGATTCCGAATCAATGCCGGAACATTTTTCCTCCCGCTATATCGTATTTGAACCGCCGCCTGGTGGCATGGATGAATTCGCAGTTAAAATCAATGGAGCGGACTTGGCGCCAATTGACATGGCTCAGTTGGGTGCCAACGATCAGTCCGCGATTCAGGATGAACTAAATCGCCATCTGTTCACGGGGTTGCGCGGCTGGGGTGCCAAATTCATCGTTGAAAGACGGGACAGTACAACTACAATCCGAGAGGGATTTACTTATCAACGGGCCCAGGAGGCACAACTCACATTCAAAGATTTCGGCGGCGAAATCCAACGCATTGTTCTCGTACTAATCAACTTGCAGCCCGATGTGGAATACGTCATCGTTCCTAGCGGCGGTTACTTTGGTGGATCGGTCAGCTACATGGCAGGAGCGCCTCCTCGTGGAAGACTGTCAACACCACTAGTCTTCCAAGGAAATAGTGGTGTGCGGTTGGAGTGGGAAGTTGAAGATTTAACGGGTATTCGCGAAGTCGTAATAGTGCGAAAGCGATACACATCTATGATTGAAACCGATGATGATATGCCCTTCCAAAGTGCCGCCGAGGTATTGAACGCCGCGGACCGCGATAGAAACGGCATCCCCGATGACGACATCAACATTGTTGGTCGAATAAATGCAACTGACACACACTTCGAGGACACTACAATATTCCAGGATATTAACGTGGATAGCCTGTTCTTTGAAATCGAGAATACTCGCTACTACTACGCTGTTGTGCCTGTCAGCGCCGCAGAAATCATGGGCACGCCGAGTATCGACCCACACGGCATTTCACCCTCCTTTAGTGCGGCGAGTGGGGCACCAGCATTCTTTATAAATACTCAACAAGGCCCGATAGGCGAGTGGAACGTTGAAGTGTCTGGAACACAAAATCTGTCGGCTGCTCCGCGCCTCACGGTAAGTCTGCCGGACGGATCTGCCCATGCCGTCAACCTGAGCAGCAAATCCAATGCGAGATGGTCCGGAAAGTTGATGCTGAACGGTTTTCCACCGATTGGCATCTACACCTACCACATCATGGGCAAGACTCAATCGGGATCGACTGGAACACGGATCCTCAAGGGACGCACATTCCATTACGCGCCGCAATTCGCTGAACGAAACCTCACAGTCGCGCCGAATCCTCTCTATGCCTCAAGAGACGATTGCATCTACTTTTATCCAAGGGGTATGAAGGTGAAGATTTATGACACGCACGGTGCACTTGTGAAGTCAATTGATTCCGCGTCACAGTGGAATTGCACAAATCAGCGTGGCGAGAAGATTCAGAGTGGGATCTACTTTTTCTATGCCGAAGATGGACATGGATTCCATGACCAAGGTAAAATATGTATCATGTGGTAGTTGATTCACAATTGGGGGCATAATGAGATTTGATCTGAAGAATTACTCAACGGTCTGGCGTTCCATTTTAGGCGTTGTGTTAACGATGACATTTCTTTCCGTTTTGAATTGTGGGGATGAAGGCCTCGTTCAGCCGCATGGTGACGTGAATATCCCACTCACTGACAGTAACGGGTTCCAAGCAGTTGATTTCCCGACAAACAACGCTTCTGCTTGGACTTATGTGGCCTTGGATACAGAGCAAGAGTTTACATTACGCATAGAAGACACACGCGATATCGGGGGCTTCACGCACCGGGAAATGACAATCAGCGAGATGCGTCCTCAACAACCGGAGCGATTTAATCGAGAAGCCGTAGACCACCTCTCGGCAAATAACCTCTACTTTCGCTTTTTTTCTGATGACTTCTACTCCGATGAATTCTATAAGGATGCAGTTCCTATCTTCGCCACGTACTTCTTGAAAACACCAAACGCCTATATTGAGACTGCGTTTGATGCTTACATTGGTGGCGACAACCCTATTTTCCATGAGAGGCATGCTCCACACCGCATAATCTGGGATTTTCCGCTAAAACTCGGAAAAGAGTGGGTAGTATTTGAAAAAATGACGCTTCCGGCTATCCGGGTCATTCGTCGCGTAGTGGAGGTGAATGAACCTGTAGCCGTCCCTACTGGCAGTTATGACGCTTATGTCGTAGAGGAAGAAATCGTTGGGAGGAAGCATGATGGCGGTGCAGAGCAATCCTCCATAATACCACCTGCCAAATATTGGGTTGTTCCCAGCGTTGGGATTGTCAAATATGAGTTCACTCTGTTCTTTGAGCTTGAGCAGCCAATCCGCCGGAGTTTTGAGCTAATAGACGCGGATCTTGCGCCGCCCAATACGCGCTAGGTGCACCGGCGGAATGCACTCAAGCACAAGAACGCACTACACTTCACTTCCTACCCCTTGCTGTCCACAGATAAGTTCTCCCAACCGATGTTGAAACCCAATCACCGTAACATCCCTATCGCGATAATCGGCGGAGGAATACACGGCTGCGCCATCGCCTGTCGCATTATTCGCGACGTGCCTTCCGCGGCAAAACACCTCGTTATTCTCGATCGAAACCCTCAAGCATTGCTGGCATGGAAACGAAAAACCAAAAGCCAAGGGATGGCCTTTCTCCGCTCTCCCGCCGTACATCACATCGGCAGCGATTCGCTGGGGTTGGTCGAATATGCACGGACACAGAATCGGACGACTGAACTCGCTCCACCCTATTCACAACCTTCCGTAAATCTCTTTCTTGATTTCTGTTTTCACGAAGTTGAAACGCAACACCTCAGAGGGATATATCACCAATTTGACGTTGCCGAATTGCGATGGGACAATGGGAACGGTAGATTCCCATTCCGTATAATCTCTCAGAACGACGAAGGATTTCGGGCGGCTTGTGTCATCCTTACCATCGGTTCAGATGACTGCATTTATGTGCCACCGGAGCTATACCCGTTTAAGTGTCGATTTCCCGAATCCATCCTGCATTCGTCCGAATTTGATCTACACAAGATGATGCAAAAGGCTATACCCTCCAAAATCGTCATCGTGGGTGGCGGGTTGACAGCCGCCACGCTGGCGAAGAATTTGACGGACCTTGACGTGGAAGTGGCAATGATTACACGCAAACCGTTGAAAATTCAACAGTTTGACTTTGAGCCGTCATGGCTGGGCCCCAAGGCTCTACGAGAATTCAGTAACGAACCGAATTGGGAAGAACGCAGGAAGATAGTAGAGCAAGCCAGGGGTGAGGGGAGCGTCACTCCCGATATTGCGGAAGCGCTTACGAAATCCAAGGCAGATGGAAAATTGCATCTTCAGACGGGAGCGAAAATCCTTCAGATTAATAGAGATTCCCGCTTGCAAGTGAAAACCACCGAGAGTACGATTAACGACGTGGATCTGGTTATTCTTGCCACCGGGTATAGGTTCAATCTTCATCGTTACCGATTTCTATCGAATTTGATTGAACGACATCAGATTCCAATGCTATGCGGACGACCACAACCTGACAGAGAACTTCAACTCCTGCCCGTCCAAAACCTTTTCGGAAGCGGTGCTATTGCTCAACTCCAGATTGGTCCCGCGGCTGGAAATATAGCTGGCGTGGCACTCGCCTATGAACGAATACATGAGAAAGTGTTAGCTGCAATTCCGCAACCGCATCGGGGATGTTAGAGGCTGCAATGAGTTAGTCAGCCTGTTACAGATCCCACAACAAAATCGTTCCCTCCAATGACGATGAAGCAAGTTTTGTGCTATCCGGTGAAAACGCTACAGCGGAGACCCAATGATTGTTTCCTCGCAGTGTCGTTATATTCGTCTTCGTCGAAACCTTCCACAGTTTAACGGTATTATCGCTCGACCCCGAGGCAAGTTTTGCCCCGTCGGGTGAGAACGCCACAGAGTTAACGTAACTCTTATGTCCGCTTAGCGTGGCGATGTTCTCCCCGGTTGAAATCTCCCACAGCTTAGCAGTTTTATCTCCCGTCCCCGCTGAAGCGAGTTTTGCGCCATCCGGTGAGAAAGCCACCGACCTCACCTCATCAGTGTGCCCCTTGAGTGTAGTGATATTTTTTCCTGTCGAAACGTCCCACAATCTAACAGATTTGTCCTCTGATCCCGAAACAAGCTTTGAGCCATCGGGTGAGAATGCTACACAGTGGACCCTATTCGAATGTCCTTGGAATGTAGCAATATTTTTTCCCGTCTTGACATCCCACACCCTTACAGTTTTCCCCGCACCTCCTGCGGCGAGTTTTGTGCCATCAGCCGAATATGCGACAGTGTAGGTGGTAGTCTCATGCCCTTTGAAAGCGAGAATATTTTTTCGTGTCTTGACGTTCCACAGTTTGATAATCTGTGCTGCACCCGACATAAGTTTTGACCCATCAGCCGAAAAAGCCACGGAGTGGACCCAACCCTCATTTCCTACCATTATGTGGCTATTCTTCCCCGTCTCAACATTCCAAAATGCGACCTTGTCCTCACCTCCATTTGCCACGGCGATTTTTGCACCGTCGGGTGCAAACGCCACGGAGTAGATTTTCTGTGTATGTCCTGTAATTGTGTCTTTGGTTTTTTCTGTTGAAATCCTCCATAGTTCTACTGTGCCAAGGCTTTCCGAAGTCTGAGCGAGTATTTCGCCGTCTGGGGAGAACGCCACCGATTTGTCCAATTCCACAGGTCCCGGAAGTGTGGTGATATTTCGTCCCGTCTTGACTTCCCACAATTTGACTGCTCCTCCCGAAGACCCTGATGCGATTATAGTGCCATCGGGCGAAAACGCCACGGTATCAACTCCATACGTATGCGGCCCAGAATTCGTCCCCCGCATGATGCTACGAATTACCTGTTTCGCGGACAATGGGCTATTCGTAGATCCCAACGTGTCAACATCTTCACCGGTTTTGGCATCCCACAGCTTGACTGATTTATCCGCAGACCCTGTGGCGAGTCTTGTGCTATCCGGCAAGAACGCCACAGATCGGACTCTATCCGTATGCCCTGTGAGGGTAGTGAAATTTGTTCCGGTCTCGACCTCCCACAATTTGACGGTTTTGTCCCCTGAACCCGATGCGAGTAGAGTACCATCCGGCGAGAATGCTATGGACCTGACCCAATCGGAGTGCTCTGTGAGTGTGTGAATCTTTTTTCCTGTTTCCGCTTCCCACAGTTCCACCGCACCTCCACCTGCGGCGACCTTCGCGCCATCCGGCGAGAACGCAACCGACCAGACCAACCCTGTATGCCCCTCAAGTGTGAGGGTATTTGTCCTCGTTGCAACATCCCAGAGCTTCACCTGATTCCCAGTCCCCGCGGCAAGTCTTGTACCGTCGGGTGAGAATGCCAAGGCATGGTTCCAACGCGACTCTCCGGGGAGTAATGCGAGTTCGCGGGTCGTCTCTACGTCGTAAAGCCAAACGCCGATCGTTGTCGCTACAGCAAAGAGTCGCCCATCGGGTGAAAAAGCAATCACCCTATCACCCTGACTGATGCCGCCTTTTCCAAATCTGGCGATGGCGCCATCTGGCAAATTCCACTTCTGATAATCCTGATGATAATCCTGATTATTTTGGGCAATAGAAGTTCCGCTAAACGTACATAGACAGAGCAAAATCCGCATGGAAAGAACAAGATGAAACGCTTGTATTCTCACCGGTCTATTCTCCTTTCTTCCGATTGATCTGCTGTTGTGCGAAATGGCCACATATATAATTTCGTTTTATATTCCCCGTGATTGTGTTATTATGATGGGGTTCTCTCAAGAAAATGACATTCTGAAATCAAATGGGAAGCCTATGACAAGAGAAATAACTTGCCACGTCCGTGATTATACATCAGGTAGATTCACGATAGAAGGAGACGAATTGTGATAAAAGGGTCTCAAATATCGGTTAGATATTCGGGAGAGGTTGCCATATTTGATATTAGCGGCTATCTCACGGAAGATTCAGAGGAGGCGCTGAATTCTGCTTATCAACAAGAAAAGGTGCAAAGCTTATCAAAGATTCTGTTGAATTTCGACGAGCAGAGTTTCATTACGAGTAGTGGTTTTGGGCTTATCGTTAAGTTGCTCTGGAAACTACGAGAGAAAGAGCAAGTTCTACGCGTCGCTCATCCCTCCCATCAGGTACGCCGGATATTCAATACCATCGGATTGACGCGAAATGTGAAAGGGCCGGAAAGCGCCAGAACGACGGAAATCTTTGAGTCGGAAGAAGATGCCTTAGCTGGTTTTTGATACCAGCCTAAGCGGCTGCAAATTGAGAGTTGTATAGCCTACTGTACAAGCCTTCCTGCTGGATGAGTTGAATATGTGTTCCGGATTCAAGTATCCGGCTATTCTCTAGAACGATGATTCGGTCTGCGGATTTGATTGTTGCAAGCCGATGCGCGATGATTAGAGTCGTGCGTCCGCGGAGTAAACCCGTTAGACTTTGTTGGATGAGGTGCTCCGACTCGGTATCAACAGAAGAGGTCGCTTCGTCGAGAATCAGGATGGGAGGGTCTTTGAGAATGGCACGCGCAATTGAAACCCGCTGTTTCTGGCCGCCAGAGAGCCGAAGCCCCCGCTCACCGACACGCGTATCAAAGGTGTCAGGCAAACTCATAATGAAATCGTAGATGTTGGCAGCCTGTGCCGCTCTCTCAACTTCCGCTTGCGAGGCTTCCAACTTGCCGTAAGCGATATTCTCGCCAATTGTTCCATTAAAGAGGAACGTCTCTTGAGGCACTAGCCCAATCTGACTGCGTAAAGAATGCAGTTTCCAACTGCATACATCAATACCGTCAATATACACTTGTCCACTACTTACATCGTAAAAGCGGGGTACAAGCCCTACAAGCGTCGTTTTGCCAACACCGCTCGGACCAACAAGAGCGATAGTCTCGCCTGGGCGAATCTTTAAGTTTATTTCCTGCAACACATTTTCGCTTGTATACTTGAAGGAAACATCCTCGAAGACAATCTCGCCTCGAATCTCCCGATTTACTGCCTGTGATTGCTCCTGAATCTCGGGCGCCACATTCAATAGGTTTATCATGCGTGCGCCGGCGGCAAGCGCTTTTTGTAGCCGCTCAATCTCGTGACTTACCATCTCATACCAATTACAAATCTAAATATTACACACAATCCAGTCGAAACCGGTAATGGATTGAACGATGTCTGATTGAGCCTCAAAGTAAAGCAAACCTTCAATCAACTTGTCTTCTAAGTGTGTCATATCGTCAAAGATTAGGTTAGGGAAGTATTTCTCCCGCAATTCGTCCCAGACATTTTCAACCGGATTGAGTTGCGGGCAGTAGGGAGGCAGCGTTTCAACCATCATCTGCTCCGGAATTTGCAAGGCGGATTTGCTATGGCTTGGTGCTTGGTCATATATCATTAAAATGAACTCATCGGGGTGTCTTTGGGACACTTCATTAAGGAAAAGGTTCATGGAATAACTGTCCATCGTAGGCAAAATCAGGAAATCGCACACGCCATCAACCGGACTAACTGCTCCATATGCATAGGTGTATTCTCTGACAGTTTGTTTCAAAACCACAGGACGAATGCCTTTGGGAGCCCAACATCGTTTCGGTTCATTGATTCGACCAAACCGCGCCTCGTCCTGGAGCATGACTCGCAAAGGCAGGCCGCTTTGCTCGGCTTCCTGTTGAGCTTGTTCGATGAGTGTGGGGAATTTTTTTAAAAGCATCAACAGCTTGCTCATCGTGTTTCGGGTGTTGGGGTCTCGGTACCACTTTTCGCCATTGATGTCGGCGCAACAGCGCGTAAACTGTCGATTTTCCTACCGGTCTTCCCACTTTTTCTTCATAGGCGCGATGAATCTGCGAAATCTCAATGAGTTGACCACTTTCTGCTTTTGTCGCTAAATCGGCAACAAACACTTGCTCATCAGCAAGAGATAGGTTTTGATGATATCTGCCCCCTTTAGACTTGGGTGTTAGCGCAGCAATCCCATTTTTACGATATTCACTTTGGATTCTCCTGACACTTACTGGGTGATAACTGGTTATTTCAGCGATTTGGTGCGAGGAATAACCGTAGTTCTCTCTTAGATAGACGCATTGCACACGGCGGTACTCCGAAAGGGTGGCGGCTTGTTCAAGCCGTTGCTTGAGTTGGTCTATGTTCTGTTCGGGCATGATGCCTCCTTTGCTCGTGCGGAGGGGTGGTTCATTGATTACACATTAAATTTGCTGGCTCTAATCAACGCTGCAGAAGTGTTGCAGACTATCATTATACCTATTCGTAGCTCATAGATCAACAATTAGTATCAATTGGGATAAACAGCCGCCAAAGAAAGCCGAGAAATATAAATAAATCCCCAATGGTCATGCCGGCTTTACCATTGATTATCTGCCAACTGCCGTACCAGAGAATCGCGGTCCAACTCGCCCCAAGAGCAAACTGTACGGTTGGGCTAACTCGCATCCATAGGCGTATACCGCGAATAATTGAGGCGCGGTAATCGGTGCACTGTCCTCTGAATCGTTCTGCCTCGTACGGTTCGCGAGCAAACGATTTGATTTCAAAGATACCGGATAGGTTATCCTGCAAGCGAGCGTTGACATTTCCGAGTTTCGCCCGGACATCATCGTAGATTCGGCGGAGTTTCACCCCGAATTTCACCATCACAAATCCGATGAACGGCACTGGCACTACGGCAACGAGTGCAAGCTGCCAGTTCTCCATGAATAGATAGATTCCGATGCCTACAAATGTCAATAGATTCACGACAAGCATATTCGGGCTGTGCGCGAGCATATCCCGCAGGGCATCGATGTCATTCACTACCCGCGACATGAGTTCACCCGTGCTATTGTCCTTGTGGAAACGGTAAGACAGCTTTTGCAGGTGAGTGTAGATTTGCGTCCGCATATCAAAGATAATATGCTCTGCTATTTCATGGGAAAGCCACTCAGCAAGCATAATGCCAATGCTCTTGATGACATGGATGCCAATCAAGATTAGCGCAGCCCAGTGTAGTAGACTGACATCTTGATGCGCGATGACCTGATCAAAGATGACTCGTCCCCCAATTATGGTAGGAATGAGGTTTCCGATTGACACAATCGACATCGCGGCTAGCGCGATGACAAAACTTATCCTATACGGTCGAATGTAGCCGAGCAATCGGAGGTAAAGGTTCATCAGATGTTTTCCTATGGCTTACGCCGGACAATAGTCGTACGTACGGAGTGCTGGCGATTTCGTTGCAACCCGTGGCTGTGGAAGGTGTGTCCTATACAAACGGTTATCCCCGTTTGGCGTTAGAACCCCATAACCTACATTGTACCAAAATATAATGTGGCAAACAACGCAAAAGACGGTAGAACCCCCAGAATCCATTGATGAGGCTAAGCGGCACATCTTTGTATCATTTCCTGAATCACATTGTAAACTCGCAACCAATTCGGACGTCATAGATACGAGTTGGCTGCTCCAATTCCCAACAGTGATGAAGATTGTAAACGCGATTTGAGATTTCTTAGTCCCATTCGTCATCAGTCAAGCATGAAACTCAGAACATCTGTTATTCTACTCTTACTTTCGATATTTTCGGTTTATTTTCTTTGTCCGGTTCTTTGTTCCTCGGTGCGAACGGAGTCCTGTAGTGTCTCTACCGTGGTCCAACCTAAAAGCCAAGGGATAGCCACGGATTCGCAATTCTCTGAGACACATTCTAGTAGCTCAACATGCTGCCGCACGGAGAAAAACGAACCTACTCCTGACAATATCCCTGGCGAAAGAAATGACAACTGTTGCCTGGACCATCTCGGAATACTTACAGGCAGCGAATACCAGCGTTCCTCTCAAACGTTAGAAACGTCTCTACCATTAGTCGCCGTAATCACTCCCCGCCTTGAAGGTCCTGCCTTTTACACGCATGCTGCGGTCATCCTTAACCGTTATCCGGATTCCATCCTGGATCTGCCCTCTTACCAGATCTCGCCTCGTGCGCCTCCGTTTTCCCTCGCCTAACTTCCGCAAAAATGTTTCTCCCGAATCCCAAAGTTTGAATATCTATTGATTCAGCAGTATTTTCATGCTTTGAGTCGGAATACCCTTATCGACTTGAAATTATTTTTCCCAACCGGAGGTGTATCTGATGTCGTTCAAAATTCCCAATCCACACAAGACAGGTGTAATCAACGCCCTCACAATGCGAGGTTTTGTATCGGTGTTTACGATCGGATTTCTCGCCGTGTTTTTGTTTCAAATAGGGTGCGGCGTAAAGACCGATGAGTTTGTGGTCCCGCATGACCACCCGGCGAATGCCGAAGCGCCGCAAACCGCCTTCGAACCCTCGACGGATGTGATGACACCAGACATGGCGTCGCATGAAGAAGAAACGGAGCACCATGTTACGGTCTCGCTGTCAGAAGCAAGCAAAGATGCGTTGGCAATGATGCTGGATGCCTATTTCGCCATCGGCAACCAACTGGCATCTGACACCATGGAGCATGTCAATGTGAAGACGCATGAGATGCTCGAAGCCTTCCATACCCTCGAAAATGAAGCTTCGGCGGAGTTGTGGAAATCTCACAAAGACCACACTCTGGCAATCCACGACTATGGCAATGAACTCGGCGATATTTCTGACATCAAAACGGCAAGAGTCATTTACGGATCCCTCAGCGAATCCGTAAACCACTTCATCGCCGCGATTGGTGCACCTGCAAAAGATGAAATGCCGGTCTACAGATACATCTGTGGCATGGCTTCCGATGTCCCGCAGGGGGGTGTCTGGCTACAGAAGGGAGCCCCCGCGCGCAACCCGTACTTCGGCAGTTCAATGCTCAGGTGTTACAGTGAACAAACTCAACTGTCTGCCGCTGCTACCAAAGAACTATCGCACGAAGCGCCGGAACATGAACATCACATGCACGAGCAGGGCGCTCATGATCGCCATAGGCATACGAAGGAGGAGCATTAAGGATATTATGCTTAATAACACGAATAGCGTCGGGGCGCATACCTACCGCCCGGCGCTCCCCTTTATTCCTCTGATCTTTTCCGTGATGATTGTTGCGTCAGGTTGCGCGGGTGTGTCGCAACAGGCTAGTTTGTCTGCAATTCAAGACGAGGTGGAACAACGTATCGACTACACCGTACTCTGGAATCGTAGCGCAGATACGGAAAAGAAAGTGGCACAATCCATTCGCAGACTTCTTGAAGAGGCGCTCACTGCCGATGCCGCGGTCCAGATTGCACTGTTGAACAATCGCCGCTTGCAAGCGGTCTACGAAGAGTTGGGCATCGGTCAAGCAATGGTCGTTGATGCAGGCTTGGCCACGAATCCTAAATTTCACGGGGGCGCAACATTCGGGCATTCGGATGACCATGGTCTCGCAAGCGGAGGAGAATACGTCCTTGAGGTTGGAATGGATTTCCTTTCCATTCTGCATGCACGAATGCGAACATCGGTTGCCGAAACCGAATACGAGACGGCGAAACTTCGCGTCACGGCAACCATTATGGATCTGGCGGCACAAACACGCCTGGCATATTACCGTGCGCAGACCGCGGAACAGATGCTGGAAATGTCCCGGCAGATTGCCGAGGCAACTAAAACAGGATACGAATTTACCCAACGCCTTTTCGAAGCGGGGAACATTCTTGAGCTTGACCTGCTGCTTCAGCAAAGCCTAAGCGGAGACGCACAATTGGATTTGGCGTCTGCAGAACTGGAAGTGGCAGAAAGTCGTGAAGAACTTAACTCGCTGATGGGACTGTGGGGCGAGAACGTTTCATGGAGTGTCGCATCACCACTGCCGGACGCTCCGGCGAATCCTATGAAACTTGAAGGCCTTGAGAAGATTGCAATTGAGAACAGTATTGACCTTGCCCTCGCTCGACAAAAAATAATCGCCCTGGGAAAGCAACTTGGAATCGCTAAAGCAACAAAGCTAGTTCCTAGCTTGGATCTTGGTATGGAAATAGAACAGACTGCTGGCGATTGGGCAACTGGTCCATTGATTGGATTTGAAATCCCAATCTTTGATCGGAATCAAGGGAAAATTGCTGCGGCAAAATCCGAACTGCGCCGACGTCAACAAGAATTTCACGCCCTAGGGGTCGATATCCGCGCTGCCGTGCGTGCCGCTCGACGCCGCTTGACAACCGCTCGACAAACTGCGCTGTTTTATCAAAATGAAATACTTCCTTTACGACGCAAAATCGTCGAGCAGGTGCAGTTGCAATATAACGCCATGCAGGTTGGGACTCCTCGGTTGCTACTGGCAAAACAGCAACAAATCGAGATTGCACGAGCGTATGTTCAATCGCTCTACAACTACCATGTGGCACAAGTTGAGCTGGATCAAATCCTTGCTGGTAGACTGTTTGAACCAGCATTGGCAGCTAAATTTATTTTACCGTCCGCCAACATTAAATCACTACCCGGTGGCTCGTCCGAAGCCACTCTGGCGAACGGACCTGGAGGACATTGAAAATGAACCGACGAGATTTACTGAAAACGAGTGCGATCGCAGGCGGGGCAGTTGTCTTGGGTGCGTCGCGGCTAGATGCCACTGAGACCCGTTGGGAGAAATCATACGCGGGGGGCGCCAACCGCCCAATGTTAGAACCGGGGATTCCCGATAAGAACTATAGTCCGGTGATTACTCCGAGCGGTACGTCACTTGCGTGGAAGATTGTGGATCGGGTCAAGGTGTATCACCTTATCGCCGAGGAGGTATCCAATGAGTTTGCCCCCGGCTTGAAAGCCAAATGCTGGGGCTACAACGGACAGGTACACGGTCCAACCATCGAAGCTGTAGAAGGTGATCGAATTCGGGTTTACGTAACAAATCGTCTCAAGGCACCGACCACTGTCCACTGGCACGGAGTATTCCTGCCGAACGGGATGGATGGTGTTGGGGGATTGAATCAACGCGCCATTGAGCCGGGTGAAACATTCAAATACGAATGGACGGTACGACAATCGGGAACATTCATGTATCATTCCCATCATGACGAAATGACCCAGATGGCGATGGGAATGATGGGCATGATGATTTTCCATCCAAGAAAACCCCATCCTGATTACGCTGTTGACCGTGATTTCGCTATTATGTTGAGTGAATGGCGAATCGATCCCGGAATAGCAACACCTAATCCCAACGAGATGACCGATTTCAACGTGCTAACAATGAACGCAAAATGTTATCCCGGTACTGAACCACTGGTTGCCAAACTGGGAGATCGGGTACGGATTCGGTTCGGCAATCTGAGCGCAATGGACCATCACCCCATTCACCTTCACGGGCATTACTTCAAGATAACCGCGACTGATGGCGGACAGATTCCCGATTCCGCGCAGCGGCCCGAAACCACAACCCTAGTTCCCGTCGGTGCTACGCGCGACATTGAGTTCGTTGCGAGTGAGCCGGGCGATTGGGCGATGCACTGCCATATGACGCATCATGTCATGAACCAGATGGGACACGACTTTCCGAATGTGGTCGGCATCAATAAAGACGGTCTTGACCGGAAAATCCGCGGGCTTTTGCCCAATTATATGACCATGGGCGTGGCTGGTATGGGCGACCATGGAATTCACGTAGAATCGGGGCACATGGCGGTGCCTAAGAATAGCATACCGATGGTCGGAGCATACGGGCCGTTCGGCTATATCACGATGGGTGGAATGTTTACCATTTTGAAAGTTCGTGAGCAACTCGCCAATTATGATGACCCGGGCTGGTATGAATACCCACCCGGCACGGTTTCGGATTTAGCGTCAAAAGAGGAACTGCAACGGGATTTGGGATAACCGAGAAGACCAGCATTGGACGTATTTCACTGTGTTATAGTCATTACAGCAGGAGATGACACCGCTTCACCGCGCCCGTGAAGGCTTCTGCTGGACTCGACGATATGAAGTCAAAAATGATCGGATCTTCACGAACGACATCGTTGTTTTCATCTAATTCACGGATGTTCATCCGGGGGACGACGGTTTGATAGTTTTGCCGGGTTCCCATAAGAGCGAGTTTCAGCGTCTCGAGGTTCTTTTTTTCCCCGAACCTGACAATCCAGATGCTCCCCTCCATCCGGCTATCGTCAATGTGACACCAAAAGCGGGAGATGTTGTGATTATCACCGAAATGTTGACACACGGTGTGCTGGTATGGCAGCCGCAAGATTGGGACCGGCGATTCTTGATTTTGCGGTATAAGACACAGTTTTTCCTGGACGAGCGTGGGGTCCGAGAGGCTTTCCATTAGAAGTGATGGAGCGACTCTCTCCTGAGACAGAAGCATTAGCGGCCTATGGATCAACGTGGGAGGAAAAGGATCTTGTTAATAGGACAGCGTGACGTTGACATAATCAGGTTAATATTGCAATGGAAATCGTCAGAGCCGAACTCGCTGATGCCGAAATACTCGCTGAACTGAATCAGCACCTCATCAAGGACGAACAGCATCCCAATCCAATGAAAATAGTCCATCTCACTCAACGGATGAAAGAATGGTTGACAACCGATTACATCTGCTATATGGTGAAGCAGAACGGATGCATTGCCGCCTACTGCCTATACAGAGATGATGGTGTGCACTACTATATGCGGCAATTGTACGTGGACAGATCACATCGACGAAAAGGCATCGCTACACAGTTGCTCAATTGGTTGTACGAAAACGTATGGACGGACAAGAAAGTCAGATTGGACGTACTCGCTCACAACGAGGATGCCGTTGCCTTTTACAAGAGATACGGCTTCAGAATCGGTGTCATTAGAATGGAAAAATAAGAAGTGTGAGGGAATCAAGGATGAAATACGACAAAGTAAACCGCACATTTGATTGTGAACCGACGCTCACCGATACACAAGTACTACAGTTCTGCCGCGATGGCTATTTGCAACTCCAAGGGGGCGTTCCTGATGAGGTTAATCAGCGGACGTACGACTATCTCAACGGCGATTTACCCATTAATCCGAGTTTCATGCCCGATGGAATTACACATGCCGATTTAGAACGAATTCGGGAAACACACGAACCGAGTTCCATTTTGCTTGAGGACTGGTACATTGAGCATGTCCTGCTGAATCGCGAACTCGCTGGAGCGTTGCGCTCGTTGCTCGGTAAGAATGTCGGGCTACCGGTGCTGGTGAGCAACCACCGTGTTGAGTGTCCAATGCCTGTCCAAGGCTGGCACCACGACGCAGATCACGTTTTTGGACCTGAAATCAATTTTCTCGAAGTTTTCTACTTGCCACAGGATACACCTTTGGAAATGGGGCCGACAGAACTTCTGCCCGGTTCACATATTCGCTCAACAAGCCGAGACATCGCCGAGAAGGGTGTTTCGAGCGACGGCCCGGCGGGTTCGTTTGTTATCCATTCGCAAAGCATCCTTCATCGGCGCGGTGAATCCACAGCAGAAGCACTGCGCCACATGTTGAAATATAGTTATTGGCGAACGGTACCACCGACACGGGATTGGAAGCAAGAACCGAGATTCGACTTTCAGACCGCCGAGTATGGAGGGCATGGCGTGGCGAGATACGTGGCACACATGTTCTATTGGTTATGCGGCAAAGCTGATGAATTCCGTCTCATCGGTGGACAAGCTTGGCCCTGGTCGAGTGTGAATCAAATCGGACCCTCCTACGGCTTTGGACATTCAGAAGGGTATCTCCCGAACTGGAGAAAGAACAATCCCGACGATTACGCAATTCCATAGCATGGAGACGAGAAAAGGGACGCACTGATATTCCGAAACAACAAGCTCTTGATTCGTCTTAACGCCCTGTGAAGTTTGGGCTTTGCCACCGACGATTCAAACAGGCTTATAAGGGAGTGTTAATGCCTAATTCTCTTTTTTCTGGATGAACCTCCCCTTGTGTGATATGATAAAATCTACGCGTTTCGGTTTGTGGCAGCCCGATTTGTCCGGCAAATGATACGGAAATTCAAGTTTTTAACCGCCTCCTGAATGTCCAGTTTCCAATGTCCGATAGCGTCCTCCCCAACATCAACAAAATCCTGATTGTTCGCAACGACGGAATCGGCGACTTGCTCAACTCCACCCCCGCAGTCGCGCTGTTGCGCGAGAATTACCCTGACGCGGAAATTTGCGTACTCGCCCAACCACTGAACGCGCCGGTTCTAACCGGTAATCCCCACGTCAATCGGGTCCTGATTTTTGACCAAGAGGATACCCATCGGCGACTGCGCGACCGGTTGAGGTTCTATCGCGATTTGTGTCGCGAGAAATTTGACCTCGCTATCGCCATGCGTACTGCTTCATGGCCGAACTTCGTTACACTGTTCTCGGGAGCGCGCTACCGGTTGGGACGCTACCATAAGCACGCAAAATGGACACTCACGCACAAGTGGCACGGTAGGTACGAGAAAGGGCATGTTCACGAGGTAGATCGGAATTTGGAGTTGATGCGCCTGATTTGTACGGGAGAAGGCAATCGACAGCTTGTATTCAATTTGCTGGATGATGAAGTCTCGTCTGCCAAACGGCAACTTATGGATTGGGGCATTCGTGCCAACGATTTGTTGGTTTGTCTCCACCCCGGCGGGAGTTCGTTTGATAAGCAGTGGCCCAGCGAAAACTATGCCCGCCTCGCTGATTGGATGGCGCGTGAATACCAAGCTAAAATCCTGATTTTGCGAGGGCCAAACGAGGCGGAACTGACGCAGAATATACAGAAAGTAATGACTCACGCGTCAATTATCCACGCACCGGAGTCAATCCGCGACCTCGCCGCCCTGATGAAACACTGCAACCTTGTGATTTGCAACGATTCCGGCCCAATGCACATCGCTGCCGCCCTTAATGTGCCAATGGTGGCAATCTTTGGTCCGACCGATCACGTCGCGTGGAAACCACTCAGTGAGAAAGCAACCGTTGTGAGGCGTGACATGCCATGCTGGCCATGCAGTGCGCATAAGTGCAAAATCGGATGGGAGTGTATGAAAGAGTTGCCTGCCAACATAGTATGGAACGAAGTTGAGCGGAAGGTCAGTAGGCACCCAGGCATACGCGCCGAAAGGACGGGAGGAACGACAGTGTGACTCTCGCGTTCCGCGGATTAGAACTGGCATGCGAATCGTATTGAGTACTTGGGGAACAACCGGCGATGTCTACCCTTTTGTTGCCTTGTCGGAACGGTTAGTTGCTGCGGGACATGAAATCCGGGTTTGTGCATCTAGTATTTATCAGAATCAATTCGCCAAGGTTGGGGTTGACTTTTTCGCTGTTGGTATCCCTCTCAACTTTGATGATTTCCACGGATTCATGGATGATTTGGTCCGTATTAAAAACCCTCTTGAATCGGCAATCCGAATCGCAAAAGACGGAATTTTGGCGAATGCTGATGAGTGGTATCAGGGCTGCCTCAGAGGAATGGAGGGTTACGACTTCGCGATTTGTCATTCGGCTGATGTGCCTGGACAAGAGGCGGCAATCAAGACTAGCCTTCCGTGGTTAACCGTTAGTTACTGTCCAGGATTCATTAAGACTGCCGACGGCTCACCTTATCCGATACCCAGTCTTGGGCCGTGTCTGAATCGTCTTGCATGGAAAGTTGTGGAATGGTTGATACGGAAGAGGGTGGATCCAGCCTTCAACGAGTTCATCACCTCCGTGGGCGGACAAGAACGAAAGTTGGTTGGGGTGGAAAGCATGTATTCGCAGCAATTGAATCTAGTTGCCGCCTCGTCACATATTAGTCCGCCTCCAGCCGACTTACCCAAGAATCACAGATTTACCGGCGCGTGGTTTCTTGACGAGTTGGAATACAAAGTTCCACCCGCGCTGCAAGATTTCTTGAACAGCGGGACGCGTCCCATTATTATATCTTTTGGTTCAATGGGCGGCACACGAGCGATTGGAACGACTCGAATTCTCATAGAAGCAGTGGAACTGAGCGACCAACGCGCAGTAATTCAGGCCGGGTGGGGCAATTTGCAGTTGCCTGAGTCACCGGAGTCAATCCATTTCGTCGAATATGTTCCGCATGATTTTCTTTTTCGTCAAGGTAGATGTGTGGTACATCACGGCGGTGCGGGAACTACCGCGTCCGCTTGCCGTGCAGGTGTACCCTCCATTGTAATTCCTCATCTTGCTGATCAGTCGTATTGGAGTGGCAGACTGCACAAGCTAGGCGTTGCGCCGAAGATTCTTTACCGTTGTGATATGACTGCCAAAAGATTAGCCCAGCGCATCCGCGAGACGATATCTTCCAAATCAATGGCAGAACAAGCACGTGTGTTGGGAGAACAAATTAGTGCGGAAGATGGCTTGCGGACTGCTGTTAAGCTGATTGAGGAGTTTGCCAATGAGAAGGCTCATTCGTTCAAGAACTCAGAGTTGATAGAATCATCTGTGCAGGACGTATCACGCACTACGTTTCATGAAGTATGATCAAGAATATTTTGGTTGTCAGTTTCAGTTTCATTGGTGATGCAACCCTCTCGACAGCGGTAATTCATCCTCTTCGCCGTCATTTTCACGATGCGCGAATCTCTTTCCTCGTCGGCACCCGCGCCTTCAATCTCTTGGCTGGCGATCCGGGCATCGATCATGCTCTCGTCTACGATAATCGAGGAAAACACGCTGGTTGGGGAGGAAAATATCGGCTCATAAGTTTATTGCGCCGTAAGCGATTCGATCTGGTCATAAATCTTCGGGATAGTCTCTGGTCACGGTTTATTGGAGGAGTGCATTGGGGCGTGAAGCAGCGAAGGGGTGAAACACACGCCGTGACCCGGTACCTTGAAGTGCTCCAACAACATGGGGTTGACACAATCGGTGCGCAACCGAAACTTCAGTTTACCAATCAGGAGATTGCAGCCCGCGAACAGTTCCTGAGCGAAAACAGCATAGTGCGCAATCGACCGATTGTAGGCATTCATCCCGGTGGAAACTGGCGCTACAAGCTGTGGCAGCCGAAGAAATTTGCCCAGATTGCGAATCTCCTATCCGATAGATGGGACGCCCAAATCCTGTTGTTCGCTGGGCCCGACGAATCTTCACTACAATCTAAAGTTGCTGGCTTGGTGAATTTAGAGCCGGTTGTCGTGAATAACCAAAGCTTACGGCAGGTTGCTGCGCTGATTGAGGCTTGCAATGTCTATGTAGGCAACGACACGGGCCCAATGCACATTGCTGCTGCGGTTGGCACATCGGTGGTCGCCATATTCGGAGCTACGAACCATCATCGGAGTGGGCCCTATGGCGAGGAGCATATTGTGGTGCGAAGCAACTTGAATCTGGGTTGCAACCCGTGTCATCCTGGGAAGCATCCCGGCGGTTGTGGAGCAGGAAGCTGCGCAGTGGTCGATGCCGTAACGGTTGAGCACGTTTTTCAGCAGCTAACAAACTGTCTGTTATCTGAGCATTTTTGAGAAAACTCTATTGGTTAACGGGATGGATTACGCGCCGTGCCGCACGCGCGAATTGACAGGCCTTTCAATGCAAGTTTGGATTCGGAAATTCATGCCGGACGGAGTTGAGAACCGTACACAATCTATCTGACCATCATACATTAGTGGCAAATCAAGTTTTCATAATTTGAAATCCCAGAGTCTTCAAATCGAAAGGAATTACTATGCCCACGCTCCAACCGGAAACCCTACGGCAAGCCGGCCGCGATCTCTTTGAAGCTGCCGGTTGCTCACCAGGAGACGCTCGAGCCGTGACAGACCACCTCGTTGAATCGAGCCTTTTTGGACACGACTCGCACGGCGCGATTCGGTATTCTGAGTACGCTCACGCCTTGAGAAATGGACCCTACCAGCCGCGCGCCACGCCTGTAATCGTCCGCGAGAATCCCTGCACTGCTGTTGTAGACGCCCAAGGGGCACTAGGACAAATCGGGGCAACTTTTGCGATGAATCTCGCGATTGACAAAGCGCGGGAATACGGGACCAGCACCGTAGTTTTACGCAATACGAGCCATGTCGGACGAGCAGGCGCCTATGCACTAATGGCAGCACGCTCGAACATGATGGGGCTTGTTTTTGTCAACGCCGGGCGTCTTGGCTACCAGATTGCCCCCTACGGTGGCATTGATGGTCGCCTCACGACCAACCCAATCGCTTTTTCTGCGCCGCGTCGTAACGAGAATCCACTGCTTGTCGATATGACCACATCTGTCGTGGCTGAGGGAAAAATTCGGGTGGCTATCAATGCAGGAAAGGACGTTCCTGAAGGGTGGTTAATCGATAATAAAGGAAATCCCACCACAGATCCGAGGACCTTTAAGGCGGATCCGCCAGGTGCAATTCTCCCAATGGGCGGGGTAGTCGCATACAAGGGATACGGACTCAGTTTCGTCGTAGAGCTTTTAGGAGGAGCACTGAGTGGCCAAGGATGCGCAGCGGGTGAAACGAAGATGGTCAGCAACGGGGTACTCTTTACTGCTTACAATATCGAACATTTCACAGATCTTGACAGTTTCCATAAGGAGATTGAGGATCTGATTGCACATGTCAAATCAAGCCGTGTAGCTCCCGGATTCTCAGAGATTTTGGCACCAGGTGAGCCGGAGTTCCGTAGTGCTGAACGCAAATCGATCGAAGGAATTGCCATTGACGAAACGACTTGGGAGGCAATCTGTGACGAAGCCCGGGCCGTGGGACTTGATCCGGACGCCTGGTTGGAGTAGGTCACCGTTGCATTTACATAGCATCACGAATCACTTGTCGCTGTTCGTCCTCAGCTACTAACAGCGCTCACCGTGGATTGGGAAGCGTGTTATTGGGATTGGCAATGCGTTGTTCCGTCAATTCATAAACATCCCACTATCGACATTTATGGCTTGGCCAGTAATGTTTCGCGAGCGCTCCGACGCCAAGAATGCAACGAGCATCCCAACGTCTTGGGGTGTCTGTTCCCTGCCGAGCGGACAACGATCCTTAATCAGTCCATCAAATATCTTCCGTTGATTTACATTCTCCTCTGAAGTGTCGCGGGAATACATGCCCTCCAGTTGTCTCCACATGGAGGTCCATAACAAGCCCGGGCAGACTGAGTTGACATTTATGTTGAAGCGCCCCAGTTCGTTTGCCAGCGATTGCGTAACACTGATGGCGCCTGCCTTGGACGCCGAATAGTCGGCATGCATGCCGCTACCATGCCGCCCCGCAACTGAGGCAATGTTTACAATCTTTCCACCACCTATCCCTTTGAAGTGGCCAATAATTGAGCGGCTTACAATCCAGATTCCCCTTAGGTTAACCTCGTAGCACATGTCCCAACTCTGCAATTGAACTTCGTCACCCCGAACGTGGTTGCCCATGACTCCAGCGTTGTTGACCAAGATGTTGATCTGGTCGTGTTCCCCAAGTGCCGTCGAAATCGCCGACGCCACAGATGATTCCTGAGTGATGTTCATCTCGACAACCGTAACCTTCCGCCCTAAATCTCGGAGTTCGACTGCTGTATTTTTAGAGTTGTTGAGGTCAATGTCAGCAATAACAATGTCCGCTCCCTCCTTGGCCAACTCCAATGCGATACCTTGGCCAATTCCGCGTCCACCACCGGTCACTAGTGCAGTCTTCCCATCTAGAATTCCCATTGCTGCCTCCTTTCATTGATACGATTTACCCTAAAACTTCGGTCGTTTGTTAACCGCGGTAGGTGGTTCCGGCTCCTTCGAGAATTGCTGGTGATGCAGCGCAACGCCTAGTAGATTGGAACTTACCTGAATCGGATGATAAGTTTCGTAAATCGTTAACTTGCGAAGAACTCAAGCACCTGGATTATAAAATATACTTGCTGAGGTCTTCGTCTTTTACAATGTCAGACAATTGCCCGTTAACGTACTGTGCGTCAACCACGATATCTTTGTCGTCGAGGTCCGGGGCTTCGAAGGATATTTCTTCAAATAGTTTTTCCATGATTGTGTGCAAGCGGCGTGCGCCAATATCCTCTACGGCTTCGTTGACCCGATATGCGAGTGCAGAAATCTCATCGATGGCGTCGTCGCTAATCGTAATGTTCAAATCTTCAGTCTCCATCATGGCGATGTACTGTTTCACGAGCGCGTTCTTGGGTTCGGTGAGGATACGCTTAAAGTCGCCTTCACCTAGGCTCTGAAGTTCAACGCGAATTGGGAAACGCCCCTGCAACTCGGGTATGAGGTCCGACGGTTTAGACATATGAAATGCCCCCGCCGCGATAAACAAAATATGGTCAGTGCGGACCATGCCGTATTTGGTTGCTACCGTGCACCCCTCAATTATCGGCAAAATGTCGCGTTGGACACCTTCTCGGGAAACATCCGGCCCCGCTTTGTATTCTCTGCCAGCAATTTTGTCAATTTCGTCGAGAAAGACTAACCCGGTGTTTTCTACGCGTGCAATTGCCTCACCTACAACATTGTCCATGTCAATTAATTTCTCCGCTTCTTCTTGCATCAAGATTTGGCGGGCTTCAGAGATGGTGACCCGACGCTTCTTTGTCTGTTTAGGCATCATCCCACCGAATACGTCCTTGAAATTAATGTCCATTTCCTCTATTCCGCCGGGTGAGAAGATTTCAATCAGGGGGGCTGTGCGATTTTTGACACTGATTTCAACGGGTTTGTCCTCAAGTTTGCCATCCCGGAGTTGCTTGCCGAACTTTTCTCGCGTTCTCAGGTATCGCTCCTCTCTTAGTTTTCTGACTAAATCCGATTCTTCGGGTTCGTCCGGGGCTTCAATCAATGCGGTTGATAATTCAGGCGTTTCTTGGGATTCCTCTTCAAGACTGTCCGTTTCAGCAAATTCCTCCTCTTCACTGGATTCATCTTCCCGGTTTTTCTTCAATGAACTTGGCGGTGGGTAGATGTAGTCCAAGAGCCGCTCCTCCACTTGCTCAAGCGCCCTTTCCTTGACAGATTCGGTCTGTTCGGCTTTGACCATGTTAACCGCTAGTTCGGTTAAATCGCGAATCATTGATTCCACGTCACGTCCAACATAACCTACTTCGGTATATTTTGAGGCCTCCACTTTGATAAATGGTGCGTCAACCAGCCTTGCTAATCGACGAGCAATTTCCGTTTTGCCAACCCCCGTTGAACCAATCATAATGATGTTTTTAGGAGCAACCTCGTCTCGAATATCTTCGTCGAGCATCTGTCGACGCACCCGATTACGGAGTGCAACGGCAACTGAACGTTTGGCCTCAGCTTGGCCAATGATGTATTTGTCAAGTTCTGCAACAATCTGTTTCGGCGAGAGGGAATCACGCAGTGTCTTATTCTCTGTTGAAGTCTTTTGTGTATCCAAGATGGTCCTCCAGTCTAGTCGTTAATTTATCTGAAAATAGGTAATGGATGCTCAGTCTAAGAGGCGGCTATGGTTCAATAGATTCAATCGTAATCTCGTCATTGGTATAAATACAAATCTGGCTCGTAATCTTCAACGCTTCCTGGACAATATCCTTAGGGGCGAGTGAAGAAAAACTCAACAAAGCCTTGGCTGCAGAGAGCGCGACGGATCCGCCTGACCCGATGGCTAATACATTGTCGTCCGGAGAAATGACGTCTCCAGAACCCGAAATAAGATACCCACCTTCCGCATCAATAGCAATCATCAAGGCATCAACCCTTCTAAGAACACGATCGCTTCGCCAATCCCTCGCGAGTTCAACTGCAGCTCTCTGCAGATTTCCCCGATATTGGTCCAATTTTGTTTCCAAGTTCTCATACAAAGAAAGCGCATCTGAAGCGGTGCCTGCGAAGCCGAGCAGGACGCGATCCTCATGTATCCTACGAATCTTCTTGGCACCATGCTTAATCGCCGTGTCACCGAGAGTTACTTGCCCATCACCCCCGATGGCGATTTGATTATCACGGCGTACGGCTAGAATAGTGGTTGACCTAATCATCGTAGCTCCTAAAATGAAACATGAATTGCCTTAAATTTGCTGCAATCACGATTGAATGACTTCTCGCTTAAACACTCGCCGAACGGTAAAACGCCAAAAATACGACGAAACAGCAGAATAATATCGTCCCCATGAACAGACCGCATCGTATACCGGCAACAATGGTATGTTGCCGCTTGTAGAAGTAATAGGGCGACAACATGAAGGTCAAGAGTAGACTGATAGGTACAAAAACAGGTGTCGACCCGATCCGTGGAAAATCAACTATGTATTTACCGGACAAAGGCGTAGAATTCCAGTGCCATAGGAATTGCTCTGATCCAAATTGGTCAAGAATTGTTGCGCCGACACACGCAACGATTCCGGCAACCCCTGCCGAAATAAGAGCGCGTCCGCAAATAGAATTTAAGCGATGATAGAAGTAGATTATGGCGGTAATCGCAATCATCCACGCGAGTATCACGCACAAGGGGGCAGCAGGCATCACGGCTAGATCGGAGCGCAGGTAAAGAATGAACTGAATGCCGTGGGCGAGTCCCCAATCCAAAGGGATGTAGGTAATCGATGCTACAACACCGAAGATTACACTCTGTTCCAAATATCGGGAAGTTTCACGCTCCTTCCAAATCCCGTAACCGAAAAGAACTGCCGCGATCAAAAAGTTGGCGTACAAAATCCAGGGCGACGCAAAGCGGGAGTAGATCCAGAATGCCAATAACATGACTCCACAAGTAGCAATGACTGCTTTGTCTGTTTTGGACACCATTACTGGCAGGTTCATACGGAACATGTGAGTTCGGGACTAGGGAACATTACATCAAGATTTCCCAATCGCTTCGCACTGAAAATCATTCACATTCTGTCAGCACCTTGGCTCGGACAATAGGGTGATTCTCGTGCGGTGGACATTCGTTCGTTGGGCTTGCGTGACGGGCACTTCAAGGCAGTGCAGGCTTCCAACCGTGTCCAATTGCTGTAGCGACATTCGTTTTGTCTACACCACCTTTTACTGTATTTCAAACAGATTCAAATTGATCGTAGGAATACAGACTAGGGTATTGCTGAAGGTACGCAGAGCACAAACTAGGTAGAAAAACGGCAGCAGTACCCTCTCATGTTGGCTCGTCTTTCCTACGCTACTTTGTGCTGTATATTTACAATGCGCCTGATAGGTCTTTTCAAGATTGAGGACAGTACCTAAAGATTGACGATACTTTGTTTTATGAGGAGATGTTCGCGGGGTCATTCGGGCAAGTTAACACTAATGGGGGGAATTATAACACCAATTCAGGTAAATTGCAAGTCGTGATTCCGTTTTGTTGAGAAGAAGGTAAAGTTATATCTTATCCAGCGCAAATACCAGAATGTTCGCACCGCTCAGAAAAAGGAAAATTGACAATGGGTGCAATACTAGTTTAGTGGATCAAATATTCGTGTCGTAGACACTGGAAAGATGTCGCTGTCCTTCGATTGCTCTTGATGTAACTGTTCCAAAATCACGGATTTGGCCTTGACAGAAGAGTGCTGTTGGTGATATTATAATTCGCTGTTGTGCCCATAGTTTTGATTGCTTTGTCTTTCTCTGATTCCACAGTTAGAATCGCCAAACAACAGAGTGAAGGGCTCTGAAAACTGAGGGTACGAATTGCTATATTTTTCGTGGACATTGCTACTCATGGAACTAGCGCAGTTGAAGGCTTGAAGTTCCGTGATGTTGTAAATTCGAATGCAGAGATGGCAAGGTCCGGTGCACGATAAACCGGCCAACTAAAGAAAGTCAAAGGGCATTTAGTAGGGCCGCTCCGTGTGAACACCAGTTGAATTGCGTTACTAACGTCTAATGAGCGTAAAGGGTAATGTTATGGGACTCCGGATGCAAACATTTTTTCCCAAATCTGATTCTGTTTCAGATGAGGACGTTAAGTGGTATGTGGTAGATGCAGGAGGACAGGTACTTGGACGCCTGGCAACTCGGATTGCAGCTGTGCTAAGAGGTAAACATCATCCAACTTTCACACCGCATGCAGATTTAGGTTTTCGCGTCGCTGTAATTAACGCTGATAAGGTAGTCGTCACAGGCAATAAAGCGGAACAGAAGACATACTTTCGCCATAGTGGTTATCCGGGTGGCGACAAATATAGGACTTTCAAGGAACAGATAGAGTTAAACCCCGAAGTGATTATCCGCCGCGCGGTCAAGGGCATGCTACCGAAAAATCGTCTGGGGGGCAAACTCATTAAGAAAATGAAAGTTTATACCGGACCAAATCATCCGCATCAAGCACAGCAACCGCAAGTTTTGGACGTGTGACCAACGTGTACGTCTGATATTGGATGCCGATAAAGATCGGGCCTAGCAATTCTGAATTTGACCAGTATACGGATATTTCTATTGAGGAAAAGATATGGCTATCGAACAGTATTGGGGAACAGGCCGGCGCAAAACCGCAGTTGCACGTGTGAGGTTGCTACCTGGTTCCGGGCAATTTGTCGTGAATAAGAAACCACTTGAGGAATACTTTGACCGGGCAGACCACGTTCAATATGCGAGACAGCCAATTGAACTCGTTGCGAAAAGCGGCCACTACGATGTAATTGTAAATATGCGCGGCGGTGGAATTTCAGGCCAAGCAGGGGCGATCCTACACGGTCTGGCACGGGCGCTCGTTAAAGCAGATGATTCCTTGAGACCCTCCCTCAAAAAAGCTGGATTTCTGACCCGTGATTCGCGTATGGTTGAACGTCAAAAGTATGGTCAGAAAGGTGCTCGGGCGCGATACCAATTCTCAAAGCGTTAACCGCGGTGCGAATGCAATATGTTATGTTAAGGATATGATTCATGGCGAACACAGTGATATTGGGGGCCCAGTGGGGTGATGAAAGCAAAGGCGGCACCACGGATTTCCTTGCGGAGGGTGCAGATATTGTCGCAAGGTATCAGGGCGGTGACAACGCCGGGCATACGATCGTTATCGGAGAGGAAACGTTTGTATTTCATCTTCTTCCCTCGGGCCTTCTACATCCCAATACTGTGAATGTGATTGGTAACGGCGTCGTCATCAACTTGGAGACCTTGTTCGACGAAATCGCTAGTCTGAAGGCGTGTGGAGTCGAGGTAGACAATCGTCTAAAGATTAGTTCACGCGCGCACCTTATATTGCCCTATCACATGATTATGGAATCTTGGGATAGCCTCGGAAGTGGACTGAAACTTGGCACAACTTCACGGGGTATCGGTCCAACATACTCCGACAAGATGAATCGCCATGCAGGAATACGAGTGGCAGATTTGCTTGATTTTGAACTCTTTCAGAAGAAACTCGATTTTAATCTGGCTGCGAAGGGTTACGCGCTTGATCAAATCGGTGGTGAAATCGATCGGCATGCCCTGCTAGAGCAATATTATGTATATTCGGAACAGCTTGCACCGTATGTGGCTGATACGCCTGAACTGTTAAACCACGCACTCAGAGCTGGAAAACGGATTCTTTTCGAGGGCGCACAAGGTACAATGCTCGACATTGACTTCGGGACATATCCTTACGTCACGTCCTCCAATACCACGGTCGGCGCGGTCTGTACTGGACTTGGCGTTGGCCCTCAAGCGATAGATCGAGTTTTGGGCGTGTCAAAGGCGTATGTCACCCGTGTTGGCGGTGGTCCATTTCCGACGGAAATGCCGCCAGACCTAGATGAAGAGATTCGTAGCATCGGTGAAGAATACGGCGCGACGACGCAACGTCCACGCCGTTGTGGGTGGCTCGATCTTGTGGCGCTGCGCTACGCCGCCCAAGTCAATGGCTTTACCGGGATTGTTTTGACGAAATTTGATGTCTTGGATCATCTTGATGAACTTCAGGTCTGCGTTGCTTATCAGCGCCGTGGTGAAGAGATTCTGACGTATCCATCAAGTTTGAGATTGCTTGAAGAGTGTGAGGCAATCTACAAATCGTTTCCTGGTTGGAAGCAGTCAACGGCGGATATCCGTCGCTACGAAAATCTGCCAGTAAATGCAAAGCGATATATCGCGTACATCGCTGAATTTCTTGATGTTCCCGTCGCCCTCATCTCTGTTGGCAAGGAGAGAACGCAAACAATTGTTTGTAACGAAGGCCTTCTTTGACCAATTCCATGCAGTAGTTCGTATGTTTTGAGGTTGACATTTTTCGAATTGATTGAGTATCATTTTGTCCCGTCCACGCTGAGATTATGGGCCGTTAGCTCAGTAGGTAGAGCATCTGACTTCAACATGGAGCCTTTACATGGGAACATGTAAAGTGGAGGACACTGTATGCTGGGACCCCCTTAGAGCCTTTAGTACGTGGCATAGCGTGAAAACCTAAAGGATTGGGCAACCAGCAGGAAAGCTAATCTGCCAACAAGGCGGCAATGTACGATTGGGTCTGCCTTGTAGAATGAGCCTTGTATTAGGGGTATCAGCAGTATGCCGTAAGCTGATATCCAAGGAAAAGCAGTTTTTTGAAAACTTGCTGCTTCCTTCGTTCCTCAGAGACTATACGTGTCCTACCCTATCAGTTTGTTTGCACTGAGGGTAAAGATATAGTCCAGGCTACAACAGATCTGTAATTGTCTGGCTCACGAAAGTGAGTGTGGTAGGTTAATCAGGTGGTCACAGGTTCGATTCCTGTACGGCTCACCTTATGTCCCCGTCGTCTAGCCTGGCCAAGGACACTGCCCTTTCACGGCAGCGACACGGGTTCAAATCCCGTCGGGGATGTTATGAAGATTGCCCCTTCCGTGTTTCCGCGGAAGGGGTGATTTGTGTGTAAACATAATTCGTTCCTATTACTCGTCTGTTCACCTACATAGATAGTCTGCGACAGCCAATAAACTCGCACAGTCGCACGGTTCACTCTTACAACGGGTGGCTCATCAAGAAATCTTCAGACGACACTGGCTAGGGCTATCTAGGGAAAGCCTTGGAAAAACGTGGATTATCGGCACCCGGTGCACGCGCCCGAGATGCGAGCGATAGATTCTCGCATAATCAAATCCACCTGATCAGAGGTTTGACCCCTAATTCACCGAAAAACGGAGTTCAATGTCTTCCATCTGGAACTCTATCACATTTGTCCAAAAATCCTTCAAACGACTCTCGCCAACTATCTGACAACGTGGGCACGCCTAAAACTCTCTTAACTCCTTGCCGGTTGAAATTGTCGAAATAGTACAGATGATGTACTTCTTTTATGCTCAGTCGGGCAGGATCAATCTTGATTCGTTCAATCGGGTCACCTGTGCCAACCTTTCCTTCTACCAATACGCGTAGGTAGAAGCCGGAGCGCTCGCTCGCCAGAAAGTGTTTCGGAAATGTCGCCAACCCCATCTTCAACCCTAGCTTAAAACAGGGCACGCGCGGTTGCGTGACTTGAACCTGTGCCCCTGCAATCTGAAATACATCTCCGATATGAACCTGATCCTCTAACATCCCCTCTACAGTAAAGTTCTCGCCGAACTGACCGAACGGAAGTTCGCCTCGTCCCAATTCCCGCATCCAGTGTTTATAGTGTTCGATAGGATATGCGTACGCAGCTTTATCAATTCCACCGTGCACGGTAAGATCGCCGTGCCCATCCCCGTCTAAGCCTAATTTTCGCAGCCAAATTCTTTCCTTCACTGGTTCTTTGAATATCCCTGTTTGTACCATCTTCCCGTCATACGCGACACTTTTTGGTTGCGACACGTTCACCGAGTGTAATTTCATCTATTTTCTCCTTTTGCGAAGTTGCATGCTGGATTATTGTTAGACCGAGATCCTTGGCTCCGAGCCGCTCATGCCCCATCAGGAAACTGACGCGACATCTTGCCACAGTGCACCAGCATTCAACTATCTGTTTTTTGGCTGTTTCGTTACGCTCATTATACCATAGAGGCTCCATGAAGGAACTGAAATCTTCCAGTCGGCAGGATCAATGCCGTTCACAGACTCATCGGAACCGCCATATCTAGCGACAATTTGCTTTTGAAGGTATCTATCCGAACAGCGGGGCCTGGCAGATCTAGAATTAGATTTCGTTGGTCTTCAATATCGGATCTGGTTAGGTAACAATCATAATTGAAGTCTGACAACTGTTCCAAAATGTTGTAGATTGCGGCTGCTTAAATCTGTTGATTTCCGTGATAAACTATGGTATTGTATGCCTCTAGCGATAATGCATGTTCTTTTCGCCATGTAATTTAATCTATCTAGGGGGAAATCGTGAGACAACAAGGCTATCTTCTTGTCGCTGACATAACAGGTTACTCCGAATTTCGCGACCCGGAAGAGTTAGCGCACGCAGAAAACATCTTGAGACAGCTGTTTGGCACCTTAATTGGGCAACTCAAATCACCTTGGGAGATTCACGAACTAGGGACTGACCCAATTTTTGCCTGCCTCCTTGATGGCGATCTCTTACAAGCACAGACTTTGCTTGAGATGGTCGAGAATCTTTACCGTTTATTCGCAAAAAAACGTGAACAGATACTCCAAAATACCACCTGTTCCTGTAAAGCATGCGAGCAGATTTCGGTACTGTCTCTCAAAATAATCGTGCATCACGGCTCCTTCATTGTGAATGAGGTCGCCGGTGTGGAAAGACTCACTGGTGTAGACTTGGTAGTAGCTCACAGTTTACTAGGGAATCGAATCACTGAAGCCACGGGAATTGAAGCATACACGTTCTTCACGGAGGCGGCGGCCAACGCCATGTCTCTCGGTGAATTAGTGCACGGAATGAAAATCCATACGGAAACATATGAACAACTGGGGCAATATGGCGGTTTCGTCCATGATTTGCACTTCATCTGGAAACGCACCGAGGAAAGTCGTCGAATTTACGTAGATACGGATAAACTATATTTCAAAGTTGACAGCGATTTCCCAGCACCACTAGCTATTGTTTGGGACTACCTTACCGAACCTGAACGTTGGAGGCAACGCTTGCGCGCGGACTACCTGACTATCAAGGGAAAAAGCCAGGGACGTGTTGGGGTTGGATGCGATCAACATTATGTTCATGGCAAACGCTTGAAAACGCAGACAGTTGTGGATTGGCGACCATTCGACTATTTTACATCAGATTTAGCGATTCCTTTTAAGGGAGTCATGCGGCAAACCACACAGTTGTCTGAGACAGAAGATTCCACTCGCATTTCGTGGTATTTTGGCAAACCTCTCGGTAGGAATTTGATACATACTTTACTGATCAAGTTGAGGATGGCCTTTGCAAAAGGTAAAATCAAAAGAGGTGTGAAGAAAGGACGCCAGATTATATACGAGCTGATGGAAGCTGAGTTGGCCGAAAGTCAGTCATAACAGAATAGACTGATAGAGAGTTCAGGCGACTTTGGCATTGAGCATAGCAGCAGGGCGCCCCTGTAGATTCCTATCAGTACCGTGAGAGACCTTCTCATGAAAAGTCATCTATGTCTGCATCACACAGCATGTTTATACAACCTTGAGACGGCATCTAGAAACGGTTAGATAACAGAACACGTTCAGACATCTTACCCACTCGAAGAAGAACAACGTCCTCCGACGATTAAAACGATCTTGAGAAAGCAAGTCCTCAATACTCGTGTCGGAATCGCACAGAGGCGGATGGTTCATACGATGTGCTGCCTTCCCACCACGTTATCTAAAAAAGGCAGCACTTCAATTCTGGTTCTGTCACCTGCGACTGTTTCTTCCATATTCCCAGCATGAACAGCTTAATCCTGAAGATACCTCATCCCGTCATCGTTCTGCTCGCGCTTCTAACTGCACCGCTGTGTTCTGCCTATGAGATTGGATTCAATAGTGGATCGGAGGTCGCGTACACGACGAAAGAAGGCAGGTTATACCAAAGTGACCAGCCATATACTTTAGCCAATGGCGCAGGCTACGTCGACGGCTACGTTGGCAAATCCCCTGACGGACTAAAATCAGGTGGTACTCGGAATTACGATCTGTACCTCCAAGACCGTCGTGGGCTGAGAGAGTATCAATTTGACGTACCGGACGGGCCATATATTGTCAGGTTGCATTTCAGTGAGACGGAGCATTTGTGGCGCAAGCTACGAGTATTCGATATTTGGATTGAGGGCAGGAGGGTCCTTGCGGATTTCGACATTTTTCACGAGGTTCGCCGCAACTACATTATTGATTATCAATTTTCGACGTACGTCAGCGATGGTCATTTGAATGTCCGATTCGCCGCCACGCATGGAGAACCGTTACTTTCGGCAATCTATGTTTTTTCACGCGTTCCTGACTTGGTGGCGCCAGGCGAGCCGCGCCATTTTTCCGTCACGGGTGGGTATGACCAAGCGATTCTCAATTGGACAGCCAACCCAGAGGATGATATTAGCGCGTATAATATTTATCGCTCCGAAAACGGGGAGTTCCACCTCTTGGATCACAGTCCATCTCCCTCTTACATTGACCGTGCGGTCGAACCTCACCAGATATTCCAATACGCGGTGAGTGCGGTTGACCTCTACGGGAACCGCAGCGCGCTTGTTGAGTTTCGAGCAGTAATAATCCTCGCGCGTTCCGATTCTGGGTTGCCCGTGTACGACTTATATACTGATGAGAGCCATCTTATCTATTTGAGCCAACACATCTGGGATGATATGACCATTCCCGTAGTGCTGCGCCATGAAGGCGTAGAATACCGTGGCGTAAGGATGCGTCATCGAGGTGGCGCTGCCCGACGCGAAGCGCTAAAGCCTAGTATCAAATTAACCTTCGACGACAATCAGCTGTTTCATGGGAAAAAGAAACTCAACCTCCAAAGTGATACGTGGGACTCATCATTGATAAGAAGCAAGCTAGCTTTCGATGATTACCAACGGGCAGGGGCATTGTCGCCGGCGGCAGAATGGGTTCATCTTCGCCTCAACGATGAATTCATGGGGGTTTATACGGCGGTTGATCAGATCGATGAGCGTTTTCTGAGCATGAATGGGCGTGATCCCACAGGAAACATCTATAAACCGTTCGACTTTCTCGTTGTACTGCCAAAAGCAGAGGATTATTCGCAGTTCGCGGAAAAGGAGACCAACCGAGGTCGGATCGATGGGGATCTCAAGGAATTTGTCGAATTGGTCAATTTGACGCCTCAACACCTCATTCGTGAGAAGCTATGGGAAGTTCTTGATATCGATGAGTATTTGAATTGGTACTGTGCCAACCAACTCATCAGCAACTGGGATATCGCCGGGCACAATTTTTTCCTCTATCACGATTTGAATCGGAAGAAATGGGAGATTATTGCCTGGGACCCTGATGTTTCTTACGTTCAAGAAGACATGCCGCTTGACCAAGGTAGTCGAAACAGTCCAATGTACGATGTGCCCTACTGGTGGGATCGCTTGATTGATCGGGTTCTGAACGTGCCGCAGTTTCGACGGATGTACTGCCTGCGTCTATTGGAATTACTTGATACCACTTTTTCCGATACCGAGCGAATATCACGCGTCGAAACCGGGCATCAGGGCATCCGGTTTGACGGAGAACGCGACACGAAAAAACCGGGCTGGCTTGAGAATGAAATATGGTTCTACCCGAGTTTGTGGTGGATTAAGGATTTTTCTGCCAAACGAAATGTGGTTCTTCGCGATTCTATCCCTGATTTTATCCCGCCTCCGTCGGTGAACCTTTTCATTAACGAGATTGCCCGTGAAGGTTGGATTGAAATCTATAACTGGAGCCCAAAGGAATCAGTGGACCTCCGAGGATTATTTCTCTCCGACAACGCGAACGAACCGACCAAAATTCCTCTACCCAGCGGAGCCCTCGCTCCGCGCGGTCACATCGTCGTGGAATCACCCCAAGTCAACGGCAGTGGCGGATTCATCGGTTTGTTCGAAAGAGAAGATGGCGGAAGTGCTAGACTAGTGGATCAGATAACCTATCCCGCTCTCGGCGATAATCTTACAGATCAAGTTACATACGGTAGGCTAACCGATGGTAGCGGAGAGTTAGATATCCTCACTAGTCCAACGCCGGGAGGGACCAACCGTTGGCTTGCTCCCGTCGTGTTTGACACATCAGCGAAATTTGATTTCTCCACGCAAAAACTCACAAAAGGCGATCGACTTGAACAGACGGTGTATCTACAGAATCAGATGAACAGGTCACAGACGGTGCAGTTATGGAGCAGGTTGTCTGTGGCAGGGGAGCCGGCATATCCGGGTGCATTCACGCAGCCGCAGGAAATTCAACTCCATCCCCTTGAACACCTCAACTACCAACTAACTAGAGTATTGCCTACAAATCTTCCCCCTGGCACTTCCTATGAACACATCGTGGAGATTGGCAGTATTGACGGGGATGACGATCGGATTTGGGATAGGTTGCAGATGCAATTGTCCCTTTTCTCAAGCAGTCTTGTGGGGAATCTGCACATCAATGAATTTATGGCGGCGAATCGGCAAACAGTCGCTGACGAATACGGTGAATACGATGACTGGGTCGAGATTTACAACGGTAGCGATTCGTCGATTCGCCTGGACGGGATGTATCTTTCAGATGACATGCGCGAGCCTACGAAGTGGCAAATACGCGGGATTGAAATTTCACCAAATGGCTATCAACTCTTTTGGTTGGACGGCGATCTAGCACAAGGTATAAGGCATGTGGGCTTCAATTTGAGCGCCAGTGGCGAAGGAATTGGGATCTTCGATACCGATGAAAACGGAAATGCAATTATTGACTGGATTTCTTTCGGGCTTCAGGCGGAAGATGTTTCCTTAGGCCGTTATCCGGATGGCGGTGATACCCTTGAATCCTGCGCAAGCGCCACGCCTGGAGAATCCAACACCCGCGTTGAAAACAGTGTGTCCTTCAACGAATTGATGGTTAATAACCGGTCAACTTTGGCAGACGAAGCCGGTGAATATGACCCATGGATAGAGCTTTACAATTCTGGATGCCATGCTGTTAATCTTGGAGGATTGTACTTATCAGACGCAGCATCGACCCCGACCCGCTGGAGATTCCCTCCTGCGGAGGTCGCCCCGGGTGGATTCTTGATTGTGTGGGTGGATGGCGAAGTAAATCAAGGGGAGTTACACACTAACTTCAGGCTGCCGCCTGACGGCGGTAGCATTCTGCTTTTTGACAGAGATGCGAATACCAATACACCTCTTGATGCACTTCGGTTTGGTAAGCAGACGGTAGACGTTGCTCTCGGACGTCACCCAAACGGCAGCGGTGCGTGGGACACTTTGAGAACACCGACGCCCGGCGCCATAAACATACGGCCTCAATTGTATGTCAACGAAGTTATGACCCGCAATCGGAGAACCATAGCCGATGAATTCGGCCAGTATGATGATTGGATCGAATTGCACAACGCGACGGATAAACCGATTCAACTCGATGGTTTGTTTCTGTCGGACGACCTTGCCAATCCTACAAAATGGCGTCTTCCAGCGGTGACGATTTCAGCTAGGGGATTTGTACTGATCTGGGCAGATACGGATGAAAACGCCGGCGAACTTCACGCAAATTTCAGTCTCAGCGCCAATCCTGAATCAGTGGGCTTGTTTGAATCAAGTGACGCAGGAATTAAACTCATAGACTCGCTTGAGTTCCCCTTTATGGAGATGGATGTCTCCTACGGACGAATTCCGGATGGCGGGCTCAACCTTGAGATGTTAAATACACCCACTCCCGGGCTGCCAAATGTCAGTGATTCTGAAACGCTTGCAGGCCCAATTCGCCTGATGCAAAACTATCCTAACCCTCACGCGACCGAAACTCTCATTCCCTTTCGGTTGTCGAATCCGAGTGAACTAGCCCTGACGATTTACAATCTTCGCGGACAAAAAGTTCGACACATTGACCTCGGATTTCGAGAGACCGGCAGCTATGTTGATTTTCAACGCGCTATCCGATGGGATGGACGGAATGAGCTAGGCGAGTTAGCTGCTGCCGGAATCTATTTTTACACGCTGGCTTCGGAGAACCACCGCGCAACGCGCAAACTAACTGTCCTGCGTTAGAGAAGAATCTTACACGGCTGAACACCCTAGACTTCGTACGTCGCTGATTTACCCCTGGAGAACACACATCTACACAGTCTACTGCAAGTTCAAGAGTGTAATTCCTAAGCCGATTGGCAAAGAGCACGGGGGTTCCTATGATTGTTGCTACTTTCGTGGCGTTATGCGTTGGAGACCGCCTTAAATGCATAACGCATTACATACTAGGTTTCCTAATAATCCTCAACGGATGTGGTGATGATACGGACAACGCTCTTGATCACATAGGGAACACCGCGCTTGGTATCGGACATAAACCGGTCATAGAATTATCCGGTGCCTTAAACCGCATGACCCTTAAATCAAGCAACACGTACAAACTCATTGGGGGGGCAGTCACCGTCCCGTCCGGCACTGTTTTGAAAATTGAACCAGGGACGCTGATAAAAGGATCGGACTCGCCGCGTTCGTGGCTGGTGGTCGAGACTGGCGCGAAAATCATCGCGGAAGGAACACGCCTGGCACCGATTATTTTCACGAGCGACAAGCCAGAGGGCAGCCAGTCCCCCGGAGATTGGGGTGGCATCGTTATTAATGGTGATGCCATCGGCCACTACAAGCAGCAGGGAGACACAAATGACAGTAGCGGCGTGCTCAGGTATGTACGCATTGAGTATGCGGGTTCGGCATTTGGTGACGGGCACTTGAACGGCATCAGCTTAAAGCACGTGGGTGCAGGCACAGTTGTCGAATACCTTCAAGTATTTGAGGTACTTGACGATGCGATCGAGTTGTACGGCGGGAGTGTAAACCTCAAACACACTGTAGTCTCAGGATTCCGAGATGATGGAATAGATTGGACACAAGGGTACTCGGGAACAATTCAGTACCTCATTTGTCACAAGACAGATGGACCTTGCGATCGCGGGATTGAAGGAGACAATAATCCAGACGCACCCAACCAGCAGCCTCGAAGTAAGCCTGAGATATACAACGCAACCATTATCGGCATGGATAACCAAGGGATTCTGTTGAGAAATGGTAGTGCGGGCACAATTAAAAATTGCATTACCATGAATTGCGGGGGAGCTGGCCTAATGGTCGATTCAATTTCCGTGAACAACCTGATTGCTGTGGCTGGCATGAGATTCACACATAACATCTTCTCAAACAACCAGCCCAATCTAGACGATCGCGCCAAGAAGGTTGCTCAGTCTCAAACGACCTTGATTACTCAACCGCAACTTCGAGATACTCCCAATTGGGATTGGAAACCGCGACTAACGTCCCCTGCTCTGGAGCCCGCCAATGCAGATCTCTTAGTCTCTCCTTTCATCGGTGCAATTGGTACTGATGATTGGACGGCTGGATGGATTCGTCGCCCGGATTAAGTGGCACGCCACTCTGCCTAACGCATTAATCTTGGACTTACGTGGTTGGAGGTTTCAAGCCTCGTAATTCGCCAACTTGACGCCGGAGCACACAACTTCCGGCGCCAGCTTTATCGAACCATTGCATCATTAAGGGCATAAGACCCAAGAAGAATTAGAAGGACAGTTACGGTGTCCATAGTTATGACAAGTGATTTAGTATGCGTTTCACGCCTTCGGCGTCGCTTCTGTAAGCCTACTTGCTTATTGATTTATGCGCTGCTGCTCTTCCTATTCGATTCGTGGGGTCTCCTATCTTATGCCCAGAAGCCGGACGTAAAATCTAAGGTCGGCAAAGCGACTATCAGCGGCTACACACAGGTACAATTTCAAGCCACGAACCGACACGCAGCCGAGCCACATACAACGTTTGCGGTTCGGCGCGGCCGTCTCCAATTGGAGGCGGAATTGAAGAAGACGCTGTCGCTGCGGATTGAGTTTGGGGCGACGACAGCAACGATCGAAACCAGAGATCTCTACTTGAGGTATGATATTGCTCGCAGCTTGACGATTAAAGCGGGCCAACTGAAAAAACCTTTCAGCTATGGGCGGCTTCAGGCTGCACGCAAATTGCTAATAATCGAACGCCCCACTCATATTCGGGAAGATTTTCGCGGTTACCTTGGAAGAGATGTCGGCTTACTCGCTGAATGGGAACCAATCAAACCGGTGGAATTCTCCATCGGTATTTTCAATGGATCGGGTGTTGGTCCCAAGGCAAGGATTGACAATAATGACGCCAAGGATGTAGTCGGGCGAATTGAATTTGAACCGGTCAAAGACCTTATGTTTGGACTCAATGCATCGTCTCACAATGTCGTACAGCTCATCCAGGATCCCCTCCCTGCCTTTGCCGAGGAGCGATTCACCGCCTACGGCACGGACGTCTCTTGCGATGTTGGAAACCTCAAACTCATAGCGGAGGGCTTATACGCTGATAAGCCGGAGATAGGCAGCAACACTGGAATAATCGGTTTGTATATCACTGGTGTGTACAAACGAGAGGTCGAAGCCTATGGGCTTATTGCAATGGAGCATGGTGGGCGCATTGAGTACAGGGATAGCGATGATGTGTTTGACACCGGGAATTCCCTTATCTCGATAATACCGTACGTCGGTTTTTACTTTCACAACAAGGCGCGAATCCAAATCAATCCTATATTGCGTTTTCCGCAAGAAAGCGGAGCGGTTCTTGAGTTCATCACCCAAGCACAAATTGAATTCTAGCGCCATGTCAACCTGAATTGAGCATCAGTGAAATACTCCATATGTGGGTATTCCAAGCACCGCACCAAGTATGGACCATGAACAGCCAATGACCTGATCGCCCACAATAAGTCCAATGAAAAAGGGAACACCTACCCGATACGCCTTCAACCCTCCATATTTGAGGATAATTCCCTTGAGCGCCCATCCAACAATAATGGATGTCCAAACGTGAATCATCCCCCATGAAGCACCCAATGCGTATCCGCCAGCATGAAGGGGCCACCAGATAAAGTTTCTTTGCATCGCCATCAGGAATGTGGTGAATGCACCCCCGATTCCGATGAATAGCACGGCATTGTGGTCTGGCTCTCGTGGATACTGTAGCCATGATGTCAACATGTTGAATGTTTCGGGGCCAATTCCAACGATATAGCCGCGCGCCTTTGCGGTCATCCCGTTTCGATACATCACGTCCATATAGCTCCAGAACGACACAAGTATACTCAGAATCAGTGCCAGCACCATGCCCCAGAGGATGTGTCGATTGCTGGTACCGGTACGTTCAGCAATTTTGAAACCCTCAAGCTGGTTTGGCATCGGATGTGAGGAATTGTCCCTGTTGAACGGGTAAAGAAAGGTGAGGAGCGTCAGATTGTTTGCTCCAAGCCCACGAGTGCCCAAAACATCCACCATGAATATTTGGGGATGGGTGAAAATAACTTCATGGAACGGGGGACCGAGTGCGGCGCGGACGCGGGTGATAGCGATTGAAAGAAGAAAATAGATAGCAAAATAAAACGGGATAAGGGTCAGTGGGAGCCCCGCCCTACGAAGCACAAATACCAGAAAAGCCAACGCGAGAAAAATACCAACGACGGCGAATCTGTAGGGTATTGGTTCGCGTGAATCATCCACTGTTGATGATTGTCCGATGATGTTTCGCCAAGCCTGTTTTAGATGTCTGCGGCTCATCCATAAAGACAAGACCCCTAGCGTCGTCCATGCCCCGAGTCCCTGCTCATTAGTGTAGGGAAAAGCGGAAAGCACCTGTGATCCGGTATGCGCGAGCACTTGCTGTGCCTTAAAGAAAAGATAAAAGAACCAAGTCGAAAACGACAAATCCAACGGTACGAAGTATGTCAGACCAATCACAAACGGATAAAACGAGAATTTCATCCAGCCGATCGCATCCCACGGTTTTTCGGTGAAGTTGGCGAAATTGTGCATCGGCAGGCCAGGGATAGCGGGATACAGATAGTGCAGTCCGTTCAAAAGTTGAATAGACGCCGATACAGCGAAACCAGCCCACAGAAGAGGGCGTGTCGTTGCCCGCGGTGCGGTTAACTCAATGGGGATTTGTATGATTGGGTAGCTGAGTTTGTCCTGCTCTGTCCACTGTTTCCGTAGGATGATGTTGAAACACAAGAACACGAAGAAGATGGCAAATATAATGGCTGACCACACAATCATAGGAGTCAGCCAAGCTTCAATGTACTCCGCGGTGTAGAAGGATTCCTCGCCCTCAAAAAATCCGCGTAGGAGTTTCTTGTCTGACACAGTGAACCACGAAGGGATATATCTATGGAAGAGCTCCGTGTATTCGTTTTCTGGTGTGGCAAACCAAAATGGATACGTCAACACACCGACGAGAAACGACATCATCCGCGTTCCACCAACTGTCGATAGCATTACCAGCATGACGTAGACTGTTAGCAACTCAGACCGTGAAAATCTCAATCTGGGCGCAAACTTTTGAAGGCAGAGATTAACCAGTATCAGTAAAAACAGGTTGAAAACGGGACTGAAGAATAGTGATGTTCCCGTCATGCCTATCAGCGACGACCATAGGTCACTTGCGATAGTTATCCAATAGGCATTTAATGGGACAAGGATGAGACCGACAAGAATAGCTCTGGTAGGAAAGGGTGGGGTGTTCTGCTGAAAAACCTGCTTATGCACAATCAATTCCGAATATCACGAACTTTAGATGGGATATTTCTGTGGCAACAGTGTGCAAATTGCCTCTGGCGTTGGAGATGAGAAACACAGGTGCAGATGTTCGCTTGACCTGTTTGCACAGCCGGGCTTGCCGGTTGGCGCCATTTTTGATAGGTGTTGAGAAAAAAGGGAGTTAGTCGCGAGATTCAACCTTCATCACCGACTTTGACGGTGGGATAGTTTATCACAGGTCAGATACGCGGTCAACACGATTCGTGGTGGAAATCACGGTCAGTGAGTAGCATTCAGCAACACGTTTGACTGCCGTTGGTGGGAGTGTAGCGAGAGATTGAGTAGGGACAACAATTGTTGAGTCCTTTGGACGACATGTCGTCAGACAAGGGGCGTGCACCCCATCACGCACGCTTACGTAAGGTGAGACTGCGTTACAACGGTGGGAAATCGGTGGGGCCTATGGAGGAAGAACTATACCTCTCAAAAATGATTTACTTGATGCACGGACTCATATGTAACTCTGGTAATTTCAAAATCAAGCGTCTCCCCATCGCTCAACTCCCTTGAAACGGTCAAGCCACACGAACACCACAACGCTACCGAGCGGAAATTGTTTGCCGACACATCCATGGCGCAAAGCCGATCGATACCCAATTCCTCAAACGCGAACGCCATTAAGCATCGCAGGACTTCTCTTCCGTAACCCTTCCCCCACAGCGGCTTGTCCCAGATGCCGATGGGTACGCGCATCGCTTTCTCATTAACAATCTTTGCACGTTCCAAATTCATCCATTGTAAACAAACTTCACCGATGGTTCGGCCGCTCGTTTTTTCTACAATTGCAAACAGGAATCCCTGCTTTGCCATAGCTTCGCCGGCACGCCTGAGATAGTCGACGGTAACCGCTCCGTCAGGGGGGTTTCCTTCCATTGCCGCAAGAAAATCGGGATCCTCGTAAAACGGCAACGCGAGGTCAAAATCAGCGTCCTCGAACGGCCGGAGCATTAATCGTTCAGTTTCAAAGTTTAGGTTGTGCCCTGCAAAATTGTCCAACCGTGATATTTCCTACGGTATGTTCCCAATAACCAAACCAGAAAACCCCTGTCAACTCAACCAAAACTAGAACCCTAGCCATAAATGGCAAAATTTCCAATATGATGAGACCTCCCTTTGCTAGGGATCGAACAGGGATAACTGTCGACGTATGATTGCCGAACCATCTACGCTTTTCCTTCTGACGTTGTTCTTGTAAAGAATAAGGTGTGACCTTATGTCATCCCTGTTTCTGACGAGGTTAGGAATTGCCCGACAGTATGAATTCGACAAACCAATATCAAATGCCAGTTTTGAAACGGGGACAGGCTTGTCCTGCTTATCAAGATACCATTTTATTCTGTCATCAATGCGATACGGGATAGCATCAAAACGCTTGTCAGCCACTACGACTGCATCTCCTACCTTGATAAATCCGTTGTTCAAGAAACTGCCCAGCACTCCCCGCTTGTGCGTTATCTTTTTGAGGTTGACCTTATCCACTATCGCTCTGCACGGTTCACAGTGAAATGTCAGCCTTATCCTGACACCTCCAATCCGAATAACAGTGCCGGATTCTAATTTGTGCAAATCAAGCCCATCAACGACAATGTTCTCTCGGAGGTCTCCAGGATTTAAGTTAAACTCTGTCAAAGATCGAGTTGGGATGATTAATACCTGTCGTAGAGGCTGACAATACACGTTTCCCTCAATTCCCTTTGGGCCTACCCCAAACGCTATAACTGAACGCATAGGATTTCCGTTCTTACCTTTCACGAACAGATGTTTTATTACTATCAAGCGATTAGTTCCCCTCCTGCTACACATGCATCGCTACGTACCGTGATTCGACCTCTCTAGTAGTCATATTGGTGAATCGCACAGCAATTGTCTTCCTTAGATTCCAATGTCAAATGGGAAAGCCGTTTGATCCTAAGTTTTTTTATGATATTCTTCTTCGACTTCTCGGATGAAAAAATCTATCTGTTCAGGCTCCTTCCTGTAATGTTCAAAAGAGGAAATAGAATTGAGCGCAATCTCTATAGATTTTTTCTCCTTATCAATCCCGATAAATCTCCTGCCTTCGCTAATTGCCGCTATCGCGGTTGTTCCACTACCAATGAAGCAATCAAGCACAATATCATCGGCTTCCGAAAGCAACTTTATCACTCTTCTCGGAAGTTCAACAGGAAATTTTGAGTCATGATCGGCATTACTGCGAACCGACGAGATTTCCCAAACCGCTCTCGAACCCCAATTCACCCATTCCTCCTTTGTCAGTCGGAGACGATTGACCTTAGTAATCCCCGGCTTCCAGAACACATAGATATACTCAAATTCGTCAACGGACCGATAAGAGATGGTATGCCATCTAGAATTTTCCCACGCGGCATCCTTTACCCAGACGCGCCGATCGTATAAGTGAAAGCCTGCCACATTAGCAGCCTCTTCAATGAGGTTGCCAACCAAAAAAACGCGCGTTTGCGCTTGGTATTTTCCGCCCCGTACGTTATTACCGTTCAGCCTCCTATCAATAGTTTGTTCGCTACAGCCGAAATGTGCGGCGAGTTCACATCTATTCCAAGTCGGGTGTTTCTTCTTTTCCTCCAGTATCTGTTCCCTTGTGACTCCTATTTTTCTTCGAGACACGTTCTCCGCCATTATTTTTGGCATGGACTCATCCTTAAAGCACAGAATATCGGCGATATTGATAGCCAAGAACCCTCCGGGCTTTATGATTGGGAAATGTAGCTTAATTACTTCCCGCAGTAATGCTTTCCATTCTGCAAGAGACACGTCTTTCTCGTATGCTTTCCCGACAAAGTACGGCGGTGACCAAACACTAAGTGCAATGGAGTTGGGTCTGATTTTCTTCAATAATGCTCTTGAGTCACCGTGATAAATTTGGCTTTCTTTCAGATGTATTTCAGTGCCTACGCTTGCCATTCTCCCTTGCACGTCCCCTCAATCTCATCATATTGTATGGCTTGAACTCGCCATGATGCCTTCTGTTTCAGTTTAGCAAAACTGACTCGAACCCTAAAATCCTCTCCGCGGGTCGGCGCGTTTCGACCTGCAAGCCATATCCCGTCATCAATCGTAGGATTATATTTGTGCTGCAATTTTCCGTTAGGAATTGCTGTTATTTTGACCTCTCTCAAGTGATGTATACCCACTTCATCATCGTACATAAAATGCACTAAACAGGTTGTTGTCAGATAATGTTTATCTCCATATTCAGATATTTCTGGTAAGAAGCCTTTTTCCTTTATTGCACTGCCGCTCCTACGCTGTCTCACCCACATAGAGGTTTGGGACATCTGTATTGTCGCTGACCTATTTTCCTTCTCCGCTTTCGAATCTATAAAGAGGGCTTGTCTCACTGTTTTTTCTGGAAGAATAATGTATCTTGCCCTCTTGTAATCAACGTTTCCATATATTCTCTGTGGCACATTGAATCCAGAAAGCCTGTCTAGCAATTCCCTCGTGATATCTTCTGCGATATCTTTGACGCTGTCTGGGGAGTTCAAGAATATCTCATGTGCTTCCATTCCGAAATCAAGAACGGCCTGGAAAATCCACCTCAGCGTGAGTTCTTCGATTTCTTCAATTTCATCGGAAGACAGATTGATTGGTTCTTGCTCGTTCATGGCCTATCTAGTTACATTTTTCCTGCATAGCCCAAAATCACGGTTTCCAAATCTCTTGGCACAAAACATGCGACGCGGATATTATACCACATAAACCTTCTACAAGCTAAGGGGCTTATAATGACTGTGAAGGCTTAAAGGACGATCGATTGCTGCCAACCTACAACGTGATAACCAGAGCCCACCCTATAACGCCAAGATGGGAGATGATTACCCACGCTCCATTTCCGTTGACAGGAAGCCCAGACCGTGCTAAACTGAACTATATCCTTCAGACTATGATTTACGCAAGGAACCTTCGTGATGAAAGTCGGAGCAAGTGTCAAGGATATTACACACCCTGAACTCATGATAGACAATCCATCCGTCCATGATCCGCTCTTTGCCAGAGCAATCGTATATGATGATGGCGACACCACTGTGGCTATCATATGCGTGGATGTGATGAGTCTCTACTTTCACGACGGCAGCTTGGGAGCGGATGGCCCTGAAAAGTACAAGGAGCAGTTTGGCATTGACCATACGTTCCTCAATTGTACGCACACCCATTCCGATAGGCGAGGGAGCTGGACAGAGGCGTGGCGGAAAAACGCGCGACGATTAATTGACGAAGCGGTAGAAGTAGCATACGCCAACCGCGTTTCCGTTTCGTTACATGCGGGTCGTGCGCCGTCATACATCGGATCCAACCGTTACGGAAAACCGTTCACGCAAGAATCAGTGCCCTGGGTTAACACATTGGAAGCGCGAAATGAAGATGGACAACCCATAGCAATTCTCTTCGAGTACGCCGCCCATCCAGTTATCACCATAGAGGTCCCCGAGATTAGCGCGGACTACCCGGCGTATGCGGTTCGTCGCATCATCGAGGAACTTGGGGACAACATGGTTCCGATGTTTGCGCTTGGATGTGCAGGAAACTGTAATGGCGATCCGGTAGGGTTTAGCATTCCAAGCGGATGGCACGAGAAAGCCGAAGAAGCAGGCAGAAAACTAGGTGACGCTGTATTGACTGCGGCCCGTGATAGCAAGGTTCTCGCCACAGACAAATTCACCCTGCGCACCAAATCTGTACTGCTTCCCTTGCGCGTGCCTGGTCATCCTGAATGGGAATGGAAGGTTGAACGCGCAAAAAGAGAGTATGCCGATGTCGAGTGGGCGCTGAAAAACTTGATGATAGTCAAGGAAATTATGGAGCGCGGAGAGCAGCCGATGCTGGAGTTCCAACTGAACGCCTTGATGCTCGGTTCAGAATGGCTGCTTGTCACGATGGCTGCTGAGATGTTCAGCGAGTATGAGGTCTGGCTCAACGCTTTTGCCCCCTTTGAACATACGATGGCTTGGGGTTACACCAACGGTCGAATCGGATACATCCCCTCTGACTTGGCGCTTGCCGGTTCAATTAAGTTCCCGCGTCTAGCCGCGAAGCGAGGCCTTGAGGGAGGTGTGTCGGCAGCTTTAAACGAAGTGCGTTCGACTACACACGAGGTGAATCTGCCATTTGCAGTCGGTACACAAGAGATTCTCCAAAATGGAATTGCATCGTTATGGGAAGAATGTCCCGCGGGTGCCATCGAAACTTAAGTGTAACATCTTGAATACTCCAATCAATACGTTCAATACCTCGTCGTCTGGCAATTCGCTTGTGGAAATCACGCCTCTGCTGACCGGGATAACTACGGTATGACCGTAAATTCGTATTGAGATAGCACCGAGCCCCGGATACAAACTGAAGTCATTAGCTTGTTACAGATGCATCTATGACGCCATGAGAAACCAACAGTCTCCTAGCATTCCAAATATCGCCAAAGAGATTCAAGCGGGCACGGTCCACCCCGTTTACTTGCTTTGTGGAGAGGAAGACTACCTGATTGAGGAAACCCTCAAAAAGATGCTCGGTATTCTTTTGGATGACCCAAGCACCCGCGACTTCAATTTAGACTTCCTAGATGGTGTAACCGGATCCATCCGCGATGTTCTGAGCGCTGTGGAAGTTTATCCAATGATGTCAGATTGGCGCGTGGTTGTCGTCCGGGAATCCACGGTGTTTCAAAAGACACAAAGAACTACCCCGCTCGATCTCCTAAGAAGTGCAATTGATGCAGTAGATGAGGAGCCCCGAAAAGTTGTTTCAATCATGACCAAGGTTCTGGATATTCCAGCCCAAGAGATTGCCGAGCAAAGCAGCAACTTCAAGGGTGCCGTCAGCGAATTTATCAATGACAACGGAGATAACTTGGAGCCGCCCGAACTGGCATTCTTGAACAATTTACCCGATATTGCTGCCCGAGTTGAGGACCTGCAGAACATTGCCGGCAGCGTGGATGATGTTGGGTTGCTCATTGAATGGTTGGAGGGCGACCTTCCAGCGACAAGCGTTTTGATTTTCACGGTCAAGGGCAATATTGATGGACGAAGCCGACTCGTTAAAGCGATTGATCGAGTTGGCAGATATGTCTTGTTCAATCGACTAGAATCCGGTCAATCTTTCCAACAAGACCCCTTATTCCACAGTGTATCCAAGAAACTAGAAGATGAAGGAAAAAAGATTACCCCGAGAGCGTTTAACCTTTTACGAGAACGGACTGACAACGATTTACACATCATTTTTGAGTCCCTTAAGAAAATAATCGCGTTCGTCGGGGAAAAGACACAGATTGATGAAGAAGATGTTCGAAATTTGGTTTCTCCAAGCGGTTTTGAGAGCATCTTTGCCTTGACCGACGCAATTGGAAAGCGCACCGTCAGCCGCGCAGTAGAAAGCCTTCATAGCATCCTGCAGAGTGGAGAGCCACCGATTAAGGTCAACGCACTGATTGCAAGGCAAATCCGTCTTTCGCTTCAAGCGAAACTGCTCGCCGACAAAGAGGATTTGAAGCCGACGGTAGGCCGCATGAATTATCAAGAATTCGTGAACACAGTCTTTAAGCCACTTGCCTCTAGGCTGTCCAGTTCTCTGCCTCAAAATCCGCAAGTTAACCTGTTGAAACAAAACGCCTACGCTGCTTATAAGATATTCCAATGCATCCCCTACTTTAGTACATCGGAATTAATACAAGGTTTAGAAAAGACGCTTGATGCCGATATGCAACTCAAGAGTAGTCAACTGTCACCTGACTGTATCTTGGAACAGTTAGTCTATGAACTTTGCGACACCCCAAAAGTTAGGAGGAAACGTGCAACACAAACTCACTATGGCAAACCTTCCAATCTTAGCACTCATCGTAGACAAACAGACCGACGGAAATCAAGCCCCGGCTTCAATCCGACAACTGAAGGACCTGGACGAGTTGCCCGCCCCGGCCGGTAGTACGCTGATTCGCGTTACTTACTCAAGTTTGAACTATAAAGATGGCTTAGCTGTGACTGGCAAGGGCAAGATTCTGCGGCGACTGCCAATCATTCCGGGCATCGATCTTGCCGGCACGGTATTGGAACCTGGCGAGAATGACCGCTTTCAGGCTGGAGATGAAGTCGTACTCACGGGCTGGGGTATGGGCGAGGAGTTTTCCGGGGGATATGCAAGTATAGCGCGCGTGAATGGAGCCCGGCTTGTACCTCTGCCCGCTGGGATTACTGATCGGCGGGCGATGGCAATCGGGACGGCTGGCTTTACGGCAATGCTTGCGCTGCTCGCACTTGAAGACCACGGTCTCGCACCTTCCGCGGCAAATCAGCCCGAGGTCCTCGTGACGGGCGCAGCCGGTGGCCTTGGATCGATCGCGATCGCTCTATTGGCGAAGCTCGGTTATCGGGCCATTGGTTCGACAGGACGAGCTGAACAAGAGGGGGATTACCTTCGGTATTTGGGCGTCTCTGAGATTATCCCCCGTAAGGCGTTGAACGAGCCATCCGGTAAATTACTCGATAGCGAGCGCTGGGTAGGCGCAATTGATACCGTAGGAGGGGAGACGCTTGCGACCGTGCTGCGGCAAACTCGTGCCCACGGTAGCGTTGCTGCCTGTGGTCTTGCCGGTGGCAGTGAACTGCCGACTACTGTCTTGCCCTTTATTCTTCGTGGCGTGAACCTTCTTGGGATAACGGCTGTGAAGTGCGCACGGGAGTTGTGTGAGCGCGTATGGGGACGTCTTGCCGAGGACCTTGACATGGAAAAACTGGATGCGATGACACAGATAATCTCGCTAAAGGACGTCCCTCAGGCGTCAAACGACATCCTTGCGGGAAAGGTGCGTGGTCGCATTGTGGTTGACCTCAATCTTTGAGGTTGCGCTTGGCATTAGCTGCGGCAATAAAATGATAGGCGATGGCAATTCAGGCGAGCCGAGTGTCAAATCACCGCGTCAACACAGATGGAAGTGCCCTATCCCTAACTTGAACCAAACCTGAAAGGGGCGAACCGATGGATGACCGAGAGAAATTTCTGTTCGATCTTCAAGGTTTTCTTGTTGTGCCGGACTTCCTCGCACAAGCCGAGGTCGACGAACTCAACACCGCTGTCGACGCAAACACCGACAAGCGTGGCGAAGATGACAATCACGCCCTCGGCAACTCCGAAACTCTTGTTGGCACCCACAGACGAGGTATGTTCACGGGCATGCTAACTTGGCCCAAGCCAGGGTGCCAGCCGTTTCGAGAAATCATCGTGCATAAGAAAGCAATTCCGTATCTAAACGCTATACACGGGCGTGGATGGCGCCTGGATCATTCCCCTTTCATCCTGACTGCTGACCTAGATACCGAAGGTTTAATCCTGCATGGCTCCACGCACCATCAATTTTTCGGCGCGGCATACTATATCTACACCAACGGGCAAATGCGATGCGGAATGGTGGTTCTCCAATATCAACTCCTGGATGTGGAGGAGGGGGATGGCGGGCTTTGCGTGATTCCGGGCAGCCACAAGGCGAACTTTCCTTGCCCAAGCGCAATAAGGGAGTGGGAGGTCAATCAAGAGGTCGTGTACAATATCCCTGCCAAAGCTGGTGACATGATTATCTTCAATGAAGCGACGATTCACGGCACGCTTCCTTGGACAAACCGTGAGCGCGAACGCCGTTCATTATTGGTACGTTACTCACCAAAATATCTACATTACGCTGGCGGCTATTATGAACCGGAGTTCCCTGAGTGGGTCAATGAGTTGACCGAAGCCCAGCGTTCGGTATTGGAGCCGCCCTATATCTACAATCGTCCACTCCTTGAAGATGATGGAGAAACGGTTGTACGTCCGCGCGTAGAGTATTCGTAAGGAAGACAAGAGACGCCTTCAACCGCACTACCCCGATATAATCAGTCATCCTCTGCAAATATCTGTGTGCTGGCGCATGGAAATACTGCTACCTTTGCATTTTGGGGCAGTTCTCCGGCGAGCATAGTGATAAGTGTGTCCCACTCGCGGAAGAGAATATCGTTTGGATGCCGCTTGTAAAATGCGTCAACAGGAAATAGTTCCGACCAAACCAATGCCTGTTCTCGTGATTCAAGTCTAGGCGTGGGGAGTTGCATCGGTTTCTGTGCGGCGCTTTGCTTCGCAAAGCGAGGATAGTCAATCTGGTCGAAAAGCCCGTGATAGCAGACCCCTTCGGTCGCCGGATTGACAATAACTGTGAAAGCATTGTCGAAATACGCACGTGCCCAAAGCGCCTTCCCAGTCTGGATGGGATCCCAATCTAACGGATAGCAGTTTAACAGGACAACATCCGCTTCCCTACGTATCTGATCTGGGATGTGGGTTGCATAGGTCTCTAGCGCAAATTGAGAACCTATACGGTGCGCTTTCACAAAATCGCCGACAAATACGCCGGCGACTTCACGTCTGGTATTCGTAACGATGTTAACAATGATATCAAGACCTAGTACCTCTGCCACAGCCTCTGCTGCATCGCGGTGGTCCGGTTCCTCACCGCGTCTTTCGATAATCGCATGCCCACGCCTAGGGTAGTATTCATGGAAATAGAATATCGACGCATAACCGGCAACACCGGGTAAAATCAGTTTTGCGCCACCACCGAACCCCACAGAGCTGTGTGGATAAATACCTCCTACGCAGATTTTGAAGTCGGCGTCGGCAACCACGGGGTTGATATAAATTGGCAAACCGCTGTCAAGGTTCCCTAACGCGCGAAGATTGCCAGCCATAAAATCATGGTTTACCACCTCATACTCCGCAGCGATGTTCGCACCAATTTTCTTTGCTATCTCGTCATCAGTGAGCCCGCGATGCGACCCACCACCAACGACAAAGCGAATCTCGCTCTTGGGAACCCCCGCTTGAATTAACTCCCGAAGGACGAAAGGGGAAACCTCCGAAGCGGGTGTCGGTCTACTCAAATCGTCGACAATAATGGCAGCGCTTCGTTTTCCCTTGGCGAGTTCTGCAATCCGGGACGTGCCAATCGGTTGGTCAAATGCGGCTTGGATCTCCGCTTCCGATAGCTTCGACGCATTTCTGGGAGAAAGTGTTTGAATTTCCCACCCGTCAGGAAAATTCAATTTTAGTTCCTCGTCACCGTACCAGGCGCGCGAAGAAATAGTCGCATAAGTGTTTGACGTCATATACACCTCAGATCTAAAACTGAAGTAACATGTGATGCGCAAACGGGCAGTGCAAAAGTACCACCTACTTGCTTTTGGAGTAAACTCCACAGCTTCATTTTCGTGACTCGCGAAGCGGACAACGCCTTGAACTTAAGATGTGGTTGCTCCCTGTGTCTTACCCCGTTGCTGATAGTGCAGCGCCGCTTGAATGAAGTCGCGAAAGAGGGGGTGAGGAGAGAGGGGCTTAGACTGAAATTCCGGATGGAATTGCGAGCCAACCATCCATGGGTGGTCTAACACCTCCGCAATTTCGACTAAACTCTCGTCCGGCGATAGACCGCTGAAACTCAATCCGTCTGATTCAAGTTGACCTCGAAAACGGTTGTTAAATTCGTATCGATGGCGATGTCGTTCCAAAATTATTGGTTGTTGATAAGCGGCGCTGCTGTTCGTATTTTCTTTGAGCACACACGGATACAGCCCTAGCCGCATCGTCGCCCCCAAGTCGGAAAGATTCCGCTGGTCTGGCATGAGATCTATAACCGGGTGAACAGTTTGCTCGTCAAATTCGGAGCTGTTTGCGTTTTTCAAACCGGCGACGTGACGTGCAAACTCAATAACCATACACTGCATCCCCAGACACAGGCCAAGAAATGGAATCTTGTTTGCACGTGCGTATCGGATAGCAACAATCATTCCCTCAATTCCACGAACGCCGAATCCGCCTGGCACTAGAACACCGTCAATCTCTTCAAAATGCTCTTCCAAATCTTTTTGGCCGATTAGCATCTCAGAATCTATCCATTTGATTTCGGCGACGGATTCGTTGGCAATGCCACCGTGTTTAACAGCCTCCTTGACGCTAAGATAGGTGTCGCATCCTTTCACATACTTTCCGACGATGGCAATCCGAACATGGGATTTCGGCTTTTTCAATTTGTGAACCATGTCTGCCCACACGCTATTTGCCGGGGTACGGTCTTCCAATCCTAATCTCTTGGTTACCAAATGTGCCATGCCCTGGCGCTCAAAAGTCAACGGAATTTCCTCGACTAAATCGGTATCTTGGCCCTCAACTATATATTCCTCTCCGATACCGCACAGAAGCGAGATTTTCTTGCGTATTCCTTCATCCATCGGCTGGCTTGTTCGACAGATTAAGAGGTCTGGCTGGATACCAAGTTCCTGCAATTTGCGGATACTGTGTTGCGTCGGCTTACTTTTGTTCTCTCCGCCGGGCGACGCGTATATCAGTGACACATGTATAAACAACGTATTTTCGCGTCCGACCTCGACTGCCATTTGACGGATTGCTTCAACGAAAGGCGGTGTTTCAAAATCCCCAATTGTTCCACCAATCTCGGTAATGACGATGTCGGCATCGCTATCACGGCCAATCTGATAGATACGCTCCTTAATCTCGTCTGTGACATGCGGAATCAGTTGAATTGTTTGCCCAAGGTATTCGCCTCGCCGCTCCTTGGCAAAGACTTCACTGTAAACGGAACCGGTCGTGAAATTTGAATACCGACTAAGGTCGATGCCCAAGAATCGTTCGTAGTTACCGAGATCGAGGTCTGTTTCCGCACCATCACGCGTGACAAATACTTCGCCGTGTTGGAACGGATTCATTGTACCGGCATCTGAGTTAAGATAGGGATCAATCTTGGTCACCATGACGCTAAAGCCGCGATTGATTAGCAAGCGGCCAAGAGACGCTGTTGTAATTCCCTTGCCGATTCCGGAAACAACACCTCCGGTTACGAAGATGTATTTCGTCATGAGACAAAAACTCTCCTATAGCTGTGTGATGCTGACAGCTTTTGATACCTCAAATTTCGACGTTGGACTGAGATTAATCTAGACATATACCTCCATTTTTCCCAAGCGAAGGAGCAACAAATTGAAGTTTGACAGATGCCACCAAAGGACGTATTTACTCAGATGCTATCACCGTACAGTGCGAACGATACTAGGACATTGTTGACGGCAAAGTCCTAGACTTGTCACTATGTCTTAGCTTTACACCCTACCTATTTGAAAGTTCAAAACCGTGTGGTTCTTCGATACATTGCCCTGACAAGGCAACTCATAACCCACAACAAGCTTTGGTTAGCGCAAGCAGATGGGCGTTTATCCTCATGACTGATTTCATTTGTATGGAAGTGTCGTATCCTAGACACTACCAATCCTCATCGTAGAAAGGTGTACTTGGATAGCTATACACACCGCCCTCGTAGTTCCTCAATCTAATTTCTTCATCGTCAAACGATACTACCGGGTCCGGAAGTAGTGCAATCTTGCCGCCACCCCCCGGCGCATCAACCACATAGTGGGGCACGCCTAGACCGGAAATGTGTCCTCGTAGCGCGGCAATAATATCCAACCCCTTTTTGATTGAAGTCCGAAAATGATCCGTGCCAACCACAAGGTCGGCTTGGTAGATGTAATAAGGTTTCACACGGATAGCAAGGAGTTTCTTCATCAACTCGACCATTATTTCCGGGTCGTCATTCACTCCTTTGAGAAGTACCGCTTGGTTGCCAAGTGGTATCCCAGCATCGGCAAGCATCCCACACGCCTTCGTCGTCTCTGGCGTGATTTCGCGCGGATGATTGAAATGTGTGTTGATGTAGAACGGATGATGTTTTTTGAGAATAGCGCAGAGTTCGGGTGTGATTCGCTGTGGCAAGGTCACTGGGACACGCGACCCGATGCGGATGATTTCAATATGCTCGATAGAGCGAATTCCACCCACAACATAATCAATTTTTCGATCGGTCAACATGAGAGGGTCGCCGCCGGATATAATAACATCGCGCACTTCACTGTGCTCGCGAAGATATTGTAAGCCTCTCTCGGTATTGTCATCCGGGATTGAATATGGATCTCCCACCTTGCGTTTCCGCGTGCAAAATCGGCAATAGATTGGACACATATAGTTGACATAAAAGAGCACGCGATCAGGATACCGATGCGTGACGTTTGCGACTTCGCTATCTTCCTCTTCATGAAGCGGATCTTCCACCCCGGTTGCAATCAACTCCCTTGAATCTGGTACAACTTGCTTCCAAATAGGATCGCCAACTTCCTCGATCAAACTCAAGTAGTACGGATTAATACGTATTGGAAACTCCTCGTGGATTTTTCTCATCTTTTCGAGATCTACATCAAGTGCGGCCGCAAGCTTTTCCGGCGTATCAACCGTATCTCGAACCAGACGTTTCCATTCTTCCATTTACTTTGAGATCCTTTCAGATGATAGGTGGTTTTGATGATTTGTTTTCATTAAGGTATCTTAAACCCCTGTTGGTCCCGCAACACTTGTCTACAGGTTGACAGCGGAAAGCAACAGAGCGATTGAGCGATATTGTCTACGACGGAAGACCGGAATCATTGAAAATGCCCTCGGTGACTATTGGGAACGAGGTGTTTTCAGCTTCACTCTGTTCATCTTATCCCCAATCCGAATCTTGTCCACAACATCAAGGCCTTTAATCACTCGACCGAAGGCAGTATATTGTCCTTCAAGATGGCGGTAGCGATTGGGATCGGGGTTAAGGCAAATATAGAACTGGCTCCCTGCGGAATTGGGCATACGTGTTCGCGCCATAGCCACCGTACCTCTTTCATGTGCGGGCATTTTGGCGTGGAGATCAGGATTTTGAAATTCGTCAGGAATCGTCCATCCGGGGCCACCGCTACCGTCTCCCTTTGGAGCTCCGCCTTGAATTACAAACCCGGGAACGTACCTGTGAAATATGAGTCCGTCATAGAAGCCCTTATCAATGAGCGTAAGGAAATTATCCACGGTCATAGGGGCAGCGTCGGGGTAGAGTTCAATGACGATTTTTCCTTTGTCAGTTTCAATCGTTACTACTGGTTTCCCACCTCCCCCACACGCGATAAGCATTACGAGGATAATTAACAAGAATAACGCCTGTCTCCCCTGGCTCTGAACCATGTAGCCCTCCAGACTTCGCTGAGGCTTTGCTGTCTGTAATTATACCCGTCATGTTGAAAACAGTCAATCGAAATTAGACACCTCCGCAGGCCAATAGCACTCAAAATCCCGCGACTGCGTTACGTTTTTTTTCGCCCCGGTACCCGTTTCTCCGCTGTCCTCTAGCAGCCAGGCGAACTTAGTTATTTTGGGGATGAAGAACTCCCGTGGTGCCCTCTTGTATCGGGCAACTCGTCGGCATAGCGGAATAGAATCGACATGTCATTTCGCGCATGTGAATTGCTCATCTCCATATCTTGCGCAAAATCCTTGACCGCTCTCACGTACCATTGTAGAATTTCACGTGAACTCACACCGAGTGGAGCAGCGATTCCATCGGAACAAAGACCGAATTCACCTTCACTGTAAGGGCGAATGTATGCGACAAGGGAGAGAGGAACCTGTGCACCAAGACTCTCCAGGAAATGGAAACGCTGCTCAATCTCAAGCCAAGGAGTGCCAAAGGCGGCAGCCACCTCGCTCAAATGGGCGTCGCATCCATGAGAAAGCTAAATTATGTAGTGGTCTGGCAGATGTGAGACACTCATAGCTGTTTCCCGCAAGAGGAGAAGTCTGCGATTTAATAATCGCAGATCGGCTTGGATTTCCAAGCCGTGGCCGATGAGGTAGTTAATCCGCGGGAGTGATGCGGCGTGTAAACCATCTCGTTGACTAATACAGAAAAAAGGTAAATTAACTCATGTCTAACCAAAGAATCTCGAATGAGGTCATTCAGCAACTCCTGATTCCTAGCACTGCCACCCTGACAACCGCCCTGAAGCAGTTCGGGCTGAGCCGGAGTTATATGCACGGAGTTGCCCCACTTCGTCCTGATATGAAAATGGCGGGGCCCGCGTTCACACTTCGGTACATACCTGCTCGCGAAGACTTAGATACAGGTGAGGTCGACAATTTGAAAGATGCCCAACGTGTTGGGATTGAAGAGATTCAGGTAGGGGAGGTCTTTGTAATTGACGCACGCGGTGACACACGCGCGGGAACAATGGGTGATATCCTTGCCACCCGCTTGTACAAACGAGGGGCAGTCGGCGTCGTAACCGACGGCGCCTTCCGTGATAGCCCCGCCATAGCTGAGATTGGCTTACCTGCTTTTGCCGCAGCGATGAACGCTCACTCGAATAAGACCGTACATCACCCTTCAGAGATTCAAGTGCCCATTGCGTGCGGTGAGGTTGCGGTTCTACCGGGCGATATTATTGTGGGAGACGCGGAAGGCGTGGTTGTTGTCCCAGTCCAATTTGCGGCAGAGGTCGCACTGATTGCAGTCGAGATGGATGCGCGGGAAAAATTCTTTCTAAAGAAGATTCAATCAGGAGCGAGCATCGTAGGCACCTACCCACCAGATGAATCAACTCTGGCTGAATATGAAGTATGGAAGAACGAGAGCAAAAGTTTTGACTGAGACAAGAATCTGCAGACTACCGGCTAATACAACAGGTACAGGACTTACGCGGTTGAGTGCTCAAATCCGGCTAGTTAGGCGATTTCGCTGTAGGGAAAATAACGATCGTTATTCCCTACGAAAGCCCCGCAATATGAAACTATTGTCAAAATCATAATCATACGCTTTCTGCGTAAGTCCTAAGGTATAAAATAAGGAGGTTCAAATTGAACGGTAAAACGCGGTCCGCCGTGACGATAGGCACACACAAGATGGAAATTCAGACTTTCGACATACCGACTATCTCTGACGACGACGGTTTGTTCAAAGTTGAAATGTGCGGAGTATGTGGGAGCGATCCGCACTGGTATGAAGATCCGAATGCAGATTTCTTCCCAATCATTTTCGGCCATGAACTTGTTGGCGAAGTTGCGGAAATTGGGAATCAAGCTTCAGCACGATGGGGCGCGGAGAAGGGAGATCGGATCGTCGTCGAAGCTCGCTTCGGCTGTGGCTACTGTCGCATGTGCTTGATTGGTGAGTATCGGTACTGTCAAGAAGAACTGGGTTACGGTTGTCCTATAAAAGCGAATGTTCCACCTTACCTTTGGGGTGGATACGGTCAATACATGTATCTGGCGCCGAACTCACGCGTTCATCGTATATCAAAGGAAGTTCCGATCGAAGCCGCTGTCATGACTTGTGCCAACATCGGAAATGCAATTCGATGGGTCCGTCACATCGGTGAGGTTACAATTGGCGATAGCGTTGTCGTGCTCGGACCGGGAGGCCAAGGACTCGCCGCCGTGGTTGCGGCGCATGAAGCAGGAGCTGAGAAAATCATCGTTGTTGGCTTGACTCGGGACGAACACCGGTTTGAGGTCGCGAAACTGTTTGGGGCGACTCACTCCGTCGACGTCCAAAAGGTAGATCCAATTCAAGCGGTTAAAGATTTGACGAACGATATGCTTGCAGACGTGGTCGTTGATGTCACTGGAGTAGTTAAATCGGTGCCGCTCTCAATTGAACTGGTACGTCCCATGGGAACGGTCATCTTAGCTTCCAACAGTGGTCCGACGCCAGTTTCGTTGGTTCCTGACATAATTGCAACCAAAGAGATCCGATACCAAGGGGTCTTCACCCAGGATGCTCCTGCCGCGCGTGCTGCGATCAAACTCATCGAATCAAGGCGGTATCCTATTGAAAAGATGGTGACTCATCAATTCCCTTTGGAAGAGGCGGAGAAAGCTGTGCGTACTACTGGGGGCGAGATTGAGATGGAGGGGTTCATCAAAGGGGTAATTGTCCCAAATTAGGCTTCTAGCGTTTCCAGCGGGGCGACATGTAACAGTAACTCAAATGCCCAAGAATGGCTTTCCCACCTATTACTCAAACAAGCTCTAACGTCTACTCATTTGGGCAATGTGGAAATGCGCTACGTACCCTTGGCTAGGTTGTCCGACGCTGCTGGCGGAGCAGGTTGTTTCTTTAACGAATAGACTACCTCGGAATGCGGGTAGCAGAATTCCACTTTGTCATTTTTTCCGAATTCGCCATGAATGATTTTCACAATATCATGGACATTTTGTGCATAATCCGCGGGACGTGTTTTATAGCGTAGACGCATCAACACCCCTGCGTCGAATAATTCTGCTCTGACAAACGGTTCCTCGCCCGTTTCTTCGATTGCATCGCCCGTAACCTGTTTCGCGGCATGTAACAAAATCTGCTCTGCTTCTTCCCAATTAGACTGAAACGTTATTCGCACTGGCACTTCACTCAGGATGTATTCTACGTCAAGGGTATAATTCGTGATTGTTTGACTGAACAGGATGGCATTTGGAATAAGCACACCGCGTCCCGACCGTTCTTCGCCTGCAACCGTGCCACCAACCTGATTAAGAATCACATGAGTAAGTGTAATATCGACCACATCGCCCTTGACACCAGCGATAATGACTCGTTGTCCAATCTTGAAAGGGCGCTTGAGTATCAGCATGAGCCATGCGGCAATTCCAGTTACAGGCGCCTGTAGCGACCACCCCAATATCATTCCAAGAAAGCCCATGGAAATGCCTAGCGTTGTGATTGAGCCGCTAAGGCTGACTACGCCAAAAATCACTATGACGGCAAACCAGAAGAACTTCCATGTCGTCATGAAATTCGCGGCGTTCTCCTGCTTTAAGGCGCGCTTATAGACATACGCTTTTACAGGGCGTGTCAAGACTGCCTTAATTACAAATAGCGCAACGATGGTTACAATGCTTAGCAGTAGCCCGCGCTTGTCAGAGGCAAGGAATAGTGCTAGAAGTTGGTTCAGAAAATTAGATAATCCCTCCATCTCCGTTCATCTTCCTCCAATCCTAAATTTCAATAACGAGTGTGTCCAAAAGCAATTACCAGATACATCTGGACGTGGGATCGAGCGAATGGATAAAGAGTGCGATAGGAATCCGCCGCCCACCATTTTGATGAGTAACGATTGATGTGAATTACCGTAAACAGTGGAGGGAACAGATTTACTAGGCATAAATCTCAAATCAAGGTGGTGGGGCGTACTGGATTTGAACCAGTGACTTCTACCGTGTGAAGGTAGCGCTCGTACCCCTGAGCTAACGCCCCATCGGAAGCATATAGGCAAGAAGGCATGTGCAAGGAATAGTGGAGGGCCAATGGGCCCACTAGGACTCGAACCTAGGACCGGCCGGTTATGAGCCGGCTGCTCTAACCGACTGAGCTATGGGCCCACTTTCAATAGCGCCATTATTATAGAAATTGAGGGGCAAATTGTCAAGAAATTTCCTTAACCGATACACAACGGGGCATTGGATATTCTTGGGCTAGAGATTTGCACTTTGGTGATGATGGAGCTACTACTCAAGAAAGCCTCGCAATTTCTGACTGCGCAGCGGATGGCGAAGTTTACGTAACGCTTTCGCCTCTATTTGACGGATTCTTTCCCGCGTGACCTTGAATTCTACTCCAACCTCTTCCAACGTTCGCGGGCAGCCGTCCTCAATGCCAAATCTCATACGGAGAACTTTCTCCTCACGTTCTGTCAAAGTCTCTAACACGTCTGCGACGCGCTCTTTCAGCATTGTCAATGCAGCTTGATTAAGCGGTGATATCGTATCTCGATCTTCAATGAAGTCTCTTAGTTGACGATCTTCCTCTTCGCCAATAGGGGTTTCTAATGAAATTGGCTCCTGTGCAATCCGCAATACTTGCCGTACCTTGTCGGTTGGGAGCGCCATTTCCTCACCAATCTCTGCGGGAGTCGGCTCGCGTCCTTTTTCCTGAACTAAGAAGCGAGAAACGCGAATTAGCTTGTGTATTGTTTCTATCATGTGTACGGGAATGCGTATGGTGCGAGCTTGATCTGCGATGGCACGTGTGATACCTTGGCGGATCCACCACGTCGCGTAGGTACTGAATTTGTAACCTCGCCTATAATCGAATTTATCCACGGCTTTCATCAAACCGATATTTCCTTCTTGAATCAAATCGAGGAAAACCAACCCCGGCGTGCGATTTTTATATTTTTTTGCGATGCTAACAACAAGCCGCAAATTGGATTCAACAATCGTCATTTTGGCATCTTGGGCGATTGTTTCTCCCTCATATATCTGTCGCGAAATTTCCTTAACCCGCTCACGTGAGACACCAATCTGACGTTCTAGTTGGGTGATGATATGTTGTGCTCGGTTGGCAGAACGCCCAGTGCTAGCTTCAATCTCCGAAAGCTTCTTCTCTAAATCAGAAATTTGTCTGACGACATCCTTTATATTCCCCGAAATCTTGCCGATTTCTTCCGCATCAATCTTTAAATTTATTAGAGTGCCGACCACCTCTTTACGATTCGCCTTTAACTCGTACTGGCGTCTCTCCGTTTCAGCCGGGGTAAGAACTTCATACTTCAACTTACGTTCCTGACAGCGTATCTCAGTGTCTAACTCTTTCAGATGGTTCATCTTGGACTCAATTGATTCAAGGATCAGGCTCTCCTTACTGCTTCCTGACGAACCCGGAATTGTCAAATCAATGACATCGGTTACCTTCTTCTCGCCGGTTAGAATTTTCTCAAGGAGTTCCAAGACCTCGTCAAGTGCTAGCGGTGTTTCAAAGACGACCTCTTGGACAACACGATGCCCTTCCTCGATCTTCTTAGACAGTTCTCTTTCCTGTTGTTTGGATAGTAAGGGCACCCGTCCCATTTCGCGCAGATAGACTTTGACGGGGTCCTCGTACCTCTCCATTTTGCCGATCTGGGTTAGATCGCCCGACTCAAACGGATTCTCATTCTCATCATGTTCATTTTCATATAATTCAGCGGCACCACCATTATCTTTGTAATCCATTGCTGTTAAATCCCCTTCATCGAGGTCTTCTGCCCCGGCAGGCAGGTTAATTGCTTCAACATGAACTTGGAGCAGTTCGTCAAGACCATCCGGCGCTGTCTCGGGACGGTCCCCGTATTCAAAATAGCCTTCATCCTTATCTAAATTGATTACGTTGTTGCTCATTTTGGTTGAATTACCCTCCCCGTCCAATGTAATGGCAACCGCAAGAAAGGTTAAATGAGGCATGCACTCCTAAATAAACTCAACTGCAGCATCACTGAAGAGTACTTCCCGATGCCTTTGCGCCCTAGCTATTTACGACTAAGGGACAAATTGCCTTCTTTGATTTGAAAGTGCAATAAGCTGCTCAAGCGTATCAATATTGTCATCTCCCTGTGTCAGAGCATTCGAACGTATCATCCGTTCCATGTCTAACACAAGGAATTGTCGAAACTTCTGCAGGCAACCATCCACTTTCGCTTTAGAATTCGGAGGCGGTGGTTTACGCAGAATTGCATTGGAGATAATGCCCTTCGTCTTTTCATCATTACAGCAGTTAATGAGGTCTTGTATATCAATCGAAGTTTCAGGGGCACTCGCTTCCCAAAGCATTTGTACAACCCTTGCCAAATCAGGCTGCGTGAAATCCTGATAGTGCAGTTGGTCTTTAACATACGGGACAAAATCTGGGGATTGAATCAAGGTTTCAACCAGTTGCTCCTCAATATCTTCGCGGGGAGACAACCTAGCTTCGTCCGGAGAAGGTGGGGAATCTTGATGTGGGCTTGAGGTGTGCTTTGCTTTCGTGCCGACACCTTTACTTCGCAATTCTCGCCAGAGTGCATTTTCATTGATATCCAACTCGTGAGCAGTAAATTTTACATACTCATTGAGTTGAACTTGACTCTCGACATTTGACAGAGTTAAACTAATTTCCTTTACTGCTTGGGCTTTGACCTCAACGTTACGAAGTGCGTCCTGACGAACTGCCCTTTGAATCTGAAACTCAATAAGGTTAATTGCCTTTTCGATTTCGTCATTGAATTTATCCACGCCTTTGCTACGCACAAACGAATCGGGATCTTGATCGGGCGGAAGAAGGGCAATACGCACTCGAAGTGCTTCCTTTACGAGCAAATGTAGTCCCCTTAGCGTGGCTTGGAATCCTGCAGCATCTCCGTCATAAACAATGACCACTTCCTCAGAAAATCGCTTCAACAGACTCGCATGAGACGTGCTTAAGGCTGTACCTAATGACGCGACGACATTCTTTATCCCCGCTTGGTAGAGTATGAGAGCGTCAAGATAACCTTCGACGAGCAGCGCGGTGCCCGTTTTCTGGATCTCTGACCTAGCCGGATATAGATTGTAGAGGGTTTTACTTTTATCATAGATGGTGGTTGCGGGAGAATTCAAATATTTAGGAAGGAGATCGTCTGCGAGCGCGCGGCCACCGAAGCCGACGGGAATACCGCGTTCATCCAGAATCGGAAAAATAATGCGCCCACGAAAACGGTCTACTGGGCCGTGATCGTCATTCTTGATTAGCCCTACATCAACCAACTGCTGAATGGAAAACCCGGCTTGGGTTGCGGCTTTCACCAGATCTCGCCGTCCTGGTGTCGTATAGCCGAGTTGGGATTGTTGAATTGTCGCGTCATTTACGCCGCGATTCTTCAAGTATGCCAGTGCTCGCCCACCCACCTCCGGGGTCAGAAGTTGCTTGTGAAAATACTCTGCGGCAAAGCGATTTAGATCTTGAAGCTCAAGACGTTTCCGGCGTGCCTGGTCTGCTTTGGCATCTTGGTTCGGGAGCGCCATGCCAAGCCGGCTTGCTAACCATTCAATTGATTCGACGAAAGACTTTCCCTCATGCTTCTGTACAAAACTGATGACATTGCCTCCAGTCTGGCAACCGAAACAGTAGAATATCTGCTTTTGCGGAGAGACACTGAAGGATGGTGTTTTCTCATCGTGGAACGGACAATTTGCTTTGTAATCCTTGCCGGCAGCTCTAAGCGGCACACCACACTCTGAAATCACTTCGACGATATCACTTCGTTCTCGAATCTCGTCAACGAACTCACGCGGAATCTGATAGGAAGACGCGTTCATCGCAGATCACCAAAGTTCTTTAGGATATGTTGCTCCATGTGTGAAATGTGGCACTATAGGTAAACTAACACCAAAGTTTCTGGCTACTCATTCAGCGTGACAACGGTTGCCCCGTCTCCCCCTTCACTACGCGGTGCCAGTTCAAAACTCGTAACCAACGGATGGCCGCTCAAACCTTCATGAATCCCTTGTCGCAGCGCACCGGTACCTTTACCGTGGATAATTCGCACTTTGGGCAAGCTCGCGAGAAAAGCATCGTCTAAATACTTATCTACGGCTTCAAGTGCTTGGTCTACAGTATGACCAAGAAGATGCAGTTCCGGTTTGACCGAGTCAACTTTGCTACGCTGGACATCCAAGACTGAAGGCGTAATCTTGCTGTTCTTCTGTTTGGGCTGCACCTGTTCAATATCCTGATACGAAATCTGCATTCGCATATTGCCGACCTGAAGTGTGATAGGCGAATTACTGTCCGGTGAAATTGTTAGAACTTCCCCATATGTCTTCAAGCCTTTGAGACGTACCTTGTCTCCAACTTCAACCTGCGGTGGTTCTGCAGAAGTACTGGATTGGATCTCAACGCGTTGTATTCGCTTATCCTTTAACTCATCTCTGGCACTCGAAATGTGCGACAGAGCAGCCCGAATGGATTGCTTAGAAGCTGTTTCTCGCCGTATTTCAGCGATGCTCTGATCGACCAATCGCCGCGCATCATTCAATACTGCATACGCCTCGTTTTCGGCCTGCTGTGTAAGTTTGTCCCGATTGGTTTCAAAATCTCGTATAAGGTTTTCATGCTTCTGATATGCTGTCTCTGCAACGTGCATTTTATCTTGGAGGGATTTACGTTCCGCCTCCAATCGGCGCTGCGACTGTTGCATATTGATAATCAAATCATCAATAGTGACATTTTGATTGCCCATGTGCGTTTTGGCGACACTTAGGATGGAACTGGGAATCCCTAGTCTTGCAGCGACCTTGATAGCGTTACTACTTCCGGGCACACCAATCAAGAGGCGATAGGTGGGACTCAGCGTCTGCCAATCGAATTCCATGGAGGCGTTTTCTGTATCCTCCTTTGCGTGGGCATAGCTTTTAAGTGCGCCATAATGAGTTGTCGCAACGGTTCGCACATTTCGTTCACCGAGCCAGTCAAGAATTGCCATACTAAGTGCGGCACCTTCAGCCGGATCGGTACCCGCCCCGATTTCATCAAGCAACACAAGTGAATTCTCACCCGTTTTGTCAAACGCACTCTCGACATGATTCAAAGTGGTGGCAATTTTTGTGATATGTGACGAAAACGTACTCAGATTCTGCTCAATGCTCTGCTCATCACCGATGTCTGCAAACACTTGGTCGAACACCGCAATCTCACTACCACGCTTCGCGGGAATGTGGAATCCCGATTGTGCCATGATTGTAAGCAAACCGAGCGTCTTGAGAACAACCGTCTTGCCGCCGGTATTCGGTCCGGTAATCACCAGTGCGCGAAACTGATCTCCAAAATGGAGATCTGTTGGAACCACATGGGATGGAAAATTGGAAGCGGAAAATTCGTCATCGTTCTTCTGTTGTCGCCGCACGTTAACCTCAAGCAACGGGTGCCGTGCTGCGATGAGTTTTGTAAATCCACGGGTGTTTAGTCGTGGCTCAACTGCGTTCAAATCAATGCTAAACCTTGCCTTTGCATTGAGAAAATCCAATTCTGCTAGGATAGCCAATGCAATTTCGAGGTCCGCAACACATTCGCGTACTGCATCCGTGAGCGAGAGGAGTATGCGACGAATCTCGTGGCGTTCTTCGTCAGCCAGTCGGTGCAAGTCATTGTTCATTTCAACGACGCTGAACGGCTCGACGAAAACTGTCGCTCCGCTTGCAGATTGTCCTTGCACAAGGCCCGGAAAATGGGTCTTGGCGTCCTGTTTGACGGGAAGCACGTAACGGTCATTGCGGAAAGTGATGACGTGATCTTGAATTGATTTCTGATGTTCAGAGGAACGTAGGAGGGATTCTAATCGTGATCGAATAGATTCGCGGGAATTGACCAGATCTCGGCGGATTTTGCGCAAGGCGGGGCTTGCCGTATCACGGATTTCAGCGTCCGGGCCAACACAACGATGAATGGATTCGGCGAGTTCGGGGAAAGTCGGCAGGGTCTCGGCGATTGCAAGCAGTTTCGGGAAGTCGAGCCTTTTCAACTTCCGCATGAATCGCTCAACGCTTACGGCGGCTTGAAGGACATGCCAGACATCAAGCAATTGATGCGCTTCCAAAATCGATCCAAGCTTCGCCGCTATCTGAAGAATCGGGGCAAGGTCCCGTAATCCGGCTAATGAGAACGCACCAGCGACTCGCGTCGCACTTTTCATCTCACTGCACAGCGCAAGCTTGTTGCGAATTTCGTCAATTCCACGCTGCGGAGCTAGGCGATTGACCTTGGATGCTCCCAATTGAGAGTACGTATAGCGCTTCATCAACACCTTCAGTTTGTCGTATTCTAACGCTCTTTCGGTGTGGACGGAGATAATCTCTCTCATAATTCTAGCCATTTGCTAGCAACGTCGCACCAGATGCTGACCACAGAACTATTTATGCGCCAATTGATTCCTGTCTCGCTGAAGGAGTGCTTTTTCGTAGAGACTACGAGACGGTGCGAAGTCAAGTCCAATCGCTTGATCGTAGTAATATAGTGCGAAGCTAATGCTCGATTCGGACTCATATCGACGAGCTTCTGTCAAATTCTTAATGAGTTCACTTACCCTTGCTTCCAAGTTTCTGATTTGCTTGCGCAGCCTGTCGTCCAACCCACCTTCGACATCTCTCCGAAACTTATAATTGCGTACCGAGTTATAATAAGAGATGAGCGCATCATAGCTGCGACCTTCATTCTCCAAGCCTTGGGCTTCTAACATCACCAAAGGTTCTGGAATATGACTGATTAACTCTTTCGCGTCGAGAATCAATACGAGGCTCTTTTGCTGGATTGCCCTATCCAGATTTTCGCGAAACTGGCCAACCAAATCCTCATATAGTGACAGGGCCTCATTTGTTTGGCCGAGTTTTTCGTAGCATAGTGCTTGATTGTATTTGGCATTTGCGAGCGCGAATTCTCGAACGGCTATAGGGAGCTGCGGTGTTAGCGGGTAAGATTCTTCCTGATACGCCTGAATTGCTTTTTCATATTTCCCTTCCTGTTCAAAACAGTTACCGACAGCTTCTTGAGCATACAGCGCTATCATTTGACTTTCAAGCGCATGATCTTGTATGACAGATTGGAATTGGGTTCGCGCCCCTTGATAATCCTCTAGATAATAGAGCGTCTTTGCATAGTTATATCGGGCTTTGTCAGCGAAGACGGTTCCCGAGAATTTTTGGAAAACCTCCTGGAATTTAGTGCCAACCACCTTGAACTGTTCGCGGGCATCATCTACCTTTTCGACATCTAACCAATTTTCTTCAGCTGCCTGAAATTCCTTGAGCGCTTGGTTGAAAGCGGCAGATGCGTTAGCGCGTCGTGTTTGTTGATGGTTTTGATACGCCCTTACCGCGGCAACTCCTAGGGTAACAACGACGACAGCGATTACAATTGTTTTCAGGTTATCTCTTATGAATCCGTATGACTTGAGCGTTGATTCGACAAACTGATCGTGCCTGATTTCTTCTTTAGTGAGGCGGTTACTTCGAGCCATTTATTTCCTTTCACACATCGGGCTGGGAACACGGCTGTTCGGTCTGCTGGCCACAGCTGCCACATACAGGTAACCCCGCCGTTGAAGCGTTTGCGATGCCCGATACGCCGACGCCAAAAACGGAAGGTAGCCGCATCACATCGCGATTATCACATTCGGGGCAAACAACAACCCCGCTCACTTCACCGGCTCTTACTAGGTCTTCAAACTTATGATTACACTGCTTGCAACAGTATTCGTAAATAGGCATCTGCCGTTCCCACTGACTTAAGCAAGAAAGTTCCTCTAGGTGATGGCATGGCAAAGACGACAGCCAGTTGTCCGTGGTTCTGGCATCATTTCATCGTGTCAAAGCGGGTGACGGGAATTGAACCCGCGACCCTCAGCTTGGGAAGCTGACGCTCTACCGCTGAGCTACACCCGCACCCGAAAATTTTTAAATTATACAGAGTGAGACATAGGTTGTCAAGGTGATTTTACCGTAGTTAGCAAACACGACTGCTGCTACATACGTCGGACGAAGCCTCGTGAGCATACGAAGACTCGTTACGGCACGTGTTCTTCAGGTGGTTGTGCAAAGGCGTATTAGTCAACGCGACGTTGCGCTTACTGTAAGCGCCTATGGCTTGCCAAATTCATTGGTCAAAGTTTTGAATATCACAACCAAACGGGAAATGTCTATGAGTACCTCACATCTTCCTGAGCATTTCACGTTTTGCAGATGAGAAGTGGCAATACATTTTCGGACGGCCACGCGTTATTCTCGTTTTAATTCAAAGACGCGGGACGATGATTAGATTAACGACTGCCCAATCATTTCGGAGGGTTGGTCTAAGCCAAGCAACGTTAACAGTGTCGGAGCGATGTCCGCAAGCCTGCCATCAGTTCGCAGTGGGCATTTCTTAACACTATCATCAACTGCAATGAGGTCAACGTCATAAGTCGTGTGTGCCGTATGAGGGCCGCCGGTTTCTGGATCAATCATCTGCTCGCAGTTCCCGTGATCGGCAGTCACAATCAGTGAACCGCCCTTTGCCATTACCGCATCAACGACCATCCCAACGCATGTGTCTACTGTTTCTACTGCCCGAATTGCAGCTGGCAACAATCCGGTATGTCCAACCATGTCACTGTTGGCGTAATTCAAGACGAGTAAATCGTACATGTTCGACGCAATTCGTCGGAGTACTTCTTCGGTAACCTCAGGTGCGGACATTTCGGGTTTTTGATCGTAGGTTGACACGTTGCGCGGCGAGGGGATGATCTGTCGGTCTTCGCGGTCGAATGGCGCATCACGATAGTCGTTAAAGAAAAAAGTGACATGCGGATATTTTTCCGTTTCAGCACAACGAAACTGTGCCAAACCGGCATCGCTCACGTATGCGCCAAGAATGTTGAGCATCTTAGCGGGTTTCGGAATCGCCACTTTGACCGGGAGGCCGTGCTCGTATTCTGTCAGCGTGACAAACTCTATATCAAGCTTCTTGCTTCGATCGAAGCCCATCTGTCGCTTGACCCCATCTTTTCCAACACTCTCAAACGGAAACTGAGTGTAAGAAAATGCTTTGCAGAGTTCGCGCGGTCTATCACCCCGAAAATTGTAAAAGATGACCGCATCGCCATCTGAGATTCTCGGCAGCGGATCGCCATTAGTGTCCTCAATAACTGTTGGTTCAATGAATTCATCTCCAAAGCGGCTACGGTCGGTTGGATGGTCGTAGTAGCGTTGATAAGCCTCGGTCGACGACTTGACATAGTGCCCCACACCACTCGTCAAGAGTTGGTAGGTTTTTTCCACACGCTCCCACCGGTCATCACGATCCATGGCATAATATCGACCAACCACAGACGCCACTTTCCCAACACCGATCTCTGCCATTTCGGATTCAATCTGTCGACAAAAAGCGATGCCGCTGGTTGGAGGACTGTCACGACCATCGCTGAAGTTGTGGACGAGCACGCGGTCTGCAGGAACGGCTACTTTCTTTGCGAGCAGGAGCAGAGCGTACAGATGTTCCAGCGAACTGTGAACGCCGGCCTCACTCGCGAGCCCAATCAAGTGGAGATAGGTTCCACGTGTTTTTGCGTGAGTCATTGCCCCAATAAGCGTTTGATTCGTAACGAACTTACCTGAGCGAACCATGTTTGTAATGCGTAACAACTCCTGATCCACAGTCCTGCCAGCACCAATGTTCTGGTGGCCCACCTCGCTATTCCCCATCACACCCGCTGGCAAACCGACATCTTCGCCGGAGGTATGGATGAGCGTATTGGGATACTCCTCTATCAGCCAATCGTTCACCGGTGTTTTCGCAAGATGCACAGCGTTCGCTTTTTTCCATGCCGGATATGGATTATGCCCCCAACCGTCCCGAATAATCAGGACAACCGGTCGTTTTCGAAGTTTTGCCATGCAGCACGCTCCCAACATGCTATAGTCAATTCGATTCATATTTACACATATTTCGGTAGGCGCGATCAACTGAGTGGATAGCGAAGGCGATAGAGATCCCTTTCCAACCGCACCTACGAGACAGGATAAATACCGGTTCGGTTAGGAAACCGAACCTACCGCAGTGTATAAATAACTATATGGTTTTACTATAGATGTTGGATTCATACAAATTCCTTACTAGGAGAGTTCTTCATCAACGACCTCTCCATAACTCAACTAGGATAATCTTTAGAAGTTGATACGTCGGTAATTCACACAAGATACATGAGGTTAGAATTAGCGAAAATAGGACGTACGCAATTCGGTCTGTAGCAGCGATCTTGAATCATCAAATCGAAGACGATCAAACGACCGAATAGGGAGTGCGATAGAGATCCCTCGGCAATCATCAATCGACGATTTCTCATCTTATCCTCATTCAATGCGCGTCCGTCTGGTCATTCATTTGCGTATACGCCGCCTGCCGTGTTATTTTGTGTAGAAACGGGAAATAAATTGCTCTCCTACTAACCTTTGGGGGTTCAACTGCGCAAGTCCTAGAAGCGTTTACTGTAGAAATCCTAGGATGGCAAATGGCGTCCGTGGTATGCATGAAGCCCAATCTCTCCAACATGGGGGCAACTCTCAGCCCCGCATACACCATTCAATCGGAGGAGGGTAATCTAGCCGTCATCACGGGCGTTTCGCTATGATTCGCCCCGGGGTCATGCCAGGTCGGTGTACCACAGTAGCACCGTGCCATCTTCACCCACGCTGGCAATTGTTCCTCCCTTCGGACTGAATGCCACGTTCAAGACCGCCCCCGTATGTCCGGCAAGAGTCCGTTTACGACCACCTGTGATAGAACGCCACATGGGGTTCGTGAATCCTCGTTTCTGTTCGCCCCTAACCGCATACCACAAATGTATGGAACCGTCCGCGTCTCCGTGACTAGCGATCATACCGCCATCTGGGTTAAATCCAACGCTCCTGACCCTATGCGCATTTCCCCTAAGTCTTCGCTTGTGTGCGCCTGTAATCGAGTCCCACAGGCGGATGGAGCCGTCCGAACTTCCCTCGCTGGCGAGCGTGCTTCCATCGGGGCTGAAAACTAGGCTGCGTACTCCACCTTCATGTCCGGCAAGTGTCCGCCTGTGGGTCCCTGCAACAACGTCCCACAAACGAATGGTATCGTCATCGCTCCCACTTGCCAACGTCGTCCCGTCCGGACTAAACGTGACGCTCTTAACCTCACCCTTATGCCCGATGAGTGTCCGCCTGTGGTCGCCCGATACAGCGTCCCATAGACAGATGGTATTATCATCACTCCCACTTGCCAACGTCGTTCCGTCTGGACTGAACGCGACACTCCTAATCCTCTTGTTATGCCCAACAAGTGTCTGCGTAAGAGTGCCTGTGGCAACCTCCCAAAGGCGGACGTTATTGTCCCAATCCCCATCACTGGCGAGCATGCAGCCATCCGGGCTTACCCCAACAGTTGTAACTCGATCGGGAAGCCCGGTGATTGTCTGCTTGTGAGTGCCGTTCATGGCATTCCACACACGGATGGTATTGTCCTCACTTCCAAACGCGTGTCCACTCCCACTGGCAAGCGTTCCACCATCCGGGCTGAACCCAACACTCGTAACGGCAGCCGTGTGTCCGGTGAACGTTCGATCGTTTGTTTCCGTGACGGCATCCCACAGACAGATGGTACTGTCATCACTCCCACTCGCCAGCGTCATGCCATCCGAGCTGAAGGCGATCCCCAAGACCTTCTCAGTGTGTCCCGCGAGTGTTCGTTTGAGGTCACCCGTGATAGTATCCCACACATGAATGGCACCAAATTCGCTCCCACTAGCAAGCGTCTTCCCAACCGGACTAAAAGCGACACTCAAGACACTCTCCGTGTGCCCAGTAAGAATCCGCTTTTGGTCGCCCGTTGCAACGTCCCACAGGTGGATGGTGCCTGACTCGCTTCCACTGGCAAGCGTGCCTCCATCTGGAGCAAACGCTACACTCTTTACCGCAGGGGTATCCCCAGCAAGTTTACCCTTGTGGCGACCTGTAAGGGCATGCCATAAACGGATGCCATTGTCATCGCTCCCACTCGCGAGCACCTCCCCATCCGGACTGAACGCCACGCTATGAACCGCACGAGCGTGTGCAGTGAGTGTTTGCTTATGGGCTCCTGTCATGACATCCCATAAACGGATAGTAGTGTCGTTGCTCCCGCTGGCAAGCGTCTCGCCATCCGGACTGAACGCAATAGACAGCACCGGGTTCCAATGCCCGGTCAATGTTTGTCTATGGTCACCCGTCTCCGTATCCCATAGACGGATGGTGTTGTCAACGCCCCCGCTGGCAAGCGTACTTCCCTCCGGATTGAACGCGACACTAGTAACATCCTCCGTATGCCCAGTGAGTGTATGCTTGTGGTCGCCAGTCACGACATCCCACAGACGGACGGTATTGTCATTGCTGGCACTGGCGAGTATTCTCCCATCCGGACTGATCGCGACCCCCCGGACGCCACCCGTGTGTCCGGCGAGCCTCTGCTTGTGTGCGCCCATGACGCTATTCCACAGACGGATTGTGTTGTCATCACTAGCGCTGGCGAGCCTACCCCCATCCGCACTGAAGGCGATGCTTGAGACCCAATTCGTATGCCCGGTAAGCGTCCGTTCCTTGGTGCCCGACACAGTATTCCACAGATGAATGTTGCCGAACTCGCCGCCACTTGCCAGTGTATTCCCATCCGGGCTAAATGCTACGCTTGACACACGCCCCGTGTGTCCGGTTAGTTCTTGCCTGTCACCTCCTAACTCGACATTCCAAAGGTAAATGTTCGCGTCCCAACCGCCACTGGCCAGCACCTTTCCATCCGGACTGAACGCGACGCTTCTTACTCCTCCTGCATGCCCGGTGAGTTTCTGTTTATGGGCGCCGGCAGCCACATCCCACAAACGGATGGTCTCGTCCCCGCTTCCACTAGCCAGCGTGCCTCCGTCCGGACTGAACGCGACGCTTCTTACTCCTCCTGCATGCCCGGTGAGTGTCCGGTTGCGGTGTCCCGTACGGGTATTCCACAGGCGGATAGACTCGTCCTCACTTCCGCTGGCGAGCGTCCGCCCATCCGCGCTGAAAGCTAAGCTTAAGACCCAACCCGTATGCGCGGAGAGTGTTTTCTCGTGCGCCCCCGTAGTGGCATTCCACAGACGAATCGTGCCATCCCACCAACTTCCGCCACTGGCAAGCGTCCGTCCATCCGGGCTAAACGCTACACTAGAAACGGGGCCCGTATGCCCGGTGAGCAAAGTGATTTCGGCACCGGAGTGCGCATCGTAAAGCCATATACCGATGCTACTACCAACTGCAAGACGCTTGGCATCAGGAGACCAAGCGATATTGCCAGAAAGCCAACCCTTTCCAAGTCGAGCTTTAGCCCCTTCGGGCAAACGCCATTGAGTATGGTCCCGGGCAAAACTGTCCTGCGTTAGTTTCATCTAACAATGCTCCGTTTAGAAGCCAAAATATGCTGCTCTCGCGTTCATCAGCCGCACAGCATCATCGCGGTTCATCTTGGTATATTGTACCCTTAAGGAGCGCCAAATTCAACGATTTTTGGTTACGAGAACAGGTCTATTGCACCTGATTCTATGGGATCAAGGGAGCGGATAGCGACCGCGATAGAGATTCTTTCAAGCAAGCGAATAAATCACCCGAGCGGATAGCGACCGCAATAGAAATCCTTTTAAGCGAGCGAATATATCATCCGAGCGGATAGCGACCGCGATAGAGATTCTTTCAAGCAAGCGAATGAATCACCCGAGCGGATAGCGACCGCAATAGAAATCCTTTTAAGCGAGCGAATATATCATCCGAGTAGATAGCGACCACGATAGAAATCCTTTCAAGCAAGCGAATGAATCATCCGAGCGGATAGCGACCACGATAGAAATCCTTTCAAGCAAGCGAATGAATCATCCGAGCGGATAGCGACCGCAATAGAAATCCTTTTAAGCGAGCGAATATATCATCCGAGTGGATAGCGACCACGATAGAAATCCTTTCAAGCAAGCGAATGAATCATCCGAGCGGATAGCGACCACGATAGAAATCCTTTCAAGCAAGCGAACGGATAGTTAACGATCAAGCGACTGACTAGGGAGTGTGATAGAAATCCCCATAGGGATTAAGTTAGGCGTATTAGGGCGTAATTCACACGGTTTCAATCTCTTAAACTATCGATCTCCATACAGACTTGGGCGAGCGAATCCTGACCAATTCATTGATCGGTCCGCCTAAGCTTGATTTTGTACATTTTTAGGATGGGCACTGCTCACCATTTCCCGTAGGGTGCGCACTGCGCACCAACCTTTGAAAGCGCCAGTGGCGCGACAGGTGTATAGCAACCGAGTCGCCCTAGACCAAAGCCCCAGCGGGGCGACAGGTTATATGGTTCCAGATACCGCTGCCGACTTTTTCAAAGGTCAACCAAGAAACCAGATGGTTAAAATCTCCCCTGCCTTTCTTCAACGCTTACTTGACACCGTCTGCTATGCCGCTTAAATGTACAAAGTCGAGCCAAGAAGATGGTTCATAGCGCCTGTTTCCGTAGGGACAGGGTTTCCTCGCCCAATAGAGACTAAGGTAAGGGTTTTACGACGGAAAACCCCACCAATACCAGACGAACTCTCTTAACTCGATCGCTATGGGGAGTGTGATAGGAATCCCCCGTTAAATCGCTGACGTCCCTTTGTCTCATTTCATTGCACATCCAGTCTAGAGCGAGGTGGGAGATGCACGTACACCCCAAAATCAGATACGATTGCCCTGGGCACAGGAAAGGACAATGGTAACCTCGAAGATTTGCAGTACCGAACGTATCAGGTGGGAAGGACTCGGAAAATAGATGGGAGAAGAATTGTAGACGGGGGTGGCGTCTGCCTTCAGCCAGGAGCGATTTACCGCTAGAAGGACAGAAGGAGCCATTTTGTTGGCTCCCTGTTTCCTTCCCCTTTGGGATCGCGACTGCTGCATAGATTACGCGTTTTGCCGAGGACGCTCAATTGACCAATGTCTATCCGAATTCTGGACAACAACTGTGCCCGGTAGGTTCACTTGGGCAAGCATGTCTTCAACTTCGGGAATGGTGAACGCGGCAAGAAATGAATCGTAAAACAGTTTCTTCTGGTAAGGTGTGGCACCATCAGCGTACCGCTCCACAAATCCTAAAGCCGTTTCGCTAGTCTTGGGACGTATCAGGTCGCGAATCAAGATTAAGCCTTCCGGGCGAATAACTCGACTGACTTCACGGAACATGGGTAACGGACCTGGAATGTGATGGATGATACTGTTGGATATGACACCATCAAAGAACTGGCTTGGATAGGGTAACTCTTTCGCGTCAGCCTCAGCCAACTTAATCCGTTCGGTCAACCCAGCTTCGGCAAGGTGCCAATCTCCCAGCTCCAGCATGTTCACGGAGAGATCAATCCCAACGACTTCAATCGTCGGCAGCTTCTGCGCTAACATAATCGGGATTTCTGCGGGACCTGTCCCTACGTCCAACAAGCGTCCGTCGCTTGCCCCAAGTTCAACGACACGCTCCACGAATGCGATGTTGACCTCGGTATGATTCATTGTGTCATATGCTTCGGAGTCCTCGCAGGAATCCATGACCTCTGGCTCCAAAATTCGCTTCATCTATTCCTCGCTCGTGCCTAGAATCGGATTCGCGCCAATCGCCTTTGTGCTGCCACACCCCGGCAAGCAAAACAGCTCAAGTGTTCAGAGGTTCTTGGCTTTCTGAACCCTTGAACAATATCTACCGAATCGCGATTGGATTGCCCGGAGATCCGGTGGCACCCTTGATTCGCAGCGGTGCGAAGACGAAAGCGAACTCGTAAACCTTATCCATCGCTAACTCCTCAGTGATGATATTCTCAAGGATGTAGATACCATTTTTGGGTAGAATTAGCTGATGCACAGGGAACGCCAGCGATTCATCGGGATTCGGTACGACCTCTACGCCCCAGCTATCGGCACAGACCATGACAATTTCGTTGTCAACTAGGTATTGGCCTGCGCCCAGACCGATGCCGGGCTCGGTAGCATTGTAGCGTTCATTGTCAGTTATCCAGAATTTACCCCAACCGGTATGGATGAGGACCACATCACCCGGAGTTATCTTTGTTCCTTGGCGCTTGAGAGCGCCTTCTAAATCGGCAACACTGATCTCGTACGCATCATCCAAATGCTCAACACCTTTATAACCGGCGACATCAATAAGTATCCCTCTCGTCACAAAGGCACCGACGTTTTCCACTCCGATTTTCACCAATCCTTCCGGCTTGGCAAACTCATTGCGGTTGAGGCCGTTATAGTAAAGGTCGCCAATACCGACATGCCCAAGTCCATCGAATTGCGTGCCAATCTGCCCAATCTCACCGCTGACGATTTCCTCGAACCAAGTAATCTTATTCTCTCCCAGCGGTCCTGACATTGCGGGAATGCGCAAGCTGTAATGGCGGGTACCGAAGACCGGCATACCTGTCTCGTAAGCCCTGCCTAATTGATATATCTTACCCTCTTTGATCAGGGTGGCTGCTTCCAGTATCTTTGCCGGCGTGATGCGATTTGCCGCTCCGCGCTCATCGTCAGCGCCCCATCTCGAAGGATACCAATTGGCATCCTGAGTGACTGCCCACCTTCCTGTCAATACGATTAGGCAAGTCGCTAAGCCAATTAGAAGAAAGGGCTTGGTGCGATTTCTGTTGAACATTGCTGCCTCCTTTATTGTAGATTGGTTTTATGAAAGCTTTCGGGATTCCGCGAACTCCAGAGAATATCTTACTCAATTCTCTAACCGTTTCGTTGCCTTGCCATCGCCGTTTATCCAAGGAAACATTGATGTGTCCTGCCCTCGCGCGAACGACAAAACTGATGAACACACCAACCTAATAGAAGGTTAGGTTGGACCTCTTCAGTAATTGAAGTCTATTTATACGAGTTCTAGTTCTCTACCTGCAATCCTCTTTCAAATCGTGCAATAATCGCGTTATGCCGTCTTGAATCATGCCCTCGGTCTCGGGCTCTAACGGAAGGTAGGCGCTATTGGGAGAAACTCCATGTCCGCCAGTCAGATCCGGCAACTCGTAGTCTTTCGCAGTTGCAACGTAACTCACGCTGCCGTTAATGTATCCGAGAACTATTGTATGGGTAAATGGTGACACGGCGTCGGCGTGCAATTGGTACTCGCAGAACATCTCTCCGGGGAGCATGAGGATACACAGTTCCTCGCCGATAGCAAAGGCACGCATTGGAAGCTTGAGGTATTCGCGTGCGCCGCTTTCGGACACCTCTAGTAGATGCTTTAGGTTCCCGCTCTCCGGATCTTGGGTCAACCATTCCTTAACTTGCGCAACTGGCGGCATTTTGTACGGGAGCGTGAGGGTCAATTCGCGATTTTTTAGCGGCCCTGGCGTGATTTTCGCACGATTGTCTACGGCATTTCGAGTCGCAAATGCTAGGGAAAGTCCCGCTGCTTCACACGCGCCAAAACTACCTCGCAGCGGAAACCCGTTAATGTTCCCACCGCAGCCTTGGGCAAACATCAACACACCCGATGGTTGATTGTCTGTAATAAGCAAGTTGCGCAAATGCTTAACAGCGTAGCCAGGGTAATCGGGACCAATGTCCGGCTTGGAGTAGTCCGGATTTGGCCAGTTTGAAAAGTGTACGATGACGGGGTGTGCCGCGTGAGTGAACATTACAGCAATCCGATCTCCCGCATCACCCCGATCTGCGTGCTGCGAATAGACTCCCAAGACATCTGTCCATGGTACAACGGCGCCGTCAGGGTTTTCTGCCATCACACATACGCCATCCCGTAGCGGGCGACGGTTGTAGCCAATTTGCACCGGCGCACGCCCGACCCCCAATTCTGCGGGCTGTAGATTATCTTTCGCGCGCTTCGTCGCTTCAGCGAGATGGCCAAACCACCACTGAACAAACGGATCGAGCGCCCTTCCTTCGCTGCCCAGCCATTCACCATGCGGAATGTCAAGTTTGGCGGTCGAAGTCTGTGCCTCCTTCTTCCACCTGCCGCTCGGGAAAATCGAATTGTGCGTATGACTGAAATTGATGAAGATGTTGTTCGGAGGAATACCAGTGGCTCTATTGATGACCCGCCGCATAATTTCGGTTTCGTCAAAGCCCTGCATAATGTGGTCGGCTGTAATGATTACAAGATACTCCTGACCGTCCGACAGAACGAGCGATTTACCGTACAAATCATCGTAAACTTTTGGCTGCCAGTCGTCCGTCTGTTCCATTGCAGGGGTGAGGATGTTTTCCGCGGCACCAGCCATTAGTGTAACATTGCCCGCCTCAGCATTACTCATGATTGATGTATTCAGTGATAACAGAGCTGAAAATGGAGTCATCGTGCTCCTCTCAACCTTCTCAGACCTCGAACCTCACGTCAAAAATCGTTAAAGACGGCTACAGGTGCACCCGATTCGGCAGACTCCACGCCTGCAACCAGTGCCGACACAGTTTTTGCCCCGTCGCGGACATCTATTGATGGTTGTTTTCCAGTCATTACACAATCAACGAAATGGTCAATTACCGCATGCATTGGATCGAGGTTCTGGGAGGCGATCTCTGTTGGCTCCCCTTTGGCAGGATAAAGGCGCTCTCGCCATACAGTCGCCTCCGTCCCGTAGATTGAAAGGAATCCCTCGCCCATGCCGTGTCCCTTGCACCCGGAAGTTACCAGCACCTTTCCAAGACAACCGTTTTCAAATTTGCAACTGAAGATGTAGCAGTCATCTAGAACGAGATTGGGGGCAGCGTAGCCGTTGGCATAGGTGTGCACTTCCTCAATCTCTGAGCCAACCGCCCAGCGAAGGAGATCTAAGGGATGGCATCCTCCACCTATGAGAATATTCTGTGGGTTCTTTGAGTCCGAACGCCACGTGTTCCGGGAATAGATACCACTCATATCATGGATGTAACTGCCTTCTACGAAAAAAGCCCGTCCGAGTACACCTTCATTGTACATTCTCTTGATCTCTTGGTGTATAGGACAAAATCTCATGAACTGGCTCGTCATGAACGTAAGGCCCGTTTCGTCTACCGCTCTCACCATGTCCTTACAATCCTGCAAAGTTGTCGTCATGGGTTTTTCGCATAGAACATGTTTCCCAGCCCTTAGTGCGGCAATAGAATGAGTAGCATGAAAATGATCGGGGCTGCACACCATTATAGCATCAATTCCCGAGTTTTCAAGCAACTCTTCGTAACGGGTCGTCGACAGACTCATGTTGCCCTGTGCCGCAACTCCCTGAGCGCTATATTCTTCGCTGTCGCAAGCACCAATCAATCTCACATCGGGATGCGCAAGAAAAGCTTTAACATATCCGCCGACATGTACATCACTGCCGACAAATCCTACTCCCAGTTTACTCATTGTCTTCCTTCGTTACAGATGGCATGCCGAATCACATTATATTTAGCTTCATCGGTCCAATTTACCCTACCCCTATCGCAATTCTAAATTGCAGACAATTCGTGTTTGTATTAGCGCAATTCATCGCGTGCTTTGGATCGGCTGTAACTTCAATCAATTTTCAATAATGAATTTTGCATGTTGACACAGACCATGCCGCGTTGGGGCTGGCCGCTCCGGCTGGATTGGCAAATTCAGCAAATCTTTATCTAGCCATTTAACCTTCGTGTCTTTCGCTCCAGAGGAGATCAAGTGAGTGGATAACGAGTGCGATAGAGATCCCCATGTCGATAGTACGCCGATAGCTTCAATCTTCTGCTACAGAGGAGCAGCATGTTTGTAAAACGGGGACAGTTTCCATTCTTGCTTTTATATTGAAACTTGCTTAAGCAACTTTCAAGAATAAACTCACATTTCGGTCAAGATCCAAACCAATCAAGCGAGATCTACCGAGCGAATAGCGAGGGCGATAGAGTTCCCATAACGGGTGCGACAGAACATGTAGGTTGAGTTGAATGCAATGAAACCCAACTACTTAGCTTCAGGTCTCTCGCTCCCGAAGATTGAGAGTGGCGTGCAAGAGAATCCCCAATCTCCCACTTTTCCATCCTTCCAATCCTATTTATCCCAGTCGCTTCAGAAAATAAACTCTAATACTGAAACTTGCTTATTCCTTCTTTGCGCGGTGAATTTCCGCGACCAATCGTTGAGTAGCAGCAAGCGGATCAGGTTGTCCACACACTGCCGAGATGACAGCAATTCCATGTGCGCCAGCGTGAATCACGTCATAAACATCTTCAAACGTGATGCCGCCGATAGCAACTACGGGACATTGGGCGATTTCACACATTTTTGCAAGCGCATCCAGCCCCTTCGGCGTTTCAGCACCCGACTTTGAAAAAGTTTGGCGAATCGGTCCAAACCCGATATAATCAGCGCCCTCCGCAATCGCCTCCATAATCTTCTCTTCTGTTCGTGCCGATGCGCCGATTATTGAGCCCGACGGGAAAAGCTTGCGACCTATCGAGATTGGCAGATCGTCCTGCCCAAAATGCGCACCTGCTGAACCGACAGCGAGCGCAATATCCGCTCGGTCATTCACAATCAACGGAACACCGTACCGGGCACAGATAGCTTGAACTTCTTGCGCCGTTTTAAGTAGATAGCGCGCTGTACCGGATTTCTGGCGAAATTGAACCGTATCCGCGCCGCCATCTATTGCCATCTCCGTGAGTTGGGGATGCGTAAATCGTGATTGAATCGTCGTATCTGTGATCACATGTAGGACACCGATTTTTTTCATATTCCCCAAACGAACAGCCCACTAACTCTCCACTGTGTACTACTTGACTCTCCCGGTCGGCAGGTGCGTAGGTTGGGTTGAGCGGAAACCCATGAGTAACCTCACTCAGAAGGAAGATTTTCAAGGCTTCAATCCACCCGAAGTCACCGAAGCGCTAGTGAAACCCATCCTTCCAGCCTTCCCCTCCTCATTCGGCTGACAATACTTCCTGCTCTTTCCAGCGATGCACGTCCAGAAAAACAAAGGCATCCTGGATATATTCGATTCGCTTCTGGATTACCGCCGCACGCTCAAAGTGGAGATTAGTTGCAGCGCCGTCCCGCCAATCCATCAATTTTTTGACCACAGCCTCGTGGTCTCCTTCCAATAACTGTTCCACATCGTTGATCATTGCTCGATATGCCTCACGACTGATTCGAGCGGCGCACGGAGCGTCACAGCGCTTAAGATAATGGCTTAGACATGGACGGGTATCTCGACGCGGCGTAAGCGTCTGTTCGCAGGTACGAACGGGAAAGACATGGTGCACTGAGTTAATCACATCCTCAGTCCATTTTCGACCAGAGAAGGGCCCGAAATATCGTGCTCGATCCTTCAACCGTTCGGAGGTGAGTTCAAGCCGGGGGAATTCATCAGAATGATCTATCCTGATAAACCAAGACTTCCAACCTTCCTTCAAAGCGGAGTTGTAAGGCGGTTGGTTCTCCTTAATGAGCCGTGCTTCGAGTAATGAAGCTTCCAACTCCGAGTTGCAGATCTCGTAATCAACGCCGGACGCATGACGTACGAGTCGTTTAATCTTGTGGGGACGCCGTTTTGTGTTGTACAAGTAAGATTTAACCCGCTTGCGCAACGATTTCGCTTTCCCAATGTAGAGAATCTCCCGCGACTTATTGCGGAAAAAATACACACCGGGTTGCGAGGGCAAATCTGCCATCATCTCTTTGGTGAGCATGCTCCGACCCGTACGAACGTGAATGAACGTCCGATAACGACTGAAGGTTAACTATTCGTATCCATAGACTTGACCACCCAATGCGCACAAGGAAAGATAATTGCGCGCTGGCAACCTGACTTGGTTTCTGGCGCTAATTGCGGTATCCTGGAATACCGTCAATAAGATCAGTACCTATCTGATATATAACGTCCGATCGGCTTGTGAGGATTCAGCGATTCGCCAGTGTGCGTGAGAATTTGCATGTAATTTGTTGATGATTCAGGACTTTCTAACTACAACGCGCGGCGGTGCCAAGTAGGAATGCGCTTGATCGAACGGACGACGATAATAGTCAGAAACTCATGGCAAACTCGCATCTACACTGAGAGGGGTATGATGAATTCTAGGAGGTGGACGGTCGCGAAATGTGCTAAACTTCGGAGAGGGTATTTTCCAGGAGAGAACTTGAGCCTAAGAATTGATAACAACCTGTGAACTTACCGCCATTCTTTGGACAGAAATGGAAGGGAATTAAGATAGAAAATCCGACCAATCCGGTCAAGATAAAACGCCTGAAGTTGTTGGAAATTCAACTGTCTAGTTTTTAGGCGTAATTACAGCTATACACACGATCTTGCACGCTTGTGGGCGAGGATCCTTTCGTCGTCGCTAACTGCAAAGGCCTGTTAAAAGCCTTCTATAAACTGGAATCAGGCTGTTGCCCCATGATGCTTTAGTAGCGCAATTGCATCTGTCTGATCGTTCTGCTCCGCCAATGCTAGAGGTTTTGCCCACGGTTGTGTTGACGGATTCACCTCGGCGCCGTGAGCTATTAGGAGTTTCATAAACTCTACATCTCCGCAGCTTGACGCCCATCCAAGTGGGGGTGCCCCCGAAAGTTCCTCAACCAAATCAACCTCCCCACCCCTTTTGAGCAATAGTTCAGCGGTGCTCAGTTTTCGGGCGTCCCACACTTCCGTCGCCAGAAAATGAAGTGGACGCACACCCGTCATTGTTTGCATATTCGGACTGGCGCCGTAATCTAGCAGCAACCGCGCTTTATCGTAATCATTCCACATATAGCTGTTGCACCAATTGCTGGTGGGTTGCGGTTGAGCGCCGTAACGGAGCAGTAGTCGAATAATGTCCAAGTTCCTGCCGCCCGTCGTAAGCGGATTGTCACCTCGCGAACGACCGAGCAGAATTGGCGCTTCACACCGCGCCATTGCAGGGTTCATGTTCAACATTGACGACACGATTTCAATCTCGTCGCCACCGCATCGATCCCAGAATGATACGTAGCTACCATAGCGATGAAGCAGCGCAACCATCTTGTCGTCATCGGCGTGAAGTGTTAGAGGTTGATGGTTTGGATTAGCTCCGTGCTCAAGAAGCAACTCCGCCACCTCATAGTGATTCCCAGCGACGGCTTCAGTCAGCGCCATCCCGTGTCTCGCTTTTCGTTCAGGTGACTCAATCCGTGCACCAGCTTTAAGCAGGGCTTTCACAATAGCCAGATGCCCGCCTTTCGCAGCCAGAGACAGCGGACGTTGTCCCGCAGGATTAAGCGCGTTTGCTTGCGATGGATCGGCTTTCAATGAGGACTCAACTCTGTCCAAATCTCCCTCAAAGGCGCCAACGGTGATGTGGTCGACTGGATGTTTTTCGAGAAAGTAGCGAACCAACTTGCTTTTCCCGCCATCCATCCCCACGTCAATGGGGGTTTGTTCGTCTTCGTTGCGTGCGTCAAGTCGTGCACCATGCCTAAGCAGAATATCGACGATATCTTTTACGTTTTCGGTTGAGAGAGTCGCAACATGGTGTAATGCGGTATCACCTGACAAACTTGCCTGAGTCCCCAGCTCCGGTTGGTCCTTGAGAAGCTCGCTAGTTCGGTTGGAATCCAACTCCGTGATCGCCTGAAGCAGGTCGGTCAGGGAGCGCTGATTGTCCGAGTAGTTGAATCGGGATCTCAGTGTGTTTATTAGGAGTTGATGAATCTCGGAATACCCGCGAATTTCGGCGACCTTCAGTAGCGAATGCTCGCGAATAAATCCGCATGGACTGGCGCCATGACTCAACAAGGTTTTGACAACTCCCGTGTTGCCCGCAGCGGTGGCAAAGCCTAGCGCGCTGGTTACGTATTCATAAGAAACCAGTTTTGGGTCTCGGTTTACCAATGCTTGTACGGTTTTAACGTCTCCCGTGTACGCGCTCTCACATATCCTCCATACGTCGTTGCCACGCCCACCAACATCCAGATCGCCGTCAAGAGGTTCATCCGTGTCAAGATACAACGGTTTCTGCATTGATTGAAATCCTCCTTTCTTGAGCATCGGTCGAAGACAGTATTGGACTGAGTCCTACTTGGCGATAGCAGATCGCACCTGACACAAGCCTGGTTCAACCTGTTCTCTCGTCAAGGATTGCCGCCACCTCATGATGGCCGTAACGGATTGCCATCTCCAACGGCGTTTCGCCGGCATACGGCTCAAACAGCACTCGTTTGAACTCGGTCATGGGCCAGAGGAAGGATGTAACCCCCTCGGTCCACTCGGTGAGTTTTTCCGGCTCGACTATTCGGCTGACTGTTTTAAGCGAGGCGTCCGCCCCGTGATCAAGTAGAAGTCGCACTTGTAACTTGCTGCCGGACCGGGCGGCGGAGTGAAGCGGGGTTTCTCGACCGTACCGGATACCGTGCTCGTTTTCCATAATCGGTTCGTCATCTAAGCCGGTTCGGGCTTGCGCGTTGGCATTTGCTCCCGCCCGAATCAACATAAAGGTACACGCCAACTCCCTGTCGGCATCGTGCAGCGCTTGCATATGTAACATCGTCTGTCCAATGTATGCCCAGGTGAAGTTCGGATCGAGACCGTTGTCCATCATCAGGAGAATGGAATCTAATCCTGTAACGCCGATGGCGTGGAATCCCAGATAACTAGGCTGGTTTATATCAATACCACAATCAATGAAGTACCGGTTGATTTCGTAATCGGTACTGGGCCAGTGCGTGCCAAGCTCACTGTTGTTTATGTTCGCCCCCGCTTTGACAAGGGCTTTGACCTTGTCAAGACTATTGAGCTTGACGCTGGCAACGAATAATGGTCCCCATTGCGGTACGGCTTGATTGCTGCGCCTAACCCGCACATTAACCAATTGTGGCTCTTGAGCGAGCATCTGTCTAATCGTCTTTACGCCTGCCTTGTCGAATTCTTCCTGCCATCGCGCTTTGAGTTGCTGATTCATTGTATAATCTCCAATACCATTTCCCTATTTTCGCAATGCATTAATAACGTCAATAAATTTATCCAGTGCGGGGCAAGATGATCTCTATGGCACTCTGTATTCGGTCGCTTGAGAGATCTCTATCAGGATTCCACTATCGCCTTCGTTGTCCACTCAGTTGATCGCTCGTTGTCCACTCGCTTGATCCCAACCTACAGATTAGATAAAGATATTAGAACTTACGCAGCAACTGGAGGTCACTACGGTAGGCAAGGCATCTTGCCCTGCCAAGAATAGGCGGTCGCGACCAGGAGATCGCTCCTACAAAGATCGTAGCGTCAAAACAAAAAAACTATCCTACAACAAACCTTTTGGATTTCAGTTACGTAAATGCTAGATCTGCTGGATTTGGCAATCCAGCAGGAGCGGACGGGCTCCCCTAGTGCACCGTGGCCTCTGTCAAAAGGTAAAGTTCATTCTTGAAAGTTGCTCAAGTGCAAGAGCGGTATCGTCCTCGTTTTTCAATTCCCTGCCAGCAAGAATCTCTCAGTCCTCCACCTCCCATTCATCAAGCCCTATCGGAAGGGGTGCAGGACGTTCCACTGTGCTCTGAATCTCGATATGCCGCCCCGATTCCGAAGACTTATCAAATGCGAGCATGATCTCCAGAACATGGAATGCCAACGCACCACTGGCGCGGTGCGGCCGACCGGAGCGAATCGCACGAACCATGTCGATTACACCAATCGTGCGAGCATTTGCCGGGAATGCGTGCGGGACTTCGGACCAGTCTTCTCGATTACGGGAGAGAAGCACTGCGCCTGCAAATCCGTTGGGATCGGGAACCTGTATGGAACCGGTTTCGCCGTAGAGCTCAATGCACGGTAGGCTATGCCTCCACATATCAAAACTCATGATCATTGTGATGACGGCACCGCTTACAAACTCAAGCGCCCCGGTCAGGTGGGTAGTCGTGTTTACGGGAATGCGCAAGCCATAAGCGGTTTCGCTGGTTGCTACTCTTTCTTCAAACGCCTTTGTGGTCACGGCAGCGACGCGTTTTACGGAGCCAAGGAGGTTGACCAGTGCTGTCACGTAGTAGGGGCCCATGTCGAGCATTGGACCGCCGCCGATGTCATAATAGAACGCGGAGTTGGGGTGCCAGCTCTCGGGACCGTGGCTGCACATGAATGCCGTGCCCGCGATGGGCTTTCCGACTCCACCTTCGTCAACCACCTTCCGCGAAGTCTGAATGCCAGCCCCGAAGAAGGTGTCCGGGGCATTACCGACGCGCAACTTGGTTTCAGCCGCTTTAGCGAGGAGTTGCCGACCACTTTCGATGTTCACACCGAACGGCTTTTCGCTGTAAACGTGCTTGCCCGATTCCAACACCGCAATCGCCACCTCTACATGCGCCTTTGGAACGGTCAAGTTTATGACGAGTTCAATTTCTTCGTCAGCTAAGAGGTCGTCCACGCTGACCGCTTGGCATCCCCACTTGCCCCCCGCCGCTTGAGCGGATTCCATGCGAATGTCGGCGCATGATTTGATTTCCAAGGCGTCCGTGTTCTGGGCGCCACCAAAGTATGCCCTGCTGATAGTGCCACAGCCGATGATTCCGATTTTCATTTGGTCTTGCATGAACACCTCCATGTTTACCCTATAGCGGATGAACGTATTGGCATAGGTTCCGTTCCGGTTGCAGAAAATATGATACCTGATTGCTTGACGAATTCGCTATTAGAAGTGAGAAAAGAACGTCAGGGCGTGCAATGAATTGCCCTACTACGAAGAGGGAAGGATGGAAGGGCGGAAGATTGGAAGGATGGGGAAAGTCATGAAACGTGATGGGAGAATTGTGAAATTACCGGCATGGGACGGCACAGGGGCCGTCATCTACGATGAATCGCAAGCTGATTTTCATTGACAGAAAGCGTTGATCGTGCTAGGGTTATTATTATGTTGCATATGTTCCAAGGCTACTCGTTAGGGGTGAGATCTGAGGTGGCGATAAGGCGCGAAACAGCACGGTTTGCATAAAGAAGCCTTTTGCACCGCAGCCTGCGGGGAACTGATCGAGAAGCAAGACAACCGTGTTGTGATACGTCCTCCACCTGAGCAATATCTAGATTTTGGTTTGCTAGGACCCTTCCCCACAACTAACAAGGGTAGATACAACAATGCGCTACCTTGTCACGGGCGGCGGTGGTTTTATCGGCGCTTATACCGTCCACGAATTGCTCAAGCGTGGACATGAACCTTTTGTCTACGATTCCCACCTGCATGGCAATACCCTTTCTCTGCTGCTTGACTCTCGGACGTTGCCAGAGGCGCAGATTATCTCCGGCTCAATAAGCGATTTTCATCGTCTCCTCGGTGCCGTGAAAGACAACCGAATTCAAAAGATAATCCACGTGGCTTCTCCACTCGATCCCGTGACTGAACCGTTTCCTTCAGTAGCTGTGAAGGATATTTGTCTGGCAATGGTGAATGTCCTTGAAGCGGCGCGTCTGTGCGAGATTGAGCGGGTGGTTTGGGCAAGTTCCGTGGCGGTGTTTGGCCCCGTTGGGTGTTATGAAGGGCCTGTTACAGATTCATCGGCTCACCTTCCTCAAAACGTCTACGGCGCGTCGAAGTCATACGCAGAATTCCTCGCTCGTCACTACTACGAACAGTTCCGGGTGGATTCCGTGGGCTTGCGCTACATGTTTGTCTATGGAGCGGGCAGACTCCGAGGAAACGGTATGTTCTGGAGTCACCTCATCGACTCATCACTACGCGGTTGTCCGTTTGAATCACCGTGCGGCGATGAAATTTATACGTGGCAGTACGTGGAGGACGCCGCGGAGCTAACTGTTCTCGCCAGCGAATCCGGCAAATTTGAAGGCAGATCTGTCAACTGTCCCGGCGATTACCAATCAATGCGGTACATGGCGGACTGCGTCAAAGATCTTATCCCTTCAGCCCAAATTAACTTACTTCCTGGACGAACCGATATTGATTGGAACTGTCAAGCAGAAGCGGTGGAAAATGAGCTGGGATTCAAGCCTCGATTTGACGTGAAAGCGGGAGTGTGCCGATCGATTGAGCTAATCGGGCTTCAGCGCACGGGAGGCACTTTCCACACCGCTTTTGGGCTGTAACATGACTGATAGGAGCAACGTACATGAAACTTTCACTTTCCGCACGGATTGCGGAAGCGTTCTTCAAGAAAGAGGAGTCTATCGTACCTTTTGAAGAGCTAGCACAGGTGGCGAAGGACAACGGCTATCATGCAATCTGTATGCGAGCATCTGTTGCCGGCATACAATCGCCAAAGGAACGTGTCGCAGAAGTGTGCCAGATTCTCGACCGCTTGGATCTAAGAGTCTCGATGGTCACCGGTGACTTCGCCATCCCAGAGAATTTCGAGCGAGGACCTAACGCGCTACGAAACATCACGCCGTACCTTGACCTTGCCGAAGCCTTCCCTTGCGGTCTGATGCGGATCTGCATGAAGAAAGAGGAGGACATCCCGTGGGCGCAGCGCGCATCTGATGAAGCTGCGGAACGCGGTATACGTCTGGCTCATCAATGCCACGTTGCAAGTCTGTTCGAGACGATTGAAGGTTCGGTGGAGGTGTTGCGCCGCGTTGATCGCCCGAATTTCGGCATCATTTATGAGCCGGCGAATCTTCGCATGTGCGGCCAAGCATACGGTGTGGAGGCGCTCAATGCTTTTGAGCCTTATCTGTTTAATGTTTATCTTCAGAATTATCTGCCGAATCCCGAAGGCAAAGCAAACATCGAAACATGGGTTCGCGGGGTAATCCATTTCGACCACATTCCGCTCCACGATCCACGCGGGGTAAACTGGCGTGAGGTCTTTGACGCTTTGGAAGCGGTTGGTTACGATGGATTCGTGACCGTCCACCAGGCGCTCGCCGAGATAATGGCTCCAACCGAAGCGGCGCACGTAAGTGCAGATTATCTGCGTTCACTGCAGAAATTTGAATCCTAAATCCCGATCTATTGGCAGACATCATTCTTGTCTTTACAACCAACACACTCTGCGGTATGCTGTTAGCATCAACACGTTTACATGTTGCACGGTTTTTTCTGAAGGATGCTGATGCATGAATTGGGCAGGAAACGAGCGCCGTGATAAATTTTCTCGATGTGCTCCGGCGATCCAACGCCGAAACAGACTACTGCCTCAGAATTGCAAATAACCAACAGATTAAAACCTCACTCGGGTAGAGATTGTAGTTGGGTCATGACTACGAAAAATGCCCGGATAATTGTCCTAACCTTCAAACTTTGAGAGGAGAAAATCCACAATGAAGACAATGCATTTGGCTCTGTTCATCACCGCCTTGGGAATCGCTTTCATGCTCGGAGCAGGGAGCGCGATTGCTCAAGAAATCGTCCTCGCGTACGATTTTGAGGACACTGCAGGTAACATGGTTAAAGACGTGTCTGGAAATGGAAATGATGGCGAACTGATAGGCGATCCCCAGCAAACGCGAGGGGAAATCGGTCAGGCGCTGATACTTGACGGGCTAGACGATCACGTTGACCTGGGAGATGAGAAGTTCCTCTTTGAGGAGATGACTATCCTGTTCTGGGTCAATAACATCGGAGCTATGGAGCAGAACTGGGCAACCTTTTTCACCATAAGAGAGGCTGATGGAAGTGGTCTCGGTATTTATTATGACAAGGAAAGCACCGAGATAAGGATATTTGCCTTGAAACCGGGGGTTATTGGCGAGGAGAATTTACGCGAGCATGACTCCCAAAAAGTAGTAGATACCGATTGGCACCAGATCGCGGGTGTCTTTAGCTCCAGTTCAGGACGGAAAATCTATATCGATGGCAAACTCGCAGCCAGCGATGAGTTCTTCATCGGAAGCGGCGCCGATCTGAAGTCGACCAACACCTACATCGGTCTGGGTCGGACGCAGTGTCCCTGTGAGCGAACAAACGTGACGATTGACGAATTCGTTATCGCTCAAGGCGAATTAAGCGAGGCGGCTATACAAGCCCATGCGGATAGCGGTATAGCTGGTGCCGGGACGTCTGTTGAGTTGTCGGGCAAACTCGCAACCACCTGGGCGACCATAAAGGACCACCGGTAGGTGTCACTTGTGACTCATAGCGGGAGATTGGGACACGGTAGGCAGAGCGGTGAGATTGGCTCATTTATCGGTTTCGTGTCCCAATGTCCTTAGAGTTCCGCAATTGAAAATCTGCGTTAAATCGTGGTTAATGGTGTAGAATGGAAGGGTTGATTGCATTGATGTGGGAGACACTTGCACGTTACCCTTGAGAGGAAGGGCCCCAAATTGAAGACAACGATTTTGACCCTACTTGTCACTGTATTAGGGATCGCCTTCATCGCCGAAGACGCGGGTGCGGCAGGCGCGAAGGCCATCGTGGCTTATGATTTTGAAAAGATACAGGGGAATGTGGTCAAAGATGTCTCGGGAAACGGCAATGACGGCGAGCTAAAGGGAGGGCCCCAACGGATAAAAGGGAAAATCGGCCAGGCTTTGGCTTTTGATGGACGCGACGATTTCATCGATCTGGGTGATGACATGTTCCTGTTCGATGAGATGACCGTTATGTTCTGGGCAAACAAGATTGGGGTGCAAGTCAACAACTGGCCGACCTATTTCACGATTAGGGAACCCGACGGGAGCGCTGCCGGCATCTACTGGGACAAGGTGAGCAAGGAAGTGCGGATATTTGCCCTAAAACCTGGGGTTATTGAGGAACAGAATTTAAGCAATAACAGGGCTCAAGCCATAGTGGATGGCGAGTGGCACCATATTGTCGGCGTTTTTAGCGCAAAGTCCGGTAGAGCAATTTACATTGATGGCAAGTTAGCGGCGCGCGATAAGTCCTTTAGGGGCAATCCTGCCGACTTGAAGGGAACAAACACGTATGTTGCTCGCGGGAGGACGCACAATCCCGGGGAGTACGTGTTCGGAAATATTGATGAGTTTGTTCTGGCGGAGGGAGTTGTGACCCAGGAAGCCATTCAACTTCATCGTGACGAAGGTATAAAAGGCGGTTTAGCGATTCAAGCTGTAGGAAAACTTGCCACGACTTGGGCCAACATTAAAGAGAGCTTGTGACCGCGTGCAGATTGCCGAGTAGCACAGAAATTTGCGGTTTCGTCAGGATTCTTTTGACTTCTATCTGAAGGTTCACATAAGAAGTGGCTTAATAACCTTGTAAGGAGAGGCGGAGGGGATGTGATGAGACGCGCCATGGTAAGAGTCACCTTAATGTGTGCGAATTTGGTTGTGCTGGAACTACTGTCCACGGGACAAGCCACTGCCGCATTCAATCCCGAAAACGCTCGAGGAATATGGTACTGTGATGAAGGAAGAGGCAATATTGTAACCAAGGACGCTTCAGGCAACGGTAACGATGGATCGTACCACGGCGGCGAAAAATGGGTGCCGGGAAAATCGGGCAATGCATTGAGATTTGACGGCGAGGACGATCAGCTTAATCTCGGGACTGATGAGAGCTTGAATCCAACAAGCGCGCTCACCATTGTGGCGTGGATATATGTGGAAAAATATAAGGCGCAGGTCGGTATTGAAGGCACCTTTTTTCAGCGCGCCGACAGCTTTCGTTTCGCAGTACTCTCTGCCGAAGCTGGCAAGGAGGGCGCGGTTCGTTTTGGCTTGGGGCCGGGCAATCCGGTCATTGATTCAGTTGATGTGGTTCCGCTAAAGGAATGGCATCATGTCGCCGCGACGTACGATGGAACAATTGCGAAACTGTATCTTGATGGGCGAATGGCGACGGAAAAGAGGCTAAACAAGAAAATCCCCGTGAGTAAGGGTGAGGAAGCACATACAACCATCGCTGCAGGGCACAACGGAAGGTACAGGGGCATCATTGACGAAGTTGCACTTTTTGACCGTGTTTTGAGAGCGGTAGAGGTGAGTCGTATCGTCAACGAGGGACTCAAGCAGGTGATTTTTTCGGTTTCGCCATTGGACAAACTCGCGACGACCTGGGGGACAATCAAGGAAAGCCAGTGAGTCAACCGTCAATTTTATTATCCGATATGCCATCATCGAATCGATGGGAAAGTCGGCATCGTTACCGTGGCGTCTGTGTCGAATAAAGCAACAAAAAGTCAAACCATGATGTGTGATATTTGTGGGAATGCTGGTGTGCGCTGGCGGTACATTTCACGGAGTTATGGGAAAGGCGAATCACTTCTTGTCATTGAAAGGTTATTGATGCTGAGTTGCTCCCATTGTGGTGAAAGCTATCTGACCGCACAAACACTTCACGAAATTGAGCGGATTAAACGCTCGGTGGCGGTCGCAGTTTTTGCATAACCCGACGGGGCAGACAATCCAAGAGAAGATTCCCGACGACGTGTTGCAGTTGAAGGCGGAATTTTCCGTTCTGTCTTTGGTGTATTGAAAGCTGCTCGGCAACTCCGTCGCACGTATGGAGAAATCTCTGTTTGCCATTATTATTTTCAGCCATCAACTTCCTAGCAACAGTTCTCTCGCCATACGTTTCAAGCCTGGAAGGAGTCTTTACCGATGATTAGAATTGCAACGTTGACCGCCGCCAAGTACGACTGGAGCCACGGAGTCAATTTTAGCCAGATTATTAACGGATGTACCCCGGAGCGTGCAGAGGCCGCAGGTATAAAGTTTATTGCACCTGCCGCTGGGCAGCTATGCGAGGATGCCAAAGTAGTTGCGCTTTGGACGCCTGACCCCGATCGAACACGGGTCGTTGCGCAAGCGCTTAAAATCCCGGATGTTCTTGATCGGCCGGACGAGGCTGTGGGACAGGTGGATGCTGTTATCTCAAGCGACGATGGGTGCGAAGAGTGGGCGGATCGGAATGCCTCTTGGGCGGAGCCCTATATTGCGGCTGGCACTCCGGTCTTTCTAGACAAGCCGCTCAGCCACTCGGCACAGCAGTCTGAAGACATTGTCTCCCTAGCGCGGAATAAGAACACACCCGTGCTCTGCTGCTCCGGGATACGGTTTACGCAGGCTGTATTAGACCAGAAGGCTCGCATAGCCGACTTGGGTGACATAATTGCCGCTGATGGCGCAGGACCATTGGCTTGGCTTTTCTTCTACGGCGTGCACGTAATCGATCCGTTGACGTCATTGGTTGGGGCCGGCGCCCAATGGGTAGAGCATTTGGGCGGAGAGACGCAACACGTTGTTGTCGTTGGCTACGAAGGCGAGAGAACGGTGTGCTTCCGCTCCCTGCAAATGGCTTACGGATTCCACTTCAGCCTTTTCGGCAGCGGCGGTGTAGCTCGATTCTCTATTCTGCCCGACGATCCCGACTTCGCGGAGGAACATTTCCATATCCGCACGGCGAAAGCGGCTATTGAGATGTTTCGCGCAGGCAACATGCCGGTGTCTTACGATGAACAGCTTGAAGTTGCCAAGATCCTCACTTATGCGAAAGCCTCCCTTGTGAGCGGCGGGAAGAGATACCTCCTCAGCGCCCCACCACCCAACTAGAAATTTCTAAATCCAGTTCAATCTAAGCCTATCGGTGTGTTTTCCTATCCATTGAATGGCTGTCGCCGATTCCCCCCAAACGATACCACATCAAGTGTGAACTGGTATCACTCAACACTTATCAAGTCCAAATTCAAAACTATGAATGTTATTGTCATCATGGCAGACAGTTGGCGTGTCGACCATTTCGGTTGCTACGGCAACGAGTGGATTCAGACGCCAAATCTCGATCGATTTGCAGAGGAAAGCTGTGTCTTCGATATGGCTTTTTCGGAAGGATTGCCAACCATCCCAACACGCACCTCGCTGTTCACCGGACGTTATACCTTTCCTTTTCGAGGGTGGCAGCGTCTTGAACACGACGATGTTCTCTTGGCCGAGGTGCTCTGGAGTTCGGGTTATACTTCGGCATTGATTGCCGATACCTATCACATGCACAAGCCGCAGATGGCATTTGAGCGCGGCTTCGACTACGTCCATTTCATCCGCGGTCAAGAGGGCGATCCACACATCCTTGACGAATCAATTCAGGTTGATGTCGATGCGTATCACCAGTCAAGCGGCGACGCAGGAGCAAGTGAAAACGTGCGCAACCAGCTTGAACAATATCTGCGAAATCGGTCACACTGGAAGAGTGATGAAGACCACTTTATTGCGCAGGTTGTCAAATCATCACTGCATTGGATCGAGAATCAACCTAAGAGGGATGGTCTATTTCTGTGGATGGACTGCTTTGATCCGCATGAACCTTGGGACCCGCCCGAGCCTTTCAATCGGATGTATCAGCCCGACTACGACGGCAAAGAACTCATTCATCCAATCCCCGGTGAGGTGGATGGGTATCTCACGGAGGAAGATCTAAAGTGTATTCAAGCGCTTTACGCGGGCGAAATCTCATTGGTAGACAAATGGATTGGCATCTTCCTAGAGCGGTTACGCGAGCTCGACATGTTCGATAATACACTGATTGTCTTCATGTCCGATCACGGCGAACCGTTAGGCGAAGGCATGTGGGGCCACGGCATCATGCGAAAAGCACGTCCTTGGCCCTACGAGGAACTTGTGCATATTCCGTTGATGATTAGACATCCTGAGGGAATCGGCAGCGGTCAACGTCGGTCAGCATTCGTGCAACCGCCGGATATTATGCCGACTACGCTTGATTTCTTGGGCGTCGGCGGGCCAGAGCACATGCACGGTCAGAGTCTAATTCCAATCATGTCCGGGCAGATCGAAAAGATTCGTGAGTATGCCTACACCGGTTTCTACCTGAAGTCGTGGAGTATACGCACGCCCGATTGGAGTTACATCTGGTGGCTGCCGACCCTTCCCAAGATCGAGCAAAGTATGCCGGGCACGCTTGGCGCAATCTCCTGCACGCTTGTCGGCAGTTTGGAAACGCCGCCAAAAGCAGAACTCTATAATCGAAAGACAGATCTATACGAACTGAACAACCTTGTGGATAAACATCCGGAAATAGGCGGAGACTTGGAACTCCAGTTGCGTCGGTTTGTCGAACAGTTGTATTAGATTTGTTTCTTCGTACGATTTGCTTTGATTGCTAATACCATTTCTCTATGTTAATAGCGTCAATCAAGCCTTCCCAAGCAGGGCAAGGGGGATTTCTATCGCGTTCCTTGTTCAGTCGCTTGATCCCGCCTAATATGCACCATTATTCAAGCGAAATGGTATAAGCATTGTTGACGTGTTCGGTCTTGGCATTATCAAGGAACGATAACGAATGATGAAAACCGCGGTGGGGATGTCACTTATCCCCATACTGATCACGGCTTTGTCATTTCCAAAACCTGCATCTTGCGATGCTGCAAATTATGAACTGCAAGAAAAACATAGACTGGACTAGAACGATTCCTGTGCAACGCATGGTAGTCGTGGTGAGTGAAGCGCCGACAAATCTCGAATCATACTCATCGGATGAATTGGTCAAATACCTCAGACTGCTTTTCGACATCAACATATCGAAGGAACATGGTCGAAACCTTGCCGATGATTCGGTACACCCGCCTGCAATAATCCTCGGCACTCCGCAATCGAATCCATTACTGGTGGAGTTATTGACTCGTGACACTGTGCCGTTTGATGAAGAAACCCCGGGCGGCGATGGTTACATCATAAAGAGCGCAACCTATAAAAACCAAAATGTCATCCTCATTGGCGGGAGTAATGAAAATGGCGTGTTGTATGGGGTATACGAATTCTTACAACTTTACGGCATCAGGTTTTACTCAACAGGTGATGTCCTGCCTGATAACCCAAACTCGTTTTCACTTCCAGTCCTGGATTTCAGTGAGAAGCCATACTTTCGAATAAGGGGTCTGAACAACTTTCTCAACATGGACGTGATTGACTACACGAAGAAACAGCCGGCTGATTATCCTTTCAAAGAACCGTATATGGATTATGGGTTTGTGCAGTGGAATGACTATGCTCGATTTTTCGATCAGATGGCAAAATTGAGATTTAACTATATCCACTTCGGCTTGAATTACATCTATTTGCCAGGGCACGACTTCATCCCGCAGTATTGGCATTTCGAATACAAGGGTCTTGGCACGGTGAAGGAAGGGTTTCCAGGAAGTACGAGTATTCTCAGACATGCAATGGCTTATGCAAAAAAACGGGGATTTACGGTTGCCGTTGGCATTGATTTGACGAACGTTCCGCCTGAGATACGGGACAATTTTGGCGAATTGAGCGATAAGGATACTCCCGATTGGCGTGATGTGACTGATCCGGTGCTTCAAGAAATGGAAAGGATGAAGGTCAGAACATTGAGAGAAACCTTTCCAGATGCAGATTATCTTCTTGTGTGGTCAGGGGAGGCGCCCGCGGCGTGCGGCAATTCGGACTGCGTCAGTTTCATTGACAAATACAGGGATGCCTACGGAATTGACTACGATTCGCTAAGAAAAGGCGGGTATCATCTCACAGGTTATGAGCGGTTTGAACATGTCGCTCTACTGAACGAATCCTTGTTGAAACATCCCGAATTTTTGACATCTTTGCAACCGGCGCATCTTGGGTTCGGCGCCACGGGCATGACGAGTCTGTATCCTTTTCTAGATCAGATTTTACCGTCGGATATGATTGTTTTGACCAACTTTTCGCATTCAGATTGGGCGTTGCCCGATAGAATAGACGACGCCGTTCCGGGATTCACGGGTTCATACGACAGGATTTTCAATACGGCGATTGGCTTTGATATGATTCAGGACTACCCACAGGGCGGGGTCATCCCGGCGAGAATGGGGTTTATCAAAGCGATTCAACACGGTTTTGATGGCTTTCACGCTGGGTATTGGCGGTTATGTGGATACGAGCATCTGGCAAGCTACATCTCAATGGCGAGTTGGAACCCAATGATGACAGAGGAAGATTTCTTCAGAGATTTTGTAACGAACTTCTACGGCGTTCATGGAAAAGGGATTGATTACCTAGTGAAAGCCTATTTTCTACTTGAAGATCATTCCTGCTTATTAAACTTGCCGTACGGCACCTATGGTCCACATCTGAGGGATTCGATTCACAAGGAATACATTCAGCCGATACTAGAAAAATACGGAGATCGATTTGATTATCAGAAAAATCCATATTCTTATTCCAGCAAGGAGGCGATTGAACAGGTGTTGGCGCTTTTCCAATCTGCATCAAGTTTTGTTAATACCGAGGGGGGCAGAAAGAGGATAAAAGCCTACATTTCCAATGAACTCCAAAGGGTTATGGCCGACGAAGAATTGATGTATAATTTTTTCCAGAAGGCGGAATCACTTAAAACGGAATTTGCCGCAACGGAACATGCCGAGGATAAGAAGGAAGTTAGCGTCCAACTTGAGCAAGCATTACAGGCGGCAATGGATTCGAGAAATTCCCAACACCGAGGGTGGTGGCCCAGCATCTCAAGGTATATGCACGATTGCGGAACTCAAATCTTGGGAAATTTTCGCGAGGAGATGTCTGACAACGTAGTTGGCGATTGAAATTAACAATGACCAATACGCAGGGACAAGAAACAGTTGGAATCGGCGGAGAGAACGGGTTCTTGACTCAGCCGGGACGAGTGCGCTCAATGTGGCAGTCAAAGCATCGCCCTTTGATACGGCTGGATGGGGAGTGGGCATTTGTGGTCGATCCCGAGGATATAGGCGAGAAGGGCGAATGGTACTTTGATTCGCGCAGATTTACAGATCGGGTTCAAGTCCCCGGGAATTGGAACGCCCAAGGGGTTGGAGGAAACTCGACGGCATCATTCAAAGCACAAGCCACCGGGCCGATGAAACCGGCGCTGCACGTTAAACTGAGAGGCAGCTATTTTGGCCCCGCTTGGTATTGTCGGCAGGTGAAGGTGCCCGCCGACTGGCGAGGGCGCCGCACCTTCCTCACCTTTGGCGGCGTTATGCCCAATCTGCGGCTTTGGCTCAATGGACGATTCGTTGCGGCACGGTCAGCGAATGGGACACCGATGCGGTTTGATGTAACCGACTGGATTGCGTGTGACGAAGAAAACCGCCTTGTCGTGAAGATTGACAACCGCGAGGAAAACATGGCGCTCTTCAGCCACCTGAATCATTATTCGCGCTGGGGCGGGCTGTATCACAGTGTTGAACTTGAAGCGGCCGGTCCTGTCTGGATAGAGTCTCTGCGCGTAATGCCTGACATTGACGCCGACTGTGCGCGGGCATCGATTCGTGTTTTGAACGCTACATCTGCAACACTCACGGGAGAACTCCGAATTGTGGTGACGAGTTTGGTTGACGGGGAACAGTTCACCGCGGAAGCGAGACTTGTCCTGGCAGCGAATCAGGCGACGGAAGTTAGAGCATCGGTGAAGATTCAGCCAGTTCGCCTCTGGTCTCCCGAACAACCGGAATTGTATCGACTTGATTTGGAACTTTGGATTGCCGAGGATGTGGTGGATTCGTATTCAGATCGATTTGGTATGCGTAAGTTGGAAGTCCGGCAAGGCAAAGTGTATTTGAACAACCAGCCGTTCTACATTCGTGGTCAGCACTGTAACTGGTTCTGTGCTCGGACGCTTTCTCCCCCTGTTGACAGAGAAGAATGGCGGCAGTACCTCTCCAAATTCGTGACATACGGCTACAACTACCTTCGTACGCCGTGGATTTTGCCGGACGAATTCTTCCAGATTGCGGACGAGGTCGGGATTGCCGTCCAACCTTCCCTCGACTATGTGAACAACGATCCAAAATTTGCGTCGTATGGGGATGAACTTCTCGCGCGCCAACTCTCGGAGGTGGTAAGTTGCTTCTTTAACCATCCCAGTCTGTTCGCCTACGAGCTAAGCAATGAAACCTGGGAAGGGAGTCCGCGGCTCACACGCCTCTATCATCAAGCGAAAAAGTGGGATCCCACACGGCTCGCAATGGATTCCGACGGCGTATGGCCTGACAATCCGCCCCGACGGACAAACGACCTCCGTCTCGTTCACCCTCACAATCATGGAAAATCTTGGCAAGAGTACATGGAAGAAACATCCGAAGAACATCCGAAAGATAAACTCAAGCCGGTTGTTATGCATGAATACCTGAATCTTCCCACACTGCCGGATGTTGGAATCATAGACGATTATACGGGCGGGATGATTGCGCCAACCTACCTTCAAGAAATGCGAGATTGGTTGAGAGAAGAAGGGTTGCTCGAAGACTTTCCACGATATTTGCGTAGTTCCTACGCCCTGCAAGCACTGTATACCAAGGAGGGTATTGAGATATGTCGCAAGCATCCCCATAAGGATGGTTACAGCAATTGTGCATGGAGCGACACGACACCGAATGCGATGACGTGGGGAGTGCTCAACCAGTTTCTTGAAGCGAAGGGGACGACCGTGGTAGAAAGTCAACGCTACAACGGCGCATCTGTTGTTCTTGTGAATCTTCCGACGAGTGGTCGCAGCGGTTCGCGGGTCATACCGAACTATACATACTATATGGACGAAGATGTGGAAGCAGAATTCCTCGTCCACGATTTCTCCGTATTTCCCATCCGCAAGGCCCGTTTGGATTGGACGCTTGATAGCGAGAGTGAAATACTGGCGGAGGGTTCTCTCGATTCTGTTGATATACGTCCTTTTTCGCTTTCCGCGTGTGGACAAACAACAATACCACCCGTGCGTCGTTCTCATCCCTGCAAAGCGGTGTTGACCGTTCATCTGGAGGCAGAAGGGAGGGTTCTCGAAAACCGGTGGCCGCTCTGGTTCTTTCCGAGGCCTGAACCCATAGACCTGGAAACCGAGAGGATTTTTGTCGATGAGCGCGTTCGCTTGGCATTGCAGCGTCTCTATCCTTCAAAACGGTTTGCGGATTCGCTTAAAGGCGCAACATTGGCTGTCGTGTCAGAACTACGTGTAGTCCGCGATTATTTGGATTCGGGTGGACGTGCCCTCATCCTGTCGGCTGGGGACTTTTCGCATCTACAAACGGGGTTTTGGCAAGGTTGGTATGTGTCCGGAAATCGCAATCTTGGAGCCATCGTGGAACACCATCCTGCACTCGGGAATTTTCCCCATGATGGGTATGCTTCGTGGCAATTCCGCTTCCTCCTAGACCAAGCGGTACTCCCGCACGAGAATGACATCGCTCTTGAGCCGATCGTGTCCGGAATCATTCGTTGCACGCGAGACACCGAAGCGCTTCCAAAACTGGTCGCCCATCTGTTCGAAGCCAAGGTGGGTGCCGGCTTTCTTTTGGGGACGGGGCTGCGCTTACTTGAAGCGCAGCCTGAGGCGGAATATCTGCTGGGTTGCCTCATTCGTTATCTGATGACACGTTGACAGCACGATAGCGACCAATGACATATCTCATTAGTGAGGGACGGAATTTGTAGCGTGTGCTCCATCACTAGAAGTAAATAAAAAATAACCTAAGGGAGATTTGAGATGAAATTGGAAGGAAAAACTGCATGGGTGACCGGCGCCGGTTCAGGAATGGGGAGAGCCGTGGCGACACGTTTTGCATCTGAAGGGGCGAAGATAGTTGTGGCGGATATGCATGAGGAGAGGGGAGAGAAAGTTACCAAAGAGATAACAGATCTGGGTGGGCAAGCTGTGTTCGTGAAAACCAATGTGGCGGTTGAGGAAGACGTGCGAGCAAGTATCGAGGCTGCCCTTGATTCCTATAGAAGATTGGATATCGTCATCAACAACGCGGGGCTGGGGGCGGACTACCACTCATGGGAGGATGTGATTCGGGTGAATGTGCAAGGAGTTTACTATGGGTGCAAACACGGGATAGAAGCCATGCTCAAAGGAGATGGCGGCGCAATCATCAGTACCTCCACGGCATGGACAGTTTATGACGAGGATGACGACGCCTCTCTGAGACTAAAGGCGGCAATGAAGGAGGAACTTGATGACTGGTCGTGTCCGCTTATCGGGGTTGTCAACGACTCGCTAGTAGCTTACCTGCTATCCAAGCGTATGGTCAACCATATCACTAGGTACTTTGCTATGGAAACGGCGAAACGAAACATCCGCGTCAACGCTATTGCCCCCGGTTGGGTAACGACGGAGGGTATGGGGCGCCCGCTTACAGAATCGGAGGAGGCCTACAAGAAACATTCTGCCGTTATGCCGATGAATCGATTGGCAGCCCCCGACGAGATTGCGAGAGTAGATCTCTTTTTGGTTTCAGATGATGCTTCTTTCATTACGGGCGCCATTCTTCCGGTTGACGGCGGCTACTCCGCCTCCCAAAGGCTGCAACCGAGTAATTGAGTCGGACCAATTCGAATACTGTTTTCACCTTGCTACCACGCAGACAACTCTGCAAGGAGCCCACGCATTGAAAATCGCCAAGATTGAACAATTCTTTCCACGTCACCGGACGCGCCTTGTCAAGATTACGACGGATGACGGCATTGTGGGCTGGGGCGAAACGACGCTTGAGGGTAAACCCAAGAGCACAATCGCCGCTGTCGAAGAACTTTCAGATTACCTCATCGGTCAAAATCCATTGCGGATTGAGCATCACTGGCAGCACATCTACCGGTCTGCTTTCTATCGCGGCGGTAATATCCTTATGAGCGCCCTGTCAGGTATAGATCAGGCATTGTGGGATATCGCGGGAAAACATTACGGCGTACCGACATACAAGTTGTTGGGCGATGCAGTACGAGATCGGATTCGAGTCTACGCCCACTGGGGGATTGACAGTATGAGTGACGACGGAAAAGCCCGTGCGAGGGAACGTCTCGACATGCTGCGGGAAAAGGGAGGGTACACCGCTTTCAAGTCAGGTCCGGGCGGCATGTGGCGGGGTCATGAACCACCGGCGATTATTGACGCATTTGTCGAACGAGCCTATTTGATGCGAGAATGGGTTGGCTCCGATGTCGAGCTTGCCTTTGATTTCCACGGCAAGATGACCCCGGCGCTTGCCATCGAAATCTGCTACGAATTGAAGGGAATGCGCCCGATGTTCGTGGAGGAGCCGGTGCCTCAAGAAAACATAGATGCACTGAAGCTCGTCTCGGACGGTGTTACCTTCCCGATTGCCACGGGCGAACGTCTATTGACACGGTGGGGATTCCGCGAAGTCTTTGAGAAACAAGCAGTCGCTTATATTCAACCGGACGTGTCCCATGCCGGCGGCATCACGGAACTCAAGAAGATTGCCAATATGGCGGAGGTTTACTACATGCACGTGGCACCACATTGCGCGATTGGTCCCGTGGCGTTCTCGGCGTCGTTGCACGTTGATGCGGTAGTACCAAACTTCTTGATTCAGGAGCAGACAGACAGAGCCGTAGACACCGGTTTGTTCACGGAGGATTGGCTTGTAGAAGATGGGCACATTACGTTGCCGACCAAACCCGGTCTTGGATTCGAGATTAATCCGGAAGCGGCGGAACGGAATCTCGACACCTATGAGGAGGAGCTGGGGGGTGAATACTACCATGAGACCGACGGTAGCGTGGCGGATTGGTAACGTGTAGCTGTATACATTGTTTCTTAATCCGAGTCGCTTTATCACTTCCTAGGTCCGATTTCCCGGTTGCGATAATCCAAGAAATAGTTTAACTGCGCGGTTTCTTCCAATCCTCCCCTTTCCATTTTCCCACCTTCAACCCACTTGAGACTTCAAACAGCCGCCCAAAACTACAGACCTATAGACCAAGGATAGCCCTAATGGACAAATCCCGCAACAGTCAAAAATCTCCGGGCGACTTGACTCGTGGGAGCGATCTGCAACCAGTTGGCGTGACCTGGCGAGCAATATGGATTGGCATCATCCTTCTACCGGTCAACGTCTACTGGGTGATACAGATAGAGGGGGTATGGTATTCCGGGATGATTACACTGATATCGTTGTTCATGAATACGACTATCAGTTTGCTGGTCATCATTCTCATTAACCTCTGTCTCCGAAGGATTTCGCCGAGAACGACACTAAATCAAGGGGAGCTCCTCACCATATTCATCATGTTGAACCTTGGTGTTTCCATCGCCTCCCACGATTTCATACAGGTACTTTTTGCGGGGATTTCCCATCTGTTTTGGTTCGCTACTCCAGAGAATGAGTGGCATCAATTGTTCGCTTACATCCCGGAATGGCTGACGGTGAACGACAGGAGCGTGCTCAATGGATTTTACAACGCGGATTCAACGTTGTACACAACCCGAAATCTTTCCGCATGGATGAGGCCATTCATATGGTGGTCGACGTTTATTTGCGCGCTGTTATTGATGATGCTGTGCATCAATATTCTGGTGAAAAAACAGTGGACGCAAAGGGAAAAACTGGTGTACCCCATCATTCAATTGCCCTTGACAATTACGAAAGACGGCGGCTCGGTATCGCTTTTCAAGAACGGCATGCTGTGGGTAGGTTTCGGTGTAGCGGCTTCCGTTGACATCATGAACAGTCTGAACTTTTTCTTCCCGACGCTGCCACATGTGTCAATCAAGTTTAATGACATTGGTCATCTATTCACATCCAAGCCGTGGAGTGCAATCGGCTGGCTGCCCTTCACATTCTATCCCTTTATCATTGGTCTCAGCTTTTTCCTGCCACTGGATCTTTCGTTCTCCATCTGGTTTTTCTATCTGTTTCGGAAGATACAGCGAATTCTCACAGCTACCTTCGGTTTACAGAGCATACCGAATTTTCCTTATCTAAACGAACAATCCTCCGGCGCGTGGATCGGTTTTGCGGTTGTCCTGATCTGGGTGACCCGCAAACATCTGAAGGAAGTGGTGCTTAACGTGTTAAATGACAAAGCCGCCCGGGATGAATCTCAAGAGTCCTCTTCTTACCGATGGGGAATCATGGGAATCTTATGTTGTGGGGCGTTTTTGCTATTCTTTTCTTATCGGGCAGGCATGTCAATTAGTATCATCATCCTGTTCTTTGCTCTGTATTTTGCGTTTGCCACCGCTATCGCACGCATGAGAGCGGAGTTAGGACCTCCATTCCATGAACTTACCTACGTAACACCTCAGAATATATTAACCGATGTGATGGGTACGCGCCCACTTGGAGCGGGCAACTTGACGATGTTTTCCATGTTTTGGTGGTTTAACCGGTCCTGGCGCAGCCATCCCATGCCGCATCAGCTTGAGGGGTTCAAAATGGCTGAGCAAACTGGCATGCAGACAAAACGGATTGCCCTAGCCATGATACTTGCAATTTTTGCTGGCACCATCGTTAGTTTCTGGATCATGCTTGACGGCTGCTACCGGCGCCTGAATCTGCCATTGAAATGGTTTGGGGGTGTGATATACGGTCAATTGGATGCGCGGATTAGCAATCCAACAGGCTCCAATTTCGCCGCGATTGGCGGAATGGGGGCAGGATTTACGCTGACCCTGTTTCTAATGTTCCTGCGAAGACAATTCATCTGGTGGCCACTTCACCCGGCAGGATACGCCCTGTCGACCAACCTTATTGGCACGGACTACATTTGGTTTTGCTTGGTGCTGAGTTCCTCCGTCAAATTGGCTCTCATCCGGTATGGCGGGTTGAGGTTGTACCGCAAGGCAATTCCGTTCTTTATCGGTTTGGTGTTGGGAGAGTATGTCGTCGTTACCGTGTTGAACGGGATAAGTATAATCTTCAAGACGCAGACCTACGTCTTTTGGATTTATCAGTTCTGGTAAAATTGGTTTTCATTCGCTATTGGCGCTCGGGTAGATTCTTACCACAATTTTCGAGAAGATGGTACAATCTCAGAAGAACACCGCTATCATTTTTTCTTTTGCCAAGGGAGTAATTTATGACCAACTTAACGAATCTTCAGAGACGAATCGCCGATGAACGCGGCAAGCGTGGTTTTGTTACGGACCCCGTTAAACTGGCGGTGCTATTGACTGAGGAGGTCGGTGAGATTGCGGCGGAACTCAAACGGCTTTGGTCGGTTAACTACGACGAGTTTAGCGCCGATCGGCTTAAAGAGGAGATTGCCGACGCCTTCGTGATACTTGCGGCTTTAGCCGACCAATTTGATATTGACATTGAGGAAGCGGTTGAGGGCAAGTTCTTCGGCAAAGATGCCCAGAGAGAATGGCAATCTTCCCGACCTCAGGTGAGATAGTAATGGAAAGTCAAAGCGACATTAATACTTATTCTCTGGCATGAGACATCGCGCGAAAACCGAGGGGTATTCAAGTGACCAACGTGGTCGAGAAAGTTACCGCATTCATCACACGGGAACGATATGGGGTGAAAGAGTTACTGCTGTTCAAACATCCGAGGGCAGGTGTTCAAATCCCTGCCGGAACCGTGGAGGACGGTGAAAGCCTCAAAACGGCCCTAAAGAGAGAAATCTATGAGGAAACCGGCCTGCGGCTTGTGAAAATTGAAAAAATTCTCGGCTGTATTGAAAATGAGTTGGGAGAGAATGAGAGAATAATTGCCAAAACAACCCAGGTTTATACCAACCCAGGTTTAAGCTCAATCGCCTACCAGGAAGAACTGACTAGAGGGCTAACCGTAAATTACCACTCTAAACACAAAGACGTTACGCACGTCACATATATCGAATACGACAGCGTATTCAATTCGACATGCATCCGCTGTAAGATTGCGGGATGGGTGCCAAGTGAACACTTGAGTGCGCGGAAAATAAGGTATTTTTTCCAACTAACCACGCTGGAAGAAACGGCGGAGGAATGGGAGATAGCAAGCGATCGAGGGCATATCTTCAAGCTGTTTTGGACACCGATTTCGTCAGCACCCCCAATTATACCACCGCAGGATAAGTGGTTGGATTACGTTTGCGAGGAAATTCGTTAGGAGCTGATGGTTCATTTTGGAAAAAGGTGTCAGCAGCAATAATTAACCTAAGTTGCCACCTTTGTAGCACAAGGGATCTCTATCGCACGGGATTTACTATCAAGATCTTCTATCGCCTTCGCTAACCCTCAGTTGATCGCTCCTTATTCAGTCGCTCGATCTGTTCATTCGTTTGGTGGTCTGGATTTACCAATCCAGACCGAGAAGCTAGGGAGGGCGTCGAGCAGGAAAGTACAATTCCAATGCGGATGAAGCAGGTTCTCATATGTCCATGCCGGACGTGCAATGAATTACTCTACGACAAACCGAAATACGTAAATCCTAACCGACTGGTTCTATGGACCGAACTAAACAACTATGGAAATGATGTAACTAACACTGGATGCTCTCTGATTTGAATGGTTTCACGACAAGCCGATCGTGAGTGTCATTTAATCCTCAATCTCGTAATTGATCGGGTCTAGACCGATGGAAATCGCGCGTCCGTTTCTACTCTTCCTGCTCCTTCTGCTGCCCGCTCTTTACTACGGCTACCGCCGCAGCCTCGTCGACTTGTCGCGAACACAGCGGATTGTCAGCTTGATTACGAGAGCAATCATTATCGTGCTGCTTATCCTGAGCGTTGCCGATCTTCAATACCTGAAGACCGACGACGAACTGGCGGTAATCTTTCTGGCGGATATTTCGGATAGTATCTCGGCGGACGGCTTAGAAACATCGACGGACTACATCAACAAAGCTCTGGAATCACAAGGCGCAGGGCAGCAGGCGGGTGTCATTGGATTCACGGACAGGGCAGAGATACTCAAAGATTTTCGCGTTGAATCCGAAGACGAGCTGGACCTTGCTGAAATCAAGCAGTCTTGGTTGGAAGCTGATGAGGAGGCAGGCGACGCCACCAACATCGCACAGGCGGTCGAGATGGCGTGGGGTGTTTTTCCGGCGAATGCGAATAAGCGGATTGTTCTCGTTACTGACGGCGTGGAGACACAGGGAGACGCGATTCACACGGGACTTCGCGGGCAGGACTTCGGCGTACAGATAGACACGGTGCCACTCTATCCGAGTGATGAGCCGGAAGTTATGCTGGAGCGGATTGACGCTCCCGTGCAAGTTAAGCAGGGTGAGCCGTTCAGTTTGGAGGTGCTTGTCCACAGCAACCATGAGGACATCGCAGAGATTCGTCTTTTCAAGAACAAATTCGAGGCCGCAACGCAAGAGGTTCGCTTGGTTGCGGGCGAAAATCGGGTGCTGTTTACACAGACATCAACGGAGAGTGGAACGTTAACCTTTGATGCCCTTGCCCGTTCAACACAGGACACCCGTTACGACAACAATCGGGCACTCGGCATTGTCGTAGTATCGGGTAAACCGAAGGTGTTGTTAATTGACGAGAACGAACCGCAAGCGCGCTATCTAACTCAGGCGCTTGAGGATGCCGACATTCGCGTTAATGTCCGCAACGGTTTAGGAGTTCCGGACGAACTTGCCGACCTGCAGAACTACGATCTTGTCGTGTTCGCAGATGTGCCTGCCAATCGCTTGACCAAGAAGCAAATGGAGCTTATCCGCACATACGTCCAGGATCTCGGCGGCGGATTCATGATGTTGGGCAGCGAAAACAGTTTTGGACTTGGAGGCTACTACAAAACGCCGATTGAAGCCATCTTGCCTGTGCGTACCGACACGGAGAAGAAGAAAGAAACGCCTTCTCTTGCAATGGTGCTAGTGATTGACAAGTCGGGAAGCATGGGCGGCATCAAGATTGAGTTGGCGAAGGAGGCAGCGCGCGGGGCGGTAGAACTGTTGGGCAGGCGCGACAAAATCGGTGTTGTCGCTTTTGACGGCTCGCCGTTCTGGATTGCCGAGATGCATTCCGCTTCGGACAAGCTGTACCTCTCCGATCAGATAGGTTCAATCACTGCGAACGGCGGTACGAACCTCTACCCCGCACTCGAACAAGCGTATCTCGCTCTGACGGAGACGAATGCCAAGCTAAAGCATGTCATCGTTCTGAGCGACGGCATGTCACAACCCGGTGATTGGTACGGCATCGCGAGTTCAATGCGTGCGGAGCGCATCACGATTTCCACAGTCGGCATTGGCAGCGGTGCCGACATGAATCTGCTGGGCAACCTCGCCAACTGGGGCGGCGGTCGCGATTACTTTACGCAAGATCCTTACAACATTCCTCAGATTTTTGCAAAGGAGACCATAACCGCATCAAAGTCGGCAATCATTGATGAACCGTTTATTCCTCAACTCATCAAGCCTACGCAGGTCTTGAGCGGGATTGATCTTCAAGTTGCACCATTTCTACTCGGTTACGTCGCCACACAACCACGACCAACGGCTGAAATTTTCCTCGTCTCCGATCGCGGCGATCCACTGTTGGCAAGTTGGCAGTACGGCTTGGGCAAATCTGTCGCATTCACCTCCGACGCCAAAGCGCGTTGGGCTTCCGATTGGTTGGAGTGGCCAGGTTACGGCAAGTTTTGGGCACAGTTGGTGCGCGACACGATGCGCAAAACAACGCTGAGCAATTTTCAAGCAGAGATTAAGCAGGAGAAGGGAAACGCGCACCTTGCGATTGACGCACTTGGCGACACCGGGGATTTTCTGAACGCGTTGGAAAGCGACATCTCCCTTATCGCGCCGGATCTAAAAAAGAAACAACTTGCGGTGGCACAAACCGCGCCGGGGCGATATGAACTTGATTTCTCGACGAATGATGTCGGACCGTATTTCGTCAACATCATGCAGAAGCGGAGCGGCGAGGTCGTGAATACGCAAGTGACCGGCACTGTGGTTTCCTACCCGGAAGAATACCTCGTTCACAACGCCGACGAAGCCCGCATAACCCAACTGGCGGCGGTGTCCGGCGGCAGATTCAACGTCCCACCTGAAGACACATTTCGTTCCCCCGAGCAGCCGGTCGTTCTTCGGATTCACCTCTGGCGACCATTCCTCATAATTGCTCTACTCCTGTTGCTCGCAGACATTGCGCTGCGTCGCATAGATTTCCGACGCGCGAGAATATGAAGGTGCGGGAAACAGCGAGTCTTTCCAAATTTTGTTCGCCATTTTTCTGCTAGCAAGGGCGCCTCGCATCGGGTGCTGTCCATTCGTTTAATCGCTCTTTGTCCAGTCGCTTGATCGCAGTGCGTACCCTACAATTACTAGGTTCTGTTGACATTTGACATCACGTAGGTTGGGTTGAACGGGAACCGTGAAACCCAATGCTCAACCCAACGGAAGCGGGAAACGGGAGTAGGCGGAGCAGAGGCTGTAGGGGTTGCGTTTCTCAAGCCATTGGGCAAGGGAAAGATCTCTATCGCATTCGCTATTCGCTCACTCGATCCTCGTCCCTACGATTGGGTATTTATCGGCGAATTGTGGACACAACTCACATGAATGTCTACACGCCCTAGGCAGGACTTGCCTCGACAATATAGATGGTGTATAGGGCGGATTGTTCAGTGAAGACGACAACCAAGACTTTCTCGCCAGCTCTTTACAATCGTAGTGGGGTGTGCTATTATTGCACCTGTATGTGTGCGTCATGGATCGACTGTGATTTAGCATAGGACTTGTGCAATTGAGTGACTAGAGGCTCGCGGCAGAGTAGTTTATTACTTGTTTCTACGTTCCAATCCCTGTAGGAGCGATCTCCCGATCGTGACCACCAAGCGTGGCAGGGCAAGATGCCCTGTCTACCAACGCGGCCGCCTCTTGCCGCGTGAGTCAAGCCATTTGAGTACAAGGGGAGAGAAAATGTTACAATCTAATGATTCATCTGGAGTAAGCGACGGTGATGAGACGGGTGCGACATCGATTCAACCGATGGGGTTCACGGACATTTTAGACTCAATGTTTAGTCTCTATCGCAACCATTTCCGACTGTTCGTGAGTATCTGCAGCGTTTATTTTGTCTGCGGATTCGTTGTCAATCTGTTGATTGGTATCACCACAGTTTCCGCCATCGGTTCTGGCGAATTCAACATATTGATGTTTGCGCTAGTAGCCGGTATCCTTTCTGTGATTAACTCCGTGGTAATGCTGTTTGTCATAGGCGGGTTAGTCTTCGGAAGCACTCAAGTCTTCTTGGGCAAACAAATTACCACTAGCACGGTATTCAACCAAATGAAACGCAGGTTTTGGCCGTACCTCGGAAGCAATTTTCTCTACGCTTTGGTTGTCGGGTTATTAACCATCACTCTCATCGGTATTCCGTTTGCCGTCTTTTTCGGATTTCGTTGGATATTTTGCAGTCTGGCGGCAGTGTTTGAGGAAAAATCGGCAGTCAGGGCACTCAAGCGCAGCAGTGAATTGGTTAAAGGCGGGTGGTGGCGTGTTTTCGGTGTGATGATCGGGATTTTTCTGTTGGTTTTCTTCGTTCAATCCATACTTCAATTCTCTTTATTGTTCGTGCTCGGCTTAACGCAAACGACGGGTGGAGATGGGAATCTGTTGGAAATGTTGCGACAAATGTTTGTGCCGCAACTGACAACTTGGGAAGAGTTGATCGCTCATTCAATTCGGAACTTCGTCAGCCTCGCCATCACTAGTCTGATGCTGCCGGTCGGCATTATTGGTGCAACACTGGTCTATTTCGACCAACGAATTCGGAAAGAGGGTTTCGATATTGAGATACGCATGACCGGCGAAGAGGCGTAACAACATTCGTGGAGCTAACAGTAATTTCACCTCTGGTTTCCCGAGTCGACCTCGCCGAACTTTCCCCAGCCTACCTATCAATTTACGCGGTTGCTCTCCCACTGAAGGTACGATAGGCATTCGCATTCATATTTACGCGCCCTTGGCAATCTGATGATTGAAGATTGTTACGATCTGCCTACTTTAAGAGCGATTACCCGGTCGCGAGCAAAGAAGAGGGGAAATCGACGATTTGGTGGTCGCCGATGGATTCCATCTTCGATTTGACAATCGAAAATCGCTCCTACAGGAGAGGCACGATAAATTGACCTACCACCAACCGAACCGAGTAAATCCTACATGTGTAATTCTTAGTTGCAATGACTGTGGATAGTCAGTTTCACGAATCCTAGACGCTGTGAAGATATTTGCGAACCTTAAAACACCTATCTGTGCGATATTCCTTTTGGCGGCTACCTCCGTTCTGTTCGCAGCCGAGACGGAGGAGCATCGATTTAGAGAAGAGGTGGAAGCGAACCACGATAAGATGGAAGTTTCCTTTGAGGAGTATGAGAATATTTTGAGCAAGCTCCTCGCACCTCGTAGGCACATGGATATCAATCTCAAACACGTTCTTCTCGTGCTAGGCTGCATCCTTCTGATTGGCGTAGGTATTTTTTTCATTCAACAGATTCGGGGAAATCTGGTTGCCGAGGCACAAGATGATGTGACTGAATCCACCATGGAAAGCGTGGCGACAGAGCAGGCGGCGCTCACGCAATCTGAAAAAGCAGTTGCATCACAGAACTTTAGGGAAGCGCTCCGCTTCCTCTATTTATCGGCAATTTTTCACCTTCAGGAGCGCGGCATACTCACCTATGATAAGAGCTTGACCAATCTGGAATATCTGCGCACATTGCAGATGCACGCTGAATTACAGAGCGCGCTGCGGCCGGCAATTCAGGTGTTTGATGATGTTTGGTACGGCTACAAACCGTGTGACGCGGATACCGTTACCTATTATCGAGAGATGTTGAAAAAAGTGTATGTATCGAGCGGGTGAATTTTTCTGTGAGAAACTCCAAGTCTTGCCTCCTTTGCATCGTCTTGATTGCACTCTGCTTTCTTGAATCCTCGTGCAGCCTGCCCGATCAGGAAAGCGCGCTTTACCGTGTCATGCAGAGGTTAAAATTCCGCGTGACGAAGATTAACGCGGCGCAACCTGCTAGGCTAGATCGGTTGGACGCGCTATTTCTGTGGAGCCTACGTCGAGAATTAAGCGATCAGGAGATTGAGGAGATACGCCGCTTCGTTGAAGACGGTGGCACCCTGATTGTGGCGGTAGACGATAAGTCACTTAATTCCCTGTTGCTCAATTTCGGATTAGAGATCCGCAAAGCATCAAACTCGTTGGGGACCTCACACCGAATCCCAACAGAACCCATCTTTCCGAACCGTCCGGTGGAGGAAATCTACTCCAATACGGATTACGCCATCCATTCGACGGAACGGGATGTTGCACCGCTTTATGGACAGGGCACAGATTATTCGATCGTAACTATTCATGAGGGGGACGGGCATGCCATTTTCATGTCCTGCCCAGAGATTTTTGCCCGTTACGGCTTACAAGATAATCGAAACGCAACATTCCTATACAACCTGATGACGACGTTGCCCCACCGTGCGCGTGTCGGGCTCGCGCAATTCCACTACTACGCTGCCGGTTCGGCATCGCCAGCAAACCCGTTGATGTATCTGTTGTTCAATACGTCGGGTGGTTTGGGCGTCGTTTATATTGGAGCGATTGTTTTTCTGTTTCTGATTCTTCGCGGTAGGCGATTCGGCAACCCGATAGCAGTGGAGGAAACACACAGGCGCGTCAGTTCAGAGTATGTGCACGCCATGACCGCCTTGTATCAAAAAGGGGATACACGTCGCGAAATTTTGAGGCAGATACGCGATTCATTTCGGTCAGACCTTGCGGCACGATGGCATATCAACCCGAATTTGGAGACCGCCAGCTACGTGGAGGAAATCGCCAGACGGAAATCGGCTGATACCGATGAACTTCAGATGCTACTGGCGGAGTTGGAACCGCGGGGTGACGTTTCAGATGCACGGTTGCTTTCACTTGCGAAACAGGTGGAGGCTTATTGTGAAAGGGCGAAAGTTGGACGCGCAAGACCAATGCACCGTTGAATTAATTCAATAGCGTTGCAACGGAAGATTGGAAGGATGGGAGAACGGAAGGAGTGATATTCATGACAGTTGAATTGGAATCTCTATTTCGTATATCGGGCCCGACCGAAGCGGATATTGATTCCTTTCATAACGATGGGTACATCGTCTATCCCGATGTCCTCACCGATGAGGCAAGGGAAAACCTGATTGCGGAAATCACGGAATACGAACCTGTGCGGGAGTACCTTGATGCGTTGGGACAAAATGATGGGGAACCGAAATCGTATTTCATTCGCCCGTGGAATGAACGCCGGCCCTACAGTGACCGGTTGATTGACGATCCCTTCATAACCTCCTTGTTGCGATCCACAATCGGCGCCGATTATCATTTCTGCCATTCTGCCATGAATATCGCCCCACGCGGTATTCGGTCGGTTCCGTACCATCAGGACCATCACCATTGGAAGCATGAGAATCCAATCAATCTTGCCGAACGAGACAAGTACTATGTGCAGATTCTGTACTATCCCAACGGATTCACCCTCGGTGACCGCAATCTGAAAGTCATCCCCGGCAGCCACCGGGTTGCGTCGACCAAGTCCGCGACACCGGAGCGGATGCTGACGGGCGAATTCGACGCCGAGGCTGGATGCAAGCTCAAAGAGAAGCGGCTCTCCCTGCCACCGGGTAGCATGGTCTACATTAACGCCCGTATTTTTCATGCGGTTGAGGCGAAAGCGTTAGATTCCCCACAACCGTACCGAATCTTCAATATCGATATCTTCAAGGAAACTGGCCCACCACACCGTTACACCCAAGAGATTCCGCCCGAATGGATGGCGCACGCCAACGCGATGCGTAAGAAGCTGTTTACCCGCGAGGCGTACACTGAGGGGTGTTGGGCTCCATGATGCGCCGAAAGACTTGCCCCGAAAATCTTCCTGCCAAGGAATCTGCTCTGCCCGCTAGCGGAATGACTTGCGCACGCGTGCACAAAACGGCGAGGGTAGTATGACAACAACGAACCCCAAGGCGTTCTTAATCGACTTGGATGCCACACTCTGTCTCAAGAATGAACCGTACCCCAAGGCAGTTGAAACTATAAGGTATTTGCGTCAGGAAGGGTATCAGATTCGATTTCTTACAAATATCACTGCCAAGACCCCGAAAATGCTCCGTGAAGAGATGCGAACCTTGGGGTTTGATGTCTATGAAAATGAAATATTCAACGCGAGCTACGCCTGTCTCCTTTATTTGCGTTCACAACCCCGAGCGCGTTGCCACTTTATGGTGAATGATCTCGTCAAAGCGTTTTTCAACGAGATACCAACAGATTACAACTCTCCCGATTTTGTTGTCGTTGGCGACTATGGAGACAGGTTCGATTTTCGCTCTTTAAATCATGCCTTTCGGTTTTTAATGGGTGGCGCCGAACTCATTGCGTTACAAAGGTCACCCTATTGGGTCTCGCCGGAAGGTATTATGTTGGATTGCGGCGCATTCGTAGCGCTTCTCGAATATGCTTCAACCAAGACGGCGAAGGTAATGGGCAAACCGAGCAAGCTCTTTTTCGAAATTGCACTTGATAGTCTCCAGTTTTCGCCTAGCGAAGTTATTATGGTTGGCGATGATATCACAACCGACATCCTGGGTGTCGAAAGAATGGGGATGAGAAGCGTTTTAGTCAAGACCGGAAAGTTCCAACCGAATCAATTGGAAAGCCCGATTGCGAATCCGACATGGGTCCTTGATAGTATTTCGGATCTACTCCGGATGTTTTGAGGACGGTCATCCGTATCCACCGTAGCGGATGACGTACTGGGACTTGAGCCCTTTTGTCGAGGGTGAGATTTGCCAATAAACTCATAATGCATCCAGGTTTCCACTTATAGAGGACGTTGCAAACGGGGAGAATGTGAGCAAAATCGAGTCAATCACCGCTCGCAGTGGATTGCCAAATCCACTGCACTTGGGGATATGGCTAGGATATGTCTATCCAAGCCGATCAACTGAGAGGATAACGAGGGCGATAGCGATCCCCGCGGGATTGACAAATAGAACGCAATACAACTCGCGAAAAAATGCATATCCCACAATCTCCGATGGGTAGTAACGGAGGTTAATGTAGGGAATAACGATCGTTATTCCCTACAGTGTGGATGTCATCACCCAGAATTCATTTTGTGACTGTTGGATTTTAACCCTAGCATTGGAGTCGGGCGAACCCGTCCAGACGTGCAGTGAATGAGGATAAGATGGGAAATCTACAATCTCATAATCCCAGATCGCTACTATGAACCAAATACATGATGAACACGCTATTTCAGGCTGAATGCGTAGGTCCTGACCATCCAGAATAGGAGGACTATGTCCGATTTAATTCAAGGCGTATTTGAAAGAATGAAACAGGAAGCCCGAAAGGTTATTGTCGGGCAGGAGGAACTGTTTGAACTGGTAGTGGTCGGTTTCCTATCCGGCGGGCATGTACTGCTTGAAGGTGTCCCCGGTACTGCCAAAACTCTCATTGCGAAAACGTTGGCGATGGTGGTGTCGGGTGAATTTAGCCGAGTGCAATTCACGCCCGATCTCATGCCATCGGACATTGTTGGTACAAGCATTTACGATCTCGGGACGCATCAATTCAACCTAAAGCGGGGACCGGTTTTCACCAACGTGTTGCTGGCAGATGAAATCAACCGTGCTCCGGCAAAGACTCAATCGGCGCTCCTCGAATGTATGGAGGAGCGGCAGGTCAGTATTGACGGCGTCCGCCACGAACTGGCTGCGCCGTTTATGGTAATGGCAACGCAGAACCCGGTGGAATACGAAGGCACCTATCCGCTTCCCGAAGCCCAATTGGATCGATTTCTGTTCAAGTTGCGCGTCGATTATCCGGGGCGAGAGATGGAGCAGCAGGTGCTGATTAACTATCACAACGGCTTCGATGCCTCTCAACTTGCGGATGCCGGGGTTGAAGGTGTCATTGATAGGGATTTACTTGGGCAATGCCAAGCGGCGATTCAGGCGGTCACGGTTGAGGATTCCATTTTCAACTACATTGTGGATATTGCCGAAGTCTCGCGCAGTTCGGACGACCTCATTTTGGGTGGTAGTCCGCGCGCGTCAATCTCGCTTTTACTGGCGTGCAAATCTTACGCGACGATTCAGGGACGAGATTATATTTTGCCGGATGATGTGAAGCGGTTAACCCCGCACGTCTATCGGCATCGGGTGCTTCTGAAACCGGAAGCGGAGATTGAGGGACTGTCCGCGGACGACGTGATTGAGAGATTGCTCGCCGAATTGGAAATTCCGCGTTAGTCCGTGTCACCGGTTTAATCCGTGATTCAAACAATAGGTAGGAACCCGCATGCGATTTAGTAAACGGCTTCTCGGCTTCCTGTTGCCGTCAGCGATTCCGATTATGCTTTACTCGGTCTCGCCCAATTTGTTGGTCATTGATGCTGTCTATCTGACGCTGTTGTTGGTCGTTTGCCTCGTCGATTACGTGAAAACCCCGCTATTCACAAGGGTTGAGGTTGCCCGCGTGATGAACTCCAAGTTCTCGTTGGGTGCGGAAAACGTCGTGACGCTGCGCGTTATCAACCGTTCTCGCCATGGTTTACGGTTGCGACTGAAGGATGATTTTCCTCCGACGTTTCGGTTTGACCGTGTAATTCACGAGATTTATGCGGAGGCGGGCGAAGGTGAAAACGTCGTCTATCGACTCACGCCATCGCGCCGAGGCATTTATCATTTTGGGGACATCCACGTACAGTGTTGGGGGATATTGGGGCTGATTATTCGCCAACGTCGGGTCGAGGCGGCAGCGGAGGTTAAGGTTTATCCCAACCTGCACGCCATTCGACAGTACGAATTGCTGGTGAGACGTGGTATGCTGGGTCAACTTGGATTGAAAAACTCGCGGCAATTTGGCGAGGGGACGGAATTCGAGCGGCTGCGTGATTACGCTCCTGATGATGACATCCGCCGCGTTGACTGGAAAGCGACTTCGAGACACCGAAAACCGATTGTCCGGGAGTTTGAGACAGAACGCAGCCAGGACGTGGTGATTATGTTGGACGCCGGCAGGCTGATGGCATCGCCGATTCTGACAGAGGCGCAAGAACAGGGAGACACACCGGACGCAGCGTCGAACTCGGGGCAAGCGATGATTAAACTGGATTACGCCATCAACACCACCCTCATGACAAGCTACGTTTCAACACTCAAGGGGGATAAGGTGGGCTTAATCGCTTTTTCAGACACCGTGCACCGATACCTAGACCCCAAACCGGGCAAAAAGCAATTCCTCGCCATGCTAGAAGCTACCTACGCCTTGCAGGTTTATCCGGTGGAGCCGGATTTCGAGACCGCCTTCAAATTCTTGGCGTCGAAGCAGCGTAAACGTGCGCTGGTTATCCTTTTTACGGATATCTTGGACAGGGATGCGGCGGAAGGACTGGCGCATTATGTGACGACGCTCGCCAGACACCACCTCATCGCCTGTGTGACGTTGACGGATTCCGGCATCATCGCACTCGCCACACAGAAGCCGACGAGTTCCAAAATAGTCTACCAACGTGCGATTGCCGAGAGATTGTTACAGGAGAAACAGGCGACGTTGGAGATTCTGCGGAGTCGAGGTGTCATCACGCTTGATGTTCCGGCGCACCAGTTGACGATGGAAGTGGTGAATAAATATCTTGAACTCAAGGCGAAATCTCGGATTTAGGGTGCCTTAAAATCATTTGTAATCAAGGAGAGTTATGAGCAAATTTATTGATTTACTACTCCCATGGCGGGAGGCTACCGATGACCAGATTTCGGATGGCTTTGTTTACATCATTGGTGCTGTCTTCCTTCTTTTTGGTTTTTATTTCTTTGTGAGGACTTTTATTCAACGCCGCTTGATTTGTGGTTTAACTAAGGAAATACGCAAATACGATAGCCCTGCTAAACCAAGGCATTTGCCTGAATTAAGAGAGAAATTTTCTAATAAAGGGAATTTTGCCGTAATGGAGAAGTTTTCTGGCAAAGTCAAACTCACAGAAGCGTGGCAAGAATTTGAGTACTCCCTCATTACACGTGAGCGTGACGAAAATAAATCGGTGGCGTACAAAACAGACGAAGCATCGCTTTTCTTCGGCGAAGATCGTCTGTTGGAGCAACATTTGAATCTTAGGTTTTGGAATAGCGTTCCTGCTTTGCTTGTTGGATTTGGTATTCTCGGTACTTTCATTGGGTTGGTTTGGGGGTTGAAATCATTTTCCGGTGTTAACTTTACACAGACGGCAGAAATTCGGACCGCGATTAAAACACTCCTATCGGGGGTATCAACTGCTTTTGTGACCTCCGTCTGGGGAATGCTGACTTCACTTGTGTTCAACGGATTAGAAAAATGGCGCATCGGCAGGGCAAGTCAGGCAATTGCGAATCTACAACGTGCACTCGATCGGCTATTTACACTGACAACACAGGAAGCGATCTCGTTTCGACAAGAGGACGAACTCGCGCAGCAGACAGCGGCACTCAAGTCATTTTCGACGGATTTGGCAGACAGGATTAAAATTGCGATGGACAATATTATGTCCGAGAGGCTGGAGAATCTGCATCAAGGTCTGAAGCAGTTGCACGACCACAACTTGGAGGGAAGAATAGCGATAATAAAGGAACTTCAAAACGCTCCCGAAGCCTTCGGCAACGCGATGGCTGAACAGTTGGAACCGAGTCTGAGAAGCCTGAACACAGCCGTTGAGGGATTACGACGGCAAAAGGAAGAATCTTCTACTGATGCCATCCAACAATTGGTTGAGGAATTCCGCAACTCAATTTCAGAGTCAACTACTAAGCAATTGGAAGGGCTTGCGCAGACGGTAAACAGTGCAAGCGAAAGTTTGACCACTTTACCCGAGAAATTGGCAAGCATGATGGAAAGCGTGCAGGAGCAGATTGATCATAGCCGCCAATTGTTGGCAGATACATCGCAAAATCAGTCCGGGCAGATGAAGAGTATGATGGACGAGATGCTGAAGGCGTTTCAGAACGCTATCGATACACACCAATCGCGGTTGTCTGCCACAACTAACAGTGCGAACGAGGAGATAACGCGAATAGCCGCTGACATACGAAATCTGTTGGAATCGACGGCAAATCGGGCAGACGAGCAGTTGGCACAAAGGATAGCGGAGATAGAGGGGGTTTCTACCCAGAGCATTCAAACGCTTGAAGGGGCAATTGCCGAATTACAACGGGCGCTCACTTCAACTGCTTCACAGACTGCCGAAGAGTCGCAGGGGATGGTAACTCGGATGCTTGACTTATTGGAATCGGCGGCAAATCAGACAGGCGAGCAGTTGAACCGACGGATGGTGGATATGGAGGCGGTTTCTAATCAAAGCATCCAAACGCTTGAAGCAGCAATTACCGAATTACAACAGGCACTCACTTCAACCCTTGATGGGCAGCAGCAAGCTATCGGCAACATCACTTCGCAAACTTCGACAGCCTTCACGGAGTCATCAGATCGAATGCGGCAACTCGTTGAGCAATCAGCCGGACGGCTTGAGTCAATCCTTAAAGCAGGAGAGCAAAGTGTCAGCGCGCTACTAAATCAACAAGGCGATCAAATTAGAGCAATCAACGCTCAAATCGCTAACTCGCAGGAAACACTCGCGAGAGGACGTGACATGTTGGAACAGATGAATACAACCGTAACAAGCGTCCACGAAATGATTGAGACGACCCAGACTTTGTCCAGTCAGTTGATGCTAGGCGCAGATCGGCTTGAAACCGCGGGGCAACAACTGACACTAGCGAGCAGTGCGTTCAACCAAGAAAACGAAAATTATCTCGCAGCGAGTCGGGAAACGATACAACAACTTCAAGGTACACTTGTGCAATCGAGGGAGCTACTTAACGACTTCGCGCAACGCTTCCAGACTATAGACGCTGGGTTGAACAGCATATTTGCGGGAATTCAGCGTGGCTTGACTGAGTACGCTACAACCTCCCATGATTCAATCAATCACTATCTTGAAGACTTTTCTTCTCATTTGACTAATGTGGCAGCTGCATTAGCTGAGAGCATTGAAGCGCTGCGTGACAATGTTGAGATGATGAACGATGGGATTGAAAGACTATTATCCCGGTTAGGTAACAGGTAATGCGAAGAACGCCCTCTAAATCCAGAGCACTCGTAGACGAAAATCCGTTCGGTCTTTCGTTGGGCGACTTGATGGCAGGGCTACTGTTAATCTTCGTGCTCCTGCTCTCTTTCGTCATGTTGAACTTCTCCGAGCAAGAGGACCGTCTGTTGGAGATTGTTAAAACCTACATGAAGTTACGGGAAGATTTGTACCTTGACCTCAAGAAGGAGTTCGAACAAGACCTTGAGAGATGGAATGCAGTTTTGGACAGAGATAGGATTTCGGTTCGCTTCAGAGAACCTACGGTGCTATTTAAACCGGGAAGTTGCGAAGTTCAATCCGCCTTTCAACAAATACTTAAGGGAATTATATACGAAAGTAACATTTAACCCTGGAATCAGGGTTTCATATTCTTAACTTTCTTGCCGTCTGGACGGATTCCAAACAACGCCTTAGCCACGTTTTCAGGCGTGTCGGGGATTGACTCAATCACGTTTTTGATAGGCCGCCCGGCTGGCTTGTCAGGTTTCTTCTTTTTAGATTTCATGATTCTCCTTTATTTCAAGCTGTATTGAAACACCTTCTCACCATTATCCCAAATCAAGACCATCACATTCTCTCGCCTGCGCAAACCCCTTCTGTTCATTTTAATCTCCGATTGTTGTTGATACTCTTTCCTGCCACAACATAACGTATTATCCCAATTATAGCACCCCATCAAATAATTTCAACTTTTTTCTTGACAAGCAATAAACTAGCCCATATAATGATCAAAATTGGCTATACCTCAAGCTGATATGCGCACCGTTCTTGCCCGAAAGTGTAACAGCACTAACAGGCAGAGGAACAGTGCTAGGCAACGCAAAAGCATTTGTGAGTGGAGTAAGACTCACTTGCGTTGCCGCTTAATCTTATATCATGTCTCAAGGTTTTTGTCAATTTAGTACCCTTAACGGGTAACACTGTAAAGCACAGTGGATTACAAACAGAAGGAGTACCTACCAATGGGATACTTTATCTCGCCGTAGGTCTGCCTCAACTGAGCGGGCAGCCTGCGGGTTGCCCCTCTTTCAACAGGAGGGCAACAATGTTCAAGATTTCAATCCTACTACTGATACTACTCCCCCTTACCGTACTCGGTTGTTCAGAAACCGAAAGTCTTACCGAATCCGATTTTGAGATTAGGTATAACCAGCTAGAGGAAGAAGCTCTACCATCCGAAATGTTTGTGGGCGCCTGGATGCTTCAAAGCCTTAACTATGCCAATGATTTTAGTGTTTTTAGCGAACTACACTGGCTTAGTGATATCCAAGATTTAGAAGTGGCAGAGTACGTAGTAACACTATTCTTTTACCCTAACGGGAAATGGAACGCCGTACTAGCCTCTAGTTTTGCGGATGAACCGTTTATATTCGATAGTACATACCTTGTGGGGGAGTACATGGTATCCGATTCAGAGTTTATGATTTCAGGTGGGAAACACGGGTGCTTTAATGTTGATAAAGGTACATACACAATAAGTGATAATTATCTAACGCTAAAGAACTCTTACCTATCCGCACTGATATTTGAAAAAGTTATAGTAGAAGCCGAACCTGAGACAGAAGTAATTAGACTTTGGGATTAAAGGTGATAGCATGGAATACATAAGATTTTTAGCTACCTTGACAATAGTAACCATCATGTTAGGGTGTTCCGAATCGGGAGGGTTCATTTCATCAATCTATGGCGAATATACCCTAACAAAATCAGAATTTGTCGGGTCTAAAGTGTCAATATCAGGTATTCTAATACTCACATCTAACTCCATAGAAATGTACCTAGACTTTACAGACACCAACAAGGATGTAATATCCCTACAGTCTGTAGTGCATTATGGAGTTTCATCTAGTGGACGTAAGACCATCACGGCAGTAAAAACGGGATTGATATTGGAGTATTATCGCAGTGAAGGATTGTTAGTTACTGTAATTAAAGATGAGGATGGGATTCTTAGGTTGTCCTGGCGGATGGAGATTTCTTATTAGCCTTGTAATGAGAGCAATACACTACCCTAACTTTTTCGGAATGACTAGATATCTGCTATATTGCTCTACAGCCTGTTCCTGGTTGTGTACCAAACTTCATTCAGAAGCAATATCAATAAGGCAATTACCAGTTTTAAGGTTTTTCTTGATATGTTCTAACGCTTGCCTTGCTTCGCTTTCCGTCTCAAATTGTGCTAAAGGTGTGGCATTTTCTCCTGTCTTCTTCAGGTGCAATACCCAACCCGCACCATTACCGTAAAGCTCACGAAGGAAAATAGACTCAATTTCGTTGGTATTTATCAGGGTATCTTTATCAATACTGGCTAACATTTTGGTCTCCTATAGCTTGTTATGTCTATCAAGTTGTGCTTAATTAGAAAAACCACTCCCAAACCGATTTTGTTTACAAACTGGACTTTGCAGGAAGGTACTTTAGCGTTAATCATTTGTGTCCCTCTTTCTTACCCGATAAAATTTATCAGACAATCTACCTGTTTAAGTTCAGACAGAATCTCGTTAAATTTGTTTTCAGCTTCAGATTTATTGCCGTTAAAGATTACAAACTCCTCTTTGGCTTTTGTTTCCAACACCACTTCACAATCCCCACTTTTGTTAGGTAATAATCTTACCGAACCTATCATATCAGTATTGATCAATTTGCTATTTCCGATATAAGCCAACATATTGCATCTCCTCCTTACAAAATCAAATCTGAATACTTCAGTCGTTTGCCAACGCCTTCCTTTACAACATCAGACATCTGTTCGGCAGTGTCCATTGGTCGGTTGTTATGCCGCCCTTGAAATTCGTCAACATAACGGTGAAGATGTTTTGGACTCATCTTGTGATATGTACCTTTATGTCCACGCTTAAGCATTGACCAGAACGATTCAATACCGTTGGTGTGTGCTTGTTCGTTTACGTATTCACCTACCGAATGTTTAACCGCCTCATGCTTGCGAGGCAATCCTGAATACGCCCTTGCTTCATCGGTATAAACCGTTGCTTCCTTTGTAGTGTTCTCAGTAATGAACCCTTGCAAGGTTTCCTTATCTGCGTGTTCTACCACTTCCGCATTAACTAGATTAGTTTCCCTGTCTTTAATACCCACAACGGCAGTCTTACCAACAGTGCCACGTCCTGCATGTAGTTTCTTACTTGCATGTTTATTTGCCTCTTTGCCACCGATATAAGTTTCATCAACTTCTACCTGATTGTAAAACGTTTCACTAATTTCGCCCCATGCCTTTCGGATTCGGTGTGCCATGTGCCATGCTGTTTTCTGCGTGATTCCTAAATCTCTATGCAGTTTCATACTGGAAGCACCCTTAAGGTTTGTTGTCATCAGGTATATAGCAATAGCCCATTTCTGATAACCAATCTTAGAACCGTGCATCATGGAATTAGTCTTTGCCGAAAACTGTTTCTTACATTCGTTACAACGAAACGGCATAGTGGGGTGTTTCGCATTGTCTTTGATATTTTCGCTTTCACAATAAGCACAGTGTATCCCGTCCGCCCACCTGCATTCTACAAACCATTTCTCCGCTGTTTCGTTGTTGGGGAACATTTGAAATAATTCTACCAGTGTGATACCATCCCTGTAGTGTTTGCCCGGTGCTTTCTTTGCCATTTTTGCTTGCCTTCCTTTCGTATTTTCTATGTTACTATTATACCATAATTACAGCAGGTTGTCAAGCAAAATGTTACTTTCGTATATAATTCCCATACTTAAGGAGTTTTTTCCTCGCTATCTCCGAATTTTATCCGGGCCCAAATATGTCAAGAATATCACCGAAATACGGATTGAAGGACACACTTCAAGCGAATGGTCTGAGGAGGTCAGCCAAGAGGAAGCCTATATTCTCAATATGGAATTATCGCAGTGCAGAACAAGACGAGTTCTTCAATATGTGCTTCAGATACCCGAAATTACCGAAAAGAAAGACTGGTTAAAGCAGTATCTAACTGCGAACGGCTTATCTTCAAGCAAGTTGATTCCCAACTCTGATGGCACCGAAAACAAGAAAGAATCAAGACGCGTAGAGTTTCGAGTGCGAACAAACGCAGAAGAGCAACTTGACAAATTACTGGAGGGAAACAGTGAAATCCGCTAGAGAATTGCTTCAATTCAACTTTGATGCGGACGAGTTCGCGCGTCGCGCACCACGGCAAACCAGAGTCAGCCAAGAGCTCCTTGATCGACTGAAAGAGATTATGAAAAAACATGATGGTACGGGGCGCGAACCACCTAAGCGGGAAAATCTTCGCGAGGTATACTACCTCTTCTTCAATGCCATCCGAACCGGAAGGCTGCACACCGAGTTTGATTCGCCTAAGCGTATCCGGCGGCTGGCATGGGCGTTGACCTACTCCGAAGACAGATTGCCCCGAATTGTGGATACGCCAGAACTCCGCGACGCGCTCCAACTCATTGAAGACCGGTTTCGCATGAGCCAGTTGCACGGCGTTTTTAATGCCCTGCTGCGAGCATGGGATGCGTGGGGAGCGGGGTTGTTGCGCGTATTTGTCAGAAGACATCTCGCAGATTACAACGGACGCCAAAAGTTTTTTCAGAACCTGAAAGCCAATTTAGCGTGGTATTGTGAAGAGAACGGAGCTACTCGGGTCGCGATGAGTATATTGCGGGAACAAGTGAAGTTATCGGATGTTTGGTCGTATCTCAACTTGCCAGATTACACGCATGGTTATCGCTATTTTGGTGCTGTCGCACAGTCGTATGTTGCATTGAACCGCCATTTTGATAGGGAGACTGTTGCAGATATCGTCAACTTTGTCAAAATCCATAGGGATGACAAAACAAACCGTGCTATTATGTCGGGAACTATTGAAAAACTGGGTCTTGACGCTTCCGAGGATTTGCGGCAACCGGTTCAATCCTACGTTCTCCAAAAATGGCAAGACCCGAGAATTACAGGAAACGTTGCAAATTGGCGTGGCGTTTCTGATGAAGCGAGACGAATTTTTACGAGATGGATTACGAAAGAAGATCTTCGCTTCTTTTTTGATGTCGTCGCTAAAGCCTGTAATGACCGGAAATTTGCCTACCGAAAAGCCTTCTGGTTGGCGTATCTTGAACACATCTCTTTTTGTCGTCCGGCGCTGCGCAAAGATGTTCAGAATCTCATCAGAAACAACCTGCAAGCCCTAAAATATTACGAGGAACGACGCCCCGCGAAGTTGACGGGTGGGAATCTCGATCAACACGCTTTCATCATTCAGATGGGGGATCATACTTTTGTTGAGTTCAGCACTGCAGGGGCTTGCCATGTCTATGGCAACGCGGAGCGTCCATTTGGTTTGGGTAATTTGACGTATAGCATGGTTCAGTTACGTAGTAGTTATCTCGCTAGACATCGTGTAATTCACAGCAATTCAGAGGCATACTTGTGGCAGGGAAAATTTGAATCGTGGATCGCGGATGAACTTGGAATTGATCCAGTGCGAGGTTATTGGTTGGAAGGGTAATTGCTATGTTAAACCTGTTTGGAAAGAGCAAATCTGAGCCGCCACAATTCAACTGGCAGGAAACTCCAACAGGAATTCGGTTTACCGCTCCGTTGGATAGTCTTTCAGTGACCAAACACGCCCAGAACCTGCCAGCGAATGCCTATCATGCTCAGGCGCAATGGGTGTTGCTTAAGGAACTGCTTGACAACGGTCAAGCAGAATCCTCAGACACGGAGATTCTCATACCGTGTGAGGAAGTGTGTCGTCTCGACTTTGTTGAACAGAGTTTGCTCGGTTTGCCAGAGCCGTATCCATTCGACGTTGAGATTCGCTCGGACAGGACACTCAAGGAAACGGAGTTTCGTTACAATTATCAGTTTCTACAGCCGGATCGAAAACCCTTGCATCCACAACGGATCGGCTGCGTGTTGCGTTTGACAGCAGAGTGGGCATATTTCCTGACAGCCGAACAATTCTCACTATTAGAGGAATTAGATGCCTTCAATAAACAGGAAGCGCACGACAAAAATTTCGAAGCGAATCTACTCAAGTTTGCAACGATAAAAGGATTGGCGACACAGACTGGGGCTGCACTCGATCGTTATCTGAATCAGGAGAATGTTGTCGCGCCGAGAACCGTTCGCTTGCGTCTGCGTGTGGCGGGAGATGGTATTGAGATTATCCCTGACGTAAATGGAGTTGACAGCACGAAATTTGAGGAGGTTTTTGACCAGGATCTGAACACCAAAACCGTGTACAACATCTCGCAACCTGAAGGCGCGCGTACCCGCGTGCTCTTCCGGAAGGAGCAGCGAGGGGCGCTAGAAGCCGTGAAGCGTCATCGTCGCGTTTCCCGTGAGGAACTGGACGAGATTGCCAAACAGCCACAAGCATACTTCAATCCGGATATTGTTGAACTGGATCCAACTACAAATGAACCCCTTTCTTTCAGTGATCGCGTCCGTGAGATCGGGGTCTACCAACCAAAGGTTTATCCGTTCATTTCGCTCTACAAAAGTGAATGGATTCCCGGCGTTATTGTTGAAGACAAGGATGGGAAACGTACGAAGATTCCAGTCAAAGATCAGGGAGAACTAGACGAACTGAAAGGTTTGATTGATCGGGCAAAGAAGACAAGTCAGGAGACAGTGATATGGAAAGAGGTACAACTCCCCGTTTCCGAGGTTGAGCGATATCTCCCTTTCATCGAAAAACGACTCAAACGCCGAAAGAAACCACCGGGCCCGGATGAAAAGCTGGAGACCCCGGTCTTGATTATTGAGGAAAATATTGAGGATCCTGACTACGTTGAACCAACGCCTGATCCGCCGGTCAAAGAACCGTTTCGTCATCTACTAGAACGTTCGCCGAACCTGAAACCGGGTGTAAAACTCTTGGCGCATCAAGAGGAAGGGATTGCATGGACACAGCAACTTTGGGAGGGAAAATATCCCGGCGGTTTGCTCGCCGATGACATGGGACTTGGCAAAACGCTGCAAGTGCTCTGTTTTCTGGAGTGGCACCATGCCAAATATCACTTGCAACGGCCTTACCTGATAGTTGCTCCCATTGTGCTCCTAGAAAATTGGCAGGCAGAATATCCGAAGTTTTTTGACGGAGGCTCATTAGATTTCATCACGTTGTACGGAAGGGAACTGCAAACCTTCAAGCGCGAAGTCAACCACGAGATTCCTGAGGTTGAAGGCGCGGAACGAATCCCGGAACTACGCCGCCGACGCGGGGCACTTGAGGTAGACCGCCTGCGAACTGCCAAGTTGGTGCTCACCACGTATGAGACCGTTCGCGACTTTCAGTTAGACTTGGGGTTGATTCCCTGGGCTGTCGTTGTGATTGATGAGGCACAGCGGATCAAGACACCGGGGGCATTGGTCACCAATGCCGTGAAAGCGCTTAAAACCGATTTTCGGCTTGCGTTGACAGGAACGCCCGTTGAAAATTCGCTAATGGATTTGTGGTGTATTACTGATTTCGTAGCGCCGGGCTATCTTGACAGTGCGAAAAACTTCGATCGGGACTTCTGCCGGCCGCTTAAGCATCCTGATACCGACATTCGCGCGCTTGGCGATCGGATTCGAGAGCGCATTGGGGTTCACTTCAAAAGACGACTGAAAACCGACATTCTACAAGATCTCCCCGAAAAACACATCCATGTTCAGGAGTGCCAATTAGAGATGCCATCGAATCAAGCAGACCGCTATCTGGCTACGCTTCACTCCGTACAAGAGAGCGAATCAGCAGAGGCGCAATCTCGGAGCAGCATCTTGAGGGTTCTTCACCAGTTGCGCGACATATCCGACCATCCGCTGTTAGCCGATTCCCAATGGGAGGAAGTTCCTACAGCGGACTTGATTGAACAATCGGCAAAACTGCTCGTGACGATGAATCTTCTCAAAAGGATTGCTCATGTTGGCGAGAAGGTAATTCTGTTTGCAGAACGTCGGAAAACACAGCATCTTTTAAGGCATGTTATTCAAGAACGCTTCGGATTGGCGAACATCTCAATTGTGAATGGAGACACTCCCGGTAGCGCACAACGGGGAAATTCGATGAAGATAAGCCGGCAACAAGCTGTTAATCGTTTTCAAGCCGCATCGGGTTTCAACGCTATCATCATGTCCCCGCTCGCTGCTGGTGTCGGGCTTAATATCACGGAAGCGAACCATGTCATTCACTATAGCCGTTGGTGGAATCCCGCCAAAGAGGATCAGGCAAGTGATCGAGTATACCGAATAGGGCAAACGCGCCCGGTGCATATCTACCTGCCGATGGCTACGCATCCCACGTTTCAGACATTTGATGTGGTCCTGCACGAACTGCTTGAACGAAAACGCCAGCTTTCACAAGGCACGCTGTTTCCTACTGAACAAGCCGAAGTAACTCGCAAAGAGATTCTGGATGAACTGCGACGAACGCGAACCCAACCACAAGATGGACCACCATTGACCATAGAGGATGCTGACAAACTTGATCCGGAGTTCTTTGAGGCGTTTGTTGCCGCGCTTTTTCAAGCACAGAGATGTCGTGTTGAATTAACGCCCTATTCCGGCGACAAAGGCGCGGATGTTATCGCTTATCAGAACGAGGAAGAAACTAGCGGATTGTTGATACAGGTCAAACAACGTGGGGAAGGGAGTAAACCGGGAGGTGACGCTGTGGATGAAATTGTCGCGGCAAAATCGTTTTACGAGGAAAAATGCGACGCGACCTTTCAGCCGATTGTAATCACGAATCGTGAGTTTACGAGACAAGCACGTCAATACGGCGAGGAAAATCATGTCAGAATGTATGGACGCAAATGGTTGAAAAAAAGTTTGAAGCAACACCCCGTGACGAGGCGGGAAGTCAATCTCTGTCAGTTTCAGACGTGCTGAATGACTTTAGAGTCTGTTAGAATAATAGATGCTAGTGCTATTGTTGGACATTTGACTTATTATTTCCTGTGCGATAGCTAATCCTGATAGGGATCCCCCGCCCACCAGCCTTTGAGAGTACCAGCGGAAATTAAGCGAGAGAACGGATCAAGCGAATGAATATTGAGCGCGATAGCAAATCCTGGTAGTAGATCCTGTAGTGACTGCGATAGAGATCCCCTAGGGGATTGGTTTGTATCTCACGTCCGATGGCTTTGGGATTACTACTCCACTAAACACTCACAATCAAGGCAATCACAAGAATCCCATAAATCACAATTCAGACAATCACCAAAATGCCCAATGTGTTCTATCTATTTAGAAAATAAACCACTAAGTTAATGGTTTTGCGGCGGAAAACCCCACCATTACCAAACGAACTCTCTTAAATTGATTCCCTATGACCCAAGTTTTTTCTTCCCCTCGGCTGACGTCTTGATTGCAATGGCGCCCAAACACAGAGTATGTTTCGGAACTTCACCGTTCAGTATATTCAACCTCCACTAACCACTCAGTTTCACTTTTTGCATTGACAACTTTACACATGTATAGTATAATTCAGTCGAAATACACAATCAAACGAACGAATAAGGAAGTGGCAGCCGCACAAGTAAAGGCAATCATTCAATGGTGGCAACCTCCAAATCATAAGCGTTAGCCCGGAAACGCAGCAACCTTCTGTTTTAGCCCAAGCCGGAACGCCGTCAACGTAGGCCGCGACTGCATTCATCAACCTTCTTCTACTGGCTAAACCGCCCGGTTAAATCTTTATCCGGGCTAACGCAGGCTAAAATAGGCGAGTGTTGCCTAGCGATAGATTGGGGATTTGATTTGCTGAGAGAAATCGGTGGCATTACACCGCCGGATGATGCGAATTGTCTCACATTCCGCCGTTAGAAACGTTTCCGATAATTGGAATTTGTACATTTGTAGGGTGCGATCAAAGAAGCGAAAAGCAACTGCGATAGAGATCCCCACTCACCAGCCTTTGGGAGTGCCAGCGGGAATCAAGCGAGTGAATAGATTAAGTGACCGAAAAGGGAACGATCAAACGACCGAATAGGATCAACTGAGTGGATAGCGAAGGCGATAGTAAATCCCGTGCGATAGCAAATCCTGATAGAGCTCCCCTAGGGGGGTTATGAGCTTGTTTGAAACGGCGTCCGGCAAGTATTGGAGCTTGATTTTCGATACTGTGTGATAAGTGTGCTACCCTAAAAAGTGGCGCCAGAAAATACTGAAAAAAGTGAAATATCAGATCGTTGGCGCCAGGACAAACCGTCATCGCGGCAAAACTTTTTTCTGTTGGCATTTTGTTAGTATTAACCTAAGTTGCCACCTTTGTCTGAGGGGCACAGAAACCGAGTTTTTTCCGACGTGGAGACACGATATTGACGAAAATCAGACCAATTTACCTATGATTTAGAGAACGTGAACCAAAAACTCGGTTTCTCTGTTATAGGTAGCAACTTGCGTTATCAATGTCTTATCCTGAAAATCCCGATTCACAGAATCGCATTCTCTCATTTTTCTAGCAGCATACTTGTTGTCCGACTCCACACTTCCATTTTTTGCGTAACCATTTCCCCAATTCTCGCATCTTATCTGCTGAAATTCAATTATCAAGCTCAAGCTTTTCAGGGAGGAAATTATGCGTTACGACGATGATGCCGGCTTGGTCAAGGCGGTGTTGGATGGGGATAAAGATGCGTTTGTCTTTTTGGTAGACCGCTACCAAGGCGCCGTCTACGCCTACTGTCTGAACCAGGTTCCGAGCGAAGAAGATGCGAAAGACGTAACACAGGAGGTGTTGCTAAAGGCGTATCTCAACCTTGCGCAACTGAAAACACCTCATGCATTTCGGAGTTGGTTGTACACAATCGCCTCCAATGAGTGCCGCATGTGGCATCGCAAGCATCAATCGCACGAAGCGTTGGAAGCCGAAATTGAAGCAACAACGGCTCAGCGTAGCGATTTGGAAACGCGACTCACGGTTAAAGAGGAGATTGACGCGTTACCGGAATCGCAGCGATTGGTCGTACTGATGCACTACTTCAGCGGATTCTCGCTTAAGGAGATTGGGGAATTCTTGGGGACATCGCGTGAAGCCATAAAGGCGCGTTTGTTTCGAGCACGCCAGAAGCTTGGTTTGCGATTAAAGGGCACGTTCGAGGAGTGTTTTGACTCGTCGACCAAACCCAATTTTTGTGTTGCAATCTTGGACAGGATTTCTTCACTTCCCCAACCGTTTGGGGCTGATTCGCCTGTTTCAAAAGCACATCGGTTGGCACCGTTACCCGTCGCGGCTGTTTTAAGCGTTGTGCTCTTCGGCGGGCTTGCGGGATTCTTTCCGGTGGGAACGGACAGCGGCGTGTCCAATGGAGCTATCAACGTGTCGCTGGTCGATGCCGACTCAGGTATTGAAATAGCACAAGCGGAGGTAAGGAAGAAGCAGATTGGTGTGCCAGCCAAACGGGTAAAACCGGAGGAACGAAAGGGAGTCAACGGCACGGCCGGTATGTCACCAATGCACGTCATGGGAGGCGGCCGCGTTGATGATATGGTTGCTTCACCAGGCGGAAAGTTGTTTGCCGTGCGTACGCCGTTTGGATTGGAAGTGCATCGCCCCGACAGTAACCAACCGCCGGTAACTGTTGATACTACCGGACATATTCAGTCCCCAACTTTCAGTCGGGATGGTCGGTTTTTGGTCTGGAGCGGCGACGAGCAGTTGACGGTGTGGGATATTGAGAAACAGGAGACGGTTGCGGTACGTTCGTTTGACATGCCAAAACGGAACCAAATTAAGAGGTTCCATGGTTGGCTTCGCATGGCAGTCCACCCGGAGATGAAAGAGATAGCTGTTGTGTTGCCTTGGCATGAACAGGATTTCGATGAAATTATGTTCATTGACCCAATTTCAGGCAATCTGCTCCGCTCGGTCAAGAGGTCATATACCCAAGACGATCTTAGAAGTAGAAACACGTTCATTGACATGATGCAGTACAATCCTGACGGCAAGCAACTCGTGATATTGGACAAGGGAGCTAAATATGGTGGGAACTCGCATCGGTTCTTCTTCCTTAATCCACGGGATGGAGAAATCCTACACAAATTCGAGGTGCGAGCTACCGTACCAGAGGTAACTTTCGCATACAGCCCGCGGGGCCAATGGTTCGCCTTCCGATCATGGATAGAACGACGGGTTGATGTGATAAATACAACAGATTGGAAGCGCAAAAAAACCTTCAAAGTTGACGGCGGTAGAACGGGAAGCAGAACACCAATTTCTTTTTCGACTGATGGTCGTTATCTCGCATGGGAAGGCACAGTGTGGGATTTCCAAACCGGTAAAACCGTGCACACAAGTAATGTTGGGAGGTTCAACCGATTTCTCAATGACACACATCTGCTCATCAGCGATTTGGCGTCAATTGAAATGTGGGAGATTAAACAGGATGAATTGCTGCAAAAGGCAGTAATTAGGCCTGGCACTCCTTCATGGATCGCCTATTTCTTGCCGGAGGATGACATGATTCTCGCCACAGGTCAGAACCTGTCACTTCTGAAGGCGGGTACAGGGGAGCCTATCAAGAATGGAATCTTCAAGGAAGATTTTTATCCACGTATTGTTGCCATCAGTCCGGTAAGTTCCCACGTAGCGGTTCCGAGTAGCGTGATGAAAAAAAGAAAAATCCGAATCTGGGATGCGATGAAGTTTGAAGTAATTCATCGAATCCCCTTTTCAGGTAAAAGGCCTCATGTGTTAGCCTTCAGTCCGGACGGGAAGCAACTCGCTATCGGAGACGCTAGCTATACCACAAGGCTATGGAACATTTCGACGGCAAGAGAAGTGCATCGGTTTGTCAATAAGGAAAAGACTGGCAACAGGGGAAAGCCGGTATTGGTGCGCGCCTTAGCTTTCAGCTTTGATGGGAAGCAACTCGCCTGCGGTGGAACATTTGACGCCATCTGGCTCTGGGATGTGGAAACGGGTAAGCTAAGTCAGAAATTGGTTCTGTCCATTGACTTGCCCCAGCTTGATGGAAAGGGACAACCGGTCAAACGCCTGAAAGCAGGTGCCCCGCAAGACAGACCCAATTCGGCGATGTTTTTGCAGTTCGATAAAAACGAAAATCGGTTATTTGCAGGACTTGCGTCAGGACATTTCGTGGTATTCGATCTCATGAGCGGAATGGTCGTCAAAACGCTACTTCCTGGCTACTTACCGAAGACGCCGCATTTCGATTATCCAATCAGCGTTGCCCTCAATCCGGACACGTCGTTGATGGCGGTTGGCCGGACAGACCACGTTATTGAAATCATTGAAACACTGAGGTGGCAAAGCGTCGCAGAATTGGAAGGGCATCGTGGACAAATTAGTTCACTAGATTTTAGTTACGATGGAACGAAGTTACTGTCGAAGTCAGATGATGGAACGATGCGCGTGTGGAAAGTCGAACGGGGTTGGCAAGGTAAGGCATGGTTGAAGATTGAAGAACTTCGCTAGATCTAGTCACCTTGCCTCCCGATGCTTGATGAAAACGTCATTGATCGGATTTGGCAGAAGTGCTAAAATATGCAGCGATCCAAAGGGTTCTAACTCAAATCATAACTGGGTAAGCGATAAGTGTGCCCTTGTTATACCATTTCGCTTGCATAATAGTGCTTATGAAGTTTCAATTATATCATTCACTTTCTCGGTAGGCGGGGATCAACCGAGTGGATAGCGAGGGCGATAGAGAACCCCTTGCCCCGCCGACTTTGCGCGGAGACCGGCTTTTTACTCCGCTGCACACAAGTTTCTTTACTTGATTCGAGTAATCAATGCACATGAATTTTAGAGAAATGGTATTACTTATGCGGAGAAACATATCGTGCGTTACACTTTCCGCCCCCTAGACCTTTCGGCCTACCCCCAGATTCGAAAATCCGAGTGGTGTTGCAAGGAATACCCAATCAGTACATAAACAGCCAAAGAAAGATGACCATATCTACCCCAGATTTTAAGTCAATCGCGCCCCTGACAGCAGACCTGATTGCCCAGTTCAAACGTGATGGGTTTCTGGTGCTCGAAGGGGTTCTCGACGCTGCGCTCTGCCGCCAAGCTCGTGACGACATGTGGGAGGTGATTCAAGCCCACCTTCCGCGTATGAAAAGGGACGACCCTTCCACATGGCGCCCCATCACTGAGGAGGAGAGCGCCGAGCTACAGGCGCAGCGGCCCGAGGGCGGAGGTGAGCCGTATTTCAGCGGCAGCGGACACCGGTTCACAATCCGTAACGGGGCGTCGGAATTGATGCTCAACCTAGCTCCTCGCGCCTTGTGGCGAGTCGCCGAGCAACTTCTTGGGAAAGGGACAGTGGTGTTGCCCGCAGGACTTGACGAGTCGGGCTACACGACCGGCCCGTGCTTTATGTGCGACGACGCCGTGGGAGGACTAAACTCCCATGTGGGGCACTCGATGGGTTGGCCATCAAAGGGTACCTTCACGACAGAGCCTGCGCTGCGGTTGCCCAAAACCGGACCGGTGTGGCTCAATGGGCAGGGGACTCGCGGATTATATTGCACCCTCCCGAATAGCCCTTCTCATGCCCCTCATTACAGCGGTGCCCACTCCGACGGTCCGTGCTACGGCAGATGGCGGCTGCAGATGTCAGCATACATTTCGGATGTACCGCCCAACTCCGGCGGATTTACCCTTTGGCCCGGGAGCCACGAGCCGATCTGGCGAGAACAGTGGAAGGCTTTCAAAGCTGGTGAGAAGCATACAGACAAACATCTAACGGTACGGGTGGCGGGCGGTTATACCGACCCCGTCATCGGGCAGATAAAGGCCGACACCCAACCGTTCGATTGCCATGGACCTAGTGGTACTGTCATACTGTGGCACACCAAAATTCTACACATCGCGGGGCAGAACGCCTCTAACGACGTTATCCGTCAAGCGACAATCTACGGTTTTAAGAAAACGCCCGAGTCACTCCCCGACCCACTCGTGACGGACAACACAACTGGCGATATCTGGCGAGACTGGTCCGACGAAGTGCGTGCGTAATCGTTGATGTCTGTCAACCAGACCGTATCCCTGTGGAATGGTTAACCCTGCCCAACTATTTTTTTAGTAAGAGGCGGTACCTGCCGGTGAAATCGGTCTACCTCATAATTTTTCCGACGATAGGCCTCCTACTATTGTTACTTCCAATGGGCTGTGATTACGATGACGAAGCGGCGCTGGTTCTCAATGTGGCACTTGCCAAGGTGAGAGCGGACATTCAAGTTGCCGACTTCCACATCGTAACAGAAAGGAAAGATAGCCATGCTCAAAATTGAAATTGACTCGCCCAATCTCGAAAAAGAGATTAACGCCTTGATACATGCCGGACTCTATGCCGACCTGACGGTGTTGATGACCGATGCTCTTGAAAAACTGATCACTACCAAAAGAGAATCTCGCCTTGACGCCGCAATTTTGCTCTATCAACACGGTGAGGTGACGCTTGCCAGAGCCGCAGAATTGGCGGGCGTCCACCGTTTTGAATTTGATGCGGCTTTGAATGCGAAAGGCATACCTAAAACGGTTGATGTTGAATCGGTGGATGACTTGCATACAAGTGTTTCGCTCCTTAAGCAACTCCACAAGCCCGACGACGGAGAAAAAGAGGCTTAATCGTGGTTTTCATTGATACAGATGTGCTTTCGATTTTCGCTAAAATTCAGCGTCTTCCTTTGTTGTTTACCATATTTTGTGAAAACCTGCTCAACATTTCCGCTGCCGTGGAGATTGAACTCCGGACAGGTGTTGCCAAGGGCTTCAACTTTGCACAAGACATCATGGCGTTGCACTCGCAGGGGCGAATCAGGACGTATCATCCGACGGCCGTTGACCAACAGTTCATGGCGACTATGTCCCCATCACTCGGTTCAGGAGAGCGCGAATCAATCGCAATCTGTAAACGGTTGAATTCCATCTTTGTTAGCAACGAGCGACGGGTCAAACATCACTGTCGGGAAAACGGAGTAGATTGCGTCAACCTGGCCGATATTTTGCGCACGTTATGGGAACTTGGGATTTTGATGCAAGCCGACGTGAGGAAGATAATCGCCGAGATCGAGGGAGAAGACAACCTCAAATTCCGAGCAACGGACACGATTTTTAAATGAATCCATACAACTCAGGGCAACTCATTGAACAATCCACCATCACCCTACTTGCAGAATTGGAATGGGAGGCGATGAGTTGTCTCCGCGAGTTCAATCGGGACGGAAGGAATTCACTCGGTAGGAAGGGCAAATCCGAAATCGTCCTAACCCTTCGGTTGCGTCCGGCATTGACACGATTCACTCCTGACGTTTCCCATGCTGTAAATGAAGCGAAGACTTGGGAGATTTATCTCAAGATTGACTAAATAGTGGATGAAATGGATGACGCGGATAAGGACAGAGAGGGGGCGACAAACAGTCCGTATAATCCATAAATCCGCGAGACACCCCGATTCAAACACTGGCTTAATCGTCTCGGTTGGTTGGGATAGACGTTTTTTTCGACATACCCATCAGGAAGAGGTAGCAGAACAACAGCACGCCCGTGGCGAATCCGAATCCAAGCTTGACGATTGGCGGCAAACTCGAAGGAGATACGAAGCCTTCAATGACGCCAGCCATGACGAGTAGGACAACACATCCTCCGATGAGTTGGACAGCCACTTTCGCGGCGTCGGTCAATGCCTGCTTTCGGGTCAACAAGCCCGGTGCAATCAGGGCGTACCCCATTTTTAGACCGGCAGCACCAGCTATGAAAATGGTTGTCAATTCGATGTAACCGTGTGGTGAAACAAACGCCCACAGTGGAAGGGCCAATCCATGAACATGGCATAGCCCGGCGACTGCGCCAATGAGTACACCGTTGAAAGCCAAAATATACATCGTGCCGACCATAAACGTGATTCCAGCGGCGAACGCCAAGAATGCCACCTGTATGTTATTGGTCATGACAAAAGAGGCAAAAAGATTTCTTTGGAGTGCTGGAACATCTGTCCACATCTCCTTATCGTGAATTGTCTCAACGATGTGTTGAGGCGCGAGTTTTTCGGCAAGCCCGTGGTTTTCCAACGCAATCCAATATGCGGCAATAAACCCGATGACAAACATCAGAAACGCCGCCGCGACGAAGCGGCAGTTACTTCGGAACAGTGCAGGGAACCCGACGAGGAAAAAGTGACGTATCGTGTTGCGTTTCAAAGGGGCGGATTGGTAGATACCGGCATGGGCGCGGGCGGCGAGCGCATTGAGGTATGGGACGCAGTGGTCATCCGGAAAATCACGGCGAGCAACCGCCAGGCCCGAGGTGACGCGGCGGTACAGATAGCCCAACCGATCAAGTTGCGTCGGAGACATCTTATTGGCGCGGTAGCGACGGGTACGCTTTAGCGACTCCTCCAGTTCTGACCAGATGGGCCGATTTTTGTTGAGAAATTCGTCTCGCGTCATATTTCTGTCCTCGTCGGTAGCTTTATCTTAGGAGAATGTACGGAATCTGTCTTGAGTAGTGTACCGCTCTTTATAACGCCATTGAAAATCAAGAAAATCTTACAAAAAACATGAGCGAACGTTTATCCATTGAAACCCCCGAACAGATAAAAATTTCCTATAGTGTAGCAGGCATCGGTTCGCGTTTTTATGCCGCGCTTATCGATATCGCCCTGCTGCTCCCAATCCTTCTCGTAGGTTATTACGTTATCATACGTGCGATATTTGACCTAGATGAGGGACTTGGTAACTGGTTAGCGGCGCTTGCAGGGATTGCTACCTTTGCGCTCCAATGGGGCTACTACATGATATTCGAAATCGCGACCAATGGTCAATCACCGGGTAAACGTGTTCTTGGCTTGCGGGTCATCAAAGCACAAGGGTATCCGATTAGCTTTTCCGATTCGGCGATTCGAAATATAGTGCGGATTGTCGATATGCTTCCCTTTGCCTACGGCGTCGGATTACTTACCATGCTGTTAAACAAAAATTGGCAGCGGCTGGGCGACTTGGCTGCCGGCACGCTTGTCGTTAAAGAGGACGCCAAGGCGTCCCCTCATCCGGCGAAGACGCCGACTGTGCGAAAGCAGACTCTTGTCTATGCGGACCGGATTCAGCCTGCACAGGTGACGGACGCCGAACTGGGTGCGATACGGGAGTACCTTTCGCGCCGGGAAAGCTTTCCAAGATTGCGCCGATTGCAACTCGCTCAAACAATTGGGACACCGATCGCCCAGAGGATGGCGGGCGGCGGCCCGATTGATTACGACGTATTTTTAGACGAAGTTTATGCCCTAAAGATGAACTCGGGTGCGGATTGATTGTGTTAACAATTAGAGTTGCCGTTTTAGTGGATAGTTGGGTTTCACTTTAGATATCTGACATGACAGCCCTCTTGAAAAGCAGTGAATTTTGGGTTCGCAAAGATAAATCACGCTTTTTCCAGTTCAACCCAACCTACATGGAGATGAATCATGCCATTCGCCATTGGTCGATTCAATCTAACACCGATTCTTCTCATGTCCGTTCTTCTTTTCGCATCTTCATGCGGTTCTGACGGTCTATTTCATCCGGTAGGTGAAGAGGAGGGAGAACAGATAAAGGAAGCGTTGAATAATCGCTCGTTTCGTCAATTTGTGCCTTCCAAAGACGCGAGTCCGAGAAAGGCGGTTATCCTTGATTTCTTTGACGGAATTCGCGTTTGGGCGCAGTATTCAAAGGACGGTCACGCGGTCAACGAGTGGGAAATTGCCGCACAAGATTATCGTATCTTAAAGATAGGAAACAATCGTCGCATTGGTAGAGGTGGAGATGACTCGGAATTTATGATTTATTTCGACAACCCGAGATCCACACAACAGTTTCCTACTGAGTGCGAGAACTGTATTGAGGTCTCAGAGTTCTCCATCTCAATCAGAAGTCCTCTTGACAACAACAGGATTTCTTTCAAACTGAATAATCCCAACCGTAGCTTGCCGCTGCCGTTTCCTGTATTTGAATCATGGACGAGAATTGAGGAGGATGAATACTTCGATTGAGCTCGACTTTGTACATTTGAGCGAGGCATCAAACGGTGTCAATCAAGCGTTGAAGAAAAGCGGGGGAAATTTTAGACATTTGGTCTTTTTGGTTGACCATTGAAAAAGTCTCCAGCGGTTCCTGATACTTTGCAACCTGTCCGGATTGCTTGCCCTGTGGTAGGCGCTATTTCTAACTGCGCCTCGCGGGGGGTGTGTCATCGGTGCGGTTAGAATCCGCACCTACCGTTAGTACCTATTTAGGTTTGTGACATCGGCGGAGGTGAAGAGATTTCTATCGCAGTCACTATCCGTTCGTTTGATCCCCGCCTACGGGTTTGGTACTTCACGGCTTTCCGTTCAACCCAATGTTGTACTTTTGTACAAAGTCGAGTTGAGAGCCAGTTTGAAAAGTAGATAACTACGACATTTTTGGGCATTTGAGTGTCAACCTGCCGTACCACTGACACTTTCAGAGGCAGGGAGAATACAGGTACGGATGAGAAGGATGTTCATTCGATTTTGCATGAGTTGCATCCAGCTTGAGAATCGTTAGGCGATGTGTTATAATGGGAGCGTTGTAAGTTGGCTTGCCAAAGTTGTTGAGCGGCCAAAGACATCCGATGGTAAGAGCGGCATTGTTCCTTTGAAAGCCCCGCGCTCTCCGTCGCGAAGTGTTCATCTGCTTCATAGGTGCCGTAGTATTCCATTGGAGTTCTGGTACAATGGTTGACCCAAAAGACATTCAAGCAACTTGCGATGACATCGTCCGAGAGTTTGCCCCCCTAAAGATTATCCTCTTCGGTTCCTATGCTCACGGAGCGCCTACCGAGGACTCGGATGTCGACCTGTTGGTGGTGATGCCCATTCCAGAATCGCAGACCCGTCGCCAAGCCGTAGAGATTCGGCGGCGAATCCCTCGCCGCTTTCGCATGGATGTGGTTGTCCGTTCGCCGGAAGAAATTGCTTACCGCATTTCGCATAACGACTGGTTTCTCCGAGAGGTCACGCAGGAGGGACAGGTGCTTTATGAATCCGTTGACGCTGGAATGGGTCGAAAAAGCTGAAAAAGATTATGCTGCGGCTCAATGGCTTCGGCAGGCACCGATGCCGGCACATGATGCGGTCTGCTTCCACTCCCAACAATGTATTGAAAAGTATTTAAAAGCTTGGCTTCAAGAAGCCGATACGCTTTTTCCTCGTACGCACGAACTGGAAGAGTTGCTGGATCTCATTGTAAACACCATGCCAGACTGGAATGTTTGGCGGTCTGACTTTGTGGTGCTAACTACTCACGCTGTGGATTTTCGCTATCCCGGGAAGTCCGCTACGGCCGATGATGCCCATCATGCGATGCGAATCTGTGAAAACGTCCGCCAAGCAATTCGCGAGAGTCTGGAAATTCCAAGCTAACCAAGTTGGAGTAGATTAAGATGCTAACAGTTGCTCTCCGTTTGCCACGAAAAGTCCTTCCGTTTCATAGATGCCCCGAAACAGGTCAAAGGCGGCGCGACCACAGCGAGGACCGAACCCCGATAGGTACAATCCATCCATCGCAACCACCCGCTTATTCCGACCGGTAGGCGTCTAAGCTAAACCGGGGACTTTGAGCAATCCGTCAACCCCGCCAATCGATTTCAACCCCGATTCAAACAGGACGTAAACATCCGGCTGTGCGGCAACCACCGATTTCATGTTCATCAGTGGAGTATTTCCAGATTGAAAATGGACCGCGTAACCAATGAAGATTTGGAGAATAGCTTACAGTTAGCTGTCGGGAATTGTCCCTTTTTCTATCATTCGTCTTTTCTAGCCTTCATATTATAATTATGAGTCGCAATCTCAATATATACACATGGTGTTACACCCGTGCCGCGTTAGTGAACATTGAACGGACCGCCGCTTGGTTCCTCCTCCAGGTCAGGACGGGATGAATCCAAGAAAACTTCGTGAAGTTCAAGTTTGTTCGATCCGGTAAAGGCTTCTTTGGGAAGCGTTCCGGATTGCGCGTGTCCTTTGCGGAACTCATCCGATTCCACCCAGTTCTCGAAATCTTTACGTGATTCCCAAAGCGTAAATACGATGTAGGGATCGCCATCATTAACCGGACGCAGGACTTGGTTAGAGACGAATCCAGGCATTCCGTCAACGAGTCGAGCGCGGTTGTAGAATCGCTCCTCGAAGGCTTCAGCGTATGCTGGATCAACATAGATTCGGTTTGCAACGGTAATCATGGAACCCTCTCATTATTGCGATTGAGTCTCAGTATATAGATTAGACGACTGGAGCGTAGGAACGGAAGTTAAATAGTTGGGTTTCACTGCGTTCTATGGGATCTCTATCGCTCTCACTATCCGTTCGCTTGATCCCAGCCTACAGGTTAACAGTTGGGATTCATCAAATGTTAACATCAACGAGCACAGGAAGTTGTGCAACAGAACGACGACGCTTTAGAATCTCAACCCCAAGCTAACCCGATGCGCTTGTTGCAGATGCCCAAAGTCCGCGAAGGCGTAATCAAGAGAAAGCGCCGTTGTCGAAAAATTGGTATTTATTCCAAATCCTAACGTGATCCCTTCTTCATCTTTCCCCGATTCGGGGCCCAATCGCAATTTGTAGCCTCCTCGAACGGACGCCATCTTCTTGTACCAATACTCTAGCCCGAAGTGAAGCCGCTCATTATTGTCGGTGGGATGATTGCCATCGATAGCAACGGTGAGAAGGTTGTTGGCGTCATCAATGAGGTCGTACGCGATTCCGAAGGCGAAAGTTGGATGGCAATGGAAATTCGATGGTTTCCAATTCCGCCTTTCGGGCGGGATTTGTCGTGTCGGGAAACGGCAGATAGTCGGCGGTTCGCGGATCACCCGCTTCTTCTGCTCCCGCCTGAAGATCTGGCCCACCAAAGCGCATCTCTGGTCCGAAGTTTGAGAAACACATCCCAATCCGCAAACTTTCCCAACCTGTATGATATAGGGTTCCGACATCAACCGCCATTCCCGTAGCGTTTTCCCGATGGATTTGCTGGTGAATGTACTTGGCATTGACGCCTAAGGAGAGTTTAACGCCAGACTCTTTTTCGTACAGTTGTCTGGAGTACGCCAGTGAGACCGCCGCATCCCATGTGGAGAACCAGAGCCCAGTGCCATCCGGCTTTGCCAGCGTTGTGATTTCCATATCGGGCACTGAGAGGAAGGTCACACTGGCACCGAGTGTGCCGACTTTTTCTATCGGTGTGGCGAAGGCGAGGAAGTTATACCGCGTGTCGGCGAGCCAAACAGTATGTGTGCCGGAAACGCTCGTCGCGGCGAGTTGGCTTAACCCTGCCGGATTCCAGTAGATAGCGGTGACGTCGTCGGCAATTGCTCCAAACGCGCCGCCCAAACTGTCGACACGGGCGCCGGGGCCGATCTTCAGAAATTGGGCGCCGCTCGTTCCCACGTTGGTCACGGCAAAGGTGTGCGGTGCACATAGGAACACGGCGGTGAACAGGACGCTGCAAAGTGTCTTCAGATGTTTAGAGTTCATTTGCATACGGGTGGTGAAGTTCCAGTCTTCACGGATGGTTCCCATGCTTCTGGATAAAACCTCTCACATCTTCTGGTTTGTACGCCTGGTCTCGCTTTAGATGGATTACGGCGTGACAGTTTGGACAGACTGGCCGGAGATCTTTAACGGGGTCGACCTCATATTCTTCTGCAATCTCTGACAACGGTACCAAGTGATGCACCTGAATATATTCCTTAGCCACTTCTCCATAGGTAGCCTCGAAATTGAACCCGCAGACACAACAAGACTTACCATAGTGTTTTATACATGCCTCTCTTGCACGTGGATTTCGTTCATAGGCGTTAATCGCCACACGATACGTTGCTCCTTCTGTATACCGAAGGCGCGAATTAACCTCTTCCGGCAAGACCATCTGAAGCATCGTATTGAGAAGCATTTCTGCAGCTATAGGATAGCCGATTTGCTGTACAGTGAGCCGAGGAGGCCAGAGACGAATCCGTTTGAGGTCTACGGCGGAGATTGGTTCCCCTTGAAGTTCAATGAACCAGTCAACAGGGAGACGATACTCGTTCTCCCCAAGTGGACTTGGAACCATTGGGGCATCGTAAGATTTCCCGTCCCATCGTTCGAGCGCCCTGCCAACGGCTCGGACACCTTGTTTTGAAACGTACATGAAACAAATATCACCAGGTTGGAGTCGTCCAAGCATTCTACCATAACCTTCTGACCCATTCGTGAAGGCGAGATTATGTTTCAGCCACTCCTTATATGTATCTTGCCCCAAGTAGTTGGCGTTGGTATTGATAAAGTAATAGTCCATCTTGACACTTCCATTTGCTTCGAAGCGTACCAAGTGCTAGCTTATAAGCCTGTTTGAATAAAAGGTGGCATAGTCACACTTGTTCAAGTGTAGAAAGACCTTTTCGCGCTTTTGTCGTAACTCGCTATGCACCTGCCGCCCCGCTGGGGCTTAGATGCGTCAAGTTTCGAGACTCCTATACACCTTCCGCCCCTCTGGGGCTTGCAAAAGGATGGTACAGGTATTTTATCTTGATTTGATGATTGAGAATAGTATCTGCATTCCTCGATTGCAAAAGAAATAAACCGAGTTTTGAAGAAATGACTCGGGCTCAAGGCAGTTGGTTCTACCCAAAATGAGTCTTCAAACAAGCTCTATGGGATGCATAGCTTATCGTATAATGGCAAACCGACTAATCTTATTTCCGACGACGGCATTCGCTTCATCGCGAGCTTCGACGTGATAAATGTATACGCCGCTGGCAAGTGCCTGATTGTTGTAGCTGAGTAGGTCGAATGATTCGGTGCCGCCCTTGTCGCCCTGTGCCAACCGCTCCTCCGCATCGTAGAGAGAGGTGTGTTCGTGTTCAATTTCCCGCACCAACTCGCCAGCCAAGGTATAGATACGAACTGTACATCTCGGCGGGAGGTGGGTAAAGAAGATTTTGTCCGTTCCTTCAGAAATCACAGCCCTGTTCGTGACGAAGTAGGGGTTTGGCACGACACGGATTCGATCCAGATCGGCACGAATATCATCGGCGATGAGCGTCTCGCCACCTGTGTTGAGCAGCAGCTCGTCGCCGTCTTGAGGGGCGCCAATGCCGCCCATTTCAACGGTGAATACATCCCCAGCGGATATTTCACCGTTTGGATCTCTGATGAAAACGTATCCACCCCGTATGAAAATCCGAAAGAAGCCGGGGGTGTCGTCTGGGATATATTCATCAAGCCAACCCGATCCTGTCAGAATGGCGTAGCCATCGGCACGCTCGCCGTTGAATAGAATTTCTTCGCCGGTGTCTTCATCCACCACTTTGACATGCGTGTCGTCAATAAAGGTTATCGAGTAGGTATGCGGACGGTAGTAGGTTGCCCAGAAGATGTTGGGCCAAGTATTTTCCCCGACGCCGGGCGATTGGATATCCACATTCCAACCTGTGGCAGAGCCTTTCGTCAAGTTTACGCTCAAGATTGGATTTTCGGTTGGACTCCCGTAGGTCACGTCAACCCCCTTTATCTTCAGAATGATTCCATCAAACATCGGGGAAAGCGCTTCAGCAGCCTGGATATGTTCCGGATCGTACCACTCAAAGGGCTGTTTTTGTACTACGATTTGATCCGTAGTCATGTCAATGATTTCATAAGCGGGGGGTTGATAACCGGGCCCCGTGATATATGCCCCGGCATCAATCGGTTTAGCCCCATACCAAACAATCTTATATTGATGTCCCGTCACCTTATTGGGGGCAAGAAGCATCGGATCGACGGTGACGCTACCGGTTCGCTGAAAGGGAGTTTCCGCCAGCTTAGCGGAGGCCTCACGATGTCCGGCAGGGCTTGCGCGCGGAGTCACGTGAACCATCGTCTCAATTTGGCTGCTCTCCATCGCGATAAGCCCGGTTTTGGGGTTGCCCGTATCGTATGAGGTGACGGCGTAGGTGTATTGAATCCCGTTCGTCAATCCTTCATCGGTATAGAAAGTCTTGATGCCCTGATCTTCGCCGAGCGCTTGTGAAGGCGTTGAGACGATGCGGAAGATGTCACCGGCAACAGGGGGCCCCGAGGGTCCATCCGATATCTGCACATACAACCCCCCAAAGTAGATAAGCGCCCCGGAACGATACTCGCCGTCGGGATAAAGCCCGCCAGTATTGGGATTCATTACCACGTACCCGCCGCCGTCCGCAGGGAATTGAGGGTTATACGCCATCACTTCCCACAGCGTTGTATTGATAATCTCATAGGTGGTGCTGGAATTGAACTTGATGACGTAGACAGCATTTTTGAAGAAGTCGGCAAAGAAAGGTTCGTCGCCCATGGCGGCGATGGTGGCGTCCGACTGTTTACCGACGTGCGCTACCGTGAGGAAATTACCGGTCGCGCTCGGTTTGTCAAACTCCGCCAGCATGACCCAATCCTGCACCGGATTGCCAGTAGATTCATTGTACGAAGTATCGCGCCTGTAAATTCTATAGCCCTCGAAAACCTTCTCCGAGTCGGTTATGTCAACGTATTCCTCAATGCTCTTATTGACTCCTTCATGAACCCAACCCTCGGCACTCTCCCATACGAGCGTTACCTGTCCATCGGAGGGGTATGCCGCTACCTTCGGGGACGGCGGCGGCGCCGCCGGGGGGCGACATAGGCATCATCATACAGCTTCTGCGCCCAGTCGGACGATGCTTGCAGCCCCTCAAGGCCTTCACCGATTGCCACTGCCACGACGATATTGAACGTCTGTCCGGGGGCAAGCGATTCTATGGGACCGTAGGACTGAATGAATCGCTGGTCGTCGTAGTTTGCAGGCAGAGGATCGACACCGGGGGTACTGATTAAGGCGTACATCTCGGCAGCGGTCGAGGGATCGGTGGATATCGTAATCCGTTTGTGGGCTGCAAACGGAAACTTTGCGTTCGCAGCCTGCGGGATATCGCCAGCGTAGGCATCCAAAACACGCAAGCCGATGTAGCCGGGCGACGAGGCGTTGGAGAACCCGTAAGAGAGGTAGCGGTTCGGGTGCGCATCGGAATTGAGAGCATCGGGCGTCTCGTCCAGCGCAATAAAGTCATCGGCGGAGTAGTTCGCCGTGCCGGTTTCACTGCTTGAAACGTCCACATCGTAGCGGAACGCCATGAATACATCTTCCAAGGTGTCACTGCTTACGTTGGTGACTTTGTACTCTAGAATAAAGAAATCGTAGAGCGGCGCGTAACTCCATTGGAATCCGTTGACCTCAATTTCCAATCCGAGGATTAATTCTAGGTTTGCCTCCGGGTTGGTGTCGGTGCATTTGAACCAAATTGATTGCCCCGTCGGTGTTCCTTTTGTCGTTACGCCCGGTTTGTTTGAAATAACCTCCGGCGCATCATCGGTGGGCCAGATTTCGGACTGCCGCCCATCCGAGAAGGATACGCCAACCTCTCCGCCCTTCTTGGCGCCGATCCAGATGTCACCCTCGTATATGTAGGAATCGTTTGTTCCGGCGGGCCACCATCCTGACGGGTTTAGGGTCGGGTTGCTAGGGTAACCGACGACGGCGGTGTTGTAGACAGCAGAGGATAGGTTGCCCACATCAAGCGCCTTCCAATCGACGCCCCCCATCACTGGGAAGGTCGCTATGAAAAAAAGCGCGGATATTAGTAGCCCGGTCCGGGGTAGGTTTGGGTGTCTGTTCGGATTCTCAAGTTTCATTTTGCGTCCGTATTGGGGTGAGGATTTCCTTCCGTCAATGTATGCCAAGATAGCGTTATTCAAAAGCGTCTTGCAACTGGTATGATTGAACCAAAACATCTCCGGAAATACCAAGTCCTTCGTGCAATTTCCGAATCATGTCGAGAGTCAAAGCGCGTTTCCGATTCAAGACTTCTAGCACGTAGGAGCGGGAACCCAAGTAGGGTTCGAGGTCATGACGGGACAAACCTTGACTCTCCATGTGGTGAAGGATTGCCTCAACCGGATCTGGCGGTGGCATGGTGTAATGCCTCTGTTCGTATGCCTCAACCAAGGTGGCTAGCACATCAAGTTTGTCCCCCTCCGGAGAACCGTGAGGTGTGTTCCATAGCCGTTCAATCTCTCGAAGAGCGGCTTCGTAGTCTGATTCGGTTTTGATCGGTTGAATATCCAAAGTTTTCACATTAAAATCGCGTTGGGCTGATTTTATCATGCACTAGCTACATTGCTCCTGTTGTAGATACAACCATGCGTCACCCTCATCGGGCTGATTCCAGTCTTCGGCGAGCGCGGTCTCACTGAACAGTGCAGTTTCAGAAAAATCTTGCTCATCGATGAGAATCGTCACATAGGCTCTCCGCTACCAACTGGTTAGAAGATGCCCTGAAAGAAGGGGCTGTCAAGTAGATCGATAGTGAAACCCACGAACCCCGCTCCTGCCACGACCAAGAAAACACAGAAAATGACATTTCGGGAGACGGAAGACGCACGATAGTACTCGTTCATCGCATTTACGACCTCTTTGAGCAGTGAATGGTGCACTTTCTGCTTGGCTTTGATGTTGCCTATTCCTATCCACGACTGAATAGATACCTGTAGATCAGCGTCGACAGATGTGAGCCGTATGACGGAAAGACTTTCTTCGTGAGGCAACTGTAGTTTCTGGAGAGCCGCAAATAGCGATTCTCGGAACGAGGCATCTGTAACAGCGTATGCGACATAACCCTTCAGTTGGTACCACAACATTAGGAAAAATGCCCCGACTAGAATGACGACTACCCAATTCATGGGATTACCGGGAAAAAACAAAAAGTCCGGTACTGTCCCTAGTACAAAAAAAACGTACCCAACCGAGAGAGGCCATTTGCCTGAGAGCAAAAAGGGGCGCTTTGTGAAGACGACTCTAAGGCCAACTACAAGGCAAAAGGCTGCCATAATCACGTGCCGAATTAGTTCCATCAAGGACTTAATCATGTCGTAGTAGTCATAGTCCATGTTCTATGTTTCCTGACAATCAAACTTAATTGGCGTGAAAAGAGAGTTTGTCGGAATTATAGGACTGACTGAAACCCGTCCGTAGCAATCCCGAAATCCCATTAAAGCCAAAGAGCGCTGCTAACAATTGGTTAGAGGATGCTTCTGAAAAAGAACCTTTCTAGTGCGAGAATAGTCATGACTACCCCTAGAACGACCATAAAAACTGAAGTAATCATATTCGTAGATACAGACGACGTTCGAAAATAGTCGTTCATCGCCTTGACGACCTCTGTGAGTACGGCTCGGTGTTTGCGTTGTTTGACTTTAATCGTGCCTGTACCCATCCAGGATTGAACGGCTACTTGCATGTCGGCATTGACAGATGTGAGCCGTATGACAGAAAGACTTTCTTCGTAGGGTAGCTGCAGCCTTTGGAGAGCCGCTAGCAGCGCCTCACGAAACGAGGCGTCTGTGACGGCGTATGCAACGTAACCCTTCAATTGATACCACATCATCACCAGGATAACCCCATAGAGAAGAGGGCTTATCCAGTGCATGATATCGCTAGATAAAGACGTCAAGGACAATACAATGCACGGCACCAAAACAACAAACATCATTGAAAGCAACCATCTGTTGGAGACCAAGAAGGGTCGCTTGGTTAAGATAGCCCTAAGCCCAATTCCCAAGAAAAAGATTGCCATGATTCCAAACATTATTGGAAAGAGAACCGAATATATCGTGTCGAAGTAGTCGAGTTCCATTTTCTATGTCTCCTAGAGATTTAGAGGTTTCAAAATGAAGAACATGTAAATTCCGGAGAAGATAAGAAGTGCCGCTCCTATGACTACCCAGAAAATACAGGTAACCATATTTGTCGATACGGATGACGTGCGGAAGTATTCGTTCATCGTATTAACAATCTCTCTAAGCACCGCCCGATGTGCCCGTTGTCTGACCTTGATGGTGCCCGCTCCGCGCCACGATTGGACAGCTACTTGCAAATCGGCATTGACAGATGTAAGCCGTATTAGGGAAAGACTTTCTTCATAGGGTAATTCTAACCTTTGGAGTGCTGCGAGCAGCGTCTCACGAAAGGAGGTCTCTGTGACAGCGAATGCGACATAGCCTTCCAGTAGATACCACATCATTACCAGAATTGCCCCGTATAGAAACGGGAATACCCAACTTATGGGATCGCCATCCAAAATGAACAAAGGGGAAAGACCCTGCGGTGCGAAAAAGACAATCATCATCGCGCGCAGCCAGCCATGTGAGATTAAAAAGGCTGCTTGGTCAAAAGCCCTTTGAGTCCAGTTATCAGAAAAAAAATTCCCATTACCCCTGACAGGATTGGAATCTGAGTGGTGAAGTGTTCAAATTCCACGTTCTATGTCTCCTGAAAGTCAGGTATAGATGGTGCGAGGACAGGGTTTGACTCCAGTGTCCGAAGAGTTAAACCGGTTCGTGGCAATCCCGAAATGTCCATAAAAACTCAAGAGCGCTGCTAACAATTGGTTAGAAGATGCTTCTGAAAAAGAACCTGTCTAGTACGAGAATAGCCATAACTACCCCTAGAACGACCATAAAAACCGAAGTAATCATATTCGTAGATACAGACGACATTCGGAAATAGTCGTTCATTGCCTTGACGACCTCTGTGAGCACGGAACGCTGCGCACGCTGTTTGACCTTGATGGTACCCGTTCCCATCCAAGATTGAACGGATATTTGCAGGTCGGCATCCACAGATGTGAGCCGTATGACAGAAAGACTTTCTTCGTAGGGCAACTGTAACCTTTGGAGCGCGGCGAGCAGCGCCTCACGAAACGAGGCGTCTGTAACGGCGTATGCAACGTAACCCTTCAATTGATACCACATTATTACTAACCATGCCACGCCTAAAACAAGGTATGCCCAACTTCTAAAATCACCGCCTAAAATCAACAAGGTATAGAATATCATTAGTACAAAAAGAGCGAACAACGTTGAAAGCAGCCAGCTATTTGAGACCAAGAAGGGCCGCTTGGTCAAGAGAACTCTAAGTCCAATTATCAGAAAAAAAACCCCCAACATCCCAAATAGGATAGGAAACAGAACAGAATACAAGATGTCAGAGTAATCAAATCGCATGTTCTATGTCTCCAGAAAATCAAAACTACCAGCCAAACTTGCACAAACTCAGTGTATGGCAACTGGTAGGTGAAACCTTCATCAGTCCAATCTCTCTAACTTCGGCTGAGATGGGCAAAGGAATACCCCGACAGATTGGCACTGCTCCGGAAATCTGACGCTCGGACAAACCGAATGCGAGCGTGCAGTGCGGAACCCATTTCTCCACGGCGTAATATTCGGATTGATCTTGTGCATGTGTCTTGAAGATTTTATGAAATGCCGCGTGTACGTCCAACAAGTGATTGGTGACTGTTACGCCTAAGAAAATGACACCTTGTGCTCCGGGAAAGATGCCTATGCTGGAGAACGACAGTGAAAATGGTGCAACACTCGCCGCGAAGGTGGAAAGTTCCCCCTCAAACGCACTTGACTCAAAGCCGTTGCAAACGCCCAAGGAGACATGTGGTCGGTAGCCAGCATCGAGAGCAAAGAGGAACCAATCCCAGCTTTCTGCAACACTTTCCACGCATCATAAATACGCTCCTCGCCTCGAATGTCAAAGTATAACTCAACGGCAAACGGCATGAATGAATATCAAAATCGGTGATGTAGAACACTGTGTAAAGTGGATTCAGCCGAACCAACTCAAATGTCATTCATCAAGCACCTGGATTCGCGCTTGGTTGAGGCGGCTCAAAGTAAAGTTCGATCGCTTCTCTTAGATTGACCAGCGCTTCTTCTTCGCTTTCGTCGTAACTCGCAACATCAACCTCTAAACATTGGGCAATAAACCCATTGTCTTCTCGCCAAATACTTGCCGCAAAAAGTTTGGATTTTCATTTTGATTCGGTTTCTCTGCTCTCTAATGGTGCTAAATGTCAGATTCGTTAATTCGATTGTAGATGTCAGTGCCTATGCTGACCAACTTTTCACGAATTTCATGCCAATCTTCATGGTCTTTCTTCCCCTTATCAAGGACGGGAAATCTAACTGATGCGTTTCTTGGTGTTTCTTCATATTGGTAATCGTATCCTGACTCTTGAAATAGCTCTATAACCTCGTTCCTACGTTCTAATCTGTCTTCCCCATAGAACCACAGTTTAATAAAGCATTTGTGATTATTAAGATGCAGAGTCAGTTCCACGCCGCGAAACCTCTTTGAAATCCAACGCTCGTGGCGTAAAGGCACGGGTTTTCCAGCAAACAGTCCGTCTTTGCGAATCGGCTCCCAGAATTCGCTATATTCAACGCCTGCTTTCTTCTCGGTTTGGATATCTATCGCGGGTCGAACGACGGGATGAAAAGACAGTTCCTTGTGTGCATTGGCTTGTGCTTGAATTAGATACCAATCAATTTCGCTGTCTTCATTTCGGAGACTACACGTGACAATCATGAGCTCCTCGAAACTTTCAGCAATCAGCACAGCTACTGTGGCTTCTTTCAATCGCGCGTAGGCTTCAAGTCTGCCCCAGTGATCCCAATCTGCCTTGCCGAACTGGTTCTCGACCACGAGTATACCATTTCCATCTGTTCCGACAGCGACAATATCTGCCTGTCGTGTACCAACGTTGGATTCCGTCTCCGCGTCCTCAAAATTGCCGACGTTAAGGGCATTAAGCGTAGCAGCTAAATCTTCCGAGAAATCTTCTTCCCGCTCGTAGATATCTCGGAGTGGAATTGACTGTTGAAGCCTCATTTGACTATTCTTTGGTAACGATTTAATTTAAGTAATAGCAGCAGATTTGCATACAAACTCCCGATCAATCAGAGCCTGTTTGAAAAGTACATTTGTAGGGTGCGCACTGCGCACCAGCCTCTAATAGCCCCAGCAGGGATCAAACGAACGGATAGTGAGTGCGATAGAGATCCCACAGGTACGCAGCAGTCAACAATAAAAACATGAAAAACTTCCTACAAATGACCAAAAATGGCTTTGCTACCGATTATTCAAACAGGTTCTCATAGGCTCAACGTATAGCGTAAAGCCACGTCAATTTCTGCCATTGGAACCGAACCAATAACCCGATCAATTGCCGACTCGGCAACAGTGGCAAGATTATCAGTTACCACTACCGAATCCATGAGTAATCCTGATTGTCGTCCTTTGGGAGTAGAAAGTAAAATAGCAACACGGCTGGGATGATTAGCACGGAACATCCTACTGGAAATCATCGCCACAATTACTTGCTGCAAGCCGGTTTGAAGATTGTCGGCTTGAATAATCAATCCTGGACGCGGTTTAGCAGTCAATAGGTTGGAATCTGGGAAGAGCAATAAGATGACATCACCGCGTTTGTAGACTGGATTTGGCCTCGTCATAGTCGTCATAGGCATTCATCTCAGGACTTTCCCAGTCTTCGGCAAAGAATTCCAAACACCCACGCAAGACTGCCGCTTGTGCTTCGTCAATACCGCGTTCCCTTAAATTTATGGAATTGGACGCCAGAAAGGTTACGATTACGGGGGTATCGTCAGACACATCGTGGGGTGCCGTCGAGAGTTCAATCTTACCGTCGCGATACACGCCTTGTATGGTTGTTGACATAATTATCACCCTTTACGATTCTTGCTTTCCCTCATAGACCGGTTGCAACCTGCACTGGACGAACGCCTCCAACAAATTGAGCCCCCACTTCCTCTTGGGGATGTTGGCATCAAGTAGGAAATTTACGCGGTCTGTGCATTTCATAATCCAGCCGCCCACGTTCTCCTCATTCAGGTTATATCTCTTCACTGCGCATTCATCTCTCAGCAGTGATGCCGCCAAAGTGCTTTTCGCCCTGCTCGGGCTGTAATGATGGCTCTTATACCGAGCTCCAGATTTCGGTCCGGCTCTCCCCACCTTCAGAACGTTCCTTGTATCGCAGAAGACATATACCGCTATTTTTCCCCGCGGTAGACTTGGGGGGGTGTGCGGCATCTCCAGAGGGTCAATGCAGATAGCTTCGCGCCGAATGTCAATTCCTGCCACTCTGGCAACCCTCAAAAAATCATCCCTAAGTTTTTCGGAATTCCAGATCATTTTGTCCTCCTAAAAATCCAAACTCACCCCCATCATCATCAAGCGTGGGCTGTTCCAAGCGAGTGGGCTTGAGTGCTTCCTTGAGTTGAGCGGTATGCCGTAGCGATCGTATGTCACTGCATCGATTATGTCGTCCAGATTCCTCGTATTGAAGACATTCCGAACATCGGCAAAGATGGTGTATGTCAACTCGCCAACCCGGATTCGTTTGCTCAGAAGCATGTCAACATTGTGGGTTGGCGGGTAGCGCTTTGAGTTTATATCGGGTTTGACGGGCGAGCTTGGATTTGGCGTGTAGGGCAAGCCACTGCCGTAGTTGCCAATCAAGTTGATACCGGCATCAAAAGGCAATTGAATGTCCAACGTTGCAGAAACTACGTGACGTTGGTCCCAGGCTAAAGGGTGGCTTTCAGTGACTTCAGGTTGTTGCCGATAATAGGTCAGATAGCCCAAATTTCGGCTGGAGCCCTTCCCCTTCGCGACGGAATAGGTGTAGTTAATCATGCCGGAAATTGGGCTGCGTCCTATGCGCCACTTGCGCGCGGTAAGCTCAAATCCTTGAACCCGACCGTAGATATCGTTAATGAAGTAGCTGTAATCGTTAGTAATATCAACGTGAAGGCTGCTCACCAGATTGTCGATATCCTTGGTGAACCCCGTGATATCAACCGTTAGGTCGTGAGTCAATTGCTGGGCTATCCCGACCTCGTAAGCGACGGTTTTCTCCGGTTGTAGGTCAGAATTCCCTCTTCTTCGAATGGCGCCCCGCATATCAAAATTTAGATTTTCATAGAGATCGTCGCCGGGCGGAATCTGGTAGTAGTGTCCATAGGTGAAGTGCAATTTCGCTCGATCGGTAATGGGGAATGAGATACCGAGGCGGGGGGCGAGCATCTGTTTGACGGATGCCTCAACCGGATTTTTGATGATGGGCAACCCAACTTTGTAGACGCTTTTATCCAACTTGATAGTTCCATCGTCGTTGAGTTCAAGCGGATCTAATTGATCGGCGGGGGAGACACCATCCGGACTATAGAGTTCGTACCGCAGTCCTGCGTTGACGATCATCCCCTCATACTCCATCTTGTCTTGCGCATACAAACTCAGGGAGCTAGGAGTCACATCATAAAACTCCATGTAGAGGTTTGAACTCCCATAATTTGTCGCGCCGAGATTATAGATTTCGTGCGTCGATAGCTCAATGCCTGTGCGGATTTGGTGATTCTCCGTTACTTGACTGGAAAAGTCCGCTTTCAATATGTTTGCGGTTGATTCTCGGGTTGTCCACGCGTTGTCATCTCCGGCAATGAAATAGTTTGTATCGTTGTACGCCTGCTGGGTCGGGTTTCTGATTCTTCCCTCTTCCTGATTCTGTTCATAGGATTTTTCCGAATCCCATGCGTTTTCGTCAAATGTCTTGTTCAAGGGATCCCACAATTTCCCCGGTTGACCGCTCTCATACGATCGATGGAATTGTCCGAGTGTCAGGGTGTAGAACGTGCCCGAGTTGAGATTATGCGAGAGCTGCAGGGACATGCTCCGCCCCTCCCTGTCTGCCACCGGGATTGCGCCAGGCAAAAAGCGAAGGGAACCGCCATAGGAGTCGGCTTCGCGTCGATCAAACAGCCCACTCGCTGTGAGTTTAATGTCGGGAGTTACTTCAAATTTGAGTTTGCCTTGAAGTGTGTGTCCCCTTCCATTGGCATTGGGGAGGTAGCTCTCATCTCGCCGAAGTTGGCTGGCGGCGGAGAATGTCAACCGATTGCCCCAAAGCGGCCCGCTGAGCGCAAATTCCCCGATATGGCTTGGGCGCAGGTCGTAGTTCTTGGTATCGTTGAACAGCCCGCTGTACTGGTTCAAATCCACGACGTAACCGTCCAACAGGGTAACCTGTTTATTTTCATAATCAATGACGGTACCATCGGTATCGCGATAAGGTTGGGACTCCGTAATGACTTCGCCCGTGTCAGGGTTAAGTTTGGGTTCGTTGGTCTCCGGATCAATGACGGGAAGAAGCGGGTTTTGTGTCCTGTCGGCGAACACGCCCGGGACGATCTCCGTGAAGACGACTTGAGCACCGCCTTCTTGGGCTGCCAACTCCTCCACCGTAACGCTCTGCCCGCGATATGGGGTTTGATAATCGTAGGGTTGACCCAAGAAGATTCCCCGGAACGGTTCCAGTGCCACGGGACGGAAGCCGTTGTCGGGATCCAGCCAGGGACTGTATACCGGGTCGCCGTAGTGTGTACCCCACTGCCCGACGCGGTACCTGATTCTGCCGGTGAAGTTTTGCGCTCCGGCTTTTGTAATGAGATTTATCACACCGGACTGCGCATCGCCGTGTTCCGCGTTGAATCCTCCGGTGATGATTTCAATCTGTTCAAGTGAATTCGTGCTAATGTTCACGCCCAGACTTCTGCCGATGGGATCGTTCACGGGAATGCCATCAATGAGGTATTTGACTTCCGTTGAACGTCCGCCTCGGACATGGAGCGTACCCGTGGAATTGAGCTGCGAGACGCCTGCCTGAATTTGAAGGATTCCATTTACGGTATCGCGGGGCATGGCGGCAATCTCGTCCGCTTCAATAATCCTCATTGATTGCGTGACATCGCGCTTAATCAGCGGTTTGGTGGCGGTTACCGTAATTTCTTCGAGCGTGACAACCTCGGCAGCGCCCAAAGCGAGATCCAAGGTTGTAGTTAGACCGGCAAACACCTTTGCGTCCATGACGGTCTGCGAGGTGTAGCCCGCCCGTTCAACCTTTAGATCGTAGGTTCCCGGCGCGATATTGGCGATTACATAATATCCGCCTTGGTTGGTGGTCGCGGTATCGCTTGTCCCAACAACGGTTATCTCGACATTCGCCAGAGGTATCTGGCTCACTTCAGACTTGACGATACCCGAGATCTTCCCGGTGATGGCGGCAGAGGCGGTGCGGTAACCTGAGTGTCCTGCAAACAAGAGTACCGCTGCGAAAATGGCAAGTGTCCAGGAGAAAGAGGTTGTTTTTTTCATGCGGTTCTCCCCTGAAAAGCAAGAATTGGAGAAGGAATGTAGTTTTGGAGATGTCCTGATGCTCTGAGGATTGAGTGTCCCAGAGCTGTTGAAGTGTTATACCATTTCGCCTGAATAACAGTGCATACAGTGTTTTTCAATTAAACTATTATGACACGACCCATACCAACTGTTGCCCTTCACACCAAACCCCGTAGGCGGGATCAACCGAACGAATAGTGAAGGATCAAGGAAGCGAATAGCGACCGCGATAGAGCTCCCATAGAAATCCCCTTGCCCCGCCGACTTTGCGCGGCGGAGACAAGGCTTCTTACTTCGCTCCACGCAAGTTTCTTTACTTGATCCACGTAATCAATGCACTTGCATTTTAGAGAAATGGTATTAGATTGTTGAAGAGGTCGCGGAATCACAGCGGCTTCGACGCACTATCCCGGTGTAGGAAAAGCCCACAATGATTCGCATCTTACAAAATTATAGCAAGTTTTTATTCGTAAGTAAACACTCTTGTTGAATTTTATCGCAGGTAAGCCTTTTTAAGCGGCGTAAAATTGAGTGTCGGGGTATGGAAAGGGCAGGATAGTCTGGCTCGGCAATCCGATTCGCGTTAAGAGTCGACGGACGAACCGCATGAACTCAGGTCCAACGGGCGTCTTTTTGCAAACGACTCAGTATCTGGCGAGCGCAAACCCGCAATTTGCTCCACAAGCGCTTTTCCTGTTTGTAACAGATCGTGGAGATGTAGATAACGATAGAGCGCAGTTCTTCCCGTGAGATGCATATTCTCAAAGGTAGCCAAGTATTCAATTAAGGATGATATGTTTTCCTCGAAATCAATCGTGAGCACCGGATAAGCGAAAGGCAGTTTGTAGGTCCGGAAATAGATAACCTCTTCACTTCTTAGCGGCTTCACGCGGCATAGCGTCTCCCAGACCTTCGTTCGAAGAGTTTCGTCGGACTCATGCCAGATAGCGTCGTTGGCATAACACGGCAGTTCAAGCACAACTGCCGTTTGTCCTTCGGGCGCCATGTAAGGGCTACGATTTTTCGGCTCGTAAAGCCGCGTAAAGGGGAATGCATCGCTCGGGAAATAGAGTGAGGCGTTGGGTGAAAAGGAGCTTTGGTCCAAGCAAAACACGCAAAGAACCAAATGTCGGTATTTAATTGCAGCAGCTGCGGCGATTAACTCCGGGGGTGGCGGTGGGTCTAGTATTTTCAGCGTTAACGTCAGTGGCAATGTGTTGACAACGGTGGCGGTAGGAATCTCGGTCTCCCCGTTATTTAGGATGACACGTTCGATTTTTCCAGATTTATGAATCAGCCGGCTAACCTTGCTATTGGTGTGGATGCGGTCATCGCCAATGACTTCACTCAACTTATCAACAATCATCCCGATGCCGTATTTGGGATAAAGGAACGAACCATCCATGTGGCTCTGCGCGGGCGCATCGCCTAACAGCGTGCTCCGAATTAGGTTTTTAAGGTTTAGCCCTTTTAATCTTCGGCCCGAAATGGCTACGGACAGCTTGTGCGGTGGTTCTCCCCAAAGTTTTTGAGAGTAGTTGAGTAAGAAGCGTTCCGCCAACGTTTTTCCGTACCGATTTATTGCGAATGTCGCGAAGTCGTCCGCCGGTTTTTCACGTCCCACTCGCAGCTTATCCCAAGTTATTTTCCAGAGTGTTTTGGCGTCTAGTTTCTCTACCAAATCACTGAGTGTAAGCGGAAAATGAAAAAACTTCCCCTCGAAAAAAATCTCACTCGGCGCCTCGACGTGGAACAGTTCGTTCCCCAAGAGTTTCTTCACCTCACATGTAACGTTTGGGTCTTTGTCGTGGAAGCGGTGGGCACCGGTGTCGAATAGGAAATCCCCAAAGCGCAGTGTGCGGCAATTTCCGCCTACGCCTGAACCGGCTTCAAACAGAACGAAATCAAGTCCGCGTCTCTTTGCGTAATATCCTACAGCCAACCCTGCGGGACCTCCGCCCAGAATCTGGATATCCGTTTCGATGGTTTGCATTGTGCCCACCTGAACATGGTGAAATTGAGAATTCCGTTAGTTGGTAGGTCGGGCTTTCTTCCCCGCGGATAATTCGTAGGTCGGGCTTCTAGCCCGGCTACCGGAAAGAATAGCAACCCGGGTTAAGTTATACCATTTCGCTTGAATAATAGTGCATAAAATGTTCCCCAATTATACCATTATGAAAAGGACGATACCAACCGCACACCGTGCCCGTAGGCGGGGCATCTTGCCCCGAATTTACAAGATTCAATCAACGCTACTAATGCACTGCAAATATAGAGAAATGGTATTAATACTCGTATAGGGACAAGCTGGGCCACATCCGGTTTACGTACGGATTATGGTAGAATGTCTTTTCCGCTTTCGGTATACGACCATCGATCGGGCTGCCGATAGCTACCAAATCCGATGAGCCGTCTGACTTTTCGTCAAGCGCTGCAAGATCAGACGGATCTTGCAGCGGAATATAGACTGCCTGCAACCCCTGCGAGGCAAGGTAATACGCAATCAACGGAACTGACGCCACGCGGAGTCTATCGCTCTGTTTGGTACTGAGGTAGTGGTGTATCTGGGCGATGGCGGTGGGCTTTTTGTGTTGTACCACCAAGTGGATCGCAACATAACCGTAACAGAGGACGAAAGCGATTAGAAACGCTTTACGAGTTCGATTCCGATGCTCAATGATTCTAGCACAAGCGAAAGCGAGAAACAGCGCAAGAAAAGGCACTAGTGGCAGAACGTGCCGACTCTTGTGCACGACATTTTGAAAGCAGAAAATCCAGATGAGATAAACAATACACCCAATGAAACAAGCATTCAGGACATCAGATCGTTTTATCCTACGTATCTCGCGCCGGCTTACTGCAACAATCCCGACTAGGACGACTGTCGTGCATGCAGTTACGATATTCCGATCGTTCCAATAAAGCCCGAAACCATCAGCCCAGAGGCTCTCAACGAGTTTCGTCACACGTAGCCACAGTTGTGGTTCGTTGGCAATTGTCCCGCCGAACTCCAGAAAATGTCCTCGACTCTGAACCTGAGCGGATTCGACCAATGTGTCCCACCCCGTTAGCATAGTCAGAGGCAGCAGCCAAACCGTAAACCCGGCGATCCCCGCCGTGGTATACCGCACCGTCCGTCGTGGCAGGGACATCAATAGGGCGGGAATAAGCATCGGCAGATAGGAGAGACGGATTCCGCCTAAAATTCCGGCGAGGAAAAAACCCAACCCGACTCGTCGCGGTCTCTCAGGATTAGCGGTAGTAAAGTAGAGACTAGCCAATAGGCATGCGACGCCCATAGCGTCGGGCATATAGCGGTTGCCCATCAGCCAGAGTAAAGGGTTCACTATTAGAAGGACAATGGCGAAAAGACCCGCCGATGAAGTACTTCTTAGCCTTGCCAGCTTGCACAGGAAATAGATGGTGAGGAATGTAGATACGCCGCCGATGAAGGAGAACGTCAGGGCATAGGACCCCATGGCGGCGTAGATAAGTTTGGCAACGAAACAGAAGACCGGGTAAGCCGGAAAATGGGGTTGGAACTTGGCGACATCATAGTCGACCATACTCAGCGCGAAACGGAGGCTATCCAAGTCTTCGATGTAATAGATTGTGGTGAGCAGTCGTGACCCCACGCAGAGGATGAAGGTGATGCCCCACACTATATAATATTGGGACTTACGTAATTGAACGCCTAGGAGTGTGTGGTCATGATTATTCATTATGCGTGATGCGTAATGGGATCTCTATCGCACTCCCCATAGGGATCAAGTTAAGGGAGCCCGTCTAGTATTGGTGGGGTTCTCCGTCGCAAAACCCTTAACTTAGTCCGCATTGGGCGGGGAGGAAATCTCTATCGCACCCCATACTGTAGGTGCGGTTTCCAACCGCACCCAACACCGCCCCCACGGAAACGAGCGCCATGAGTCATCTTCTATGGCGGACCCATCAATAAAAGGGTTGGTATTCCCTCGCCCAAGTCTACATGGAGATTAACAGTTTAAGACATTGAAACCACATTACTTGCACCCTAAAACGCTTAACTTAATCTCTATGGAGATCTCTATCGCACTCCCTATTCGGTCGTTTGATCGTAAGTCCTGTGCAGGATCTTACCAGTTAGCCATGTTAGTCGCGGAAAATCCGTAGACTGCCTGCAACACCGCTTTGGCACGGTTGTAATTCGCGACCGTCGTGTTATAAGCATTGCTGCCCGGCGCATTGTAGGGAGGCGCGTTGCCCATGATGCCGTGCAATTCCCTGAGTTGCCCCTCGTTAATCAACTTGAAGGGATTGTATTGGAGCGCCACGGTAAAGCCTTTCATCTCCGCCCAGTGTTTGTTCAAATTCACCCGGTTTTCATCCGCCGTGCCCAATTTGGATATATCACTCAACGTGTCGTTTATGTAGTGTACAATCGTCGCAGCGATAACCTTCTCCATGCCGTTGGCGGCAAGCTGCCGCTGTTCAGTGATTTCAGCAACGGTGCCTTGGTTTGCAATCATGGCTCGCCCGGTGAGAAACGCGTTGAAGATCTCCTGTGTGAAATCAACGCCTGAACCGCCTTTGTCACGTTTTCCAGCGTTGCGAGAAAGCCCGAAGTTGTATTCCGACTTGAAGTCAATGCTGCCATCGCTGTTGGAATCAAAGGTGAAGTCGTCAACGCTACCAGCGAGTTGATCGTCGGTGTATCGAGCATAATCACGCGCGGCGCCGAAGTAGCCGAAGGCTTCGTCCCAAGCGTGTTCCATAGCCGTGTAAGCGTCGGTGCCGTTGCGCGCCTCGCTGTTATCGCGCTCTAGTAACCCGTTGAGATAAACCCCCGTGGCTTGGTAGTATGGAACGGCACCGATAAGCACTTTGTTGATCATCTGCGTTAAGTCCACGCCGTTGTCATCGGTGTAGACTGCCGGTGTTCCGAGCTTGCCAGAATTCTGCGAGTTATCCGCGATGGTTTGAAACCATCCCCGAACTAGGTCATCGGCGGTACGATTGTAACCGATAACGACGTCTTTTGAGATTTTACCGACCAAATTCTTACCCGTCGAAATTGAGGAGTAGCGACTTTCTAACACCGGTGACCCGCCAGCGGTACTCAGCGATCGTAAGTTGAGCGCATCGTCATAAGCGTAGAAGTTAAGCATATCCTGCACCGAAGCGGGTCGAGCGCCATCTTTGCCGAGGCTGTCGATAAAGACTTTCAAGTCCTGCAACAGCAGATTTCGCACGGTCTGCCCCGAATAGGAAACGCTACTCTTACCATCAAAGAAACGGCTATCAAAGACATAGGCAGAAGGAATCTCAATTTGGCCTTCGCCATTTATGGGCCCATCCTCGCCGCAACCGATAAGAAATAGGCTCGTCATCAAAAACAGGCCTGTCAACCAGTAAATTCTAGTGTTGAAGGTAGTGGAATTTTTCATTTGATCTCCTTTATGGAATTGGTGAAGAGGTAACTCAACAAGATGAACCTTTCTCTAGGAAAGGATTTGAATTTTGTTAAAGCCCACGCTTGATACCAAGGAGTATCTGTCGCCTGGGCCCAATAAGAATTCCCGAGCTTAGATTTGCCTCAGGCTGGCCAGCGTGAGAGTGTAGTCTCGATCCGATGTAGACTTTATCCAAAAGGTTTTTACCTGAAATGAAAGCCTGCCATCGGTGAGAGAGGTTGTAATTGACACTTGCATTGACGATTGCGTAACTTGGAATCAAACCGGTATCGCCGCGGTTGAAAGTCCGCTTGATGTTCTCGAAATCGGTAAAGACCGAATCGACAAACCGCATATCCGCCCTCATGTGCAGGGCATCGCCGATCTGCTTTGCCAGTCCTATCGCCAAGGTGTGCCGAGGTGCATACGGCAACTCGTTGCCGGTAATGTTCACATCTACGTTTCCAGCGATAGTAGCGGACTTGACAATACCGTTTTTGATTTCGGTTTGGAGATAGGTGTAGGAGAGGTTGAAGTCTGGCAGTAACGGCACAAAGCGTGAAATTTCAGCGTTTAGCCCTGTTTCGATACCGTAATTGTCGACTTTGCCTAGGTTCTTGAACGCGGTGCCGCGTCCCGCGGCGACCATGTCGGAGATCTTCATTAGAAATCCGGAAACTTCCAAGGTTAATCCAGGTCTCCATGACCGGATGCCAACTTCTGTATTCCAACTCTTTTCGGCTTTGAGGTCGAGTCCACCGACATTGACGTTCTGTCCGAAATTAGTGATTTTTAAGGCGCCAGATGATGGTGCGGTATATCCACGGTGGACTCCGCCAAAGAGATTAAAACGATTGAACTGATAGTTAGCTCCGATACCGGGCAAGAGAACCGACGACACTTTGTCAGCTAAAATAGAACCGCGCAGCCGGTCAACTCGATCTTGTTTGAATACCTCAAAGCGGACACCCGGGGTCAAAGTAAGCCTGTCCCACTCAAGTTGCTCTTTGGCGTAAAGTGCGAGGGCGATGGTTTCGTAATGGTGGCTTTGTCCCACGATTTGCACGGGGTCGTCCGTGGATCCCGGCGTGCCGGTAAAGTACACTCCGTCTCGGGCATCCGGGGCATCGCCAATCTTTCTGTCGTCGATGAACCGCTCCCAGTGGACGCGCCCGCCAGCCTCAGTGCGGCTTGGGATCCCGGTGATGTGATGATTGAAGGTGTAACTCTGTTCAACACCTCCGACATAAAAGGTGCGCAGGATACCAAAGTTACTTTTTCCGCCGCCGATTCGCACCAGATCGCCGGTCTGGAAGTAAGGCACTGGAATGGGATTCCCTGCCTCAAGCGCCGAGGGACGCACGAAGATGTCGTCTTCACGCCACCATCGACGATCGAAGGCGCTCGCGTATATCGTGGTATTGCTTACGATATCCGCCGTAATCTTGTTGGTGTAGATTAGGTCGAGCGAGGTGCGCAAAATCTTGAAATTGTCGTGCTCTTTTGGATTGAAGTTTGGGTCGGTGCGAAAGGAATACTCGGTCAGACCCGTATAGGTTGCGTTAGAGTTTTCAAAGTTGCCGTTTGCTTTGAGGTAAAGCGTCTTATCCCGGCTTATGCGGAACAGCGTCTTTACGGTTGCGTTCGCTTGATCGAAGGTATTGTTATCGCGAAACCCAGCCCCGTGTTTGTAGAGTAACTGCAAATCGGATGTGGCAATCTCGTTGCCGAGACCCCGCCACTCCGAGAATGCGCTGTAATACCCGTTGTTGCCCAAGGTTATTTGATTTGCCAACCCATGCGTACCGTCGGGTTGGCGCGTGGTGTAGTTGATAACGCCTCCCATTGTCTGGGGACCGTAACGGAGCGCGGCACTCCCTTTAATCACCTCTACCGCGTCAATTCTGTCCGAAGGCGGATTGTAATAAACGTTTGGATAGATATAGACCGCCGGTTGGATTGGCACGCCGTCCTCCAAGATTAGGACTCGCGCACTCCGTCGAGGATTCAGACCGCGAATGCCGATGCTCAGGCGTGAATTGCCGAATCCGTCATCTGCGTATCCGTTGATACCGGGCACAAGTTCAAGCAATTCTTGTGTACCGACGGGGCGAATTAACTCAACAGTTGCCGGTTCCATCAGGGTTGCTGTGCCGGTGAGTTTCTTGTTCACCGCCCACGCTTTGCCAATGATTTCTACAGGCGCGAGCTGGAACGGACGGCTCGTCAAGGAAATTTCTAGAGTGTTTGTTACATCCGGCTTAAGATCAAACATCTCGCTGTAATCGGCATATCCGATGACACTCACAGTAATCCGGTTCTGGCCTAGAGCATCTAGAGTCAAGTGGAAGACTCCATCTTTGTTCGTCCTTGCCTCATCCAAGACGTGCTCCTCCGATTCGACTTTTACAGTAGCGCCGAAAATCGGATGTCCGGTGTCCTGGTCAACCACTCTACCTCGAATATCGGTCGAAGCCGAGCAGACATTCGAAATACAGAGTAGAAGAGCTAACACGTTTGTGATTCCTAAGAACTGGTTCATGGACTGTGTATTCCTCACTCTCAAAAGCGTTTCGGGTTGGTATTTTGGGGACGATTGTCACCGGCTTTACCATTTTGCGCGGGGTTGGCGTCGTTCTTCGCGTCGTTGGTTCCACTAGCAGGGAGGTTCGTGTTTCCGTAACTTCCGCCCTCTTCAGAAACCTCCGATTGCGGTGCAAGCAAAGGATCGCTTTCACAGCCGGGCAGTGTCAGACCGACCACAACGACGCTCCCCAATATTAGGCTACCAAGGCAAATATAGATTAGCTTCATTTTGAAATCCTCAATTGGATGGATGCTACGTTTTCGAGACATTGAGACTCATTTTCAATAAGGGTTGAATTAACGACGATTCTGTTGAAATCGTGACATTGTTTTCGCCAGGGGTTGAAAGCGTATCTGACAACACGAAGATCGACGCATGTGGATTCATAGGATTAACACAGCCGGGGTACAATCTCTTCTTGAGCTGGAAGCGGTTTTCTTTTGATGCCAAAACCTCCGAGCCTCTGACCGAAATAGTGTTCACCTGAATTACATTGCAATTGAGACTCATTCTCTGCTACTCAAGAAAATTAACAGAATTTGGTTCGATACCTATAAAGACTCAAGAAAAGCGATTAAGGCATCTCGTTCGCTTGTAGACATCTGCTGGACTGCTTCACGTGAGGCGTCCGCTTCTCCGCCGTGCCACAGAATTGCTTCCAGAATGCCTCTCGCTCTTCCGTCGTGAAGCAAGTTCGTATGACCGTTGACGGTCTTGATTAACCCGATACCCCACAACGGCGGGGTTCGCCATTCGGAGCCGCTTGCACGGAAATCGGGCCGATTATCCGCCAACCCCGGTCCCATATCGTGCAGCAGGAGATCGGTGTACGGGTGAATCGTCTGATTGGAAACTGCGGGAACATCGGGTAGTACTCCCGTCCGAAGGGTTGGAATGTGACAGCCCGAACAGCCTGCGACTTCGAAAAGCTCTTCGCCGCGCTGAACAATGGGGTCGTCGAGGTCTCGCCGGGCAGGCACAGCGAGGGTTTGGACGTAGAACGTTACGGCTTCCAAGATCTCGTTGCTCAGTTCGGGGTCATCATTTCGCCCATCATGTTGGAGTTGCCCGTTCGAGTTTTCTCTCGGCAGGAGTGAAGTTGTGACGCCCATATCGTCGTTGTAGGCGGAAGCGACCTGTTGCAGCAGCGTCGGTTGATTCGCTTTCCAACCGAATCTCCCAAGGCTAAGCCCGTTCTTTTGGACATCCCAGACGAGATTTGCTTTCCCCGAAATCCCGTCACTATTTTGATCTGTTTCGTCCGCCAGAGCAAGAATGGTAGCATCGGGAACGGCTTCGAGCAAGCCCAATCCGAACACGACGGGGGCGACGCGGGGGGAAAGTTCTACCTCATCCGGCAATGGCTGATACGGGTCAACCAGCGTATACTTCGGGGTGCGGAGGTGTACGATTGCTCCGTCGTTTGTGGTAATCTGACCTTCGGTGTAGTTGATGCGAACCCCACCTTCCGGCGAGACTCCGTAGATTGCGCGGTTATTGAGTTGTGTCCCAAAACCGGGAACCGGCACAGGGGCACCCGTTCCGCCGCCATCGGGATTGGGAAGGCTCACGCGAAAGAGCATTGACGTGAATTTTTCGCCGGTAGTCGGCGCCCGCCCGCGCCCGTCCCGCGCATGACAATTGATGCACGAGATGTTATTATACACGGGTCCCAGCCCCGGATTCACTTCCGCCGGGACGGTGACAAAGACGGCTTCAAACTCTCTATCTCCTACAAGATGCTCAGTCAACCCTTCCACCGAAAGGTTCGGCGCCGGGGTTGAAAAGGCGTGGCTTGTTGCATCAAAGACTGTAGTGTCACCGCCAGACAGCGCCTTAGTCGGGTCGTCTAACGTCGGCGAACCGAGTAGGTCATCCGATCCACAAGCTATTATTATGCACAGTGATCCGATGAACAACGGCATGAATAATTGGTGGTTAAATGTCATGACCTTGATACTCAGTCAATAGGTATAGTGAAAAGGTTCAGCCGTATCCGGGGATCAAGCGACTGAATAAGGAGCGCGATAGAAATCCCATAGGGATCTCCTTGCCCCGCCGACTTTACGCGACGATAAGGCGTCTTGTTGCTCTCCACATGAGTTTCTTTACTTGACTCACGCAATCAATGCACTTGAATTCTAGAGAAATGGCATTAGAGCCTGTTTGAAAAGTACAGTTTGTAGGGTGTGCACTGCGCACCAGCCTCTAAAAGCCCCAGAGTGGGATCAAGGGAGCGAATAGCGACTGCGATAGAGATCCAAGAAGGTGTATAGAAACACCAAAACCCCGTGCACCTAAGCCCCAGCGGGATCAAGCGAGTGGATAACGAGTGCGATAGGGATCCCACAGGTATGTAGCAGCCAACAATGAAAACATGAAAAAACTTTCTCAAAATTCTCAAAAATGGCTTTGCCACCGATTATTCAAACAGGTTCTTAGTTAATGGGTATAGCAATAAAGCAGAACATGTAAACGAAAGCAACTCAGCAACCGTTGGCGAGTTAAACCCCATCCAATCAAGTGTTGGACACCTCAGAAAGGAAGACATACATGAATTACACTCGTGGAACTCTGATCATGATTACTGTCATGTTAACAGTCGGTCTCATTAGCGGCTGTTCAAATGATGACATTCTTAAAGATAGCGGCGAAGAATCAAGCACTGAACTCACGCTGAACGAGACGTACGATAATGTCAGAAACGGTGCGCGACTCATTCTGGCATACGACGCACAAAGCAATTCCTTCAAAGGCACGGTGGAAAACACCACTGACGAGACCTTGACGCAGATTCGAGTTGAAGTGCATTTGTCAAACGGAACAGAACTCGGACCAACAACTCCGGTGAATCTGGAACCCAGTGCAGAAAGCGAAGTCGAACTGACCGCAACAAGCAGGGACTTTGACAGGTGGACGGCACATCCTGAAGTCGGAGGTGGCGAACATAATTGAGAAGGCTAACCGTGAACCCCGCCAAACCTCCGTTACTCAAAATCACTCTCCAACACTAGCGACAGAATATCTTGCTCAAGGGTTCGCTGAACCTTGCTGACAACGTCAATTGCCGCTTGAACGGTGGAACGACTCGCACTGATTGAATCACGGAACGGGTCCGGGATTACGCCAATCGCTTCAATCGCGATCTGGATTTCCGACTGGAACCGGGAGTCGAGTGCGGCGTCCTGGCTGGCGACAAAGTTGTTCAACCCCTGACCATCCGCGGTGAATTTGCCCAAATAGACATTCTGGATGCCGCGGATATTGTCTTGGAAGTCGGTGATGGAATTGAAGCTAAACTGCGACTCGACAAGCGTTGTATCCCTCTCGTTGAACGGATCGGAGATTTTGCCGTTGGCGACCTCGTCAGCGATGACAATCATGCCGTTGACCATCTCCTGCATCGCAGATTTCTGTGACTTATAAATCTGGCTTGAGCTGCCGGCATTAGCGACTTCGGCGGCGAAATTCTCTCCGGATGCATCCCAAGCGAGGCGCAACTGCGCGGTTTTCGCTTTCAGATTTTCTGTTGTTGCGACAAGGTATTCTAGTTCGCGGGGAGTGATGTTCGCCGCTTTTCGTTGGTTGCCATCGCGGAAGAGAAGATACTCAATGGTATGAAAACCTTTCAGCGTGTCTTCAAGACCATCAATTGATGACGCGGTTAATGCATCGCTACTGGAGAGCACCGCGTTGAAGTCTACCCGATTGACGGGCCAACTGTCAAGTGCCGGGTCGAGTCCCTGGGTGTCAACGGGGCCAAACAGGAACGCCTCGCTTTGTTCCCAAGGACGCCGAGCGGCTTTCCAAGCGGTCTGCGCTCTTCCTAAGTTCGCTTGGGTGGTGCTGGTTTGCAGCGCTCTCACCGAGTTCAGTAGTGTACCCGCTTTATTATCCAGATCGGTGTACGTGGCAAGCACAACAGTGTTGGCGAAGTCGTTCAACGTCGTGGCTGCGTCAAATTGGGCACTATCTCCATCGTCGTCGTCGTCGCTACAGGCGACCAAGAAAAACGATGTGACTAGAAGTGTTGATAGGGTGAAAATAAAGAATCGTGTAACGTATAGGTTGAATCTCATTTGGATTCCTCCTTTTTAATTTGAAGTTAATTAGGACTTACACCGTTAAACACCCAAAGGTTCGTAGTAGGGCAATTCATTGCCCGTTTCTACGCTACAATCCCTGTAGGAGCGATCTCCGCATCGCGACCTCTTGTTGCTGCGTAAGTCCTAGTTAATATTGAAATCCGAAGCCAACTGCCAAGGTGTCTTCCTTGTTATCAACTTCCGTTCCCAATCTGCGTGCAGAGTAGTGTGCTTTAAAAACCAATTGTGGATGTGGATGATAATTGGCGCCGAAGGTCCAGGTTTGACGTTCCCAACGCGGGTTTTCAAAAATCTCCCCTTCAACGGCAGCCATCGTATCGTAATTGTCGTAGCGGACGAAAAGGTCCAGGACGGCGTCAGTATTCAACGATGATTTGAAGAACGCCAGCAAGTTGTAGCCGACCTCAAGGTATCCGCCGAGGGCTTTGCTGCCGACGGGCGTCCGCTTTACGTTCAGGTTATTTGACAGGTTGCGATTGGCTTTGGAGACGAGGTCCGAATTTTGGAGTGTGCCGTAGAGAAATAGTCCGCGAACTTTCAATCCGCCGACCTCGTAGAACCCGTGCAGGTCAAAGATTCCGACATTCGCGTCAACTCGCAAGTCCGGTTTGGGTCGGTTGTCCGCGCTGTCACCATAGTAACCGGATGCGCCTAGTACCGCTCCCGGCGCGATGGTGTAATCGACTCGACCGACGAGCGCGAAATCTTCGGCGTTCGCGGTTTCAAATCGCAGTTGGTGTCCGCCGACAACCCAACGGCGCGAACTGAATCCGGTTGAATCCAAGCCGTTGACGACTTGCGCTTGGTAGCGCAACCCGCCGATCTCGCCAAACAGTTCAATCCCGTTTTCGTGCCAGATAGCTGGAATCAGATTCGATTCGGATTCGGGACGGGTGGTAGTGAAGTAGTGTTGAGGACGATGTCTCTTGGAGACAAGCCCAACGGGCACGATGATATGACCAATCCGAATGTTGAATTCAGACTTGATTTCAAATACGGCGGCGAGTTTCTCTACGATGACCTCTCCGCCCTTCTCGACCTCCATTTCAAACTCACCGAACTCCTCAAACTTATCGAACTCCATCGTGATGCCGGTGCCGCCGTGCTCGAACTCTAGCTCGGCTTCAAGCCGAATGTATTCAGTGATACGATACTTGGGCGAGACGACAAACCGCTCCACGTCAATGTGGGCGCGCCGCTCCGGATCGGTATCCCAATCGAAGTTGGCGTAATTGATGACGCCGTAGCCCGAAACTTGAAACCGCTCAGCATCCGTAGGTGCGACTTGAACCGTCAAAAGCAGAAAAACAACACAGGAAAGAACTCGCAATTACACCCCTTCAAAAATTATTGACATTGAGACTCAACCTCAATAACGAGTGAAAATAGAAATGGATACACTTATCCGATAGGTACGATTGATGTGAGGCGTTCTAAATTGCTACTGAGACTCATTCGCAATAATCATTCACAGACATACAAATTTGGATTATTATAAATCGCGTGTCGGGTTTTGTCAAGTTTTTTTTCAAAATAATTTGGAGGCGGGTTTTGAGCGCTAAGAAATTGGTTTAGGTGAATGTGAGACGTGTGAAGTGATCGGATTGGTAAATTGATGCGGATTTCTGGGGAGAAACTTTATCGCAAGCCGTGTGAATTCTATCGCGTTCAATGTCAATTCGCTTAATCCGCCCCGGGGATTTGGTGTTGCTATACTCGTTTCGCCCCACTAGCCCTCTCAAAGGCTGGTGGGCGGTGCCCACCCTACGAATTTACTGGAGTGCAAAACAGTACCATCTTTGAAATTAGAACAAGCAGGAACTGCCGGGGATGTAGTTACGGGAGAAGGAAATGCCTACGGTTATCGGCATCATGTCTTGAGATGGCAACGTAAAGAACGGTCTATCTACCCGCAATTCTAGGTTTAGTCGACTTTCCGTAAGACGGAGGAGCTCGATTCCGGCGACGACATAAGCGCCCAAGCCGGTATCATTCTCTGAATCATAGTCGTAATCAATGTACCGTGGCCCATAGTCGTCGTGCTGCCGATCTCTCTCTTCTCTCGTTTCGTAGCTGGCGCCGACTATGGCTAACCCACCACCCACATAGGGCGAGATATTCTGTTTGTTGAAAAAATATCGCCCGCCGATCGACCAAGAGAGGAAGGAGAAACCGTCGCTCTCGTCCCCATAGCTATCGTCTCCGCTAGCCCGATACTCGGTTCCGACAGCAAAGGATGGCGTCTCATAATACCAGCCAAGCTCAAATCCGGGTTCAGCCAGTATATCCGTGCCGGGGATAGAGGTGCCGAAGATACCTACATGCCAGAAAGATTCACCCGAAATCTTCCGATGCACGGGGGCATCCTGTTCGGTAACGTTTTCCATATCAACGGTAGAAGCTATGGGTTTGTTGTGGACAAGCGCATCGACCAGTCTAGGGGCGGCTGAGACCATCTCTTCGATACTTGCCAACAATATCTGTCGCTCAGCCTTTATTGTTCCAACGGGCCTCTCTTCGCTCAAGCGCACGAAGATTTTCGTACCCAGCGGGCGCATGACAATGCGGTATACACTTGCCGACGCGGGAACTTCGTAGACGGGTTCGCTGACCGAAATGCCATGCTTGCGGATTTCATCGTACACTAGCATCGCCGCAGTCTGTGCGTCGGCGTCGGGGATTCCTAGATGGTCGCCAATTAGAAGGGCGCCGGCAGGCGCTGAGGCATCAGCTTGTGCAACAACAGAGGGTACAACGAAACCTAGGAAAACTAAACCAAACAGAAAACTCCAAGTCTTTTTCAAACTAAACATCTTACGGTCTCCTCTTAACGACGCGAAACAACGCCCAAAGATAAAGCCAACACATACATATGCTTTTATTAACGACCGCCTGCGGAGCGTTGTTTACCTCGAATCACGAGATTCTTGTCGAAGACCTATCCTAATAAAACCAACATTACCAACAGAACGCACGAAAGATGTTAAGAGTCTACGGTGAACATGCCCGGTCCGCCATTCTCGTTCATGGCGAAGATTTGCGGTTTAATGGTAGCCCGTAGGAAAAGAACTCATGTCTCAGCGATTCCTTTCCTACGGAAATTGAGGCGCGTTGCCTCTCTTACCAATACTCTCACTGCAAATCAGCCGCCTCTTTCCGAAGCCCCATCCAGACGCACACCGCCATTCCCAGTAAGACAATGGCGAACGGGAAACCGGTTGCGAGCGACGCCGCTTGCAGCGATTTCAGCCCGCCTCCAAGCAATAACGCGATGGCGATTAACCCCTCAATCGCACACCAAAACACACGTTGAGCTACAGGCGCGTCCATTTTGCCGCCGGCTGCGATGGTGTCAATGATGAGTGAGCCTGAGTCTGACGAGGTAACGAAGAAGATGATTGTCAGAAGCATAGCGACGGAGGCAAGTAGCCCGGTCCACGGCAGTTGATCGAACATTTTGAACAGCGCGATTTCCAACTTCCACGCCCCGACATTCTCGGTCACACCCGTATAGCCCTCAACGAGGTGTTGGTGAAGGGCAGTGCCGCCAAAGGTGCCAAACCAGAGTAAACATAACAGTGTCGGCAAGAGTAACACGAAGATTACGAATTGGCGTACCGTACGCCCCTTTGAGATGCGGGCAATGAAGGTGCCAACGAACGGCGCCCATGCTATCCACCACGCCCAGTAGAACGTGGTCCAGTCGTGAAAGAAGCCGGTGTCCTCCCGTCCAATCCAGTTGCTGAGTGGCACAATCTTAACAACATAGCCAACAAGTCCATCGAACATACTGCGGAAAATGTAGAGCGTTGGACCGAGAATGATAACAGCTACCAGCAACAGAAACGCGAGAATTATGTTGAACTGGCTGAGACGCTTTATCCCGACGTTAATACCGGTTAACACCGATATCATAGCAATGGCCGTAATCACCACAATCAGTATCACCATGGTGATGTTGTTTGCGGGAACATCGAACAGATAGTTCATCCCGGATGTGACCTGTTTAACCCCTAATCCGAGCGAGGTCGCTAGCCCGAACAGACCCGCGAATATGGCGAATGTATCAATGACATGCCCAGGCCAGCCCCAAATACGGTCTCCGAGCAGGGGATAGAACACCGAGCGGATGGTGAGGGGAAGGCCTCGATTGTAGGCAAAGAAGCCGAGGGCGAGTCCGACGACGCCATAGATTGCCCAGCCGTGAAACCCCCAGTGAAAGACGGTCGCCGATATGCCGACGGTCGCGGCTTCCGCCGACCCGGCGGTAATGCCAAGCGGAGGGTTCTGCAAGTAGTGCATCGGCTCTGCCACTCCGAAAAACAGCAAACCGATGCCCACGCCCGCCGCGAAGAGCATCGAAAGCCAGGTCAAGTTGGAGTATTCCGGTTTCGCATCGGCGCCCCCGAGGCGCACCTTGCCGAGTGGAGAGATCGCCACAACCAGACAAAACAGAAAGACAAGATTGGCGGTGATCATGAACAACCAATCAAGGTTCGTAGTTAGCCATGTGCGGGTGTTTCCGAAAACCTTTGTCGCCCCTTCCTGAAAAACGAGTGCCCCGACGACAAAGATGAGGATGGCGATACCGGAAATTACAAATACGGGAGTCAAGTAGATATCCAAACCGAACAGTTTCCGGTACTCCCTTTCCTCCGGTATGTGGGGTTGATTTCCTTCTTCACGCATTTTCAAAATTCTCCTTCTAGTTGGACAGACGTAGCGGTCCGTCGCTACAAGCGTAGACGTTTAGAAATAGTAGCCGAAGTTTAAATTAGCGCGCCAGTTCCACGAGTTATTTCCGTTGGCGCCAAAGTCGCCAACTCCCGTGAGGATGTTATCGTAGACATCCCCGTCGTTCCCAACAAAGGTGTTGCCGTTGGAGAGCGCCAGATCGCTATACACATACAGTGCACCCAAGACCGTCCAGCTTGCGCCCAACGTTATCAGCGTACTGTTGTTGAAGTTGTCCACCAATTTCATGATGGAACTCCACTCAATATAGGGCGTAACGCTGTTAACCCACGAGATACCGGATGCGTCTATTCCGCCGTAACGCAGCGATAGTCCGGGAACTAATCCCGTGGATGCTATGGGCCAAGCGAAATCGTAACCCCCCATTGGAATCAGGTCGCCGGTGCCCCAGGGCGTTTCATCGGCAATGTTATGCACATAATACGAAAATTGTGAAAAGAGCGTGAAATCCGAGAACACGTTCTTCATGTGAGCAGAAAGCGCATAGTGGTTCGCGCCATCATCATCCATGCCTTCCGCCGCCTTCAACAACCCGTATTGAATCGACACGCCCACATCCGCGGTCTTCCCAATCGAATAGATCCCACGCAGGTTGATTTGATGTTGCTCCTCATACCCGTTTTCACCCGCGCCCCATTCAACTGTCCCGTCCGCGTCGGCTTTTTCCTCCCATGGGACAATGTCATAGGTGTATCGCGAGCTTGCAATGCTAGTTCCATCGGTCTGGAATTCGCTCGTCAAAAAGTAACCCGCGTCGAGCGCCAGCGTGCCGAACGTGTCACTCCATGTGATTCCCAGATCCATGTCGTCGGCGAGCCCGACATAAAAATGCTGATCGAAGAACCAACTACTTGAAACACCATAAGCGGTAGGCCCGAAAGGAGCTCGCACAATACCGGCTTTGACAGTGCCTAAATCGCCAAGGTTATATCCTAGCCACGCGGTGTGTATCATGCTGTAGCCGTCGTACCATCGGTATTCGAGTCTACCGCTGATGTCATCATGTTTAATATCCGCATTCAATCGGAAAATCTCAAGGTCGACATCTCCAATCTTCTCGCCGCGGCGGTGAGGATTTTCCTCAGTGCCATAAGAACCGTAGGCATAGTTCACCCGCATGGCGCCGCCAACTTTAATCGGGCTTTTCTTGTCCTCAGCAAGAGCAGCCAGTTGCGAGGCAAACAGTAAAACCGCAATTCCGATAACCAAGGTGTATCTGTACCCTCTAACTTTCACAGCATGTATTCTCCTAATCTTTCGTAAAAACAGGCGAGAAACCGGTCTGCCTTTGTCTATTTGTACCGCCAAGTTTCATAACCGAATTATCAATTCTCTCTAGCTGTGGGCATTTCGCGACATGAAAACGCTAGTGGAGAATGTCACTGGGCGATTTGTAATCAACAAACATCGCGTCCATTGTAAATCTTTAATAGATTAAAGTCAATTAAAAACATAGCTCAACTTTTTTACATTTGTAAGATCAACTGACTGGATAAGGAAGGCGATAGGAATCCCACCCCTGTAGGAGCGATCTCCAGGTCGCGATTCCGCAGAATCAAACGTTGTAGGAGCGATCTCCGAATCGCGATTCCATTGAATCAAACGTTGTAGGAGCGATCTCCAGGTCGCGATTCCATTGAATCAAACGTTGTAGGAGCGATCCCCAGGTCGCGATTCCGCAGAATCAAACGTTGTAGGAGCAATCTCCAGGTCGCGATTCCGCAGAATCAAACGTTGTAGGAGCAATCTCCAGGTCGCGATTCCATTGAATCAAACGTTGTAGGAGCGATCCCCAGGTCGCGATTCCTTAAAACCAAACCAGCGATTCGCGACTGATCAACCGACAGAATAAGAATTGACCGAGTTGTACGTCCATCCTGCCCATCATTCTTTCCTGCCTTCGGCAACAGCCTGACGCCCCGTAGCTCCGTCTTCGCACTCCAGAGGAGTGCAATGTCTGTAGTCACGAGGTGGTCGTGTCCTGCACTCCAGAGGAGTGCCATGTTGATAGAATCGCGATGCCCACAATCCCCGCTCCAGAGGAGATCAAGCGAATGGACAATGAGCGCGATAGAGATCTTCCATGTCTTTAGCCCGTAGCTTGGGTTGAACGTTCAACCGACTGAACTTGTCGTTCAAGCTCGGGTGTGCAAGCCCTACACCACAGAAACCCAACTCACTTGTTAAAGGAGACGAATCATGCAATCACAATGTAGTTGCCCCAAATGGTACGATGTGCTTGATCTGGATGCCGTATTCGCCCTAATCGACAAATACGATGCAAATTCCGTCTATAGTAAGGGCTTTAGCATTTATCAACCCTGCTTTTTATGCCAAAACGACGATCGAATCCCGGAGAACATGTACGCCGTTGATGAATTCAGTGCAAAGGAACTATTTGGCGACTTGCCGCATCCCGAAACTCTGAATTTGCACTTCGTTGGCTGCTTCGACTACGCTTGCGGAGCCCGTTCGCGTCCTGTTGCGCTGCGGGAATCTAGCACTTGCGCTTCACAAGCCTAACAAACCACAAAAAAACGCGGGGCTTTGCGCCCCGCGCTATTGACACAAGGGAGAATCTTCCGTCCCTCCTACTTACCGACTAACATCTTGCGAGTTGCAGTGAAATCATCGGCGGTAAGAGTATAAAAGTACACGCCACTTGCAACGTGCTCCCCGATACCATTTCGGCCATCCCAATACGCCGCGCGACTCCGCTCCGTGTAATGACCAGCCCGCCGATGCCCCAGAGCCAACTGACGCACTAAGGCACCGCTAATATCGTAAATAGAGATTTGCACATGCGTGTCGTTTGCCAACCCATACGGTATCCACGTCTCCGGATTAAACGGATTCGGGTAGTTAGACAAAAGTTCCGTCTTTGCGGGTATCTCGTAAGCGATTAGTTTCGGCAAGTGAATTCGGCTCCGTCCCACATCTTCAGACGTAACGATGTGCCGCACGGGATGGAAACGAATCGACAACTCCGGCAACTGAGCGGAGATTTCCAGGACATCACCGATGCGCGTTGCTTGCCCCGTGCCCATGTCAACTGTGGTGATTTGATAATCCACACCGAGATAGCCTCTATTCAACATTGCCGTCGTGATCGATTTACCGGTCGTCAGGTTGCTAACCGTCACCTGTACAACCGCTCTATTCAAATCCGTCTCGTCAACGGAAATTGAACCGGTTAACACCAATACCGGTGTCGCATCACTCCCTTCAACACCGCCGAACGCCATTGACGGTGCAGCCGGTATCACCGAGGGAGTTGTCCACGCCTCGCCGGAAATATCAATCGTCGCAGCCTCTGCGGCTATCAGGAAGAAGGCTTGCCCACCCGTGACTGGGATATCTCCATCATCGCCCATCCGTCCGACCGTCTTGAATCTACGCTCATCCGAAACGATAATTGCGGACACATTGTCCGCAAGCCCTTCAAGCGCGAACAGGTCGCTGACGCGCGTAATCCTTGGGTCTTTTAACGGTAATCCCACCAGGTTTATTCCTTGGTTCAGGGAAATGCTGCTCATTCCGTTTGCACCGAGCACGTCACCGCCGAGACGAACCGACACCGGCATCTTCATGTTGGCAACGATTCCAAGGTCGTCTGTCAAAACTCTGTCTCCGGGATCTCCTCGGCTCTCATCACCAAGATAGCTAATCCACTGCTGTGTATCCCGGTTGTAGGTAATGAGGAACCTGACTGTGGCATCTCCGCCGAGCGCGTCATACAGATCGCCAACCGACTCGATGATACCCGCAACCGCGTCAACCGAACTCACCTTCAGCGGAACATGTATGAAGCTGATTCCTGATGGTACGGCGAGGTCGAATTCGAACAGTTTGGCGACAGCATTAACGATAGTCACTTCGGAGATTCCTTCGACACTGACTTCGATGTTGTTCGTGCCGGGGACGCTACCTAGCGTTAGTGTACTCTCTGCTTGTCCATTTGCATCAGTCATCACCATCTCGGAACTAAGCGAGCCGCCGCCTGCACTGACGGCAAATGTCACCGTCACACCTGGCATCGGGTTGTCGTATTGATCACGCACTTCTATGACAAACGGGTCCGTCAACACTTCACGAATCACCCCCTCCTGATTATCGCCCGAGACGATTGATAGGGCTGTCGCCACCGGCGGTGGGAGGCTCGCTTCCGCACTAAACACTTCTGCCCCGGAGATTCCTTCGACGCTGACCTCGACGGTGTTCGTGCCGGGTTCGCTGCCTAGCGTTAGCGTACTCTCTGCGCGTCCGTTCGCGTCGGTCATTGCGGTCGTCGCGCTCAGCGAGCCACCGCCTGCAGTTACAGCAAAAGTAACCGCTATCCCGTCCATCGGGTCATCGTATTGATCGCGGACTTCAACCACAAACGGATTTGCCAACGTGTCACCGGTCAAACCGTTCTGATTATCGCCCGAGACGATTGATAGAGCTGTCGCCACCGGCGGTGGGAGGCTCGCTTCCGCGCTAAACACTTCCGTCCGGGAGATGCCTTCGACGCTAACTTCGACACTGTTTGTGCCAGAACTGCTTCCAAGCGTGAGAGTACTCTCTGCCCGTCCGTTCGCGTCGGTCGTTGCGGTTGCGGTACTCAATGAGCCACCGCCTTCACTGACCGCAAAAGTCACCGTCACCTCTGCAATCGGGGCGCCGTATTGATCGCGGACTTCAACGACAAAGGAATTCTTCAACACTTCACCGATCACCCCCTCCTGATTATCGCCCGAGACAATCGATAGAGCTGTCGGCACTGGCGGCGGCAGGCTTGCTTCCGCGCTGAACACTTCCGTCCGGGAGATGCCTTCGACGCTAGCTTCGACGGTGTTTGTGCCGGCGTCGCTGCCAAGCGTCAGCGTACTCGCTGCTCGTCCGTCAGCGTCGGTCATCACCATCTCAGAACTAAGCGAGCCACCCCCTTCACTGACCGCAAAAGTCACCGTCACCGCTGCAATCGGGGCGCCGTATTGATCGCGGACTTCAACGACAAAGGAATTCGTCAACACTTCACCGATCACCCCCTCCTGATTATCGCCCGAGACAATCGATAGAGCTGTCGGCACTGGCGGCGGCAGGCTTGCTTCCGCGCTGAACACTTCCGTCCGGGAGATGCCTTCGACGCTGACCACGACGCTGTTCGTGCCGGGGTCGCTTCCAAGCGTCAGTGTATTCTCTGCTTGTCCGTTGGCGTCGGTCGTTGCGGTTGCGGTACTCAATGAGCCACCGCCTTCACTGACAACAAAGGTCACTGTCACGCCTGCCATCGGGGCGTCGTATTGATCGCGGACTTCAACGACAAACGGGTTCGCCAACGCTTCACCAGTGAACCCGGTCTGATTATCGCCCGAGACGATTGATGGGGCAGTCGGTTCTGGTGGTGCCGTCCCTTCCGCACTGAAGACCACCGTTTGGACGATTCTTTCGATACTGACCTCGACGGTGTTTGTGCCAGGGCCGCTTCCAAGTGTAAGCAGACTCTCTGCCCTGCCATCGGCATCGGTCGTGGCGAGTTCGGGTTGAACGGTCCCGCCACCTGCTGTGACACTAAATACCACCGGCACCCCCTCAAAGACTGAACCGTTTTCATCCCGCACCTCTATGACAAACGGTTGCGCCAGTGCCACACCGACGGTGCCATTTTGGTTATTCCCTGAGATTTTCGACAGCGTCGTAGGCGTTCGGCTGTCAAAGCGCACCTCAACCCCTCTGCTCTGTAGAGTTGGGATGTGTGTATAAATAGATGGATAGTTCAGTAGGTTGCCTTTCACATTAACCTTATCCTTCTCCCCCAATTCCGTATTTGCCACAAGGGGTGAGAGTTCTGATACCGAGTTGTCTAGAAGCCCCAGAAAAATGAGATTGGTTAAGCCCATCACAGGCGACAGATCCGATACCGAGTTGCCCTGAAGATCCAGAAATTGTAGGCTGGTTAAGCCCGATAGAGGCGAGAGATCGGATATCGCGTTATTCCAAAGAAACAGGTACGTCAGGTTGGTTGCACCTTCAAGCCCGGTTAGTACGCTGATGTTAGCGTCTATTGCTCTAAAGAACGTCAACGTCTCCATTTCCACTGCGGTGATTGGAGTCCCTGACGCTTTGCCGAGGGTGGTTTCAATCGCAGCGCGGAGGTTGGGGTCGGGAATATCCACCGTTTGCGCCGTTACCATCGCCGGAATCGAGAGGCAAACCAACAAAAGTGGAATGAGGCGAAAAGGTTGTTGTTTCATATATTTATATCCTCGGTTATTGAAAATGTGGTTTGAAATATGTTCTGACCCGAGAATGGAGAATAATGCGTGAGGCATAACGCGTGAAACGTGATAGATTGATTAGTTCATTGATTCATCTAGCCCCAACGGGTCGATATGTGTATAGCTTTCACTCCAGCGGAGTGATATGTCCATAGCAAGACGATGCGTCTAATCTCCGCGCTCCAGCGGAGCGCCATGTGCATATTCGCAAAAGGTTTCAATTTTTTAGCCCCAGCGGGGCGACATGTGTATCATGTTTCAGCGCGTAGGTTGGGTTGAACGAGACTGAGAAATCCGGCTTCGCCGCTCCGACCACCCTTCAATTCGGATGCCCCGTCAAATAGCATCAAGGAGAGAGTGAAACCCAACAGAGTGACTCACGCATCACGTTTCATTTTTATAGTTGGGTTTCACTGTTAGGAGTTGTGCACTTGACCCACAACCTCCTCCTATCTTGCAGCGGGGGCGTGATCACAGATTAGGAAATTTGCGCGACGATTGGATTAATGAACCAATGAACCAACATCGTTTGAACACAAAAAAAGCAGGGCATCCAATCCACTTGGATGCCCTGCCTCTAATCGGTTTTCCACAATTTCCCAAAAGATGGGCTACTTGGCAATCAACATTCTGCGGGTGGCACTGAAGTCGCCGGTGGTGAGGGTGTAAAAATAGATGCCACTCGCAACCGGTTCACCGAACGCATCTTTGCCATCCCAATAGGCTGCCCGCGCACGGTTCACATAATTACCCGTAGGTTGATGTCCCAACGCCAATGTCCGAACAACCTGCCCATTTGTCGCGTAGATGGTCAACGTTACATCGGCAGGTTTAGCGAGCCGATACGGTATCCACGTCTCCGGATTAAACGGATTCGGGTAATTTGCCAACAGGACAGTTTTTTTCGGAGGCGGTTCCAGTAAGCGTCTTTCGAGCAGTTGAATGACGTGCTGGAAGTCCGGATCCGCAATGTTAAGCCCCTTGATACGCTCAAGTTGAAGTGCGAGTGAGGCGGCAGGCGCGCTATTTACGGTGCTCCCTAACTTAGACTGAACCTGTGCGAAGTCGTCGGTATCTATATCACCATCTCCATCGAGGTCATAACGCTCAAGATCGCCTTCAGGCGTTTCCCCAAAATTCATGGCAACCGCACTCAGATCATCGTTATCAACATCGCCATCTCCATCAACATCTTCGGGCAAATCTGATGAGCCGCCACCCGTGTGAACAGGGGGTAAAAAAATAACTTGCGGCTCATCACGCAATTGAGGGCTGCTAGTTGGATCTGACGCCACAACTTGTGACGTATTACTATGAACCTCATCCGGATCAGTTTCATGATTCATAACCGGGTCCCTATTAGGTGTTATAGAAAACGTTTCATCATGTCCATTCCAACCATGAGTGTGCGAGCTATTGCCCTGATAAAAGTCACGATTGGTGCCATGATAATGCGTATGAGTGGCGGTATGCGTATGTGATTCAAGATTGTCATGCCCATGAGTGTGCTCGTGCGAATGGGGGTTCCTTTGCGAAGAATGGCTCCCCTGTTTTATAGCCTCTGCGAGTTCAAGAATGTCGGGGTCAATTGTAGTTGATATAACAGCAGTACCAGCAGTCCAAGCATCGTCAAAACCTTCACCAACACGGTCATGTCCAACAACATTATGATGAGTATCCACATAATCCTCATTCGTAAAGTCATCAGCACTCGTCATATGACGACTTACCGCATCATTGAAGGAGAAAGTGCTGTTTCCATCCTCATCAGTATGCGGTTGATCCTTCGCAAACCCTGGACCATCATGCTCGTGATTCAACACATGAATATGACGCCCACTAGTTCCACGATGGGAATGTTCTATTTGATGTGAATGAGCAACTACATCGCCCCAAACATTTCCAATAAATAAAACAAACAGCCCCAAAATTAAACTGACACTTCTAAACATTTTAATTCTCCTTTTATGGTAGATTTTAGAATTAATTAGATACTGTGAAGGAGCCCCGATTTATCGGGGTTGGTTGGCAGAGTTACGGCACACGGCGTCCCGATAGATCGGGATTCAAAGCAATGTACCTACTACTTTTAACGTCTATTTATTTTTAGAATTCACCACAACTTTCCCAAAAAAATCTCTCATCCTTTGATAGGGAGTGTTGACATTTGATAGCACGTAGGTCAAAGACTCTCCCGAAACGGGATCTTCGGAACGGAGTTGGGCTAAACAGTTAAACACGACTCTCTATCAATGACAATAGAGGTGCTGTCCTTCAACAACACGGTCTTAAAGATAGAGAGTGTGAAATCCAATATCTTACCTATAAATGTCAACAGAACCTAGCAACTTAGGTCATGTGTTAGTTTTTGACGGTTTGACTACGACAAATTCGGATTTTCGCTTCAGAAACAAATAAATCGTTGCATTTAGTATTCTATGTAATTATTTGTAATTATTTTTGTAAACGTTCAGGTAGTGTATGGGTGGATACGTAGGGTTGTTTAAGCTGTAGGGTCAGGAAGTAAGGACGGGGCATTTTCGCCTTTAATGTGCGCGTTGCAAGCGGCTATGAGATAGTGGAGTACGTTGCGTTTCTGCTGCTTGAGTGTGGCCACCGTCGTCATCATTCGCTCCACAAAGCGGCTTCCATTTTCACTTTGGGTGCCAAAACTCCCCTTACGCCACAAGACGCCCGACCGAACGGCGCGCTCGGCAGCATTATTTGTCGGCTCAACGCCCAAAACATCAACAAATGTCCATAATGCCGATTCAATCGTTAACAGGTTTCGACACGTCTTTTGAGTCTTTGAGTTATCGCACAAAACTCCATCGCACAGCCGTTGAGAAACGCGCTGCTTAATCGCAACCATAGCAGTAGAAAAAGCGGTGCGGGATAAAGTCCCATCGCGGACTCGATGCCAAAAGTGAAACATCTGTTGAGCGACGCTAAGCAAATCACGCCCAATTTCTTCGGAGGTGCCGCCGCGGCAGATGAAGGCTTCAAAATCCCGTAACAAATGTGCCCAACAGACCTGACGGTGAGTTGGGTCAATCCAACTATAAGCGGACCATCTGTCGCTTCCCACAATGCCAGAGAATGTCTCGCAAATCAGTTCCTTGGCAACTTCTGTACTGCGGGAGAGTCTGAGAAGAAACATCGTTGCAATTGGAGTGACCGCCACCCAAAGCCAACTCTTTTTGTCTCCCTCCTGCCAAGAGGTCTCGTCAACATTGGCAAGAGGCTGCTGTTTGATGGCATAGCCGACCTCGGCGACGGGCTCTTTGAGGGCTTCGCAGACGCTTTGTTCGAGGGCATGAACCGTACCCAAGCCGATGTCGGCACCGAAGAAATCGGAGACAATCTCTTTGATTTGACGCTTGGACAGATGGTATTGTCCGCTCAAGGTGGCGACCATGGCCATAAGGTGGGCCCCAATGGCTGAACAAGGCACCTCCCGTGGCAACTGGGCGCGGGTTTTTGTTCCACAACCAGGACATTCCAAGAGATGAAGTTGATATTCAATGGTTTCTGCCACCACGGGCGGAATATCAGTCACCTGATGCCTTTGAGGGGTTTTATCTTCCCCACAAAGGGAATGGCCACATTTTTTGCACGCCGAAGGCTTTAAAGAGATGACCTCTTTGACCTCATCTGTTGGTTTTAGCGGCCGATATCGTCCCTTATGACCGGGTTGACCACCAGGGGTCCGGCCGGAAGGGGAGCGTTTCGGCTTTTCGACAGAAGGCGGGTCAGAAGAAGGGGGATGAGATGAGTTTTTGGAATTCTTTGACACTTGCTCGGTGAGGACACGAATTTGTTCCCGCAGAGCAGAAATCTGTTCTCTAAGCGCCAGGATTTCTTCCCACTGTGCTAAGACCAGCGCTTGAACTGCTGCTGGCGTTTTGTTGAAGTCTTCTTCTGGAACGGGTAGAGAAGCTGGGAAAGCCATCAGCGAAAATCATCTCCTTGGCATCAGCATTGTTAAATGATTAACGAAACAGACATAGCAAACGGTTTCGTTTTCCCTTCTAAATTTATAACCGTTCACATACAAAACGAAGAGGCCTGAAGATACAAGCTATGACTACCTGAACGTTTACTTATTTTGTAATTGTTTAGTTCCGTCCGGAACTTACGCGCCAACAGGAAATCGCGACCTGGAGATCGCTCCTACATTACGCTCATGGTGTAGGAACGGGGATTAAACTGCAGCACGACGAACCAACATTCCCAAAACAGATTGATAGACTAAACGGTTACAAATTAAGTAAGCGTTTTAGAATCAAGGCATAGCGCCGAATCCTGGAGAAAACTCATGAATAACAAGGACAAACCGGAAGCGCTAGCTACTCCTGCCAATAGGAAATCGCGACCTGGAGATCGCTCCTACATTACGCTCATGGTGTAGGAACGGGGATTAAACTGCAGCACGACGAACCAACATTCCCAAAACAGATTGATAGACTAAACAGTTACCTTATTTTTTAAGCCCTAATTGCCCAAAACTCAATGGTAGCTTGGGTTTCAGCCGTTTCGCCCAGGGTTTGTTGACTTGAGGTGCGATTTCTTAATAACAGCGACATTAAAACCATTTGCCATTTGAAAAGAACGGATGTAAATCCCGATTTATTGGGACGCATTCCGATGCCGGTGTCAATGTTTATCAGTATTTGAGGTACAATGGCATACCTAGTATCATTCCCTTCTCAACAAAATAATTACGTTAAAAAAAGCCTTGACAACACTATTGTAATTACATAGAATACTAATTCCATGATATTATTAGAGGGTTTACGCACCTGGTCATGGAGGAACAATCATGAATGAATCAGAGCGGAATCAACTCGTTATGGGCGATAAAACGGAGGAGTCAGTCAAAGCGAGCGTCGCACCGAGCACCGCCAAGACGTATCGGTTCGCAATGCAGCAGTTGGACATCTGGTTGGCGGGGCATTCCCTGAGCGATAACCTACTCGCAACTTATATCACGGAGTTGTATCAAGACGGAAAGCCGGCGGCGACAATCAGTAAAATTGTCGCTGCGGTCAAATGGACGGTCAAAAATCACGACGCAGCAATCAAGAACTTCCCCCTTGAGTTCACGGAAAAGACACTCGCTGACATTCGGCGTGAAGGCAAAGACCGAGGACGGGGGCAGGTGGATGGCATAACGTGGGAGGAGGTCGAGGGGGTCTGCGCGCTTGCTGAAGCGGAGGAAACCGTTGCTGGATTAAGAGATTCAGCACTCATTCGATTGATGAGCGATTGCCTGTTACGCATCAGTGAAGCGGTAGCGGTCGATGTAGCGGATGTCGATAGCGGGTTGACAATTCAGCCGCCAGAAATTGACATGGAGACAGCGGACCTCCCCGATGGGACGCTGTACATTGGGGCTCCCACACGGGAGGTGATAGAGCGGTATTGTGAGGCAGCAGGTCTCACCGAGGGCGCACTTTTTCGTCGGATGCGTCGGGGTGATAACATAACCGGCAGCAGGCTAACGGTTGATGGTGCAAGACACGCTATCAAGCGCAGGGCACGCGCGGCGGGTGTGGAAGGCTTAATCTCTGGACATTTGTTGCGCGTTGGTTCTGCGGTATCGCTTCTCCAAGCTGGGGCATCTGTTGTGGATCTACAAGTAGCGGGACGATGGAAATCCACTCAGATGCCCGCGCATTATGCACGTGCAGAGTTGGCAGCGCGGAGAGGGATTGCACGGTTCAAATACGGAAAATGAGATCAACCGTTTAACCCAGTGAACAGTGGTCTCCGTAGGGGCGCGGTTCCCGCGCCCAATCCGGCGCGATAGAGATCCTACCCGCCTCTGAGAGCGTCAACCCGTAGGTTGGGTTGAACGAAACCCAACTTCACCCCCCACTTCATCGGACACCTCCGCGGGCAAACGTTGGGTTTCACTAAGTTTCTTGAGAGTTTAATCAAAATCGCGTCCCGCAATCGTCGTGTTATGCTCGGTATTTTTGCTTTTTGCCGTTCAACCCAACCTACGAGTTGCCCACCATCTCTTGTAGGGTACGATCAACCGACTGATTAAGGAGCGATCAACTGAGCGGATAGGTCAAGCGAGCGATTAGCGAGTGCGATAGGGATCCTGAATAGCAAATCCCGATTGTGTTCTCATCACGCGCCCTTCCAGTCCAATCCTACAAGACGTGTCACTAAGCGAATCCTAATCCGTGAAATCCGCGTAATCCGATCAAGCGAATGGATAATGAGCGATCAACTGACTGATTAAGGAAGGCGATAGTAAGTCCTGATAGAGATCCCTTAATCTGCGATTCAGACAATCACCTCCCCATTCACTTCCTAAAACCCTTCCCTCCTTCCCGCCTTCTCGTTTTCTCCACTCCCTCCCCAATGTTCAAACTTATTTTTGACGATTGAAAAATCCGCCCCAACATGTTACAATTCCTCCTGGCAGCACCCCGCGGCATTGGTCCGCTCCCCCGATTCTATAGGAAAATACGCGCGCGTTCCACCGTATATAAAATTAAGACCAACCGCGCTGAACTAAATTTCGCACCCAAAAACAGCCCATTGGTGGCAGTCTTTGAAACCCAGTGGCTTGTGGTCAGTGATTAGTGGTCAGTAACGCCAAGAGAATATCTTGGTTCTTACAGGTCACTGGTCACTAGCCACTGGCACTGTTTTTCACGACCTCCGCTGATGGGCTTTTTTTATTCCTATTATCGCTTAAAAACCCCGTTGCGGAATTAACCGGCTCAATGTGGCGGACGATAGACATTCATCAGCCGTCCTCTTATATCTATAGAGAAAGGATTTGAATATGTCGCGAGAAAACAATCAGCCCGAAATTTCACTCAGCCACGAAGAACATCGCGCAACCCTGTGGCGCCGCGTATTTCAAGGCGCCACCACCTCCTCGCTGATAGACTGGCTGTTGGAAACCCATCCCGAATGGAAGAATGTCCCTCGAAAAAAAATCGCGGACGCACTAAGAACCTCCAATCCACGCTCAAACGCATTCACGGGTGAGTGGAGCCGAGAATATAATCGCATAAATGCGCAGTACATCGCATACTGCCAAAAACTGGTCGAAGCCGCACTGCGACCCGCTTCCGCCGCGATTTCAGCCATTGCCATAAACCTGCGACAGCACGCGCCGAACGTCCCAATCGAAACCGCGAATGATCTGCTCGCCGCCTCGCGCTCGCTCGTTCCAATCAAGAAAGTCGTCCTTGATGTAATCTCGGACGCCCTCATTAACGGTATTTCCGATGATCCAACCGAACAAGTATCTGATTCAACAGTTCCAGACGATGACGCAGAACGACTTGCGCGCATTTATTTCGAAGGCGATCTCGATGAAACGTTTGGACCTGGCTCGGACGTATAACACCCACGCCGGCTATGTCCGTCCCAGCTTCTTCGTCGATTACTACATCAAAGACATCAGCTACCGCATGCTCGAACTCAAGGACTTCCACATCCAAATCCTCAGCGCCGTCAAACCCGGCGAATACGGTAAACAGATAAACATCCAAGCGCCCCGCGGCACCGGCAAGACCACCCTCGTCAACCGCCTAATCCCCCTATGGCGAATCTGCTACAAGGACTTCGATCTCGTTATGGGGGTGCAGCCCGAAGAATTCATCCTCATCGTTGGTCGCAACGAACGCATGGCGCGCCAACGCATAACCGAAATTCGATACGTCCTCGAACACAATCCCCGCATCCGACGCGATTTCGGCGACCTCGTCGGCGCCCCGTGGACAAAGACCGAAACCGACACCCGCAACGGCATCGCATTGAGACCACTCGGACGCGGCGCCTCCCCCCGCGGGGCGCTCCTCGGCGATGTCCGACCCACACTCAAGCTCTGCGACGACATTGAAGACCCGAAACGCTGCCTCAATCCCGACCTGCGGGGTGAAGACAAGGACTGGTTCATGACCGACTTCATGTACGCCGGCGACCTCGGTAGCGGGCACTCCAACACCATCATAGTCGATACCGTCAAACACCCCGAATCCCTCTCCGAACACCTCCGCACAGTACCCGGCTGGCAGACGCTGCGCTACCAAGCCGTCAGTCATCCCAAAGACATCTACCACCCCACCGCAGAGTGCCTGTGGAAAGAGTGGGAACGTATCTACAGCGACACAACCCTCGACGACGATGAACGCGAAGCGCGCGCCGACGCCTTCTTCAAATCCCGAAAATCCGAAATGAACGTAAACGTGCAGATGCTCTGGGAAGAAAAACTTCCCTACGTCCGCGTCCGCAAAGAAATCGTCGAGCGCGGCTACCACAGCGTGATGCGCGAACTCCAGAACGATGCCCGCGACCCCGGGATGGCGTTGTTCAAGATGGATGATGCTGTCATGTTCTCCGTGGCAGACGAAGGCTTTCGCCGCAGCGACGGGCGTGTGGTTCCGTGGCACGATATTGGCGGATTCACCACCTACCTCGACACCATGGGCGGACGCGATGCGCTTGCCAATAGCTACGCCTGCGTCGTCGTCGTCGTTTGGGAGCCGCTGCCCGGCGGCGGTTCCATGAACCCCGACTCCCTCTCCGGCGTGAACGGATACATCCTGCTGGGGTGGCTCGACCGCGTGGCGCTGACCCAGCAGATGGAAAACGCCATCCTCCTCGCCCAGCGCGCCGAGGCGATGCTTGCGTCGGCGTATCCGAAATCCAACTTTGTTTGCGAACAGCGCCCCGACAAAGACGGCACCATCAAGATGTCAACAGACCACGCATTCCGCGTGATGAAAGAGCGCTACCGCTTTCAAAACAGAATCATGTATCACAAACAACACCGGAACAAAGAAGACCGCATCGAAACCCTTGAACCAGCCATAGCCAACGGATGGCTCGCCTTCAACGAGCGGGACTTGCCCCCCGAATTCTGGACGCAGTTCAGGCAATTCCCGTCCGCCGATCACAACGACGCCCCCGACGCCGTCCAAGGCGCTTGTCGCTCTCGCATCATGACGACAGCGTCTCAGCGGCTCGACCTAACCGCCGCCCGCAAACAACGCAGCCTCGTCGTGAGAGTGTAACGCCTACCACCCTATGTGGGAGGGGCATCTTGCCCCGATTAACCAAGTAGCGACCAACAGAGCCTACGTGTAGGGTGCGCATTGCGCACCAGCCTTTTAGTTGTATGATGCTATCAAGTGCGATCAAGGGAACGAATAGTGACCGCGATAGAAAGTCCTGATAGGAAATCCCGTGCGACAGATCTCTCTCTCCCGACCACGACTACCCGCTCCGTAGGAGATCAAGCGAATGGACAATGAGCGCGATAGAGATCTTCCATGTCAATAGAAACGGGCGATATTCGTTTACGCGCTCCAGAGGATCCGGCGACTGAACAGGGAGCGATCAACTGAACGAATAGTGAAGGATCAAACGAGTGGACAACGAGTGCGATAGTGAATCCTGATAGACAGTCTTGATAACTAATCCCGCTAGAGATCCCAAGGCGCTACACTCCCATAGTAAATCCTGATAGCAAATCCCGTGCGATAGAAATCCCACAGGTAATTCCATTCCAAATACCCAAAATGACCTTTCTATCTAGTTTTCAAACAGGTTCTAAAAGAAACGGAATTTTCAAGAAAAAACTCCGTTTCAAGAGAAATCGATGATTGCCTAAGGTTTGTACACCGTTTTGCTTTTCGCAAGGGACTTGTCAGTGTTATAATACTATGAATATCGGGATGATTGTGCTGACTAGCAAGTAAAGAGCACGTTAGCGAATGATTTCGTCGCACAATTCGCCTAAGCGCATTCATTTTTAATTTTAGTGTTATTCCGTTGGCATAGGAAGAATTGACGAGGTTTTGGTTATGAATCCGTGGACATTCATCAAAGGACGTATAAAAAGGGTATTCTACCGAATTTATCAACGGCGGTTGGAGAGGGAAGCGAGTCACTGGAAAATCCCGTACCATATTGGAGTTGTTCTTGACGGGAACCGTCGCTACGCCGCGCAGAACGGCTTCGCGAATGTAATTCGGGGACACTATGACGGAGCGGATAAACTTGAAGATGTGCTCCATTGGTGCGACGAACTAGGCGTAAAGATTTTCTCCATCTGGATCTTTTCGCTTGATAACTTCAAACGTGAAAAGTCCGAAGTTACCGGCATCTTGAACCTCATTGAGAAAAAGATGCGGGATTTGGTCACTATCAAGGGATTGCATACCAACCAGATCAAAGTCCGCGCAATGGGCGAGATTGAACTTCTGCCAAAGAGTCTTCAAGAAGCTATCCGTGCCGCAGAGGAAGCCACTAAGGATTACGATAAATTCATCCTAAATGTGGCTGTTGCCTACGGCGGTAGGGAGGAGATTGTCGAGGCATGTCGAGAGCATTTGAACGCGGAGTTGGCTGCGGGCAAGAATCTCGCGCAAGTCGCTGACGAATTGAGCGTCGATAGGATTACGTCACATCTCTATACCTCCAATCTACCGGACCCGGATCTGATTATCCGTACCAGTGGCGAAATACGACTCGGGGGCTTTCTCCTATGGCAGAGCGCTTATTCGGAATTTTATTTCTGTGACACCTTCTGGCCCTCGTTTAGAAAAATCGATTTTCTCCGCGCCATCCGCGATTATAGCCAGCGCCGGCGGCGGTTCGGAAGATAAACGATTGAAAGGGGACAATCTTTATGCTCACAAGTTGGCTACTCAATTGGCTAATCCTTAGCGTATCGGTTTTTATCGTGACGCGCATCTTGCCATCCGTGCGCATCAAAGGGTTCGCGACAGCGGTCTTTGTTGCCTTCGTGTACGGGATATTGAAGTTATTGCTTACGAAGATCCTTGTTTTCTTGTCGCTGCCCTTGATATTCTTGACATTTGGTCTGTTCTATTTTGTGATTAATGCTTTTCTCCTATGGCTGACCGACAAATTGATTTCGGAGTTTGAGGTTAAGGGACTGTTTAACACGCTCATCGCGGCTTTTCTGATTTCCCTGATTGATGCGCTCTTACATTGGATTGTGCCTTTCGTTTAATACTTGCAAATCGTCCATCCCGTTCTACGTGAGAGGTGTGACCGAAATTGAAGTCAATCTGATATGGATAATATTCAAGGGCGAGTCATTCGCGCAAGATCGGGATTTTACGACGTTCAGCGCGATGATCTCACTCTCCGCTGCACACTGCGCGGACGCATCAAACGCGAACAACGTTCCGAAATAGGCAGGCGGATTTACGCGGATCCGGTTGCCGTGGGAGATGAGGTGACCTTCACTCAACTCGACGATGAAGAGGGTGTCATCGAAGAGTTGCTCCCGCGTCGGACAAAGTTTTCGCGCCAATATCCGGGTAAGCGTGAGTCAGTCGAACAGGTCGTCGTTGCCAACGCAGATCGGGTGATTGTTATTATTTCGACACGTCTCCCCGACCTGAATTTCCGTTTTCTGGATCGGTTTCTGATTTTGGCGGAGAACGGCGGAATGGATGCCGTCGTTTGCCTGAACAAAATGGATCTCATTGATTCTGAGGAGCAAGAAAAGATGACATCGCTCTTCAGCGCCTATAGTTCGCTCGGTTATGAGGTTATCTATACAAGTACCAAGGGGTGTCCAGGGGTTCGCGACCTCCGACGGGCAATGGAGGGTAAATTTAGCGTCATCGTCGGCGCATCCGGCGTGGGCAAGTCAAGTCTCTTAAACGCCGTTCAACCCGGCCTGAGCCTGCGCGTTGGGGAGGTTGGAAAAAAGTCGGAAAAGGGCAGGCACACAACCACACTCGTTGAACTCTTTTCGCTTGATTTTGGTGGCGAGGTAGCAGACACCCCAGGGATTCGAGAGGTTGGCTTGTGGGGGATTGAAACGGAGCACCTAGAACACTATTTCCCGGAAATGGAACCATACCTCGGCAACTGTCAATATAACGATTGCTCTCATCTTGGCGAGCCGGGGTGCGCGGTTATCGATGCCGTAAACGCGGGAACGATAAGCCCCATCCGTCATCGAAGCTATGTTGTGTTACGAACTGGGAGCGATGAGTGATACTAATTCGTAATCCATAAGATACAAGAACCGGGGGTTCGTAGTAGCGCAATTCATTGCGCGTCTCGGATCGGCTGTACCATTTAGATTTTGAAATCGTAGAGAATTTGATGCGATTTGAGAGAACCTTCGTCGAAATCAAGCTGGATGGAAAGGAACACCATGTCGGATACCCCGAAACATACCAACAGACTCAGCAATGAAACTAGCCCCTATCTTCTCCAACACGCCCACAACCCTGTGGATTGGTATTCGTGGGGCGAGGAAGCGTTGGCGCGTGCCAAAAGAGAAGACAAACCAATCCTCTTGAGTATTGGCTATTCCGCTTGCCATTGGTGTCATGTGATGGAGCGTGAGTCCTTTGAAAACGAAGGAATTGCCGCAATCATGAACCAGCACTTCGTCAACATCAAGGTCGATCGTGAGGAACGTCCTGATTTGGATGAGATTTACATGAATGCAGTCCAAATCATGACGCGGCAAGGGGGATGGCCAATGACGATGTTCCTCACTCCTGAGCTCCAGCCTTTCTATGGCGGAACCTATTTCCCACCCGATGATCGGTACGGACGCCCCGGATTTGCAAACGTCCTGCAAGCCGTTGCAGCCGCCTACCGTGACCGACGAGGTGATGTCTCAAAACAAGCCGATGAGATTGTGGAGCATCTCACTCAGATGTCGAGTGTGAGCGATCACGGACACGACCTGACAACTGATCTCCTAGATGGCGCCTTTCGACACTATCGTTCGACCTTTGATTCCCAGTACGGCGGATTTGGCAACGCGCCAAAATTTCCACCGAGCATGGGACTCCCTTTTCTGTTGCGCTACTGGCTGCGGACGGAGAACCCCAATGCGCTGGAAATGGCAGAATTGACACTAGAGAAGATGGCGCGAGGCGGTATGTACGACCAACTCGGCGGAGGATTCCACCGTTATTCAACTGATGCCGTTTGGCTCGTCCCACACTTTGAGAAGATGCTCTACGACAACGCGCAGCTTGTGGTCGCTTATCTGGAGGCTTACCAAGCAACGAAGAAACCGCTTTATTGTGAAGTTGCCAAAGAGACGCTTGATTATGTCCTGCGCGAAATGTACGATGCGGAAAAAGGTGGATTCTACTCCGCGCAGGATGCGGACAGCGAAGGCGTTGAGGGCAAGTTCTTTGTCTGGTCGTTAGATGAGGTCGATCGGATTCTGGGGCGGGAAAACGCGGAGATTTTCTGCGAATATTACGACATTACTGAATCGGGAAATTTTGAAGGGGAGAACATCCTTCATGTACAAACGCCGTTGGATATATTCGCCAAGAAATTGCGCAGAGATGAAGCCGAATTGGAAGCGATTCTCCTCAAAGAAAAACAGAAACTGTTTGAGGTGCGAGAAGGAAGAATCAAACCCGGTCTGGATGACAAAATTTTGACCAGTTGGAACGGTATAATGATTCGAGGCATGGCTGTTGGCTACCAACTGCTTAATGACCAGCGTTATCTTGAGGCGGCTGAGAAATCGGCAGATTTCATTTTGAGCGAACTTTCCCAAGCCAATGGCTTGTTGCTGCGCACGTATCGGGCGGGGAAGAGCCACTTGAACGCCTATCTTGAGGATTATTCTTACTTATCCGCCGGATTGGTCGCACTTTACGAAGCCAGTTTCAATCCGCGCTGGTTGCAGGAGGCTGAACGCCTCACAGAAATTATGATTGAGCAGTTCTGGGATGACTCGAGCAGCGGATTTTTCTTCACAGGCAAAGCACACGAATCGCTCATTGTCCAATCTAAGTCCGCGTATGACAGCGCGACTCCGTCCGGGACAGCAATGGCGGTTCATAGCTTGTTAAGACTTGCCAAGCATCTCGATCGCCCCGATTTCCGCGAAAAGGCAGTCCAAGCGCTGGGACTCTATTACCATCAGATGGAAAATGCTCCATCCGGATCGGGACAATTGCTGTGTGAACTTGAGTTTCTACTTTCGACGCCTAGAGAAATCGCCGTTGTAGGGGAAAAGAATGCTGATGACACGAAGGTTGTTTTGCAAGAGATTCACGGTCGATTTCTGCCGAATAAAATCTTGGCACTGCTAGACCCAAGCAACAGTAAATCCTCTGCCGATGTGTCGACGCCGTTAACGGATGGCAAAACGCAAATTGAAGGGAAAGCGACTGTCTACGTTTGTGAAAACTACGCCTGCCAGGTTCCCACGACGGATGTGGTCGAGTTGGGAACGCTCCTTTGAAGACAAACGGCAAAATTCTTGCACCAATCCGAATCTGTAGTTTTTCCCTTGTACCGTACAGCATTTTGGAAGAGTTCGTTGATAAGGTTTTGGGTTGGCAAACAGCTGCTTTTCGGTTACAATCTGTTTAATTATGAATCACTCGTTACTTCAACAATGCGGGGCAATTCATCGCTCCGGGTCGCGTGTGGTGACCCAAAATTTCAACCCCATTACAAACAATTCGATTTAACTCGTAAGGAGATTTTATCATGGGTATATTTGACCGCGTCTCAAGAGTTTTTAAGTCAAACGTAAATGCCGCGCTGGACAAAGCTGAAGATCCGGAAAAGATGTTGAACCAGATAACTACGGAGATGCAGGAACAGTTGGTGAATGTCAAGCAGCAAGTTGCCACGACAATCGCCCTAGAAAAACGGCTGCACAAAGATTACGAAAACGCACAAGAGCAGGCGGAAAGCTGGGAGGAGAAAGCAACGTTAGCTCTGCAGCAGGGAAAGGAAGATCTCGCGAGAGAGGCTCTCGTTCGCCGAAACGAACACGGCAGCCTTGCAGAAGATTACAAGGCTCAGTGGGAGAAGCAGAAAGCATCGGTGGAAGCGCTTAAAGAAAATCTTCGTACGCTTGAGCGTAAGATTGAGGAAGCCAGACGGAAGAAAGATCTGCTCATTGCCCGACAGAAGCGGGCTAAAGCGCAGAAACTCATACATGAGACAATGGCTGGCATGAAAGAGAACAGCGCTTTTGAAAGTTTCGATCGCATGGAGCAAAAAGTTACCGACACGGAAGCTCGCGCGGATGCCTCGGCGGAAATGAGCGAAATGAGTCAGGATCCCTTGGAGCAGGAGTTTGCCGATCTCGGCAAGGGCAACGTAGACGACGATCTTGCTGCGCTGAAAGCAAAGTTGGGCACGAGTTAATGTGTTCGGGGTTCGACTGTTGCAGATCCAACCCTGAAACTTGGCACCCACACTATTTCATTTCATGCGCCCATAAAAGGGGCTTAAGCGTAGGGGTACCCCTTGTGGGTGCCCCCATTTTTGTTGGGGCAACCTACGCGGTTGACCTTCAGTTTCACGGCCTGCCCCGTGCGACTTCTTGGACTTCCGGGTTATAGTCAAGACTCCAAAAGAGGGAAAATGACACAGTTAAGCAGTAAAGCAGAGATTATCAGTTTTGTTGAGCAACAAGGATACACGACAGAAAATCAGGATCCGCTCCTCATTTTGCGGGACGAGGATGGCTTGAATATATTCGCCGTTATTGATGACACCCAAATTGAGTTTATGGTGGACCTTTGCGGTGTTAGCGATCTTGACGGGCTCAAGCTGGAAGATATTTACGAGAAGATTCTCGACCAAAATACGGAAATCTTGCCGTGTTGTTTTGGGATAGATTCGGACGACCCGAGCGACAAGCGGATTGTACTGGTGGACAGTCTCGCGACGGAGAATCTGGATGATAATGAACTCCTGCTTGCGCTAGATTCGCTTACCGTGAACGTGATCACCGCTCACGACCTGTTATCGCCGTATATTAGCTAGGAGTTGCGCGAGTTGCTCCGATTCGTAGAAAAAAGAAGGGCATGATGTAAATCGTAATGCGTCATACGTAAAAAAACGGGTACGATCAAACGACCGAGTAGGGAGTGCAATAGAGATCCCATTACGCAAGATGAATCGCCATTAGATTGCAGCGCCAAAAGTGAACAGTTCTAAATTTACATAAATCCGTAGCGCCACAATTGAGTATCTAGTACAGTATAGGCGTAATTGCCTGATGAGTTAGCGGTAGGTGTGATCAAGTGACCGGATAGGATCAAACGACCGAATAGGGAGTGCGATAGTAGATCCCACACGATAGAGATCCCTTTCCTAATCGCACCGTCAGTTAAGGTGCTGTTTAAGTGAACGGTAACTGTTTAGTTTATTGGTCTCTAGTGCGAACGTATGGCAATTGCTCATGATCTCAGGCGTGTATGACCTAACGAATGTTCTCCTTATTATTGCAAAGGAATCCCTAGTGCCATTAGCCACGCTACCATTTATCGTAGATATTCACATGCCGCTCCGCTGGAGCGGAAGAAACCAATACTTCTTGGCTACAGACATAGCACTCCTCTGGAATGCAGGACATATCAAAACGTAGCTACAGAAGCATAGTGCTGCTACTAGGGTTTCGCTCCAGCGGAGCGACATGTCGATAGTAAGCAGATGTATAACCATCTTGCGCTCCAGCGGAGCGCTATGTTAAGCTGTCTCGTGAATTACGATTATCCAAACACCAATCTTTGGATGAGACTAGGTGTAGTAATCCGGGGTGCATATTGCGCGCGCTCAAACTCTGAAGCAAGGCGACCACCTCTCCAGGGGTTTTCGATTATCAAATCGAAGATGGAGACCGCATTCATGGAGACCGCATTCATTGTCCATCAGTACCTGTTGGGTTCACACTAAACACTTACAGTGAACGTGCAGAGGGCGCCCCTTGACCGTTTTATTCACTTAACTATTTCCGCTAACATGTACTAGTTACGTATCCCCTAAACCGTGAGGGAATGCGGACGGGTCAGGCATAAATTCCCGTTCCTTGAACGGACTTGAGAGTCACGAAAGCAGAGGACTGTCCGCATGACCTCATCTCTCCAAGCCCGATTTTCCCCTTCACAAAGAGGTATCCGATGATTTGGCTAAATGGCGTTTACATCGGTTGTACACTGTTTTCTCTGACCATCACAGTCCTTGATTTCCTTGGATTTCTAGGTGGAAGCCAAGATAGTGATAGTGGTGGTGGCGATGCTGGGAGTGATGCGCCCGGCGATGGAGTTGATGATGGAACTATGAAGTTCGATAGCGATCTCCCCGTTGACGAACTACACACTGGGAAGACGTCGCCGGCGAGTATTACGCACACCACTGGCAAAGTAGCTGTGCTGTCCGTACTTTCCTACTTACGCAGCCTCGTCTATTTCTGTCTCGGTTTTGGCCCCACGGGCTGGGTAGCCATAGCCATGGGAAACAGTGCGGGACAGAGCCTGATTTGGGCGGCGCCTGCCGGTGCCGCTGCTTTTGTATTGGCACACATGTTCTTTCGTTTCCAGCGTACCGATACAGATTCATCCCTGCATTCGGAGGAACTTTTCTTTCAACAAGCCACTGTTACCGTTCCACTAACTCACGACACGATGGGTAAAGTGCGTGTGCAGGTGGGTATGAATGTTACCGAGCAGTACGCACTAGCTGCTGAGCCAAATGCCCGGTTTGGGAAAGGGGATACGGTTCGGGTTACCAATGTTACTGCAGAGTGCGTATATGTTGAACACGAAAATATGGCAAAGGAGTAGAAGATGAAGATGGAGATGATTACTCAGATGGACGGCGTTGCCGGCGGTGTTCTCGCGATCATTATATTCCTCATACTGATTGCGGTTCTGCGCACCTTGATTCGCGTTTGTCCGTCAAATCACATACTTGTGGTTACCGGCGGCACGGAGACCGTGGTTGAAGGCAAAAAATACGGCTTCCGTCTTCAAAAAGGAGGCTGGACCTTCGTCGTCCCATTCGTTCAGAGTGTCCAATTCATTGATATCACAATCATTCCAATCAACGTACAGGTTGATAATGTGAATTCTGCGAATGGCATAACCGTTGGATCCGACGCAACTGCCTGTGTTTGCATTGACGACACGGACAAAGTGCTTCTCTACAGCGCGGTGCAACAGTTGCTCGGTAAATCGCGTGCGCAGATCCAGGAACAGATTCAACAGACGATGATTGGCAACTTTCGTGCGACGCTTAACAAAACCACGCCGTTGCAGGCTATCGGCATGGTTGAGAGTGTAGAAAGTATTGAGCAGGAGGGACAGAATGAGAACTCCAATGCGCAGAGCCAATCGTCCTCGGAGGAGAGCGCAGCCGATGGTGACCAAGCAAAAGACGATGCGCATACCTCCGAATCGCGCCAAACGAGAGACGGTGAACGGGCAATCTTCCGTCATCTTCTGCTTGAGGATTGTCGCGAGGATTTGAGTGCGTTTGGAATGAATGTCGTTTCTGTATCACTCCAGCGCATTTGGGATACCTCCAATTATATCGCGAACCTTGCGAACAAGACCCTTTCACGCAAACGTCAGGAGGTGGAGATTGAAGAATCCCGTTTGAAAGCGCGAGCCGAGCGCGCCGAATCTGATTCGAAACGTCGAATGTTGGTGGCTGAAAATCGCGCTACCGAGAAAATCCTTCAAGCCCGGCAAGAGGTTGAACTGTTTCGCCGCCAGCGTGACGCGAACATCCACCGCGCAAAACTTGAGGCGGATAGTGCCATTGTCAAGGCGAGAAGTACGGGCCAGCGACGCATAGAGGAGATCTCGGCGGAACTTCAAGAACTGAAAAACAGCTCTGAGGTTATTGTGGAGGCTGAAGCCAAGCGTCGTGCCGCCGAGATTTTGGCAGGCGGCGAGGCAAAAGCTGTTGAAATTGTTCAACAAACACAGAATGGACTTCTCCAACAGAAAGTCGATTTGCTCAAGAATACCGGCGATACAGGTAAAATCGCATTGTTCATTACGCAGCTGCCCCATCTTTTCGACGCCTACCGCACACATGCGCAGTCGTTGAAGGTCGATAACTTGCTGGTGCTCAATGAACAAGATGGGTTCAATAGTGCTGTCAATCGAGGCCCTGCTGCATTTGTTGATTTTTTGAGATGCTTTGAACAGGGCTTGGGCATTAGTGTTAAGGAGCTGATTACCCGGAAGCAGACTAAGGAGTCTGCCATAACCGAAGACGCGACCCCACCCACCCCGATCAAAGAAGGAGGTGTATCATGATATTCTTCCTCATCACACTAGCCATACTTATCTTCGTAACGCTGATTCTTCAACTTGTGATGAAGATGAAGCTCATACCTCCGAGTCAACTTGCCGTCGTACATGGAAAAGGCGGTAGTTTTAGCACGCTCCGAGGCGGACGAGTTTTCGTGTTTCCGCTAATCAACCGTTTCAGCACCATGGACTTAACACCTCAAACGACGACGGTTGTTGTGGAGTCAGCCATCGCCGAGGGGATTGTCCCGTTGACCGTTAAAGCGACAGTCAGTTATGCCGTGGCAAAGACGGAGAAGGGCCTCGTCAATGCTGTCAAACGCATTCTGAACATGACCAAGAACTGGACTGAACTACAAGACATTGCCACTTCTATCATTGAAGGGCATCTGCGCGACTCAATTGCGGCAATGACTCCCGAAGAGGTGATGAGTCAAAAAGACCAGCTTATCCAAAATATGATCAAAGTCTGTAAGTCCGATCTGGAAGGCATCGGTCTGGAAATCACCACCATGAATATCGCCGATGTGGACGATCATCGGCTTGAAGGAGTTGACGAGCCGGATCTGTATATCGCGCTGCTCAAGCGGATACAAACTGCCGATGCTGACGCACAATCACGCGAGGCACAGGCAAATGCGCATGCCGCCGCAAAAGAGCAGGCGGAAGAGCGTCGGGCTGAAGTCGCTGTTCGTGAACTCCAAAATGAGCATCAGCAAATTGAGGCCGAGGCTAAAGTCAAGACCGCGGAAGAAGATCAGCGGGGTGCCGTCAATACACAAGAGGAAACCCGAAACGCGGAGTCTGAGGTCTCGGGAATCCAAGCCCAGATTGAGGCTGAAAAACAACGCATCGAAATGGTGCGGGCGAGATGTCGGGCGAATACTATCGTTCCTGCGGCTGCGACAAACGAGAAGATGATTCAAGAAGCAGAGGCGGAAGCCGCGACAATCCGTGGTCAAGCACAAGCTGAACTCACACAACTGAAGCGCACAATTGAAATCCTCCGTTCGGTAGGCGATTCAGGCTTGACAACCTATATCATTGAGAAGTTTGAGGATTTAATTGAACCGTTCGCCCAAACACTGGATCTGTTCCCCGTCGATCAGATCACTGTTATTTCTGGCGATCTTCACCAAGATGGACCAATCTCCGCCATTCATCCGAACGCCATCGACGCAGAGAGAAATCGTCGGGTCGAAGAAGCTCTCGCCGCTGCCGCGTCCACTGTTTCGCAACCTAAGTAGTTAACCAAGATAGGACTTACTGGTATACTCGCTAAGTATTTAATGATTACAAGACTGGCACAAGAAACTCGTTCCACCACGCCGGTAGGTGCGGTTTCTAACCGCACCGACACCCAACACTTAATCATATTTACTTGCCGAGAGAACCACTTACGCAGTTGAACACCTAAAGATTCGCGGTAGGACAGTTTATTGCCCGTTTCTACGCTACAATCCCTGTAGGAGCGATTTCCGCATCGCGACCTCCTGTTGTTGCGTACGTCCTACAAGAATGAACTCGTGCCTGTGTTGAAGTCATCGCCATGAATCTCCTCACCGAAGGTAGCCTATTGACGGCACAAGCATGGAGGGTAATGTGAGTAAAATCCGACTTGCATTTATCGGATGTGGTGCAATGTCTTCGGGACTACAGCAGTGCATCCCAATGATTCCCGAATTTGAATTTGTGGCGACGTGCGATCTGGTCAAGGAAAAAGCGAAAACAAACGCTCGAAAATATGGCGCGTTGCGCTCGTATTCCGATTACGATCAGATGCTCAAAACTGAGGAACTAGACGCTGTTGCCGTGGTTGGGCGTCCCGAAGACAAAATGCACCGTGACATCGGTATTGAGTGCCTCGAACGCGGCTACCACATCTACACCGAAAAGCCTCCCGCCTCAACTGTTGAAGGGGCAAAGATGCTGTTTGATGCGTCAGTTAAATCTGGTAAGACCGGGATGGTTGGAACAATGTGGCGTCATGCTCCCGCGCACCGCTTGGCGAAACGATTGCTTGACGAGGAAGAGTTTGGGCGAGTCTGCCAATACGAGACGCGATACCTTGCACCCACGCCACGGATTCATGAACCGGGAACGCCGTACGCTTGGCCCTTCATGCTCGATCAGGCAATACACGCAACGGATTGCATGCGCTTTTTCATGGGCCCGGTGAGCCAACTCTTTGCATTTGCCACCACCGATGCCGATAGTGGCACGGTATCAATCTCCGTCAATCTGCAGTACGAGAATGGTGGCGTCGGCGCAATGACGCTAGGCGTCGGCGCCGTATTGGAAGCGGTGGTGTTTATCAAGAGCACCGACAATCATGCGGTTCAAGTCTTCGAGACGCGCAAGTTGCGTCGCTACCGCCTGCCGACATGGACGGGTGAAGGCGGCAGGTATGCAAACACGCCGACGGAGGAGTGGGAGGTCAACACCGCTGTCGATGGAATTGGACGCCCCGGATATTACGAGGAGATGAGCCATTGGGCGCAGTCGCTGCTTGAGGGGAAGCAGCCCGAACCTAGTCTGGAGGACGCGTATCAGAATATGCGCGTCATACGGGGAATAAGTGAGAGCATAGAGTCGGGGGAGGTAGTTCATTTGTCCGATGCCGAGTAGAAATTGCCCCGTTTCCGTCAAGTCTCTCTGAGGCGGGGCAACAAGATCCCAATCGCAGTCACTATGGGATCTCTATCGCACGGGATTTGCTATCGCCCTCGTTATCCACTCGGTTGATCCATACGAAAGTCCCGCAACATGGGATTGTTGCCAAAATCATCATTGTCTATTATAGCATCGTGTAAGGTAAAATGTAGTATATTGGCAGATTTTGTGATATAATCCACCCAAATCGTGAAAAGTCACCTTAACCCAAGGAGGAAAACTACGATGGAAAGACATAGCTGGTGGCAAACAATCTCACTGATTATTACGATGCTTGGTATAGGTGCGTTTATTTGGTTAAATGTACCGACTAACAATGATTTTCAGGATTTGAAAAACGAATTGAAAAAGTACCCGACACGAGAAGAAATGGATGCCCGATTTGACAAGTTGGAAGTTTTATTTGCTACTGGCTTTAACAATCTTGAGAAAATTACAACTATTTACCGAGACGAGGTAAAGGATATGAAAGACAACCTACAGGCGCACACTCAAAATTACGATGTTCACGTGGTTAAGCAAAACACGCGTTAACAAATGCTAATACATAAGAAAATCGGTTACGCCTAATGAATCGTCATTACGAGGCGCTGAGGCGTTCAACTGCGTAAGCACTATTTGTGATATAATGAGCGGAAGGATCAATTGTCGCTACACGTCTTCACTGAAGAGAAGGAGGGAATCAGATGCAAATTGTTAATCTAGGAAATTCGGGTCTCCGCGTCTCACGGCTTTCGATTGGTACAGGCACTGTCGGCAACGGTGGCAGTTCCAACCAGACCAAGCTCGGTCTGAAAGGATTTGTCAATCTGTTCCGCTTTGCACATGACCTTGGCGTCAGGTTTTGGGATGCCGCAGATGCGTACGGGAGTCATGCGTACATCAAGGAAACCCTGAAATACGTGGATCGATCGAGTGTAGTCATCACGTCCAAAACGACCTCGCGTACCAAGAAGGAGGTCGTGAGCGATGTCAAGCGTTTCTTGAAGGAGACGGGATCCGATTACATTGATATCGTGCTGCTGCACTGCCTGACACAACCCGATTGGACTGTGCGTTATCCCGATGCGATGGAGGCACTGACAGAATGCAAGGAACAGGGCTTGATTCGTGCACACGGCGTGTCTTGTCATGACTACGGCGCATTTCAGACCGCGGCAATGACGAAATGGGTTGAAGTTGTGTTGGCGCGAATCAATTACGCCGGCGTGAGTATGGATGCCTCTCCCGCGGATGTCATCCGAACGATGGAACAGATGGCTGCCTTCGGCAAGGGGATTTACGGTATGAAGGTCTTTGGAGAGGGCAAGCTCGCCAAGCAGGATGGTCCCAGAGAAGGCATCGAATTTGTGATGGGATTGCCCTGTGTGCATGCCATGACAATCGGGATGGAAAGTCGACGCGAGGTGGAAAAAAACGTCGCGATTGTCAATGAGCTATCCGACCGTTAAGCTCGACTTTGTACATTTGTAGGGTGGGCACCGCCCACCATTTCCTGTAGTTGAGTGCGTAGGTTGGGTTGAACGAAAAATGAAAAATCACACGACAGCGGGCTGAACACTGCCGCATAGCAATCCTGCTTGAAATCTGCGAAATTATAGTGAAACCCCACGGTTTATAACACGCGCGCGGATTTGCTCCAGTGTTGGGTTTCGCTATATCTTTGTACACAAGTAGGGCGCCGGAAAGCAGTACTCTTATTCGAAACTTGATAGGACTTGGTTGTTGGCCGCTCAACCCAACCTACATGTACTCAAGCGGAGATTTTCGATCGGATGATAGAGTTCCCTTTTCAAGAAAAAACTCGGTTGCGGTGAAAATGGTTCTACCCGAAATGAACTTTCGAACGGGCTCTACATCACAGAGAATTCAGCACAGTTGAATGAGGAGTGTGGGACTACCGTGGGTCAGGCGACTCCAAGATTAGCACACCCAAATCACTTGGCGCAGCGGTTTCGGCGCCAGGTGTCTGTCTCGCCCAATAGACGCGTTGATCATCGGATCGATGGATGACCAGATTGAAGCCAATGCGCTTATGCCGTTTCGTCTTTATGGGGTCAAAACTCCCAAGAACGGGATAGAAGGGGATACGCGCCTCAATAATGTAATAGTTAGCCTCCTGCCGCACAGCAGCTTTGAGATTTCTTGCCTCGTAGTTGTAGATGCGATCCGGCAGCCACTGACCGATGTACGGTTGGTCCCCGCCGAAGCCCGCCCCTTTCGGACAAATCCAAAGAATGTACCGGTTCGGATCTTGCCCAGTCTGTAGGTAACTCGGTTTGCTATCCCCGGTTGGCTGTATATTGATGTGTATTTCCAGGGCATCCGCGCCTTCGTAATATCTGAGCGCGTTGGGCACCTGTACATCGTTATCATAGATTTGGGCGAGGAGGTAAAGGGAATCGTCGCTCCATTGCAGCCAAATCAGCCCTTCGTCTTTTGATGTTCGGATAACTTTTTCCAGCGGCCATTTGTCGTCAATTCCATCAATCACTACTGGTTCGCCCGTGTACTGTGCCCATGCGACAGGGTTCGCGCGACAGACAACCTCAGTCGCTACGTTCATCTCTCCGGTATCAATTAGTGCATCGTCATAAGTTGCGGTCACGATCTCTTCCCCGACTAGCCCCATTCCGTTATCGGTCGTCGTTCTGCCATATCGGGTAGAGAGCATCCCTCGGAAAATATGTGAGTTCGGACCATCCTCGTACAGGGAAACAGTGGTCGAGACTGACGGCTGTGTTGTACTTTGTGGGTCGGTTTTGGCTACCAGTATCTTCGCTGTTTCCGCCACGAATGGATCCGAGTTCAAGTCTGCGTCTTCCAGACGGAAGTAAAGCGAACTTCCAATGTTGAAATTGCCAAGACGTGTCCCGTCCTGGTTGACAATACTCAGATTGCCTCGCACCCCGTAATTAACGTAGGTGTAATCTGCAATGCCGAAATCTTGGACAATAGGGGATGGCGGATGGTAGACGGCGCGAACCTCTTCGGCACCTTGCACGTCAAGGGTTTCATCTGCTATCGGCGAGGTGCCATACCGCGTCGGGACGAATGCGGTGAATACTCCCTGTGCCTCCGGCTGTTTTCGCAAAGTAACGCTGAGGCGATCCTGCGTTTTGCTCCCGGAGACAGTAATCTGTACTTCCTCCGTGTCGACGACCGTGCTTAAGAGTAAATCCTCTAGGCGGAAATAGATGGGCTCTCCAGCATTGAATTCTGCCAATTCCTGGCTCGGGGCAAATTCAGCGCCAACACCATCCCCATTGACAATACGCAATAAGCCCGCGCTACCCCCCAACACGACCGCTTCGACTTGGATTGGTACGTGTGGTTCTCCTGTCGTCGTAAGCATATCAATGTATTCGACAGTAATCCTCTCTTTATCGGTAACCTGTAGAATATCGTCAGGAAGGGCGGCGGGTTGTATTTCTTGGACACCATCAGAATCAGAATTGTTTTCGGAAACGAGTGAAGTTGTCTCTCTTTCCACCGATTCAATCTCTTCCTCACTTTGCGACGTAGAATCGGGGAGTTCGGTCTGATCGAATTTCTGCGTCCGCAATTCACCCACGAAAATAGCGCTATCGTCTTCGGTCTCTTCCAACATGAGGACCACTTCGTCCTTGAGCACGTTCCCGGATGCGATGATTTCCACAGTGTCAACCACTTCTCGCGAGAGGTTGAGGTCTTTGTCAATTAGCTCAATCCGAAGTCTTTCGCCCGCCTCGAAACTGCCCGTGCCGACAGCAAAGCCGCTGACTAGTTTTCCGCTTTCGGCGCCGTAGAGCCTCAACGTACCTTTTTCACCGGCTTCGACAGAGAGTGTTGCCGTGATTGGAACTTGAGTTGCTCCCGTGTTTTGTAGTGCATCAATGTATGTGAAATTAGCAACTCCACCCCCTTGAACCTGCAAGATGCTGTCGGTTGGAATTGGCGTCTCACCGTAGCCGGTGCGCACCTCACCGCGAAAAACACCTGATTCACCCCGCGTTTCAACCATTGAAACACGAATATCATCGCGTTGGGTGTTTTCACTGAAATCTGTTTCAAACAGATCGGCGACCGCATCTGCCTTGTTTAGGTCACTATCCTGAATTTCCAAGATCAACGTGTCGCCAGCACGAAATTCAGATATTTCACGATTTCCAGCCGCGTCAGGGATAAAATTTGCACTGTTATATACTTTGAGAAAACCCGTTGCACCAGCATTTACAACACAATTTGCCGAATTGGCGAAGGATACTTCACCCGTAGCACGTAACTCATCAATGTATGTTACCCGAATTTGTTCTGTCCCTTGGACTTGCAGCAAACCATCGGCTTTAGCGGCTGCAAGGTCATAGGTTGTTGGAATCGAGCCGTAAAATACGCTTTTGACAGGCTGCACCTGAGCATCGCCCGGTGCAGGAGATGGTAATAGATGGACAATTTCACGATCGTTCAGTTCCTCCCCTGCGAGTATGATTTCGACGATTTCATCCCTTATATCCTCGTCTTGCAAACGGAAGTAGAGCGTTTCTCCGGCATTAAATGTCTCACGCTGACTAAGGTAATTGGATTTGACAATTTCAATCGTCCCATCATTTCCGGCGTTCACATGCACTTTATCAGTGACAATTACATCCGTTTCTCCGGAATCTTGAATTAGATCGAGATGGCTTACCGTAACAATCTCCGTCCCCGTTACTTCGAGTATTCCGTTCGCTGACGCGAATTTTGCGTGTTGAGTTCGGAAGAAACCGATGAATTCTCCTGATTGTGGTTTAATCTCCGTGAGCGTTAATTCATACTGATCTCCGAGGAGATTTCCGCTTACAGCAACTTTCACGATTTCTCTCAGGTCGTCGTCTTGGTTCAGATCTGTATCTGTTAGCCAAACGGCAAGTCGCTCACCAGCATAGAACGACTTAAGATTCTTGAGACTATTCCAGTCCGTATCTGGGCGAAACTGGATGCGAGCGGTCTTCCCAATGACTGCATCCGCTCTAGCACTGACGGGCACGTTTGTCCTCCCTGTGTCCTGAATCTCGTCCAGATACACTGCCTGCACAAATCGTTTACCGACCGATTGTAGAATGCCATCACCCGGTACCGGGGTTTCACTATACGCTGTCACAATTTCCCCCACGTAGACATCCTGATCTTGTTTGTAACTCAGGTTCACAATCTCAACCTCTGGTGTTTGGGGAACTAGCAGACGTGCATTGATTTCATGAGCAAACGCAGAATCTATCCCATCTAAATCCGCATCTTGAACTCGGATGTAAATTGTGTCGTCAAGTTCAAATTCTTGGATTGTCTCCCCGGATTCGTTACTGATTGCGATTGTCCCCGTTGTCCCGGTATTTACCGTCGTAGAAGTCTTAACAGGTTGATTCTGTTGGGTGGTACTGTAATAGGGGTCAATGTATGTCAGAGATATGACTTCCTTACCATCAACGAGGAATGGGCTGGGCACATCCTGCGGCTTCGTGACTCCCCCGGAGTTTTGGAGATCGCCCTCATCTTCTCGGTAGAGGGTTTCGACCTTCGCAGCGAAAAGGAAACTGTCCTCCGCCCAATCGTTTTCTGGATCGTCGTCAATGAGAGCACCCGGATCGCTCTCGTGCAAAACGATATTCCACGATTGCCCTGTCGTTTCATTTCGCAATTCTACCGTAGCCGACTCGGATTCGTTGCGATTGGTATTGCGATCGGCATCCCAGACACAAAGTATGAGAATGTCTCCGGCACTGAACGTCGTGTGAGAGCGCGGGGTGTCGCCGTCCATTTCCGTTAAAGCAACGGCTTCTACCCCAGTCGCCGACAGGTGTTGACCAATGATAGCAGCCTGGCCACTGATCTGGTTTGCAAGCTGGAGGACATTCCAGCGATTTGGCGGCGCTGTCAAATCACTCGTCCCATAAGCAAATCGGCGAGATTGATTGTCGAGGTGTTTCAAGTTCTCTATCACATAGTTCAATCCGATGCGCCCCCCAAGCTCTGGATGGAATGCAGACAGCGCGAGGTTCTTCGGAATTCGTGCTTCCAAGATGTGGCCGGTATCTGATTTCGTTACCGTTGTCTCAATTGCCTGATGGTGATTGATGCTGTTGGGAATGGCATCAAGGTGGTGATGGATTTGAGCTGGTACGACGCGCGGTTGATCGCTTTCTGAATCGAAGATTGTGAATGTAAAATGGTGGTCGCTAGCCGTATACATCCCCGGAGACCTGCGGAGAGTTGTGTCAACAAACAGGTGCAATACCTCGCTGTCTCCCAAGCTTGGGTGCCCGTCATCCATTGGACCGGACGGTTCATTTTCTATTGGCACTGCTTGTTGGTCCGTTACCGCCGCGATGTAGAGATTGTCCTCGTCCCACTGGGCATGAAGTACCACAGGGGCGTTAGCGCTCGTCTCATAGCCGTCCGGGAGCAGCGGATAAAGTTGAGGCCATTCATTCAGCCGTCCATCAACCACAACGCGGCTGGCAGAGGATGGTTCAGAGGGAATGCGTATCGCCCACCCGGTATCTTGATTTCTAGATTTTGCGTCAAAATCCGTTTCCGGCGTGACCCGTGCTTCTAGAATGGAGACTTCTGAAACAACAGCGTTTGGTCCTGCGAGGCGATTAAAATCCAGTTCGATGACACCGTCAGCGTATGCAGCACTCGGAATCTGGAAAACGTTAATCTCCGCTTTACCTTCCGGCACAAGCATCCCGTCATGCAGGATGAACCCGTCGAGTACGAAGTTTTGTATCCTTCCTCCGCCTTTTTCTTGAAGATAAGTTGTCTGCACCCAATATAGACGCGATGGATCCACTCCTGTATATCTCAGTTTCACCTGATCGTAATGATAGGCGAAGCTCAACTGGCTCGGTGTGTTCCCCGCGTCCACCTTGTCCGGTGCTATGAAATAGTGGTTTTCATCTCTTGTGTCACGATCAAAAGGGAACCCTTGAATTAGGTGTGGCGCCAAGACATTACCGTCTAGCCCCAGATTCTCGTAGTGCATCTGTACCGCGTTGTAATCGCTCAACTTGTGGTCGGACGCGGGAGGTAGACGATAGTCATCCGTGAAGACCTCAAATTCGCGGAGCTCCGGATAGCTGCCGTACCAATCTCCACTATCAATCTGTAGACGAATATAACGTGCACTAACCCTATCGTCACGCTGCTGACCGTCGGAAGACGAATCAAAAACGTAAAGATCCGTGAGCGTTTCGTCAGGCAGGGCGTTCGAAACATATACTTCGGAATATTTCCCCCCATCTGAGCTGATTTGAATACGGAATCGCTTGAGGTTATTACCAGGCCCATCGGTTGTGAGGCGAAATCCGTAAATCTTGGAGACGGCTCCCAAATCCGCCGTGACTTCTAGGGTATCTGTCGGAGAAGCGTAGGAGATTCGGCGCTCGGTTTTGCCATCTATCTCGACCTTTTCCTCTATTCTCCGCGCGCCTTTCCACTTTGAATCCTCAGAAATCAGTAAATCTGTCAATTTTATCAGGTCTGCCGAGTTGTTGTGATTCGCCTCCACCGGGTGGAATTGGCTCGGCGTTTTATAGCGTAGACCGACTCTGAATTCCTCGTTTTTCAATCTTGGTCGGTCACTGAACCAGTCGTTAATCACAATCTGTATCCAGCGTGCTTCAACCGGGATGGGGGGAGAATGCGTTGAATATTTGTATTCGCGGGAGCTGCCAACGTAAGAAAAAGCCCGAGGGAAGGGCGTTTTTAAACGATCGGTTTGGACCAACAGGTCAAACTGTTTTGGGCCACTCTCGTTCGGGTTATCAAATTGCACTTCAACTTTGTCGATTTTATAGACATAACCGAGATCGTAGGTGGTGTAGATCGGAGTCGTGCGCAAAATGTCCGTGTAATGGAGTGGTTCGTTATCAAGCTGGCGGAGGGGTTTAACGTATTCTTGATTGATCGGCTCTTCCCCGCGTGGGTACAGCAGAAAGCCGAGCAATACAGCGACCCCTCCGAGAAGAAAGTATTTCAAATTCATGTTGCTGACCTCAGTCCGCCAATACCGCTAGAAATGCCCAAAAATGGAGATAGCCAAACAATGAAACACAAGGATATTCTCTGTCTTGTGTTTTCTTCTACTATATTTTACCTGAAAGCGACAATTTTCTCCAGATCATATGGACGAGAGTTGGAAGGATGGAAGAGAGGGAGGGCGGAAGGTCTTCTTACACGTCACTCTCAATCCTTTGACGTGGAGAAATGGGAGCTAAATATACAGGCCGAAAGTGACAATTTTCTCCAGTTTTGTAGGGTGGGCACCGCCCACCATCGCCAGCGGTGCGTATTTACGGTGCCTTTTGAGAGGCGTTCCTTGTGGTCGCCCGCGCACAGAATGTCTACGGCTCTTTTTTTCAAATTGTCATTTCCTAGCGGATATGATAAAATTCTGGGATAACCAAAAGTAACGAATACAAATAAGGAGAAAGCGATTCTCGCTCAAGATACTCAATGAAGGCAATCATAGCAACCGCAGGCGGCGGTCCCGAGGTATTGAAATTGGTGGAGGTTCCCTCGCCGTCCCCTAGTCCAACACAGTTGTTAGTTAATGTCAAAGCGGCTGGCGTCAATCGTGTGGATACTATCCAGCGAAAGGGCTCCTACCCCATGCCGCCGGGCGAGTCCGAGATTCTCGGCTTGGAAATCGCCGGTACGGTTGAAGGGGTTGGGGACAATGCAACCGGTTTCAAGCAGGGCGACCGCGTATTCGGCTTAATAGGAAGCGGTGGATATGCGGAGCAGACAGTCATCGACTATCGCATGGCAATGCCCATTCCGGAGGGATGGAGCTTTGAACAGGCGGCGGCGGTGCCGGAGGTCTTCTTTACGGCAAGCGAGACGCTATTCACCTTCGGCAAACTGAGCGCCGGCGAAACGGTGCTGATTCATGCTGGCGGAAGCGGAGTTGGGACGACAGGAACGCAAATGGCGCATCAGATAGGCGCACGAGTGTTTATCACCGCAGGATCCGCAGCAAAGATTGAACGGGGCAGAAGCCTCGGATGCACGGAAGGCATCAACTATAAGGAAGCGGACTTCGCCGATGAAATCATGCGGCTGACAGACGGGGAAGGCGTGGACGTGGTACAAGATTTTATCGGAGCGCCTTACCTCAAACGCAATCTCGCCATACTCAAACCGCGCGGCCGCTTGGTCGTTGTCGGGTTGATGGGCGGCAGCGCAGGCGAAATCGATATGGGAGTCATCCTGCGAAAGCGTCTGCAGATTTTCGGCTCCGTGATGCGTGCGCTACCTATTGAGGATAAGATTCGCATTACCGAGCGGTTCATCAATCGGTGGCTGCCGTTGCTCAAGGAGGGAAAGATTAAAGCCATAATTGATACCGTTATGCCGCTGTCTCAGGCGCGTGAAGCGCACGAGTATATGGAATCCAACAGGAATTTCGGCAAGATTCTCTTGAAGGTTAACTGAGTTGGTGGAATCAGGTTATTTTCGATTGACCAGCTATAGCAGGGGTGATAAAATTGGCTGCTCCGGTTGCGGTGAGCATCGCTATTTCTTGGTCTCATCTACACACCCGAATATACCAGGTATAGAATGAATCACGATTCCCAGTCAAATGCTGAAAAAAAGAGATCTCTCACGAAGGCTCGGCGCTGTTTGGAGGAGATTGGTATCAAGGAAGCGCTCCTCTTTGACCACTCGCCGGTCTTACGCATCCAAGTGCCTGAAACAGCTTTTGACCGTGCACTTCAGATGCGCGAGGCGATTGTGGATCGACTGAAGGCGGTCGGCTACCGGTTCGTCGCGCTCGATCTCGCCCAGAAAGAGGATTGATGAGGAAGTCTCATCTTGATTTTATATTCAGGATCGCTACGTAATTTCATGAACCACACCAGACACGACGTTCTTCACATTTCATCTCTTGTCATCTTATACCATTTCGCTTGAATAACAGTGCATGCAGTGTTTTTCAATTATACCGTTATGACACGGTCCATACCAACTGCTGCCCTTGACACCAAACCCCGTAGGCGGGGATCAAGGGAGTGAATAACGACCGCGATAGAGATCCCCTAGCCCCGCCTTGGAAAGACTTGATCGACGTTATTAATGCACTGCGAATATAGAGAAATGATATTACTCCTTCTCCTGCTCCATCTCCCAACTGCCAATGCTCAAGAACGCAGCCCCTCCGAAGTCATTGCGGGGGCAATCCACCACCAGAATCTTGGCTTAGCTTACCTCGAAGAATCTCAACCCCACAAGGCGGCTGTAGAATTCCGGTCGCTAATCGATCTTCTCCCCGATGAAGCCATCGGTCACGGTAACTTGGCTGTCGCGCATCTTCGTCTCAAGAACAGCGAAGAGGCTGAAGTATGGGTTAAACGCGGGCTAGAGGTTCAACCGATGCACAGTCAGTTGCATTTCATCCTCTCCGAAATTTACCAGTGGCAGGGAAAGTTCGAGGAGGCGGTCGCCGAGATGAACGAAGCCGTGAAACTCGATCCCGAAGATTTGGGAGTGCGGTATAAGTTGGTACGCCACTACCTCGGGATGCGGGATGACCCCGAAGCTACAAAACATGCCATTGTCCACCTCCAGACGCTACGCGAGCAAGCGCCAACGAACGCCGTTGTTCGGCTCAAATTGGCGCAAGCGCTTTTGCAGGTTGAGCGGATTGAAGAAGCGAAACAGATCGGCGCCGAATTGGCTGCACTGTTCTGGGATGTCAAGGAGGATGCGCTGAAGTATCTCAAACAAGGATTGCACCTGCTTGAGCAGGGGGATTCAAAGGGCGCGAAGAAATTCATACGAATCTTTGAGAATATCCAGAAAGCAACGCCTCGCTACCAGCAGGGAATCGGCGAGTTGGTGACGGACATCTTGGGGCACCCGATTGAGGCGTTCAATCCGGGTTTCAAGTCCCGCGTGAAAGCGAAGTTAAGTCCACCGATTGACGTGCGTTTCGTTGATGTCACCGAAGAGGCAGCGCTCGGGGAGTTGGAAGGTGAACACATAAAGGTCATCTTATCGGACATGGATAACGATGGCGATCTCGATTTGTATCCCCTGCTCTCCCGTGACACGGACGGCGACACTCACAGCTCCTTACGGAATGAAGATGGGAAATTCGAAGCAGATCCCGGCGCCAATGGCGGAGACGCTGCCGCTTACGCCGACATTGGAAAGGACGGGTATCAACTGCTCCACATCAAAAGTGTGAAAGTGGAGAGACCGGTTTACAATGGAAAAGGAGAACCGGAACAGCGCTCTTTTTACCCAACCCGTGCGGAGTTGTTCTTCGTTGATTACGACCATGACGGCGATCTGGATAGATTCTTCGTGGCTGACATTGGTTTCAGAGGAGTCACGGTTGAGCGCAATAATGGCGATGGCGAATTCACGGATGTAACAGACCAGACTTTTGTTCCATCCGAACCGCCATACGGCGTCGAAGCCGGTTTCGGGGATTTCGACGATGATGGTGACATAGATTTGGTGATTGTCCACAGTACAGCGGGTTGCACGATCTACGACAACCAGCGTCAAGGTCGGATGAAGGCAGTGACCGACGAGACGGGCATACCACAGAATCAGTCATTCAGTGCGGTCGCGGTTGCCGATTACGACTATGACGGCGCCGTTGACCTTTTCCTCGCAGTTGATGTCAGTGGTTACGACAATGGTGCTGACCGTGACCTCCTACGCACGGCACCGAAAAGAACGTACCACCAACTTTATCGCAATCGCGGCGATGGCACATTCACCCGCGATTACTGTTCTAATGAGGCTATGGAGATAACATGGGGGCTACACGGTTGGGATGCCCACTTCCTTGATTACGACAACGACGGATTTCTCGATCTATGGATTCTCGGAGAACGATGGGGTGGATCGGCACATGGCCACAATCGGCCCGTTCTCCTATTTCGAAATGACGGGACAGGACGGTTTAGGGATGTCTCAGACATCCTTCCAAGCTCCCTTTCCGGCGGAGTTCACGGCGCAGTCGGCGATTATGACAACGATGGCGATCTCGATCTGTTTCTGGTTGACGGGAAAGGCCGGGTTGTAGCGCTGCGCAATGATGGCGGGAACCGGAACAGTTGGCTGCAGGTACGGCTTGAAGCGGTGACCACGGGCAACAACAAAGTGAACATCGACGGCATCGGCTCCAAGGTCGAGGTCAAGATTGACGACCTGTATCAGGTGAAGTATACGACTGAGCCGACCACACATTTCGGCTTGGGAGCGGCTGAGCGGGCGGATGTGTTGCGAGTCGTGTGGACGAACGGTGTGCCGCAGAATGTGATTAAACCGGAAGCGAATCAGCGAATCGTCGAGAAGCAGGTCTTGAAGGGTTCTTGTCCATTCCTTTATGTCTACGATGGCGAGAGCTACCGGTTTGTAACAGACCTGTTGTGGCGCAGCCCCCTCGGCATGATTACGTCTATCGGCTCCGTGGCGCCGGATCAGACCGCAGATTATGTGAAGATTCCCGACTTCATTGCCCCAAAAGACGGGGTTTATTCGTTGCAAATCACGGAGGAGCTTTGGGAAACGGCATACTTCGATCAGGTGAAACTAATGGCGGTAGATCGACCCGCCGGGACGGAGATTTTTGTCGATGAAAGATATATGCTCCCACCCTATCCTCCGTTCAAGATTTATACCGTCAAGGAGAGGCGTCAGCCGCAGAGCGCTTTTGACCACCTCGGAAACGATGTCTCCGAGGCGCTTAGGAAATTCGATTATGAATACGCGATAGAGCACGAACCGGGGGAATATCAGGGCGTCGTCTCGCCACACGCTATCATCCTCGACCTGGGGGACGTGCCTGATGGCGAGTCAGTTACGCTCTTCCTCACCGGTTGGATCTTTCCTACCGATACAAGCATCAACGTGTCCCTATTCCAGAATCCGCAAATCAATCCGGTTTTCCCTTATCTGCAGGTGCGCGATGCAGAGGGAAAGTGGAAAACGGTGGTTGATATAGTCGGATTGCCCGCCGGAAAGAACAAGACCATCGCAATTGACCTGACAGGAAAGTTTCTTTCCGACGACCGTCGTGTGAAAATTGCAACAGATATGCAAATCTACTGGGATGCGGCGTTTTTCAGCGTCGGCGACGATATCGATGTGCCAATTCAGGTGACAGAATTGTCGCCAGACCGTGCGGATCTGCACCATCGCGGGTTCTCAAAGATGTACCGTCCCACGCCGCATGCCCCGCACTTGTTCGATTACGATGAGGTGACAACGACGGGGCAATGGCGGGATTTGCGAGGGCATTATACCCGATTCGGGGATGTGACACCGCTCCTGCAATCGGTTGATGATATGTATGTTATCATGAACGCGGGAGACGAAATGACGGTCGAGTTTGATGCCGGTAAGTTACCGCCATTACAAGATGGGTGGGTAAGGGGTTTTATCCTCTACAGCGACGGCTGGGACAAGGACGGGGATATCAACACGCTCCACTCCCAATCGGTCGAACCGTTGCCTTTCCACGGGATGTCCGCCTATCCGTATCCCGACGGCGAGAGCTATCCGAGCGACCCCGAGCATTTGCGGCATCAATTGGAATACAACACGCGGCGAATTAGTCACGACTTGCCAGCCCTAGAGTGAACCGGTCGTTCGTCCTTTCCTTGTAGGGTGTGCACTGCACACCAGCCTTTGAACGCCGTAGGATTTGCGCCGCGTATTTTTTCAGGGTTGCTTCCGCAAGGACAAGCCGGGCTCAGAATCGCCCACAGGTCACTAGCCACTGACCACTGCTTCTACCGGCCAATCCGTCTCAGATTCTATGTAGGGTGTGCACTGTACACCAGCCTTTGAACGCCGTAGGATTTGCGCCGCGATTTTTTCAGGGTTGCTTCCGCAAGGACAAGCCGGGCACGGAATCGCCCACAGGTCACTAGCCACTGACCACTGCTTCTACCGGCCAATCCGTCTCAGATTCTATGTAGGGTGTGCACTGCACACCAGCCTTTGAACGCTGTAGGGATTGCGCCGCGATTTTTTCAGGGTTGCTCCCGCAAGGACAAGCCGGGCACGGAATCGCCCACAGGTCACTAGCCACTGACCACTGCTTCTACCGGCCAATCCGTCTCAGATTCTATGTAGGGTGTGCACTGCACACCAGCCTTGGAACGCTGTAGGGATTGCGCCGCGTATCTTTTCAGGTTGCTTCCGCAAGCACAAGCCGGGCACGGAATCGTCCACAGGTCACTAGCCACTGACCACTGCTTCTACCGGCCAATCCGTCTCAGATTCTATGTAGGGTGTGCACTGCACACCAGCCTTGGAACGCCGTAGGATTTGCGCCGCGTATTTTTTCAGGGTTGCTTCCGCAAGGACAAGCTAGGCGCGGAATCGTCCATAAGTCACTAGCCATTGCTTCTACCGGCCAATCCGTCTCAGATTCTATGTAGGGTGTGCACTGCACACCAGCCTTTGAACGCTGTAGGGATTGCGCCGCGTATCTTTTCAGGTTGCTTCCGCAAGGACAAGCCGGGCACGGAATCTCCCACAGGTCACTGACCACTGCTTCTACCGGCCAATCCGTCTCAGATTCTATGTAGGGTGTGCACTGCACACCAGCCTTTGGACTAAATCTGTATCTTCTTTCCTACCGTCCAATTCGTCTCAAGGGGAAAAACAGACAAACCAACGCAAATACCAATATCCCCGCAGAAATGCAATAGGGGATTCGAAAGGTTTCGGCTGTATATAACCTCCCGGCGAATGGAGGCCCCAGCACACGGCCAAGGCTTAGGTAGGCATCCATCATTCCGATGGCTGTACCTTGACCGATTGTTGTCTCTTTCGAGATCCACGACGACGTTGTCGGGCGGACAATCTGGTTTCCGATTGCGGTGATTGTCAGATAAACCGTGACGGTCACAAAAGCCGCCGACCAAGGCAGCAACGCCATACCAAGGGCGTTAATCAATAAACCAAGGATAATCAGCCTGAATTCCCCACACCTGTTTATCAGCCTACCCAGAACACTTCCTTGCAGCAGGGCGACGATGGAACCCATAATGACGAACATCTGCCCCATCTCTTTTGCCCCGTAATTCCATCGGTGCGCGATGAAGAGCGGGAAAGTCGCCTCCAAACCCGAGAAAACAAAAGTCGAGCAAAATGCCACAAGGAACAGCGGCATTAACGGGTTGCTTAACGTCCGCGGACTGAATATCTCCCACGGGAAAACCCAACCCTCGCCGCCATCTTTACGATTTGCGGCTTTGAGGGACTCTGGCAGCAGGATTGTGGCAAAAACGAAAGTCCCAACCGAGAGCACACCGGCAAGGAAGAAAGGGGTATGGTGCTGATGCAGGACGGCACCGATGGCGGGGCCTAGGATAAACCCGAGTCCCATTGCCGCTCCCATCAAAGCCATACCCTTGCCGCGTTCTTTCTCTGTCGTGACATCTGCGACATAAGCCATGACCGTGGGCAGGACCGCTGCCGACCACGCCCCGGATAGGGCGCGGGCAGTGAATGCCCAGATCAACGTTTTCGAGAAGCCGAACAGAATCAAGGCAGCCGCGTTTCCGACGAGTCCAATCAGAATCAACGGCTTGCGGCCCTTGCGGTCCGAGAGGCGGCCCCACATCGGCGCGAAGACAAGCTGTGCTGCCGAGTAGATTGCCAACAAACCGCCAATCTGCAGCGGACTAGCACCTAAATTGTCAGCATAGTATGCGAGGTGTGGGATGATAATCCCGAAACCAAGCATAATGAAAAACATCGTCAAGAACAATATTGTCAGTGCGCTTTTCGTCATCCGTGGGGTCCCGCTGCCGCGATGTGGTGGCAATGAGATGATTATAGTTGCCGACTGTTAGACCTGTCAAGCGAAACCTCCCGCCGTTGTCCATCTAGTGCGTCTCCCGGTCATGTGTAGGGAATAACGATCGTTATTCCCGACGAGTCCGCGTAGCATGTAACTGTGTCTACAACTTGACGAGGTTCATGAAGCGGTGTTATCATTGCTATCAAAACGCAGCACTAGAAAGGAAACCCCCATGAGCACCCCACGCTCCTACGATGGCTTACAAAACCGCATCCGCCAACTCGACACACCGGAAATCGAAACGTGGACGAACGAATACAGCGATCGGGACTACACCATCGAAATCACGAATCTCGAATTTACCGCCGTCTGCCCCAAGACCGGATTGCCCGACTTTGCCACGATTCGGGTGACGTATGTGCCCGACGAGCGGTGCGTTGAACTCAAGTCTTTGAAATCGTATTTCCTCTCTTTCCGCGACGTTGGAATTTTTCACGAGCACGTTGTCAACAAGGTCTTGGACGATTTCGTTGCGGCTTGTCGTCCGCGCAAGGTTGAGGTGGTTGGGGATTTTAACCTTCGGGGTGGGCTTAAGACGGTTGTTCGCGCCAGTTATTCGGGGGAGGATGATGGTTGACCTTGTAGGGTGGGCACTGCCCACCATCCCTTGACTCAATGGCGTGATTGAATCGGAGAATTAGTTGACTCCGTCTTGTAGGGTGCGCACTGCGCACCAGCCTTTACTGAATTGGCGTAATTAAATCTCAGAATTGGCCGTTCTCTGTTGAATAGGTAGGTTCGCACACTCCACATATCGGAAGTTTGACCATGGACCAACAAGCATTGCAGAAAACCGCCGGCGTCCCTGAAACTGCCCAGCAACTTCATGAGGAAGGGTTAGTCTTGATAAAGCACAAACACTATGCCGACGCCCTATCCTGCTTTGAACAGGTCGTTGAGCTTGACGCCAATCATGCCGAAGCATGGTTTAGGATAGGCTGCTGTCGTTCAGAACTAGCCAAACAGAAAATCGAAGGCACAGAAGAGACGCTCTACGTTGACGGTGAGTTTGAGCTTTATGAGGGGGCAATAGAGGCTTACCAGAAAGTGATTGAACTTCCACCGAATCACTCAGATGCTCGTATGTCTTTAGGTACACTGTTCTACGATTTTGGAGTTCAGGGATTTGAATCTGGCATGTGTGACGTGTATGATTACAGCAAAGTTATTGAATGGTTCAAGCAAGCTGCCAAGGTAAACCCTGATTGTAACTGTTTAGTCCACTACTCTCTATGTCGAAAGCCGCTTTGCAAAACGAGGGGATTGCAGAAAAACTATAATTTGAATGGACTTGGAAGCGGTTAGGTTGGTGCGGTTGTCTCAACAGTCAGAACCCCGGCATCAAGTCCTTGATGATAGCGTCGGATAATTTCCAAGCCGACTTCCACGAAATCTTTGTTCTGCTGCTTGCAAGTTTGAATCACACTGGTGATGATACCTAACGCTTCAGAGCCATTGGGAGAACGATTGCCGCCCGATATTTTGCGAGTCACTACCGCCGGTCGTATGGCGCGTTCGGCGCGATTGTTATCGGCGGCGACCTGCATGTGTGACAGAAAGGTGAATAACGAATCGCTGTGTTTGGCTAACCGTTTGGCGAGTCTTTGACAATCCGGGTCATGATAGTCCGCTTTGGCAAGTTTCTCCAATCGGTGGTTCAGCCGTTTGAATCGGCGTTCCAAGCGAGATTGGGAGAAGTCCGACTGCTTCTGCTTGAGGCGAATGGCATCGCGTAACAAACGCGTCAGTTTTTTGGCGAATGCCGCATATTCTTGGGTGTGATTCGTCTTTCTCACGTCAGACAATTCACGCAGTAAATGTACCAAGCACTTTTGCTGGGTGTAGGGAAGTGGGTTATAAGCGGTGTAAAAGTCACTGACAAGGACTCCATCATAGTCTGTACCCAATTGTTCTAAAACCACTTGATGTCCACGACTCGCATTGACTTCATAAACCGTGTAACTGTCTGTGGTGAATGCCCAAAGCCAGCACGATTGGCCGTTTAACCGCCAGCCGGTTTCATCGACATAGGTGCAATGACTCTGTCGCAATCCGGTTTGAATTGCTTGATATTCGGGAGTGAACCATTTTGCCAACGATTGCATGGATTGCGCCAATGCGCCAGCAGTGACAGAAAGCCCACACAGTCGTTCAAGTACTGAGACGACTTTCCGATACGGCACCCCCATAGCGTGCTTCAATTCAGCGGCAATGAGCAACGCACGCGGGCCTATCAACCGATGGGGGACTTGCTGCGGGTGACGGCTTTCCACCCGTCTTTGGCAGTTTTGGCAATATCCACTTTGTGTCTGATAGCAGACAACAGTTGTCTGAGCCGGAATGACTTCTTCAACATACTGTTGGTGGGTTGTGACATTTTCAATCACTCCATGACAATGGGGACAATCCTCTAAAGGAGTTTCAACAATTTCGTCAGCTTTGGTGGGACGATGGCGATAACTGCCGGCGTGTCCCGGTTTTTGCCCCGGCTTTTTGCGACGACGTTTCTGTCGTTTCGGTTTGACAAATTTGGGGACAGGCGATTTTGGAGGCGAAGTGGGGGTAGCTAACGGTTTCGACACCTGTTGTTCCAATTCGGCTATACGGGCGCGTAATGCCTGATTTTCAGTTTCCAATTCGGCAATACGAGCAATGAACTGTTGTTCCCTTGTATTCATCATATTGATGCGTTGAATCCTCCGTAGCAAGCAATTGTGCCCTATGCTGCACAGATTTTGCCACTCTTACAAACTGAACTAAACAGTTACCCCTGATTTAATCGATGCTTACTACCAACTCGGCTTGACATATACCTGTTTGATGGAAGATTTTGCAAATGATGCGATATATGAAATAGACGATTGATCGATATGCGATGGGATGTGTTTCACCGGAATAGTCGGAATTGCTGATGCGCGCATAGAAACATATAAAAAACTTACGGAGATTCAACCCAATGATGCCAAGGCGTTCTACGAATTGGGAAATGCACACAGGAGTTGGATTTATCCTTTCATTACAATCTGTGAAGAATTTGGTAATGAAACACGTGATGAAATTAAAGAGATGAAGCAGGGAATAGATCCCGAGATTCGAGATATTCTTGATGAGGCAATAAAAGCTTATCTAAAAACCGTGGAAATCAATCCCGAATATACGGATGCCTACAATGAACTGGCAAAAGTCTATCATTGGCGTGGCAACTATAGAGAAGCGATTCAAGCCTTCAAACAAGCCTTCGTATTAGTTAAATTGACCAATCGGGAAAACGGGACTATGACCTCCTATGATTCTGTGGCAGGAGCTGCCTCCCATAACCTTGCACGAGCGTACCACAATCTAGGAAAACAGAACTGCGTTAAAGGGAACTACGCAGAAGCAATCGAATGTTATTTAGACGCTATTCTGACTTGTTCTTGGTACCATGAGGTGTATTACGATCTTGCGGTTTCCAATGATGAAGCCGGGAATTACGAGTCGGCGATTCCGTGGTACGAGCGTGTGAAGTATTCTTACGAATACCCCGACCTGCGTTATCGTCTAGCAAAGGCATACCACAGGTTAGGTCGCTATCAGGACGCTGTTGAAGCATATCAAAAGGCTATTGACCGTCAGATAGAAATTGAAGATGAATATTTTAGAAAATCCTCTTATAGCCTCAATTACGCCGAACCGCTTGAGTATCCAGAATGGTGGACTGAGGTCAACCAAAACTTAGAGTCCGCATCGCGGAATGAACCCTTGTAATGAACCTTTGTATGGTGTGCACTGCGATCAACTGAGTGGATAGCGAAGGCGATAGTAAATCCCATAGTGAGTGCGATAGGCAACCGCCGCCCACCATTCGTTGATAAACTGGTCTACTCGGATCTGAAAATCAACCAATCACTGCCGGAAAGATTACGAATTGCCGCCGACCACAGCGGCGTTTCGCTAGCCGCTTACCACTGCCAACTGCATTATTTTGATTGATAACTTTACATGCGTATAGTATAATATAGGACGAACGGATAAGGCGGAACCCTAACCTCTGCCAATCGTCCGTTGATTGTCAGATTAACGGCAGTTTTTGTGCCCGGGATTAACCGCCGCAACGACGATCTTTTTTTTCTGTTAACATCTTGTTCACATTAGCCCACGTACAAACCCGTACTATCACAGGAAAGTACGAACTCAAACCATGTGAACGCGCCCCCCAAATCTGCCCGTTGTTCACATGTTTGTACCTATTTTTTGACGGTGTTTTTACCAAAAAAATAGGTACAAGTTCACACGATCCTGACCTAAAACCGGCGTCGATCAACATTTATATTCACTTTTATCAAATAGATTCTTAAAAAGTCAACTATGAACCAACACAAAAACGACATCAAAAACACCCTTAAACACTTCACCGGCGGAAACCTCGCCGACACCGCACGGCACCTCCTAGAGACCCTCGGCTACCGGAGCGATCGAACGATGTCTCTTGATCCCAACACCGCCGCGGAGTTTATTGATAATTTTGACCCGTCGAATACGATGAATGCGGGACGGGCGCTGCTTGACGAATGGGAATCCATCGACCTCCTGTTTCAACTGACAGGCGATGAAATCAGCCTGAGCGACCAAGCCACACTTGGCTTTGAGGCGGGCGGAATAGACAATAGCATTTATCAATCCTACCTCTTTTTTGCTCTCAAGTTGCGCGGAAGCAGTTACACCCGCACCCAACTCTCGCAAATTACTCGCGAAATCAACAAGCTTACGCCGATGCCAGCGATGGTAATCTTCCAGCACGGCAGATTGCTGACTTTTGCGGTTATCGATCGCCGTTTGCACATGCGAGACGAATCGAAAGATGTTCTCAAAAAGGTGACGCTGATTAAGGACATCAATCTCGGGGACCCCCACCGCGCACACATCGACATCCTATTCGACCTCTCGCATCGGCAGCGACAATTCGCGAATTTCAACGCGCTCCATGAAGCGTGGAAGGACGCGCTGGACACGGAAGCGCTCAACAGGGATTTCTATAAGGAGTTGTTCAAGTGGTTTGAATGGGCGGTGTCTGAAGCGAAGTTCCCACGAAAAGAACAAAAGACGTTAAGCCCGCAGGAGCACGTTATCCGTTTAATCACCCGTTTATTGTTTGTTTGGTTTCTGAAGGAGAAGGGACTGGTCGCCGAGGAGTTGTTCGAGGAAGATGATGTGCGGGATTTGTTGAAGGACTACGACCGTGAGGACGGCGACTCCTACTACCGCGCCGTGCTGCAAAACCTGTTCTTCGCCACGCTGAACACCGAGATAGAAAAGCGGGAGTTTAGCACAGAGAAAAACGCCACGCATCGGGACTTTTCGCGGTATCGTTTCAAGAAGCAGATAAACAACCCTGCTAAACTGCTGGAGCTATTCGCTCAAACGCCATTTATCAACGGCGGGCTGTTCGATTGTTTGGATAGCGAGGAGGCAACAGACGACGGCGGCTTCCGCATCGACTGTTTTTCGGATAAACATTACAAAAAACTGAGTCTTCCCAACCGTCTTTTTTTTGATAAAGACGACGGTCTGTTTCCCTTGTTGAAACACTACAAGTTCACGGTTGAGGAAAACACACCGATAGAGCAAGAGGTCGCGCTGGATCCCGAACTGCTCGGCAAGGTGTTTGAAAACCTGCTGGCGGCGTATAACCCGGAAACCGGCGAGTCCGCCCGCAAACAGACCGGCTCCTACTACACCCCGCGCCCCATCGTGGACTATATGGTAGAAGAGGCATTGGTAGCGACGCTGGCGGGAAAGGTGCACCCGACAGATGGGGGTGCCAAATTCTGGGAGGAGCGGCTGCACTATCTGCTGGATTATGCGAAGGCGTCCGACGATGCCGACCAGTGGTTCAGGGACGGAGAGGCGGATAGAATCGTGGGAGCGATCTCGGAACTCAAGATACTCGACCCCGCCGTGGGTTCCGGCGCGTTTCCGATGGGTGTGCTCCACAAGCTGACCCTCGCGCTGCGGCGGCTTGACCCGGATAACAGCCGATGGGAACGGTTACAGAAGGAACGGGCGGCAAAGCGGGCAGAGGTTGCGTTTGACACGAAAGATGACAGGACGCGGCGCGAGGAACTCGTCGAGATTGACGAAACTTTCAAGCGGTATCGGGATTCGGATTTCGGACGGAAGTTGTACCTGATTCAGAACAGCATCTTCGGCGTGGATATTCAGTCCATCGCCTGCCAAATTGCCAAACTCCGCTTTTTCATTTCGCTTGCGATTGAACAAATACCGGATAAAGACGCGGAGAACTTTGGCGTCAAGCCGTTGCCGAATTTGGAGACGCGCTTTATCGCGGCGAACACGCTCATCGGCCTCACCCGCGTGCGGGATCTGACGAGCGGAAAAGCGCAGGACATAGAGCGCCAACTGCGCGACAACCGCGAGCGATATTTTCATGCCACGACACGTCGACAGAAACTAATCTGCAAACGTAGGGATAAGGTACTGCGCGGAAAATTGGCAGAGGAGTTAACGGGTGTCGGAATGCCCGCCGATGAAGCCGGAAAAATCGCCTATTGGGATCCCTACGACCAGAATGCGTCCACCGACTTCTTTGACACGGAATGGATGTTCGGCATCGCGGATGGATTTGATGTGGTGATTGGCAACCCGCCGTATGTGCGTCAAGAGAAGATAAAAAGTCTCAAGCCAACGCTAAAGAAACAATATGATTGCTACACGGGTACGGCTGACCTCTACGTTTATTTCTATGAGCGCGGTTTTCAGTTGCTTCGGGACAATGGAATCCTGACCTACATCTCTTCAAACAAGTATTTCCGGTCAGCCTACGGCAAAAAACTGCGAACTTTTCTCGCCCGTCAATCTACTGTGTCTCAGCTCATTGATTTTGGCGATGCGCCGGTTTTTACCTCAATTGCGTATCCGAGCATTATCGTGATTGGCAAAACGCGCACCGAAGGGAATCATCTTCGCGCACTGAATTGGGTGCAGGGCACATCTATTGAAGAATTTGGGAGGATTTTTCGGACACACGCGTTCTTCATGCCGCAAGATGCGCTATCCGCTGACGGTTGGCGTCTCACCTCTCCAATCGTTTTAAATCTGTTGGATAAACTCCGCAACGCGGGCAAACCGTTGGGTGAATATGTAGAAGGACGATTTTATTACGGCATCAAAACAGGTTTGAACGAAGCCTTCGTGGTGAACAGAGAGACACGAGATAGACTCATAGCTGACCACCCATCATCTGCCGAAGTGTTAAAGCCGTTTTTGCGTGGACGGGATGTGAAACGGTGGCAGGTGGATTTCGCCGAGAAGTACCTCATCATCATCGAATCGTCCGAAAATCAAACGCATCCGTGGTCGGGGCAATCCGAGGACGAAGCAGAGGAGGTTTTCGCCGATACTTATCCCGAAATCCACGCCCACTTGCAAGCCTTTCGAGATCGGTTGATTGAGCGGTACGATCAGGGGAAATACTTCTGGGAGTTGCGGGCATGTGCTTATTGGGGCGAATTTCAGGAACCAACGATTGTCTGGGGAAATTTGGCACAGTACCCTAAGTTTGCTTTCTCCCGCCCCGGTGTTTATCTAAGCGCACCAGCAACAATGATGGTTTCTGATAGTGCTTATATACTCGGCATTATGAATTCTCGAATAACACAGTATTTGGTATCTCAGGTCGCAGCGGAGCGTCAAGGTGGTTTTCTAGAGTATAAGCCAATGTACATTTCACCGATTGCTATTCCGGATCGGCAAGAAAACGAGGGGATTTCCGCTCTAGTCAGCCAAATCCTCACTGCCAAGCAATCCGACCCCAATACTGATGTTACAGCGCTTGAAAATGAGATTGATCGGGTGGTATACTCACTATACAACTTGACCCGCGAGGAAATTGCGATTGTGGAGGGAGTGGCGGAATAAAGTGTCTGAATCTCAGATTACCATGGATTAAAGGATTTCACAGATCAAAACCTGCGAATAAAATGATTCGTTTTTAATCCGCGCAATCTGCGTAATCCGATCAAGCGACTGAATAAGGAGCGCGATAGAGATCCCCTAATCCGCGATTCAGACAATTGTTGAAAAATCATCATTGTGGACGAAAAAGATGAGCAGACCACTAAAGATATTCATTACCTATGCGCATAAAGACAAAAGGTCAAAGGACCAATTGATAGAGTGCCTTGATGTAATGAAACGCGAGGGCCTGATAAGCATCTGGCATGACAACGAAATCATTGCGGGCGACAGTTGGCGTGATGAAATTTTCTCCACGCACCTTCCTGATTCGGATATCCTCCTCTACCTCGTCTCCACTGCGAGTCTTGCCTCTGGAAACTGCAACAAGGAATTAGCCCAGGCGTTAAATTTCCAAATAAGGGTTATCCCCATCATCCTTGAGCGCTGCGATTGGTTGAATCATCAACTCAACGATTTCCAAGCTCTTCCCGATGATGGCTTGCCCATTACTAAATGGAAGGATGAAAAGGAGGGTTGGCAAAATGTGGTGGACGGTATTCGAGAGGTAATTGACAAGATCCAACCACAGACAGACCCGTCACCCGGCACATCTGAAAAAGAACGGCGCGGTGAGTTGGTGTTCCAACAAGGAAACGTCTTCATGATGATTGGGCAAACTAACAGGGCAATAGAAGCCTACTCACATGCAATTGAACTCAAATCCGACTATGCCGGAGCCTATAACAATCGCGGTGTCGCTTACATTGATACAGGGGAGATTGACTGTGCCATTGCAGACTTTAATGCGGCGATAAAACTCGAACCGGATTCTGCTATAGCCTACAGCAATCGCGGCGGAACTTATTGTAGCAAAGGGGAGATTGACCGCGCCATTGCAGACTGTAATACTGCGATAATATTGGATCCCGCGTACTCTACAGCCTATAACAATCGCGCAGGTGCATACTGTAGCAAAGGGAAAATAGACCGTGCAATGGCAGACTGTAACACAGCAATAGCACTCAGTCCCGATTATGCCAATGCTTATGACAGTCGCGGAGTTATTCACGTCATCAAAGGCGATTATGACTGCGCCATCGTAGACTTTAACGCTGCAATAAAACTGAACCCTGGTTATGCTAACGCCTATTGTGGTCGAGGTGAAGCTTACCGCAACAAACGCGATTATAATCGTGCTATTGTAGACTTCAACAGGGCAATAAACCTGAATCCCGACTTGGCCGGAGCCTATTACAATCGTGGGTTGGCTTATTATGAAAAAGGGGAGATTGACCGCGCCCTTTTAGACTTTAACACTGCAATAAAACTGAAACTCAGTTTTGTCAATGCCTATTACAATCGTGGCGTAATTTACGGCGACAAAGGCAATTATGACTGTGCCATCGCCGACTTTAACAGGGCGATAGAACTGAATCCCGAATTTGCCGACGCCTATTATGGTCGTGGCACCGCTTTCCGCCATAAAGGCAACTACGATCGTGCAATTGCCGACTTTAGTAAATCCGTACGTTTCAATTCCATGGCCGATGTTTATATTGACCGCGGAGCCACTTACGGGTTAAAAGGCAAATACGACCTCGCCATCAAAGATTTTGACACGGCCATTGAACTTAAACGTGATTGTGCCGAAGCCTATTACAATCGCGGTTATGCTTACGGGAGAACAGGCAAAAACGACTTCGCCATCAAAGATTTTAGTACGGCAATTAAACTTAAACGTGATTATACCCTAGCCTATTACAATCGCGGTAATGCTTACCATAATAGAGGCGAGATTGAACAGGCTATCAAAGACTACAACACAACGATACGACTGAATCCCAAGCTTGTTCCGGTCTATTACAATCGCGGAAGGATATGGCTGCGACGTAGAGATTGGGGAAAAGCCAAATCAGACTTGGTGGCTGCTAGGGAGAGAGGGTTGGATATTATTGCCGTGTTTCGTAACCACTACAGGGACGTTTCGGGCTTTGAACAGAAATATGGCGTGAAACTACCGGAAGACGTTGCCACAATGCTGTCGCCTCAATAGTTGTGAACATTGACACCTTGGTTATTCCTACAGCAAGTGCCATCGCGGAGGACATGCCGTGAACATGCAAAACTATCTAGACAGAATTAAAGAAAAGATTAGCGAGATAGAGAAAAAAACAGCCGATGGCGACTACATCTATCGCGGCGAACCTAAACGTCATAAAAGAGTATCTTCAACCCTCTACCGCCAATATGCGAAAGAAATTGAGGCGGAACACTTTGATATAGAAATTGCCCAAGACAAAATGCTAGAAGAGGCTAAGGACTATATCCATGAAAAAGACGATCTTGAAATCCTTACCCAACTCCAGCACTACGGTGGTAAAACCAACCTCATAGATTTTACGACCGATTACCTGATAGCCCTCTTCTTTGCCTGCGACGGTTTTCCTAATAATAACGGTAGGATTGTCCTGTTACAAGAAACCGAATCAGTTAAAACTCAGATCGAGCAACCTCAGAGTAGAATAAGTCGCGTCAGAGATCAGAAAAGCGTATTTGTACGTCCGCCCAAGGGTTTTCTGGACAAATCGCAATATATAGCAATCAATATTCCCAAGCAACTCAAGCAGCCCATGCTGAACCACCTGCGGAAATATCACGGTATATCTCCCAATACTATTTACAATGATCTGCATGGATTTATCAGAGTGCAGAACCTACATCAGAATGACTACACGGAGTTCTTTAAAGGACTAACATATCACGAAAAAAGAGATTATGACCATGCTGTCAAACATTACACGGAAGCATTGAAGCTAAATCCACAACTAAGAGTGGCGTTGAACAATCGAGGAGGAATTCACATCAGCAGAGGCGATTATGACCTCGCCATCGTAGACTTTAACAAGGCTATAGATCTGAATGCTAATGATGCCAGCGCTTATTACAATCGTGGTTTGGCTTACAGTTATAGAAACGAGTATGACCGTACTATTGAGGATTATAGCAAGTCAATTGAACTCAAACAAGATTATGCCGACGCCTATCGCGGCCGTGGTATGGCATACATCACGAAGAACGATTATAGCCGCGCGATTATAGAATTTACGAAGGTCATAGATCTGGATCCCGATGATGCCAATGCGTATAATATTCGCGGCACTTGTTACAGTGATAACGACCTGCATGACTTGGCTATTGCCGACTATAACAAAGCGATACAACTCAAACCCGATGGTGACGAGGCATATACCAATCGCGGGGTTGCTTACAACAGCAAAGGTGAGATTGACAGAGCTATTGAGAGCCATAACATAGCAATACGACTGAATTCTGGTGATGCCAAAGCATTTACCAATCGCGGAGTTGCTTACCACGATAAAGGCGAATTCGATCTTGCTATTGCGGATTATAACACAGCGATACAGCTAGAACCCGATTATGCCGAGGCATATACCAATCGCGGCACCGCCTACAATGATAGGGGCGAGTTTGACCTTGCTATTGCAGACCATAACAAAGCAATACAACTTAAACCTGATTTTGCTGGGGCCTTTAACAATCGCGGTAATGCCTACGGAAAAAAAGGTGAATTCGATCTTGCTATTGCAGATTTTAATAAAGCGATACAATTCAACTCTGGTCTTGTTGAGGCGTACAACAATCGTGGTAAAGCGCGCTGGAGCAAAAAGGAGTTTGCTCTTGCTATTGTGGACTATGACAGCGCGATACAGCTTAAACCCGATCATGCTGAGGCCTACAACAACCGCGGTGTTGCTCATCGTGATAACGGTAATGTAAACCTCGCCATGATAGACTTTAATAAAGCGATACAATTCAAACCGGATTATGCAGAGCCTTATAACAATCGCGGTTTTATTTTCGATATAAACGGCCAATTGGATTTGGCTATTGCAGACTATGACAAGGCAATTCAATTCAAGCCTGATTCTGTCGAGGCTTATAACAGCCGTGGCAATGCCTACGGGAAAAAAGGTGAGTTCGATTTTGCTATTGCAGACTATGACAAAGCAATACAGCTTAAGCCTAGTTTTGCCGGCACCTACAGCAATCGCGGTATGACCTACTGCCTAAAAGGTGAGTTTGACCATGCTATCAAAGATTTTAGCACAGTGATAGAACTCAAACAGGATGATGCGTATATTTATTACAATCGCGGGGCGGCTTTTCGTTTAACAGGCGAGTATGTACACGCCATTGCAGACTACAACACGGCGATAGAACTGAAAGGCATTCCTGATCGGGTCTATTACAATCGTGGCGAGGCGTATTTACACTTGGGAGAATGGGAGAAAGCCAGATTGGACCTCGAGGCCGCCATAAACTTGGGGATAGATATTAAAGCAACGTTTGGTAAAGATTACGAAAGCGTTTCGGACTTTGAGCAGAAAAACGGTGTGAAACTACCGGAAGACATCGCCGCAATGTTACAACCTAGCTAATCGCCATGAGAAAAACAGAACTACAACAACAAGCCATAGCGTTGATCGAACAACTGTCCACAGAGGAACTGGAAGTGGTTGTTGAGTTACTCACGGATCTTCAGAATAGACAAACGGGAGACACGGCTCAACCAGTCGATCCTGATGTCGAAATCGCCATAAAGGAAATCTTCAAAAAGTATGAACGAGCATGGAAAACTCTGGCTAAAATGTAAGGAAGCGGCAACAGACGGATGAAGATGAACGAATTACAAGTAGAGCGTCCTTCTACCTAGATTTAATCTGTGGAATCCTTTAATCTGTGGTAATCCGCGATTCAGACAGTCTCCAACCACTAGCCACTGCTTTTTCACTCAACCGGCACCGACCTGCCAATCCGAGCAGATTCGTACATGGCGTCGAAAATCTTGGTGATTATCAGGGTTTCCTCCGGAGGGACGGGCGATGGCAGTCCCTCTCGAATCGCTTGGTGGAAGGACTCAAACTCGCCGGTCAGATTGGTGAGCGGTTCGGGTTCGTAGTCGATCATCTCTCCGTCTTTGTCCGTGTAGATGCGAAGCGGGGAGTGCGTTGCGCCGGCGCGATCGCCTATGAAGAATGTCGTGCCGATGTTGTCGACGTGAGACGCCCAAGCGGTTTCCAGTGTCACTGTTAGGCCGCCTTCAAAGCGAACAACCCCCATCGCGAAATCTTCGACTTCGAATTGGGCGGGATCCCAGCTACCCCACGGATTGATTACGTCCTTCTGATTCCCGAATTTCTGCGCGGTGAATCCGAATGCCTCAACCGGCTTGGGACAGCCGAGTATCCAAAACAGCGCGTCAAGTATATGCACGCCGATGTCGATGAGGGGACCTCCGCCGGAGATGGCTTTCGTGATGAAGGACGGTGTCCCGGGCACGCCGCGTCGGCGTACCGACATGGCGCGGGCATAGTAGATATCCCCGAAGAACCCCTCGTCACAGAGTTTCCTCAAGGTTCTCGATTCGGCCGTGAATCGATTCTGCAGACCGATCTGGAGTATCTTTCCCGACGCATGATAGGCATCAACCATGGCTTGTCCATCAATCGCATTGCTCGCTATCGGTTTCTCACAGATCACATGTTTGCCCGCCTTCAGCGCGGCAATCGTTGGCGCCGGATGAAAATTGTTCGGGGTACACACGCTTACGGCATCCAGTTCGTCCATGGCAAGGAGATCGTTGTAATCCGCAAAGACGTGTTCTATCTCGTGTTTCTGCCCAAATTCTTTCGCTTTCGGTTCGTCTATGTCGCACACGGCGATGATCGACACGCCTTCGACCTGCCGGTGCCCTGGCAGGTGCTTTCCAGCCGCGATGCCGCCGGCACCGATAATACCAACTTTGGTTGTCGTTGTCATGGTTGAGTTTCCTTTTCGTGGAAGTTGGGACGTTGTGGGATATTAAAATGAGGGATCAAGTGAGTGGATAGCGAACGCGATAGCAATCCTATAGAGCTCCCATAGAAATCCTGGTAGAAAATTCCTCTCCGAATCGCGACTGCCTATTGCCCCTTAAACTCCTTCATGCAAATGTCTCTATGTACTGGCAATAAGTCCGCGTTGCAAAGCCATAAAGAGTAACATCCATCTCTCTTTCCTTGCCAATGAATTGACGGGCTGAGTCACTCGTGTCAGCCTCTCGCCGTACTGATCCACTTTCAATAACCGTTAACGAAATTGGTATTGATGAAGTACCGAAAGAGGTGTTTCCAGAGACAGACTTTTCATTGGCAAAAGGTAAGCGATAGATGTTAAACTCTTAGGAAGGAAGTGCGGGATTTGGGATTGTATTTTTCGTAACGATGAGCGCCGAAACCGAGTTTTTTCTTGACAACTCGGCTTCTGTCGTACTCGGTTTTACGCCAGACATTCAGGCATTCTGCTCGGTTTGAATCTCCAAGGCCGCGAGAGCCGAAAAGAGTGCAAGCCAACCCGTTCACCTAGACAACAATTCGCGAAAACACATCAAAAACACTGAAGTAAGAAAACCTTATGGCAACAGCGGTCGTGATGCCCAAACTCGGGCAGTCAGTAGAAACCTGTATCATTGTCGGCTGGAAGAAACAAAAAGGTGATTCAATCACCGAAGGGGAACCGCTCTGCGAAGTGGAGACCGACAAATCCGCGCTGGAAGTGGAAAGCCCTGCTTCAGGCACTCTATTGGAGTTGTTCTTCGACGATGGCGAGGAGGTCGCTGTGCAGGTCAACATCGCCGCCATTGGAGAACCTGGAGAAGATTTTTCCAGCTTAAAGCCTGCTAGTGCGGTGGAAACCCCGTCCGAAGAGAACTCATCCGCCACTTCCGACGAACCGGTTCAGGCTGTTCCAACCCAACCGGAGGCGTTGGAGCCGCCCCAAGAACATCCCTCTAAGCCCGACCGCCTTAAACGCCGCATATCACCGCGGGCAGCGAGTTTGGCAGAGGAGCTAGGCGTGGACATCTCCAACATCCGAGGTACAGGCCCAGGCAGACGGGTTATTGAGAGAGACGTGCAAGCCGCGACGACTGCTGCTGCGAAACGCACAACGACTCAGACAAAGTTGGCTCCGCAGGCCCAACTCCTATCCGCAGCGGACGAAGCGCATACAGTTCCACTCCAAGGGACGCGCAAGATTATCGCCGAGCGAATGCTGACTTCGATTCAGACAACCGCGCAGCTTACGCTCAATGCCTCGGCAGATGCGCGTGCGCTGTTAGCCTACCGCCAGCGTTTGAAGAGTAGCACCGAAGAGTTCGATCTACAGAATGTTACGATCAACGATCTCATCCTTTTTGCCGTATCGCGCACCTTGCCCGACCATCCGGAGTTGAACGCCCTGCTCCTCAAGAACACTATTTCGCAATACAAAAATGTGCATCTGGGATTCGCCGTCGATACCCCGCGGTGCCTGATGGTGCCCGTAATTCGGGACGCAGGCGCTTTGATGTTAAAAGCAATTTCGCTGGAAGCCAAACGATTGGCGACTGCGTGTTTGGAGGGGACCATTTCACCCGATGAGCTAAGCGGCGGCACATTTACAGTGACGAATCTCGGAAATTTCGGGATAGAAAGTTTCACGCCCATCTTGAACCCCCCGCAGGTGGGCATCCTCGGCGTAGGAAATGTGAATCTGAAACCGGTAGAGATTGACGGCGAGGTACAGCACATCCCGCAATTCGGGTTATCATTGACGATAGACCATCAGGCGGTTGATGGCGCCACTGCCGCCCGATTTTTAGGGACATTCTCGCAACGGTTGGCTGCAATTGATTTGTTCTTGGCGATCTAGAAAGTTTGGTAGTTTCAGAATCAGATATTGAAGCAAGGAAGCTAAAAAGGGAATGCCGAAGTCACTTACGATAGACCCATCAGAAGTTCGCCAGAGATCGGTGATTAAGAGCCAAGAGATACCGGTGAACGCCTATGGCTCGACTCCCGATCAGGAAGCAAAAAAGTATGGCGGGGAGAACTTGGTGCGTATCTATCGGGATATGGTCTACATTCGTGAATTTGAGACCATGCTGGATGGCGTGAAGAAGGAAGGCGCCTACAGGGGCATGGAGTACGATCACCGGGGACCTGCCCATCTGTCCATTGGCCAGGAGGCTGCGGCTGTTGGTCAATGTTTCCATCTCTCGGCGGAGGACTATATATTCGGCTCTCACCGGAGTCACGGAGAAATACTGGCGAAGAGTTTCGCGGCGATTGAAAGACTGAGCGAGAACGACTTGATGGGTATCATGGAGTCGTACATGGATGGCGCATCGTTGCGGGTGGTGGAAGGATTCACGGGGGACGATGCGAAAGATTTGGCAATAAACTATACGCTGTACGGCACGCTTGCCGAGATCTTCGGCAGGGCGAACGGGTTCAACAAGGGCATGGGCGGGTCGATGCACGCCTTTTTCCCTCCATTCGGCGTTATGCCCAACAACGCCATTGTCGGTGGATCAGCGGACATAGCGACTGGCGCCGCCCTCTTCAAGCGCGTGAATCGTAGACCGGGGATTGTCATTGCCAACATCGGCGATGCATCAATGGGGTGTGGTCCCGTGTGGGAGGCCATAACGTTCGCCGCAATGGATCAGTATCGCACGCTTTGGGATCAGGAGATGGGAGGCAACCCGCCAATTCTCTTCAATTTCATGAACAATTTTTACGGTATGGGAGGACAGTCCAAGGGTGAAACGATGGGCTTTGGCATTCTGGCGCGGGTCGGTTCAGGGGTCAACCCGGACGCCATGCACTCAGAACGTATTGACGGGTATAATCCGCTGGCGGTGGCAGATGCAGTTGAGCGCAAACGGGAGGTCCTGGACGAGGGAAACGGCCCCGTACTGCTGGATACCGTAACCTACCGATTCTCCGGACATTCACCGTCGGATGCCTCCTCCTATCGCGACAAATTGGAGATGGAGCTCTGGTATCAACAGGATGCATTGATAAATTACGGGGAATACCTGAAGGAAAATCGCCATGCCGATAGCGCACGCTTGGACGCCTTTCGGGAAGATATTAGTGATAGACTGGTGAAGGTATTTGGGGCGGCGACTTCCCTCGAAATATCGCCGCGTGTCAGCATTCAAGTTGATAGCATCGGGGAGATGATGTTCTCCGATCAGTATGAGGAACGGCTAAGCGCAAAGGAGCCCGAGGTTCTCATTCCTAAGTCCGAGAGCCGTCTCAAGACTACGGAAACGAAACACCGCTTTGGACTAAGAGATGGAAAGCCACTGCCCAAACTTCAGACCCTAACCTATGCCGAGGCGCTCTTTGAAGCTTTGATGCACCGTTTCTACGAAGATCCGACGATAATCGCATACGGCGAGGAGAACCGGGACTGGGGCGGCGCGTTCAGCGTTTACCGTGGATTGACGGAATGTCTACCCTATCACCGCTTGTTCAACTCGCCGATCTCTGAAGCGGCGATTGTCGGAACTGCTGTCGGGTATGCGCTCTCTGGTGGTCGCGTGGTGGCGGAGCTGATGTATTGCGATTTTATGGGGCGAGCTGGCGACGAAATCTTCAACCAGATGGCGAAGTGGCAATCCATGTCCGCAAACGTCCTTCAGATGCCGATGGTACTGCGTGTGTCTGTCGGATCGAAGTACGGAGCGCAGCATTCACAAGATTGGACCTCCATCGTGGCACATATTCCGGGCTTGAAAGTGATGTTCCCTGCAACCGCCTACGACGCGAAAGGGATGTTGAGCCTGGCACTGCGAGGCACGGACCCGGTTGTGTTCTTTGAAAGTCAACGTTTGTACCCCGAGCCGGAAACACTCGTCGAAGGGGGAGTGCCAACCGAATATTACGAGGTCGAAATGGGGGAGCCAGCGCTCCGGCGCGAAGGTGAAGATTTGACCATCCTTACGGTTGGGGCAGCCCTCTACCGGGCATTGGAAGCGGCGGAAGAATTGGCGGACAAGTACGGCATTAACGCCGAAGTGATTGATGCCCGCTTTATCAATCCGCTTAACTACCAAAAAATCGTCGAATCGGTTGAGAAAACCGGCAAAGTCGTGCTCGTTTCGGATGCCTGTGAGCGCGGGTCGTTTCTACACACCATGGCATCGAACATCAGTCAGTTGGCGTTTAATTATCTGGATGGTCCCGTCGCTGTGGTGGGTGCCCGCAACTGGATTACGCCCCCCGCGGAGTTAGAGGAGGCGTTTTTCCCACAGAAGGAGTGGATTCTTGATACGATCCACGAGCGAATTTTGCCGCTTACAAACCATAAAGTCAGCGCTGTCCAAAATGTAGAAGAGATTGTGAGGCGCAATCAATTAGGTATTTAGGCATATTCGAACAGGACCGGGGCGGCACGTTGTAACTGAGACGTGCATGTTGCGAGCCCCACCTACCAAGAGGAGGAAACATATGACATGGAAAGCAGACAATCCAATACGAGTTGCGATTGTTGGTGTTGGTAATTGTTGCAGTGCCTTTATCCAAGGTTTGACTTATTATCGAAAGTTCGGTGCAGATGCCCCCGGGCTTATCAATGTTGACATCGGTGGGCACAAAGTCACTGATATTATCCCGGTGGCTGCTTTTGATGTTGATGCGCGCCGGGTGGGATTGGATTTGTCGAAAGCCATTTTTTCAGGCGCCAATATCGCTTACCGGTATCCAGATATCGACGTGTCGGACTGCGGAGTGACGGTGCAGATGGGACCTGTGATGGACGGGGTTACCCCGGCGCTAGCGGAGTTTGTCGAAGTCGCTGACCAACCGCCGGTGGATGTCGCCCAAGTCCTGCGAGAAAGTGGTGCGGAGATGTTGCTGAACTTCCTACCGACCGCATCGGCGGAAGCCGCGAGATTTTACGCAGACGCCGCCATCAAAGAAGCCCGGATAGGGTTCATTAACGGTATGCCGGAGTTGATTGTTTGCGATCCCGCCTACCAGCAGGCGGCGGCGGAAAACAACGTCCCACTCATTGGGGACGACGTGAAGAGTCAACTCGGCGGAACGGCAATTCATCGAGCGCTCCTCCAACTGTTGAAAGCCAGAGGCATTCATGTTGAACGCACATATCAGGTAAACTACGCCGGCAACACTGATTTTTACAATCTTGTTCATCGCGGGCAATCGAAACACAAAACAAAACGGGAGGCGCTCGAATCGTTGGTTTCCCCTGAGACCGAGATTTCCACTGGCTTTTCCTACGTCGAGTTGATGGGCGATCGCAAAACTGCGATTTTCTACGTCGATGGCGTCAATTACGGTGGGGCACCGCTGCATTTCGAGGCAAAACTTGAAGTGGAAGATAGCGCGAATTTCGGCGGCGTGATAGCGGACATGGTTCGATTCATGAAGGTAGGACTGGACCGGGGTGTTTCAGGACCTCTCCATTCCGCATCGGCGGTGTTGACCAAGCACCCACCGATTTCAATCGATGAAGATGGCGCCGCACTTCAACAATTACAGGAATTTGTTGACGGCGATCGAGAGCGGTAAGTCACGGAAGTCGCTGAAACACCTACAGTGGAAGGCAGGTCAGCGTTGGCCTGCCTTTTTTCGTGTTAGACGAGAACAGCATTAGGCTTAAGGAGGCGAAATGGCTTACATAAAGAACTGGCGGGATGTTCAACCTGATATCGCGCATCTGAGCGCCGTACACTGGGGCGGTTTGCGTATCGTTGAGCAAGGAAGTAACGATGACCGCGATCGCTTGGGACAACTGGGCGGCTTTGCTCGACATACCCTCCAAGGGCGAAAAACCTCAGATTATCACAGACACGCGCATTTGGAGCAGGTCTACTACATCTTGAGCGGGCGGGGAGAAGTGCTGTTCGATGGTAAGCGTTATCTTGTCGAATCCGGCGACGCAATCTACCTTCCGCCCCAAATCCACCATCAGATGTTCAATGACAACGAGGAGTGGCTGGAGCATCACGTAATCAGCGCCTATGTAGAAGGAAGAGGAGGCGACTTCACTATAGGTAAGTGGAGTCAGGCGCCGCCCCAAGGAGATGGCGCGGGCGCGGTGCGGTGGCACCAACTTGGACGCCAAGGCGAGGATGGGGTCGGCTGTCTGCACGGGATGGCTTTCATTGATCGTGAAGCAGCGCAGCCGGGAAGCGAGACGATTGAACGGTGTTACACCGACATTGAGCAAGTCTACTACGTGCTAGAGAATAGAGGTGTACTCCGAAGTAACGGGGAAGAACAGGAGATTACCGAAGGCGACATGATTCACATTCCCGTTGGCATGACGTACAAGATTCTGAATCCACACCGAGAGTGGCTGACTTATATGATTATGGCAGGTTAATCAACTACCTGACGCGAGTTGGAGATAAGGAGCAGCGGATTTGAAGGCGATTATTATCGGGGCTGGAAGGGGCGCACGGCTTATGCCCACGACAGCCGATACTCCGAAATGCTTTGCCGAAGTAAATAAGCGTCGTATTCTCGATTGGGGACTTCAGGCGTTCGCAGACAATGATATCGAACGTATCTGCTTTATCGGAGGTTACGCAATCGAGAAGGTGCGTAGCAACTATCCACAACTCGTGTTCTATCACAACACTGATTGGAAATACAACAACATTCTCGCGTCGTTAATGTACGCAGAGCCCGAGATGGATGAACCGTTTATCTGTTGCTATTCGGACATTTTGTTCAAGCCAGACATTGTAAGGACGCTTATCGAAAACGATAGTGATATTTCCCTAGCCGTAGATACGCAGTGGCTTGAGCGTTACACTCACCGCACGGAGCATCCAACCGATGACGCAGAAAAAGTAAGGGTACGGGACGGGGTGATTACCCAAATCCATCGGGATATACTTGAGTCGGAAGCCCATGGAGAATTCATCGGGGTGGGGAAGTTCTCGACCAAAGGCGCGTGTCTTCTACGGGAACATTACCACCGATCCCGTCAGCGCTACGGCGACAGATCGTATCGGGAGGCGCCGACCTTCCGAAAAGCCTATCTCATTCATCTTTTTCAGGAGATGATTGAGGCAGGTGTGAAGATGGCTCATGTAGATTGCGCCGGGGGATACATGGAAATTGACACGCAACAGGATCTCGAGTTGGCACGTAAACTGTGGAGGTAAAATGATAGGCGAAAGTAGACCTTTCACTTCGACCGTGGTAGGATCAATGCCTCGACCGGAGTTTGTGCGCGATTTACTCAAACCGGAGACACGGCATGAACTGGGTGAAGCAGAATTCTCGCGCAGACTCGACGCCGCCGTGGCTTACGTTGTCACGATGCAGGAAGCCGCGGGCATTGATATTATCAGCGATGGTGAATGGCGACGATTGAGTTACATAGGGGTTATCGCCGACATCTGTGATGGGTTCGAGGTGAGTTATCGTGGCAATCAGCCGTGGACCATCGTGACAAAGCCGATTTCACCTCGTAATCCCGGGCTGGTAGCAAAGGAGGCTCGTTTTATCCGCCAACATAGCCGATGTGAGCCGAAGGTTGCATTACCTTCGCCATATCTCCTCGGTGAGCGGATGTGGGACGCTGAAAAGAGTTGCGCCAGCTATCCAACCCGAGAGGCTTTCATGCGCGATCTGATACCCGTTCTGCGCGGCGAACTCCAAGCCCTTCGAGAATCGGGTATTCGCCACGTCCAATTCGACGACCCGCGCCTATGTCTATTTGTCGATGGGCGAATTCGAAGTCAATACGAGGATCCAGAACGTGAGATGCGCCTTGGCGTCAATCTGCTCAACGAGATTCTGGACGGATTCGAGGATTTAAACACGGCGATACATCTCTGTCGACGCAACAAAGGGAGGGCAGGCTGGGTAGGTGAAGGTGGGTACGAACCGATCATGGATTGCCTCAAGCAGTTGCATGTCAAATCGTACATGCTTGAGTTTGCGATTCCCGTTGCGGGAGATTATGATGTCTTGCGCGAGTTACCGGAGGACAGAGCGGTCGGGCTTGGTTGTGTAGATTGCCGGAGCGAACGGATAGACACGCCGGAGGAAATCGTAGCGCGGGTTGAGAAGGCGATCGAATTCGTGCCTCCTGAGCGGCTGTTCATTCATCCCGACTGCGGATTTGCACCCGGCAGCGCGGCGGACATTCCGATAGATGAAGCCTATAGAAAACTCTGCAATGAAGCTGTTGCGAGTGAGATACTCAGGGAGAAATATGGCTAATCTTTATTTCATATTCCCGTTGTCCATGCTATAATGAAATCTTCATAAGACAATGCGATGCCTAATGCCCAAATGGCTCCATTACGTATCACGCATTATTCGTTAATTCATTTTCGCTATCGTGTGAATTTTCCCAGCATGTCGTAGTAATGCCCACCTTGAAACAGATCTTACAAGGAGATTATGAAATGAAACTTGCGTTTTTCAATGACTACCAACTCGGTGTGATAAAGGGCGATCGAATTATTGATGCAGGCTCCGCGGTAGACGGCATATCATACCATACACCGCAGGAACTGATGAAAATGCTAATCGAGGACTTCAGTGACCTCCAACCTGAAATAGAAAGCGCGATTGCTGGGGGAAACGGCGAGTCGCTTGCGGACGTGCGTCTCAGAGCGCCCCTACCACGACCTGGTCAATTGGTCTGCCTCGCCGGTAATTACATTGAACCTGCATCCCCCGACCGCGGAGAGTTTGAGGCGTTCCTCAAATCGCCAACGAGTATTATCGGCGCAGGTGATACCTCCGAGTTTCCGTCAGCCGATGCCACGGTTTTCCACTTTGAGCCGGAGCTCGCTTTGGTGATCGGCAAAACTGCAAGTCGCGTTTCGGAAGCCGACGCGATGAAGCACGTTTTCGGATATACACAATTCATAGACGGCTCAGCCCGCGGACTGCACGGCAGTTTCTTCCTAGGGAAAAGTTGGCATACTTTTGCGCCAATGGGCCCAGCGCTGGTAACGGCGGATGAAATCGAAGACCCAAATGACCTCGGCATCCGCCTCTGGGTGAACGATGACCTGCGGCATGACTTCTCCTCCAACTCCATGGGTCGCTTTATTCCCGAAGTTCTTGCGGAAGTCACAAACGTCTTGACGCTTGAGCCGGGAGATGTGGTGTCCACCGGAACCCACCATGAATCGCTGTCGCCGATTCATGACGGCGACACGCTGCGCCTCGCAATAGAAGGATTGGGCCCCGCGCTCACAGTCAATATCCACGATCCGTTGAAGCGAACGTGGGAATAGGGTTGGAAGGATGGAAGCGCGGAAGGTTGGAGGCATTCTCCACGCCGGCCTCAATATGTCATTCCTTTCGTAGGGAACGCAGATCTGCGTTCCCTACTGCCTACGCCTCATTGGAATTATTCCGACCTCTGTCTTCAGGCAAGTGTTCGCTGCAATTCAATTCTTCGGGTTGACTCATCCACCCAAGTCATCGTAACTTGGATATAATTGGCGGGAAGTAAATTGGACATCCGGTCCGCCCACTCAATAATGCAAATCCCGTTTCCCCCCAGATATTCCTCCAATCCAAGATCGACGATTTCGCCGTGGTGTTGTAGACGATAGAGATCGATGTGGAAGATTGGTAATTCCCCCGCGTACTCATTGATGAGCGTGTAGGACGGGCTGTTGACGACCTCTTGGGAAGCAATGCCGATACCGCGAGCGAGCCCCTGTGTCAGACAGGTCTTGCCCGCGCCGAGATCGCCGATGAGCGCGATTACATCGCCGGCTTTCAAGGTTTCCCCAATCTGTTGACCAATCGTCCGAGTTTCTTCCGGGCTATGAGTTTGGAAAGTCTCTTTCATAACTTTCACGTCTTTAATTCAACATAACCGCATTTAAGGCCCCGCAATCATCAAATCGCCAATTATCTTTCCGAACTAACGATTCTTGCAGAAATGCTCTAGATTCTTCCATCCTTCCATTCTGCTATGTCGCTTAACCCACCCTCCTCACGCAGTAAACAGTGATGATGGAAGGGTCTTCCTCCAAAAGCGCCGTATACCCGAATTCCTCCGACGTGAATCCGTGACGTTTGAGCAGATCGAAAAATCCATCGGCGTTGGCCCGGTTCGGTTCTGCGATAATCGCCGTGCCATCAGCGGCAAGATATTTTTGGATTAACGCCAGAATTGGTTTCCAATTCTTCTCCTCGTAAACTACATCCGCCGCAAGGATACGCGTGAATTGACCTTTCAAACATGGAGCACTCCAATCCATCTGAACGAAAGATGCTTCCTCTATGCACCTGTTTTGAAGCGCGTTATATTGGGCAAAGAGCAGTGCATCCTGTTCATAGTCAATAAACACAACCGTTCCACCGCCTTGAGAAGCGACAATCCCCGACAACCCAAATCCACAACCGATTTCTAAAACCCGTTGGGAATCCATCGAATCCATCTGGTCCAGATGACGCGCGAGCCCGATTGAAGATGGCCACAGGTAAACCCAATACGGGAGACGCAATTCACAGTCGCTCTCTTCATTGCTCAATTCATCAAGGAACTGATCCGGTTCGACCACAACAGTTATGGCGATTTTCCGATTAGCCAGTTGGATGATCTCCTGGCGTAGTGGATAGCGATGGGCGAGACGCCGGTGTAACTCATTGACGTGCATGGAGGTCGGGTTGAGGACAAACGGTGGTGGTTATGAAATAACTCGTCGGCTTGCCCCAAACTTGCCAACGGTATAGAACAACAGGACGATTAGAACCCCGGCAGCGCCAATCCCGACGAACGATGAAACGCCCAACGCCGCCGGTATGTAGCCGAAAATCAGCGCAAGCCCGGCAACAGTCAAACTGTAAGGAAGTTGGGTGCGCACATGATGAATCGGATCGCATTCACTCGCAATGGAACTCATAATGGTCGTGTCGGAGATAGGCGAGCAGTGATCGCCGAAGATTGATCCGTCAAGCACTGCCCCCAAGCTAATGGCTGTCGTCAATCCATAGGCGCCCCCGTCAAGTGAATACGCAATCGGAATGGCGGTCGGAATAAGGATCGCCATGGTGCCCCAGCTAGTGCCAGTCGCGAACGAAGTCAGGGACGCCACAATAAAGAGGAGTGCGGGGAACCATAGCGGCGAAACCACACCTTCGACTGTTGCCCCGAGAAAATCCCCCGTTGAAAGTTGGTCGCAAACAGCCTTCAAACTCCACGCTAGAACGAGAACTGCAGTTGGTAGCAAGCTGCCTTTTAGACCGGAGATTATGGCAGCTCCAATCTCAGGGAAATCTATCCGCGATAGTAGCTTCGCGCAGACAATCGCCAATAGGAAACCGCTCCCGGATGCGATTGCCAAAATTTTGAGGTTGTTCGCATTGGATAATGCCTCGCGCCATGCAGATGGAGACAGGACAAACCCATTACCGCCGCCATCAATCCAGAACCCTACCAACATGACTCCGAGAAGGGCTCCAATCGGGATAACCGCGTTGAGCGGGTGCACATTTGCTGATGATGCGGATTTCAGCGTGGTGAATGCTCTTGAGGACATCAATTTGGCATCTTCACCAATCACAGCCCCGGTCTCTCGGGCAAGAATCTCCGCTTTTCGCATTGCCCCGAAATCCACGCCGCTGATCGCATTTGCAACAACGAAAATAATCGTCATCAGGCAATAGAATCGAAATCCTAGAGCGTCAAAGAACATGGAATAGCCATCCTTCTGTATCCCCAACGAGTTGGCGACCTCATTGAACAGCCCGACTTCATAACCGATCCAGGTGCTCACCACCGCCAAGCCCGCGATGGGCGCTGTGGTGGAATCCACGAGGTACGCCAGTTTCGCGCGGCTAATTCGTTGATGATCGGTAGCTGGACGCATCGCCGACCCGACAATCATCGTGTTGGCATAGTCATCAATGAAAACGGCAAATCCCATGAGAACGGTGACGAACTGAGTTGAACGGGGTCCCTTTGCAAATCGCGAGAGCCAACGGATAATACCTTGGATGCCCCCGGACACTATCACGACCGAGATTGTGGAGAGAATCAGGACGATGAAGAGAATCACCAGGAGGTTGAATGAATCTACGACGGATGTTGCGACCAATGCGGTTTGGCTGTATACAGAGGGGAACCAATCCCAGATGGAAGCCGACATATTTCGTATCGACGAGAGAACAATTCCAACGGCCACTGCTAATCCAAGGCTCAGCAGCAACCGATGTGTCGCAATTGCCGACGTGACTGCAAGGAGGGGTGGGACAATGCTGTACCAGACAAGAACGCCGGAACCTTCCAGACGCTGTTCGCCGTATGCCGCAAGGGCACAGATGGCAAGGAATGCCAGTCCTGCCAGCAGGATTTCTTTTTTCTTGACTAACATAAGCCGTTAAGCAATCACAGGTACTAAAGTCTATCTTCTGAAGCAACTAGGCGGAATCGGATTGGAAGGTTGAAAGAGTGGAAGACCCCTTCCACCCGCCCTCAATAAATGATTTCTCTGGACCAGATGATGGGCAGCCATTTTTTCTATAGGATTTACGCAAAAAGCTAAGCCGGTGGTTTTTGTCAACTAGCTTATGCTGCTCATCTCTCGTAGAGATTGACTCTCATCAAATCGACCGATGGTCGCCAAATCGTCGATTTACCTTCTTTCAACGATTGTTATGTCCCTACAAGAGAGATTCCCAAACTAGGCGGATTTGAACGAACAACTGCGTAAGTCCTATCATATCAAGGTGGTAAATCGGGATAGTACGCGAGGCTTGACATCGTATGTACGTTAGAGATTTCACGCATTCCGAAAATCAATTACTGTTTCCCTATATGCCTCTGGAAGCCCTATATCAAAGCGTCTGCCCTTGAGAACATACCCGGAAAAATTGGCCTCTTTTCGGAGTGTGTCGAGACAGGGAGTTAACTGGAACTCACCTCTTTCGCGGAGGTTATGGGCAATGTTTTCTTCAAGGTAGTCAAAAATCTGTGGCGTGAGAACATACAGTCCAAATACCGTCAGGAAGAGATCCTCCTCCATTCGATCGACATGCAGGTGCTTGCGTGCATATTCGACCGGCGGTTTCTCATAGAATTCTGTTATTGAAAGAAGAGAATCGCCCTGCCAAACACCGCTCACACAGCCAAAGTTATGAAGTTCCTCTGCAGAGCTTGTTTTCAATCCAACAACGCTATGCCCGACCCGATCATAAACGTCCAGAAGTTGCCTCGCGCACGACGTTTCGCTGTCGGAGGCGTACAAATGGTCACCCAACATGAGCAAAAAGGGTTCCCCGTTGACCCATTCCTTCGTACAGAAAACGGCATGCCCAAACCCTTCCTGAACCTCCTGTGTGATTACCGTGACTTGCCGCCCAATATCCATCAGATACTGGCAGTAGGCTTGGTCTTCCTTGGAAAGTCGGTTGTAATTCTCGATTGGAGGCGGGGTATTGAAGAAATCCTCAAAAAGCTGGCGATCCCTACGCTGAACGATGAGACAAACCTCCTCAACTCCAGCGTTTATGGCTTCTTCGATTAATGCCATGATGGCTGGTTTAGCTCTTCCCTCACGATCTATAATCGGGAATAACTCCTTTATTATGCCCTTTGAGGCAGGAAACAAACGGGTACTGAATCCCGCGGCAGGAATCACTGCTTTTCGCACGCGCCGACCTGCTTCAATTACAAGTTCAAGGCAGGGCATTCTTAACTCCCGCTCAATGATTTTGATGACTTTCTGCTGGCTCTGCTTATCGACAACAATGAATTGTGCGGAACCATCCCCTTGGGACCCAACTCCCTTGCCACCTAGAATGTGTGGTTGCAGGGGTTCGTATTTGAGGAGTTTGTGCAAAACCGGGGCAGTCAATTGCAACGGGCAGGCGGGTTGAAGATGAGCGTCAAATTCTGCTTGTGCCTCTGTCATCAATTGACCGATTCGCGCAGCGTCTCCACTTCGTAAGGCATTAAAGGCGGAATTTGTTATTCTGGCGCTGATTGGTCCAAGATACTCCTGAACGTTCCTTTGAAGCTGGTTTCCAGCGAACGGATAGCAGCGATTGAGCGCGCTTAATATCTCTTTGGTGTCCTTACTGGCAGCGAGATCCACGATAACAAAGTAGAGGTCATTCGGTACATTGAATTCCTTGACATCAAGCCGGTCCCCATCGTAAATCATCATAACAGGGCGGCCATAAGCACAACCTTGATCCATTCGACCGCAACGCGAAGGAGTGGTAATTTCGCCGATGTAGGCGGATTCCATCTCGCCGCGTGTGGTCATCTTCAGATCGTAGACACGGTTGAATGCCCGCGCCACAAGCACACAGATTGCCGCACTAGACGACAGTCCTTTCTTTACGGGGAGATCCGTGAGATAGTTGTCGATTTCGATCCCGCGCACATGGTAGTGCGTCAAAATCTGGTGAGCAACACCGGCAGCATAGCTGAAGAACCCTCCCCTTTCCGCTTCTGCGAGGAGGGCCTCCCGTTCCATCGGCAATTCAAACGGCCCCTTCCTCTCGCCATCGCTCAGCGTTGCGCGGAAAATAAGTTTTGTGGGATGAGGCTTCACCTCGGCATACACGCCTTGATTAGTGCTAGCAATCAGGGTGTATCCCTTTTCCAAATCAGCATTGATGCGGCGATAGCCTCCTGCCCAATCGCTATGCTCCCCAAATAGGCAAATTCGGCCGGGAACAAAAATCTTCATAGCTTTCCTCACGCTGTTATGGGATAGTTCAGCCAATCAGCGCATATTCTATAACAATTTCTGATGCCTTGTCTATAGATTTCAGTGACGCTGCGGGGCGATCACATCTCTTTTTTGATTGTAGAGATATCTCTACCTTGCTCTAGATCGGACGCGCAATGAATGGGGTTCCATCTTCGATTTGATGATTGTCGATCGATTTGGGGAGCACACATCGCATGCTGTTGCTTGGCATGTGGCGCATGAGGGGAAGGTTAGAGATGGTCAGCAAAGCCAAAAGCGCAAGGACAACCACGGGGGGTTGTCCCTACATGAGTAGGACGTCCACAAAAGACGCCCGAGCAATAAAAGGGCCAACGATCGTTGAAGGGATTCCATCATCGACTAAATGATCGAAGATCCCTACACCCTAAAGTCAGATGCGATTGCCCTTTAGTTGCGTATTCACATTTGACAAAAGGGTCGGAAACAGTTATAATCATGCCGCTGTTACTTGAGTTTGGGAGATTCGAATGTTCTACAGGGGTTTACAGCTCGATGGGTTCCAAGAGGACGCTATTCGGGCAATAGATCGAGATCGTTCTGTCATTGTCGCTGCTCCAACCGGGGCTGGCAAAACAGTGGTTGCGGAGTATGCAGTTGACAAATGTATTCAGGGTGATCGGCGTGTGATTTACACCGCGCCAATCAAAGCGCTCAGTAACCAAAAGTATCGAGATTTCTATGAACGGTACGGCGACCGAGTAGGTATCCTAACGGGAGATGTTGTCCTCAATCCTTATGCCCAGATTCTGTTGATGACAACGGAAATCTTCCGAAACACGATTTTTGACGATATTGAGCGCCTGGCAGATGTAGAATACGCAATCTTCGACGAGATTCATTACATCAACGATGTTGAACGGGGAACAGTATGGGAGGAGAGTATTATTTTCGCCCCGCAACATATTAAATTTGCGTGCTTAAGCGCGACCATTCCGAATATCAATCAGTTCGCGGATTGGATGCGGAGCGTCCGCGAGATAGAGATTGATGTGGTTCAGGAACTTGAGCGGCCCGTGCCCCTTGAACATCACCTCTACCTTGACGGATATGGCATTGGGACCATCGACGATCTGCTGCGGAGTCAACAGGTTATCGCCAAATTCAGTCGTCTTGATGATGATGAGAAGGTTGACGAAATCGTTGCTAATGAAATTCCTAACCTGATTCGCACAGATGTAGTCGATTACGTTCAGAAACGTAACCGGTTGCCTTGTCTCTACTTCTGCTTTAGCCGTAAGGGGTGTGAGCGAAACGCTGAATCCTATGCCCACGCCACCGGGCGTAGTTTTCTCAAAACGGAACAACGGGAACAAATCCTCAGCCTGTTTGATTCGCTGTGCATGCGGTACGGTATTCATGGTGATGGGAAAGCATCCGAGTTGCGCAGTCTGATTTCGAAAGGGGTCGCCTATCACCACGCCGGGATGCTGCCAACCTTGAAAGAGGTGGTCGAACAACTGTTTACTTCTGGGCTGGTGCAGTTGCTCTTCACGACAGAAACGTTCGCTGTGGGCATCAACATGCCAGCATGTACAGCGATTTTTGAAAGCCTCGAAAAGTTTGACGGAGTCGGTTTCCGTTACCTAAAAGCGCGCGAATATCATCAGATGGCGGGACGCGCTGGACGGCGTGGTATCGATCCCGTCGGTTACATCTATGCCCGGGTCAATCCTCGATTCGCGGACATTGAAAAGGTCGGAAAAATCACCTCTGGTCAAATTGAGCCGATTGGCAGTCAATTTAACCTTTCCTATTCAAGCATATTGAATCTGTATCGAAAATACGGCGATGACATATACGATGTCTGTACCCTTAGCCTAGGAAATTTCCAAAACTACGGTCGAATTCGCAAAATTGATAAAGACCTCAAGCGCGCTGAAGAGGGGCTCAAGAGCGCACCGCTGCCAACCTGTGTTCACGAACGTTTAGACGCATCTGAGCAGGTTGTCAGTTACCTCAACCTCCTCAACGACGTTGCGAATCAGAAACGAACTCTTGAAACAAATCGCTTGGAGGCAAAACGAAAAAACCGTGGCCGTAAGAATAAACGAACACGGCTCAAGAAACTCGCTCACATTAATCAGCAGATGCGGCGAGTTGAGTCCACGTTACCGGACAATCTATGCCACGGTTGCCAACGATTCACGCTCTGTCACCAACAGCATCAAGAAATTGAGCAATACACTGGTCAGGTTGAAACCCTCATTCAAGAACGCGATCATTTTGAGCACTTTCAGCAAAGGCAAATTGCTTCCCGTCTCAAAGTGCTTGAAGAACTCGGTTATATAGGAGGAACTGAATTACTGCCGAGGGGAGAGATTGCTTCGCGGATTTCGGGTTATGAAATGCAAATCTCTCAGTTACTGTTTGGCGGGTTTTTTGAGAAGTTGGGCGAAGACGAGATCAATGTCCTGATGATGGTGATTGTCTCTGAACCGCGGAAGGACTCGGGCCGCTATCGAAAGCTGTACGACAACCGATTAAAACAGATGCTGAAATCGGCGGATAGGGAGATTGAAAATCTGCGTGTTCTGGAAACGTTGCACGGGGTGGCGGAGGTCACGCCGAGGTTTGAAACCAAGTTGAGTACGGCAATGCTTGCATGGAGCCAAGGTTGCGAATTTGAAGAGCTCCACAAGTATGCAGATCTCGCAGATGGCGATTTTGTTCGTTCATTTCGACTTGTGATAGACTTCCTCCGTCAGACACGTCGTGCAATGGTTGGACATGCCACACTGTTGGACAAATTAGATCTATGTGTCGCAAAAATCAACCGAGATGTGGTTGATGCCGAACGTCAGTTACGAACAAGACAAGCCAACGCACCTTCCGGTGACACACCTGTTAAATCAGACGATACCGGTCATGCGAGTGGGAACTTGGGCATGGTTGGCGACACACGTGTGGTCTCGTGAGAATTGACTATCAATCCAAAACGGGCGCTTGGCGCGAAGTCAATTGTTGTTCTACGTACTTCAGATGAGGTTTTAGAATGGGCGGCGAGAGATCTTTGTCTTGCCTTCAAAGGTCTATTGTGTTACAGTAACAGAACCCTAGCCGATTACGGTGCGATTCCGACGCTTCAGATTAGACGTTCCCAATTGGACACAACCGTTAGTGAAGCGTACAAACCATGGGGTTTTGTTGAACGTCACATGGTCACCCTGAAATGTCACTTGATGTTCAAGCAGCAGCGGCAAACGAGGCGAATCAAACGCTTGGGTTAGCGCTTGAGAGTTCAGAGACAGAGGTAGAAGCGGAGTTCAGCGAAACCTGCAAATTCAAATGACGGCGGTGTACGACAGTAACTGTAATAACCAGTACGTAATTACTGATATGGATTGGAGTTCAGAATGAATAAATGTCTCAAGGTGAGTGTGGTATCAATTGGGCTTGCCGCTTTCCTCGTAAGTTGCGGAAGCCACAATGAACATCTCTCCAAAGGTAAGGAGCTTATTAAATCTGACAGACGACGCAAGGAGGAGCGAGCCGTCGCTCAGTTTAAATTAGCAATCCAGCAAGAGCCGACCAATGCTGAAGCACATTATCTACTTGGGTTTTACGATTCCCAAGATTTTTACAACTCAGAGTCCCCGCTAGAAAATTGGGGGGAGCACTGGGAAGATGCCAGCGCCGAGAATCGCGGGAAGCATATGTTCCTCGCGTATCAGCAGGAAAAAAGCAAGTATCTTGAGATCCTGGTGTTTGAGACATTGAGACGTAATGAGTTGGGGGTTCAGAACGCTGCCCTGAACGCGCTTAAGCGTATCTACAACCAAGGAGATCGCAAGAAGTTGCTGCGATCTTTGGAAAAAGCGATCAAATCCAAGGACAACCGGGATCGACATGACGCTCACTGGGTACTCGCTGAAATTGGGAAGGACTCTCCCAACACGATTGTGCCAATATTAATTGAGTTGCTCGACCACAAACGCAAGGAGACGCGACTAAATGCGGTTAAGGCACTGGGCGAAATCGGAGACGAAAAGGCAATTCTAGAATTGGTCAAAATTGTGGATTCGGGGTCAGAAAAACGCGCAAAGGACAGAGAAAGTCCCGAGGTTCGGCAATTGGCGGTTGAAGCACTCGGGAAGATTGGTGGCGCCGCTGTTAAGGAATTGGTTGAAATTGCCAAAAATAAAGGTTCGTCATTGCGTGTTGATGCAATTCAAGCGCTTGCCAAACTCGGCGATGAGCGCGCGGTTGATCCGTTGTTAAACGCCTTGGGGGACCAGGGCAGTCGAGAGGTTGAAATCAAATTCTGATAGTTGGATTCATACGTACCCCGATTTTAGCGAATCTTTTTGCGACCTGTAGTAGGACTTACGCAGTTCGGTTTGTAGTAGCCATCTTCAATCATCAAATTGAAGGTGGACTCCTCATTCATTGCGTGTCCCGCTTCTAGTTGTTTGAGTGTCTAGCCACACACATGATTATCCCGTCAATTGAAGTTGCGAACTGACACAATCAATTTTTATGAGCACTGTTAGTACGTTGTGATAAGGAGATCTCATGCTTACAAAGGTCCAATCACTGCTTTTTATTATCATCCTTCTATGTTCCGTTGGATGTGAAAATCGCTACACTGATAAGCAGTTTCAGATTGAGATACAACAATTGGATAGCGATCTGGAAAATCGATGGTCTACGAATGGTGTGGTGGTGATTTCGGTAGACCCCAACGGTGCAGCGGCCAAAGCACATCTTGAAGAAGGTGAGCTGATCTCTTACGTCATCGGTGAATACTCCCTCAACAGTGGTGGGAATTATGGACGCGCCGCAAAGAACGCGATGCATGAAGATAACAACCTCATCCTGCGCTTTACCGATGGAAGAACAGTCCGACTTGCTGTCCGACGCAGTGGCGATAAGACTGGACTAAAGGTTGACGGAAATGCCGTCAGTGAAGTAAAGCAAGGGAGTCCAGCGGCGAATGCAAACATACGCGTAGGTGATACGATTGACGCAGTGATTGACGAGCGGAAGATTCGCACAATTAAAGATTATAAGGAGACAATTGAGGAGTTTACGAATCACGGCTCCAAACTCACATTCCGAACGACTGAATTGGCGGGAGTCAAAATTGCGGCTGTTGAGGCACTAGGCAAACTCGGCGATGCGCGTGCTGTTGCCCCTTTGATGCACATCTTGGAACAGAGTGGAGACCTGTCACTCCGCAAACCAGCAGTTAGAAGTTTAGAGCACCTCGTCGAGTTCAGCCAATCAAGTACCGAATCTATGGAAAGAGTTCATGCACTGCGCGAGAAGATTGCTGAAGGACGTCTGGTTGCGTTAGCGCAAAAATATATCAAGCGCGCGTCCGAGCCTGACCAAGAGATTCGCCGAACTTGCATAGCCATTTTGGGCGTTCTTAAACCACAATCCGCGATTGAAGTGTTGACCGGCGTTATGGAAGATAGTGGCGAAGTGCCGGGAATTCGGTTCCAAGCAGGCCTCGGCTTGAGTCAGATTGGAATGGACGCAGTTGATTCGCTTATTGCCGCATTCAACCGTGGTGATGCAAACGTCAAAGATATTGCAGCTTCTGCACTTGGCAACATTGGCGGTACTCGATCGCGAGACGTTTTGATTGATGCACTCAATTCAATAGAGGAACTTACCATTAGGTTGACTGTTGTTGACGCGCTTGCCAAAATCGGCGATGGCCCTGCAATCCGAGCGTTACAGAGTCAGAAGGAACGCTTCCAAGATGAAAGTAGCCTGAATACATTCCTCAACGAAGTATTGGGGCAACTAGAAGCACAAACAATGTAACCTCCGTTCATCCGCATGTCGGAATTGACAGCGTCTCGGCGTTCACTATCTTGCGGGGAATAGGGTGCTGACAAGGCGAATCGGTCTATACTCCTGCCCAGTGATGCTTTTCCCATCCATTTCTCCTCTATGTCTGCCCCTATCACCCTAATATGAAGAGAACTGCATGCAAGGTAAAAATCTGTGGCACAACCAGTGCTACGGATGCCCAGATGGCGGTAGATGCCGGCGCAGACTATTGTGGGGTTGTCCTTGAGGTGCCGTTCTCCGAGCGATCTGTCTGCATTGACACGGCTGTCAAGATCGTGCAGCAGACGTCAATTCCCACGGTCATTCTTGTGTTCGACCGCGCGACGGACTGGGTGCGGCATGTCGCAGAGATAATCCAGCCATTCGCAATCCAGCTACTAGGTCACGAAGTTCCTGCCGAAGTGGAGCAACTCAAACGGCATGTTTCCTGTGAAGTTTGGAAATCCCTTTTTCTGCCAACCGGTCAGAGTGAGAAACAGAATCTTGAACGCATTCGCGTCGAGATGCAGGAATACATCCACGCAGGTGCGGACGCATTTTTATTGGATACCGCTGAAGTTAGCCAGGGCAAAGTTCGATTCGGCGGCACCGGTAAAACCAGCGACTGGGACATCGCCGCAAAATTAATCGCTGCGTCAATGATTCCAGCCTTTCTCTCTGGCGGAATTCGTACCGAGAACGTGGGGCGGGCAATCGAAACCGTTCACCCCTATGGGATTGACCTCTGCTCAGGTGTTGAATCAGTCAAGGGCTCGCGCGATGCGCGAAAACTGAAGTTGCTAATGGATGCGGTTAGGCAGAATCGCGACTGATAAAACCTCTCTCACTCCGTTGTATCCCACAGATACAGGTTGATTGTCCGATCTTTTGCCCTTGCAAAAACAGAAAAGGTTTGGACAAGCCTTGCTCGCTGACGTACCCACTGTCGAAAATCCCCTCCCGAATCAAAAACATTGAAACTTCCTGCGTCAATTACGAACCAGACACGCACGCCTTTCGACACCCACTTCTCTTCGAATTCCATCTTTTTCTCCAACACCTCTTTTATCGCAGTTGGCTTGAGCTCCGGCAAATAGTGTTGACTTATCTGTGGGAGAGACACCACAACTCGATCGTTGTCGTTCATCCCTGATCGAATTGTTGAGAATGCCTCCCGCCACTTAGGTCTACCGCCGTTTTCGATATTGAAGTAGAGATAGTTCTGGGAGAGCATTGTGACAATGATGACGCAAGGCAGAATCGCGCGAACTGCCAAAGGTAGCGACTTTACTCTCCAGATCCGCTCACAACCGATAGCGCCGAGCAGGAAGTAGGCGGGAGCTGTAAAAAACAGATAGTAGCCGGCAACGTTCTGCAAGCGCGATGCAATCAGATACAGTACTAGCGGTATGCCAGCGTAGCAGACCAAAAACCGCACCGAGTGTTCCAACGGCTTGGCAAATAGTGAAAATAGAGCGGTTACCGCAACCGGCACGCTCAAACCGTACACGAGGGTAAAGATGATATAGATCGGACTGCGCTGCCATTCATTCAATCCCCAGCCTGAGAACAGGTAGGTGCGGAATTCTGGTAGGATAAACAGAAAGAGCGAAATTGTGAACGGAGCGAAAAAAACCAACAAGTTGCGCCATCGAAGGCCCGCAGGGCGCCCTGTATCATCTTGACCAGATGGGACGGGTGAATGGTGCTTTTCCAGCGTTTGGACGAACACTCCCCGTGCGTGCGGAAACACGTCCACTAGCCAGAAACTTGCTGCATATCCCGCAAGAGCGGGGAGAATGAATATAGAAAGCGTGTGGGAGAGGATTAAGCAGATTGCCGAGAAGAGTGAGCCAATCATCATTGAGGGACGATCGTGTTGTATGGCGAGATAAAAGCTCCATGCTGTCAACGTTCCGAATAGAAACGTGAAAATGTAGCCCCGCGAGTTCTGGGACCAGAACAAGTGCCAGTTTGAAAGCGCAACGAAACCTGCCGCGAATATCCCGACCCGCGTATTGATCAGCGACCGTCCCATAAGGAATATCAGCGGGATTGATGCAATACCGACGATACAGGGAATGAGGCGTGCTCTCCATTCGTCCGCGCCCCAAGCCGACAGCGACAGTTTGACAGCAAGGTACGGAAGCGGGTTAATGACCAAGTTGTCAAACGAGAGCTGTTGGGCATGAAATATCGTTTGAACCTCGTCAATCCACAGGCTCCATTCTCCCAACTTCCAGATGCGAAGTATTGCTGCGAAGACGACAATCAGTGCAAGGGCGTATTGAGTTCCCGAGATTGGGCTTTCTGAGGGGCGCTCATTTTTTGAGCATTTTCTTGATGAAAAATTCAGCATCTACCATAGATAATCGAAAAGAAGGCCCCGACTGTTCTCATGAGATAAGCTAGTGAAAACTGCCTTTTCATGGCGTGATTCACGGGACACAAGACAATTCGAAGAAGTAAAATCTGATATGGCATACAATTTGCGCATCAGGGAAAATCATAGATCTGGTTGGCGCATTCCCATTATATCATGGTAAGGAGCGAATCACAATTAAGATTCCACCTATATATTCGACCGTCAAAGGGCGGGCTGCTTTGGCGGATTGCGAAGTGGAACTCAACCATTATGTGTGTGCGTCGAAATTGGAAACTTGCGACGAGTGAGAAATAGGTGGATGTACGCCTAAGTTGGGTATCTCGTTTTTGTCCGCATATTTATGGCTTCGGATAATATGAGCTGTAATTGAAGGATGCGATCACGTCCCTAGATTGCGGGATTCGCTGTTATCCGGAACTCGCATAAACTGCATCGCGTAGTTCTTGGCTTTGGGAATCTTCATTGGTCGTCGAATTCCCTCAGGCCGAAACCACACGATATACTCAGCATCGGTTAATTTTGCGCAATTGTGCACCGAAGGTTTGTAGGAGCGATCTCCGAATCGCGACGGTCGGGAATCGGAATTCCCTCCTACCACCTGCAAAACTCACGCTCCATTTCTTGACTCTAAAAAAACGCAACTTCCAACAGCGTAGAGTATAACTCACTATAGTTTACTGTACCGCTATTACAAGGAGAATGTTTGATGAAAAGGACATACCTCGGCGTTTCGGGTGTTTTGGCGACCATCCTAATCCTTACACTGTTTATGAGTACAGAGGTTTTCGCCTTAAACGGATCGGTGGATGGTAAAGAGGTATCCGCTGCAAAATATATGGCTGACACCATCTGGGTGTTACTCGCCGCCTTTCTTGTTTTCTTTATGCAGGCGGGTTTCGCCATGGTCGAATCCGGATTCACCCGTGCCAAAAATGCCGTCAACATCTTGATGAAGAACCTGATGGATTTTTCAATAGGCTCTGTCGCCTTCTGGATAGTCGGGTTCGCAATCATGTTTGGTAACGGTAACGGCTTCCTCGGATTGAGCGGCTGGTTTGTTCCAGCAGAATCAAAAGCCTTCGCATCACTGGAATGGAGCTCCGTTCCTACGCACGCTGCGTGGTTGTTCCAACTCGTCTTTGCCGCGACAGCAGCGACAATCGTTTCCGGTGCAATGGCTGAGCGTACCCAGTTCAAGAGTTATCTCATTTATACGATTTTCATTACCGGTTTTATTTACCCGGTAGTTGGACACTGGATCTGGGGTGGGGGTTGGCTGTCAAGTCTAGGCATGTTGGATTTCGCAGGTTCAACCGTAGTGCATTCGACAGGTGGATGGCTTGCTTTGGCAGGCGCTATTGTGCTAGGCGCACGTGTCGGAAAGTACGATGCCAATGGAAACCCTCGTCCGATTCCCGGGCATAATCTCCCCTTGGCTGCGCTCGGTGTGTTTATCCTATGGCTCGGATGGTTCGGATTCAATCCAGGGAGCCAAATGGGAGCCGATGCGAAGGACATCTCCTTGATTGCGGTGACAACCAATATCGCTGCGGCTGGGGGTGCTATCGCGGCCATGATTACCGCATGGGTGATGCTCGGGAAGCCTGATGCGGGAATGGCACTTAATGGCGCGCTTGCTGGCCTCGTGGCTATCACGGCGCCTTGTGCGTTCGTTAGTCCGGGATCAGCCGTGATTATTGGCTTGCTGGGAGGAATCGTGGTTGTGTTCTCGGTACTGCTCTTTGAGCGTCTGAAGATTGATGACCCTGTTGGCGCAATCTCTGTGCACGGCACCTGCGGGGCGCTGGGAACACTTCTACTCGGCCTCTTCCATCAAGAACAAGGGGTTTTCTTTGCAGCAGACAAAGCGGCTGCATTAAAATTCCTCGGCACTCAGTTTGTTGGTGTTATCGCCGTCTTCGCCTGGTGCATGATTATAGGCTTAATCTTGTTCAAGCTCATCAAAGCACTTGTTGGGCTGCGTGTCAGCAGAGAGGAAGAGCTTGAAGGATTGGATTACGGCGAGCACGGCGCCAGCGCGTATCCAGACTTCACAGTATCGTCAATTCGCTAGACAGAGCAGAGTATTGAGGCATCCAGTCGCCGGAAAGCCACTTTCGCGGCTGGGTGCCCGCTCCTGTTGTTGTCGAGAAGTCCTGAGAAAATGGATTGAATCACTGCGACGCTGTCTTTCTCAAGTTTCTATGTCCTTTGGGCGCTTGCACTACCAAATCGTGCTTTATGCTTGATCTGGTTTTAGTGTTGTGCTACAATGAAATGAACGTTTTGTTCTCACCATACACCATCAAAAGGGGGTTAGTATGCAAAAGCACAATATTTCAGAAGGCGATCAACGCATCCGAGATAGGCTTCGGTTTTTAGATAGTAGTCGACGGAATTACGTTTTATGGGCGATAGTACCGTTGGTTGGTTTGTTCCTACCAGGGCTTGCATTCGCTGAGGAATCTGCCACGATAAATTCTGGGGACACTTCGTGGCTACTTACTGCGACAGCATTGGTTCTGTTCATGACCATCCCGGGATTGTCTCTCTTCTACGGTGGTCTAGTGCGAAGAACCAATGTGCTATCGGTGTTAATGCAATGCTTCGCGATCACCGGGTTAATCACCATTTTGTGGGTCTTGCTCGGTTATAGTCTTGCCTTTGATACGACCGGTATGAATAAGGGTACGCTGAACCTTAATTCGTTCATAGGAGGACTGGGCAAGGTGTTCCTTAGGGGTGTAGACGTAGATAGTGCATCCGGAACAATTCCGGAGACGGTATTTCTTACGTTCCAGCTAACCTTTGCAATTATCACCCCAGCGCTCATAGCGGGTGCCTTTGCAGAGCGTATGAAGTTCTCGGCAATGCTCTGGTTCTCAGGCATTTGGTCTCTAATTGTGTATGCGCCCATTTGCCACATGGCATGGGCAGGTGATGGCTCACTCTTCGGGGATATCATTGGCGGACTTGATTTTGCGGGCGGCACCGTAGTGCACATCAACGCAGGAGTCGCCGCGCTCGTAGCCGCCATCGTGATTGGTAAGCGGATCGGTTATCCGGAGTTGCCCATGCCGCCTCACAGCCTGACACTGACTGTAGTCGGGGCGTCTATGCTTTGGGTTGGATGGTTTGGCTTTAACGCGGGAAGCGCTTTGGCGGCGGATGGCGCCGCAGGAATGGCAATGCTTGTGACCCAGATTTCCACCGGAACCGCTGCGATTGTCTGGATGTTTACCGAGTGGCTGAAACACGGTAAACCGAGCGTGTTAGGCATTGTGACGGGGGCTGTAGCCGGACTTGTTGCTATTACCCCAGCGTCAGGTTTTGTCGGCCCAATGGGGGCTTTGGTTATTGGCATTGCGTCCGGTCTCATCTGCTTCTGGGGAGCGACGAGTCTCAAACAGAAACTCGGTTATGACGATTCACTGGATGCCTTCGGCGTGCACGGTATCGGCGGCATCGTCGGTGCGCTCTTGACCGGAGTTTTTGCGGCGAAAGGCTTAGGTGGCTTAGGCTTCGCCGAGGGTGTAGATAATATTGGCACTCAGTTTCTCAACCAACTCCTCAGCGTTGTTATCACTATCATCTGGAGTGGCATACTTTCTTTTGTCATTCTTAAGATTCTAGACGCGATAGTTGGTCTGCGTGTTGAGCCAGATGCGGAGAGGGACGGTTTGGACCTCGTACTGCACGACGAACGAGGTTACAATCTGTAACCATTTGTTGATTCGTTTTCTGTAAGAAGATTCGCGGCAGTTAAAGTTCAGCACTTCACATTTCCGTCGCATGTTAGGCCGACATTCCAATCTTTACATCAAAAGTGATTAGCACCGAAACTACCAATTTTGGAAGATCGGCCTACATGTGACACTTTGATATTGTGGTGGATCATAGACCTCCTAAATTGCGCTAAGGTTAAAAGGGAGATAAACCCATGAAAAAATTAGAATGCATTATCCGCCCTTTCAAGCTTGATGAAGTCAAAGAAGCTCTTACCAACGTTGGAGTTCACGGGATGACGGTCAGTGAGGTCCGGGGTTTTGGAAGAAGCCGAGGACATACAGAGCTTTATCGCGGAAGTGAATACACAATTGAGTTCGTGCCCAAATTGAAACTCGAAATCGTGGTCGCGGATGAGAACGTTGATAACGTGATAGAGGCAGTGCAGCAGTCTGCCTCGACGGGCAAAATTGGCGATGGCAAAATCTTCGTTTTGCCGGCAGATGAGACTATTCGCATCCGTACAGGCGAGAAAGGGCCTGAGGCCATTTAACTAGACGAACGATTGTAGCACGTATCTTCCCGAAATGAGGGCTACCCTGAATTGCCAGAAGATATGTGCTACGCTCCGTCCCTCCTATCGCTTTTCCTCTCAACAACCCCACCGGTAATTTAATCCAGAGAACCCAAGTTCTTGGCTCGGGCACCCATGCAATTAAGAATCAGGAGACGCCTTGTTCCCATCAATCCTCCAGCGAGGTCTATCTTGTATTCCTGAATCGTTTTGATGTTGTCTCCGAAACTGGATACACCTTCCGCAGTCAGGTGCTGCAAAGGCGCCAAAGAAGGTGGCGCTGTTGTCGGAGCGACCTATCGGTGGGATGTTATAGGTAGGTAGTCACGAGCTGGAGAGGGATCTCTATCGCTCGGGATTTTCTATCGTGGTCACTATCCGTTCCCTTGATCGTTATCGACTCGTTTAATCGCTCTTACAGGACGCAGTAAGCGAGGAAGTGTTTTTGGGGCTTTTTGCAGGCGGGGTTTGCGGCGTTAACTATTGCTATCCGAGTGTTGAGCGTGAGATTCTAGTTGGTCTAAACGCTGTCGCAACTGAGATTGAGTCTGGGCAATCTTGAGTACATAGAGGCTAAACACTAGCCAAATCATAAAATAAGCCGAAACCAGAAATTTCAATCGACGTTTCTGACGTTCTTCCAACTTCTCTATTGATTTGCTTACTACCCCTCCAACTTCTGTCTCATCAACGTGGGCTTTCATCTCGGCAATAGCATCGTCAACTGCCGCGAGGACTTCATCCTGTGTAATTGTAATCGGAACTTGACCCCCGAGAAATAGGCCGAAAAAGATAAGGAAAATGACACCAACGATTAGCGACGCTCCCTTGTTCATTCAAATCCTCCAGCCCGCCTTGTCAATAGAGCTTTCATTCTGTGACATTCAAGAGTAACAGTCATTCACCCATTTGCTGATACTGAATGGTTTCTAGGCGTGACTTCAGTCGTTCCGTCTCGTACCGTAATATGAGCACAAATAGGTAGAACACAGTTAAAGCAAGCCAAGTTAATATCCATGTTTTGATCATCATTGGGTGCAGGTTCATCTTCGTGCCAGTATCAGGATGCAGGTTGCCTTGCCAGATTTCCACCGAAAAGTACACAATCGGGACATCCAAGTAAGCGAGAATGCCCAATACAGCCGAATAAACCTTTCTCTTCTCACCCACCAGCGCAGATCTCAAGATAAAGTAGCCGATATACATCAGCCAGAGAATGAGTGTGCTTGTTAATCTAGGTTCCCAGTTCCACCACGTATTCCATGCAGGCTTCGCCCATATCGGTCCCGTGAGTAACACGACTGTGCAAAAAACGATTCCAAGTTCCGCGGATGCGGCAGCGATCATGTCATATTTGTCTTTTCGTTTAATCAAATAGAGAAGGCTGAAGAGACACGTCACGCCAAAAGCAAGGAATACCGTGAACGCGGAAGAAACGTGAAAATAGAAAATTTTTTGAACTTCGAGCATGGTCTTCTCGATCGGCGCATAGCTAAAGACGAGATAAATCGCTAAAAACAGCAATGCCGTCGCGAGTACCCCAATAGATTGAGATAGCTTCATCTTCTTCCCTAGTCTCTTCCCCAAAGGTCCGGATTGTAGGTCAAGATTTCCGGTCCATCGGAGAGAATGGCTACCGTGTGTTCAAAGTGTGCAGACAAACTGGAATCCGCAGTGACAGCGGTCCATCCATCCTCACAAACTGCCGCCTCATGACTCCCTGCGTTAACCATTGGCTCAATTGCAAGTACCATCCCGGGTTTCAGCCGAATGCCCTTCCCGGGCTCGCCAAAGTTTGGCACTTGTGGGGGCTCGTGCATGTTTCGCCCAATCCCATGACCAACGAAATCTCGCGCAACGGAGAACCCGTGCGCTTCAACACTTTCCTGCACGGCGTAACATACATCGCCCAATCGGTTGCCCGGTTTTGCCGCATTAATAGAAGCGTACAGCGACTCTTTAGTCACATCAAGCAATTTTTGCACATCTTCGGAAATCTCCCCTACCTTAAACGTAAAAGCGTTGTCGCCATGGAAGCCGCCGAGAAAAATTGCGGTATCAATACCAATAATGTCACCTTCATTCAGGATGACCTCTTTGCTTGGAATTCCATGAATAATCTCTTCGTTAATTGAGGCACAAATCGTTGCTGGGTATGGGTTGTGTTCGGGAAGCTGATAACCAAGAAATGACGACATTCCACCAAGTTCTTTAATAGTTTTACGTGAAATTTGGTCCAGTTCGTAGGTTGAAACGCCAGGTGCAACACCTTCCCCAATCCTTTGCAATAAAATGGATGCCGCTTTACCGCTACGTCGCATCGCTTCAATTTCAGGCCGAGATTTAATCCTAATTTTCGACATTTAATTTCCCTGAGAGTTTGGCTGATTCCCTCCTTATACCATTTCGTTTGAATAATATTGCGTATAATGTTTTTCAATTATACTTATGAAAAGACCGATGCCAACCATTACCCTGGGCCAAACCCGGTAGGCGGGGCATCTTGCCCCGCATTGGAAACACTTGATGGACGCTATTAATGCACTGCAAATATAGGGAAATGGTATTACCATCAAGTCTTCATAGTCTGAAGCTAGGCAACGCGCTTTGCCCAAAGATGCTTGAGAGTACTCTTGGCAATTCGAAGCGGCGAGAAATTCACCGGCACCGCTCCTGGAAATTGGAAATCGAACACTCGCACATCCGAGAGACGCTCACCTAGAATCTCAATCTTCTTCAAATCCGTTTCCCCGATACCAAGCTCTCGGGCAGCATTCATCAAGTCGAACTGCGTATCCGGCAAACCGATTATTTCCGCGTGCACTCGGTCCAGAGCAACTACATCCACTCCACCGGTTAAAATACCGAGCGGATAAGGATTTCCATATCGCGGTCCCATTTTATCCATTGCAGTAATTGCGTCGACGACTGTGAGCGCTGGCTTAATCAACTGGCAGTACTCAATTAGCATCTTTCCAAATATAACCCGATTCTGCCCGTGGGAAAAATGGAGACGCGCTTTCCGTTTGCCGGGCACACAACCAAAGTTGTTCTTGATTGCCGCTGTCAATTGCATCTGCTGGTGCACTTTCAGTTTTGGCACATTGACCACGACATCTGCCTCCACGACCTCACGTGCCAACTTATAGGTGCGTAGGCTATAGGATTTCGGGGCAGGCACTCGCACTCCTCCGGTCCAATCGGTAATCGGCACGCCCAGCTCCTCGGCAACCTTCATGAGTCCCGATTTCCTCGCAACCGTTGTTACATTTCCAAATGCCGGCGAATCACCAATGTACGGCTTGCCACCGACAGACTGTATCTGGCGAAGTAACGAGTGCATTACAGAGTGGTGAGTGGCTGTCGGATCATCGGCGTGAGACGCACCGAGAAGGTTCGGCTTCAAAAGGACTCGATCTCCCGGTTTCACGTAACTACCGATTCCTCCGAAAAGTTCCAGCAGATTCGAGATGGCTTGGTCAACCATTTCTTGAGAATACGTCGAGCACTTGACAATTGCAATCGTCGCAGACATTGGAGATCCTTTCGTGGGAAGTTCTGTTGTTTTTGCTAACGTGCTGAACTTGAAGAGCTAATGGATAAATATAACCCGCTTATAACACCATTCCAATCTATTTGCAGTGCATTATAGCGTTAATCAAATCTAACCAATGCGGGGCAAGATGCCCCGCCTACGGGCTTGGTGGATGGGTAATGATTAGCATTGATCTTCGCATATGTAGTTAAAGTGGGAATCATTATATACAATATTCTTCAGACGGAATGACGTGAGCAGATGGATTTGAGGCGGTGGATGACCGGTGCGGCTTGAAACTGGCTCAGACGGTGATTCTTCCGACCAGCGTGTGTGCGGAGGCGGTCTCGACGGTCACATTCACAATGTCACCGATCTGAGCGTCTTCCTTCGGGAACACCGTCGTTTTGAAGTTGTCGGTTTTCCCCTGATATTTGTCTGATTCCCGCCGAGATTCGCCTTCAACCAAGACTTCTACGGTCTTCCCGACCGATTCTTGGTTAATCCCGTAGGAGATTTCCTCTTGTAGCTCTATGACTGCCCTTAGCCGCCGTCCTTTCTCTTGCTCGCTGGTGTCGTCGTCAAGACTTCTGTGCGCAAGTGTTCCTTCACGCGGCGAGTATTTAAACATGAACGCCGAGTCGTAACGAACCTCGCGCATCAAATCACACGTTTCCGTGAAATCTTGCTCTGTCTCACCGCAGAAGCCGACAATGACATCCGTGGAGATTGCTAGATTTGGAACACGCTCTCGCATCGTCGCGACGAGTTCACGATATTCCTCCGCCGTGTAGGTGCGGTGCATCTTCTTTAGGATCTTCGTCGAACCCGATTGGAGAGGCAAATGTATGTGTTTGCACACCTGAGCGCAGTTTGCCATCGCATCAATCATTCCACCGGTGGCGTCGCTTGGGTGAGGTGACGTGAAACGCACTCGCTCAACCCCTTCGACATCCCCTATCGCGAACAAAAGATCTCCGAAATCGTGTTTTCCGTCGTTGTAGGAGTTCACCGTTTGACCGAGTAGCACAACCTCTTTGAATCCCTCATCCACAAGCCGTTTAACATCGTCAACCAACGTCGGAAGCGGGATGCTGCGTTCACGTCCCCGCACGAAAGGTACGATACAGAAGGTACACATCTTGTCGCAGCCTCGCTGAATCGTTAACCATGCTCGCAGTCCATCCTTGCGGATTGGGGCGATGTCAGCGTAATCCTCGGTTTTGTCTAGTCTCAAGTTGATGAACGGGTCGCCGTTTGCCACGGAATTTATGGCTCGCGGCAGGTCGCGATAAGCATCAGGTCCCATCACGAGATCCACGTATGGCGCAGCTTCTACCAGTTTTGTGCGCAGGTGCTGAGCCATACAGCCACACACGCCGAGAATCAGGTCGTCCTGTCTCCGCTTTCGGTGACTTAACTGCTTGAGACGGTTGATTACCTTTGTTTCGGCGTTTTCCCGGATCGCGCATGTGTTGAGCAGAATAACATCGGCTTCTTCAATTTGATTGGCAATCTTGTGCCCGCTTCCGCTTAAGATGCCCGTCATCAACTCGCTGTCGCTCAGGTTCATCTGACAGCCATACGTCTCGATATAGACACGCCTGGGTTGCAGGATGTCCGATTGCGCAATCGGATCTGCAATCGGGAGAGGTTGATACAGCGGAATAGGGTTTTTCGTCTGAACTCTCGGCTTAATCATTCTTGGGCTCTCTACGGATCCATTCGAGGGCGGCACTCAACGCGCTTTCGTTACGGTATCCCGACACGATTTCTTGCAAAATCGGCGTCGCCGAGTTTCCTAGGGATTGAATTTCCTTAATGAGCGCCGGTAAAGCGCGTACTACGTTATCGACGATGGTTACACTCGCTTTTTTTGCCGTTCGCGACATCGGGTTCAGGTCTACCGTCACAACCTCTTTTCCCATCTTGCGCAGCGCTTCGCAGCGATCGCCGTCTTCCAATGGAACGAACACTACATCCGCATTAAGAATGCCGTCCGGATGAACGAATTTTCGGTTCGAGTCGATGTACGAAAGCTGTGCCTCCTTGGTAGGCATCAACACCTCAGCCGCGCCGTTTTTGAGGAGATGGTGTTGGATCGCTTGTTCGCGAACCGCCGATACGTGAAAGATATTTACTTCCAACGGCGCATTGAGAATTCTTCCCAAATCGACCAAGTTATGAGGCACAAGCGCCGCCGTGTTACCGTTTACAGAGATAACGGCGTGTTTCGCGAGTAGAAGCATCGCGGATGCTCCGCGTATCGCTTCCTTGGCGAACGATTGTGTTTTCTCGCCAATCAGGTAGTCAAACGCTTCCCCGCGGCCGTGAGCGATCAGACCGGGAACCGAAGTTATTCCACGCTCTACTCCTGCTTCCATCACATCTCGGATTCTCAGAGATATGTACCTAGGATGGCTTTCAGGGACATCCGTCATTTACAGTATCCTTACACTATGTTTAGCAAGCGTAGTCTCTTCTGCCCCTTCAAAGGAATGAGTACCAAACACTGCATTGCCTAACATAATCATAGACGCAACCCCTGTGTCAGCTTCAATTTCTTCAATAGCTCGTTGGACATTTGCGTCCGTTAATAACCCACTGTTGATGGCGAACGTTTTCGATACACGGACATAGGCGCTAAAATCTACCGTGTTCGATTTCGTGAATCTTTCCAAGCATTTCAACGCTTCATCCGCAGCACTGTTAATTCGCGCGCGTTGTTCGACGTTTTCGAGGACATCTCTGGTCTGGATTGTGCTGAAGTATTTGTAGAAAATTGCCTGCTCTCGAACAGGCAACTGCTGGGCATCCAATGGATGGCCCTCCCTCAGTTTAACGAGACATCCACCATGATATTGAGCGCAGACGTCGCCCAATCCGGTGCGATTCTCCACTTCTGCGACGTGGGCGATCATTGCCAACTCCAATTCAGCTTTGTCCAAACTCAATAGAGCATTCACCGCATAGGCGGCAGCGAGCGCCGATGCGCCGCTTAGACCAAATCCGCACCCCAGCGGCAACGGGGTGGCGATTTCTATCCGTATCGGTTGTGATGCCAATTCTCGGACAACGGCTGAAACTGTTGGGAAACGAATCTTCTCCTCATTGAACAGGACAGTCGTCTGACTATCCCGGGAAACCGTGGCAACTACCCCTTCCTTGACAGTGAATCCCGTGCCGAGCGAGTGCATCTTGGTGGCATCTTCATGGTAAATGATTTTGAATACACCGGAAATGTTGCCAGGCGCAAATGCACTGACTCGATCCATCTTCACCCCTGTTTTGCATACTCGTCATAGCATTCCCACAAATCAAATGTAAAAAGATCGCCAAGATATACCACTACACGGTATTTGAGCGTCAGTGTTTCACCCGCAGCAACGGTATGCGGTTCGGCATAGGCAAGGGCAGTAGAAACAAATCCGATTGCGTCATCCAGCGCAAGAAAAGGAGTTGGATGCCTCAAATTTGACGGGTGGTCGAAGATGGCCATTCCAATCGCCTCATCTGAAAGGACTCCGTTGAGCGAACACCATTTGCTGGCTTTCCCGCTCACCTCGGATTGACCAATAGAATATTCGGAATTCGTAACCTTCCGATATTCCATCTCTGTACCGCGAATGCAAAGACCTTGGGATTCAGGAGACACACCAATCGAAACGTCCTGAGATTGAGCGTGTAGATCGAATTGCAAATCTATCAGTTGCCGATCTTCCTGCGGTTGATGAACCTTAATCTGACAGAGTTCCTCAATTGGTTTGGAATTATTGGGAGTAACCCAGTCATTGACAACTGTGAAATGAGCGCTGTGGAGATTAACACCTTTTTCGAGAAACTCTCGATGGACAATCCGTCCACGTTCCGATTCATCACATTCGGTTTCTTCCCAATAGTTCACCTCATTCACATTCTCCCACGCAAAGCACAATCCGTGATGGTAAGGGCAATCGCCGGGAGCGTCGTCCGTGACAATCGATCTGTTGGGGGCGTGAATGGGATGAATATACGGCTTGTGGAGTTCATGACCGTAGTGATACGTAAGTATTGGTGACTCATCATCCATAATCGACAATTCGGAGCTGGAAAGTTCGTCCAGTATAAGTGCCATCACCAATCGGAATTAGTTAGCAACACGGAATCTCAGATATCGTATGATATAGTCTGTTACGTCAGTTACACGCACGTCATCCGCTCCCCATGTGTCATGAGCGCGGCGGATGATATTATAACGTGTAGCCGTATCCGACGCAAGCGAATTAGGCGGACTCACCGGAGGAAACGCATCTAAAATCACTCAATCGTTCTCGCGTTAAAACTAACCATGGCGGCTGTTTTCGGCTTCAGAGGTTCTTCACTCTATAGCATTATCGGAGCGAAAGGTGTATAAAATCAGTAGGAGCTCTCATTGCTTTGATCGCCCCTTGTTCAGTCGCTTGAGAGTCCGAAAATGTGAATAAAAATGTTGATCCGCCACCCTTTTTGGGCGGTTTCGGCTGAACTTGTACCTATTTTTTTGTAAAAATAGCCCCAAAAAATAGGTACAAGAATGTGAACGGAGGCCTGATTTCGAGGGAGTGTTCACATGGTTTGATTCAATACTTTCCTTTGATAGCACGGGTTCATACGCCGGCAAATGTGAACAAGATGTTAACAGAAAAAAAGATCGTTGTCACGAAGGTCAATTTTAGATGCGTGAAAAGCCAAAGCGCTACCCCGTTGGAACACGGAAAATTGGCGATTAGGGTAGTAGCGCATCCGCTCCGCCGCTTATCTGTTCGTTTCCCTATCATACTATACACGTGTGAAGTTGTCAATGCAAAATCAGATGCGTTTTCCCTGCTGTTAGAGCCTGTTAGAAGAGTACAGTTTGTAGGGTGCAATCAACCGACTGATTAAGGAGGGATCAACTGAGTGGACAGCGAAGGCGATAGCTAATCCCGATAGAGATCCACTGCGATCAAGTGACCGAACAGGGAAGGCAATAGAGATTCCACCAGCCCTTAAATGCCGCAGAGGGATCAAACGAGCGAATAACGAGTGCGATAGAGATCTGGAAGGTTTATAGAAACAACAAAACCTGGTGCATATAAGCCCCAGAGGGGATCAAGCGAGTGAATAACGAACGCGATAGTGTTCCCATAGAGGTCCCACAGGTATGCAGCAGAAAACAATAGAAACATGAAAAATCTTCGTGCAAATATGCAAAAATGGCTTTACCACCGATTTTTCAAACAGGCTGGTAGTGGGGACCACTTGGCGAGGAGATTGTGAACAGTATTCTGCGTGAGTTTCAAGCGAACCAAGGACTCGTCCAAGTGCCATCGCCTGGACGGGACAATTTGTGTAATTGCCTGTAGCCCGTCAAATCTTTCGTGCGAAAGTATGCCCCTCCATAATCGCATGCTGGAGCGTACGTGGTGCAAACGCATCGCCGACGACAGAGCACGTTACCTCGTTTTGGAGTAACTGAGATATTTCGTCGACCGCTTGCCCACCAAACGCATAGACCACAGCATCGTAACCTGTCAATTCACCCTTCGTCTCAGCCCAAGCGTTTTCGGTGATGAGGGTGCCGCCCTCAATAACATGGACATGCAGGTGAGGGTGGATAACAATCCCTTTGCGGAAGAGACGTTGATACACCGCTGGGCGTGTTGTTGCGCCGAGCAACGTACAGATTGCCTCCATGCTTGTGATGATCTCCACGGATTTACCTAAATCAAGCAGTAGTTCCGCGACACTGGGGCCTTGGAAGCCGTATTCCTCATCAATCACCACCACACGCTCACCTTCCGGGACATTGCCGTTCAAGACAGACCATGCATCCACCGTATTTTCAACCCCAGGGACCTCCGGGATCAGTGGGCGAGCACCTGTCGCTACGACCACGACATCGGGGTTTTCACTCAAAATTAACTCATCGGTTGCTTCACAGTTCAGTCGAACCTCTACCCCGGATTTTCGGCATTGCTCACTCATCCATTCTGTTGCACCCGAGAACTCGCCGCGCAATGGGGCTTTGGCGCCAATCAACGTTTGACCGCCCAATTTGCCGCCTTTTTCCATCAACACAACTTCGTGCCGACGCCTCCTTGCGATCCGTGCAGCTTCAAGCCCGGCGGGACCACCGCCGACCACCACCACTTTACGAGGTTGCTCCGCCGGTGTGAGCGCACCCAACTCGGTCTCCCTTCCTATCGTTGCGTTCTGTACGCACGTCACGCCACGTCCGGTGTAGATGCGATCGATGCAACCTTCGTTGTAACCTTGACACAACCGGATGTCATCCAACTGTCCTGCCATCGCCTTATGAGGTGCCTGCGGATCGGCGATCAACGCACGAGTCATGATGACCAGATCCGCCTGCTCGTTTGAGACGATCTGCTCCGCTTCCATCGGGTGTATCACCCGACCTGCCGTGATGACCGGCACAGACACCACACCCTTAATTGACGCTGCCAACGGCGCGTATGTCGCATGTGGGAAGGTCATGTCTGGCACTGCTGCTGCTTCTCCAATGAAGGTCTCGGCAGTTGCCCCAATGACACTAAAGTAATCGAGTATTCTCAACACATCCAGTTTTCCTGCGATCTCTTGCATCATCGTATTGTTAAGACCGCCTTTAGTGAAATCGTCACCTGTGATGCGGATGCCGATAATGAAATCATCGCCGCACCGTTTACGAATAGCCTCAATAACCCGCGTTCCGAAACGTAAACGATTGGAGAGCGCACCTCCGTATTCATCAGTGCGCTGATTCGCGTTTTGTGTCCAGAACTGATCGATTAGATGACAGTGGCTCGCGTTTACTTCGCAGCCGTCAAAGTTGCCTTGCTTCAATCGCCACGCTGCATCCGAAAACGCTTGGACAAACTCTGTTATCGTTTCTTCGTCGAGTGTGTGCGGCGTTTCGCGGTGGTTCGGTTCGCGGATAGGAGACGGTCCGTACATCCGATGCATCCGGTCTACGCTCCGTCCCCGTCGTCCGCGATGCGTCATTTGCGAAATGACCGGAACGTTGTAAGCGTGCATTGTATCGGCAAATTCAGTGAGGTATGGAATCACACGGTCCTCGAACAATTCCACGCCGTGCCAATCCTGTGCCGGCGAAGTTGGGTGCACCCCTGCCGATCCAAAACACATCAGTAGTCCCACCCCGCCCTTTGCCTTTTCTTCATAGTAACATCGTGCTTTTTCCTTTGGCATCCCATCTTCTGCCAAGGCATCCGCATGCGCCGATGAGACGATACGGTTCTTGACCGTGACATGGCGGAGCTGTAGGGGGGTGAATAGATGCTTAAATACAGGTGCAGCCACGATGTCTTTCTCCTTATCATTAAGTGGTTTACTGTCTAAGTAAATATGGTTAAGTGTTGGGTATCGGTGCGGTTAGAAACCGCATCTACCGACGTGGTAGAAGGGGTTTCTTGTGCCAGTCTCATAAGCATTAAATACTTAGCGAGAACACCACTAAGTGGTAAATTTTCTAAGAGTATATGGTAAGTGTTGGGTGCCGGTGCGGTTAGAGGGATCTCTATCGCCCTCGTTGTCCACTCGGTTGGTCGCACCTACGGGAATTGTGGAATAGGTCTCTTGTGCCAGTCCAGGAAGACATATATTCTTAGCGAGAAAACCACTAAGAGCCTGCTTGAAAAGTAAATTTTGTAGGGTGCGCACTGCGCACCAGCCTTAAAAGCCCCGGAGGGGCGGAAAGTGTGTAGAAATACCGAATCCCCATGCACCTAAGCCCCAGCGGGGCGACAGGTATCAGGTATATAGCGGGAAATCACAAAAAACGTGTCTTCAAATGACTAAAAATGCCTTTGCTACCGACTTTTCAAACAGGTTCTAAGCTCGACTTTGTACATTTGAGCGAGGCAACAAACGGTGTCAATCAAGCGTTGAGGAAATGTTGGGAAGATTTTAACCCTCTAGTCTTGTTGGTTGACCATTGAAAAAGTCTCCAGCGGTTCCTGATACTATGCAACCTGTCCGGATTGCTTTCCCTGTGGTAGGCGCTGTTTCTAACTGCGCCTCGCGGGGGTTGTGTCACCGGTGCGGTTAGAAACCGCACCTATCGGGTCCTCTCATTCTGGTAGGCGCTGTTTCTAACTGCGCCTCGCGGCGGTTGTGTCACCGGTGCGGTTAGAAACCGCACCTACCGGGTCCTCTCATTCTGGTAGGCGCTGTTTCTAACTGCGCCTCGCGGGGGGTTGTGTCACCGGTGCGGTTAGAAACCGCACCTACCGGGTCCTCTCATTCTGGTAGGCGCTGTTTCTAACTGCGCCTCGCGGGGGTTGTGTCACCGGTGCGGTTAGGAACCGCACCTACCGGGGCCTCTCATTCTGGTAGGCGCTGTTTCTAACTGCGCCTCGCGGGGGTTGTGTCACCGGTGCGGTTAGAAACCGCACCTACCGGGTCCTCTCATTCTGGTAGGCGCTGTTTCTAACTGCGCCTCGCGGGGGTTGTGTCACCGGTGCGGTTAGAAACCGCACCTACCGTTAGTACCTATTTAGGTTTGTGACATAGGCGGAGGTGAAGAGATTTCTATCGCAGTCATTTTGGGATTTACTATCAGGATTAGCTATCGCAGTCATTGTCCATTCCCTTGATTCTTCGCTATCCACTCAGTTGATCGTTCGTTTGATCCCCGCCTACGGGTTTTGTGCTGCACGGCTTTCCGCTCAACCCAACCGTTGTACGTTTGTACAAAATCGAGCTAAGAACTTATAAAGTTCGTTCCTACTGTTCCAAACACGTAGCAAGCGAATCTGTGTCCTTTAATTCATGTTTTCAGGCGTTTTCCGGCTGCCGCCGTTTCCAGTTAAACTCGGTCTCACTCATCGGGTCATCGGGATTCGGCTGCCAAACCTCTGGCTCGTCATACTTGCCTAACGCGCGCGCCATCTCTCGGACATGACTAGCAATGCTGCCGCAGCAACTCCCGATATAGTTTACACCCATATTCTTCGCTTTGTACGCGAACGCCTCCATCTCGTAGCGTGTGAGTTGGATCGGTTCAAGGCGGTCCGGGAAGGCTGGCGTCCCCGTGAACCATGGAACTTCATCGGAGCAGTGAAATGCTACAGGCTGCGCAGCAAGGTAGGCACTAGTCGCGTCACGCATCTCTTCAATGAGGGGATACATCCGATCGGGGTCCCTCATGCAGTTGATACCTACAATGTCCGCCCCTGCGTCGACCAGACGCTTCGCACATTCAGCCGCCACTACGTCGTCGTCGGTTTGGTTGCTGCCGCGGAATGCCAAGGTAATCATCGCAGGCATATTCGTCTTTGCCTTAATCCGTTCAAGGCACAACAACGCCTCACCGAGATACCAGAATGTTTCTCCGATGAAGAAATCCACGCCCTCTTGGGCGTCAATCTGTTCATCAAACATGCTAGTGACCAGCGCCTGCGCCGATGGATTGTCCGCTTCCCATTTCCACGTCGCGCTCAGATCCCCTGCGACGAGTGCCTGATCACCAGCAACCTCCTTGACAATACGGGTCGCCGCACGATTAATCTCAAACGTTCTGTCCGCATAGCCGACCGTTTCCAATTTTTCGCGGCTGCCGTAGAACGCCATCACTTGTAGGACCTCTGCACCTGCCACGAGAAATTCACAGTGCATTTCCCGAATTGCATCGGGATGGGTAATGGCTAATTCTGGGGTGAAAGCGCCTGCGACAACGTAGCCACGTCTCTCCAATTCAACGATGTAGCCGCCATCGCCAAGCACAATGCCGTCAGCCAACCGTTCCAAAATTCCTTTCGCCATGTAATTCACCTCTTCATAAGTAATACGTAATGTGTAAAATAGCTTGTCTACGAAATGGCGATAGTAGAGTGGATAATCCCTCACGTGTTACTCGTTACCAATGGTTTTTTCGAGAACACGGAGAAATGAGTCGCAACTTATTGCTCTCAATCATCTCCATTATACCACAACCAACAAATTTTCACTAAACAATTGCGGCGGTACTACGGTTTGTTCCTCAACCTAAGTCGCAACTTACAAGATTTTGGTCACGCGACCGATTTTAATTGAGAACAGCGTAGTAATCGCGGAGATTCCGTACCGCAAAGTGTCAGTTTGCGGATCACAAGCGAACTTACCCCCATCCTTTAAACAAAGATGAGGGAGATTCAAGAAGAAGTAGTCGGCCAATTCGGTCAGGTTAAAATGCGTGATGATAAAAGAGCGGTCAGCGCGAGAGTCCCGCGTCAACGCCTATTGAGAAAACCAACTCGTCGTTCCTGCCGTATTACTCTGCTTTGCCCTCCTCCACGCCCGCATCAGCAGGCAGTGCCTTAACTCCATTGCCCGTGCTCTCTCGCTGTGGCGCTTTCAAGGCAAGTGTTAGACACTCTAATACTCCAACCAGTTCCTTTGCCTCGGCGCCAAGCTCTATCTGCTCGGGTGCTCTCAATGCAAGCGTCAACCGCTCAAGCACGCCGACAATCTGCCTCGAAGCACGTTTTGAAGAGAAGTGCTAGGTTTCTTTGCCTCCATCGCTGTCCCCCGTGCTCCGTCAGAACTACCATCAAAAAATTGCTCCGTTTCAGCGTGTCATTCCGAGCAAGCTTCTTGTACAAACCGCTGAGAAATCACTCCTGACATGGGTTTACGCCGTTTCCTGTCTTGCTTCATTTCTCCCGTCTACTCTGAAAACTCTAAAAATACATGTCTGTAATTGTTTCCCATGGAATGTTGCCATTCCCGCCCTGTTTTGGCAACTTTTTCGAGTGCCGGTCGTGCCGATCGTATCCGAATCTTGCCCTTGACATGAGGGAAACTCGTGTCAACGCCAAAGAGAATCCGTCTTACAACAACACCGTCTTGCGGGAGAGAGAGTGAAACCCAACCTACGGATTATCGCTGGAAAATAGATGCGTTTACCTTGGCGGACTCACCGGGGAAATGCACCTGATTGTAGAGATCAAGCAACGGGACAGATCAAGTGACCGAATAAGGATCAAACGAGTGGATAGCGAGTGCGATAGCCAATCCCGCGCGATAGAGATCCCAGTGCAATAGAGATCCCAGTGCAATAGAGATCCCAGTGCAATAGAGATCCCAGTGCAATAGAGATTCTATAGTGCAGAAACGGGATTCGAGGCGAGAGGACCTTAATACGATCAATGGATTTAAAGCTCGATTGCTCTGCATTCGGAAATTGACGCCATTGATTGGTCGTGATATAATCGGCCATCTGCGAAGTTGCCAAACTTGCAGATATGAAGGGCAATTTTCGTTCATGCCAATGGTAACAAAACGACCAAGGAGACTATGTTATGCAAGGAAAATTCGTCGTGGCAGCCGAAGCCGATCGGGATGAACTTGACTGGGGAACGATGACGTGGATAAGTCGCCCTCAAACAACCGGAGCGAAAGATCTTGTGGCAATCGAGGTCAATCTGATGCCCGGAGGCGGACACAATTTTCACAAGCACCCGGATCAGGAGGAGGTCATTTACGTTATAGAGGGGAGCATCGAACAGTGGTTGGAAGATCGGCGACAGGATTTGAATGCAGGTGATTCAGTATTCATTCCGGCGGATGTCGTGCATGCGTCCTTCAACGTCTCATCTGCGCCGGCAAAACTGTTTGTCACTCTGGGACCGTGCAGCGGGGATGAAGGATACCAGTTGGTGGAGGTCGACAATCAAGAGCCTTGGAATACTCTTCGATGAAATTGACCTGAGGAGGAAGGTAGCTAGGCATCCGCGCTAACGACAGACCAACAGCAAGATTATCGCAACTGTAAGGTTCAATGGCCCGAATGCGGGATTTCCACACAGTTGACTATTCGCGTCTTTCAAACGTACCACTCTTGCCACCCGTCTTTTTGCGCAATCGTATTTCAGAAACGACCATCTCTCGGTCAACGGCTTTACACATATCGTAGACGGTTAAACCGGCAACTGCAACCGCAGTGAGAGCTTCCATCTCCACACCTGTGCGCCCAAGCGTTTGCACCTCGGCTTCAATTTCGACGCGGTTTTCGGCGTTGTTAATGGAGAGGTCAACTTTGACGGAGGTAAGTGTTAACGGATGGCACAGTGGGATTAGATCACCTGTTCGCTTTGCCGCCATGATGCCAGCGAGCCGCGCCACTTCAAGGACATCCCCCTTTTTGAAACCGTGATCAGCAATCAAGCGAATCGTCTCCGGTTTGGCAGTCACATGCCCGCAGGCGACCGCAACGCGCACCGTCTCCGGCTTGGGGGTGACATCAACCATTCGTGCGTGTCCTTTCTCATCGAAATGCGTTAGGTTTTTCATGAGGATATTTTGGCGGAATTGACGCGCTTTGGGGTTAGAAAGACTGAAAGCAGGCGAGCGGATGGGAGTATGAAGTATAACGTCAGGCGCATTTGCACGATTTGCCCGTTTTTAACGCTCTCGTGTGAATTTTACCTACCGATTAGTCTTCAAGATCGTACAGGAAATCGAGAAGTTCATCCCGTAATTCTTCAATCGCTTCCTCATTTTGGCTGCTGAGGGTACTATCTAGTTCGGCGACCAGCTCCTGTAGCTTTGTTTTGTCCACGCCAGCCTCTAACGATTCAGCAACCTCGACAGCTCTCTCTCGAAGGACAACCGCATCTTCGTGGAAATCGGCGGGAACAGCATCCAAATCGATCACCATATCTTCGAACCGTTCGGTAGCTTCGGTTTTCTGTTCCTCGGTCAGACGATCCGGAGTGGCAGTTACTGCGATCTCCTTCTCTCGTCCTGTTTGCTTGTCCTGGGCAGAGACATGTACTATGCCATTTACATCGTAATCGAAATTGATAACAATCTCCGGCTCTCCGCGCTTCGTACGTTTGACACCTTCCAGACGAAATTCTCCCAAAAATGTATTTTGAGAAGCTATTGGTTCCTCTCCCTGATACACTTTAATATCAACAAGCTCCTGATCTGGCGTGAATGTGGTGTAAACCTCTGACTTTGACACCGGAATAGGTGTATTGTGCTTAATAATTACGCTGTATTGGTCAAACATCGGAACTCCCATATCCCAGGTGGCGGCTTCAATCCCAAGCGAATAGGGCGTCACATCTACCAATATTGCGTCAATTGGTTCTCCGGCAATAATTCCCGCTTGTACACTCGCCCCCATAGCCACGCAAAGTTCCGGATCAATCTCTAGATGCGGTTCCACGTCAATGGCATCGGCGATCATGTCAGATAAAAGCGGAATCCGTGTCGATCCTCCCACCAGAAGTACTTCGTTAATTTCGTCTGTCGTGAGCGAGGCATCTTCCAAGGCTTGTTGGACACATTCAATTGTCGATTCTAGCATGTCGTTGATGAGTGCCTCGAAGCGGGAACGTTCAATTTCCATCTCCAAATGAATTGGTTTTCCCTTTGCAGTCGCAATGAATTCCTCTCGGATCGTTGCGAATGGCGCATCGGACAGTGCAATCTTGGCACGTTCGGCTGCGCGCGTAAGGCGCGCCATCGCACGGCGGTCTGCGCAGAGATCAACCCCGTGCTGCTGTCGAAAATCTTCGGCGATATATTCTACAAGCGCCGCATCAAAATCATCGCCTCCCAATTGTGTGTTCCCATGAGTGGCACGAACCTCTACAACACCTGAGTTAATCTCAATGACAGAAACGTCGAAGGTGCCTCCACCGAGGTCATATACGACAAGGAACTGGTCCTCCTCGCGATCTAATCCATAAGCTAGTGCGGCAGCTGTCGGCTCGTTGATAATACGCACCACCTCAAGCCCGGCAATTTCGCCCGCATCCTTGGTCGCCTGACGCTGTTTATCCGAGAAGTAAGCAGGTACCGTGATTACCGCCTGTTCAACGGATTCTCCCAGCGATTCTTCGGCGATGGCTTTGAGCCGTTTCAGGATGAATGCGGAAATTTCTTGGGGCGAATAGTTTTCCTCGCCTAGGCTGACGCATTCATCACTCCCCATCTTACGTTTGATTGACTTAATCGTACGCTCGGGCGCGACGACATATTGGTTTCGCGCCGATTCGCCAACGAGTATCTCCCCAGCGGGAGAAAGCCCTACAAACGATGGAAGAATACGATTCTCAGCAGTATCTGGAACCACAACAGATCTACCCTCGCGGAGGATTGCCACCTCGGAATTGGTCGTTCCTAAATCAATGCCGACAATTGGTTTCACTTATTTCTCCTTCTTCCTAGCCACAACGACTTCGGCATATCTCAAGACTTCGTTCCCACGCAGATAACCGCGTCGTTGTTCTTCCACAATAGCATTCTCCGGAACTTCTACCGCATTGACGGTATCCACGGCTTGATGTAGATGGGGAACAAACGGTTGTCCAACACTCTCAATTGGAGTCACGTCCCATTTCTTCAAAATACCTAACAGACGTTCCTGCACAATCAGAAAACCCTCAGCCAAAGCGGAGACAAGCCTATTATCATCGTTAAGTTGTCTGATAGCGTGTATCCCTTCCTCCAAACCATCCACCACGAGCAGCAACTCCAGTAGCATCTCCTTATGCGGTTCTGCGGAGGAAACGATTATCTGTTGGAGTATTTGTTTAATCTCGTTCCGGTCGGATTGCAAGACAGTATTTGCGCGAAGCTGGTTGCGTCCAAGTTTCCGCATTGCATCTTTAAGTTCAGCAATCGCATCTTGAAACTCGTCCGCCTGAGATTGACTCACCATCTCCGGAGATGGATCTACGATGTCTGCGGGAGGTGTGTGTGTAATCTCTACATATTTCCAGAAACTAGTAAATCTTTCAAAGAACCTCATTAAAGTCACTCGTAAAATCTGTGCGCTCTAAGTCAGTGAGGGTCTGTTTCATCCACCATAGCAAAGCATCGCCATCTAACTTTATTGGGGGCAACTCTACGTTTTCCGAAACAGACGGACTTGGAGGATTGATAGGACTAAACACCTCTGCTTCCAAGCGAAGAGAGGGGTCTTTCAGTAGGTCGTATGCCTCCCGAATCTGTTTGAACTGTTCTGCGTGTTTCTCCGGGGTAAACTGCCGTACCATCTGAAAGTAGGCTTTCTTTACCTCGGCATTGGAAGCGGTTTCATCTACTCCCAATACATCAAAAGGGTTTGTCAATGTCTTCGAATTCATGAAAAAAATCTCCCATCTCTCGAAATGTCAGCATCATTTCCGCAGCGGACAATGCTTGCGACGCCTCAAAGTCCCCAGTAGCCACTACTACCTTCCGCGCCTTTGCCACGGTTTTACGTGCCAGAGGAAAGTCTTCCATAGCGATAGCGATTGTAATTGATCCTATAAGAAGAGAAATGGATTTCGGAAACTTTTTCAATCCCCGATTTATCATTTCTCGAGCCCGATCAGGCATTCCTGAATCTAGCAATGTCTGAGCTATTGTCTCAAACGTCTTTTCTTCCTCCGGCTGGTTAGCGATCAACCGATTCAAATAGCGATTTGCTTTTTGGACATCATAGGACATGTATGCTACCCCAATGGCAAGCAATACTTCCGGCTGCTCCGAGTCAAGTCCACCAGCGTCCTTGAAATAACTTTCTGCACGGTCAAAATGCTCGGTGGACAAGTAAGCAGCGCCTACTTGTGCAAGAGCCAGCGCCTTATTCTTTGCAATCTCAATCGCGTCTGCCAAAACGCGATCAGCTTCTGTGACGCGGTTTTGTTTAAGAAATGCTGCACCAAGCATCATATAGAAAGGCGTATGGGTCGGATATACTTCTATAAAATTTTGCAGCAGTCGGATGGCCTGACGATGCCCGTTCTGCTTAAAAAGTTTTTGGACACACTCACTGCCCAGGGATTCTAGCAGATCAAGCGCCTTCTGGTGTTTCGGGTCAAGTTTAAGAATCTCTAGGCAGGAATTGAGGGTTTTGCGATAATTATCGCTCTCAAGACTGAGTGTTATTTCAAGTTCCAGAACACGGATGTTATTGGGATGGCGCCGCCGCAATTGTCGGAGTTGGCGCATTGCGGCATTTAAGTTATCCTCCTCAGCCAAGAGTGTCACGAGCCTTAAGCAAATCTCCAAATCTTCCGGGACAAACGTCAATGCTTTCTGATAGGCATCTTTTGCTCGATATACAGCACCCAGACGCAATGCGATCTCACCGATACGACGGTAAACAAGCGCTAGTTTGCGTTTCAGCCGTTCTTTGTCAGGTGCCGTCGACTGTTGTTGCTCCCAGACCGTCCCAAGTTGCTGCCAAGTTTCTATCGCATTTTCGTAATTTTCCGATCGATCGCACGCAATCGCGTAGTTCTGAAGCAGCGCAGGGTGCTCAACACCTCGGTTGATGAGACGTCTCCAGGAACGCATCGCTTGGCTGAAATTTCCTTCGGACGCTTGGTGGAAGCCTTCTTGGAGTGAGACAGTAATCGCGTTGTCCACGGCTGCATCTTGTGGATCGAGTTGAGCGATTTTGTTCCAGAGGCGATTGGCTTTGGCGTGCTCACCAGCCTCGACATACGCAGTCGCTCGCTGTTTGTAGATTCCCAGCAAGACCGGTTTGCACGCCACAGCCATGTATGGTTCATTTATTGCTCTCTCAAGGTGTTTAATCGCACTGGACATCTTGCCTTCTTGAGCGTAGATTAGACCCAGATAATAAGAAATTGGGACACCATATTTAGTGGCTGTGTACTGATTGAGTTGTCTTTTCGCCTTTGCGTATTCCCCAAGCATTGCAGAGACACACCCTTCAACCACACCATGAATTTCCCCCAAAGAGTGTTGCTTGAGTGTTTCGTGGACTTCGGCATATTTCTCCTGTTGCATTGATCTCATGACGCTCACAACTGAATTTTGGACATCTTGACCCGACTCAGCGCACGCAAGTGCCAGATGCCCTTCGAAGCGTTCATCACCGGGCCGCAGTCTCAAAGCCTGACGGTAGGCTGCTATTGCTTTATTGTACTGTTTCTTCTGGTGATAAGCCAGCCCTAGGTGGTATCGGTAGATTGCCACATCAGGCGCCTGCCGGCTTGCCTGATGTAATTCAGAAATAATCTGCGTCAGTTTACCCTCACGATCCATTGAAAGGGCATAGCGAAAATGCGCTTCGGCCAACTTCCTTGATAAGCCTGTATCAGGATTTGCTCTTATTTCCGATCTCCATGCTCTCACCGCAGCGGCATAGTCTTTCATCCGAAATGCTATTTCCCCTCTCTGATAGAGAGCTATGCCAATGTTAGCAGTTACGGGACGTGATGTGGGACGTGCACCACGGTAACCCCGCTTCTTTTTCTTCTTTGCCATACCAGTTTTTTCCTTTCGATGCTACCAGATTTCCGGCGTGTAAAGATTTTGACAAAGAGATGCGCTAGAAATAGAGTTTTGACTCCTCCGACGGAGAGTATCCGACGAAATTCGGTCAATAGAGATTTCTGTGCCAGTGCGCAAGAAAATTCGGTTTGTCCCCAAAATCTGTATAGTCAACAGGATGGTTTAAACACTTTGCAACTCCCGCGGATTGACAACCTCATGAGCCAAGGCTTGGACAATTCAAGCCGATAAGTAATTGGTCATGAGCGTCTCGCATCTAATTGACTATTACAGTTCGTTTAGAAAATCGACGAACGCATCCAATTCCTCAGAGATCGCGGCAAATACATCGCCAATCTTTCTAGCATTTTGCTCAGTTTTCTCGTAAACCAGTTCTTCTTGATAGATAGTGTTGAAGACGTGGCGAAACTCAAGGAGTTCCTGCAAGAACTCATAAACGCTTTCGGAGATTACGGCTGGTCGTTCCGTTTTAGGTTCTGCCATCTGTGCCAACAATTCCTTATGCCACATGCTTCCGTCAGGCATGTGCAAGTCAATGTCAAGAGCAATTCGCTTAAAGATGTTCTCCAGCCCTCTGTAGCAATTCGTAAGATTCTTGCCAATCGTCGTTTCTATCTCCTCCCTGTATTCAGCGGGCGCGGTTTCGATTTTCTCTAACCTTCCCCCAATTCTCTTTACCGTTTCTCCTATTTTTTCGCGTTCATCAGAGATGCGCTGTATCAGGTGACTCCGGTGCACGTGGTAGGTTTCTCCTTTTGCAATTCTTATGGCTTGGCTTAAGACCCTATCGCGGAAACGCCCGCTACAACTCTCAAAATCAATCAAATCGACTTTGAACAATCGGCTGATGTTCTGGGCTTCTGACATTGCGCGGAGATACTTCTCCGTCGGAATCCCCCAGACAGCGATGTCAATATCCGACCATTTTGAGAACCATTGCTCTTCTGCAAGTGAACCAAAGACTGCAACTTGCGTCGCACCAAAGTCTTCGTAGAGCATCACTGCAACTCAATGTGCTGTTTGCCAGGCACGTTGCAGCAACGGTTCGTCAAGCTGTTTTGTTTTCGAGTAGTGTTGGTGCCGTGACCGATATTGCCTTAACTCCTCGGGCGACAAATCCTTAGCTATGGGATGGGTATCCGTTGACTGATGCACCTCAAGAACCTCCTAGGTCAACAGAATACCACAGGACGATTGGGAATGCAAAAAAAGAAATTGGGCGGGGTAGTAGGAAGTCTTGTCGGGACCAGGGGGAACATACTTATACCATTTCTATATATTGGCAGTGCATTAATAGCGTCAATCAAATCTTTCCAAAGCGGGGCAAGATGCCCCGCCTACAAGTTTGGGGTGAAGGGCAACTGTTGGTATGGGTTGTGTTATAAGTATAATGGAAAACACTATATGCACTGTTATTCAAGCGAAATGGTATTACCTGTATTGCCCAGACCATGTGGACTGGCATCATTGTTCAGTAGAATTCCGCGGATTGATGGGTAATGGTAGCCCAATATTGGGGCACGGGACAATGACAAGCGGGAGTTCGAAAATCTCTAACTAATGATAATTCGCTTGGAATTTCTCGAAAGCGACATCCAGCTTTGCCTGTTCCTCAGGCAGATTTATAAATTGGCGGGACATATAAGCGTAAAATTTCTCAAAGACTTGAACGTGTTCCTCTGATTTTGATGGCGAAACTCCCGTCTCAACCCACTCGTTTACGCCTTTCCAGCTACTCTCTCTTGCATGCTTATTTTCATCGGTGTCGGATCGGATTGAAAGCACTTGCTCAAAGGTTCTCAAGGATTTTCGAAATTGACCACTTTGTAAGTACGCCCACGCGAGTGTATCCAGCATTGTTGTGTTCTTGGAATCACGCTTGACCGCCTGCCGTGCTAATTCAACCGCCTGCTCGAAGTTGCCTCTCTGTTCAACATAGAGCCACGCGAGGTTATTGTACCAGTTTGCATACTCAGGGTCACCGGCAATGGCTTCTCGGTACAGTTTTTCAAGTTCCGCATCCCAGTCGGAAGTCTGATCGGGATTCAAGGACTTTCCACGTGTATAGAAATACTCCAGACTCCGATACAGACCTTGATGGTAACCTCTCTTGCGTATGACCTTTTCGCATAGTTGAATGTAGTCAGCAAGATCTCCTTTCTCGCTTTCCTGCCCCACCACTTTGACCTGATATAATCCCAGAAGACCGTCATTCCAATTTGAGTAATTGGGATCTTCAAGGAGCGCTCGCTCATAGAATTCTCTGAGTTTTTGGCTCCAAGACGAATTCTCGGGATCGGTGCGCAGCGCTTCCCAATATAGTCCTGCAAGAAGTCTGTACGATTCGCGTGAGTAATCTCGGTCGCGCAGCCTCTGCTCAATTCGCTCAATGTACTCCGGAAGTTCGGCCGAAGATGGTAAAGAACGAAATCCTCTATTCGTAGGTCTACCCGCAACCTCAGAAGGATAAAAGAAACGCTGTATCGTTACGGCACCACTGAGAACTGTCAGCCCAACAAATACGGCCGCAATTGCTCTCACGCCGTAGCTCTCGCGCTCGCCACGAGTATATATTGCCGGCGGCAAAATCAAGCCTGCGATGAATCCGATCGCCAATCCTCCGAGATGGGCAGCGATGTTAATGTGGGGAATGATAAATCCGAGAGCAACATCAAGCACGATAAAGGGCAACAGGCGCATACCGAAGACCCGTCCCCGTCGTAACGGAAGACGGTCTTTGTGGCGCAATCCGAGCGCGACGACGACGCCCATGAGTCCGAAAATTGCGCCGGACGCACCCGCTCCAATTGCGACTCGGACAAAAATCAGGCTCGCCAAACTGCCCCCAATCGCCGAAACCAAATAGAGGATGATATAACGTGACCTTCCGTACAATCCCTCAAGTAGATTTCCCAAAATGAATAGAATACCCATGTTAAGAAGGAAGTGGAAACTACCGATGTGCAGGAAGGTGTTCGTAATGAGCCGCCAGTATTCCCCGTTCTCGACTATTAAGGGATAGGAATATGCTCCAAACCGAATGAGGTTCGCTACTTCCTGTGAGCGCCCAACGAATTGATCTAGCAGGATAAAGGCGATTGTATTCAGCGTAATCAGAACAAGGGTAACGAGTGGCATCCGTCTTTGATAGGAAAGAAATCGCTTTTCCTTCTCAAACTCTCGCCTAAATGGATGCGATTCGTCAGCAGCTCGTGTCCAATTCTGCTCGTTATTCCACCCCAGTTCGTGAAGCGGCATCCACTCGCTATTCGTAAGCGTCTCTGAGAAAACGTAAGTCTCGACAGGAATAGATCCAACTCGCAACCAGAGGCGCAAGGTTTCTTCATCAATCTCGTAGATTTGGTTGTCTATTTGGATCTTCATGGGTATTCCCGCTATTGAGGCCGTTTACCCACCGCTGACGATCCCTGCGGAGCAAAGATAATCTTCGATCTGTAATCGAAAATCCCCATGGGACTCATCATCTGCAACGTCTATGGGCAAACAATCGGTAGCCCCTACAAATGTATTATTACTTACACCCTTACCGCTCGCCATGTATAGCTACGTAGCGAACGGTTGTGCCCTACAATGTGACGTGCGAGAGTCATATTGCTTCGGCTTCATTCGAGAAGAGCTTCACGTTTTTCGGACTTGCAACAGTTCATGTAACGCGCTCAGAGAATATGTGTTGATGACCGCATTTGTTGTCAGCCATGCGCGCCGCGCAACGTTGATTCCAAAACGGCTCTGTTGAAGCTGAGGTACTGCATGGGCATCAGTGTTTATAGTCAATAGCACGCCTGCTTCGTTTGCCTTTCTTGCCACTTCTGGATCCAAGTCGAGCCGGTTTGGAGAGGAATTTATCTCCAAGGCGACACGGTGTTCAGCCGCTGCTTGAATTACCGCGTCGAAGTTTAATGCGTATCCGGGACGTCGACCAAGCAATCGGCCTGTGGGGTGTCCAATGATGTTAACAAACGGGTTCTCGATTGCACGAATCATGCGATTAGTCATTTCCGCCTCGTTCATGTTAAACCCGGCGTGCACACTAGCAACAACGATATCGAGTTGTGCCAGAACATCGTCGGTAAAGTCAAGGCGTCCATCATTTAGGATGTCCACTTCGGAACCGGCAAGAACCTCAATACCACTCACCTCTCTGTTAATGTCTCGAACCTCGTTCATGTGCGCCAGTAGTCGTTCCGGAGTTAATCCGTTTGCCACGCGCGATGACACGGAATGATCGGTAATGGCAAGGTATTCACGTCCACATGCTTTTGCGGCTTCCACCATTTCACGTATTGAGTGTCTGCCATCACTCCACACGGTGTGGGTGTGCAAATCTCCGCGGAGGTCGTTCAATTCAATTAGGGTTGGCAGTGCTCCGGTGGCCGCCGCCTCAATCGAATCGACATCTCGCCGCAATTCTGGATGGATGAAGGGCAAACCAAGGGCATCATAAATCGAAGACTCCGTTTCGTCTCTCAACCAATCCGGCAGACATCCGTCGACCTTCTCTAAGTTCCGTTCTTCCCCAATCTGATTGAGCGCTGCTAGATGTTCAGCGGCTCCGGTTGTCATCAGTAGTCCTGCTTCGTATTCCTCGCTACTGAAGGCGTAAACACAGAGCGGAAACCCATCATCAATGGATGCTTCAATGTATGGTCCCCCGAAGATAGTGTCTTCTTTGGACTCAAACTCCTTCACACCACTAACCTTGGACAGAGCCTCGACAATTGTTGTGGGAGTGGTGCACTCAACCGCAAGTTCAAGTCGATGGAGCATCTCTTCGTGCCGCCGCATCTCACCCGTAAAGTCCGCTCTCGCAATCTCGGGCGCATCCCTCAATATTTGAATAATTGCTTGGGAAATTGGCAAGATTCGCCAGAGCGGGCGCATCCGGTCTTGGGCTTCGAGGAAACGTAAACCTTCATCAATCTGTGCGATGGTCTTTGAACCAATCCCTTTTAATTGTTTGAATTTGCCGCCATTAATTACAGCCCGCAAATCTTGAAGATTTTTCACGCCGAGCTCGTTGTAAAACCTTGATGCCGTTTTTACGCCAACACCTCGAATTCTCAGTAGGTCAAGTACTTCCTCTCCCATTTCCACAATTAGGGTTTCATAGAAACGACATTGCCCGGTCTCCAGCATCTCGACAATCTTCCCCTCAATGGCTTTGCCGATTCCGGGAATTGATTGGAGCGTGCCTTTTTCAGCCAGTTGCACGAGATCGACATCAAGATTTTCGATAGCGTCCGCCGCGCGCCCATAGATTCTTGACCGAAAGGAGTCTTCGCCCTGAATCTGCAGGAGATGTCCGATATTGAGAAATACTGTGCCAATTTGGTCGTTTGTCACGTGAACACCGCTATTGAGTACAAGTAAAACTGGCGTATTCTAGATTGTCTTAGATTGTGGTCTTGCACTCCAGCGGAGTGCCATGTCTATAGACATGAGATAACCCTTCGCCGCCGCTCCAGCGGAGCGGAATGTAGTTATCTCCAAAAAGCCCAATACTCTCTCATTGCGATTTGAGTGGTTGTAAGCCTACCGGGCCACGGGTAGGTTCTCGTGTTTTGCTGTTGCGCAGCCGATGGCTGTCCCACGACATGATGTATCATGTTCTTTATTTCACACGATTGAAAAAATGCTCATGAAGCACTATTCTTCAGAATCTGCATCACCTAATGATACGGTGTAGCCACACGCTTTATTGTAGCATGCGAGATGTTTCCCTTTAGTTTTCGTCGTCCTCTCAAGTATGAACGGTGCGTCACAGTCCGGACAGCTTTTTGAAAGCGGCTTGTCCCAGACGACGAAATCGCAGTCGGGATAGTTACTGCATCCATAGAACGACTTTCCGCGGCGACTGCGGCGTTCGCCGAGATATCCGTCACAACCTGGCTCCGGGCAGTCGATTCCAATGTTAATCGGTTTCGCATTCTTACACTTTGGGTATCCCGTACACGCGAGGAATTTACCACCGGAACGACTGGTCTTGATAACCATCGGCTTTTCACATTTATCGCAAACTTCATCTGTCTCTTCAGGCTCTGCAGGTTGCGCATTTTCGCCCTCCAAAGATTTGGTGTTCCTGCATTCAGGATAGTTTGAGCAACCGAGAAAGCGACTATACCTGCCCCATTTAAGGATCATCTTACCCCCGCACTTATCGCAAATCTCCTCAGACTCCTCCTCCATGTCTTTTCGAGCTTTGTACATCTTGTCAGGGGCTGCCTCTAAAGCAAGATGAAAAGGTTGATAAAAATCCCTCAGGACTTTCACCCAGTCCACTTTTCCATCGGCAATGGTATCAAGCAGTTCTTCCATTTTTGCAGTAAACTGCACCTCAAGAATAGTGGGAAATCCCTTAATCAACAATTGGTTAACGAGCTTGCCAATATCCGTTGACATAAAACTCCCTTTCTCTTTGACGACGTACTCGCGATCTTGAATGGTGGAGATAATTGCCGCGTAGGTGCTAGGGCGACCAATCTCCTTGGCTTCAAGCTCCTTGACAAGCGTTGCTTCGGTATAGCGAGGTGGAGGCTGGGTAAAATGCTGTTTGGGACTCAGTTTAAGCAGATTGAGCACCTGACCGACATCAACTGATGGAAGGATTGCTTCTTCTGCACTATCTCCTTTGTTCTGTATCGGCACCTCATCACTTCCCTCCATGTAAACAGCCATGAATCCTCTGAACTTGACAATTGAGCCAGTAGCACGAAAGAGGTAGTAGCCTGCTGAAATATCGACTGTTGTCTGATCCAAGACTGCCGGGGTCATCTGGCTGGCAACAAAACGTTTCCAGATTAGATCGTAGAGGCGATACTGATCTGAGCTCAAGTGTGACCGCAACGATTCTGGCGTCCGATAGGCAGATGTCGGTCGTATAGCCTCGTGAGCATCCTGAGCGGATTTCTTGCTCTTGTAGTAAATCGCCTTTGTCGGTAGATACTCCGAGCCGTAGGTTTTCTGAATATATCCACGAGCCTCGTTAAGCGCTTCGTCCGCAATGCGCGTTGAATCCGTACGCATGTAGGTGATTAGGCCGATGGAACCTTGAGAGCTAACCTCCAGTCCTTCATAGAGTTGCTGGGCAATCGACATCGTGCGCTTTGCCGTAAATTTTAGTTTTCGTGCGGCTTCCTGTTGCAGGGTGCTCGTGATGAACGGCGGAACAGGTCTGCGTTTTCGTTCACGCTTCTGGACGCTCTTTACAATAAATTGCTCCGCCTTTGCCTCTTCAACAATCTCATTTGCACGGTTCTCGTCAATAGTGAATCCGTAGGTGCCAATTGTTCCCTTCTCTGAAGCGATCTGGAGCAGTTTTGCATCAAATGGTGTAGTCTCTTCCCCTTTGAGCGCCGCGGTAATCGTCCAGTATTCCTGTGATTCAAAGGCTTCAATTTCCGCTTCCCGTTCGCATATCAGTCGCACTGCAACGGATTGCACACGACCGGCACTTAATCCGGTTTTCACGTTTCGCCATAGAATTGGACTAATCTGATAGCCGACCAATCGGTCCAGAATCCGCCGTGTCTGCTGCGCGTCAAAGAGTGATTGGTTAATTCCGGCAGGATTGTCAACGGCAGCCTGGATTGCACCTTTTGTGATTTCGTTGTAAGTAATTCGAAAAACGGGTTTCTTCGTTTTCTTCAATTCATGGGCAAGATGCCAACAAATCGCTTCGCCTTCCCGATCAGGGTCCGCCGCTAGGTAAATGGAATCAACTTTCTCGGCTGCCGCCTGAAGTTCCTTTATTACTTTTCCCTTGCCGCGTATAAGCGTATATTTGGGAGCAAACTCGTTGTCCACATCTACTCCAAGCTCCTTGGACGGCAGATCACGGATGTGCCCCATTGAGGCCTTCACAACAAAATCTTTACCAAGGAATTTGTTAATCGTCCTTGCCTTAGCTGGCGATTCAACAACAATTAATGATTTGGGCATTATCCAATCTCCAATATAATTGCAATGTTTATAAGAAAAAATGAGCTAATAGTGCTGATATAAGTAGTACGTCCACGGTCGAACGCTGAAAACCTTGTAGTTCATCATTTCATAAAGCTAATGAGTGATGAGATCTTCTATCGCGCTCGCTATTCACTCGCTTGATCGTAATTGAAATTACGACGCACTGAATTCCAAGAGATTTATAAGAAGCGATTGCATCTCATTACGGTGCACGATTCGATCTAGCAGTCCGTGTTCAAGTAAGAACTCAGCTGTTTGGAAATTGTCGGGCAACTTTTCGCGGATACTCGCAATTGCCAAAGGGCCTGCAAATCCGATGCGTGCCCCCGGTTCAGCGACAATAACATGGCCGAGGGAGCTAAAACTTGCGGTCGCTCCTCCGAATGTTGGATCGGTTAACACAGAGATAAAGAACAGTCCTGCTTCGGAATGTTTCACACAGGCCGCCGCCGTCTTTGCCATCTGCATCAGTGCGAGAGTCCCTTCCTGCATTCGCATTCCACCGCTTACGGAGATAACTATCAGAGGCAGCTTTTGTGCGGTTGCCCGTTCGATACAACGCGTCACCTTTTCACCCATAACGGATCCGCATGTTCCACCAATGAATCCGACATCTCCGATTGCGATTGCCACCGGGTGACCTCCGACCTTTGCAATGCCAGCGAGTATTTCCGATTTTAGCCCGGTTTTGGCGGTATCTCTTTCTAGCTTTTCGACATAGTCTGGAAATTCCAGTGGATCGAGCGAATAAAGCCCGTCGTCGTGCGATTCAAAACTGCCGTCATCAACCAATAGTTCAAGACGTTCAAATGCGCTCAAATAGTCATGATGATTGCATTCCGGGCAGACTCTATGGTGCCTCTTAATGAACTCCTGTTTGGCAAGTTGTGCGTCGCATTTCCGACAGGAAATCAATTCCATGAATCGCCACCATCCTCGCGTCCTGGTTTTACTACATATTCGATTCTTGTTCGTAGGAAAAAGTTATGATACTGTTGACCCTATAGATTGTCAAGCCAAAATAGGCAATGTTAGCAATTCCATAATTTAGGAACGATTCCCACCATTGGGGCAGGCATACCGCCAAATGCTTGATAAAATTGGTCTAAATCATGAAGTGCTCCCGTTTAGTGATTACAAAAAAGGCAGGGCACCCGCGTGCCCTGCCTATACTCATCTTTGAATCTCCCGAAAGTCTACTTCAAAATTAACATTCGGCGCGTGATTTCGGACGTGCCAGCAGTTAGTGTGTAAAAGTAGAGACCACTGGAGACGGGCTGTCCCAACTGATCCTGACCGTCCCAGTAGACCGCGGATTCTTTGTTCCGGTAACCGCCCGCCGGCTGAATCCCGACATCCAACCGGCGCACAAGCTGTCCCCGCGTATTGTAGATGCGGAAGGTCACATCTGAATTACGCCCCAAGTGATAGGGCAGCCAGGTCTCCGGATTGAACGGGTTCGGGAAGTTTTGGAATAGCGCCGTCCGCTTGATTCCTCCCAGCGTTGCCGCCCTTAGTACAGAAGACAGTTCAACGGCGTAGGGAAGCTTCCAATCCCTTTGGGTGTGATAGATATACACCGCACCTCCGTTAGGATCGCCGCGGTCGGGGTTACCCTTTTGCAAGCCGTATGCAGCGATGACAATAAACTCCTGCGTGGCTATTACCAGATTTCCGAAACTCTGTTCCGGGAATTCCGGGGCTACCGTGGTTGCCCGAGCCTCTTGCCTAACCCAGTGGTCGCCCTCCCGCAAATACGGATAGACGATTCCCGCATTGAGTTCACCGTCCAGAATGGCGCCTTCGCCGTGACGAGGAACGCCGACTAGCGCGATATTTCGGTTGATTGAAACCCCTGACCCGAAGCCATCTGCCTTCTCAGGGTCTTTAGCTTTAAGCTTGGCTTCCTCTGCCCAAGCGCCTCCATCGCTCGAGAAGATGTACGCAGCACTGTTCCTTTCCTCCACATCTTGCGCTAGGTCCAAATGCGGCGCTCCGACGAGGGCGTAACGCTTTATGCCGCGGTGTCCGCTAATAGAGACGGCATCTCCGATGAAGTCGGAGGTTTGAGCTTCTGCGGGCACTAGTTTGGCTTCTTCTGTCCATTTTCCTCCATCATGAACAAAGATATATGCGGCACCCGACTTCTTTCCATTGTGTGTGTTATTGGGTGCGCCAACAATGGCGAAGTCGACGCCGTTCTCGTTGCCGGCGAAGGCAACCGCGTCGCCGAAATTGTCACCTTTGGCAGTGTCGTTGCCGGTTAGCTTTGCCTGCTGCCTCCATCTATCTCCGTTGCGGTTGAAGATATAGACGGATCCCGCTTTACTATCGTCGAGGTAAGCGCCCACAATAAGATGCTCTCCGAGCATATCGACGGAATGTCCGAAATTGTCCCTCTTTTTTCCGTCGGCGGTTTCGAGTTTCTGTAGTTGCTTCCAAACATCCCCGCTGCGACTGTAAATATATACGGCACCGGTGGAACTATTAATTCCGGGGGATCCGACTGCCGCATAGTCGCCATCGATTGTCACAGCGTAACCGAAGTTGTCGTTTCGGCGTCCGTCTTCCTTCGGATCGAGTACTGCCTTCTGTTCCCAGTTGTCCTTGTTGCCTTCTCTCTTGAGCGTAAAGATATACGCTGATCCGTGCTCGATAAGGTTGTTCTCGCTGTTAATTGGGGCGCCAACGACTATCGTATGCCCGCTGATGTCTACTGACCAGCCAAACTGATCTCCCCTGTTCGGGTCGCTAGATACCAGCTTGAACTCCGCGAAAGTCGCAGTGAGCTGCCCAAATCCAAGCATCAAGCAAACAGTGAGTATTTTTGAGAATTTCATTGACAACGCTCCGTCGCGATAGAGTTTTTTGATAGGGATGTTTTTTACGGAACATCCGAGTTTCAATTTAAAGGATTGCAACACATGGAACTGCCCTGTCGCTAATAAAGCGACAGCAACCGAGTCTCAAGAAAAAACTCCGGTTTATAGCGTGTGAAAACAATCTCCACCGAATAGCTTCCATTGTAACACGCTCAACGAATTGTGTCGAGAAAAAACAGTTGTCACCCATTACTAAAAGAGTCGGAATTTCTTGAACGCTAATGCTTTTCCTTAGTGAATCTTTATATTGACGTATTTTGTGAGGACGGTTAAACTAGTATTGAGGAATGCGCGTGAAAAAGTCTGATACCTGCTGGACCCGCTCTGGATTAACTTCTCGCTCTGCTATACATCCAGCCCTGCCCTGTAGACACGCCATGATTCTAAGCCAGTCGTGTGACTGATAGCACCAATTCGCTGCCAGCGACACTGTCGTTGACATCTGTTTGGAGTAACCTGTTAAAAGCATAAGTCTAGTAGACATTTTTGTAGGATGTTGTCATGGATGCACGGCGCACAAAGTTCTATGGTAAAACGGCGGTGACAGCGACAATCATGCTCACCATGGCAATCTATAGTCTCTCGACGGACGGCGCCCACGGAAAGAAGGATGAAGACGTGAAAAAAGAAAGAGTCCTTCTGCTTGATTCGCGTGTTGTTGCGAATACTCAAAATGCACAATTGACTCTCGGGGTGGTGGAGAAACATCCGAGCAATCCTCTTTTTGGTGAAGACGAGCCGTGGGAGAAACGCTATGACAACCTCTACGCAAGGGTCATTTATGACGAAGAGGTTCAGTTATACAAGTGCTGGTACATGCCGTTCATCATTGACAACTCCGCCAAGGGCATGACGCTCGAAGAGCGGGAGGAAACGCCGTACAGATCGCCAGAGGACAGGGATGAGGGTATTTGCTACGCTTTTTCTAAAGACGGTTTCCACTGGGAGAAACCGAAGCTGGGGTTTGTGGAGTTTCTCGGGAACAGCGAAAATAACATTGCCATGCGGGGACCACATGGTGCGAGCGTGTTCAAAGATTTGCGGGATCCGGACCCCGCGCGGCGCTATAAGGCGCTAATGATTGGGCATACCACGGGACACCAGATGTTGGCGGTTGCGTTCTCCGCCGATGGGGTACGCTGGAGCCGAGAGATTCCCTGCCCGGAGGCGGGTATTGCTTGGGATAGCGCCAACAACGCATTGTGGGTTCCCGAACGTGGGGAATACGTCGGTTTTACCCGCATAAGCAGCGAAACCAAGGTTACGGTTAATGGACAGGAGCAGGGAGTGCGCGCCGTAGGACGGGTCGCTAGCAAGGATTTCCTCAAGTGGACGCAGGTCGAGCAGGTGTTCGAAGGAGGAGTGCCTCATTTACAGATTTACTGTATGCCGGTGTTCCGATATCAGGGGATTTACCTCGGATTACCGGCAATCTACAACACGGAAACCGATCGAACGCATACCGAATTGGCTTGGAGTCCCGATACGATTCGGTGGCATCGCGTGTGTCCCGGCTCTCCACTAATTCCACAAGGCAGCGAACGAGATGATTACGATTGGGGGTGTGTGTTCCCTGCCGACAACCATCTTCGAATCTCTTGGAAGTCTATTTCAAAATTAGCATTCTGCGCGTGATTTGAGATGTGCCTGCGGTTAGTGTGTAGAAATAGAGGCCGCTGGAGACGGGCTGTCCCAATCGATCTCGACCGTCCCAATAGACAGCGGTTTCTTTGTTCTGATAACTGCCCGCTGGCTGAAGCCCGACATCTAGCCGACGCACAAGTTGCCCTCGTGTGTTGTCGATGCGGAGAGTCACATTTGACTTGCGCCCCAATTGATACGGCAGCCAGGTCTCCGGATTAAATGGATTCGGAAAATTCTGGAATAGCGCCGTTCGCTTTATTCCGCCCAGCGTTGCCGCCCTTAGTACAGACGGTTCAACGGCGTAGGGCAGCTTCCAATCCCTTTGGGTGTGATAGACATACACCGCACCTCCCATTGGATCGCCGCGACCGGGGTTCCCCTTTCCCAAGCCGTACGCAGCAATGACAATAAACTCCTGCGTGGCTATTACTACATTTCCGAAACTCTGTTCCGGAAAGTCCGGAGCTACCGTGGTTGCCCGCGCTTGTTGCCTAGTCCAGCCGTCGCCTTCCCGAAGATAAGGATAGACAATTCCCGCATTGAGTTCACCGTCCAGAATAGCTCCTTCACCGTGACGCGGCACGCCGACTAGCGCGATATTACGGTTGATTGACACGCCTGATCCAAAGCCGTCTGCCTTCTCCGGATCCTTAGCCTTAAGCTTGGCTTCCTCGGTCCACGCGCCTCCATCGCTTGAGAAGATGTAGGCGGCGCTGTTCCTTCCCTCCACGTCCTGCGCCAAGTCCAAATGCGGCGCTCCGACGAGGGCGTAACGCTTGATGCCGCGGTACCCACTAATAGATACGGCATCTCCGATGAAGTCGGAGGTTTGAGCGTCTGCGGGCACTAGTTTAGCCTCTTCCGTCCATTTTCCTCCGTCATGAACGAAGATATATGCGGCGCCCGACTTTTTCCCGTTGTGCGTGTTGTTGGGCGAACCAACAATGGCGAAGTCGACGCCGTTCTCGTTGCCACCGAGGGCAACCGCGACGCCGAAATTGTCGCCTTTGGCAGTGTCGTTGCCGGTCAGCTTTGCCTGCTGCCGCCATCTATCCCCGTTGCGATTGAAAATATAGACAGATCCTGCTTTGCTATCGTCAAGGTAAGCGCCAATGATAAGATGCTCTCCTAGCATATCAACGGAATATCCGAAATTGTCTCTCTTTTTTGCGTCGGCGGGAATGAGTTTCTGCTGTTGCTTCCAAACACCTCCGGTGCGCTTGTAGGTATACACGGCACCGGTGGAACTATTAATTCCGGGGGATCCGGCTGCGGCATAGTCGCCATCGATTCCCACAGAGTAACCAAAGTTATCGTTCAGGCGTCCGTCCTCCTGGGGATCGAGCACTGCCTGCTGTTCCCAGTTGTCCTTGTTTCCCTCTCTTTTGAGTGCAAAGATATACGCTGATCCATGCTCAATAACGTCGTTCTCGTGGTTATTAGGGGCGCCAACGATTATCGTATGCCCGCTGATGTCTACCGACCAGCCAAACCGATCATCCATGTTCGCAAACCGATCATCCATGTTCGGATCGCCAGATACTAGCTTGGACTCCGCGAAAGTCGCGGTTAGTTGCCCAAATCCGAGCAATAAGCAAATAGTGAGTATTTTTGAGAATTTCATTGACAACGCTCCGTCGCGATAGAGTTTTTTGATAGGGATGTTTTTTACGGAACATCCGAGTTTCAATTTAAAGGATTGCAACACATGGAACTGCCCTGTCGCTAATAAAGCGACAGCAACCGAGTCTCAAGAAAAAACTCCGGTTTATAGCGTGTGAAAACAATCTCCACCGAATAGCTTCCATTGTAACACGCTCAACGAATTGTGTCGAGAAAAAACAGTTGTCACCCATTACTAAAAGAGTCGGAATTTCTTGAACGCTAATGCTTTTCCTTAGTGAATCTTTATATTGACGTATTTTGTGAGGACGGTTAAACTAGTATTGAGGAATGCGCGTGAAAAAGTCTGATACCTGCTGGACCCGCTCTGGATTAACTTCTCGCTCTGCTATACATCCAGCCCTGCCCTGTAGACACGCCATGATTCTAAGCCAGTCGTGTGACTGATAGCACCAATTCGCTGCCAGCGACATTGTCGTTGACATCTGTTTAGAGTAACCTGTTATACTTCACGCTGCCGGAAGTTGCGTTTTTTGAACAGTCTGAAAACGTAGCGTAAGTAAAGTTGCCAATTCCGATTTGTAGGTGGTGTGAGTCTGATTGAGGCAATCGGTAATCGCACGCTTGAAATCGGAAAATTCGGCATAATACTTTGAGTAAAGGCATTTTTTCTTGACGAATTTCCAGAGCCGTTCAATCAGATTTAAGTTGGGAGAATATGGTGGAAGATAAAGCAACTCAATAGTGAGTTTCTCAGCTAACTCCCGGACGATTGGGCACTTTTGATATCTGGCATTATCTAAAACCAATGTAATCGGCATCTCACCTGCCGACTTTGCAATACGCACTAACAAATCACAGACGGTTTGCGCATTGATGTAAGTATCGTTTTGTACCGCTATCAGTTCGTGTGTCACGGCATTCAAGGCACCCAAAACGTTAAATCGCTTTCTGCCGGCGGGGGCTTTGATGAACACACGAGTGAACGACCAGAGAAATCCTAAAAAGGGAGCTAAGACAAAATGGGCGGCATCAACGAAAAAGACGGTTCTCAGACCAGCAGCAGCTTGGTCCAGACGCGGTTGCAACTCTTTTTTTTAAAGTCCTCCTGTGCCTCGACATCGGCTTCGGCTGGTATATGCCCCACTTTCCGGTACTCAATGCCTATGTTTTTGAAAAACACACGCACACGACTTTCACTGCGTTGAATACCGGTGAGTTCGTAGATTTTTGCCGCTGCTTCTTTAATAGTAGGTAACTGTTTAGTTCAGATACTGGAAGTGGTAAAAAGGCGCCCAATCAGGGCAATCGTCCTTACTTCTAGAGGTGTAGGGATTCCTCTGCAATCGCCAAATCCTCGATTTTCCCTCTTCTCTTTGTACCAGCCCTTAAAAGCACCGGAGGTGCGACAGGTGTATAGTAATGCGAAATCTCACACACCCCAAAGCCCTAGCGGGGCGAAAGGTAGCAACTTGCGTTAGCTACTAATACCATTTCTCTATATTTACAGTGCATTAATAGCGACAATCAAGTCCTTCCGATGCGGGGCAAGATGCCCCGCCTACGGAGAAAATGAACGATGTAATGTAAGACATCATATGCACTATTATTCAAGCGAAATGGTACAACCACTGGGCAACTAAACACTTACAATTGTAGCTGCTGGATTTGTCCGAAAATAGTCTTCAATCGAGGTCTGATGAGCCAACAGTTCACTTTCCTGTGGGCAGTAATTGAGCTGTTTGAGTACGTCAATGCCGCCAGTTTGGTAGTGGCGCAGGTAAGCCCGCAACGTGTTAGGCGAAATACCGGCTAGGCGAGTGATTTGATTATGCGGTAAGCCTTGGTATTTGAGCCAAAGCGCCTCCATCTTTCGCTGCACCCTCGGATGAGGATGGTGATAACGTTCATAATCGAGCGCTTCAATGTCTTCTTCAGTAAAGTCAATGGCAATCATAGGATTTCCTCGTCAAAAACTAAGAAAGCTATGTTAAATCCACAAACACAATTTATTCACATTATAAGCGATTGTTTCCCAGAAGATAAGCGCAATATTAACCGATGCCGGGTATAAAAGCATAAGTCCAATAGACATTTTTGTAGGATGTTGCCATGGATGCACGGCGCACAAAATTTGATGGTAAAACGGCGGTAGCAGCGACAATCATGCTCACCATGGCAATCTATAGTCTCTCGACGGACGGTGCCCACGGAAAGAAGGATGAAGACGTGAAAAAAGAAAGATACCTTCTGCTCGATTCGCGTGTTGTTGCGAACACTCAAAATGCACAATTGACTCTCGGGGTGGTGGAGAAACATCCGAGCAATCCTCTTTTTGGTGAAGACGAGCCGTGGGAGAAACGCTATGACAACCTCTACGCAAGGGTCATTTATGACGAAGAGGTTCAGTTGTACAAATGCTGGTACATGCCGTTCATCATTGACAACTCCGCCAAGGGCATGACGCTCGAAGAGCGGGAAGAAACTCCCTACAGATCGCCGGAAGATAGGGACGAGGGGATTTGCTACGCTTTTTCTAAAGACGGTTTCCACTGGGAGAAACCGAAGCTGGGGTTTGTGGAGTTTCTCGGGAACAGCGAAAATAACATTGCCGTGCGGGGACCGCATGGGGCAAGCGTGTTCAAAGATTTGCGGGACCCGGACCCCGCGCGGCGCTATAAGGCGTTCATGATTGGGCATACCACAGGGCACCAGATGTTGGCGGTTGCGTTCTCCGCCGATGGGGTACGCTGGAGCCGAGAGATTCCCTGCCCGGAAGCGGGTATTGCTTGGGATAGCGCCAACAACGCTTTGTGGGTTCCCGAACGTGGGGAATACGTCGGTTTTACCCGCATAAGCAGCGAAACCAAGGTTACGGTTAATGGACAGGAGCAGGGAGTGCGCGCGGTAGGACGGGTCGCCAGCAAGGATTTCCTCAAGTGGACGCAGGTCGAGCAGGTGTTTGAAGGGGAGATGCCCCATCTGCAAATCTATTGCATGCCGGTGTTTCGGTATCAGGGAATTTATCTGGGATTGCCGGCAATCTACAACACGGAAACTGACCGAACTCATACCGAATTGGCTTGGAGTCCCGATACGATTCGGTGGCATCGCGTGTGTCCCGGCTCTCCGCTGATTCCACAGAGCAACGAAAGAGATGATTACGATTGGGGGTGCGTGTACCCTGCCGCGAATCCTGTCTTTTTGGATGAAGAGGTTCGTTTGTACTACGGCGCGAGCGATGGTCCACATTCCGGTTGGCGGGTTGGGTCTTTCTGTTTGGCGACGCTCCGTCCGGACGGTTTCGCCGGTTACGAGCCGATATCGGCGGATATGCCTGCCATCATTACGACCACACCGATAACGGATTATTTTGCGTCGCTGCGAATCACGGCGGACGTGGAGGCTGGCGGATTTGTTCGTGCCGCGGTTGTTGATGAGCGGGGAGCAGTACTCGTCGACAGCGAGCCCATCCACAGCACCGCCACCAACGGGGTGATAACGTGGAAGGCTGGATGGGATCCCAACGCCGCGAGGGGAAAGGACATACGATTGAAGTTTGAACTGCGAGGCGCGAAGCTTTATTCGTTTAGTTGTAATTGAAATAGATGACGCAAAAAAAGAGAAATTGCTATCAGCTTGGCTTATAAGGACTCGACATGGGAATGGTTAAAACTTACAGTATCTTGAGGTCGGTTTGTGTGGGAATGTGGATCGTGAGTAACATAGCACTTGGGGGTGCTCCAACAGATTCGTTGACACTAGACATCTCCGGCGAAATGGACCGTCATGTGATGCTCGCGGCAGGCGCGAAAACCGACCAAGATTCCGGGCAGGAAAAGCAATCGGAGGTAAGCATGCAGATCAAAGGGGAAGAGAAAGACGAAACGCAGGGGGGCGAGAGGCTTTACAACGGTATCGTTCTACCTGAGCAGTGGCCGCCGGATTACGGCGGATGGACGCGGGAGCCAATGCCTGTACCGTATCTCGAAAATCCGCCCGAGGTTATCAACATTGATGTCGGCAGGCAACTGTTCGTGGACGATTTCTTGATTGAGGAAACCACGCTGCAACGCACGTTCCACCAGCCAACCTACTACGAGGGAAACCCGATCATCAAGCCGGACAAGGAGTGGGAGCATCATGGTCCCGCGCCTTTCGCCGGTCCGTTCAGCGGCGGCGTCTGGTACGACCCGCGAGACGAACTGTTCAAGATGTGGTACACTGGGGGTTACATCAAATACAGTTGTTATGCGACGTCCAACGATGGGATACACTGGGAGAAGACCGAGCAGGATGTGGTGCCGGGGACGAACATCGTGATTGACCACGGGGAGGAGTTGCCGCCGATACCGCCGGAATTTCCCGAGAAAAAGCACATTCGACCGATCGACACCACGAGCGTGTGGATCGACTATCAGGGGGACGACCCGATATCCCGATACAAAATCTTCTACACGACGTGGCATATAGGTCTCCCCGAGCGTCTCGGCGAGGACTCGGCAGTCGCCTACAGGACTTCAGCCGACGGGATACACTGGTCTGAGCCGATTGCCAGTTCGGGGGTGGTTGGGGACCACACGAACGCACACTATAACCCTTTCCGCGACAAGTGGGTTATCAACATCCGCAGCGGACGAGAAACCGGTCGTGCGCGCGCGTATGTTGAGGGAGATACGCCCGTCAAGGCTGTGAAATCGGCAGAGGTGAGACCTGATGGAGAAATTGTTCCGTGGTTGGGCGCAGACCTGCTTGATCCTCGCAATCCCAACTCGGATAGCGCCGAAATACTGCCGCAGTTGTATCATTTCGACACGGTCGCCTATGAGAGTTTAATGCTTGGGTACTTTTCCATTTGGCACGGACCGGAAAACGACGTGTGCCACGTAAGGCACATACCGAAGCGGAACGAGGTGGTGCTTGGTTTTAGCAGGGACGGATTTCATTACGACCGCCCGGATCGGCGGCCTTTCTTCGAGGCGACGGAAGCCGACGGTGCATGGAACTGGGGAAATGTGCAGTCGGCGAGCGGCGCGTGTCTGGTTGTCGGAGACAAATTGTACCTGTATTTCACGGGACGCAACCTACCTGAAAAGGGAAAACTCTGGGACGGGTTCGTGAATACGGGGCTTGCATTCCTGCGGCGCGACGGTTTCGCCTCCATGGACTCGATACAGGATGCCGGTACACTGACGACAAGACTAATCAAGTTTTCCGGAAAACACCTCTTTGTTAATACGGATTGCGACCAAGGGGAGCTAAGAGTGGAAGTGCTTGACGAGGACGGCAAAGCCCTTGCGCCTTTCACGCTGGGTAACTGCGTAACGGTTACTGCCGACAAGACTGCGCATCGGGTGGAGTGGAAAGACGGAACCGACCTATCTAGCGTAGCGGGTGAACCCGTTAGATTTCGTTTTCATCTGAGACTGGGTGAACTCTATTCCTTCTGGGTCAGCCCGGATGAATCCGGCGCGAGTCATGGCTTTGTGGGAGCCGGTGGGCCCGGCTATACCAGCTTTGTCGATACCGTGGGATCAACCGACTGATTAGGGAGGGATCAAGCGAATGGACATTGAGCGCGATAGCGTTCCCATAGAGATCCTTCAACCGACTGAATAACGAGCGATCAAGGGAATGGATAATGACCGCGATAGAATTCCCATAGTGAATCCCTCAACCGAGCGAATAGATCAAATGAGCAGGATTTGCTATCGCCCTCGCTATTCACTCGGTTGATCGATAGAACTCTCACAGGTAATTTCACTCCAAATGCCCAAAATGACTTTTCCATCTAGTTTTCAAACAGGTTCTCAACGTGATGAAATGGACGAGAATAAATCTGCGGAGAATAAATTGACACGACGAGAATTGCTGAGGCTAGCCGGGGGTGCGGCGACGGCATCGGCTTTGGGGCCGTTTTCTGCTAACACGTCCACAGCGACGGGTGACAATAGGGTTATGGGAGCGGATAAGCCAAACATCGTTTTGATTATGGCGGACGACATGGGCTGGTCGGACGCCGGCTGTTACGGCGGCGAAATCGAAACACCGCATCTCGACGGATTGGCTGCCGAGGGTTTGCGATTCAGTCAGTTCTGCGTCAATCCGGTCTGTGTTCCCACCCGCGCCTCATTAATGACCGGGTTATATTGTTGGGCAGATGAGCGAAATACTCGGTTGTCTCCGAATCTGGTCACTGTTGCGCAACTCCTGCGTTCAGCGGGTTACCGCACGTCCATCAGCGGAAAATGGAATGTGCCGGTGCAGGGCAGTCCGTTAGACTGGGGTTTTGACGAGTATTACGGGTTTGCCGATATCCCGTCGAACTATTTCAATCCGGCGTTGCGAGATTTGAAATTCGGGGGTTTCCGCCCGCCCGTCATGCACAATGAAAAGGTAGTCTCGGAGTTTCCCGAGGATTACTATCTCACCGATGCGATTAACGATCATGCGGTTGAGACAATCAAGCGATTCAACGCGCAAGGCGATCCGTTTTTCGCGTATGTCGCTCATTTAACGCCGCATAGCCCGCTGCAAGCCAAACGGGAAGATGTCGAAAAATATCGTGGAAGATTTATGGAGGGCTGGGAAGAGTTGCGAAGGACGCGCTACGAACGGCAACTTGGCATGGGATTGTTGAACCCTGAGACCCGGCTGCCGGATCATGTCCCGGATCTTCCTTCTTGGGCTGACGAGGAACATAAGGAGTGGCAGGATTTGCGCATGGCAATCTACGCGGGCATGATTGACTGCATGGATCAGGGAATCGGACGTATTTTGCAGGCTCTCCGGGATTGCGGCGCAGATCGAAATACGATTGTTCTCTTTCTGTCAGACAACGGCGGCGACGGGTACGAGAGGGCGGATCGCGATAGACCGGACATAATTCCCGGCGGAATCGACACCTACTGTTCCCCCGGCCCCGGATGGGGTTCGCTGCACAATGCGCCGCTGCGTAGTTTCAAGGAAAGCTTGTATGAGGGCGGAATCGCTTCGCCGCTCATCGTTCGCTGGCACGGAGTAACCACCGGTGGAGGCGCAATTACGCACGAATTCGGGCACGTCATGGACATCCCGCCCACGCTTTGCGAAGCGGCGGGTGTTAAGTATCCCGAAGAGTATGACGGGCGCGAACTCGCTCCCTGTGAGGGAAAGAGTCTCCTGCCCGTTTTCCGAGGCAATCAGCGTGAGGGGCATGACTGGCTGTTCTGGGCCCAGCGTCAGGAGAGAGCGGTGCGGCACGGCAACTGGAAAGGCGTTGGACGCTGCAATCCGGAGAAATTGAACAATTGGGAACTCTATGACCTTGAAACGGACCGCACCGAATCGGTGGACTTGGGGGCTGAGCATCCGGAGGTTTTGAAGCAGATGATAGATGCATTCCATGATTGGTCGGAGAGAATGGGTTAGTGCGAAGAGCAGTGAAGAGTGATTAGTGGAGTGTTAACACAATGGTTGCGCTTGCAACTACCCTCATCTGACTGCCATAAACGCCTCGAGTCAAAATTACTGACACCGCGCCTTCTACGCCTGCAAATAGAGCCGTTTACATTCATATTTACACATATGCAACAAACCAACTGTAGGAGCGATCTCCAGGTCGCGGCTTCTTATCGCGAGCAGAACTCGCTCCTACAGAAGACACGCCATATATCACGCTACTACAAACCGAACAATGTAGGTCCTAAATGTATAATTCTTAGCCGTAATGACTATAGATACTTATGAGACAGGGAAAAGACACGTTAACTCATGCGGATACGAGCACAACGGGCCGTTTCATTATTCGGACGCTGATTTTTGGCTCGATTCTGATCATCCTCAACTGTTACTGGATTATATCCGCAGAGAATCGAGTCGTCTACGAGCTGACGGATTTTTCCATCTTCCCCACGGTGCTCTTTACGCTGGTCAGTGTGGCGGGCGCCAATCTGTTGTTGAAGCGCTTTTTCAAGGGTTTGGCGTTGAGTGAGTCCGAACTCGCGATGACCTACATCATGGTCTCCGTCGCCACCGCGCTCGCCGGGCACGACATCATTCGACAGTTGGTACCGTTGATGGCGAATCCCTTCTGGTACGCGACTCCGGAGAATGAGTGGGAAGATCTCTTTTTCCGATTTATTCCCACATGGCTCGCCGTCGAAGATCGGCGCATCCTTCAAGGTTATTTCGAGGGCGACGAGGGCGCATATCAGAGTTTTTGGACCGCCGACTATCTCAATGCGTGGCTGACACCGATCTTGGCGTGGACGGCGCTCGTTATTGTCCTGCTCTTCGTGATGCTTTGCATGAACATCATCATTAGAAGGCAATGGATTGAGTATGAAAAGCTAAGTTATCCACTGACGGTGATGCCAATTGAAGTGATCGGCAACACTTCAAAACTGTTCTCCAACAAATTTATCTGGATTAGTTTCGGCCTTGCTTTTGCTCTAGAGATTCTTGCCGGTTTTAATTTTCTCTATCCCATTGTTCCCGCTCTGAAGGCGAAGTATATTATTCCGTTTACCGAAAAACCGTGGAACACCATCGGTTGGGGCGGCTCGGGGACATTGCCGGTTTACGTCTACCCCTTCGCTATTGGATTCGGGTATCTGATGCCCTTGGATTTGTCGTTGTCGCTATGGCTCTTTTTCCTGTTTTGGCAAGCACAGGATGCCTTCTTCAACGCGACAGGTTGGACGACTGCCTCAGCGTTACAGACACAACAGCGAGCAGGCGCTTGGATTGGCATCGGGGTTATGGCTGTTTGGACTAGCAGACGGCATATCATGCGTGGATTATATGGTATGTTTACCAGCAGATCCGCCGATCCGTTATATCCGATTGCCGTGGTCGGTCTGGTTTTAGGAATAGCATTTATAGTAGTCTTCTGGCTTCTTGCCGGACTATCGCCTTGGGTGGTGGTTAGCTACTTTGCCATCTATTATGTGCTCTGCACTGCAATCACACGAATGCGAGCGGAACTCGGTCCCCCAACGCATGAATTGCACGGTGCGCACCCGGATCAGATGATGGTATGGTTCATGGGAACGAGGCCTCTCGGCGCTGCGAATCTAACGAATACCACGCTTCTTTCGTGGTTGGCATACGGCTATCGATCGCATCCGATGCCGCATCAGTTGGAAGGCTTCAAAATCGGTTCGCACTTCAAGCTGAGTGAGAATCGACTGGTTGTGGCAATGATTGTGGCGTCAATCGTCGGCGCAGTTATGTCAATCGGCGCGCATGTCGCCCTTTACCACAAATTCCAGTTTCAACGCTGGGGTGTCGGCGAGTTCGGGCGTCTCCAAAACTGGATTGCATTTCCTCAAACGACGGACATCGCTTCAATTCAGCACATGACCTTCGGCTTTGTATTTACGGTTATCCTCACCATATTAAAAAAAGGGTTCCTGTGGTGGCCCTTTTACCCTGTGGGATACGCGGTGGGTGACGGCTGGGCGATGGGTTGGTTGTGGTTTTCCATCTTTCTCGGTTGGTTTTTCAAGCAGCTACTGTTTGCCGGTGGCGGAGTCAAATCTTATCGCCGCGCATTACCCTTCTTCTTGGGCTTAATCTTCGGTCAATTCCTCGCTGGCAGCCTGTGGAGCCTTGTCGGCGTGATCCTGAATAAGAATATGTATACATTGTTCCCATAGTAGGGGTGACCCATGGTTTACAAAGAAACCGAGTTTTGCGGAAAACATTCTGTTTTCCCTTGTACAATCCTGTAGGGTGCGCACTGCGATTAAGCGAGTGCATAACGAGTGCGATAGAGATCTTGCCAGTATCTAAAACCCCAGAGGGGCGGAAGGTTTATAGAAACACCGAAACCCCACGTCCTAAGCCCCAGCGGGGCGACAGATAATAGCACTCCAAATGCCCAAAAATGGTTTTTCCATCTATTTTTCAAACAGGTTCTAAAAAAACAGTGAGCAGTTGTCGGTGGTTCGTGAGAAGTTAAGAAGTAGTGCAGAACCGTGCAATAAACTGCCCTGAGAACAGGAGAAAATGATATGACAGATGAACGAATACGCGTCGGGTTTGTCGGATGCGGAGGAATCTCTCGGTTGTACGCGGACATCTATGCCAGTCTGGTGGACATCGCGCAGGTGGTAGCGGTCGCGGATTTCGTGGATGAACTGGCTGAAAGGAAGCGAACTACGCTCCATGAGGGGTATGCCATGGAAGCCCACCGCGCGCGTGTGATGCTTTCGGAGGCACGCAGTCCGGAGGAACGCGACCGTCGACAGCAACGGGTTGAGGCTGCAGAAACCGCTTCTAGGACTAAGATTCGGAAGTATCGCACTCACGAAGAACTGCTCAAAGATAGCGACGTGCAGGTCATGGTGCTCCTCACGACGCCCCCGGTACGGCAGGAGCCGACGGTTGCCGCGGCTGAAACGGGACGCCATGTCTTCACTCAGGGCCCTATGGCGTGCAGCGTGGCGCAGGCTGATGCCATGACAGCAGCCGTTCGGAAAACGGGAGTTAAATTCCATTCCCAGTGTGGCGCGCGCTATCCACGAGGGATGGTTCTGGCGCGTAAAGCCGTGGAAAGCGGCGCGCTCGGCAAAATCGGTAGTGCGCGCGTCGAACTGAACTGGTATCGTCCACAAAGTTACTACAAGCGTTGGCACGGCACATGGGAGGGCGAGGGGGGCGGGGCCTCCTTCCATCACGGCAGATACATTATCGATCCGTTCTTGTGGGTTCTCGGTTCGCGAATCGAGGAAATCTTCGCTTATTCGGGACCAATGCTGCGCGAGATTGAGCACGAGAGCCTGAGTCAGGCAGTCGTCAAGTTCGACAATGGCGCGACCGGCAGCATCCATGCCTCGCTGCTTAACCACAAACAGTCGCTGACGCCAGAAGGGCGTATCGAGATTTTGGGCTACGACGCTTCTATGTTAGTCGGTGAGGCGTATCATTCTCCTCCACTCAACACGGCAATGGGGAGAAGCAACTATTGGCATGCAGACACCTCGTTCGGATCTAGCGGCAATCCGGCTGCGGTCGAGGCGCTGGAAAGTTTAAGGTCGGAGGTGGCTGGGGTTCCGGAAACTGCAACCGAGGCCTATCAGAGCCGACTTTTCTTGGAAAGCATCGCGAACAACTCGGAGCCGCTCGTGCCGATCGATGTGCCGCGCCACCATGTGGAGGTAGTGCGAGCGATATACAAATCAGCAGAGGAGCGCCGGCCGGTGACGCTACCGCTGGATAAAGACGATCCGTTTTACGGCACCGCCGGAAGGCTCACGCATGGTGTAAAGCGCGCTCAAGTGTAGATAGAGAAACAGTGGTCAGTGGTTATACCATTTCGCTCGAATAATAGTGCATATAATGTTCAATTATGTCGATTTCCTTCTCCGTAGGCGGGAATCAAACGAGTAAACAACGAGTGCGATAGAGATCCCCTTGCCCCGCTGGCTTTGTGCGGAGACAAGGCTTCTTACTACACAAGTTTCTTTACTTAATCCAGGTAATTGACGCATTTGCATTTTAGAGAAATATATTAGTCACGAACCCAACAGGAAATCGTGTGCAGTGCCCACCCTACAGCTTTACTCAACCCCTTGGAAGAATGGACTAGAGGCAAGCTCCTCGTCAGGCATGTACCGGCATCCGTAGGGGTTGGGTTTCCAACCCGTTTGGGGGAGGGGAGGATCTCTATCGCATTCGCTATTCGCTCATTTGATCCTCGCCCTAAGATTACGCACGCGCCTAACATCAATATCAACAGAACGTAGTGTCGACTCAACAGGAAATGGTGGGCAGTGCCCACCCTACAGACTATAAACCAGAGAAAAAAGTGTTTTGAAACAAAACCAGCCGCCAGGAATTTCACTCCGGATCATCCTGATCGCGATGATCCTCATCCCAATTAACTGTTTCTGGTTAGTCCTCTCCCGCCAACCCTATCAGTATCAGTCGATTCCCACTATCATCTCCCCATTCTTCAACGTCATATTCATCGTGTTTGTGTTAGCCCTATTTAATCGTCCAATGGCGAAGTTTGCACCGCGGCTATCACTGACACATGGGGAGTTGATAACCATTTACATCATGTTGAGCCTGACTTCGGCGATACAGTCGTTCCAGATGATGCAAACGCTGGTTCCTGTGATGGAATATCCATTCCGAGTTGCATCGCCGGAGAACGATTGGCAGAATCTGTTCGCCCGATATATTCCGTCGTGGCTATCGGTGAGCGACAAAGGCGTGCTGCAAACCTACTTCCGGGGAGAATCCACTCTCTATGTCGAACAACACATAGAACCGTGGCTCATCCCCGCCCTTTGCTGGTCGGCATTTGTCGTGATGTTGGTCTTGGTGATGGGCGCTATTGCCGTGTTGTTCAGGCGTCCGTGGGTGGAGAATGAGAGGCTCTCTTACCCGATTATCCAACTCCCGCTTGAGATAACGAATCCCAGAACCCCCATCTTAAAGAGTCGGCTATTATGGATTGGATTCGGCATCTCTGGAGGAATAGCGTTGATTAACGGACTGTCTTCACTCTACCCCGTTGTACCGAGGCTGCGAATCCATCCCTACGAAAACGAACTGTCCAATCTTTTCACGACCAAGCCGTGGAGCGCCATCGGCAGTCTCCAACTCGGTTTTGTCTTTCCCGTGATTGGCTTGGGATACTTCATGCCGTTGGATATGTCGTTCTCCTGCGGTTTCTTTTTCTTTCTGATGAAGGCGCAGCGGATTGTCGCGGACATGCTGGGGGCGCGGCGCGTTGCCTATACCGGGTATCTGGTTTCGCTCAATCAGCAGTCGTTTGGTGCATTGGTCGGAATGGCAGTCATTGCAATCTGGGTGAATAGAAAGTTCTTTAGCGTCATGTTCAGGCGTGCGTCCGGAATCGATGCCGATGAGCAAGCGAATTACCGTAAAGCAGTATTAACCATCGTGCTGGGAATTGGATTCATGACCCTGTTCCTGTGGAAAGCGGGGATGGCAATCTGGTTGAGCCTCATTTTCTTCCTGCTCTACTATCTGGTGTCGCTTGGATTAACCCGATTTCGCGCCGAGATGGGCGTGCCCATGCACGATTTCCACTTCACGGGACCAGATCAAATGTTGCCGGATGTTTTCGGAGCGCGACGTATCGGATATCGCAATCTTACGGTGATGTCGATGTTGGGGTTCTTCAACTTCACGTACCGGGGGCATCCTCAACCGCATCAGATGGAGGGATTGGCGCTACTTGACCGTGCAGGAGTGGGCAGCAGGCGGATATTTCTGGCAATGTCTGCCGCTCTGGTTGTGGGCACACTCAGTCTGTTCTGGGTTTATCTGCATGTGGCATATTCTTCGGGCGGTAGCTCTTTGCAACGATTCGCCGATGTTATCTACACACGGGTAGCGGATTGGATTGCCTATCCCTCCAAAAAAATCGAGGTTTCCGGCATACAGACGATAGGCATCGGATTCGGCGCATCGGTCTTTCTGATTGCCATGCGCCAGCGATTCCTTTGGTGGCGACTGCACCCGGGCGGATATGCGATAGCGAACAGCCTCGACATCAACCACTTCTGGTTCTCAATGTTTATCGGATTCGCGATGAAGTGGCTGCTGATAAGGTACGGCGGGGTTGGGCAGTACCGCCGCGCCCGTCCTCTGTTCCTGGGGCTAATTTTAGGAGAATACATCGTCGGCAGCGTCTGGACCATAATCGGCGATATTACGCATCGATTCATCTTCTTCGGCGGCACAATGTAGAGGTATGGGTGTCGAACTCGCAGTGCCGGATCGACCGAGTGCATAACGAGGGCGATAGTAAATCCTGCGCGATAGAAATCCTGCAATGTCGACAGAATACTCTGCGACGGGATTTGAGAGAGCGTTCCGTGATAGGTTTTGATAGTGCGTTACATGGTAGCGCACCATTATTCTTGAAGAAAGTGTTACTTGGTAGGTAGATCGGTTATATTAATGTGTTGAAGAAGATCCAATTACCCACAAAATCTGACTCGCCCTCGTAGCGCAAACTGTTAGTTTGCGCCTACCACAATCTGACAGTTCAATCGAGCGAGTGGATAACGGGCGATCAACTGAGTGGTTAGCGACCGCGATAGAAATCCCATAGAGACCCCTCCAACTAGTTTGTGCGAGGAAATCTCGCCCAAACTACGATTACCAACAAAAAACGGTGGGCGGCGAGAGATGACATCGGCGACTCGATGATGGTTATAGTCATGTACATTCATATTTGTACATTTTATGATTGAATGTTAGTGAACGATGACGATATGTGTAATTACCCACAGAATCGGACGCGGCCTCGTAGCAATCAAGAGACTGAATAAGGAGTGCGATAGAACGTCCCACTGTTAGTTTGCGCATGCCACAATCTAACAGATCGATTGATCGAGTGGATAACGGGCGATCAACTGAGTGGATAGCGAAGGCGCTAGCAAATCCCAAGGTGGCGGATTCAACGAACTCTCTGTAGGAGCGGCCTCTCGGTCGCGACCACACCAATCAAGTTTGTAAGTTGGGACCAACTGAAGAATTGGGACGGCAATAGAAAGACTTGATAGATATCTCGCCAACCCGTTTGGGTGAGGGAACCTCGTCCCTACAATTACACACACGCCTAACATATAGTCGTTGCAACTAAGATTTATAGATATGGGACTAACGCAAAAATCGAAACTATTAGTTTTTCCAGTTGTTTCATACCACGTAGATTTCGTAGGGAATAACGATCGTTATTCCCTACATCTTTGTCTATTTCTGTGAATTGGGAAAGTAGGGGACGCAGATCTGCGTCCCATCAAATCTAGACTGTGCAGGTCCTATACACTATAAACTAGAGAAAAAGTGTCTTGAAACAAACCCAACCGCTAGGAATTTCACATCGGATCATCTTAATCGGTACAATCCTCATCCCGATTAACTGTTTCTGGTTAGTCCTCTCCCGCCAACCCTATCAATACCAGACGATCCACACCATCATCTCCCCCTTCTTCAACGTCGTGTTCATCGTGTTTGTGTTAGCCCTGTTTAACCGCCCGATGACAAAGTTTGCGCCGCGGTTGTCACTGACGCACGGGGAGTTGATAACCATCTACATCATGCTGAGCCTGACCTCGGCGATCCAGTCGTTCCAGATGATGCAAACGCTGGTGCCGGTAATGGAATATCCCTTCCGAGTCGCCTCACCGGAGAACGACTGGCAAAACCTGTTTGCCCGATACATTCCGCCGTGGTTATCGGTGAGTGACAAAGGCGTGCTGCAAACCTACTTCCGGGGAGAATCCACTCTCTATGTCGAGCAACACATTCAACCGTGGCTCATCCCCGCCTTGTGCTGGTCGGCATTTGTCGTGATGTTGGTCCTGGTGATGGGCGCTATTGCCGTGTTGTTCAAGCGTCCATGGGTGGAAAATGAGAGGCTCTCTTACCCGATTATCCAACTCCCGCTTGAATTAACGAATCCCAGAACACCCGTTTTGAAGAGTCGACTGCTGTGGCTTGGATTCGGCATCTCTGGCGGAATAGCGTTGATTAACGGACTGTCTTCACTCTACCCCGTTGTACCGAGGCTGCGTATTCACCCCTACGAAAACGAATTGTCCAATCTTTTCACGACCAAGCCGTGGAGCGCCATCGGCAGTTTGCAACTCGGATTAGTCTTTTCCGTCATTGGCTTGGCATTCTTTATGCCGTTGGATATGTCGTTCTCTTGCGCCTTCTTTTTCTTTCTGATGAAGGTGCAACGGGTCATCGCCGAGATGCTGGGCGCGCGGCATGTTGCCTATACCGGATATCTGGTTTCACTCAATCAGCAATCGTTCGGCGCCTTGGTCGGAATGGCAGTGATTGCTATCTGGGTGAATAGAAAATACTTCCGCGTTATGTTCAGGCGCGTGTCTGGAGTTGATTCCGATGAGCAATCGAATTACCGCAAAGCGGTATTAACCATCGTTCTGGGGATCGGGTTTATGACCCTATTCCTGTGGAAGGCGGGAATGGCGATCTGGTTGAGCCTCAGCTTCTTTTTGCTCTACTATCTGGTGTCGCTTGGATTGACCCGTTTTCGCGCAGAGATGGGGGTTCCCATGCACGATTTCCATTTCACGGGACCGGACCAGATGCTGCCTGACGTTTTCGGAGCGCGCCGAATAGGGTATAGGAATTTGACGGTGATGTCGATGCTGGGGTTCTTCAACTTTACCTACCGGGGACATCCTCAACCGCATCAGATGGAGGGATTGGCGATGCTTGACCGTGCCGGCGTAGGCAACAAGCGGATATTTCTGGCTATGACAGCCGCTCTGGTTGTGGGCACACTCAGTCTGTTCTGGGTTTACCTGCATGTGGCTTATTCGTCCGGCGGAAGCTCGCTGCAACGGTACGCCGATGTCATCTACACTCGGGTGGCGGACTGGATTGCCTATCCTTCAAAAAAGATCGAGGTTTCCGGCATACAGACGATAGGCATCGGTTTCGGCGTTTCGATTTTTCTGATTGCCATGCGCCAGCGATTCCTTTGGTGGCGGCTGCACCCGGGCGGATATGCGATAGCGAACAGTCTCGACATCGACCGCTTCTGGTTCTCGATGTTCATCGGCTTTGCCATGAAGTGGTTGCTGATACGGTACGGTGGGGTCGGGCAGTACCGCCGTGCACGCCCTCTATTCCTCGGGCTCATTTTGGGGGAATACATCGTCGGCAGCGTCTGGACCATAATCGGCGATATTATGCATCGGTTCATATTCTTCGGCGGTACCTGGTAGTAGGCATACTCCGTATGCCGTAACCCTTGTTGAAACTTCCATCCTTCCGAGCTTCCATCCTTCCAATGCCGCTCTTTCTAGTTGATGCGGCAGATAACTCTTATGTTGAAACTTGCTTCTATTTTCACCCTTTTCTTGACACGGATTTGAACATCCTCCTTGACACATCAAGTAGATATCGCTAGGATATTGGCTGAGGTGACCGCGGGAATCGACGGGATTAGAATCGAGACCGTGAAGATTGACCTGCCGGAGAGAAGAATTCATGAGAGTGACAAAAAACCTAGCCATTGCCATAGGTGTCTGCATATTCTGGGTAGCCTCGGTGTTGCCCGTTAACGCGATCAATGAGAACCTGCTGCTTTATCTTTCTTTCGATAGCGGCGACGCGAAGGTAGCGCGGGACTTGACCGGGAAAACGAAGGGCGGCGTAATCAAGGGGGGTGCAAATATTGTTCAGGGGATTCGCGGCAAAGCGCTGGAACTGGATGGTGAAAGCGGGTACCTTGAGATTGAACTGACTCCCGACATGATTGAGGCTGAGAGAAACTCCTTCACGGCAGAGCTATGGCTCAAAACCAAAGCCGAAGGTCCGGACGTTGCGGTCGATCAACCTGTCAAACGACTACGAGGTCATCTCGTTTTCGGAGGGTATGGCCCCGACGAACACTTTCACGGTCATTGGTCAATGTTCATGCAAAACGGAAACAACCTCTCTTTCTACACCATGAATGTGAATTCGCATACAAGCGGCGGTCCGCAGGGGGTTGTCGCGGACAACACATTTCACCTGAACGACGGGGAGTGGCATCACATCGCAGCAGTACGCGACGAAGATGCCAAAGAGATAAGACTATTTATCAACGGACTTTTGGTCGGCGCGGAGGACGAACGCAACCGAAGCCTGAACAAAGCTGACGGCGGACGGGTGCACATCTGGATTGGGATTCATATACCGAATCACGCCGAACAGACCGGCACCGGGTTCTTTCCCGGCACAGTTGACGAGGTTCGCTTCTGGAACATAGCCATGACTCAAGACGACGCGGCGCGATACATGACGCTCGCGGTGGATCCGTTGGAGAAGCTATCTCTGACTTGGGGAGATATTAAAGCACAGCGTGTGGAGGGATATTAGAACTTGTCTACCTCATCAACCGGGTAGACAGGACTTAAGATGAGCCTATGCCTCCGAATGCCCTGATATTCCTGCGTCATTTACTTGACCGAGTCGCCGATTATTGTTACGATGTTGGTCGACCCGCTCGCCAACTCGGCAAGATTGAAATCAGAGTTCTGACTGCTCAAGCGCGACGATTCAATTATCCGAGCGACGAGAAAATTCTATCGGAAAAGCACGGAAGGGAAGAGAGAACAAAATGCCAAGAGTCAAAATGAATCTATTCATCGCGATAGCTACCGGCGTGCTTTTCGTAATGGTGGTTTTGCCTATCAAGGCGTTAGACGATAGCTTGTTGCTTTATTTGCCCTTTGACGACAACACGGTCGGGATAGCGAGAGATCTCACGGGCAAAACGCGAGGCGGAAAAATCATCGGCGGGACGAAAATCGTTCAGGGGAAACGGGGCAGGGCGTTAGAACTTGACGGCGAAACCGGGTATGTGGAAATCGGTTTAACACCGGAGCTGATTGAGGCGGAGCGAGACTCGTTTACTGCCGAACTTTGGCTGATGACCACGGCTAAAGCGCCCAAAGTGCCTGAGGATGTTGTCAGCGGCTTCCACGGGCATCTTATCTTCGGAGGACATGGGCGGGATGGGCACAATAAGGGGCACTGGTCAATGTTCTTCTTTTCGGATATTGACGGGGACGACAAGTTTCGATTTGCGGCAGTGAATGTATTTGTGGCTTCGGGTAACGGCACACCCGGCGTCATAGCCGATAAGCCGAAACTCAATGACGGAGAGTGGCACCATATTGCAGGGGTACGCGATGAAGGCGCCAAAGAGCTTAGAGCCTATATTGATGGTGAGTTTGTCGGAAAAGCGGGAGATTTCTCAAGAGCGCTTAACGATAAGCCGGATAGCGATAAAGCCAGAAAAAAGATATGGATGGGTATTCATGCGGTGGGTGACGGGGGCAATCCGGGCACCGGGTTCTTTCCCGTGAGATATGACGAAGTGCGCTTCTGGAATAGGGCGATGAGTGATGAGGAGATAAGGGGAATTATGAGCCTTTCCGTCAGTCCATTGGAGAAGTTGCCTCTGACGTGGGGAGGCATTAAGGCACTTCATGTGGAATAACACATCCCGAAAGTTAATCGAAGTGGTTCTTCTGAGTTAAGTGTGCGAATCAAACTTGCTTACTATAGGAAGGCGCGTCTGCCCTATGCGTTCAAATTGATTGCGATAATTCCCAGGTTTTATGATTGAAGACTTCACACATGTATAGTATAATATAACCGGTTAGCTCGGTCGCGACCTTACGCCCGCGGGCAATCTGCCGCCGGGGGGAAAATCTCATGTGTCTCGTTTGCGCTCTGTTCACTTGTGCATCCGCTGCAACCGCGCTGCCAAACGCTTCCGCGGTCAAAGCAGCAGTCAAAACGCCTTCAAAGCGTTGCGCTGAGAATCCAATCCGGTCACCCTTGCTCGCCGTTTTTTGCCGTGAAAGTAGGAAAAAACCACAGAGTAAAATGTCGAATCTGTTTCTAATTCGTCTGTCCCGTTCAACTGTTCTTGCTCCTTTTCCGCGCCGGCTTTGTCGGGAAATGAGTAACTCTCGGCGGCGTCCGGTCGTAGCACCTGACGCGGTTTTGGGCAATGGTTTCAGCGCCGGGGGGAGGGAGGGAAATTATATTCGCAGAAAATCGCACTGTTTCGCGCACTCCAATCACGAGCAAAAATCATGCATGAAGCCAAGCTATTACACGCTTCGACGCAATTTTCGAGTCGTAACGCATTAACTGCGATTAAAATCCATCAACCGAACAATCAACTGACTGAAGGGGGAGGATCAACCGACAGAATATTGTAGGGTGGGCACTGCCCACCAGTTCCCATAGCGATTCTCAAGGTCGACACCGTTCCGATAGGCCAATCTCCGCACTCCAGCGGAGTGCCATGTCAATAGCGTGGCTCGATAGAACTTTCGATATGCGATTTGTATCCCGGCGAATCCGTGGTCGCAGCCAAACTTTTTTTCTGTTGGCATTTTGTTGGCATTACGATTCCTGAGAACCCGCTCTAGCAAAGGAATTCTCCATTTCAGAAAATGCCAACACGCTGCTTAAATCGACGCTCCGTTGGCAACTCTTTTCTAGACATTAAACACTTACGATAAATCGCTGTTAACCAAGGAGAAAATTTTATGTCTGTGGCTTCACGCTGGAACCTCCGCGCCGAAAACGATTGTCTGTTCGTCGATGACACCTCTCTCGGGGTGGTGGTGTTGCAGCACAATGCCCGACCGGGCATGATACCTTATATCCATCCGTTGCGCACCGCGGACGGTAGCATCTGCCTCACCGCGGATAGCCCATGGCACCATCCGCACCAGCACGGAATTCAGACGGCGTTCACCGACGTCAACGGCTGCGACTTTTGGCACTATCCGGGACAGCGTCCCAATCAGGTGGTCGGTCTGATTGAACCTAGCGTGCCGCGCATCTTGGAAACGGAACCGCCGCGTTGGAGGATTGAGACCATTTGGCATCATGCGGACGGCAGCCACGTGCTTGCGGAGCGGCAAGATTGGTCGTTGCGCGCCGACGGCAATTTGCTCTTGCTAGACTTGGATTGGACGCTCCGCTCCGTTGCAGATGTGTGTATCGAACAACACGCGTACGGGGGATTGTTCGTGCGTATGCCGTATCGAAGCGATTACGGTGCAGCGGTTCTCAACTCTTTCGGCATTGAGGATGACGACACCGAGCAGCAGGCGGCGGCGTGGGTGGACCTGTACATGCCCATAGAAAAGAGCGAGATTGGCGCCGGAATCACCGTCTGCGATCATCCCGAAAACCCGGGTCATCCGGTGAAATGGCGCGTAGATGGGCAGCGAGGGATTAACCCTTCACCCTGTATCCCGCAATCCATCAATTTACCCGCTGGGGCAGCAATGCGTCACCGCTACCGCTTAATTCTCCACAGCGGACCACTGTCCGCCAAACAAATCAACAAACTTTGGGAAGTTTACGCCCAAGAAAATTCAGAAACCAGTGTCCAATAGTCTGTATTTAGCGCCCCGTCCTTATTAACTTAGCCACTTTTGACCGCACACCGTTTTTGGACGTGACTTGTGCTTGAGATGCTACGGGCTATTTTTCCGTGCGAGAATCCCTATGAAACGTCCCAACATTCTGTTTGTTTTCTCGGACCAGCAACGCTACAGTGCCCTCGGGTGTAACGGCAATCCCGTTGTTCGGACGCCGGCAATAGACCGTCTCGCGTCAGAGGGGATGGTGTGCGACAATATGTTTTCAAACCATCCTTTGTGCTCGCCGTATCGCGCGATTTTACTCACCGGGCGGTACGGGTGGCAGAACCTTGTCATTGATAATGAATATCGCCCGCGAACCGACATCCCGACGTTGCCGGGCACGTTACGCGAACACGGTTACGGCACGGGACAGGTGGGGACGTTTCATCTGGGCAAGGGTCCTTATCCCGAGGAGGAGCGCTACGGTCTTGATTACCTCGCTGCACTCCACGGCGGCTCCGGTTTTTTTGACCGCAGCTATTACGAGAATGAGTCGGGACCCACGGTTTACGAAGGCTGGGCGCCGGAGGTGGAGACGAATTTGGCGATTCGATTCATGGAACGCCATCTAGACTCCCGTCCTGAAGATCCGTTCGCGCTGTTTGTGTCTTGGCGTCCGCCGCATTGGCCCTATGAGCAGTATCCGGAGGCGTGTTCGATTTACGACCCTGCCGAGATGGATGTGCCGGGCAACGTGCCGGAACAGATGGTGGACTTCGCGCGCCAGGAAATCGCCGACTATTACGGGTGCTGCACCGGGCTTGACGAACAGATGGCGAGGCTTATGGAAGCACTGGAGCGCCTTGGCGTCGGTGACAATACCATCGTCTGCTATACGTCCGACCACGGCGACCATCTCTCCAGCCACGGTTACGGAAAGCCATTCGACCACTGGATGCACGAGTCAATGCGCGCCTCCAAAGCCACGCCGTATGAAGAATCAATCCATGTGCCGTTTGTTGTGCGTTGGGGTGGAGGAGTGCCTGCCGGAACGCGCAGCGATGCTTTTATGGGCGCCATTGACATCATGCCGACGTTACTCGGAGCCTGCGGCGTGCCCCTGCCGGACGGGCTACAGGGACGAGATGTCTCAAGCGTGTGGCGCGGGGAGTCCGGCTCGACAGAGGAGGAATTGGTTCTCGCAAGAGAAGATTCCCGTAGCGCGGAACTTGAACGAGAGGCATTGGACTCCGTATATCTGCAGAACATGGCGAACGGCTGGCCCGATCGAGATGGTTGGGTAGGGCGATGGCGCGGGGTTCGCACGGAGCGCTGGACATATGCCCGATGGTATGGGAATGAACGAGCACCCTGGTTGTTTGACCGCGTGGAGGATCCCTTGGAGATGGTCAATCTCGCTGGTGCGTCCGAGGCGCGGATTGCGCTGGAGGAGATGGAGGCGCGGCTTCACCGCTGGATGGAGGTGACCCACGATCCGTTTGACTATGGGAAACGAGGTCCACGGGGATTTCTTGATCTGGGACAGGAGTTTGCAGACCCCGAGAAATATCGCGGATGGGGCGTTGCGTAACACCGAATTGCTACTGGGACTCTGTAGGAGGATCAAGCGAGTGAATAGCGAGTGCGATAGAGATCCCTCAAGCGACCGAATAGGATCAACTGAGCGAATAGCGAAGGCGATAGAGATCTCCCGTGAGCCGTAAACCGCCTTACGCCACCCAACTGGCGGTAGGAGCGATCTCCAGGTCGCGACCTCCTTACTTGCACTAAACATAAGCGAATGAACCACTGAATACCATTATGTAGCTGCTGTCTGATTGACATTGGAGAATCTATGCCTGAGAAGAAACCGCACATCCTGCTGCTGATTGACGATGAACACCGTCCCGATCTGATGTCTGTCGAAGGGAATCCGCATATTCGCACGCCGACCCTTGACCGTCTCGTTAACCAAGGCGCATATTTTCGGAACGCCTATACGCCGGCGCCGGTTTGCGTGCCGGCACGGCAGAGTTTCCTGACAGGGCTTTATCCTCGAAACAGCGGCTGCACTGGCTTCGATTGTCCATTGCCAAGCGACGTGCGCACCCTTCCCGGACACCTCTCAAGCTACGGCTACAGAACGGTGAGCGCCGGAAAGATGCACTTTGTAGGTACCGACCAGATGCACGGCTGGCACGAGCGCATCGGTCGCGACATCCGGGGACCAAACGGCTACGAACCCGTAGATGACCCGGTTCATACCGCCGCGACATTTACCGAGGAAGGGACTGGCAAATGGTCTGCTGCCAAGGAGATTACCAACGCCCGTGTCGGAAAAGGATCCTGGATGCAGCAGGACCGTTACTCCGTCGAAGGGGCTTTGATGATTCTCGACGAGTATTTTGTTGACGAAGTTCACGATAGGCCCGGCGACCGCCCGTTGTTACTCGCGGTGAGTCTCAGTTGTCCGCACTATCCCTACCAATGCCCCGAAGATCTGTTTAACTACTATATGCGTTCCGTGGAACCGTATGTCGAGGATTTGCCCTCCAACTTCGACTGCCACGAGTTCTTCAAAGTGAAGATAGGGGAGGACGTCACCTACCGCGAAACGCACCGGGCAACAGCCGCCTATTACGGCATGATCGAGTGGGTGGATATGCAGTACACACGGGTAATCTCCAAACTTGAGGAGATGAACGTGCTTGACGATTTTGTGGTAGTTTTTCTCAGTGATCACGGCGAGATGCTGGGGCAGAAGGGGCTTTGGGAAAAGCAACAGTATTTTGAGGCGTCGGTACGGGTGCCGTTCTCCATATCGTGGCCAGAACGATTTCCCCGAGGCTGTGACATCGTTCAACAGAACGTCTCGCTGGTTGATCTGTTTCCGACGCTCTGTGAAATCGCGAACGTGCCCATACCCGACGGGTTGGATGGCCGCACGCTCGTGCCATTGATGGAGGGACGCGCCGATGGATGGCGAAATGAGGTCTACAGCGAATTATACCACCCATTTAACGGGCCTTCAGCCATGGTCAAGCGTGACTTTCTGAAATACTTCCGTTTTGAGGGAAAAGGTTGGCCCGACCAAATGTTTGATCTGGCGGTTGATCCGGGTGAAAATCGCAATCTGATTGATGATGCGGCGTACGCCGATGACTTGGCGGAACTGCGAGCCAAGTTGGATGCCTTTTTGAGGTGACAATGATAGGAGTGTGAAATGAATATCACCGAACTTCAGACAAAAGTGAAAACGTTAGAAAAGGAGCTACAGGAAGCCCGAGAACTGCTTGCGCGGTCAACGCACGACGCGGAAGCCTTCACACGGGAGCTCTGCCGCACCCGCGCGTTCGCTTTCAGCGCCGAAGCGCTTTCCGCCGACGAGGTGATCGACGGCTGTGTCGGTTCCCTTGACCGATATGGATTCTGTGTGATCGATAACCTCATACCGTCGGACGAAGTGGCAGTCGTGTGCGAAGAGGTCAAGGCGGCGCACGCCACTATAGACCGAAACATGAAAGCGATAAAGGATGTGATAAGATCGACTGGAAGGGAGGAACTGAGTTTAAGCGACGCCCTCAACGCGGCGGACGGAGTGGAGTTAAGGCGCGTGCGCCGAGTGAACCATCCCCCGAAGCCTCCCAACGACATCGTTTGGATGCCCCGGTATGCACAGCATCTCGCAAATCCATTGGTTACGGGTGTGGCGCGCCGCGTTTTGGACGATCACCTGCGCATCGGGCAACTCCACATTCGCATGGTTGACACAGACAAACCGGACGGGTCTCCAGGCGGTTTTGGTCCCGTTAGCCGCAGAGGACGCCCGGAAGCCAGGGGATGGCACACGGATTGGCCTCATGACCTGTCTGCTTACGGGAACAGAGATGCCGGCAGGAACGCCGGCTGCATCCGCCTACCGTTCCCCGACATCCCCATGTGCTTGGTGATGATATGGTATCTCACGGATGTCGATGCGAGTTCGGGTGGTACATGGGTCGTTCCCGGCTCTCACAGGGAGAAGCGGAACCCGCGAGGCCCCTCCGACGGAATCACGACTTCGGCGCCTATTCCCGGAGATATGCAGGTCACCGCCCCCGCCGGCTCGGTATATATACAGGACTCGCGGAGTTGGCACGCATCACCCTTGCACAATTCCAGTGGGCGCGATCGAGTAGCCGTAGTTAACCGGTGGTGTCCGTGGTGGTTGTCCGTTGATGACTATGCCCCGCGCGGGGTAGACAACGCCGTCTGCCGCCCGCTGTCTCACGACGAGTATCGTGCGTTGCCCGTTGATTTGCAACCTCTGATGCGGCATCTTTGCCCCGATGAACAGGACACATTGCAGCAACCCGTTCTGGATCGGGCATGGGTCGCCCATCAGCGCACACTATCGGGCCTCCGGAAAATGGAGGAAAACCCTGGCAGTTTAGCGGACGCAAACGCGCACATTCGCGTTCCACTCATGCCTACAAAGCAGAGATAATCTTCGCAATATCGTCGAAGATTGTCGATCTGAAATCAACAATGCGTCCGTGATTTTCGTATACTATGTCTTTTGGTTCAGCTTTGATTCGCGTCCGTCAAACTACCCAAGGGTTTATTATAGTAAAACCCATAATTATTTATACACTGCGGTAGGTTCGGTTTCCTAACCGAACCGGTATTTATCCAGTCTCGTAGGTGCGGTTGGAAAGGGATCTCTATCGCCCTCGCTTTTCACTCGGTTGATCACCTACGGAAATATGTGCTAATATGAATGAAATTGACTATAGCCGGGGGGACTAAGTGGTGGCGAAAGCACAGATCGAGGAGCATACATGCAGTGCCGGCTCGACGGCGGACCCAGGGTCGGTGGGACTGTCGGCGGAAAACCTCCAACGTATCTCCCCAACCATACAGAAATTTATTGATGAGGAGAAAATCGCGGGGGCAGTCGCGATTGTGGCACGGCGCGGCAGGGCTGTCCACTTTGAAGCATACGGCATGAGGCATCGCGAGGTGCGGGCGCCGATGCAGACGGACACGATTTTCCGCATCTATTCCATGACCAAGCCGGTCGCTGCGGTGGCGGCGATGATGCTCTATGAGGAGGGATCGCTAAGTCTCAATGCTCCAGTTTCGGATTACCTACCGGAGTTGGGTGGATTAAAGGTGGCGGTCGACCCTGACGCCGAAGAACTCGTACTGGTTGACCCGATACGAGACATGTCCGTCTTCGACTTGTTTCGTCATACTTCCGGGCTGCCCGGCTCTAGCCGATACCTGGGTGAGAAGTTTCCTATTGAAGTGCTCTATCGGGAAGCGGGTCTGCAGCGCTTGAGCGAGTGCAACTTACAGGAGGTGGTCGAGAGACTCGGTACTGTTCCCTTGCTATACCAGCCGGGTACGCGGTGGCACTACAGCATTGCGGCGGATGTCCTAGGTCGACTGATAGAGGTCATTTCCGGTCTGGCTTTCGACAAGTTCCTAGCCGAAAGGATATTCCAGCCGTTGCACATGAAGGATACCGGTTTCTACGTACCACCTGAGAAAATCGACAGGTTTGCCCGTATGTATGGACCAGCACCGAATGGTGGTTTGGAGACTATTGATGCTGCGGAAGGCGGATCCGGCAACATCTCCGAGACGAGTTTTGTCACTCAGCCGAAGTTTCTATCTGGTGGAGGAGGTCTTGTCTCGACGGCGGCTGATTTCATGCGATTCTGCTTGATGCTAACAGGCGATGGGTATTTTGATGGAGTGCGGCTGCTGAAAGCGGAAACTGTAGAAATGATGACGCGCAATCAATTGCCAGCGGCCTTGTTGCCGATTGACCGCAAACCCGAAGGTCGGGGCTTTGGTTTGGGTTTCGCGGTTCGTGTCAGGAAACTTGATACGAATCCCTCGCCTGTCGGTGAGTACGAGTGGTACGGTGGAGCTGGCACCGAGTTCTGGATCTCGCCAAGCGACGCTCTAGCCGTGGTCGTCCTAAGCCAACAGCTTCCGATGCAGCAACTCGGAAGAGCGCTCAGGCCTGTCATCTACGCGGCAATTGAGGAAAGAAAATAGGTAGTAACTGCAAGGATGATACTCCGTAACGATAGCCTACAAACGATTCCCTTTTGCCGATTACGACCTCCCCGTCCAAAACGGAGTTATGTTTGGCACCGGAGCAGGTTGGCGAGTGACAAATCGCCGATCAGCTTTAGAGCCTGTCTGAAGAGTACATTTGTAGGGTGCGCACTGCGCACCAGCCTTTAAAGCCCCAGCGGGGATCGAGCGAAGGGATAGGGAATGCGATAGAGTTCCCATAGAGATCCCCTTGCCACGCATTGGCAAGATTTGAGCAACGCTATCAATGCACTTCAAATACAGAGAAATGGTATTAATTCCGACGGTCTCAATCATCAGATTAAGGTGGAATCGCTATCAAGCATCGTTACAGCGGCGATTAACCTTTTTCCGAGTGATTTTAATACTGTTTCCGTTAGCGGTCTCGTACGGAGACGGGCTTGGTCCGCAAGATCGGTTCGAAATGCTGCGAGACCTTGTCCTAGCCGGCGAAGTGCCAATTGTGGACGTTTACGCCACGCCTGCAGACTATGAGGCTGAGACGGGAAACGCGATCGCCGGGTTCAACGAAGCACCAGTTCTGCTTGCGAGAGTTGCGGCGGGAGAACTTCCGCCTGTTGAAGAAAGGCTGCCGGTGGAGCCGTTGGTTTGTGTGCCTGTAGAAGGCATTGGGGAGTATGGCGGCTTCTGGCGCAAGATATACCTGCCGGGCCCAACCTCAAACAAATTGTGGGACGCCATGGTCACGCATCCGGTCAACTATTCTTCGGACGTTCAGAGCCTCGAACCCAATGTATTCAAGGGGTGGGAAGTGAGTGACGACGCAAGAGAGTATATCTTCTTCATGCGGGAAGGCATGAAGTGGAGCGACGGGATGCCGTTCGATGCCGATGCGGTGATGTTTTGGTACGAGGCGTTTGCGCTGAACGAGACACTCAATCCGAGCGGCATTTCCAGCTTGAAGAGTTCGGATGGCGAGATGGGTGTGATAGAGAAAATTGATGATTACACGATTCGAATTACGTTCAACCGAACGAATCCGCTGTTCCTTGATAAGGTGGGCCGCTTTCAATTCCATCCGTACCTTCCCGAGCATTACATGGGACAATTCCATCCGGATTACACTACTTCGGAGGAACTGAGCAACACATTGAAAGAGGAGGGGTTTGCGTCTTGGGAAAAGTTGTTCACCGCCAAAATGGACGTATGGAGCACCGGAGTTTTGGGAATTAGTCATCCGGGAGCGCCGACGATTTCTCCGTGGATGGCGACAAATGAGAGAGGTTCTCTCGTTTGGGTGCTTGAAAGAAATCCGTATTACTTCAAAGTTGACCCAGAGGGAAACCAGCTACCGTACCTTGATGGTGTACAGAACTTCCTAGTGAACGATTTGGAGACTGGATACCTCAAGATATTCGCCGGCGATGTGGATGTGGAATTTGCTTGCTGCGATAATCCGTCACATTTCAGAATAAACGAGGATGTTGGGGACTATCGTACTACACCTGCGTTCGGCAGTCCGGGATTCGTCACGACAATCTTCTTTAATTTGACCCATGAAAATTCCGCCGTACGCGAAGCCTTTTTGGATCGACGCTTCCGAGTAGCGCTTTCGGTGGCTATGGATCGGGACGAAATGAACGAAGTTTTCCGGGATGGGCTGATGATTGTTTCCAATGCCGCACCGGCTGATGGTCCCCCATACCACGGCGAGTCCGAGAAGTACACCGCCTACACGCAGCATGACCCCAGTTTGGCGAATGAGTTGCTGGACGAGATGGGGTTGAAATGGGACGCGAATCGCGAAACGAGATTGCTTCCGGACGGCTCGCCGGCCCAGTTCGTTCTAATGGCACGCACCGACTTGCGCGTGTCTGATGTTCCCATGTTGGAGATGCTTCAGCAGGATTGGAAGGCTGTCGGTATTGACATCTCTATTAATCCACGCGAAACGGCATTCATTACTGAGCGTGTGGCTGCCAATAAATTTGACATGTTTACCGGCGGCGGCACCTTTGGCGGCGGGGTGCGACCGACCCGCCCGGGCGTTAGGAGTACGATGGTGCCAAGCAGTCCAGCTTCGTGGAACCAGGCATCTCCGCGTTGGACACAATGGGTGCATTCCAATGGGACTGAAGGTAACGAGCCTCCCGGGGAATTCAAACGTCTCTACGAATTGTACCGAGAGTTTCTGCTTGAAGCGGAAGAAGAGGCGAGAATTGCGCTGGAAAACGAGATGCTTGCCATTCACGCCGAGAACCTCTGGTTCCTAGTGGTGCTGAAAATTTCTGCCATTTCGCCGACACGAAACATCATCGTTCACAACAGGATGCATAACGTTCCACTTCCTTTACCCGGGGACTACACCTACGGCAAACCGGAAACGTGGTCGATCGGTAAAAGGTAGTTATCAATATGAATGCAGATAACAACTCAGACAGAGAGTGGCTTATAGACATTAAAGATCTCCACGTCACATTCTCTCAGGACGACGAAACGGTCAAAGCCGTGAACGGCGTGGATATCCGCGTGCATAAGGGCGAGGCAGTCGGGATTGTCGGGGAGAGCGGCTGTGGCAAGACGGTCACGTCGTACTCGCTGCTAAATATACTTCCTTCAAACGGAAAAATCGTATCCGGTGAAGTAAGATACCGCGAGGGTAACGGGGGCGTTATCGACATAACGAAACTTAACCCGCGAAGTCGAGAGCTGAGGAGGCTGCGGGGTGGCGAAATAGCCATGATTTTCCAAGAACCGATGGCATCTCTTAGCCCTGTCCACACGATTAACAACCAGATCGCGGAAGGGATTCTGTTGCACCAGCCACCCAAGGAGAAAAAAGTCAGAGAGAAGGTTATTGAGTACCTCGGCATGGTGGGCATTCAAAATCCGGATCGGATGATAGACGCTTACCCGTTTCAGCTCAGTGGAGGTATGAGACAGAGGGCGATGATTGCCATGGCTTTAGCCTGCAATCCGAAGGTGCTCGTTGCCGACGAACCCACGACAGCGCTCGATGTAACCATTCAAGCACAGGTGTTAATGCTCATCAAGAAGATGCAGCAAGAGCTAGGCCTCGCACTCATGCTGATTACACACGATCTCGGCATCATTGCACACATGGCGGATTTTGTTTACGTGATGTATCTTGGCCGCATCGTCGAGAAGGGGCCGGTGGTCGAGATATTCGACAGTCCGAAACACCCATACACTCGCGATCTCATTCGGTCAATTCCCAAGCTGGACAGACCGGAAAAGAGGCTTGCCACTATCCAAGGGAACGTGCCGGACGCGTCTCGCCTGCCATCCGGGTGCGCGTTCCACCCGCGTTGTCGGGAGATTATCGGAGAAACATGTCGTCGGGAGCTGCCCACTCTGGAGGAAGTTGGAGCGGGGCATTTTGCCAGTTGCTTTCTCTACTCACGTCAGAAGGAAATAGAACAGAATACAGGAGAGAGCGACATTGTCCAACAACCCTAACGAGGCTATCTTGAATGTCCGCCATCTTAAGAAATACTTCCCCATTGAGAAGGGCTTCCTTCGACGAGTTGTCGGTTACGTCCGTGCGGTTGATGATGTATGTTTTTCGGTTCGCAAGGGTCAGACCATGGGGCTCGTGGGAGAGAGTGGGTGTGGCAAGACAACTACGGCTTGGACGATTCTAAGACTGCATGAAGCCACTGCCGGGGAGATTCTCTTCACGAGCAATAACGGCGAAGTCGTGGATATGGCGACGCTTGAGAAGGTTCGACTCAAAGAAATCCGTCGTCACATGAGTGTCGTGTTTCAAGATCCCTACGCTTCGCTCAACCCCCGCAAGACAGTATTGGATATCGTGGCTGACCCCCTCCTCAACTACGGCGTTAAGCGTAACGAACGCGTGGCGCGCGTGGCGGAATTGCTTACCATGGTAGGGCTGGACCCAAGTTTTATGCCGAGGTACCCCCACGCTTTCAGTGGCGGGCAACGGCAACGGATTGGGATTGCCCGAGCGCTGGCGCTAAGCCCTTCACTGGTTATCGCAGATGAGCCGGTATCTGCACTTGATGTGTCTGTCCAAGCGCAAATCCTCAACCTCTTGAGCGATCTCAGGGATGAGCTAGGGTTAAGTTACCTGTTTATCGCGCACGATTTGAGTGTAATCCAACATATATGCGACCGGGTAGCTGTGATGTATATGGGATTGATTGTCGAAGAGGCGCATACGGAGGAGTTATTTTCGCACCCGACGCATCCCTATACGACTAGCTTGATGGAGGCAGTGCCTGTGCCGGATCCCCATAAACCGTGGGAGCCGATGCTGAGTGGAGAAGTAGGGAAACCGTCTGAAAAAGCAAGTGGATGCGTGTTTGCTCACCGTTGTCCACACGCCGCTCAAATCTGCCACGACGAAACGCCGCCGCTCGAAGCAAAGACAACAGACATGAAGGACTCGCATCTTGTCGCCTGCCATTTCGCAGATGAATTGCAACTTGATGCCTAGACGACCAACTCTCCGATTTTCTCTCTTCACTTGTGGCTTAAATACCGCCTTTCTCGCCGACAAAGATCTTGGCAAGGCAAAAATAATTTTTGATCTACAATCAATGCTCTTTAATTTATCAGGACTTACGCGGCAAGCGAAAAATGGTGATTTTGGCAGGAATCTCATGTTGCGGGCACTTGTAGGGAATAACGATCGTTGTTACCTACCGGGAAATCGCCGAACTAGGGAGAGTTGAGCGTGCAACTGCGTAAGTCCCATTTATAATTGACGATTATGCAAAGCTACGTTATCCGCCGTCTTCTGTACTTCATTCCAACCCTAATTCTCATCTCGGTAATCTCGTTTGCCATTATTCAGGCGCCACCCGGAGACTATGTAACCACATTGGTCGTACAAATGGAAGCGCGGGGCGATCAGGTTGACGAGGATTTAATCAATGCCCTGAGAGCGCGCTACGGATTGGGTAAACCGTTATGGCAACAATACTTTATATGGATTGGGAACATCCTGCAAGGCGACCTGGGGGTATCCATGGCATACAACCAACCGGTGTCGCGGATAATCATGAATCGCCTACCGTGGAGCCTGCTTTTTTCATTCTCGGCATTCATAATTGTCTATTCAATCGGGTTTCCCATAGGATTTCTCTCGGCGGTGCGCCAATACTCGATTGCCGACTACGTCCTTACGTTCGTTGGGTTCATCGGTCTTGCCATTCCCAACTTCATGTTTGCCCTGATTCTGTTATGGGGATACTTTGAAGTTACGGGGCAGGCACTGGTAGGCATCTTTTCGGCGGAATACGCCGTGGCGCCATGGGGTTTTGGAAAGTTTTTTGACCTACTCAATCATCTATGGATACCCGCCGTAATTATTGGAACAGCGGGTACGGCAGGCTTGATACGAATTATTCGTGCGAATCTGCTTGATGAGTTGAAAAAACTGTATGTCACGACTGCCAGGGCAAAGGGGGTGTCCGAGATTAGGCTCGTCCTCAAATACCCGGTACGGTTGGCAATCAATCCCGTCATCAGCAATATCGGTTATGTTTTGCCGGCGCTGATTAGCGGAGAGGTGATTACATCAATTGTTATTGGACTTCCTACCATTGGTCCAGTGTTATTACGTGCCCTTCAAACGGAAGACATGTTTTTAGCAGGTAGCATCGTGCTTATCTTGAGTGTTCTTACCTTGGTTGGAACATTGGTGTCTGACCTGCTGTTGGCTGCCATCGATCCGAGAATCAAGCATGGTGTGTAGGACCTGCGTGCGTCTCCGAGAGGGTGAACGGATTGCCTATGAATGACAAAGAACAGAATAGCGATGATTTTCGACCTCAAATCGAAGATAATCTTGTTCGTCAAGTCCGTGCGCAATCCTCGGCGTTTTCCAGCGCTTCTCAGTGGCAGTTGATTCGATGGAGATTCCTCAAACATCGGGTAGCGGTCATCGCACTTGGCGTGCTTGTCCTCCTCTATCTCTGCGCCATGTTTGCCGAATTTGTTTCCCCTTATGATCCACGCAACATCAACTCAAAATATACCCATGCCCCACCACAACGCATACGGATCTTCTACAGCGCAAAACTCTCCTCCCCTTTCGTTTTTCCTGTTGTAAAGGGACGCGATCCGCAAACCCTTGCGACACAATACACGGAGGATGAGGACACTCCGTTGAGACTGCGATTATTCGTCCGTGGCGATCCCTATAAATTATGTGGGATGATTGGGAGCGACATACACCTGTTCGGCGTGAAAAACGGAAGGTTCATGCCCTTTGGTGGGGACGCCGCCGGACGTGACCTGTTCTCTAGGACCATCTTCGGCGCGAGACTCTCTCTAACAATCGGCCTCTTGGGAGTCTTCTTGGCACTTCTGTTGGGAATCCTTCTTGGGGGAATATCGGGTTATTTCGGTGGGACTCCGGACCTTCTGATACAGCGTCTCATCGAGACACTGCGGAGCATACCAACCCTTCCGCTATGGCTTGCATTGAGTGTCGCTCTTCCCGACCACTGGTCTATACCCCAACGATTTCTAGCCATTACGGTCGTACTTTCCATCGTCGGGTGGGCGGACCTTGCCCGCGAGGTGAGGGGGAAGTTCATGTCTCTGCGAGAGGAGGACTTTGTACGGGCAGCAGAGTTAGGCGGCGCGAGCACGGGGAGGCTTATTTTCTCTCACATGCTGCCCTCGTTTTACAGTCACATCATTGCAGCAACGACACTGAGCGTCCCCGGAATGATCCTCGGTGAAACCACGTTGAGCTTTCTAGGTCTCGGCTTGCAAGCGCCGGCCATCAGTTGGGGTGTGCTCCTGAGTAATGCTCAGCATTTCCGGGTAATCTCCCAAACTCCGTGGTTCATGATTCCGGGCCTATTTGTCATCATTACCGTCCTCGCATTCAACTTCTTGGGCGACGGGTTGCGAGACGCTGCCGATCCGTATGCCAACTAGCACCCGATTTCTCGGATGGGAAATTAGCCGTCTTGATGTTGAGTATATTCTAGTATTAAAATCTTATTTCTTGGGTTACTCGGAAGGCTCGAAGATTGGATGTCTGGAGGGAGGTCGGAGATTCCGTCGTTTTTCCGCCTAAACACGATTGAGGTGTCGAGAAAGGGTCATCATACCACAGACTCAGTGATTCGACATCAGAAGCGGGTGCGCCAAAGCACAAGTGTAACATCCGTGGACCGAGGCTGTGACATGCCAAAAAGTCGAGATTCCTGAATCTCCGTTCTCAAGCCATCCAAGAAGTTGTCCTCTTGTTGACGATTGAAAGTCTTTGCGGCTCGCACCCCTCCATAAACATTGCCCGCATAGAAAAATAGCCCTAGCAGACCGACTGGAATCGCAACATTGTACTTTTCTTGATCTATATAGTGTACTGTGCCTGCTCCTATTGTCCCAACAACAAACAGCGACTGGAGCCCGTCCAAAAAGCGGCCACTATATGCTTGGCCGAGCCCCGGAATTATCGCCGAAAGCAGGCCACTGACAGTTGGAGAACGCCGAGACATCAACTTGCCGCTTGTCACCATGCGCATGAGTCGTTCGCTCATTTCCGCGAACGGTGTATCGGAATATTTGATGGCAATCTGTTCCCATGTCTTTGATGCTTTCTCCCAATCTCTGTTGTCCATGTGCATGGTTGCAATCATAAATTGCACCCGCGGTGCCAGATCGCTCTCGGGATTTTTTGATAAAAACTGTTGTAACGACCGAATCGCTAAGTCTTTATTTCCCTGCAAGAGTTGGCATTGGGCGATACTTGATTGTGCACGCTGCATTAGAGTACTATTCGGGTAGGTATCAATCAAGAGCTGGTAGGCTTGAATCGCGGACGCCAACCTACCCGCGTTCTGGTAGGATGCGGCAAGGCGAAATTGGACAAAATCGCTACTTTCCTCTTCGGAAAACAGAAAGAGATAGCGCCTATATTCATGTGCAGCATTGAGATAATCCTCTTCCTGAAACAGGGAATCGGCAAAGTCAAGCAATTCGCTTTTATTGAATTCTTGGGAATGTGCGGTTGGAAGCAAGACAAAGAACACTATTATGGCGGGAAATATAGGAGCGAGGCAGCAGTGCGATTTTGTCATTTTCTTGCTCGAGATCCGGAAGTGATGCCAACATTCGTTCTATGGGAATGCATGATTTGGCATCTGCATTGCTGAGGGTACCTGTCTTCACTGTACGGGGTCATAGGCAGATCCTTCAAACACGGGATGGTATTTGTGACTTCCACTATGACATCGCAACAGCCGATCGCCCGCCATCAATAGTCCCTTTAGACCGTAACGGCGAATGGCAGCCAAACCATAATGTGAGCAACTGGGCTGAAAACTACAAACATCTCCATCTTGATATGTAATTACTTCTTGATGCAATCGGATTGGTAGAATTAAAAGTAGTCGCAGACTAGCATTTATTGTACCAATCTGTTGTCGCGGATTCGAGGCTGATGGCTTCGATCCAGAAGCATTGCTGAATGACACTGACCGGTAAACGAGGTTTTCAGCCGCCGCTTTTTCCAACAGTGTCGTTTTCAGCGTGCTAGAGATATCTGCTTGAATCGGTATCGCGAGTAACATCAGGAAACTAGCTAGAGTGTTCAATCGAAAGATATAATGTGCGGGTCGAGAACTCTGAGACATGATAGCTGCAGGGCGGTTCACCAATTTCTTCATTCTCTTAGTTAATTCACTAGAGGCTTTGTAAATTATCGGCTTGTTCCTTGATAGCCTCTTTCCCAAAATCGAAGATTTGATGACCAATTTCTAATAGTGACGGACCAAAGCGGGAATTGTCGATCATCGCTTGTATAGATTCGCCGCCGTAACGATTCGCCAACGTCAATGCAATGGCAAGCAAAACACAACTCACTACCACACCGAACGCCCCACCAACGAGGCTGTTAATCCATCCTAAAACCCCGCTATCAAGGACTTCTTGAACACGTCCAAACACGATGTCAATTATTATACTGACTGCCAGCGTGATTGTAATCACACTCACCCACTTTGCCGTTCCTTCATCTTCAATCCAACGTTGCAGAATTGGCGCGAGGTCCTGCCATAATTGGTTTGCTGTAAAAAGGCCAGCTGAGATAGCGGCAATTCCCCAAACACTACGCGTAAAGCCAGCACGGAAACACTTGACGCCGCCCAATGTCACGAGCACGATGATTGCAATGTCGAGTTTCGCCACGGTCAATCACCTCTTTCCACATGTCCATGATAATCTGATCTGTTGCACCAAAAGTCTGTTGAAACGCAGCCTCAGTCGCCACACCATTACCAATGCAACGTAGGAAATCCCAAATTCGAGAAAAACCGTTCTGGTGAATCAAATACTCCACAAACCCGGTTGATTGTAGATACGCTAACCTTCGCCGCCCCGGCGACATGTTGCCAAATTGCCGTTGGAGTTCATTAAAGCGTAAAAGCTGACCCTTATGATGTGCCTGCTGCAAACGCGCTCTCTCAAACTTCATGAGAGGTCGAGCAAGAATCTGAGCAAGCCCCTCGTTAAACCACACGGGGCACTGCTGGTGTGTCAGTAAATCCACAAGCAGATGAACCCACTCATGGCGAATCAATGCCAGCAATAGCCCAAGATTAGATTCTTCATAAACGCTGACGGTGAGTCGGATGTGACCACCGTAGTCGGAAACACCTGGAAAGGAGAAGGTGGAATTAGTAGGGGTGCTGTTTTGAATCTCCACTTCATCACGAAGCTCGACATCTTCAAGTACGATCGAGACTTCTCGTGGAGGGTAACATTGGAGGAGTTCGCCTATTTCGTGGGAGGTCTGCTCAATAAGTTGGCATAAGAACCACGACGTTTTCAACGGGATTGTGTCGTCACACTCAAGAACGAAATGTTCGCGTCTGATTAGCGGACAAGAACCGTTGTCTGTGCATTCGACGAGAAGATCGCCGGGAGGTTCCGGATTCAGATTGCACTCGCGGATTAACGCTTCATAAACCTGTTTTTCTTCAAGGATGCGTTCCCTCCGTCGCATGGCTACCGGATAATTGGGATGCATTTGCAATGCAACTTCCAAACACTCCAAGGCACCATCCCACTGCCCTACCTTCTCGTACGATTTGGAGAGGTCGGCGTATATCTCAGCGCGGGTAGTGTCGACCTCCAGTCCATTCCGATAGTGCCGGATGGCTTGCACATAGCAACCCCGTTGAAAGCAGTCCGTTGCGCGATTGAAATGCGTCTCTGCGACTTCTGACCGATTCATTGGCGTTATTCAAAGAAACTGAGTGCTAAATTGCGGTTAGGATTCACCTCGCGTAATTAGACGCCTCAGACACGTAAAGCGCATAGATTCGTATAATAAAAACCCGACTGCTTTCACCGTTTTATTAAGATGGTGGAATCAGTCGGGAATGTGGAAAAATCAGGCGTCTCAACTTGCGTATGAGATTCTTCGGTTTATGAATGTTCGATTACCGTTACTATGCAGGTAATGCCGCCAAGCTTAATGACAGACCCCACATTGATTCTTGTGGGTCCTTCTATCCGGCTTCCATCGACATAGGTTCCGTTAGTGCTTCCTAAGTCACTAAGATATAATTGTCCCGCGGTCAGTTCAAATCCGGCATGCCGCCGCGACAGCATTCGTGTCGAGTCCGAGAGACGAAGACTCGCGATTGAGCCGCGCCCAATAGTCATCTCCCCAATGCTTACCGTATGAATCTGCCCGACATCTGAGCCAGCTACCTCCTTGAAGGTAACACGACACACGCCATTTTCTCGTCGCAGTTCGGAAACCTCAAGAACTTGGTTGCCAATCCTTATTTGGGAAGCAAGATATATCGGTGTTGGGTTCGAGATTCGTTGCCCGTCAACAAATGTACCGTTTCTGCTGTTAAGGTCAGTGATATACAGATCCTCGTTTTCAATACTCAGCAGCGCATGTTTACATGAGGCACTAGCGTTGTTTTTCAAGTGGATGGTTGAATCGGTTTCTCGTCCCATAATCATTTGTAGGACAACAAGATCGTATTCACTCCCCGCCAGGTCTCCCTGAATGACTTTCAACTTTAGATTGCAACTCCCATCCACAAGTGCATGAAGATGATTTGCATCGCTGCTTTCCGGCTCAACAACTACTGCTTCACCAGGAAAATCATCTACTCCAGAAAGAATGGGCGCTACATCAGGAGTTGGAGAGTAGGCGAGCTCACTCTCACTTCCAACTTGCTCAGGACTGTATACCGGCTCTAAACCGATGTCATTCGTACCCCATAAATTGGACTCCGGCGATAGCCGACTAACGCTTCTAATTACCGCGTCCGCAATTCGCTCTTTTGTACCCGGACGAGGTTCAATACTGTCGGTTTCCTGGAACCGATAGTGCGTGAAATCAACTAACTGCCTCAAAGGTTCTAGTTCCGCAGATTCTTGGCACGCTTTCAGCACAAGTTTGTGCTTACGTGACAACTTCTCACCTTTACGCCAACGAGTGTAAACATCTAACATCTCTGCTTGATGAACCTCATCATTGCGACCATGATTTGGCTTTAATCGTTTCCAAAAATTCATTAACCTATTCCCTCCAATCAGTAAATCAACTGGATCCCTTTTCTATTCAAAATTTGACGGAGTTCACCTGCACAGCGAAAAATCCAAATCTTCACCGTACCCTCTTTACGCTGAAGAATGTGTGAGATTTCGGCGATGCTGCATCCTTCGATATGACGTAAAATCCAAGCAAGCCGGTGATTCGGCTTTGTCACCTGTTGAAGTGCCTGTTCCACAATTTCCTGAACTTCCTGGGATTCAAGCTGTTTGTCAGGAGTTGGTTTACCGTCTTCGTATTCGCTAAGTGGCACGTCAGCTTCGTCCTCCATGCTTAGAAGTGATTCACGAATCCTTTCCTTCTTCCGTATTGCATCAATAATAGTATTCTTCGCAACAACGTTTAACCATGATTGAAAACTCCCCTGATTGGTATCCCACTTTTCGATCTTTTGCCATACTTTGACGAATATATCAAGACTTACCTCTTCACTGTCTTGGTGGTTACTTAACATGCGGTAAGTTTTGCTATAAACCCAATTATAATGCTTATCGAAAAGACGGCGGAATGCAGCCTCATCATGGTTCTTTGTAAGCTTTGCTAGGTCAGTATCTTCCTGAGCTGAGGGGTCATCAATCATGCGCTGTACCAAAATTAAGTACGTGTCCTCCTTTGCCCCGAGCACTTTCGGACCCAATTGCTATGACTCTTAACGCTTGTGAAGGACACGCGTTTCAAAAATAAAGAAGATTTCAAGAACGTGGATTTCGCCATTCATGCAGTGGAAGGACTCTACGAGAACATAGTCGCAATCTTGGGGATTATACCATCTGAATCCAAGAAATACCATAATTCCTTTTGCGCTTCAATTGGATTATGACGGCCGTCGATTGCAACAACCCTAGTATTAATAAGATGCAGAGTATCGCGTGGGCAAACGGTGTCCATAAATTCTTGCGACAACATGCTGCCTGTGGTATAATTGTCGCACATATCAACAGTCGAAAACCGGGGGCGTTTAGCGAGGAGGCGCGGAAGATGGCGTACGTGATTTGTGAACCCTGCGTTGATGTCAAAGACACAGCCTGTGTTGATGTTTGCCCCGTTGATTGCATTCATACTGTCGATGGCGAAAACCAGCTCTACATCAACCCAGATGAATGCATTGATTGTGCCGCATGCGAGCCAGCTTGTCCTGTCAACGCAATTTTCATGCATGATGAGGTTCCAGCAGAATGGAATTCTTATACTGAGTTAAACGAGAAATTTTTTGAGACGTTCGTTAAACCCGATGCTGGCGGAGACACCAGCGGTGGCGCCGGTGGTGACGGACAGAAAACAGAGAAAAGACAGGGAATTCCAGAGGAATTTGTCCAATTGCCTGACTTGCCAGATGCCTCAATTCGCCCCGCTCTGCGTCTGTTGGTAACGCTTACTCAACCGGTGTTGGGCGCATTTTCCGCGAAGTTCAAGAGTGAACTAGAGGAGATGGTTGACAATCCGCGGACATTTAGCGCTGCAGTTTCAACTGGAATCAACTGCTTGATTAATTTGACACTTTACCCGGTTCTACTTTTCCTATTTGCCGTCAAAGGACGAGGTATTAGTCTTTTTACGGCTGAGGGAAACTTTTTCATCTTCATTGGTGTTGTGTTTGCGGTGATTGAAGGCCTTTATCGCTTCAAGGACGATCTGGTTTCAACAGAAAGCGATGAGAATGCACGATACCGAGCCGCATTTTACGGCTGGGTGCCGTCGTTTCTTGCACAAATGCTTCTTTCGGTACTTAAATCTGCCATTGTTTCACAGCCAAGCGCACCGCGCTCAAGTGTGCCGGGAGCGGTTCTGACGGATGGTCCTATCTACTCAGACGATTTGAGAGAACGGTATCGTCGTTACGGAATGGTAAATCACATTCAAGAAACATCGGAGTACTACCAGATCGAAATCGAATTTCCACGCTGGGTGCCCGACTCGGTGTATAAGAAGCAGTTCGATCTCCCCGATCGGATGCCCGATTATACATACCAAATTGACTTACAAAATGACACGCTAACCGTCGAAGCTAAATTAGAAGACCAACGTTTCTCTCAAGTTCTAGGGCGGGCAAGTTCGTTTCCCAACGGCTTCAGAAATACCTTCAAAATCGAAGGAAAACCGGACGATTATCGTGCCGATCTGCGCGATAAGGTGCTTGAGATAATCGTGCCGAAAACAGGAAAAGCCGCTAATCTTGTGATTGAACAACCGGTGCACTACGCCAAGTTAAAAGGATAGCATTCACAAATCGCTACGCCTGGTGACCCGGTACCGGTGCGTTAGCGGCTCACCAAAATATCTCTTCCCTGTCCTACAATGCGGAATCTGGAGGCACGCTCTGGATTCCGCATTTTCATTTGAGCTTACTTCGTTAAACTGCATGAATCCGTATGTTGGATAAAAAAACACTCGCAGACTGGGACAGAAAGCACCTTTGGCATCCGTTCACACAAATGAAGGATTGGATGGAGGAAGTCCCGGTTATCATTGAACAGGGGGAAGGGATTTACCTTATTGATACAGACGGCAATCGGTACATCGATGGGGTTGCCTCAATGTGGACAAATGTCCATGGCCATAACCGTAAAGAAATCAATGAGGCCATCACGGTACAACTTAATAAGATTTCCCACTCTACTTTACTGGGGTACGCCAACGTTCCGGCGATTCAACTAGCGAAAAAACTGGTAGAAATTACGCCGCATGGACTAAACAGGGTATTTTATTCCGACGATGGCGCCACATCGGTCGAAATCGCCTTGAAGATGGTGTATCAATACTGGCAGCACAAGAGGGAGTCGCGGCGGAAGGTTTATTTACATCTCGACGCCGCCTATCACGGCGATACTGTAGGCGCAATGAGCGTAGGTGGTATTGACCTGTTCCATAAGACATTTGATGGACTTCTCTTTGGAACCACGGCAACGCCCGCGCCTTATGTTTATAGGTCAGTAGCTGGTCATGATTCCGACGCAGTAAGAGACTATTGTCTGCGTGAGATGGAGAAAGTCCTACAAGCGCGCGAAGGTGAGATCGCCGCGGTTGTTCTAGAGCCTCTTATCCAAGGGGCAGGCGGTATGATTGTTTCGCCGAACGGATTCCTGAAAGGCGCAGCATCGCTCGCACAGAAATATAACACACTTCTCATCCTGGACGAGGTAATGACGGGTTTCGGACGTACGGGGAGGATGTGGGCGTGTGAACACGAGGAGGTTATACCAGATATTCTATGTACCGCCAAAGGACTGACAGCCGGATATCTTCCCTTAGCTGCAACTCTAACAACTGATGAGATTTTCAATGCATTCCTCGGGGATTATAGGGATTTCAAGACTTTTTTTCACGGTCACACCTTCACAGGAAATCAGTTGGGGTGTGCTGCCGCACTAGCAAACATCAGCCTCTTTGAGGAAACAAATCTGATTGACAAGATTCAACCCACGATTGACCACTTCAAGAATCGGCTCCAAGAATTCTATCACCTCGACCATGTTGGGGATGTTCGTGTCTGTGGATTGGCAGCCGGTATAGAACTGGTGAAAGACAGAGTCACCAAAGAGGAATATCCGGCAGCAGAAAAGGTCGGCATACGAGTGAGCAAAGAAGCATTAAGGAATGGTGCGATGTTACGGCCACTCGTGAATATCATTGTCATGATGCCTCCCTTACAAATCACTATCGCTGAACTTGATCGACTCCTTGAGATTGTATATGACGCAATCCAGCGAATTACTGGCGAGCACCCCGGGCGCGACTCCTAAGCTTCAATTTGACCTGCACGAGAAACTCGCCTCGCCTTTTCCTTTCCCAAAGTCGGCTTTCGCGGGAAAAAGATGATAAATATCGGCGATTTCCTGATTTGGCGTTCTTGCAGGGAATAACAATCGTTATTCCCTACAGTATGCCGCAATTGTCCGAAAATCATTACCGTGTATGAAAAGAGGATTTGACACCGACGGTCTTCAGGGCGGGGTTGAGTCTATAAACAACCCATGTGCTAGCCAAGGGTAGGGGAATTTGGAATTCGACTACGTCCGTATGATATGTTTGTGATTCAGCAGTAGGAAATCAGTTCTCAAAGTTTGCACCGCCAACAGCAATGTTTTCCGCTGCGTCAGTCACTTGAATTGTTATTGTGTGTGCACCGGTCGGAAGCGATTTCGTTTGGAGCAGCAACGTCTCCTCTTTAGAATCAAATATGCCGTCCTCGGGGAAGATTACCTTCCAGTGTTGGTCGCCATCAATTTTATACACGGCTTTCTGAATATGGCTTGATTCGTCCTCGGTGGTGCAGGTGATTTTGTATGTTCCATCCACATTCGCGGTAGCTACAACATCTCTGACAGTTGGCTGGGTGTTATCTATATCAAAGGGCTTGCTGATCTCCTCCGAGGATTTCGCCCAAGCCGGCGGGTTGCTGAGTTTATCCGTAGCCTCGATTTTGATAACATAACGTCCATCCGGCATTGACGTGGTATCCCAGCCATAGCTGGAGGTAGTTAGTTCCTTCTTGAGGAGTTTCCAGTTCGTTTCATCAATACCTTTGTAGTAAACGGCAAATTGCAGCGTATCTTTATTCAAATCCTCCACTTTCCATTGCACGGTCCACTGCTTTGACTGGTTTCCCGAATTCTTTGGGGGACCGCTTTCACGAGGACGTGGGCTGGGCGGCCCTCCAGACTCCTTTGATTCGCTTCCGCGCTGGATTTTAACCTCCGTGAATCGAGGTTTAATGTTGGCTTGAGCGGAAGCGAGTACAACTTTATTTAGCATGGGAGTTAGCGACGAATCACTCGCAGTAAGTTTCGCACGCCATTGAATGTGTTGCGCTGAAGGACTTGCAATCTGATTGCCTTCCGGGTCGGTTAATTCCTCCGACCACTCACTCCATGTGTTGTCGGGTTTCTTGGTGTTGCCGGAGCGTGTTGCAAAAGCGATTGATGTTCCCTCTTTCAGCATTGCCTCCCAGCGCAATTTGCCCCAACGAGATATAGCACGGGTGTTATACGGTTTGGACTCAATGCTGCCCTCTACTTTATATTCTGTTGTCAATTCGTAGATCTTAGCGGAGTTCCCAGTCGCCAATAGCAGTTTGTCGGTACCCGCTACACGGTGCATCGCTAGAATCTGACTAGCCTCGCATTTTCCCAGCGAAATAAAGTCTCCGTCAATATCAACCCTAAATATTTTTCCTTCATCACCTGTTCCAATCAGCAACTGATCCTCACCTTCAAAAACCATTGATAATATGAGCGGCGCGGGAGCAGTCCAGATTCTCGACACAACACCATCTTTCTGGATCTGATATATATAGGACTTCTTTTCTTCAGGAGGGCCACCACCCGATGGCGGCGGGAGCGATGGACGATTCTGGCTACCGGGTTGTGGCGGCGCCGATGTAATCGCTGCGGCGTAGATATTGTCATCTGCGCCTGTTATGAGCACGGGGACCTCTTTCTCAGCGGTTTGATGTACAACAGAGGCCTCACCATCATCGGAAATTCGATAAATAATCCCTTTGCCTCCACTGCCAGCATACAACGTATTTCGAGAGTAAAGCAGACTTCTGATATTGGTCTCTTCCGAATCAAAGTGAACCGTAGCTTCGCCGGCCGGTGCAATCTTGTAGATTTTCCCGGCAGTGCCGGTAGCAGCGTAGAGATTACCGCTATCATCAAATGTCAACGCCCATACATACTTCTCTTCGGAACTCAATACTGTTGTCGGAGGGACATTATCGCCGGTAATCTTGTAAATCAAGCCATCCGGTCCCGTACCGGCATAGACGTTGTCGTTTGTGTCTACAGTCAGACTTAGAATTGAGACCTCGGGAGAATCGTAGAAGAGCGATGACTGACCGTCCGGGGTGATTCGGAATATTTTGCCCTGATTTCCTGTTCCAGCGTAAACGTTCCCTTTTGAATCTTCGGCAAGGCACCACACGTAAATTTCTTCTTGTATCTCTACGAACTGATCAATTTTCCGTGCTAACAGAATATCGCCTTCGCTTGTAACTGATACGTCTTTGAGAGTGCCGGCTTCAAAATCTTTCTGGCTGTTTTGCTCCCAGATTGATGTGGTTACCGCTGACGACGAACCGATACCAACAAGGCAGAGTACAAGAATAGCCAAAATCAAACGAAAAGACATCAAGAAAGGGCCTCCTTTGAATCCATGGCTGGGAAATCATACCAACCGGATTCGTATCGCATGTAGTAGGGTTTGAGCGGAGAAAAGGATGAGAGCCGCATTTTTTCACAGTTACGGTGCGTTGTAGTCAATGGTGAATCTTACAAATCTACTGCCAGAAATGACATACGCTGTTGATAGATTTGCAACCTGTATCGTAGTTCCAAGCGTATCTCCGCCCTCACCAACTTGTGTGGCAGTGCTCATTACCGACATCACTGACAACGGAAGGTTGGAGAACTCTTGACCTTGCACCGTCATCCCACGCTCCGTTGTGAAGAGTTCTAGGATTACATCACTATTGCTTTCGCCACGTTGTAAAAGTTCGATTAGTTGGTTGATGTCCGTTGGGCGATAATTCATGGGTGCTCTAGCCCGCTGAAAACTTTCATAGGAAGTAGCACTCGTGGCGAGAAGAGATGTTAATCCTTCAGGCGCGTCGTCCGGAATCGTTATATGACCTATCTGAAGGGTGGGTTCTTCCAAATATGGGCGTAGCGTAATTGTAACTTCAATGACATCGCTAGGACGATAGCGATCTTTATTGATGCGAAGTGCTTCAATGACTGCGGTTTTGCGTTTGTCTTCTAATTTCAGATTTAATACTACCTGCTCAACAGCAACCTTAGTGTAAGTATTTCCAATTAAGTTCGATAGTGGAGAAAGTGCTTGAAATACCGCAAATCCGGGCGAAAAACTAGAGGAGTAGACATTTTCATGCACAAGCTTCCGGGAGACTAAGTTCGGCTGATCTTTAAGCGTAATCACTGAGTCAATGTTGATAGTATGATCTCCTGTGCTCATTTCAACGGAGTCCAGAAGATTTAATGCGCCGAACATGGCGACAATGGCAGAGAATCCCTGATGACGCATTACGTCAAATTGCATCGGGTATTCCCGTCCATCGGTGGTTTCTATGTTGGCTTGAACTGGAATATAGCTGGGCGAAGATCCAATCGTGCCTGCGATTGCAGTTTGTCTATCCTGAACCAGTGTACCGATCGGTTTTGTCGGCGCTGCTACTTTGAAGGATCTCGAAATACTTGGTAATATGAAATGAACGTAACCCCCAGAGACCGGAAGATTAACATTGCCCTCTCCGAATGCGCTATGCCCAAAGGCAATCACTTGGTTGTTTTCAATATACGTCATAGTTCCATAACCGAACATAGAAAAGTCGCCACGCGCGAATTCAGTGCCGATAATCTGCCCCGGTTCGATAGGTGCCTCCTTAACGGGTGAACCGCCGCCCGCTGCTTGTAGCGGATGGAGCCGGTATCTGGCAAGAAATGGCGCTAGAAATGCCATCGCTTGGTGACTCATCGCTGAAAAAGCTACTGGAACCTCAAGACGGGCTGTGTTGGCGGCAACAATGGGAAATGCGGGGGAAGTCCCAGTCAATCCGTTACCATTCGCAGGATCTTTAGTAGGAAACGGGAGCATGTCAATTCCCTCCCGTGCTATATCAGCGCCAAAGTTGAACAGCCTACCGCCCCGATAACTAAGCTTCGGCATCATTCCTCGATGGGTGACATCAATCATTGATTCAATGGGCGTAAATCCTACGATGTTTGCAAACTCGCGCTGGTTGAAGTAGGCGAGGGACAACGCGCCGATAAGCCGTCCGTTGATGTACCCAGGACTGCCGCTCATTCCACCGGCACCGCCGGTTCGTTCAAAATTCTCTCCGCTTCCCCTCACCCATATCACATGCCATTGTGGCGCGAAATTGTGCTCAATGCTCACAACTTTAAAGTTGAATTTCTCCACCGTTGTGCCGGAGAACACGGTGTAGGCTTCCCCCACCATGCCGGGTTTAATCTCCGAGAGAGGCATAAATTTCATGGGGTCCCACTTGATTTGCCCGTTTGCTTCTAGCGCCATCAGGCAAAATGTGATTATCCCGAAAAGCCAAACCTTTTTCAAATTGTCCACCTTAATTAAAATTGTCGCTCGTTGTAGTTGAGATTTGCCATCATTCACATTGAAATGCTTTTGAAAACCGTTGAATTCGGCTATTCACAAGGACAAATCCAGCTAATAATAACAATTAGGCAAATCAGATGTCAACACCAAATCGGCGTGGGGCAATCGCACCTGATCGGAGAGGATCAAACGAGCGGATAGCGAGGACGATAGAGATCCCTCATCAAAACCCCGGGTTCCTCTCTTCTCATAGCATGTTCGGTCTACAACTCGGCTGAGAACGTCTTTACAACCAAAAATCAGATGCGATTTGTCCTATGCTCGGGGACTCGGGAATCGCATCTGATTCGACCGAGAGAGTTAATTGAGAAAAAACCAAGAAACTCACGTGCTAAGCGGCATTGGAATATCTGTTTGTAGCGCCGAGTTACTTTGGGTTTCGGTTTTCAGCTAGTTAAGTGTCCTTCCCCAAGTGCGCGTTTACTGATGTCACCTCCGTCCACAGTTTGACGACAACCGACTTGGGGGCGGTCGGACATTCATACTGGCAGACACCGCATCCGACACAACCCTTGGATATCACTTGGACACGGTTCTGGGCATCAAGCCGAATGGCTGTTTCGCCAATTGGACAACTATCCACGCAATAGGTACACTCAATCTCTTGTGTACGCAGGCACGTATCGTAGTTTACTTCCGCCAAGCCCATCTGAATCTGATCGACCGAGAGTTGCTGAAGGGCTCCGCTGGGACAGACCTGCATACATGCGAGGGAGGTGCAAACAACGCACGGCTGGGAATTGGGGGCAATGTAGGGCGTTCCGGCAAGATCCGGGTTGTTACTCTGGGAAACTTGAATAGCTTCGGCAGGACAGCTCTCAACGCAATTTCCACAACGCTGGCAGGTCTCTAGAAACGTCGCCTCGGGAAGGGCCCCCGGAGGACGCAAGATTGGTAGGTCAAGGGGCTGATTGGAAGACGATCCCGAAGTGGTAGGAAGATAATCGCCGATTCCCTCGTCCAAATATTCTGCCACATGCTGCATGACTTTACTGACGGCCTGCTTGAAGAAGACGCGCCTCTCAGGCAAGGGTGAATCGCCGGGTTTTGACATTCCCAATGTCCTTGCTTCGATTTACTCCTTATCTACTTTTCGTTCCTTGGGTATCCGGTAACTGCACTTGTGGCTTCCATCCATGAGGTGCTCTTCGCGGTAGATCTTCTGCCCCAGCGATCGACGGAACAGCGCCAACTCCGTCTCGCATACGTGCGGATATGCTTCAGCGATATTGACAATTGGACAGTTGTGCTCGACAAGCAGGTAATCTCCGTCTTCTTCGGTAAATTCTGCCATATATCCTTCTTCGTCCCGGATCTCGGCGAGAATTTTCACTTTCTCAGCCAAACTCTTGCCCTCAAGTCGTCGCGCATAAGACTCCATCTGAGATTTTACTCGGCCCCGTAATGTCTTATTGATAAGCCCGCATCCATCAAGTCTTCCCATCTCTTGCAACAGATTGAGCGCAAAACTCGCATAGGTTGATGGAAAGAGGTCATTCCCTTTCTCCGTTAGTTGATAGAGATGGATTGGACGGCCCCGTTTCGGTTTCTCCCTGCGGAACTCAACTAAATCATCTTTCTCCAATATAGCCAGATGCTGTCTCACCCCCATTGAACTGATACTGAGAGCTCCCGCTAATTCGTTCACGGTCATGCTGTATTGTAATTTAATCAACTTCAAGATTTGACTGCGAGTTTCTTGCATTTGGGTTTTCTACCTCAATCTTTAATCTTGAATTAACGAGAAGTCCCAAGGACGTACCAATTATACCACAAAAAACAAGCAATGAGAAATTAAACTGTCAAAACGTGGTACAGATGAAATCTGTGAGCCCATAGGATTTCCGTAGAAACGAGGTTGTCATTGACCTATCGGTAACGAAATACTATGTTCTTATACCATTTCTCTAAAATTCAAGTGCATTGATTGCGTCGGCCAAGTAAAGAAACTTGTGCGGAGCGGAGTAAGATGCCTTGTCGCCGCCCAAAGTCGGCGGGGCAAAGGGATCACTATCGCACTCACTATTCGTTCGCTTGATCCCCGCCTACGGAGAAAGAGAATGATATAATTAAACCTACTCTCCGCAGTTGTGAGCACAGATTGAGGTAATTTATGGTATCCTTCTAGTAATCACTTCTTAGGAGGAGCCTTAATGACACAATCTACCTTCGTCACTCAAAGTATAGATCATCTAGGTATTGTTGCTGGCATTTGCCATCAAATCGGCTTAGTTGAAACAATTGATACATTCATAGGTCAAACAAATCGTAAAGTCTCTGTGGGTCAAGCGGTGATGGCTATGATACTCAATGCTTTGGGCTTTGTAGGTCGTCCGCTGTATTTGACGCCCGAATTTTTTTCCAATAAACCGGTCAACTTGTTGATTCATCCGCAATTGCAAGCCAACGACTTCAATGATGACAGTCTGGGACGTGCTTTAGACGCCTTGTATGAAAAGGGGGTGACCGAGGCGTTTGCCACGGTGGCTAGTAAGGCATTAGCCACTTATGGGGTGGAGCATCGTTTTGTCCATCTTGATAGCACAACGTTCAGTCTTCATGGTGCCTATGAAGTAGACAGCGACGATGAAAACGCCATTCAAGTTACGCATGGCTATTCAAGGGATTATCGTCCCGATTTGAAACAAGTGGTCGTCCAACTGCTTTGTTCTTATCGGTCTCAGATTCCAGTTTGGTTAGAAGTTCTAGATGGGCATCAGGCTGACAAAACCAGTTTTCCGAACACTATAAATTCCTATCTAGCACAACTTCAAGAGGGTGAAACACCTTATTTTATTGCCGATAGTGCGCTATATACAGCCACTAACATCAGGAGTTTATCAAACGTCCGATGGATTTGTCGAGTGCCAGAAACAATTAAGGCTGTCAAAGAACTGTATCAAACCCTCCCAATAGAAGTGATGCAACCGGCAACTGAAAACGGCTATCGTTACCTCTCCATTGAAAGCAGTTACGGCGATGTGGCGCAAAGGTGGTTAATTGTGTACTCACAAGCGGCTTATCAGCGAGAAGTTGCTACGTTGGAGAAAAAGATTACCACAGAACGTAAAGCTGCAGAAAAATCGCTCCAACAATTGAACCATAAAGAATTCGATACCCAAGTTGCCGCCAGAGAAGCGGTCTCTACCCTTTCTGCCGGGTGGCGTTATCATGAACCTCAAATTGAACTGATTGACATTCCTCATTACCCAAACCCGGGGCGTCCAACCAAAGAGCAATCTCCGACACGAATCGGTTTTCAAGTCGTTGGTCAGGTTGTTGAACAGCCACAGGCAATTGAACAAGCCAAGAACAGTAAAGGTAAGTTTGTCTTGGCGACGAATGAAGTAGATGCCATATCTCTTGATGATGCCACGATACTTTCAGCATACAAAGGTCAAAACGTTTCGGTAGAGCGTGGATTCCGATTTCTCAAAGACCCGTTATTTTTTGCCTCCAGTCTATTCTTAGAAAAACCGCAACGCATTATGGCGCTTTTAATGGTGATGGGACTGTCGCTCCTGGTTTATGCGCTAGCAGAGCGTTGGACTCGCTCTGAACTAACCCGGCAGGGACGAACCATTCCCAACCAAGTCGGCAAGCCCACGCAACGCCCAACGCTACGACGCATTTTTCAAGTTTTTGAGGGCATCGATCTTTTATTGATACACCAAGCTAATCAAACACAGCAGGTGGTAGTAAATCTTAAACCCATTCATCATCAAATTCTTGACTTACTCGGACCAGAAGTCAAAAAATGTTATATTCCCGATGGATAACTGCGGAGAGTAGGATTAAAGCATCACACGCACTATTATTGAAGCGAAATGGTATTAGTCGTGAAGGATAGTGACAGTTGTCGGATACGCAGTCTAGTTGTCTGGTTCATCGTTCCTCCGTGATCTTTACATATTCATATCCCTGATTTATCTTGACAGCCTACGTCACTGCCATTAAGCTGTTCAAGATCTGCACGGGGCAATCTCCTCCACAAGACAGTCGTGTTTCCTGTCTGCAATCAGCAAGTCACACTTTGTTAGATTCAATGATTGTAAATCCTACGCATAGAATTCTTGTCACACAGACAGGTGGCTGGGTTGGAGACATGATTCTGCTCACCCCTGCTCTGAGAGCGTTGAAGTGCGCTTATCCAGAATCCTATCTTGCACTAATGGCCCGCCCACTTGTTGCAGACCTCATGGCAACGTGTCCATACCTTGATGAAGTAATTATCGACACAAAAGGACAAGGCGGCGGTCGAGCAAAATCGCTCTGGCAGATCGTGAAGCAGATTCGGCGGGGGCGGTTTGACCTTGCCGTTGTCTTGCATCCGACCTCTTTGCGCAATGCGCTGATTCCTTTTCTCGCGCGTGTGCCGTTACGAATCGGTTCTAACGTTAGCGGGCGTGGGATTCTGTTGTCGCAATCATGCTCGGAAGACGCGAATCTTCACGAAGTGGATCGTTATCTTCGGGTGCTGCGACTTATCAAGATTGATGAACCTGCCTCCGATTTGGAGTTCTGGCACACGGACGCCGATCGCCGTGTTGTTCATCAACTGCTGAGTGCCTGCAACGTCCTCCCTGAAGACCGCATTATTGGTATTAACCTTGGTACAACATGGAGGACGAAGTCTTGGGCGCTGGACAGATTCGCGGACGTGATTGCGGGAATACAAGATCGATTTGAGACGGCTGTCGTTCTGACAGGTTCAAGCTCAGAAATCGGATTGGGGAATGCGTTGCAGAAAATGGTCAAGGCAAAGGTAATAAACCTTATTGGAAAAACAACTGTCTTGCAACTCGGAGCACTTATTGAACGGTGCAACCTCTACCTGACGTGTGACAGTGGTCCCATGCACATCGCTGCGGCTGTTGGCACGCCGACAATTGCTTTGTTTGGCCCAACCGACCCTGATCGACACCGTCCCTACGGCAAAGGCCATCACGTGATTGAGAAAGCCGTGTCGTGCCGTCCCTGCTACAAACGCAAGTGCCTGCGGGTAGATGCTCCACATTTGTGCATGACCGAAATACAAGCAGCGGACGTGGTTGAGCTGATTGCCTCTCATTTTGATCTCCCGAGCACGTCATGACAAAAATCCAAGCCATCCTATTTGACTTCGGTGGAACGCTCGACGGAAATGGGATCCACTGGCGTGAACGCGCCTACCGGTTCATTAAGGCAAGGTTCCCGCATGTGACGCGTGAGGAATTTGATTGGGCGGACCGTAATTCTGTGGAAAACTTCATCGCGAGTGAAAATGGCAGGAAGTACAGCCTCAGGCAAACCGCAGATGCCATTTTCACGGGGATTTACGAAGGGCTAGAGCTAGATCCAAATATAAGGGATTTATTTCTTCACAATTTTTGCCACGATGCGGAGATGTCGTTACATCGGAATCGTCAATGGCTCGCAACGCTTCAATCGGATTACCGGCTTGGCGTAATCAGCAATAACTTCGGGAATACAAAAGGCTGGTGTGACGACTATGCTCTCTCGCCATTGCTGGAAGTCATCGTTGATTCTACGGTCATCGGTATCAAAAAACCTGATGGCGGCATTTTTCGGGCGGCACTGTCTGAGTTAAGCATCTCGGCAAATGCAGCAATCTATGTTGGCGATACCTATTTGGATGATATGGTGGGCGCAAAAAGCGTAGGCATGTGGACGGCGTGGCTGGTCGGCGATCAGTACGATGCGTGTCAAGAGTCGTCAGCCGCTGATTTTCGATTGTCGCGGATTCAGGATTTGGATCAATTCTTGACGATTCGCAACGATTGACTTGGCGTGCCTAGAATTTGTGCCGAAACACAATTGAGAAAACCAGCTAGATTATTTGTTTAAAGCCGAGTGTACTTGATTCATAACCTGGCCCACCCTGCGGATAACATCAAACAAATTTATGAATTCGAGACCATTAAAATCGGCTAGCGGGTGGTGTAACATGAATGATGTATTCTTTGCTCGAGCCTTGAAGACGGGCGCACCGTTGCGATCATCGCGCTCAAGATTTGGAAAGAGTTCCACGAGGTTTTTTTCAACCCGATCGACCAACGATGTCCAGTAGTTTCCTTGAAGATTCATCTGGTAGCCTTTTTCAAGACAGAGTCGCGCCACATCCAGTCCTAGCCGCCAATCCAGAAACGGATGGTAGGGCATGTTGGAATAGTCTCGCATACAGCCCTTGCTGTAACATGACGAATCACAATCGGTCCCATGGGCAATCAAACCCTTTGCGAAAGGTAGTGCAGGATTAGTCATGTCATTTAAAAGTTGAATTAACCGGAAGGGGCGTCCTTGACTATCACCTTCGCCCAAATGACGACAGTAACCAGCACCATTTGCTAATGAATCCGCAAGAAATATCTGCTGTTTGTGATGCGGGCCAGCTTCAACAGGTCGAATCTCGACCCGTAACTCGTCTGGGGAGATGTCGAGCCGACTCGCTGCAAACTGGCGGAACAGGAAACCGAAAGAATAGAGCGCAGCTCGCCAATATTCGTTACTTTGATTGGGTAAAATACCCACCGGAATCTGGTCAACCTCAATTAACAGTACATCGGTCGTTTTGGGGGCAAAAAGTGCCACGTGATACGGATCTCCAATCAAGTCAGTTTCCTCGTTGAATGCGTATGTGTCATTCTTGGCAGCCAAACCATGACAGACTTCTGCTGATATGAGTGCTTTACTTCCGCGCTGTTTCTGGAGTGTAAACAGTCGGTCGCTGTTTGTGTTGACCGAAACTAGCTTCAGTTTGCTTTCTGTCCCCCACGAGAAATTACGTTCTTTCTGCAAAATTTTGGACGTATCAGAAGGAAGGCGGGAATAAGTGGATCGCGGAGTCCAACTGAAAAACTCGTGGGCATCATCCGGTTTAAAATTCGTCAGAAAGCCTTTCGGTTCGAGTGCTTGAATTGGTTTATATGCTTCAGAACCACAGATTCGACATTTTTTTTCGTGAACGTTATTTGAGGTAAAAATCGCTTTGCAATCTGCACAGAATCCGATCGTTTTTTCATCTGCAATGCCACAATCAGGTACCATGCGATCACCTTCGGGTTTATAAGATACAATGCCGATTGACGTGTGAATTTTTTTGTCTTTGACAGTCTCCGACCCCGGAGCGAATTGGCTAATGGCTATCTCAATGTCACGATCGACGACTCCCGATTTCGGGGGCCAATTAGATCGTCGTGGCCAATCGTGATACAACAGACGAACACCTGTTGGGAACCCAAACATCGGCAACAAACCGGATTCCGCGAGAGATTGGCTCAAATCGTCATCTTCAAAAGGGTGCACTTTAACTCGTCCATCGATCTCACTCACGAACCCGTTCAATACCCAATTAATTAGTTCTTCGTTTTTGACATCTAGTTCAGTTTCTGTGGCAAGCAATTGTACAATATCTTCAATCTTTTCTGTGTTGTTTTCTATCCACTTCACGAGCTTGTCGCGATTTTCTTCCCAATTGGAGATTTCCCCAAATTGACCATGGACGTTCGTTTCATCATCGCCTTCCCAGCCTGATGATTGCCGGAAAGCATTGTACAGAATCTCCTTCGACAAAACCCGCTTGAAAATATCTAAACTGCGTAGATCCAAGTACGGCAAGGGAGTCGACGCATTTGTTATTTCATCAGTGTTAGTAAAATAATGGTCATCATGGGTGCGCAAGCGACACAGCGTCAAAGCATACGCAATTGAATCGCCGCGACGTCCCGCCCGTCCAACGCGCTGTTGATAGTTGAAACGTTGGGGAGGAACATTTCCCATTAACACCATTGACAGGCCTCCGATGTCAACTCCTGCTTCCATCGTCGTCGTCACGCTAAGCAGGTCAATCCCATCTGTGCGCTGGTTTTCACCTTCTAGGATTACGTCTTGGAACCATCTCTGACGATTTGGACGTTCCTCTGAATCGGTTTGTGCAGACAATTCTTCACAGTGGAAACGATGAGGTTCGATCCCTAGCCTGTCGGGATCCGCCTGGTACGTGTAGTATCCGCCATACTTTTCCATCGTGTCCTCGGTTCGATTAATTGCTTCCAATTCACTAAGGCACTTCGTATTTGTACAAATTCCTCCTGCTTTATATAAATGCTTGCGTCTACAAGTGCTACATCGGAAGATTGCTCCCTCGTGAGGACATCGAAAGTCTAGATTCTCAACACATAAAAGGAAACCCTTGAAACTAATGGATGCTTCAACTTGCTGGCGAATTGCCCCCGTTAACTCGTCTAGAGAACATCCAATTCGATTGGCCGAGTGTGCGAGATATGCTACGAGAAACTTTGGCATACTCAGTTGTTCAGCATACGGACGGTATATCTCGGTGTATCTTCGCTCGCCGAGAATTCGCGTGACTGCTGCCATCATCTCAACGGGATTAATTTTTTCGATAGGCCATATGCCAGTTTTAATACTGGGCTCGCACCAACCAAGACCAAGTCCTTCCAGCCCCATGTCCTTTCGTGCAAACAGAATCCGTTCGGTAATCACTCTCTTAAATTCAGACTCTATTCTGCTAATGAGGCGTCCATGGTGACCTTCAAGCAATCTTGTTGGGCGCAGCGCTACCGGATTGCTTTCCCAATCACAGAGAGTCTCCCAGTTTTGTCCTTCGTCAGTATTTTCGATATTTTTTCCGTAACCCCCGGGATTCATGCCCAAATTGATGAACTCGTCAAAACACGCTTTCTGAAGTGCCGTGAAGGGATAATTGCTTTCTAGTGCTGCAAGTTGGCTTTCTTGATCTGATGTCAGGGCTTCTTCGTCACCGAAAGCATCCTCAAGAGAATCAAGAAACTGTCGCTGATCTGGAAATTTATCGCGCAAGTTACGAATTGCCGTTCGAACAATGCGAAAATCGACTTTTTCTCTTTGAAAGTCCCGAATGGTTTTCAAATCTTCATCGTCGCTATATTTTTTCATAGCCTTGACCGCAATTAGCCGAATCATATCCTGATAATGTGACCACTGAATTCCAACAGCATGCTTTGCTGCATCCTGTCGGCTATCGGAGAAAATAATGGTCTTGCGTTTGGATTGTGATTCTACAGTAGTCTGCAGGGTTTGGGTGAGAACCTGGATTGCTTTTTCTAAACCTGTTCCCATATGACGAATTGGCGAATACACTTGCTCTTTACCGTCAACAAGAATCCTTTGCTTGCGGTAGTCCCATGCATCATCACAATTAGGACAATGCTTGGGAATTTCCGAGCATCTCTCATCAGGGTGGTCAATTTTGTAATAATAGCCATTCGCACAAAGCGAATCAGGAATGAGTGTTCCGTCGGAGGGAGAGAATCGTGCGCGTGCCCAGCCCCTCTTAATCTTGTGTTGTGTCCAATCATCTCGGTCGGGAATCTGTCCTTTACTGCGCCAAAAGAGGGCATACGTTTCGTAGTTTCGATTTCTAATCCCTTTTTCAGGCAATCCCTCCAATTCTTGAGAATCACCACTTAGGTACCAGCCAGGTGAAATCTCCGAAATTGACTGTTTGTAGCCGCCGAGGAATAAATCTCCGCAGGTTTGACAGATTAGCAACTCTAGCACTCGTGAACCGCATTCATCACACAATACACGCCGATTTGCAAACATCTTTCCAATTGGCCCCTGGCTTTCTTCACCTTGACAATTCGGGTTGCTACATGCCCACAACCCCTCAACATTCTTAAAGAAGTAGTGTACGCGGAGTGGTAACAGGGATCCACTTGTCGTCATATCTTTTTGTTCGATTAGATAGCGAATGAGACCGCGGACGGTGGGTCCAGTTACCGGTGTCGAGGTAACTCCGTTTGCATTTTCTACCATTTCTTCCAGTGTTGATGCATGCAACTTGCCATTATGATGGCAAAGTTGCGCTACGGCAGATTTTATATCAAGTTCGCTCACAATCTTATCTAACTGACTAGAATCTTTGTCTCGCTCAAACGCTTCGAATTGTGCGGCGTGTTTAAGGCATTCCTGTAGTTCGACACTTCGATCAGGATGGGGTGGCGAACCGATGATTCTAAAGTCTTTCCTCCGGGCAAGGAATTGACGAAGATACTTTCGTGCTTCTTCTCCTTGCCCTTCATCGCCTTCAAGCGAGGCACTTGACGCGATGATTCGCAGCTTCGGTGAATCGGGATCGAGGCCGAGGCGGTCAAATAAGGTGCGAAGAAGATAGGCAACCTCAGATCCTGCGGTACCACGGTATGAGTGCAGTTCATCAACAACAAGGTGGAATAAACTGTCCTCTTGTTCAAGCCAGTTTTTGGTTTTTTCAAACATCGGCTCTTCTAGGTCACGGATCAGCATGATGTTCAGCATTGAATAGTTCGTGATCAGGATGTCCGGCGGATGTTGCTGCATGTCCCATCGGGACCACATCTCTGCCGTGTCAACCTCGGTGGATGGGAAGAAATAACGCTTCTCCTCAGTATCTTGTACTTTTTTGGCCTGCTTGTGTGCCTGATCTAGTTGGCTTCGGAGCCTTGTAAGGTTTCTATTGGTTTTTTTCCCTGAAACCGGTGTTAAGCTGGTATAACGTGCAAAGTAGAACCGATTCCCGCCGCGATGTTGATTGAGCCAACTGCGCGCTTCAGGACTGTCACAAGCACGGCGCAGACGCATGAGTTGATCTTCAACAAGCGCGTTGAGCGGATACAAAATCAACGCACGAAGGGCTGCAGGCCGGTTTTCTCCTTGACGCTGTGGGACGTACTTACCTGTTCTCCGTTCAAGGCTTAGCCACCATGGATGATTTAGATTCCGTTGACCATAGCGGTTCCAGTTTGTTGATTCTTTGATGAGATTACTGAAAATCGGCAGCAAAAAACATTCTGTCTTGCCAGAACCCGTGCCAGTTGTGACAATTACATCCCTTCCCGCAATCACCGATGATTGAATCGCGGCGGCTTGGTGCTCATAGAGTGGACGATCTTTCGGTGCAAGCCCATCATTACCGCCGAGCGCGAGAAAGTCGCCAAGTTCGGAAGATAGTTTTAGACGATTGCATAACTGCGAGAGAGTATTTCCCGAAGAAGGATAAGGGAAGATAGGTTCAAAACGTGGGGATTGAAAAAGCAACCCTTTTTTCCTCAGTAATTTGTCGCGTTCTTTTTCCAATTCATCGCTGTTGAAACCCAAAATAGTCTGAATGTAGCGGATGTAGGAATCGCAAAGTAAATCGAAAGTTTCAAAAGGATCTGACATCAAACCTCCTCCCATTTCTGATAAAGTGCTTTAGTCAGGCGATATGCTATGCCTACTGGAACGTCGGTATAGTAAAACCAATTTTTTCTCTTATGTGGGGGAAATCCAGAACAGAGCGTCGCACACCGATCCAATGTTAGTGGTACATGTAAATTGCCATTTACGAACCAAGTTTGAGATTTCTGTTCATAGGAAATCAATCCGTTCTGCCCTACACGGCTATTAAGAAATAGCCACTCACCCCAGTCGCGAGGGACTTTCCGCTGGTCGGAACCAAATTTCAGAACGTAGATGTCGCGTCCAAATTGAGGGATTTCGTAAAGCCCGTCGTTATGCCGTGGAGGGTTATCGGGTTCGAATTCCAATGTTCTGAGATTAAACCTGTTGACTGGGTCTGGAAGCGGACCTTCATGTATCAGGAAGCTGGCGCGACTTGGAGACGGCAGTAAGCTTGAAAGTTTCGCTGAAAACGCGCGACTAACATGAACACCCAAACTTTCGATTTCTGTAAAGGAAGCCTCGGTCAATTCATTTAACACAATTGTTGTTGGGGCAGATTCTTCTGGATTTCGACGAGATTTTCCGCCCGTTTCGAAAACGCATTTTGTAATTTCCTTAAGAGAATCGGGCGTTCGACTTCCCACGACAACGAATCGCCCTTTTACCGCTGTTTCAACGAGAGTGGAAGGCGCAACAAAAACTCTATTGAGCGTCGCTGGGTCATAATCGAGATGAGCTAGTCGTGCCATTGCTGACAAGTATGTGGAATCGTTTTTGAACCGGGGTTGCCCATCACTAAGATTACGGATTGCATCTTTGAATTTTTCCCAACTTAACTCACCCACGTGCGATAGGTAGTAGAGGAGTCGATCGAAGACATTTATTTCCATTTGATTTATTCATTTTCCTCCTTCGCTTGTAGTAATTCCTTTTGGAAATGCGGTAATTCACAATTTTCCTGATCCATCAAATTCCGCATGGCATCAATTAACTCGCGGTGGTACGCAATCCACGGCAAAAGACGTAAAGTCAGCGCCCAATCGAGAGCGCGCGACGGTGCCAATAGACCGTGTGAAATTCCGAGATAACGTTGAATCTCGCGAAGAATAATGATTGGAATTTGAGCGCCTGTGTTTTCAATCGTTTCTTGAAGCTGATTGAGAAATTCAACTTGATGGACAACATGATTCGGTTGGCACCATGATTTCCACTCATGTCGCGTAACGATCTCGCGAGGCTGCAAGTTCCTTGCTTCAATCGGCTCCGGCTTCTCGGGTGCGAGAAGACATGCCACTCGCTCATAAACATCTTGAGTCGCCTCACAACGATTCACCCCAGAGCAACGTGTGAGAAAAATTCGGATCTCACCGACGGAAAACTCGTTAATCCAGTCGAGAAATCGTGGAAGATAACTCTCCGGAAATGACCGGTCACAATTACCCATATGAATTGCCCATGGCATATCTCCAATTTCAAGCATTCTCCTAATTGAGATGTCGAGGTCCATCCGCCTTAATTGTTCCCCAAAACACTCTTGAGAAAAAAGTTCAGGGAACCAATCTTGAAGACCGAGCCACCCCATTTCTACACCGATTTCCGTAACGTGCAAGTGATTGCCACACATTAGTTGCCAGACCTTGAATATTCGCGTGTCGTTGAGTGCTAGTGCAGGAAAGGTCTTTAAGGCAACGTGGATGGCCGCCGCCATTTCATCCCCCGTCTCGTCAGAGTTGGTTACACCAAACTTTCTTAAACAGCCTGTAAAATTCCAAAGGTAATCATTCTCATCTGAGTAATGTTCATTGTCCTCGCTAAACCGAGAGTTAAAACGTTCTCCAATGCGCACAGCTTGATTGGCAATTCGTGGAGCATTAGTCCTTTGATGTTGTTCCTCTCGTTCTGTTCTGATCTCAGTGATTTTTCTATCCAACCCGTCAAGCCGGTCACCATGTGATTGGACGCTTTCTTGGATGTGCTGGTCAAGCTGTGCAATTTCCTGCTCAATATTCTTGAGGAATTTGACATCCGTTACTTGGGTTTTAATAGGCTTTACCGAATCTCCTACCTCTGAAAGCCGGGTATTGGTTGCTTGCTTCAGCTTATCAATCCTTCCAGTGAGAGTTGATTTGGTATCGGAAAGTTGAGATTCGAAAGAATCAGTCAATTCCGCAATTCGCAAATTAAGCTTCTGTGCCGTTTTATCGGTGGATTCAATTTCAGAAAGCCTCGAATTGAGCGAGTTAATATCTTCGGATATCTTGCTAACGAGGTCAGGAAGTGCCGCTATTCGTCGCTGTTGCTCAATCTCCGTCCGAGGGAGTGCTTGTCCAATAAGAGCTCCGATCTCTTCTGAAGGAAGGAAATAGCCGTAATCGTAAAACCGTTCAATCGTCTCCTTATCAACCAGATGGTTTTCACTTGCATCCAGTAAGTGTTTGAAACACTGGATGTCAAGTTCGCTGTTCGGAAGTGCTGTACACTCACCTTGCCCGTCGAAATCCGCCGAATTGTCTAATTCAAGCAAGATTGGATTCAGTTCATCGTGCGACTTAACCCATGCGGTCCATGCATTTTTGAAGGAGGCCCAAATCAGGGAGGAGGAGTTGGAAAGCTCACTTTCCCTTTTCAACTCAATAATCAATATTGGGACTGTTCGTTTTAATGGTGCATGCCCAGGTCGGAATCCTTTCACCCTGGTTGGAAGTAGACTTTTTAGGGCCCGCTGTCCTTCTTTTGTTGCCTCTACTTGTTCCAAGAACGCAATAAAGTTGTCATTGCCCCGGTCTATCAAATGTCTCCGTTTCTCTTCTGGGTACGGTTTCGCTTCCACAATTACCTGCCTACCTCTTTGCAGAGATCCGCGTAAGACAAGGCGGTTTCATGGTAGTGCCGCAACTTTTTCTTAACGAGAACTCGCAACGCCATGTTCTGATCTAGGTGTTTGATCGCCTGGCCCAACCACTCCGGCATCAAAGCTATGTTTTGCCTGTGTTCTATCGCCGCCCTTACGACCGCTGAGATAAGTTCGGCAGAAGCTTTAGGCAATGAGTCACCATCTTCTTCAATCTGTGGCTCGGTCAGAACGTCGTCCCATGTGACTTCAGGAATGTCTATCCCAAAGAACCTCGCGCCTGCAATCCACACCCCGAATTTCTCTGAGATTTCTGCAATCCTTTCTATAGAATACTTCGGAATCGCCATCCGGTCATGGGATAAGTTTGCCACTAGAGTTTCGCTATCGTATTCCATGTCGCGTTGCGGGTCTATGACCCATAGCGTCCTTGATTGTGTCCCATAGGAAAGTTGATAAACTCCAGTGCCTAACGTGTTTTCGAACCTTACAAGCCTATTTTCACCAACGGGGTAGGCGTGCGCGTCAATATTCAAAGGCACATCACTTGAAAGTCCGAGCTCAGGAACGAAAATATCAGGAAGGCAAAGATTGAGATATGCGCTATTATCGTGTTGGTCTCGCACCGACAATCCGCCAATAAGGCGGATCTGTTCGCTTGAAACTACGGAGAGCCGCCAAAGTTCTCGCGTAGAAAAGACTTTAAGCTTGATAGGTTTGGCTCGCAGATAGAGCCAATCATCATATATGCGATTCGGTCTATCATCACCCATTGCTTGAGTCTGTTTTAGACAGTGGAGAACATATTCAGCGAGTTTCTCACGAAACACTATCAAGTGTTCCTCGTACAGTTGCATGTTCCGTTGAGAGAGCCAACCATCGTCACGTTCTGAATCCTCCCGGAAAACCCAGATATCGGAAGGGCCAGGGTGTAAATTATTGATTTAATTTCATTGGTTTTCAATTCTAGACAATTCTGCCAGTTCCAAAATGCGCTTTTATTATCAACGACAGGTCGAAACCACTTTTCCGAGTTAGATGTTTGTAGACAATCAATGCCTAAAGGGTTGGTTTCGCAGTCTGTATTGTCTCTGCCTCGTCTTGGGAACCAGAAGCGAATTTCTACGTTGTTTGAAATGTGTCCGAAATAAAGTTGAACGTTGATCGGTGCTTTTCTGTGTTTTGTACCAATGGGTGTTTCATCCGGCGGGACTTGACCATCCCAGTGTTTCAGAATTGATTTAACTTGACTGAGAATGGATTCCTTGTAATATTGGTTGGTGAGGTAACGACCTATCTTTGAAGATCCCTGAGATGATGATGTCCAATAGTGTAGTTGAGTATATAATTCATTATCACGCGGTTCTGAGAACGGCGTAAGGTTATGCCTAGAAAAGAAACGGTAAATCCTCTGTCGATCATGCTCGCTTATCAGACATTGAGAAATCGGGTACCAAACATACTTACGATTTGATGAACCTTCGGTCAGATAGAAATTGACATCATGTCGAGTTTCTGCCCATCGTTTAAGCTCTATCCAATACTTCTTAAAAACCGGGCCTTCCAGTCCCTTCGTGCGTCCTCGCACAAGCGGGCCAAATAGGAGTTCATTTAACCGTGCATAGTAGTTTGTGTGTGAAACACTATCTGCATTGTCCATGCGCGATGCGGCAAGGACAGTTAAGGCGAGGAAGGCAACTTGTGGCGCCTCTTGGTTCAGAGAATTTCCCCAGAAGTTTTTCGGAACGCTATTCCAAAGATCGACTTGGTTTCGGTCACAAATGAATTTATCTCTGACAGCTTGTTTTAAACTATCTGCAGGATTCTCTGTGCTAAAATTGGACAGTTCAGCAATCTCGGACAATGTTTCATCATCTGTTTGCAGAAAGACAATCTCACCCGGATTGCACTCTTCAAAGAAGTACGAGATGATGGCTTGGTTCCATTGTTCGTAGTTCATGGTAGCCAGATTTCGCTCAGTTATTAAAGTCCAGTCAGTTTCCACACCTTATCCAATGCCCGCGCGGTGGCGTTGGCGGCATCCTGAGATTCCATTGCATAAACCTTCTCGCTCAACGGTTCCGGCACTACAGGCCCGTCGTAACCGATGTCCCTCAAGATTTGGAGTAGCTCTGCGACTGGAATCACTCCGGTTTCGCCGGGGAGGCATCGGACAAGGTCCTGCTGATCATCGCGGTCGATACCGGAAGGAGCGTCGTTTATGTGGACGTAGACAACGTCATCTTTATCGAGTTTCCTGACATCGTCGAACGTGGCGTGGCTCGTGTACCAGTGCCACACGTCGAACAGCAGCCCAACGTTGCCGGTGCCGATCGCTGCGGCAAGCCCAAGTACCGCGTCCATCGTGTGAAGGAAAAGGAACTCCCCATCCTTTCGCCTCGTTGCAGGTGCCACGAACTCCAAGCCGAACCGATGTCCATACTCCTTCAAAATTTCTGCCGCGGACCGTAGGCATTTGACGTGAAGATCCCAGTTTTCCTTAAACGGTATTTCGCCAGAGGGAAGGATCCAGGTTGTCGAGCGAAAGCACCCAAGGTCTGCGGCAAGTTGCGCCAGTCGCGGCAGGTTTCGAAGGTCTTCATCGAATTCCGCGTTGTTGTCACGCCAATTCACTGGAAGTCCCCATCCCGCCATCTTCAAGCCGGACGCTCCCCAAAGATCTTTTACGTAATCCACAGAATTTGCTTGGGCGAGTTTGTCGGCTTCGTTAATTGGTAGATTCAAACCTTCGAAACCGGCGTTCTTTGCCAACTGCAGGCATTCCCCCATACTGCTCCGGATGCCGATAGCATCGGGTTGTAAAGCCTTGAACATAGAAATGCCCTCCTTAACTGTAGTAGTTAGCCAGTCAGTTCACTAAAAACAGGTCTAGTTTTGCTGGTCCGGGCTTCCGTGTGAATTCCAAAGGTATCCACCTCGCACAGTCTTATCTCACCGAGTTCCTACCTATTCCACGACTGCCGCAACTCGTACCGGCGACCCGTCTCTGCCCGTGATTTTCAACGGCAGTGCAACGAGGTGAAACACATCCTCTTCAATGAGATCGAGGTTCGTCAGATTTTCGATGATTAGGGTATCATTGCCGAGTATGATGAAATGCGATTCGTTGGGCGATTTGTCAACGGACGGGATGTCAACACCGATGAGCTCTGTGCCGCAGTCCACTAGGAATTGAGCGGCTTCCACCGTGATGACGGGGAAATCGGTGAAGAACATGTCCTTTCCCCAGTGGATTGCCCAGCCGATATTGAGAACCACCTTTGGAATTGTGCGAATCTGTTCTTGGTAGGGCTTGAGATCTTCCGGCGTGATTTCCGCATTGGGCGCTATGTCAGACAAATCAATAAGCAGCGCACGTCCCATGCACCGGTCTAGGGGAATCCGATCGATTGTCGGATGGTCCCGATAGAAATGAAAGGGAGCGTCCATGTGCGTCCCCGTGTGGATACAGGTCTTGAACGTGGAGGAGTTCACGTATCCCGGCTTGCCGGCGGGATGGTACTCGGGGATTGTCGCGAGTATGCCTACTTCAACCGGTGGATTGCCGGGGAATGGGGGTGTTGATTCATCCATAGGATGCGTCAAATCAATAATGTTTTTTGCCATAACCGACACCTTCAATCAATAAATTAAACCTATTCTCTGGTATTCAAGTGCATTGATTACGTGAGTCAAGTAAAGAATCTTGGGTGGAGCGGAGCACGTAGCCTTGTCGTCGCGTAAAGTCTGCGGGGCAAGGAGATCCCTATCGCGGTCGTTATTCACTCCCTTGATCCCCGCCTACGGAGAAAGAGATGGTATTATCGGTTCTACCCAATGCGAATCCTGTATTAACCCCAACGTTCTTCCGGCGGGTCAAACAGAAAACCGTGAAACAGTTTACGTTGCTCTGGAGCAAGTCGATTGTTGTAGAAATCCTTAGGATATCCCCAATGCTGGTGGGAACCGACCATCCACGGTTGTTCATAGGCGTAGTACAGAAGTAATCGACAGCCATCGGGATTGGAAAATGGTCCCGCCGAGTGCCACAGTGCGTTGTGAAATAGGATAGCCGCACCGGGCGGAGTACAGATTTGGACGGCGCCGGGGAACAGATCCGGTCGCTTCATATCCTCCGCGTCGGGGCTGTATGACGCCTTGTGACTCCCGGGAACGACGGAGACATTGCCCTGTCCGGGGGTCGTCATGTCGTTCAGATAGTAGCCGATCTTGAGTTGAAGGAGAGGAATAGGTGTGCCGAGGTCGCGGTAACCGTTGTCATGGCCATCAATGTGCCAACCCATCCCTCGTCCGCCTTGATCGCTGCCATATTCTGCAAACGCATCGGAGGAGTGATGGTGGGGACGTTCATTGAGCAGGCCGGTCACGTAAGGCATAATTGGGGGCCAATCCATCATCTCAAGAAAAAGCGGATCATCATCCAAGATGTACACGACGCGCGCACTGCGCTCGCCGCTAATACTTGTAATGCCCGTATGAGGGATTCCATTTTCCTGTTGTTCACGCCGCCGAGCGACGACACGTAACAACGCTTCTGTCAGCGCGTTAATGTGGTCTTCCTTCAGAAAGTCTTCCACAATGAGATAACCGTTGTTGTCGAAGAAAAAGCGTTCCGCCTGGGTGGGTCGGGACACTTCCGTAACAGTTGCTTCATCTGACAAATTATGAGTGGACTCTTGCTGTGCCATTTTAGGGCACCTCCTCAAACGCTCAATTTGCGATTGTTATGCCTCTACAACGCCTGGTGCATTGAAGTAACCTACTTCTGTTAGTCGATCAATCCAATATTGACGGACTGGGCTGCCGTGGGGATTCGACACCCATTCTTTCGAATACAGGTATTGACGCTTGGGTTGGAACGACTTGATTCCTGCTAGGACATTTCGCTCTCCTTGGTTACGAAGTGCCTCAAGTTCATCGGCATTTTTGGGGTTCGCGTAATACACAACGGTGCACATTTGGCGATCATCGCTGCCACAAAACGCCCCGTGCCACATTCGAAGATCGAACGCAACCACGTCTCCTGGCTCAGAGACGAGTGCCGTCGCCGGGACCAACTCTCCTGACATTGAACCTACACCTCGGGCAAAACCGTCGTCATCTGGCAACCGATGGGCACCGGGGATCACGCGCAAGGCACCTGTGTTCGCATCTACCGCCTTTAAGTAAAACGCAAACTTCACGCCGTATTGGTGAACGGTGGCGGTGTCACGGTGCCAGCGTGTGTCGCCGGTGTACCGATTGCCATCAACTACGACGCCGAGCACGTCGTCCCCGTAAAGCTGTTTGGCAACAGAGAGAAAGCGCCGGTCCTCCATCAAATTAGCAAAAAAGGGAGTATCCTCATCCATCATCGGTGTCCAGTGGCGCACCGAGCCGTCGTAGGGCGTGTGCGAGTACTGCTCTGCCATCATGTAGTCAAACTCTTTATGGATGGTTTCGAGTTCTGTCGTCGATAATACCCCTTTCAAGACCACATAGCCGAATGTCTTGTAGAAATCTCGCAGTGTATCCGTCAAGCCACTGATTTCAGTCATTTGGTTCATAATTTCACCCACTGCCGATGTGTTGCGCACAGTTTTGCCGATTCACTGTAAACAGTATAAGAGATTCGTTCAGTTTTATCAAGCGTTCTTCTCAACATTCTTCTATATCTGCCTATCTTTCCCTACTACGGTCTAAGGCATAAACCGGTACATCGGCTGCTGTATGGAGATGCCGAATAGCGTCCATGCGGCACCCATCATGAATTCCCCCAAAATCAATCCCATAAAGAACGGGAGCGCTTGCCTATGTGTTTGAATTCCTCTGAACTTGAGGACAATCAGCTTTAACCCCCAACCAATGAAGATAGAAAACCAGTACCAGTTCATGTTCCACTCGCCTAACGATAGCGCATATCCCGCGGGGTGAAAGGGCCACCAAAAGAACCTATACCTGAGCGCCATGAGCAGCGCGGTAAACCCGCCACCTGTTAAGACGGCGGCAACTCCTTTCACATCCGGCGGCGATGGATTGGAGACCCATTGAGCCAGTTCATCATAGTACCAGCGACACTGGTTCTGTTCACCATAGAGCGCCCCGCCGAAGGTATAGGCTTGGGCATAATATGACCAAGCAGATGACACTGTTCCGACAATCACCGCAAGGGCGATTGCCCAGAACAGTGTGCTACTCTTGATGTTCCGGTGGGCGGAGATGGCAAATCCTTCTAGCAGGCTCGGCATCGGGTGATTTCGATACGAGCGGTTGAATCCGCGAAAAAAGCTGAAAAGCGTTAGTCCCGAGGTGCCGACCCATCGCGGACCAAAGAACGTCGTTAATATTGTCGTAGGTTGCGTAAAAACATGATGAGATGGGGGACCAGCCTCTGCGCGCACGCGCGTAATTGCGAAGCCAAGCGCAAAGAACAGGAAAAAATAGGCAAGAATCGGCAACAGCGATGCGTTGGCTATCCAACAAAAGCCCATGAAAAAAATGCCCGCAAATAGGAGTCCAATGAGTGCGGTCCGCGTGGAGATTGGTTCATCGCCTTGCGGTTTTCCGGTTCGAGTTGCAGTTTTGAGTTGTTCAAGAAAATATTTCCTGCCCATCCACCCAACTACCAGCGCCAAGCCAACCCAAGCTCCCGTGGATTGATCTTCGGTGAAGGGGAACTCCGGGATGCGGGTTAGGCCTACTGCGTCTCCGACAATGCGTGTTAATTTGCGGAACAGGTAGAAGAACCAGATTGAAAACGAGAGATCGACCGGTATGAAAAAACTCAAGCCGACAGTGAAGGGAAAGACAGCAATCGGTGTTGTCCCGATAGCGGAAAACGGTTTCATGTCAAACAGAGATCCAATATCGTACCACGCGCCTCCGAGTCCGGGAACTCTGGGAAAAAGGAAGTGCAAACCGTTGACAAGATTGATTACACCGGCGATGCAGAACCCGACCCACATCAGCCTGTTCTTGAAAAACCTCCCTTCCTCCGCTGTCATTGCCATCGGCATCCTAATGATGGGATATGACAGCTTCTCGTGTCTTATCCACTGTGCTCTTACCAGCACAACGATGAAAAGCATCGCCAGCGTGAGAATGATAAAGAAAACGGACCACCATAATATTGGCGGGAACCATAGAGCGAGGTGTTCTCCGGTGTGGAGACTCGATTCACCTTGATAGAAAGAGGTAAGACTGCTTTTGTCCTTAATCGTCAGCCAGTCCGGTATGTATGGGTGAAAAATCGCCCACTCGTTCTCGGCACTACTGAACCAGATAGGGTAGGTGACCATGGGCCATAAAATCTGGAGCGTATCATGTCCCGCGACTGCCGATGCCACGACGAGCATGATGTATAGCGCCAGCAGTTCCACGTTGCTGAATGCCAGCCGCAGCGAGAGTTGGCGGAGGAAGAAATTGGCGCCGATGAGCACCGTAAGGGAGAAAATGGCATTGAAATAAAGACTAACAATCGTCGGGAAGCTCTGTCCCGTGATATATCCGCCGGCACCCCAGTTGGCATTGAGCCAAGAGGAGTTGGCAACAATCAGGGGAATCGCGATAAGAAAAACGTGAGTACGAATTTTGCCTTTTTCCAAAGTCCTTTAACTACCCTAATCTTCTATTGGTGAACTCTTTCTTGGCACTTACTCGGTCTCTTTCAGGATGTGGAGGTCACCAACGCCTGTCGGCACATAGTGTTCCTTCACATATTGTCTGACGGCTTCCGACGTGTTCTGTAGGTCGCCGTCATATACCACAATTTTTGGCTGTTTCTCACGCATCGCCGACACGATGTCTGTGGAGAGCTCTTTTTTCGTCATCATCATACGAACCCCGACATGCACGAAATGATAATAGTAAGTGTGGTGTCTAAAGACGCCAGATCCGTGAAAGCCGTCAATGACATAATCGTCTTCCGTAGTGTTGTCTAGGACAAACTGAATCTCCTCCAGCGTTAATGCGTTCGTGCGCTTCACTTGTGATGCGACTTCACTCAGAGGATACATAAAGATTCCAAGCAGAAGTAGGAATGTCGCCACCCGCCGATTTGAGGTCGAATCGGCAGCGTACTGCCGTTTATGGAGCAAGACCCATAATGCACCAACTAGAAGGCACGTCCAGACAGCAAGATAGATAATGCCCGAATACGGCAGCTGATCGGCTGCAGGAAAACAAGCATGAGAGCAAAGATTATTGCCACCATGGGACAAAAAGGGAAGTTTGGGCTTGCTGTAGGCGAGCGAGTAACCCAATGCGACAGCCGTCGCTATGCCTATCAAACCGTAGACAACGAAATCGATTTTCCTTTTCCTCAGCATCTCCTTGAGTCCCGTTATAGAGACGCAGTTCATTATTGTCGAGACGGTCAACCCGGAAAAGATAGCAAGGAGGATGAGAAAGAACACAAAATATTGTCCATAGGCTTCGGGAATCAAGAAAAGGGCTCCGATAAGTGCGTAGGTTGCGACCACGGGGACAGAAGCCCCCTTTACTATGTCATTTTTGGATTTCAATCGGTATGAGGCAATTGCCAAGCCAGTAAAGCTAAATACCGAGAAGAAGGGGTTTCGTGCGACATTATACAACCAATACGACCAAGTAGCACCAAGAGAGTTTCTATGTCGCCAGAGAAGATTCATGGTGAAATTCCTGTAGATAAAATCGTCCAATCCTTGATTTACGCCAAAGTAGATACACGTTACTGCTGAAGGAATGGCGACTCCCACAGCCATCCATGCAAAAGCGCGGACAGATTCCTTGAGGGTGTTCCCTGTCCGCTTGTCAATAAGAAGCCACATTGTAGCAAGAAACAGCCCGATTCCTCCAAATAGCATCTTCGGCGTGCATAGAATGGCTAACGCAATGCTCATCCCTGTGAGGAGGTAGTATCTACGCTGTTTGCACCTCATTCCCTGAATGAGGAAGATTAGGGTAAGCAACCAAAAAACCATGCCGGGCAGGTCCGGTCGCGTCTCAATAGTTTTGTCCATAAACATCAGATTGTACGCGACAAATAAGGCTCCGATCCATCCTGTATCTGCCCCGTAGACCATTTTGCCCAGTTTATAGACGAGGTAGGTGATGCCTCCAGTAAAGAGGAGCATAACCCCCCGGCTATAGAATAACATACTAATGCTGTCACCTACGATAGCATAAACGGGGGCAAGAAAGTAATAGAGAAATGGGGTGTGATGTTCAAAAAAGTCACGGTACGGCACCATTCCATGAACAACGGATCGGGTGGCGTGCAGATGCTGAAATTCATCTGGACAGAAGCACCTTAGAAGGAGAATGGGTATTCTCAAGATGAGGGAAGTCAAAACCAGCGCGAGTATTGCTAAATGCAACCGGTTAATCTTCCTCCCAACCCATCTTGAGTATATTTTTACCACTTTAATTCTCCGCTAAAACATGAAGCTATAGTGCGCCGAATTTGGGTGTTGGGGTCGAGACAGTGGAATAGTCGTATCAGTGTGGAATCAAGGCGGAATGAAAAAACTCGAAAAACTTTTCTCTTGCCGTGGCTATGGCTTGCGAGAGAATCTCGGTCAAATTTGTTTCCTATCAATGCCAGAAGGCATACACGGGTACATTGAAAATCATACCTATTAAACTCCATCCGCCTCCAATGATAAATTCCCCCAGCAGTAAACCCGAAAAGAACGGGATTAGGTTTCGATAAACTTTCAATCCGCCATATTTTAGCGCTATCCACTTAACGAACCAGGCGATGATAAAATTAATCCACATCATGCGCACCGTATAGTCGAGCAGGATCAGGGGGTAAGAAATCGGATGAATAGGCCACCAGAGAAACCGACGCATCGCGGCTAGAAACATGGTAAAGCCGAAGCCGAACGCCATCGCCACCGTCTCGTCAAGTTTGGTGTCTGTCGGATGGTGCAGCCACCGCTGAGTCTTGGCAAATATCTCGCCCGCAAACCAGAAGTCATTGCCGTGTTTATACGATCTATCAAGAATAATCCAGAACCCCAATACGGCACCGAGAACACTGGAAAGCATCATCGCATATACCAGTCGCTTGCCGCTAATGCCCGTCCTCTCCGCCATCTTGAAACCTTCCAACTGATGGGGCATGGGTTCGTTTCTTTGGGAGCGCGTAATGCCGTAAAATAACGTGAACATCGCGATGTTAGGCGAACCGACACGCCTTGACCCAAAGGCTGACATTATCATCTGGTCGGCGGAGGCTGACCACACGTCGTGCGAAGGCGGCCCTAGTTCTGCCCGCATTCTCGCAATCCCGATGGACATCACGAAAAAGAAGAGAAAAAATAGGGCGATGACCCATAAAGTAATCCCTGCTTTGAGGCAGAAAACAGCCAAAAAAGCGAATCCAAGGAGCATCCCCAAGAACGCCGTTCTATAACCCATCGGTTCCGACGCATCGTCTTCTCCGCCTTTCGCTCCGAAGATTTTCCTGCACGCCCGTAACAGGTGTCGCCTGCTTTTCAGTAACGCCAAGACCCCCAAGGCAAAATATCCGCCCGATGTTTGTTGGCTGTGATAAGGCAATAATTCTTCATAGAACCCGATATAAAATTGACTTGGCCTGATTCCCAACGCGCTGAACGCCACCTTCAACACCTTCTGAAACAGAAACAGAAACCAGACGGAAAAGGAGAGATCCAGAGGCAAAAAGAAAGCCATACCGATGCTGAATGGCATCAGTTCGACCCTGAGAATGCCTACGGCACTCCAAGGTTTTTCGGTGAAAAATTGGTGGATTGTTAATCCGCGATTTGGGATTCCGGGGATGCTGGGGAAGAGCGCGTGCAACGAGTTTAGCGTATCAAGACTTCCTGCGGCTATGAAAGCAATCCAAAAAAGCTTACTTCTAAATAATGCGAGTAAGCCGCTGCCCGTGGTTACAGCAAGCGGGATTTGGATGATGGGATATGCGAGTTTCTCCCTCTCTACCCATTGTTTCCTCAAAAGGGTGTTAAAGCATAGCGCCACCCACGCAATGCCGACCAAGAATGCCGACCAAAACAGCACCGGTTTGAACCATATCTTGATAAACGAGGGTTGATAAAAACTTGAGCCCCCTACGTAATATCCCTCTAGTGCCTTCATGTCTGACACTGCGAGCCAACTCGGAAGATATGGGCCCAGTAGCTGCTTCCACTCGTTTTCCGGCGTGGAGAACCAAAACGCATGACCGAGGACGGCGGAAAAAACCTGAGTTGTATCAAATCCACTCATGATTGAAGCCAAACATATCATGATGTAGATTGTCAAAAATTCGCCTTGCGATAGAGCGAAACGGGTGAAGAACCGCCGGAGAACGAACGTGTTGAATAACGTCAAAAAGAAAAGCGAAAATACGGCGGTGAATATGAGGGAAAGCGTTGTAGGGGTATTGGACGATATCTCCCCCTGCCGTATACACCAATAACAATTAAGTGGAATCAGAACTAAGGCAATACATACAGCTCTAGCGGTGACGCCTACTTCCCTCTCGGACTTGCTATCGGGCATACCTGTGATAACCCTCGAACGCGCTTCAACCTGGAATTCCTTTGCGAGCCGAATGATGGCTCTTGCTGTGGCTAACTTTTCGACGTATTTCTGATTGCCGCGTCTGCTTTTAGGCAATTCCTACTCAAGAGTCCGTGGCGCATTCCTTGTTAGCAGTAGAGTCCATCGCCCACTGCTTGATTGAACCACGGTGAGAGGCATGCCAAGCGATGTATTCTACCGTTTACTCTTGATAGCCGACCATTGCGTTGGCAACTTGCCTCGCGGCGAAACAGCTAACGCACCGGGGAACCAAGAAGGAGTAGAGTCGTATGCCGGGTGGTTCGTAAGCCTAAATTCATCCTCACCATCAGGGTTCATCACGTAAATGTCATAATCTCCGTCTCGATCAGAGCTAAAAGCAATCTTCTCTCCACTAGGTGACCATGCAGGGTATTGGTCATTTGCTGCATTATTCGTCAGATTCTTAATGCCGCTACCATCTACATCTATACGATGAATTTCCCAAGTGAAATTCTTCCCATCTCGAGAGGCAAACGCAATCTGTTTTCCGTCCGGTGACCATGTGGGCGAAGTATCATGGCCAGCGTGTTTACTGAGTTGAATGGGTCTCGTTCCATCCGAGTTCATCAACCAGATATCAGATCCGCGACCGCCGCGAGTGGACTCAAACGCAATATACCGTCCGTTTGGCGACCATGCAGGAGCCGAATCAAATGCGGGGCGATTCGTATCGTCATGGGTGAGTTTGGTCACATTGCCGCCATCGGCATTCATAGCGTAAATATCGCTATCCCCATCCCGAGAGGAAGCAAACGCGATTTGTTTGCCATCTGGTGACCAAGTGGGCAGTGCATCGGAATCGGGATGCTGCGTCAGATGAATAGGATTACCACCATTCGCGTCCATCACATAGATTTCCCAGTTTCGATCAACATTTTGTGGATCATCCCGCAACGAATTAAACGCTATTCGTTTGCCGTCCGGTGACCAAGCAGGGGTGAAGTCGGTATGCGGGTGATTGGTGAGCTGAATCACGTTGCTTCCATCCTGATCCATCACATAGATTTCGAAATCTCCGCCCCGATCCGACGAAAAGGCAATCTGTGCTTGAGCGTTCTGTTCGATGCCTATCAATGCCACGGCTAGAATCAGGACAAAGGCAATGCGGTTTTCTAAGGTATGGGGCAGTGAATTCGGATAACAGCGTCTTATCATGATTAACCCTCCTGACTTGAAATTGATGAGAAAAATTTCGCACCACAAGTTAGGGCGGATGAAGAAAAGGGTAATTTCCCGTCGCTAAATCCTACGTGTACAAACCGGCAACCTGAATGTAGTGCGTCATCTCTCCTTCCGGCGGCACACCGACCGGATTATGTTCCCATCGATCGACGCCGCGCACCCAAAATGACTTGAAGAATGGCCATACCGACAGGTCGCATCGCACCTCGCCGGCAGAATATCGCATGGTGAGACCGCAGCGCAGCCGCTCGGAATGATTCGGAGCGGAGCCATGAATGATATTGTCGTCGTGCAGACTGATTTGGCCCCCCTTCAGAATCAGCGGCACCGCATCCGATTCACGGAATTCGCCATGCTCTAACACCATGTCGAGGACATCCGAGTCCTGTGTCGTTTTACGATACTTCAATTTACCGGCGCGATGCGACCCCGGAACGACCATCATTGCTCCGTTTCCTTCATCGCTGTCGGAAAAAGCCAACCACACCGTGACCGCTTTGTGCGGGGAGAGCGGCCAATAAAAGGCATCTTGGTGCCACGGGGTCGTTTTACCATCGCCAGGTTCCTTACTAAAGAATTGGGTGCCCCACAGGAAGAAATCCGGTCCCAAAATTGATTCAACATAATCTAAGATCTTGGGATGCTTGCAAAGTTCCCACAACTCGTTATCCGTGGCATGCCACCAGTCCATCTCTTGCGTCGACATGCCGGGCGGCAGTAGCTTACGTAACCGCCAATATAGCTCCAAAAACCCTGAACACTGATCTTCTTCAAAGATTTGAAATCCTGCCAGGTATCCTTGGCGATGATACAATTCAAGATCTATGTCAACCCCAGCCATAGAATCGAAATCCTCCTCGCAACGAACGGATTAAGGCGATCATACCATTTCGTTTCGATAATATTGTGTGTAATGTTTTTCAATTATGCGATAAATAAAAGACTGATACTAACCATTGCCCTGAAAACTAAATCCGTAGGCGGGGCATCTTGCCTCGCATTGGAAAGACTTGATTGACGCTATTAATCCACTGCAAATATAGGGAAATGGTATTACCAAGATATTTATAGGACGTATAGCACTTTTCGTGTCCAACTAGGTGCTTGAGGTGGAGAGTCAAAGTTGGTTGTTCTCACGCCTTTGGGCCCCAAGTTCTGTCCGTAGATGGTTTGAACTTCAAGGTTCTAACACCAAGATTGTGTGACTTCCCACGCGGGGCAGTGTTAACTGTAGTGTTGAATCGTCAAAATGGAAGGGGATAGACTCTTGCTCTGGAGCAAGATAGACGCGGCTTGGCTCAAAATCAGGCCGCAGCGTTACTGCCAAATTGCTCAGTGCGGGCGGCGCTATCTCCCCTCCCCTTAGGATGTGGAGAATCCACATTCCCTCTAACGTCATCAATGAAATCTCGGCGGATGGGGGTAAATCCGGAATGAGAACGGGTCTCTCACTACTCGGGGCGACCAACTCCACAATATTATTTAGGAAGCATCGTTGTTCCTCATCGGGCGCTTCGTCGAAGTCCGCGAAGATTGGCGCCGGAGAATACGCTGCCCATCCATCCCCAAATTGAGTTCGAACAAGTGCGGGCCAACCCGAATCCTCCTTTTCAGGGGGTTTCCCATGGCCAATCGGCAAACCTGCGTCCGCAAGTCGAGGCCGCACAATTTCCGCCAACCGTTCAACACCGGCGGCCGGCTTAACGCGCAACCATTCACCCCGCACCACCCGAATCATATCTATCACATTCGCAGAAAGGCGCATGCCGAGTCGAAAATAGGAGATGTCATCACCCTTTCCCTGACATGTCGCGCCAAAGACATCCGACAGCCCTAGTTGCCCATCCTCTCCGATTGTGGCGTCTCCCGTTGCCAGTAGAACGCCTCCGTTTCGCACATATTCGCGTAGTTTCGCGAGTACGTAGGGTGCGGTTACCCTTGTTTCCGGTAGTACCACTACCTTGTAGGGAGTAAGATTTGTATTTTCATCTATGACGTCAAATGGCACATGAGACGCCTTCATGAGACGTGCAGCGCCCATCAGCCCTGAAAGCGAGCCTTGGACACAGGCTGCCTCGCCCGTGCCCGGCTCGGTGGCGCCCATAACGGCGGTATGGCGTACCGGTTCCGCTCCGATGCACCAACGTTCTCGTTCTTTGACGAACTGATACGCATCCTTTACGCGGGTGAGCAGCGGCGGTTCCATCTTTCCTTCGGGAAGCATCTCGTTAATGAATTGGCAGTATCCTCCTAACGCCAACCCTAGACCCGCACTATAGCGAAGCTCTTCGGCAGTCGATACCGAGCCGTACACAGCAACACCGCGCGTCCGGCAGCAGGTTGTGACAGCGAAATCACGCCCAATCGTGCGAATATGCCGACTAAATACGGAAGCTCTCATTGCCCCAATATCCCCGTGGTAGAGCACGTCCCTACTGAAGTTGAAGTTTAAGCCTTGCAAAACGTTGTAAACTTCAATATCTACGACATCGGACCACTGAACTTGCGGATAGCAACCTATCTTTACAAGATTGTTGTAGCTGAGGATAAGTCCGTCACGTTCCGGGCGAACCGCTTCGGTCATTCGTTGAGCGAGTCTGGCAATCGTACGCCGAGAAAATTCCTGTACCTCGTCGGATACATTCGCGTCCGTTCCTGCATCTTGCATGAGCGCGCGACATCGATCGCACCAACAGCCGCCAGAGGTCAGGACGATTCCGTCCACGTGCCAACCCGAAATCGGGTAATCCCGAGTTACTTCTCTCATCTGGGGCAGTAGAAATGCTTCCGTGTATTCCGAATTTGGGCACTGAAATCGACACGGTTTTCCCTCCCGATCTCGTTGTTGCCATTTATCGTCGTCATCAAGCGCAGCCTCAATAAGAGGGTAAAAATAAGCCAGCACCTCAATACCGTGACGACGGCACGCCTCCGTGGCTTCCCCGAAGAAATCCGCCTCACCCAGCCCGGGGTGGCGTTTGCCAACCGTCGTGTTCCAATACCCCAATCCATACATACACTTGGCGAATATGACGACCGAATCTATGTGCGCTTCAACCAGCGAATCGGCAAAAGCATCACCATCAAACTCCGAAGCCACATTCGTTACATACTCAGGAATGTGAAAATCGGGATGCAGTCTTCTTATCATGGGCCAGTCTCCACATAATTGCTTCGTTTAGGACGTTTACACGTTGGACAAATTATCTATTGGCAGTGTCTGCGCATTCTACCTTTTTTTCGTTTTCAGGTCAACAGGAATCTCTAAAACCCGCGGCGTTAAGGCAGAGTGTCGGACGCTGATTGAGCTAAGTTTTATGGCTCTTCAGAGTTAAGTGTGGAAAATGAAATTGTACAGCTTTCCATAATAATCCTGGAGGCTGATGGCATCTACCTTTGTTCTAATTGGCTTCGAATTGATACGAATGGTCAGAATCCGTATCTCGGTGTTACCGTCCCCATTGGCAATTTCTATTGCGATGCATTTGAGACTTTCAAGCACTTTTTTTGACCTCGGAAATTGCCACTGAAGCGTGTAGTGACACGGTTTGGAGCGGCGTTTTGCGTTCTGCTTGAAAGTGCATGATAGTGCTTGTATAGATTGGTTTTAATTTTTTTGCGAATTTGCCGTGGAACGGATTACAGGTTCGGTCTTGGATTTTGTGTCTTGGCCCGTTCTTCCATTCGGGATGCGCCTTAATAAGAGTGTCAACAATGGTGGTAGCGGCAGCGTTCCGACAGGCTGGTTGATAGATTGTGCCGATGCGCTCTTCGTCTGTGAGTTTGATTTGAACTTGTCTCATCTGACACCCGTTCGTTTGATTTCCTACACCCGCAGATGAGTAGTGTAGGACGGTTTTCGGCACACGGAGATCTCTATCAGGATTAGCTATCGCCGTCGTTATTCACTCCGTTGATCCTTCGCTATCAAAATGTCTATGGGAAGTCTATCGGGATTAGCTATCGCGCTCGCTATCCACTCGCTTGATCGGTCGCTATTCGCTCCTATAATATATGTACTGGCAAAACTGAGAGAAACGGTTCTCATCTGTGGTAAACTTATTTTCAAAGCGGCATGGCTGATTCGCTCTGCGCATTGTCGCCATCAAGGGACTGCCGCCGATGGGGTTGATTGGGCGCACGACGGCAAGAAGTTTTCGGGTGCCGGTTACAGTGACGCTGTAAAGATTAGAGCGCACTTTTTCGACAAACTCTGAAATTGCGCTTGAAGCCTTGCCTGGCGTGGCTTGAAGCCATGCGCAACACACTTTACCAACGTGCGCTAAAGTGCGCTCGCATATTTCACCTCACTTTTTTGGGCAGCGCCTGAATAGCGGGTTAGAAAGTAATGATGCGACTATAAATCTACTGCGCTCAATGTGTTTCCACGTCGGGTATTTTTGTACCATGAATCGCTGATTTGCGAGGTTGTCGAGCCATGGTAGACTCGCCGACGAATGGGTTCGGTATAAACTTTCGTGAGATATCTTGAATTTGTGGATCGTTATCCGGTCATTTGAGAGATCTACTATCAGGATTGTCTGAATTGCTGATTAAGGGAGCTCTATCAGGATCTACTATCGGGATTAACTATCGCCGTCGTTATTCACTCCGTTGATCCTTCGTTATCCACTCAGTTGATCGCCGCTTTTTCTCATTGAACCGACACAGTGAAAAGAGATGCCAACGGAGCGTCGGTTTAATCGGCGTGTTGGCATTTTCTAAAATGGAGAATTCCTTTGCCGGAGCGGGTTCTCAGGAATCATAATGCCAACAAAATGCCAGCATAAAAAAAATCCGCCGCCATGATGTTTTGTCATGGTCTGTTACAACATACCACATACATGTTAAGTTATCAATCTAAAAGTAACGAGTTGCGGGAAGCAAGGGAAGTTTGCTTTCAGTGGTTATCGGGGCATAGCCAAACTGGTAAGTGTTTAGTGGATCTCTACCGCACGGGATTTTCTATCGCCCTGGGATCTCTATCGCCTTCACTATCCGTTCAGTTGATCACTCATTATCCATTCGCTTGATCCTTCGCTGTCCGCTCAGTTGATCACTCCTTATTCATTCACTTGATCTATCCGCTCGCTTAATCGTCATTTCCTACACAAGCCTTGCCGAAATCATCAAAAGCGTATAGATTGGAGTCTCCAGAACCATATTGGGAATTATTGCGATCAATTTGAACTCATGGGGCAAACGCGTCTTCCTGTAGTAAGTTTCATTCCCACACTTAGCACTGAATAACCGTTTTCTTTCTCGACTTCAAACTTGAACACAAAGTGAAAGCACGTCAACACGCACACTAAGGAAATTCGTCAACTCATCGTTACAGCATGGACGTTCCGGTCTTTTGGACTTGACAGCTAGACGAAGCGGAGTGCTATAATGCCAACGATTGATGAATGCCATAACAGAAGGGAACCATTGCCAGCATTGAGGTTTAATCTTGGCTGGCACTGAGCAGGACAGAATCATGAATATTGAGGATGTGAAGGTTCGATTGTCGGAGGAGGGTTACTGTATCTTTCCAGGGGTGTTGGACGCTGGAGAGGCAGAGCACCTCGAACACATCTGTCGGGAGCGAATAGAGGCGCGAAACGTACGCCGTGGGCACGCAACCGGAGGAGGCGAACAGTACATAAGTCTTGAGTGTGCGCTCAACGTCGTACCGGAACTCGCACCGTTATGCATCCACCCGATTGTCATGGAAATCGCCGAAGCCGTGCTTGGGGAGGGTTTCATTTTAGCCAATAACTTGGCGGTGCGGTGGGCGAAACCCGGCACCGAGGCGGGCGCATTGCACCCCGATTGGGCATTGCTCGCGGCGGCTTGGAGTTGGACTTTGGTAAGTTCCCCAACGCCGGCGTGGGGTGGATTACAGGCGTTTTGGATGCTTAGTGATGGCAGCGTTGAAAACGGCGCAACCCGCATCGTTCCGTTTAGTCACCACACGCGGCGCGGTCCTACACGCCCCTCCTATGCCTCCGAGGTTTCCGTCGTCGGGGAACGCGGCTCGCTCTTTGTCTACCACAACGGTTTATGGCACGCCATAAGCGCTAACACTACCACGGATCAAAATCGAGTGTTCGCGAACGCCTTCTATACGCCGAAATTCGTCCATCGACCCCGGCGCATTTGGCCGCTCGTTAAGCGCGAGATTTATGAGACGTTCCCGGCAAGACTGCAAGAGTTGCTTGTACGCTCCGTGGAAAACGGGGAGGACTTAGAATAAGTGGCTTATTTTTTAGATTGTGCCTATGATACGTTTGGCAATTGTCTGCACTATGATTTATAGGGTCTCTATCGCAGAGGATTAACTATCGCGCGGGATTGGCTATCGCCCTCGCTATTCACTCGGTTGATCCCTATTCAGTCGCTTGATCGATTCATGCGTTTGATCGGTTTCGATAATTACTAGATATTTAACGAATTTACCACTAAGTGGTTCTATCGGTAAGTAAATATGATTAAGTATGGGTGTCGGTGCGGTTAGAAACCGCACCGACCGGCGTGGTGGAACGGGTTTCTTGTGCCAGTCTTGTAAGCAATAAATACTTATCGAGAATACCACTAAGCAGAAAGTTGAGGACAGTGGTTTAGCTCGACTTTGTACATTTGAGCAGGATAACAGACGGTGTCAATCAAGCGTTGAAGAAAAGCAGGGGAGATTTTAGCCATCTGGTCTTTTTGGTCGACCATTGAAAAAGTCGCTGGCGGATTCCAGTACCATGCAGATGACGTGTTGCGATTCACTCGAATCTTGTTACTGCATGGCGGGGTAAGATGCCCCGCCTACGGGTTTGGTGTTATACGGCTTTCCGTCCAACCCAACCGTTGTAATTTTGTGCAAAGTCGAGTTAAGTGCCTGTTTGAAAAGTCCGAATCCGTCTTTGAGAGAGGCTATTTTGTGGAAAAATGCCTTGAAAATCCGATGATTTTGTCCCTCAAATGACCAAACAATAGCTTCACCACCTACTTTTCAAACAGGCTCTAAAGAAAAGACGAGGAGATTTAAGTTGTCTGGATTATTTGGTTGACGAATGAAAAAGTCCGTCCTTAGCGGTTTTTTATGCCGTACAACCTGCGAAGATTGCTATCGCAGCCTACGGTTGTACAAGATCGAGCTAAGTTGCATTGAATTAACTTGCAATTTTTTTCGAGGACTGTTATAATGCAATAAATTCATTTAATTAACCCGCATTACCACGTCGCCAAAAACGGTTTTGCTCAGAATACGTTGGGAACGCAGATGCGGGTTTTTATTTGTCTGCGTACCAATAGCTGATGAGTAAGAATATTTCTTGACAAAATCAATAGGCATGGCATGAGGCGCATTTGACCGCCTCCGAGATCAGATGAGGGAGTCTGCCCCGAGTTGCCTCGCGGCTAGGTAAGGGCTTCCCGTACAAAGTCTTAACATTCTCCCCAAAACCGTGATATAATCACTTATCGTTGGTTTCTGACCGGTCTGCACCCGTCTGAATGGCAGACAGGTGCTTCGCACCGGCATAAAGTGGCCGCGACAGCGGTCAAATTTGAATGGTTGCCTAAACGGCACGAGGAGGTAAGCAATGTTTAGCCCGAAAAGAAATATCGCAACGCTCATTGTCCTGACAATGATCATTACTTTCGCCTGGTATACGAATCTCGCAAATGCCCAAGTGCCCGATTACCTAGTTAAAGACGGCCTAGTAAGCTATTGGTCCTTCGATGAGAAGGACACTAAAGGCAAAAAGGTCGACGACCTAGTTGGAGGTAACGGATGCAAGCAGGTAGGCGCCTTAGAGGTAGTCGAAGGAAGAGTCGGTGAAGCCCTGCTCTATGATGGGATAGACGATGGCGTCACGTGCGGAAATGATGCAAGTCTGGCGAATATTTTTGATGGTGGCGGTACATTCATGGCATGGGCATATCCACGGGGTATGGGCCAGAATGATCAAGGCAGACTCGGCGACAAGGACCAGTGGACATTGATGCAACGGTTCGAAGGCCGTGGCAACATTTTGTATGTTCATGCTGCATTCACCACTACCGCCGGTGCATGGCGTTCGCCCATTGACACATTTGAATTTAACGAATGGTATCATGGGGCATTGGTTTACGATTCCTCTAGCGACCAGAACGATCCGATGGTATTTGTCGATGGGGTAAGTCAAGAAATCACGGTGAAAACCGTACCTGAAGGAGAATATGTGGACGACACCGAGTCGGTTTTCGGGATTGGAATTCGTTTTCATGACTTGAAAAGGTTCTTTGACGGCATCCTTGACGAAGTCGCCATTTATGATCGCGCCCTCAGTGAGGCGGAAGTGCGACAGAACTATGATGGATTAGCGGGATCAACTGCCGTGGCACCTGCGGATAAGCTGGCAATCACTTGGGCAGCAGTAAAGACTGCAAGATAGCCTCAACACGGTCGATCCGCATTACATTCTTGAGCCAGGAGGTTTTTTACCTCCTGGTCCTGATTGACGAAATCCGCTTCCACGTAGACACCAAGCGTGGTTGAAGCGCGGCGAGAGTGGGAGTTCGGATTGGAGACCAAGCAATGTCGGGGCATTTTCCCCTACCTCCTCTAGACGGATGAGTTTAGAGAAGGTAGGGGATGCAGAAGTTATTCAATCGCTGTTCCTTTATCGGTCAATTCAGTCATCGCACGGGAGTTTCCCCCTTTCACCCCTGCCCACTTGCTCCTTTTCAATCGGCATTTGGTGCGTTTATACATCGTTTACTACTGGGCTTCGGCGCGAATGTTGCTAAGTTGCACACAAGAATCACTGCTCAAGAGTGCCCGATTGCAGTCGCAGTGCATCTTCCCTAAATAACCATTTGCCAATCTTAGTGCGATTCTTTCTCAGGGGTGTATTGCACGGTTACCCATAGGGATCAAGTAAAGGAAGTTCGTATAGTATTGATGGGGTTTTCCGTCGCAAACTCCTTCGGTAGGCGCGGTTTCCAACCGCACCGGGCCCGCCCCTACGGAAACGGGCCCCATGAGCCATCTTCTGCGATAGACCTATCAATGAATGAGTTGATTTTCCCTCGCCAAGTCTACATGGAGATTAACAGTTTAAGTCATTAAAACCGCGTGACTTGCACCCTAAAACGCTTAACTTGATCCTTATGGGGTGTATTGCACGGTTACCTACAAGCACAAAAGCATTTTGGGATAATATCAACTTTTGCTATCGCGATTGTCCAAAAACCAAATTCCAATTGTTCCAAATGAATTATACTGTCTACTTAAACTCCAACTTCCGGTGGTGTTTCTCATCGCCCTTGACTCCGAACTCTGATTGCCCAAACGACACGAGGAGATAAGGAATGGATTTTAGAAGGAATCTCGCGAGTCTTTTTGTCCTGACAATGATAATCACTTTGGCGGCGTATCATAATCAAGCAGACGCCGAATTTTTGGTTCAAGACGGACTGGTAAGTTTCTGGTCTTTTGATGCCGACACCATCAAGGGCAACAAAATCAGAGACGTTTTTGGACCTAACCATTGCACGGCAGTAAAGACGCCAGTGCAGAGCCCGGGAAAAGTCGGCGAAGGCCTGAACTTTGATGGGACAAAAGATGGCGCCAGTTGCGGAAACCGAAAGAGTCTAGCCAATATTTTTGATGGCGGCGGCACATTTATGGCCTGGATATTTGCAAGATCGCTAGGGCAGAACGATCAAGGCAGAATCGGCGACAAAAATCAGTGGACACTGATGCTTCGCAAGGAAGGCCGTGGCATAGTTGTATATATCCAGGCTGACTTTGACACTACCGATGGCGCTTGGCACACGCACCCTGGCGAATATGAACTGGAACAATGGTTTCATGTGGCAATGGTTTACGATTCCTCGAGCGACAAGAATGATCCATTAATCTATGTTAACGGGGAAAGCAAACGCATAATACCGAAAACCGCACCCGTGGGAAAATATACTCCTGACAATGACTCGATCCTCGGTTTGGCGATTCGTTTTCATGATAAAATGAGGTTTCACGACGGCCTCATCGACGAAGCTGCCATTTATAATCGCACCCTCAGCGATGCGGAAATTCGAGAGAACTATCGGGCAGATGGACTTGCTGTTGCCCCTGCGGATAAGTTAGCTATCACCTGGGGAACGATAAAGTCATCAAGATAGCCTCACTACCGTACGCCGATTGCCCAAACGACACGAGGAGATAAGGAATGGATTTTAGAAGGAATCTGGCGAGGCTTTTTGTCGTGACAATGATAATCACTTTGGCCGGGTATAAAAATCAAGCAGATGCCCAATTTTTGGTTGAAGACGGACTCGTAAGCTACTGGTCTTTGGATGCCAATACCATCAAGGGCAAAAGAATCAGGGACGTTGTTGGACCTAACGATTGCACGGAAGTAGGGGATCCAGAACCAAGCCCGGGAAAAGTCGGTGAAGCCCTGAACTTTGATGGGTCAAAAGATGGCGCCAATTGCGGAAACAGAAACAGTCTAGCCAATATTTTTGATGGCGGCGGTACATTTATGGCATGGATCTATGCAGAGTCGATGGGGCAGAACGATCAAGGCAGAATCGGCGACAAAAATCAGTGGACACTGATGCTTCGCCAGGAAGCCGGTGGTAAAGTTCTGTACATCCATGCCGACTTTAATACCTCCAACGGCGCCTGGCATATTCCCCCTAGAGAATATGAATTGGGAGAATGGTTCCATGCCGCAATGGTTTACGATTCCTCAAGCGACAAGAATGATCCGATGATATATGTTAACGGAGAAAGCAAGCGCATAACACGGAAAACCGCACCTGCGGGAAAATATACACCCGATGATGATTCAATCTTCGGGTTAGCGATTCGTTTTCACGATAAACAAAGGTTTTTCGGCGGCCTCATCGACGAAGTCGCCATTTATAATCGCGCTCTCAGTGACGCGGAAATCGGACGGAACTTTCGGGCATCGGGACTTGCTGTGGCACCTGCGGATAAGCTAGCCATCACCTGGGGAGCGATTAAGGCGGCAAGATAGGCTCACTACCGTTGATCCGCATTACACTCTTTGGCCAGGGGATATTGACCTCCTGGCTTTTTTTTTATCTACCATTGGGACGGCATTAAATTCGGAGTAACTGTTTAGTTCAGCGCGTAGGTTGGGTTGAACGGAATCCAAAATAACGCATACGAAAACCAGAAAACCTTCAAAGGGCATGCTGCTTCAACCCTGCGAGATACGAGTGAAACCCAACGCTCTATAACAAGCCCCTCGGTTCGGTTGAGGTGTTGGGTTTCACTAGAGATATCTATACTCGGCATCGGGGAAAATTGCGTTAATTCTTGGCAAAAATTGGGGGTTATTTTGTGGGTCTGTAGGGGACAGCCCCTGTGCTGTCCCATGAGAAATGCCTATAATACTGGACGGACAGCCACAGGGGGCTGTCCCTACAATCGGCGGAGCACACCTGAAAACTTGAAAAGCGCAATTTCTGACAGGACGAGGTATAACACGACAGTCTACTGGAAAAGCAGCGGCTCTATTGGACTATGATAAGCATTCACTTTTTACCGATCAACCGACCGAACAGAATCAAGTGACTGAATAGGAACAAACGAGTGAATAGCGAGTGCGATAGTAAATCCCGCGCGATAGAAGTCCTGGGGCGATAGAGATCCCTTCAATCCAACCTACACTGCTAGTATCTTTTCGCCCTATCAATCCATATTGGCAACACAGATTGATGGACTAAACACGTACCTACGAAGAAATTCAGTAACTGTTTATTCCATTTCGCTTGAATAATAGTGCGTATGATGTCCTAATTAAATCATTCACTTTCTCCCTAGGCGGGGATCAAGCGAGCGGACAACGATCAAGCGAACGGATAGTGAGTGCGATAGAAAATCCCGTGCGATAGCAATCCCCTTGCCCCGCCGACTTTGCGCGAAGACAAGGCTTCTTACTCCGCCCTACACAAGTTTCTTTACTTAATCCACGTAATCAGTGCACTTGAATTTTAGAGAAATGGTATTAGTTCAGTTTATAGAAGTGGTAAAGTGCCCCCATTGGGATGCTATCCAATGGGTACCGGGGGCGGGAATTACAGAAGGTATAATGCAGTGGATTCCGTTTCTCAATCACGTTCAAAGTAAGGGCAAGCGCACCTGCATACGTATGACCTGGGAGATTGAACCACTGCCCTAAGAGGTTGCACCTGACAGCCTATGTATCGGTATTCATTGTGAGGCCGAGGAGGATGTAGGAGAACGACTCAACCTGAGTGCAAGACTAGTAAAGTCAATGGATAAATAGATGGACCATCATGTACCCGCATCCCTTCCGCAACACCCCATGCCAACGGAATTTCCGGTAATTAGATGGCGTGCTGTCGCTATCGGGCTTGTTTTGGTACCTCTCAACTGTTACTGGATTATACTAATAGAGTGTATATGGTTCTCGGGACATCCGACCGCTGCAACGCTGTTTTTCAACGCAGTTTTCAGTTTATGCGTCGTCCTCTTCATCAATCTATTACTTCAAAGGTTTATCCCGTCCGAGGCGCTGAATCGAGGGGAACTGCTGACGATTTACACTATGCTTTGCGCGGTATCTGTAATCGCTGCCCGTCAGTTTTTGCCCCTTCTCGTCCAGCTCATGCCTCACGCCTTCTGGTTTGCGATGCCCGAAAACGAGTGGGCGCAGACAATTCATCCTTATGTTCCCACTTGGCTTTCTATCAGAAATAAAACGGTTTTGCACGGATACTACGAGGGCAATTCTGCCTTTTTCACTCGCGCGCATTTGTCCACATGGTTGGTGCCGGTGTTCTGGTGGTCACTTTTCATTTTGGCGTTGCTTTTAGTTATGCTATGTCTGTGTATTATTGTCCGAAAGCAGTGGACAGAAAATGAAAAACTCGCCTATCCTATCGTTCAACTACCGCTGGCAATTACGAATAAAGATTCTGGAATCTTCACGGCGAAGTTACTGTGGGTTGGATTTAGCATCGCCGCCGGGATTGACTTGATGAACGGCCTCAACTTTTTCTTCCCTACGGTGCCATACTTGCACGTTAAATTGACGCCAATAGGGCATTTTTTTACAGATAAGCCATGGAATGCCATTGGATGGACTGCGGTGGCGTTTTCTCCCTTTCTCGTTGGCATGAGTTTCTTCCTTCCCCTGGATCTATCTTTTTCCCTCTGGTTTTTCTTTCTCTTTAGAAAGGCGATACAGGTATTGGCAGCAGTTTTTGGTTATCCCGTTAGTACTGGCACGGCAGGCTTGCCAATTTTCGATGAACAGGCTCAAGGTGCATGGTTGGGATTTGCCCTTATAACGGTTTGGGTCACGCGGCGACATTTTGCAAAAGTGTTCCGGCAAACCTTTCATCCTCGGTCAGAACAGGACCGGGCTGAAGGGTTGGGATACAAGTGGGCGTTTGGTGGAATGATTGCAGCAATGCTGTTCATCTTTGTGTTTTCCTACTCTATTGGAATGTCGATTTGGGTCATTCTCCTGTTTTTCGCGATAGACTACGCGATTTTTCTGGCATTGTCGAGAGTACGTGCAGAGGTAGGACCTCCCTTTCACAACCTATGGGCAGTGAGTGCACGCCCAATCATGTTTAATATCTTTGGCCCGCGTCGATTGGGCCCCTTCAATCTGACCGCCATTGCATTGTTCCATTTTTTCCACCGCACCTATTCGAGTCATCCCATGCCGGAGTACTTGGAAAACCTGAAGATAGGTGAAAGAGCAAACATACGCATGCCGATTCTCGTGACGGCAATGGTACTTGCAACCCTCATTGCCATCCCCACATGCTTTTCGAGTTTTTTGCATCTGGCCTACAAATTTGGTGCGCAAATGAGTTACGCGGGTTGGGAGAGCTTCAATACTTTGCATCAACAGTTGTCTTATCCCTCGGGAACAGACTATAGGGCGGTGCTTCTAATGATTTTAGGATTCTTTTTCACCTTGATACTGATGGCGATGCGGATGCGCTTTCTCTGGTGGCCATTTCATCCGGCAGGTTATGCAATCTCCATCAATTTCGGAGTAGACTTCATCTGGTTCTGTCTCGTGATAAGTTCCTTGGCAAAATGGATGATTCTTAAATATGGAGGATTGCAATCACATCGGAAAGCAGTTCCATTTTTCTTGGGTCTAATCTTGGGCGAGTTTGTGGTAGGAAGTTTTTGGAGCGCGCTCAGCATCGTCATTCAAACGCCAACCTATAAATTTGGGATTCTCTAAACACAGAAATCGCGCCACAGAACTTGGAATCGGCGGCGCGAACTAGCTGAGTACCGGGCAGAGTCTCGGTATTCCCCGGCGGTTTTCTCTCCGCTTTGAATACGCCCAAACAAAATGGCGAGTGCGGACACCACTAACTTTATTGTGTTACGTAATAGTACGAATCCGACTCTCAGGTAAAAACCTCCATGGGATTTGCAATCTCGTCTCGGATGTGCTAAACTCGCCGAAGACATCTTTTTCTCCGCCATAGATTTCGAGGCTATCTAGCCGTCAGACGAAGAAGGAATTTTAGCAAATACTTAATCCATGAGATAAACCTTTTCAAGGCCATTGGTTCAACCAGTGGCTTACTAATCTGCGAGTTAAATTACGCCCGTCACTCTTTTTCGTGATGCGGTGCCCCCGGGCTGTGAAGTGCCCATAAGCAGCCACCCGGTGCCAAATCCAAGGAGGAACACTTACATGAGAACGAACTGGGTCCGCGAGAGATTGCATGCGGGTCAGCCGACAATCGGTTGCACTATGGGATTGGGAAGTCCAACCGTTGCCGAGCTCCTGGCACGCGTGGGATACCATTGGTTGACTATTGAAATGGAGCACAACGGGCTGGACTCGGCGCAGGTTCAACACATGCTCATGGCCATGAACGGTACCGAGACAATTCCCATTGTGCGCGTCCCATCGTCCGAACCGGTCTTCATTCAGCGGGCGTTGGATACCGGGGCCATGGGGATTCTCGTCCCCATGGTGAAGACAGCCGACCAAGCGCAGGCCATTGTCAATGCCACGCGCTACCCCCCAGAAGGTACGCGCAGCTTTGGAGCGCTGCGAGCGTCGCAGTACACACTCGATAACGAGGACTATTTCAGACGTGCGAATGACAACATCCTCGTAGCGTTAATACTAGAGACCAAGGAGGCTGTGGAAAACGTGGAAGCGATCACGGCTGTGCCCGGTGTTGACGTACTTTACGGAGGCCGGTTTGACCTGAGCTTGTCCTTGGGAGTGGACCCGATGCAGCCGGATCCGCTTCCGGAGAACGAGGCCGCGCTTGAGCGAGCATTGGCTGCCGGCCGAAAGAACGGAGTCGCCATTGGGTACCATTGTGGAACGCCTGAGGAGATGCATCAGCGGATCGAGCAGGGATTTACATTCCTTTGCTACGCCACCGATTACAACTTAATCGTAGATGCTGCCCGTGGCCAATTGGCTTCGGTTGAGCACCTGTTTAGTGGAGACTGAAGTTCAGGATTACAAAGTAGGCTAAAGGCACACTGAAGATGTGGTTTTAACCGTCTTTGAGACGACTTGAGCTATCAGCCTTGATGTTTAGATCAAGGTATAAGTCAGAAATTGTTCTCGGGGAATAAGGGAAATTTGTCTCTGAAGGAGCGAGAATCCGGACAGGGCATTGAACATCTGATACTAATTCGTAATCCATAAGTTACAAGAACCGAGGTTCGTAGTAGTGCAATTCATTGCACGTCTCGAATCGACTGTAACATTTAGATTTTGAAATCGTATGAGCTGGTCTATCCGTGTGTCATCCGCCACTTTATTGAAATCGCTTTGACCTGAAGGGAAAATAACGAATATGAGCATCACAACACGCGAATTTTTAGAAGCATCAACATTGACACGGGAGCACATAGACAGGTTTCTCGATGCTGGTGCCCACAACCGCCATGCTTTTGACCCGGAGTTGGGGTATATCTGCAAAAACTCTGTGCTTAAGGACGGTATTGACGAAAGCCACACTATATATCGCTATGGCGTATTCGGTGAGCGGTTGACCTTAAACTTCGCAGATCAGCCCTGTCGGATTAACACGTATGGAGATAGTTTCACGCAATGCGATCAAGTCAGCGATGGCGAAACCTGGCAAGAATATCTCGCCGCTCATCTTGGCGAACCGATTCGCAACTTTGGGGTCGGTGGTCACGGGGTTTATCAAGCCTACAGACGGATGCGTAGGGAAGAAAGCACCAAAGCGTCAGCCGAATACATCGTGCTGAACATTTATTCGGACGATCACTTCCGAAGCATCTACAGATGGCGGATGCTTCATTTGCCCGGAAGTTCTCAACTTTTTCAAAAGAGCGCCTTATCAGAAACCACGGCATTTTTGTTTAACGCCAACCCGTGGGCGCATGTGCGTTTGAACCCGGAGACTGCAAAATTTGAAGAATGCGAAAACTCATATCCGACGCCCGAATCGCTTTACTACCTCTGCGACAGCGAGCACATCTATCAAACTTTCAAAGACGATTTTGACGTTCAAGCCCGCCTTGCCCAGCAGGGCGCAACTGACCTAAATCATGAAGTGTTGCAAGCGATGGCTGATGCACTGGAGATGCCCACAGACTTCAGTTCAGCGGAAGCTACCTCCGCAACCGCCCACAGTTTACTTCAAGCGTGTGCATTACGTTCGAGTATGTATATCGTAGACCAAGCTCGGGCTTTCGCAGCAGCAGAAGAAAAGGAGTTCATGGTTCTATTGAGCTATCCGGCGCCGGACGTTATTGACGCATGTTATGGGCGTCAACGTTTTGACCAGATATTAATCGATTACCTGAACGAAAAGGGGTTTCGTTTCTTCGATTCTTTGCGGGCACATGTTGAAGATTTTAAACTCTTCAACTGTTCTCCGGAGGAATATGTCCACCGCTATTACATCGGCCATTACAATCCCAGAGGCAATCACTTCTTCGCCTTCACCGTGAAAGACACTATTGTGGAATGGCTGATACCAAAGCCACCGACTTACCGTAATCAGGGCCCGTCGTTGCAAAAAAGAGGATGAACCTTTCCATGTCAGGTCTGCTCTGAATCTTTTCCGGGCAGAGCAAGCTTGAAGTCAGTGTTCGAGAAGCAGATTCAGTGGAATGAAGAAGAAGCGGACAATGAAACTACGATTAACGGAAAGGTAACTGTTTAGTCCATTGTTTTCTGGGGTCGAGTGCTATAAATATAGACGGTCTTTTTGCTATTTTTTCAGGCGTACAACGTGTGGACACCCATTCCTCTGGTTCGTAGTAGGGCAATTCATTGCCCGTCTTATGCCTTCAGGGGGTTTACTAACCACTAATCACTAGCCACTAAACACTTACACGGAAAGAATCCACCATGAAAGTCAATCCACAACAATTACTTGACGATGGCTATCTCATTATACGGGAATGTATCCCGCCGTACCAATTAGACTCACTGCGCCATAGCTTTGAAGTGCTTGTCGAGAGGCAGAAGGCAATTTGGGCCAGCGAGCGCAAACCGGGTGACCCACCCGGCGGGGTATGGGAATCGTCCGCCCAGCCACGGTTGTGGTTTGATACTGTCGTTGATGAAGCCACCGAAAACACCGTCGAGTTTTGTTTGCACGAAAATACGCTGGGAGTCAGCCGCCAACTAATGTGTGCTTCCGACGCAGCAGTTACCGCGCTGTTCTTGATGTGCAGTCCCGTGCTCGATTATGGTCCTGCAAGCTGGCACCGTGACATACATCCCATTGATCAGGCGCCCTTGACCGGCTTGCAGATGGACCTACTGGAAAACGCTCCGGGACTGATACAGTGGAACATCCCGCTTTACGATGATAGTATACTTTGGGTAGTTCCGCGTAGCCATCGCCGTCCTAATACCGAACCGGAAAATCGTCAGCTGCTAGAAGATCCGATGCAGCCTCTACCGAATAGTATCCCGGTAGAATTGAAAGCGGGTGATGGAGTTGCCTATACGAATACGATCCTCCACTGGGGCAGCAACTACAGTACGAAGCTACGCCGGACGGTTCATTTGGGCTACCGCTCCTTTGGTGGTCTGATTTATCCCCATGTTCCCCATTTCTATTGGGATTTAGACTTCGCCAAACACCTCTCGCCTTCGATACGGGCGAGATTTGAACGATTTGAAACGATGTTCCGCCAGGAGTGTAATCGCGTTGTATCAGTGTTCAAAGCAATCATCAACAAGGATGTCGACGCCTTCCATGTCGGACTCACCGCGCTCCATCCCGGTGAGAACAGACGCATCGTGTGCGTTATACTGCTATCCAAATTAGCATACAAAATGCGATTTGAACCAACAAATTATGGAGGTGACCTGAAAAAATATCAGGAGATTGCCCAACACTTCTCTTCTAAAGAACTCGAAACACTTTGGGGTCGATTTGTGCCGCTGGATGCAAGACTGCAATCAGATACAGAGCAGTATGTTCCCGGCTTCCAGTCGGGGCCGATGAAATACTACTTTAACGAGCTGCCATCCAATTTCGATGTAGAAGACTTTATTGCTAGTTGGGGTTAGAAAGCGTAACGAGTAATTTCGGCCTCAACACTCTTCAAGACTTTTCTATAGTCGTATATCGCCCTGCAATTCAATGATGCAGCGAGCAATTGATTGAAACGCCACCTGAACTGTAATCCGGAAATGTAACCACCAGTCAACAGATAAATGAGGGAGTGATTTCTCTTGATAATCGTCTCACAGTGCGGTAGTATATGACCAATCGTTCATCCAGTATTGGTCTCCTGCTGTCATTTTGGAATGCTTACAGCACAGGGACACAATCATTTTTGTAGACGCACGCCAAGACTTCGGAAGTCCAAATATTGATTTAATCATGTCTTGGTACTTATGACCTTGTCAAGGTCAGATTTTATTGACAAAAGAATTGCAATGACTACCGGGGTTCGGTGGTGTGAATAGGCTCGGGCAATTCTGCGGATAAGGGGGAACATCATGCTCACGGAACAGCAACTAATTCACTTTCAAACCTTCGGATTCGTGATCTTACGGAATGTGTTTAGTCCAGACGAACTCGAAACCATCAACGTTGAGTTCATGGAAGCGATGGAAGCTGCGTTTCAGGATGACCCGTTCGATGGAACGCGTCGACATTGGCTAGTGACGATGGGACCAGAGACTCCCTTCTTCGCCTCGTTGCTGGAAGACTCACGATTCTGTGGAGTAGCCGAACAGCTCTACGGCGAAGATGTCTTCGGAATTGCTTCCGATATCAATCGTTATGTTGGGGACACGGGCTGGCATCCCGATACGGGAAGTGTGCAAAATCAGTACGGTGTAAAATTCGCATACTATCTGGAACCGATTGGTGCAGAAAGCGGCGCGCTTCGGGTGATTCCAGGGTCGCATAAGCAGTCTCTTCACGATGAGCTGCGGCGGAATCTGGAAAAGTCCGAGTTGAGCATCCCCGACGTGCCGGCCTACGTGTGCAAATCCGAGCCGGGCGATGTAGTTGCCTTCGACCTCCGCTGCTGGCATGCCAGTTGCGGCGGCTCGAACGACCGTCGCATGTGTGTCATGGTTTACTACAACAATCCCAAGACGCCAGAAGCGAAAGAAGCCACCCGGGAACGGCTTATCCTTAATGGAATCGACTACACACCTTGGGTTGCGAATTCCGAGGCTCATCCAAAACGCCAACGCTGGATAAATCAGATGCGAGAGCTGGCTCCCGAGCTCCTTTGATCCAATTTAAACCTGACAAGCCAGCGTTAGAAACAAGATGTGTCGCGTTTGTACTCGCTAGCGAAGGAAGTGCAGGCATTCCCTAACCGTAAACCCGTGTTCGCCGACCAAAAAAGATTATATGAAAGAGGAAGAACATCATGCTCACGGAACAGCAACTCATTCAGTTTCAAACCTTCGGATTTCTAATCATCCGGGGGTTGTTCGGTCCGGACGAACTGCGGACGATCAGCGCTGAATTCGAAGAAGCGATGGAGTCCGCGTATCGCCATGCACCATATGATGGAACGCGTCGGCATCGCCTGCTGACGATGGGACCGCGGACCCCCTTCTTTTCCTCGTTGCTGGAAGACCCGCGATTCTGTGAAATGGCCGAGCAACTCTACGGCGAAGACGTCTTGGGCACTATTTCCAATATCAACCGTTATGTGGGGAACACGGGCTGGCATCCCGATACGGGTAGTGTGCAGCATCACTACGGCGTCAAATTCGCCTACTATCTGCAACCGATGGGTGCAGAAAACGGCGCGCTTCGGGTGATTCCGGGCTCGCATAGGCAGCCGTTCCACGATGAACTGCGGCGGAATATGGATCGATCCGGATTAAGCATACCCGGGGTACCGGGCTATGTGTGTGAATCGGTGCCGGGCGATGTGGTTGCTTTCGACCTTCGCTGCTGGCATGCTAGTTGGGGCGGCTCAAATGACCGCCACATGTGCGTCATGTGCTACTACAACAACCCCAAGACACCGGAAGCGGAAGAGGCCTGCCGGAGACAGCTTATCGGCAACGCGGTCGACTACACATCTTGGGTAGCGAATTCTACGGGGAACCCCAAGCGTGAAGCGTGGATACATCGAATGCGCGAGTTCGCCCCGGGATGCTTTGATTTCAAAGGGATACAACACGTGGCACAAGAAGTCCCGCCACGTTAGCGGGACAATAACTCAGCCGAGGAAAATTTCAACAAAGCCACAGCTACGTTAAGAGTCTGTTTGAATAATCGGTAGCTGAGCCATTCTTGGTCGCTTATAGGAAATTCCTTCAGCTTTTATTGTTGTCGGCTGTGTACCTGTCGCCCCTCTGGGACTTTTAGAGGCTGGTGTGCGGTGCGCACCCTACAAATGTACTTTTCAAACAGGCTCTAAAGGAGGTAGTTGCCAATGGCACGACTGAAAGACAAGATTGCTGTCATTACGGGATCGGGCATGGGGTTGGGCCATGAGATGGCGCTACTGTTTAACCGCGAAGGCGCCAGGGTGGTCATCTTTGACATCAATGAGATGGCGGGGCGAGAAACGGTGCGACAAATCCGCGAGCAAGAGGGTGAGGCAATTTTTGTTCGGGGGGATGTCTCGAATCCGGACGACGCTACCCAGTTGATTGGCGACGCTGTCGATGCTTATGGCCGCGTTGATGTCTTGGTCAACAATGCGGGCGTCCAAGTCGAAAAGAACGTGCCTGACACCACCGAGGCAGAGTGGGACTATGTTCTAGGCGTAAATCTCAAGGGAACTTTTCTGTGTTCCAAGGCTGCCATTCCGGAGATGCGTCGGCAAGGCAGTGGAAGTATTATCTGTATCTCCTCAATCTCGGGGCTGGTCGGCCAACCGAACCAAGCATCTTACAATGCCTCCAAGCACGGTGTCATCGGGCTTGTTAGATGCATGGCATGCGATCACGCCCAAGAGAACGTCCGGGTCAACGCAATCTGCCCCGGATCGATGAACACACCCATGGCAGCAAACATCCCCGAGGAACACCTTGCACCGTATCGAAAGGCGAACCTATTGGAACGTTTTGCTGAACCGATTGAAGTCGCGTATGCCGCACTGTTCTTGGCGAGTGATGAGTCGTCATATGTAACCGGCTCAGTTATGGTTGTTGATGGCGGGTACACCACGAAGTAGCGCCTCGATCGACAAACGGCGCTACAATGAGTTTAACGTCGGTATGGGCAATGAAACATTCCACACCGAAGCGAAATTCTGAAAGGCTGCGCGTAGAATACTGGCTGCCCGGCAGTATCTGTACCCTCAGTCCAGCCTACGACAATTTGAGTTTTTGTTGTGCGGGAAATGTTAGCCCTTAGCCGCCTTTATCGCAGATTAGCGACGAGGTAACAATGCCTGAAAAATTGACTGTTTTGTTTTTACCCCATCCCCTCGACCCCTCAATGTTTCAACCGTGGGGCGAGGATGTAGTGGATGCCATCGGCGAATGCCACAATCTGCGTATCTTGGACTATAACCAATCCATTGCGCAGCAGATCGAAGGGGTTGATGTGGTGATCGACCACGGCGGTTCCGCAGGGACTAGAGAAATGGCTGATGTAGCCGCGGGGAAGGTTCGTCTATGGCAGATTCTCGGCACGGGGCTCGACCATTTCGATATGGACTACTGGCGCGCCAAGAAAATCCCTGTGGCGAACTGTCCAGGACCTTTCAGCGCCGTGGCTCTGGCAGAATGTGCGATGATGTTCATTCTGATGCTTGCGCGGCAGTATCCTATTACGCAGGCGAATCTCAAAACCGGTCAGATGTATAAGCCCACAGGGCTCGAACTTGATGGATTGAAATTGGGCATCGTTGGTTTCGGCGCCAGCGGGACGGAGTTGGCGCGTCGGGCACTGCCATTCGGCATGAGAATCTTGGCAATCGATATCCGCGATGTCGGAGAGGATGAGATGCGCGAGTTCGGCGCGGAATTTGCCGGGAAACCGGAGGATTTGGATAACGTGCTCGCCGAGTCCGATATCGTGTCGCTGCATCTACACCTCAACGATGAGACACGACACACTATCAATGCACGCCGCCTGCGTCTAATGAAGTCGACAGCGTTTTTGATTAATGTCGCTCGCGGGGCATTGGTGGACGAAGTCGCGCTGGAAGCGGCATTGGTGGAGGGACAGATTGGTGGTGCCGGCTTAGACGCTTTCAGCCGGGAACCGCCCGATATGACTTCGCAAATCTTCAACTTGCCGAATGTGATTGCAACGCCCCATGTCTCCGGTGGCACCGATCGTACGTCGCAGAAGCGGGCACGAGCGGCGGCAGAGAATGTGGATCGAATAGCCGCTGGATTAGAACCGCTGTACCGCGTGGATTGAGAGATTGTCCGTCCGTGGCTATTGGACCTTGCGTTCGCCGGGTACACTGCGGCTGAAACACGGTGTGCAAACAAGCGAATCGGAATTTCCGACGTTGGACGATAGTGAGAGACATTAACAATGAGTCTGTCGAGAAAGGAGTTAAGCGATGAGTACCTCAATTAAGATTGATCACGTTGCCGTTATGGTGAGCGATTTAGAAGAATCATTGCATTTCTATCGTGACCTGCTAGGATTGGAGGTCGTGTCTCCGGAGGAACACATAGACGGTCCCATCTCTGAAATGACTGCCATGCCCAAGGTCCACATGCGCGAGTACCGGTTGCGCGCGCCGGGAGGTATCCACGGTCACTCCCGAAACGATGGGCCGGGCTTCACCCTCGATCTTATCCAGTGGATCAATCCCCCTAGTCCTGTGGAGCGATATCCCCTCAACCATGTGCCGAGCGCGCATATCTGTTTCGGCGTCGAGGATGTTCAGGCCACCTACGACCGGTTGAACGCAGTGGGCGTGGAGTTTGTCTCCCCACCCGTTCATTTCAGCGGTGAAGGTGAGTGGCATGTGCTCTTTTTCTATGACCCGGATGGCAACCTCCTTGAGCTCAATCAGATCGGTGTCGGGGCGCAAGAGGCACATCAATTTGACTGGAGTGACGCTTAAGATCCTGTTTGGCAAGTAAGTGGAAGGGTTATTTTCTACCATCTTTGAGGCAAAATCGTCCGATATTGAAGGCATTTGCTCATAAAATGGCAGCTCTCGGCGATCAATTTGAATTATTCAAACGGGCTCTTAATTCCGTGTGCGAACTTTGTTGTTACTATTCGCATACCTCAGAAACAGCCGGATAACGACAGCGACGCATCCTCGTGGAGAGCTTGCTACAACATGGAGCGCCATCAAATCTGACTAAATCCGATTCTGTCAAATAGTCTTGTTAAATCGTTGTGGGGCGGGCATAAGTCTGTTAGAACTCGTAAATTATAACCGCCCCTCCTTATTGCCTTCTTAATATCAAAAGCAACAGCCGATCTGAAAAGAGAAAGTTTCTGGCTGAAGAACACTTAAAGACACATCAACGCGGTTACATAGCTTGTGGACGCGATGCAGACAGTTCGCAGACATACCTGCTTCCTCCTCCCCCCTCTTCAACATTCTCAGCAATTCCCATAACTCGGCAATCGGTAATGTGCGGAATTCGCTCTCAATCCCTTCTAATACCATTTCTCTAAAATACTTGTGCATTAATCGCGTGAATCAGGTAAAGAAACTTGCGTGAAGCGGAACAAAAAGTCTTATCTCCGCACAAAGTCGGCGGGGCAAGATGCCCCGCCTACGGCGAAAGTGAACGATATAATTCAGGCATCATATGCACTATTATTCAAGCGAAATGGTATAATAACATCAATCCTGCTCCGTTTTCGGAACCAAGTTTTGCTCAAGGTTCAAATGAGACGACTTCATACATGGTAACTGTTTAGTCCATCGATCTATGTTGCCATTGTTGGTTCGTAGTAGTGCAATTCATTGCACGTCCACCGTTTACATGCAGTGGGCGGATGCCACTTCACTCACTGGTTGTGGCAGAGATGCCGCTCCCACCGATAAACAAGGGCATGACTTTACGACCATTTCACGATCACGATCGACCGAACTCAACAATTAGCCGACTTTCCTGAACCGAGCCAAACTGTTACGAGAAGTTTTTGAGCGAGAGCGCCCAATTGGCGAGAGTTTCGGAGAGCATACTGCCAACTAGAAAGTCGAGCACAATGTCTTGGAAAACATCGCTGTTTCGAAACCATCTTTCAAAGTCCACGGGTCGTTGCGGTGTGCAGTACGCTGCCGGGAGATGATATGATGCTTTACGCTACAACCGGACGCGCCATCCTTCCAAGTGGCGGCCGTGAAGAGAGCATGGATTTCAGGCGCAGTCGATCGCGAAGCGTTCACTGTGGAGCCGTTCAAGGGCGGCGCTCACCTCGCCGTGGGCATTAACGTCCTTTTTGCACTGGTCGACCTTACCCCCGAGAACGGGGCGACAGTGATTCTGGCCGGCACACACCGCTCCCTGGACGTGCCAGTCTCGGTAGGAAACTATCCCGACTTTGTGTGCGCCGTTGTGCCTGCGGGCTGCGCGGTAATGTGAGATGCGGCAACTTGGCACGCATCGGGGCGGAACCATAGCAACCACATCCGATATCCGACAATCGACTTCTACTGGCGCAGCTAGGTCAGAGGCATGATTAGCAACAAACATAAACTGTGGCCGGAGGTGCGCGCCCGTCCGACACCGGACTTGCGGCGGTTGCTTGGCCGGGACGGGTAGCTGCCGGACTATTCGTCGGCCTGCGCACTCGCGCGAGAGGAGATTGACAAACTGTCTCCGTGGGAAAAGGAGGTAATTGGCTTGGGAATCCATTGAGTCTAACTTCCTAAGGTAGTATTTCCTCGCTCAGCAAACAAGATAGTTTGAGTTTAAGAGTTTATCTGGGTACATACAGAGATTGCCGCGAAGCCGAAGAAGCGGGGGATTATTGTTGACCAAACGGCGACAAAGGGATAAAATGGGGTCTCCGTTTTACCCGATGCGCCCTGTGAATGCACTTCCACAAATGTACACAGGATTCTCAGTGCCAGCCAGTAGCTTGTTCGTGTTTTGTCAGGTTGCTAACTGCTGAAACAGGACCTTACCAAGTTCACAAGCCCTCTGCTTGATAAGGAGACACGAAATGGAGTATTGCTTTTTAGGCAACTCAGGATTGCAAGTAGCGCGCCTTGGGTTAGGGGCGATTCCCTTCGGCACCACGCTTGATGAAAAAACCTCGCAGCGAATCGTGGACATGTATCAGGAGGCAGGCGGCAATCTGATAGACACGTCGAATCTGTATGGCGGCGGGTTTAGAGGAACCAATACCGCCATGGCCGGGACTTCAGAATTGACAGTGGGAAAAATGGTCGCGGGCAAACGGGAAAAATTCGTTATTGCGACCAAAGGGTATTGGTTAATGGAAGATGACGTTCGGCCAAACAGCGTTGGACTTTCTCGTACCTATCTTACCAAAGAAATCGAGAATAGTCTCAATCGCTTGAATACAGATTATATCGATCTTTATCAGTGCCATGCGTGGGATTTCTACACGCCCTTAGAAGAAACGATGCGGGTGTTGGATGACTTTGTCAGGGCAGGGAAGATTCGCTACATAGGCGTTAGCAACTGGGATGGTTGGCATGTTGTGAAGGCGAGCAGCATTGCCAGATTTACAAACTTAACCGCTCCCATCTCCAACCAGATCTGGTACAACCTTGCAGACAGGGGTGGTGAGCACTCCATCATCCCGGCGTGCCGGGATGCCAAGGTATCCACCATCGCATGGGGCGCTATGGCTCAGGGCTTTCTTACAGGTCGATACCGCAGAGGTGTCAAAGAGCCAGTTCCAGGCAGCCGGTTTGAGCAGATGAAGCCGAGCGAAAGTTCCTCCTGGGAGAACCTTGCCATTGAGAGGAATTGGGCAACGTTGGATGTACTTGCCCGCATCGCCGAGCGCTATGACAACACAATTCCGAATGTTGCCACTCGCTGGATGATTCAGGCAGGCACCTCTGATGTCGTTCTCTTGGGAGGATCCCGACTAGAGCAGTATTCAAACCTTTTGGAATCGCTACGTTTTCAGCTTTCTGACGATGAAGTGGATGAATTGAGAGAGGTCAGTGAACCACCCCATCCCTACCCCAGAAATTTCCTCGACTTGTTTTGCCGGCGCGACAGTGAGTTCTACGGGGGTTTACGCTGACAACTGAAATAGGAAGACGTCGCATTCGCGGCATTTCGCTATTGAGGTCAAAGGAAACGAGAGGAGCGTAATGGAATACGTCAATTTCGGAACAGCAGGGCTCAAAATCAGTCGAGTGGCACTCGGCCTCGGATTCAGGGGAGTATCTGATGTCGCATCTGGACAGAGAATCATTGAACACGCAATCGATCTGGGGATTAACATCATAGATTGTGCAAACAGCTACTGCCTCACAGATGCGCATGACAACTCTGGACAGTCGGAAATGATTCTTGGCAGGGCGCTCCGTGGAAAACGGGACGATGTGGTCATCACCTCGAAAGTCTGGAGTACCACCGGTCCCGGCCCGAACGACCGAGGACTGTCTCGATACCACATCCTGCGCGAAGTCGAACAATCGCTCAAGCGACTGAATACAGACCATATTGACGTTTATCTTGTGCACAGCTTCGATGAGTCCGCTCCGCTTACCGAAACCATTCGCGCCCTGGACGATTTGGTTCGCTCCGGCAAAGTCCGTTACGTTGGCTGTTGCAACTACGCCGCTTGGCAAGTCTGCAAAGCGCTATGGATTGCCGATGCGCTCGACGCAACTCCCTACATCTGCGTTCAGAATCCGTACAGCTTGTTGAATCGGGCGCTTGAGCGTGAAATGTTCGGGCTCGTGCAGGACACTGGGCTGGGCGTCATGGCATACAGCCCGTTGGCAGTTGGGCTTCTCGGTGGCCTCTATTCTCCAGCCAAGCCGCCACCACGCGGCTCGCTATGGGCGAAGCGGAGGGAGTCTGAGTACAAGGCCGCGGTCCAGGGAAATCCCGGCAAAATCATCAGCGCCCTGAAAACGTGTGCCGCCAAATTGGACAAAACACCCGCGCAATTGGCTTTAGCATGGATTCTTTCACATCCGGAAATTACGACCACGATTGTGGGCTGCGACAGCGCCGATGAGATTCCAGATATTCTAGGTGCCGTTGGATGGTTGCTCCCTGACGACGTGCGGGAAGAGCTCGATCAAATCTCGGCGCCACAAGTCTGAGCATAGCCGGGCGCCTAGCACTGGGCAAGTTAATGCTACACAAAGGAATCACTGCATGCTTTTCAACAGCAATCGAGCAATAGAGTTTATGCGCAGGTGTGAGGTGGATGTGCTAGTAGCAACTTCACCTACCAACGTCACTTTTTTTTCAGATTATTACTCTTGGCTCGATTCGCAGTTCAAGGAATACATGATGAACCCGGGTGCTTCGAGCGATTTGGATCAGACGGCACCGTACGCTGTATTTCCGCTTGAAGGCGAACCCGCGCTCATTATAAGCCCAATGTGTGCAGCGGACGCAGCCGATTTGTGGGTACGGGACCTACACATCTTTGGCACTCCCTTGCTTGACGACACACGCATTCCTACCACGTTCTCTGAGATTGAGCAGCGTTTCTACAATCTCCTGCAAGGAAAGAGAGTGAATGTCACACCAGTGGACGCACTTTTGAGCATCTTGAAAACGCGTGGACTAACGGACGCTCGTATTGGACTGGAGATGGAAGGACTTTCCCCGTCAGCGAAAGCGTCGATCATGGAGAGACTCCCACGGGCGCAGATTAAGGAATGCTCGAATCTCATCCGCCTCATTCGGATGGTCAAAACTGACGATGAGTTGTCACGGCTGACGCGCGCAGCGGAAATCAGTGAGAAGGCGGCAATGGAAAGCCTCGAGTTGGCTCATCCGGGCTGCCCAATAGTCGAAATTGGCAGGCATTACCTTGCCCAGATCGCCGCTGAAGGGGCGGAATTCGATCATTTTCAATTTGGTGTGCGTGGCGTGGGCATGGCAACTGCGTCGAACTATGCCTTGACTGATGACGATTTGCTCTACGTGGACTTTGGCTGTATCTATCAACGATGTTTTTCGGACAGCGGGACGACCTTGACGATGCGCGAGCTACCGGCGCCGCTACTGAAAAAGCACGCGGCATTGTGCGCATGCAAAGATGCAGGAGTAGAAGCCATCCGCCCGGGTGCAAAAGCATCGGCCGTCCAAGCTGCCATGTGGCAAACTCTCAATATGCACGACATCACCGCCTCGTTCCCTCATGGACATGGTCTGGGCCTGGAAGTGCGCGACTACCCGATTATTGTTGCTGACAATGAGAAGCGCATCCGCGACGATTGTGTGGATGTGTCGTCAGACTTGCCGCTGGAATCGGACATGGTCATTAATCTTGAAGCAATGATTGCAATGCCCGGTACCGGATCGCTGCACATTGAACAATCATTTGTTGTTACGCCCGAGGGCAGTCGCTTACTCGCGCCACAGGATCGGACAGGACCAATCCAACCGACTGTGTCAAGCTAATATAGCGCGGACTAGATAGAAGCAGGACTTGCGCAAAAAGTAAAATGATGATGCTTGGCAACAATCTCATATTGCAAGAATCTCGTAGGGAATAACAATCGTTATTCCTTCTCAGGGAAGCCGTGAACGAAAAACTCGGCTCCTAGACCATCCACCCCGCGACGCAGCAGTGCAGGTTGGGTTGAATGGCAAAAAGTGAATGTTTATCACGGTCCACTAAAGCCACTCTTATTCGAGGGGACTGTCGTGTTAGATATCTGTAGTGAAACCCAACACCTCAACCGAACCGACGCACTTGTTATAAAGAGTTGGGTTTCACTCGAATGTCAGAGGCTTCAAGCATCATGCCCCGCGAAGGTTTCTTAGTTTCCGTATGTGTTTGATTTTGGTTTCTGCTCAACCCAACCTACACGCCTAGGCTGTGATGATCAGGTAGCTAACGGACACTCGTACCTCGGAAATTTTTTCCGTGTTAATCTGCGTCCTCTCTTTGTTGTGTCTTTTACGCATCACGCATTAACTACTGTAAACCATCTCCTTCACTATTACAGTGTCTCTAAAATAGGTGGCAACTTGGGTTAGATAAGGAAAACTATTCGTGAAACAGAACAAAGTCAAACGAGCCCTGAAGGCCGGCAAAATCTCTATTGGTAGCGCAGTGACACGACTGCGGGCGCCAGAGGTCTGCCGGATCTTCGCGGTCGCCGGATTCGAGTTTGTATTCATTGACACAGAACATGCGGTTTTCGGCATTGAAACCGTGGCGGAGATGATTGCTCAGTGCCGAAACGCGGATACCGTTCCAATTGTGCGGGTGACGGGCAGTGAGTACCACCTGATTGCACGAATGTTGGACGCGGGCGCCCAAGGTGTCGTCGTTCCAAGAATCTCGTCGCGCCAGGAGGTGGAGGACATTGTCAGTTGGACGCGTTATCCTCCTCTCGGCACGCGGGGTGTAGGAATGACAACCGCACAAACAGACTATCAATCAATGTCGGCGACGGAGTTCATCCACGGAATCCATCAAGAAACACTCGTTATCATTCAGATTGAGCGAAAAATTGCGCTGGACAATCTGGATGATTTGATCTCCGTACCTGGCGTTGATGTCGCAACGGCGGGATGGATGGATTTGTCCGTGGATTTAGGAGTTCCAGGGCAGATTGATCACCCACTGATGGTCGCCGGATTGCAAACCATCATCGATTCCTGCACCAAACACCGCATCGCGGCAGGCATCATTCACCCTAACCTTGAGGTCGTAAAGTATTGGGCGGAACGCGGAATGCGGTGGATCTGTTACTCCACAGACGGAGCGATGCTGCTTGAAAGGGCAGAGACCGCCGCACGTGAAGCACGAGATGCTTGCACAGATGCCTGACCGTCCCCATCTGTTGATTGCCTGAGCTAAATCTAATCGGACCAAGTCTACGAGACCGGCAGGTGATGTCTACTGTCACTATTACCTTAACTTTGTTACACACCACGGCCCCACGTCTCAAGGCTGTAGGCAAGCCACTCGTAGGTTTGCCGCGTATATACTTCGATCCAACACGATAGGCGTAACCCTAGGAGGAGAACATTGTTAAAATTTGTGATGATGCCACCGCTAGACGGAATGAAGCGAGATTGGGCGATACGTATGACGGAAACTCTGCCGGAATATCGTGTCGTTCTGCCGGAAACCGATGAAGACGCCAAGCGCGAAATTATTGACGCGGACGCCGTTTACGGTTGGGTGCCGCCCGATACGCTCAAAGTCGCCCGGAAACTCAGATGGTTGCAAAACCCGGACGCGGGCCCCTTTATCGGCTACTACTACGAAGAATTAGTTGAACACCCCGTAATCATCTGCAATCCTCGCGGCATCTACTTCGATCATATCAGCCATCATATCATTATGTTTCTGCTCGCGCTTGCGCGAGGTCTGCCGTACTATGTTGATGCGCAACGTCAGGCGTCTTGGGATCCTGACGCGCGCAAGAGCCAGTACATTGACCTTGCCGATGCGACTGTGCTCATCATTGGTGTCGGTGGCATTGGCCACGAGACGGCAAGGCTTTGTGCTGAATTTGGCATGACGGTGGTGGGCGTCGATCCAAGGTGCGAATATGAACTGCCGTTCGTCGAGTTGCACACCCCGGAAACCCTTGATGACTTGATTCCGCGTGCGGATTTTATTGTTGTCACGACGCCGCATACCCCGGAAACGGAGGGAATGTGGAACGGTAAACGGTTCGAATTGATGAAACAGACAGCTTACTTCATAAATGTCGGTCGAGGCAAAACCACGAAAATCGATGACCTCGCCGATGCGATTGAGAGTAATCAGATTGCCGGCGCCGGATTGGACGTGTTCGAGGAAGAACCGTTGCCGAGAGAACATAGGCTGTGGAGGCTGCCGAATATCCTGTTGACGCCGCATATCGCGGTGAAAGATGCTGAGAGTGTCACCGAACGTCGATATGAGATTCTCTTGGAAAACGCCCGTCGGTTTGCTAACGGTCAACCGTTACGCAATGTCGTGGATAAGGAAGCGTGGTATTAGGATTCTACAAATGCGTACTGACCGAAGTTTCAAAAGAATTCGGCGTTGAGTCCAAGACAGACTAAACCGATTTCGAGTTCGCCCATCCGAAATAGGCGAGATATAGGCGAGGTAACTACATGGAAGATTTGCGTTACGCGGGCGAAAGCTATGATTCCCTTGTGCCAGACACACTCGACCTTCAGCACCGGGCTAAGCTGGCGATTAATGCCATAACACGCAATGCGGAGCCAAGGTGGAATTATGCTATGTACTTCACAGTTGTTCTTGCCCATAATCCACCGTTAGCATACGATGGAGTAGGCCCTTGGATTTATGGACAGATGCAACTTGCTTTGCCGCTTCTGCGGCTGATAGCGGGTGATGACCTCAACAATTTGAGCCTAACGAATAAAGTTGATAGGGTCTGGAGGGACCAGCTCTGGCAAACATTGGAATCCTATAAATTGGGGAATGGGACCGGAGTTGGTCAGCGTATGGACGGCGGATCACGATTGACCGCTATAGCCGTAAATTGGTCCATGGAAGGTAACGAAGAATTAAAGCTTTTGGCTGAGAAGGCAATAGATCAAGCTGTCCAAGACTGGCCGAGCAGAAACAAGAATTGGACAGATGAGACGGTCATGGAGGAACGTGATTACGCTTGGGATTTGGACGGTGTTACTCAATACTACCTTGCAACCGGCTATGAACCTGCAAAGCAACTCGCCAATCAGATTGCCAGATTCTTGATGAGCCCTCAAGCGCGTTATTTCGACGCTGATGGTCATTTTATGATGCGTGAAATCCCTCGCTTTGGCAACTCGCTGCATTTCCATCATCATGGAAAAGGTCTAAGGTCTATTGCACAGTACCGTCTTATAAGTAACGACACTAAAGTAGATGAGTTCTTAAAGAAAGGCTACGATTACGCCCGCTCCGTGGGCAATCCCCTCGTTGGTTTCTTCCCGGAATTTGATGGGCCTAACCCTTGGGACCATTTCCCCTCGGCAACGTGGTCTAGCTCTGAAGGCTGTTGTGTAGGCGATATGATTTTGTTTGCCCTAATCCTCACCAGGGCGGGGGTAGGCGACTACTGGGATGATGTTGACCGATGGGTTCGAAACCAGTTCTCCGAAATGCAACTGACCAATACGGACTGGATTACCGAGTTCTGTGGGAGATTTCGCTTGCATCCAGATGCACCGGAAGATTGGATTAAACACCAAATTGGGGAGAACTGGGCTAATGAATTCACCTATGAAGATTTTCCGGCTAGGGTTCTTGGTGAGTGGGGAGGCTGGACTGCGCCCAACGACTTTGAATATGTGCCTCATTTGAGAGCTGCAGCTATGCACTGTTGTTTAGCCGTCAACTCATTGGCACTCTTCAATGTGTGGAAGGATATGTTGAGTTACGCAAAGGGTACCTTGCAAGTGAATCTCTTATTGAACCGCGCATCTGAGTGGGCAGATGTGAACAGCTACATTCCGTATGAAGGCAGAGTTGACATTCATGTGAAACGACCGTTAACCCTTAGAATTCGCATTCCAGACTGGGTATCCACGGAACAAGCCAACTGCACCGTGGACGGTGAGCCACGGAGTTTGTCTTGGGATGGGCATAATGCTGTAATGAGCACACTAAATGGAGGGAATACGGTTGTCGTTACATTCCCAATGAAAGAACAAACTGTCGAAACAGTTATAGGCGGACGCCGTTTCACGTTGATTCGCCGTGGAAATGAAGTTGTAAATATTGACCCACCTGGCGAATATTACCCCTTTTATAATTGGAAAGAGACGTATCGAACCTCCGAGGTTCAGTGGCGTAACGTGACACGCTTTGTACCAGCAGCGCTTCCAATGTGGGTGGCGTAGCAGTTGACGATGGGGAAATAATTCGACTTTTCGACATCGACAGCCGTGACTAACGAGGATTGATGGCCGGCGGATTAGGAGATGCACATGAAGATTGTTGATGTACAAGTGATTCCGTTCCGGGTGCCGGGGAGGCCATTCGAAAATGGCAAGCTCCAGCCAGAGACTGAAATGACGCAGACGCTCACAAAAGTCATTACCGATGAGGGCGCCGAGGGCTACTACTTTGGGGGGCACGGAATCGGATTTCAAGATGGAATGTCGAACGACCAGCAGGATTCAATGAGACACCGCATCAAATCAATTGTTGTCGGGCATGACCCGTTTGATCGGGAGCGCTTCTGGGACTGGTTATGGGCTGCGAACATCGAAGAGAATTTGATCAGCGTAATTGACATGGCGCTGTGGGACTTACAGGCGCGTACATTTGGCGTGCCTGTGTACAAACTTCTTGGCGGATGTCGCGACAGAGTCAAAGCATACGCGAGTTCTTATCCAAATATCGGGACACCGGAAGTTTACGCCGATCACGCGGCGGCTTGTCAAGCACAGGGATATGAACATTACAAGATTCATCCCTACCTATTCTGGGATCCTGAGACGCAGCAAGCTGCCCCGGGCCGTCCGGCCCACATTGATGCGGATATCGAAATCTGTCGTGCCGTCCGCGCCCGTGTTGGTGATGACATGGTACTCAGTCTCGATCCCGTTGGCACCTATCGCACCTACGAGGAAGCGTTGCGGGTTGGCAGGGAACTGGAGAAACTTGATTTCTACTGGTACGAGCACCCGATGCCCGAATACCGCGTCTCATCGTACGTGAAATTGTGCCAAGAACTGAGTGTTCCCATCTTATCTCCAGAAACTGCTGCTGGCAGCCTGTACACGCGTGCCGAGTGGATTCTGCGCGGTGCCTCGGATATAAATCGCATCGACCCTTTACAGGGAGGTATCACTGGGGTGCGGAAGATGCTCGGCCTGTGTGAAGCGTTCGGCGTGAGATGCGAACTTCACGTAGGAGGATCCGCCACCATACAGCTACTTGGTGCAACGAGCGAGGATGTCTGCGAATATTACGAGCGAGGACTGTTGGCGCCCGGCGTCGATTATGACACGCCGCCACCCTATCTGGAGACAATCTGCGACCCGCTGGACAAAGATGGATATGTCCGCGTTCCACAAGAGCCGGGGCTGGGATACCAGGTTATCTGGGATTACATCGAAGAGAACCAGATAACAACGCAGGAATAGGCAGAGTACCGGGAATCTCCTCTAAACAACCTCGTTGTCCGCTCTGATTACGACTCTCGTGAGAGGCACGTTAATTCTCTTGGACACGGTCTATTGTTTATCATTAGTGTGATTGGAAAGGAAGTGAATACAATCGAGGTGATTCACAAGCCAAGGCTTGATGTTCGCTGTTCATTAAACTCACAGGAAAGGTGGATGAGGTTGGTCCGAAGATATTGCGGTAGCAGGCTAGATTGATACGATGCGGTAATACAAATCGGTCTGCAAATCTCTTGACCCGAATTTGGAACTTTGCTATAATTAATCGAAATGTCAAATAATCCCGGAGATTTTGTGTTGGCATCTGTCTCGCATAAAGGCTTCATAAATCGGCAACACAAATCTGCCCGTGGGAGGGGAGACCCTCCTTGCGTTGAGGGATATTTCTATCCTGATTTTCGATATTGCGTTTTTAGACTGTTTTCCTTTCCGCTGTTACCTTTCATAGGGCGTCTCTGAAGAAGGTCATTCACTTCGTGGAGACGCCTTTTTTGTCGTCAGCTCGCATGAAATGGAGGTGAACATTGTGAGAGGGGCTTCACAAGCCAAGAAATTGATTGTCACTGTTCAAGCAAGCTTCAGGAATGTGGTTAAGTTTGTAATTCGGTAATCTTGCCCTCTAGCGGATGCATTTTCGCGCGAAAAACCCGCTATTTTGGACAATCATTGAACGAAAATAAGGAGACAACCCATGAGCACGACATTTTTCAAAGCGGCATATTTTGCGGTCTGCATCAGTATGGTAGCATTGGCCGGCATAAGTCAGGCACAAGTAGATCTTGATGCGGTTATGGCAGTTTGGAACTTTGACGAAGGTCAAGGCGACACAATCAAGGACAGTTCCGGAAATGGCCGTGACGGGACACTTATGAATGGCCCAACATGGGTAGCGGGAAACTTTGGCATGGCGTTGAGTTTTGATGGCGATGACGATTTCGTCGAGATCAACAACCCGACGATTCCCGAGGGAACTAGCCACACAATTTCCGTTTGGGTGAACCCAGGCGACAACCAAAGAGTCTGGGTCGATCTCATGGGCAACCATACCGGCGCCGTGCAAGGCTATGCAATCGAACAGTTGGATGCCAATACCAACGCATTCTTCCACACAATGACTAGCGCTGGAGGTTGGAATAACAGCGGCGCAATGACGACCCCGCTTGTCACCGGTGAGTGGAACCATTTTGCGTTGGTGCGTGACGGTGTTCACTCCGGCACTTCTTGAACGGTATGCAGACTGTTCTAGATGAAGGCTTCGCGGACGAACCGATTGTGCCAGCCGACAACTTTATCATTGGTCACAGCCAGTGTTGTGGCGATCGGCAGTTCAATGGCATAATTGACCAAGTGATGATCTTTGGTCGGGCGCTAAGCGAGGACGAGATTGGCATCCTTGCGGCAGGCGTCACCGCCGTTTCCAGTAGGGACAAACTGACGACGACTTGGGGGAACATCAAAATCACTAATGGATGGGATTGACAAATCCGTTCCTTCCCTCATTGTGACGCCACTCTGCCTCCAGTCTTTTTCGAGGACGCGAAAAAACTGGCGAATTGACTATCGTGGCGACTTCAGCCGCCGTCAAAAACGACTGAAGCCACCGCCATAATCCTTTTTCCGAGTAAATACTGAGTCTTCAAGTTGAAACAGGGCGATAAGTCGGCAGCCATGAGTTTCTATACCTACCTCCAAGCCGGATTGAGCCTTTTGTGGCGCAGTCAAATGTAGTAAATTGAAGGTCTTTATCGCTCCGGGAAGCTTAGTGATTTTCTCGCTAAGTATTTATGTCTTCCTGGACTGGCACAAGAGACCTATTCCACAATTCCTGTAGGTGCGATCAACCGAGTGGACAACGAGGGCGATAGAGATCCCTCTAACCGCATCGGCGCCCAACACTTACCATATACTCTTAGAAAATTTACCACTCAATGGTTCATTCGCTAAGTATTTAATACTTACTGGACTGGCACAAGAGACCTATTCCACAATTCCCGTAGGTGCGATTAACCGAGTGGACAACGAGGGCGATAGAGATCCCTCTAACCGCACCGGCACCCAACACTTACCATATACTCTTAGAAAATATACCACTTAGTTTACCCCTCTGTTAGGTACAAATCTCAAATCATCTTGAAGCACAATTCCTTTCCTTAAGTACCACTTACACTATTCATTATGGCTGTGGATCAACAGGAGGAAACTCATGAAGAAGACAGTTTTTCTCGTTTGCATCGCTGCCATTGCATTAGCGAACATAAGCCATGCCGAACTAGATCTTGACAAGGTCATGGCAATCTGGAGTTTTGACGAAGGGCAGGACGATACGGTCGCGGATGCCTCCGGAAATGGCAGTCACGGGACGCTTAAAAATGGCCCAGAATGGGTGAAAGGCAAGTTTGGCATGGCGTTAAGTTTCGACGGTGATAATGACTTCGTTGAAATCAACGACTCCATGACCCCCGAGGGGACGAGTCACACGATTTCCATTTGGGTTAACCCCGGCAAAGACCAGAAGGAGTGGGTCGATCTTATGGGCTCTCATACTGGGGGCCGAAAAGGCTATCACATTGAGCAGTTGGCTAACGCCACGAACGAATTCTACCACGGAATGTCCGAGGCAGGCGGTTGGAACAACGGCGCCGCTGCCACGACCCTACTCGTCGCAGGTGAGTGGCAGCATTTTGTGATCATACGAGATAGCACGGTTATTGTGCATTATTTAAACGGGAAAGAGAGCCAACGAGATGCGACATTTCGCGACAACCCAATCGCAGACTCCGGGAAGAACCTTCGCATCGGCTTCGCCACTTGCTGTGCCAATCGGGAGTTTAACGGCATCATTGACGAGGTAGTGATGTTTAATCGAGCGCTGGACGAGGACGAAATTGATATCCTTGCAGGTGGAATCGCTCCACAAAGCGTTTCAAGCAAGGACAGATTGACGACGACGTGGGGAAACATCAAAGCCAATCATGGGCGCGATTAATGACTTCGTTTCCAACGTCGTTCCTGACTTTTTAGTGATAGGACTTACGCAATTGAACACCTCAAAGTTCGCGTTAGGGCAGTTTATTTCCTGTTTCGACGCTACAATCCCTGTAGGAGCGATCTCCCGGTCGCGACCGCCTATGCGTGACAGGGCAAGATGCCCTGCCTACCGTAGCGACCTCCTGTTGCTGCGTAAGTCCTAAGTGACAAACCTCGCGCGCGGAAAACTAAGGAGAGACGATGGCAACACTGATCACCGGCGGTACGGGCTTCATCGGCGCAGAAGTCGCGCGCGTATTGCTGGAGCGAGGAGAATCAGACTTAGCCGTTTTCAGCAGAAGTTCCTCAACCCAACGACTTGAGGATGTCGCCGATCAAATTGAGTTTATCCAAGGGGATGTCGGGTACTTCAATCATGTTCTTCACGCCGTTCGTGATGTCAGACCTGATGTCATCTATCACTGCGGCGCCATGGTGTCAGTACCCTCAGAAGCAGATCCCGCCGCTTCGATTCAGACGAATGCGATGGGGACGTTTCATGTACTCGAAGCGGCAAGACTGTTTGACGTACCGAAGGTGCTCTTCGCCAGCAGTATTGCCACATTCGGGCTAGATATCCAAGAAAAACATATCACAGATTGTACACTCCAGAGACCGTCGCTCGTGTACGGGGCGACTAAACTGTTTGGTGAACATCTCGGGCTTTTTTGCAGGCGAAAATACGGGATTGATTTTCGAGGTATACGTTACCCTTCAGTTGTCGGGCCCGGGGTCAAAACCCCCGCCGTGTCCCAATATACTTCATGGATGATTGAGGAAAGCGTTAGAGGAAATCCCTTTACTGTCTGGGTCAAACCCGGCACGAAGTTACCCATCGTGTACTATAGGGACGCAGCTCGAGCAATCGTAGAGTTGGCCGAGGCTCCTAAAGAGAACATTCAGACTGTTAACTATCTGCTTGATGGCGTCACACCAACTCCCAGCGCCGGCGAGTTAGCAGATGCCGTGAGAAGCAAGATACCGGGCGCTCGAATAGATTTCCAGCCGGACTGGGAACTTCAGAATATTCTTGACAAAGCACTTCATCCCCTTGATGACCGTAGCGCTCGGCGCGAATGGAACTGGGCGCCAGCCTACAATCTAGAGCGTATGTTAGAGGACATCCTCTCGGAACTGAAGTAGGCCCCGAGTGGTGCATTGGACGGGAAAAGTCTGCTTCAGCCAGGAGTATGGTGGAATTGCCAAAGTTGAGTTGTTTTTCTCTCCCTTACATCCCGTCCCGCGAAGGGTGGAAGAATCAAACGGCCGTGAGCAAGAGTGAGAGGAGAATTCCTAGATGTTAGACCGACGCGAATTCCTACAGTTGTGCACAGGTTTGGCCGTCAGCGCCGTACTGCCGTCCTCAGGGCAGGCCGAAAAGAAGCAACCGACATGTGACCGTCTTGGCGAGTTGTTACCGACGCGCCTCTTAGGGCGTACAGGGGAAGCTGTGACCATGCTCGGCGTCGGCGGTTGGCATCTGGGCGATATGAGTGAGCATGAAGCCCAGATGACGATTGAGGTGGCACTTGAAGGAGGCGTGCGGTTCTTTGATACCGCGGATACATATCACGCTGGCGGAAGCGAACGCCGTCTAGGTCAATTTCTGGTGCCCAAATATCGGGACGATGTCTATATTATGACGAAGACAGCCGCACTTGACGCGGCTGGGGCGCGGGAACATCTCGAAAATTCGCTTCGTCGCCTCCGGACGGACTATCTTGACCTTTGGCAGATGCATGCAGTTGAAAGTTCTGACGATGTGGACAACCGAATCAACAACGGTGTGCTTGAGGTCCTCGTGAAAGCCAAAGAAACGGGCAAAGCGCGTCACATCGGATTTACTGGCCATACTAGGTCCGCGGCACATCAGCGAATGTTGGAAAAGACCGATGTCCTTGATACCTGTCAGATGCCAGTGAATCTTGCAGATCCACTATACGAGAGTTTTATTGAAAGTGTACTACCCATGCTCATCAAGCGCAAAGTTGGTGTCTTGGCGATGAAAACGCTCTCAGGTGGTAGATTGGTTGGTCGAACACATGCAGGTACACCGAGCGAAAATCCACCCCTTGTGCCCAATCGTGTGTCGCTTCAAGAGGCAATCCACTTTGTATGGTCGTATCCCGTCAGCGTACTAATCACGGGATCGCGCAGTGCCGCGCAGTTAAAGGAGATGATCGACCTTGCACGTTCGTTCATCCCAATGGACGCAGCAGAGCGGTCCGCGTTGATGGGGAAGATTGCCGATTTGGCGGGGCGGAGGGTAGAAGCCTATAAAGCGTGAGGAGAATTATTCCTAACTTCAATCCCTTCCGACCGAGAGAGGAGAGTTGGTGTCCTCAATTATGGATCCCTCCCATTTTTCATTGCGTCCGGCACGCATTCCGAGCAAACAAATGAATAGAGATTGTCTCTGGGCTTTATTCGCATGTCACCTCAAAACAGAATTGAAAGGATAGACGGACATGTCAAAACAGGTGCCTTATCTTAGTGGTGAAACCTATACGGTAACGGTTCCGGACACATTGGATTTGGCTGAGCGCGCCAAACTGGCGTTTGAACACGTCATCCGCGCCCCTGACCCGAATTTCGAGTATACGCCCTGGTGGGATTCAAGAATATCACTAAAACCGCCTCTCCAAAATCATGCTGACTTCGTAACAAGCGTTCCACCACTGTTAGCGAGAGCGTTGCCGATGCTCCGTATCATGACAGGAATTGATACCAGCCCGGAAGTAGACGAGGGCGTGAGGGACGGTCTTCTTTCACATATCGGAGAAGACGGCATGTGGTATTCCCATTTTTTTCACACCAAGTACCCGAAAACCGTACGATATGGCACCCACAAGTACCCATTGTCGGACGAGGATTTCGCGCCCATGCAAGGAAACTTTCATCTCATCTGGACCATGCTGTTGTGGCATCAGTTGGATGGAGACCCAGCTTGGGAAACCCGCATTGTGAAACTGATTGAAGGTTGGAGAAAAATCCTCTTTCACGGAGATGACTATGTCTACATCCCGGATAACATGATTGGGGAAGCATTCAGTTATCCACGTTCTGGCTGGAAACCCGGTTTGACGCGGGAACCACCAAGGGAGGTCTATGCCGAGGAAGGATCTATCTTCGACACATTCCGTACGCCAATCCGTGGACTTTCCTTGTGGTCCGAATTCAGCGGAGACAAGGATGCCTTGGAGCTTGCGCGGAAGTTCGTGAACTTTGTGCTGCAGGACAAGTTCTGGATAGACGCCGCGCACGCGAGATTTGCCCCCGACTCTCATCTGCATACGCACCTAAGCACTCTTTGGGTGCTGCTAGATTACGCGCGCGTTGCCGAGGACGACCGCTTGATAAACTTCGTGCGCGAGGGATACGAATACGCGCGCACCATCGGCATCCCCAGAATTGGTTGCCTCTACCAGTGGACCGAGGTGTGCGCCAGCCATGACATGATTGGGTTAGCCATCAGGCTATCCGAACTCGGCATCGGCGACTACTGGGAGGACGTCGACCAATATCTCCGCAACCAGTACATTGAACACCAATATTCGCGAGCCGATCTTCTTCAGCAACTTGCCGAACATGCAGCCGAAACCACTATCACCCCGCCTTATGAAATCAGCAAACTACCAGTCGAAAAGTTTATCGGGATGTTTGCCAACTTCCTCTCTCCCACGGCGGTTGATCCGTATACAGGTTTTTGCTGCTTGGCAAATGGGTCAATGGCGCTCTATTTCGTGTGGAAGAGCATGTTGCAATATGAGAACGGCGTCGCGCGAGTAAACCTTCTCCTAAACAGGGCTTCCCGAGTGCTCGACATTGATAGCTACCTGCCCTACGAGGGCAAGGTCGTCATCAAGAACAAAACCGCCAGGAAGTTGGTTGTGAGAATCCCCCGTTGGGTTGACAGAAGATCACTCAATAGCACTCGAAATGGCAGCACAATTGATGGTTTCTGGCTGAACAACTATCTGATTTTCGAGCAAGTCGGGGAACAAGACATCATTACCTTAGAGTTCCCGATGGTGGAAACAGAAGAGAAGTATCAGTATCGCGGCACGGAGTATACCTGTCGCTTCAAAGGGAATACGCTGGTTGACATCTCGCCGCGGGATGAAAACCCCGGCTGCTACCCGGCGTATGTCAGGGACCACTTCAAGAAAAGTGAGACTCCCATGAAGGAAGTTACACGCTACATTTCGCCCATTCTTCTGGATTGGAAATAAGAGATGAGATTCGCGAGGGGCTCTGATGTGTACGCCCATCAATGTACACAAGAGAAAAGTCCGCCATGCCTGCCCAACCCCGCAAGAGACTATTTCCCCGTTCCGGTGTCAACCTTGCTTAGCTGAATCTGTAGTATTCTGCGCCACGAGCCCAATGGCGCGCCGGGCCGGGGTCATGGAGCACCTGCGGCCTGCCTTTCATCCGAACAATCTCCCGACGCTGGCAAGATTTTCAATTTCCACTCCCGCAATGTACGCAGAGGTATTCCGAGATTCAAGAACTCCACGGGAATTTCTTTTGACATAATCTTGCCCGTCAATCAGGCAGCGCGAATGATACAAATCTGCATTGCAATGCGTAAAATTGGCAGCTCATTTTCCCTATGGACTGGGCAGCAAGCGATTGACCGTGAATCCGCTATGACGCAAGTTGGGAGATGTGTTCTACCTAAATCAATTTCGTAACTGTTTAGTTCAATTTATGAAGGTGGTAAAAGGGCGTCCCATCAGGACAATTGCACATGATTCGAGAGATGTAGAGATTTTCTCTGCGATTACCAAATTACCAATTTTCCCTCTTCTCTTTGCACGATTATCAAAAGCCCCAGTGGGGCGGCAGGTGTATAGAAACGTGAATTCACTACACAGCAAAGCCCCAGAGGGGCGACAGGTGCATATAAATTCACATGACCGAAAGTGCCTTTCCCTCCTATTATTCAAACAGGATCTAAACAGTTACTCAATTTCTAATTGGGAAAACACTACCTCACACTTGATTGGCAGCATCTGCCACGATGCACCGTGGCAGTACAGACAGGACCGATATGCAACAATCTAACGTAACGTGGAGGGCAATACTACTCGGTCTTCTGCTGATACCCATCAATGTCTATTGGGTCGTATTCGTAGAGAGTCGGGTGCGGTTCGGTGGCCAAATCACGCTGATGTCCCTCTTTCTCAATACAACGATGAGTTTGCTCATCATCGTGCTCATAAATGTTGTCCTCCGGCGACTCTCGCCAAAGACCGCACTTAGCCAAGCCGAACTTCTCACAATCTTCATCATGTTGAATCTCGCCACCTGTATCGCGTCAGAGGATTTCGCACAGGTACTTTTCGCAACCATTTCCCACCTCTTTTGGTTCGCCTCGCCCGAGAATGAATGGGCTCGATTTTTCCCCTATGTTCCGGAGTGGCTGTCCGTCCGTGACAGAACGGTTCTGGACGGTTTCTACAATGCGGATTCAACATTGTACGCCACCACAAATTTGCACGCATGGATGAGACCGGTCATTTGGTGGTCAGTCTACATCTTCGCTATGTTCATGATTATGGTGTGCATAAATATTATCGTTAAGAAACAGTGGATTGAACGAGAAAAATTGACATATCCTGTCATTCAGTTGCCCCTAACAATCACCGAAAAGGGCGGTTCGATTCAACTGTTTTCTAACCGGCTGCTATGGATAGGATTTACTATTGCCGCAGCGATTGACATCATCAACAGTTTACACACTGCTTTCCCTGTGATGCCCTATCTGTCCGTTAAACTTAACCTCATACAGGGTGGATCTGGGTGGGACGCGCGAAATTTGTTTACAACCAAACCTTGGAATGCACTCGGTTGGACAGCAATCAGTTTTTTCCCTTTTATGATTGGATTGAGCTACTTTTTGCCGTTGGATCTCTCATTCTCAATCTGGTTTTTCTTTCTCTTCAGAAAAGCGCAGCGGGTTGCTTCTGCCATGTTCGGTCTACAAAACATCCCGGGCTTTCCTTATCTGCAGGAGCAATCTGCCGGCGCCATGTTTGGTTTTGTCGTGGCATTAATATGGGTGACCCGGAGACATATTGGTCATGTCGTTATGGGTGTTTTTAGCCCAAACGCGACAGAGGGTGAATCACAGGAAACTCGTTCTTACCGGTGGGCAACGCTAGGGCTTCTCTGCTGTTGCGCGTTTCTACTGCTTTTTTGTAATCGAGCGGGCATGTCCGTGGGAATAATCTTGCTTTTGTACCCGCTGTATTTCGCGATTTCCACGGCTATCGCCCGTATACGTGCCGAACTGGGACCTCCGCTTCATGTAATCTGGGCGATACCCTCCAGTATATTATTCGAGTCCTTTGGGGCGCGTAAGCTTGGGCCTACAAATGTGATTCTCTTTTCGACGTTTTCGTGGTTTGACTGGCATCGTGTTAGGCATCCAATGGCACATCAGCTCGAAGGCTTCAAAATGGCTGAGCGAGCGGGCATGGGTACAAGACAAATTGTGTTTGCTATGATGCTTGCCGTCATTGTTGGTACCATCGCAAGTTTCTGGATTATGCTTGATGGAAGCTATCAGAACGAAAGTCTTCCTCACGCCTATTTTGGGTGGTCCGCATATAACCAATTGACTTATCGCATGGATTATTCACCCGACGCGAATTATCCGGCCGTGATGGGGATGGGTGTGGGATTCCTGTTTACTTTGTTTCTTATGTTCACGCGCATGCGGTTTATCTGGTGGCCATTTCACCCAGCCGGATACGCGCTTTCTATGAGTCCCTGGAGCAGTGACTATATTTGGTCCTGCCTCATTGTGAGCTTCTTGGCTAAATGGGCGCTCATGAGGTATGGCGGGTTAAGATTATACCGCAAAGCAATACCCTTCTTTATTGGGCTGGTCTTGGGAGAATTCGTTGTTATCACCGTCTTGAATGCAATCAGCGTCCTTTTCAAGGTTCAAACGTATATTTTCTGGCCATTTTAGTAGTCATCGCGACTGAATAGATCGCTAGTACATCTGTAGGGTGAGCACCGCCCACCATTTCCCATAGAAAGCCCCAGCGGGGATCAAGTGAGTGGATAACGAGTGATCAAACGACTGAATAAGGCGTGCGATAGAGATCCCATAGAGATCTTCACAGGCTGCATGGTATCAGAAACCGCTGGCGGCTTCTTCAACAATCAATCAAGAAGGCCAGACAATCAAAACCCCTCCCGCTTTTCTTCATCGCTTGATTGACACCGTCTTTTATGCCACCCAAATGTACAAAGTTGAGCTTAGAAAGTGGTTGCCGCAGCACTTACAGATTTTTATTGACCGGAAGATGAAAACTGCATAGAATAACTGGGGCTCGTATTCCACACCGTGCAGCGACTATAATGCGTCAACTCACTAGACAGATCGCGTCAGGACTGCCGAGATTTTGTTGCAACCAATACTCTCTCATACAAGAATATGACGGATATGCCAGTACCCTTTCCATATCTTCGAGGCGAATCCTATGCCGCAACGGCTCCGGATACATTAGATTTGGCGGAGCATGCCAAACTGGCGTTTGAACATGTTATCCGCGCCCCGGATCCAAACTTCGAGTATACGCCATGGTGGGACTCAAGAGTATCGCTAAAGCCTCCATGCCAGAATCACGCCGACTTTGTGACAAGCGCCTTGCCGAAAGTTGTACGAGCATTGCCTATGCTTCGCATCATGACGGGCATTGACGCTAGACCGGAGGTAGACCAAGGCGTGATGAACGGGCTTCTCGCCCATATCGGAGAAGATGGGCTATGGTATTCCCATTTCTTTCATACCAAATATCCGAAAACCATAAGATATGGCACCCACAAGTACCCATTGTCGGACGAGGATTTCGCGCCCATGCAAGGGAACTTTCATCTCATCTGGACCATGCTATTGTGGCATCAGTTGGATAAAGACTCCGCTTGGGAAACCCGGATTGTGAAACTGATTGAAGGTTGGAGAAAAATCCTCTTTCACGGAGAGGATTACGTCTACATCCCGGACAACATGATTGGGGAAGCGTTCAGTTATCCACGTTCTGGCTGGAAACCCGGTTTGACGCGCGAACCGCCGAGGGAGGTATATGCCGAGGAAGGATCAATCTTCGACACATTCCGTACGCCAATCCGTGGACTTTCCTTGTGGTCCGAATTTAGCGGAGACAAGGATGCCTTGGAGCTTGCGCGGAAGTTCGTGAACTTTGTGATACAGGGCAAGTTCTGGATAGACGCCGCGCACGCGAGATTTGCCCCCGACTCTCATCTGCATGCGCACCTGAGCACACTTTGGGCTCTGCTGGAGTATGCGAGGGTTGCCGAAGATGACCGCCTGATCAACTTCGTGCGCGAAGGTTACGAGTACGCGCGCACCATCGGCATCCCCAAAATTGGCTGCCTCCACCAGTGGACCGAGGTGTGCGCCAGCCATGACATGATTGCACTAGCCATCAGGCTATCTGAAGTTGGCGTCGGTGACTACTGGGAGGATGTCGACCAATATGTTCGCAACCAGTACATTGAACACCAGTATTCACGAGCCGACCTTCTGCAGCAACTAGCTGAGTATGCGACTGAGACCACGGTCACGCCGCCTTATGAAATCAGCAACCTGCCAGTCGAGAAGTTTGTCGGGATGTTTGCCAACTTCCGCTCTCCGACGGTAGTGGACACCTACACCGGTTTTTGCTGTTTGGTCAACGGGTCAATGGCGCTCTATTTCGTGTGGAAGAGCATGTTGCAATATGAAAACGGCGTCGCACAAGTCAACCTACTCCTCAACCGGGCGTCTCCGGCCATCGACATTGACAGCTACCTTCCCTACGAAGGGAAGATAGTCCTCAAGAACAAGAGGGCGAAGAGGCTGCTCGTAAGAATCCCCCGTTGGGTTGACAGAAACACCATCAAGAGCACACGAGATGGAAACGCAATTGACGGCTTCTGGTTGGGCAACTATCTGGTTTTCGAGCGAGTCGGGGAAAAAGATGTCATCACCTTGGAGTTCCCGATGGTGGAAACAGAAGAGAAGTATCAGTATCGCGGCACGGAGTATACTTGTCGCTTCAAAGGGAACACGCTGGTAGACATCTCGCCGAGGGATGAAAACCCCGGTTGCTACCCGGCGTATGTCCGCGACCACTTTAAGAAAAGTGAGACTCGCATGAAGGAAGTCACACGCTATATTTCGCCTGTCCTCGTAGATTGGCGATAATTGAGAGAATTCGCGATGGCAGTTGTGAACGGATTCTGCAATGTGGTTCAGTGCTTCACACCAACACAATTCTCTGTGATGAGGAGGTACCAATGACTGTAGGTTGTGACGATATAGACTTCGATCTTAAGATTGCTGAATTTCGTGTCAACGGCTACTCTGTGCTTGAGGATGTCCTGTCGGTTGAGACCGTCGACAGAATCCGCGAGGCGTTTCTGCCGATGCTCGAACATGTTAGGACTCGGGAATCCGGCTTCGCTGACGGAGAGTGGGGTGACCTGCGCACCGGCTTCGGTCGTCAGCAGAATGTCAACCGCTATACGTTGACCATTCCGTGGTTGCCACCGTTCGCTGACGCGGAGGTGTATGAAAGTCCCGTGATTCTCGAATTTCTTAAGCGCTATTGGGGCAGAGAGGAGTTCTACATCAAATGCTTCCACTCCAACAGCCCGTACCCGGGTAGCGAACACCAAGGATGGCACCGCGACACACCACTTCCCAGCGAAATTCCGCATGTTGGCCTCGACACCTGCCCGATACTAGGCATCAAGTTTCCACTTGTGGATACTTCTGAAGAGAATGGCAGCGTCGAAGTGCTACCTTCCACTCAATACATTGCTAATCCTGACTTGCAAAGCCGCTACGATGAAGTGTTGACGCGCGGCGACTTTCCGTCTACCCGTCGACTCAACATGAAAAAGGGATCGATGTGGATTCAGGACGTTCGCATGCTACATCGTGGCACGCCCAACACCTCCAATGGGCCGCGTCCCGAAATCGTTGTCTGCTATGGGTTGTCGTGGATTAACATCGGCCACCAAATGACTGTGCCACCGGAAACCTACGAGGGCTTTTCAGATCGGGCAAGGGCGCTTTTCCAATTCTGCCAAGTCGCCGACTACTGATGCCATAGTCAACAGATGAACAGTTTCACAATCCAGCGACTATTGACCCCAGAACGCCGTTGCCCCAAGGCAATCAGATTCTTATTGACGGGTAGATGGGCAAGAAATAAACTAATTCTTGAGAGTCTTTCAAAGTGCGGAAAAAAGTCTTAATCGTGTTCGACTCTCGAAACCAACGGTGTCAGGATCGTAGATTTGATTGGCGTTCAATTCCAATTCTGGGTTCCGAGCACATGAAAATCTTCGATTTTTGCTGTGGCATTGCTGAATCCTCACAGATTTAGCAACGAGGCCGTTTTTCTATGCGCCAGTGGAACAAGGGCCGGATTACAGCCAGGACACTACAGGGCGTGGAAAAAATAAGAGCGTAAGACTCGAAGCGTTTCAATCGTCGACGGACTCGACTGCCACGTCGGGCTGATTGCCAAATGTCCGACGCTTCAACATGAACCACCTCCATCAATACAAAGGGGCGCGAACATGTCAAAGCAGCTACCGTATCTTAGTGGTGAAACCTACGAAGCGATGGTTCCGGACACGCTAGATTTGGCGGAGCACGCCAAGTTGGCATTTGACGCCGTAGTTAGCGCCCCGGATCCAAACTTCGAGTATGCGCCATGGTGGAGCGCGGTATATTCGATGAAACCGCCTCGTCGAAACCACGCGGATTTTGTAATTAGCACGCCACCGCTGCTTGCGAGAGCTTTACCGATGCTCCGTATCATGACAGGAATCAGTGTTAGTCCGGAAATAGACGCGAATGTGATGGACGGCATCCTCTCACATATCGGGGAAGATGGCCTGTGGTATTCCCACTTCTTTCATACCAAATGTCCAAAAACCAAAAGATACGGAACCCATTACTACCCTTTGACGGACGAGGATTTTGCGCCCATGCAAGGGAACTTCCACCTCATTTGGGCGATGCTATTGTGGCACCAGTTGGATTCGGACCCAGCTTGGGAAAGTCAGATTGTGAAACTGATCGAAGGATGGAAGAAGGTCCTCTTTCACGGAGACGATTATGTCTACATCCCAGACAACATGATTGGGGAGGCATTCAGTTATCCGCGCTCTGGCTGGAGACCTAGTTTGACGCGGGAACCACCTAGGGAAGTTTGTGGTGAGGAGGGTTCGGTTTTCGACACATTTCGCACACCGATTCGCGGACTTACCGCGTGGGCCGACTTCAGCGGGGACAAAGAAGCCTTAGACCTTGCCCGGAAGTTTGTGAATTTTGTGCTGCAAGATAAGTTTTGGATAGACCCTGGACGCGCGAGTTTTTCTGCTGAATCTCATAGGCTGCCACACCATAGCGCCCACTGGGTGCATTTGCATGCCTACCTGAGCACGCTGTGGATACTGCTTGAGTACGCACATGTTGCTGAAGACGACAGCTTGATGAACTTTGTTCGAGAGGGTTACGAATACGCGCGGACTCAAGGCATGCCCAAATTTGGATGCCTCCAGCACATCACGGAGGTGTGTGCTAGCCATGACATGATTGCATTGGCAATAAGACTCTCCGAACTCGGTATCGGAGATTACTGGGAGGACGTAGACCAATACGTGCGCAATCAGTTCATCGAACACCAATATACTCGAGCCGACCTCCTCCAACAAATGGCGGTGCACGCCACCGAGTCCCCCGTAAACAGTCCCTATGAAATCAGCAACCAGCCGATTGAGGAATATGTCGGGTATTTTGCGAGCACTGCCTCTCCAACGGTTGTAGAAAATTCCACGGCGTTTTGTTGTATGGTCAACGGATCAATGGCACTCTATTTTGTATGGAAGAGCATGTTGAAATGTGAGAACGACGTTGCGCAAGTGAACTTGCTCGTTAACCGAGCCGCCCCAATGCTTGACATAGATAGCTACTTGCCGTACGAGGGGAAAGTCGTTATCAAGAACAAGACGGCAAAAAAGCTACTTGTAAGAATCCCCCGTTGGGTTGACAAGCAAACTGTCAGGAGTACACGAAACGCGAACGAATTTGACGGCTTTTGGCTGAACAATTATCTCGTTTTCGATAGTGTCGCGGATAACGACATCATCACGCTCAAGTTCCCGATTGCCGAAATCGAAGAGAAGTATCAATTTCACGGCACCGAATACAGTTGTCGATTCAAAGGAAATACGTTGGTGGACATCTCGCCAAGAGAGGAGAGACCCGGTTACTATCCCATGTACATCAGAGATCGCTTTAGGAGCAACGAGGCTCCCATGAAGAAAGTCACGCGGTACGTGTCGTCCACCGTCGTCGAATGGAGATAACTGACGGAATCTACGCAGGTTTCAGGAAGTGCCGAGGCACCGCATCGTAAAGAAAAGAAGGAAGATTAACAATTATGTCATTCACAGTGATTAACACGCAAGCCTATTTTACCACGGAAGCACGACTTTACCTTCAGGGGCACGGTTGCGAGATAATAGATTGCCCTTTGGAAAGCTTGACAGAGGATGAGTTTTGCCAAGAAATCCGTGGCATCGACGCAGTCATTGCCGGCGGAGAGTGGTATACCGAGAAGGTTTTTGAGGCGGCAGATCAACTGAAGATTGTTGCTCGAACTGGCGCGGGTTATGACCACGTCGATACAACAGCGGCATCAAAACATGGCACCTGGGTTACGAACACCCCTAGAGCACCAAGCAATGCCGTCGCCGACTTTACCCTTGGTCTCATACTGTGCTTGTTAAGGAATATTCCCGCAATGGCACAAGAAATGAAGAATGGGCAGTGGAACCAGTACCGCGGTCAGGAGTTGGGGAGTCTTACCTTGGGAATTGTCGGGACAGGTTCCATTGGGCGAAAGGTCATTGAAAGAGCAAAAGGTTTTGGACCGAAAATCATCGCCTATGATGTTCAACCGGACAGCGCAGTTGCGAAAGATTGGGGCGTTGAATACAGGTCACTCGACGAACTCATGGCACAGTCTGATGTCGTCACCCTTCACATCCCGTTCAACGAACACACCAAAGGAATTATAGATGAACGACGACTGAAATTGATGAAGCGGGGGGCATACCTTGTAGATACGAGCAGGCCGGCTGTTGTCGACAAGGAAGCCTTGGTGAAGACGCTAGAAGCAAAGGATATCGCAGGAGCAGCGATAGACGTTCACGACCCTCATCCTACGGCGCCAGATGACGCTCTTGTTCGCCTTGAGAATGTCGTTGCCACGCCGTGGACGGCATATAACACGGAAGCTTCCGTAGCGGCGATGTCCATCACCGCAGCAAAGGATGTGATGGCAGTTTTGCACGGAGGCACACCAAGGTTTCCGGTCAATTCAATCAATTGAATTCGAGTTACCGTCTATGGTGGTCTGGCCGCTTGGTCGTCTGCTGGTGCCTAGGTCGACGGTACGTTATCCAATCTATCATCGGAATGCATCATAGAAATTGAGTCTCTAGTGTAGGAGCGATCTCCTGGTCGCGACCTCCTGTCGCGAGCAAAGCTAGTTCCTACAGAAGACGCGCAATAAAGGAAGATCGCCACTACAAACCGAACTGCGTAAATCCTACATGTATTGTGCTTAGTTGCAATGACTATAGAAACAGAGAAAGCGACCAAACTAGTGTTGTAGCGCCACCACGCGGTATCTGCGTTGATAACGAATGGAGCATCTAGGTAGCCAAAATCGGCGGAGATGGCTGAACTAACGACGCGAGGAGTTTGTTCGTCCCAGATGCAGTATGGAATGCTATCACTACCGGAGGAAGAATATGGCGACGAAGTATATCAACCCGCAAATCCCAGATTTTGAATTACCGGAATACCGAGGTGAATTGTACGAAGCCACCGTGCCGGATACGCTCGACATTGCGGAGCGGGCAAGACTTGCGCTCAACGCACTAACCGAAACGACAGATCCTGAAGCTGATTATGAGGTCTACTGGATTGTGGTGTTTCGTTCCAACCCGCCACATATGTTTCACAGTTGCTGGCAAAGCACAGCTACCGGCAAGTTCATGATGGCAGCTTCCTTCATGCGGTTGATGACCGGCAGTGAGCAAAACCTGCATGTTGACCGTCGGTGGATGGAGGTGGCGCTAAAAAGTCAGGGACCTGATGGTCTGAATTACGTACCATTGGTAGGGCGGCCCTGGGCTTTCGTGTGGTCTCCCGTAGAACCTGAAGAGGCAAAGCGTCGCTCCGAATTCAAAGACCAACTTCTGTCAGCTATGGGAAATAGTACGATGCTTAGCACCATGTCACACTTCGCTAAGCGGGATGGAAGTGCAATATGGCGCCAAGCGGTGCGGCGGGCGGTAGACGGAATGATAAATCTAGCAGTAGATGAGGGTGAATTGGCATATTTTTGGCCATCGTTCTGTTTTAGCGTGAAGGATCAGCCTAACTATGCCCGGATGCCTACCGATCCCTTTGAAGCTGAAACCTCAATTGCACCGCACGGCCTGGTTCATGCTTATCAGGTACTGGGATATGAACCGGCGTTGACGATGGCAAGGAAAATCATCAATTACTTGCGTCACAACTTCTATGCGCCGGACGGGAGTTTTATTGCCTCACCCGGCGTTCCTTCGCGTGCCCATTTTCACGCTCACACCCGTGGACTGTTAGCCATGCAGGAATATGCCGAAACCGCTGATGACGATGAGTTGATGGGGTTTGTCGTGCAGAGCTATGAGAAGGCAAGGGATCTTCTAACAAACCAGATTCTTGAAACGGGACTCCGCGTAGTCAAAACACCTGGGGCTAGCCTGATCGGGTTCTTTCCGGAGTGGGCAAACAGTCACATGGGCGAGAAGGGCGAGACATGTCAGTTGTCGGATATGATTGCCGTCGCCTTGAGGTTAAGTGAGGCAGGCGTGGGCGATTATTGGGACGATGCTGACCGATGGATTCGCAATCACCTAGCCGAAGCACAGTTGACCAATATTGACTGGATTGGGCGACTACCGCAAGATTTGGCTGTAGAACCCCACGGCACGACGGAGCGGGTGCCTGAAAGGAATGTCGGCGCATTTGCCGGAGGGCCGGATCCCAATGACTGGTATGCCGGCGCGCACGCTCACGTGCTAGGTCACTGTTGTACAGCCAACGGCTCCAAAGTACTATACTGGATTTGGGAACGCATACTGCGGTACCAAGATGGTAAGCTGCGGGTAAATCTACTATTGAACCGGGCTTCAAAATGGGCAGACGTGGACAGTTATATCCCGTATCAGGGACGAGTAGATGTGAAGGTCAAGCAAGGAGTTGATTTGTCGATACGGATTCCGGAGTGGGTCACCCCGGCAGAAACACATTGCAAAGTGAACGACAAGGATCGCAGCCTGGAATGGGAGGGACGTTACGCCAAGGTCGGCTCGGTTAAGCCAGGAGATGTTGTGATTTTGACGTTCCCAATCTTCAAGCAAACAGACCACGCACACATAGAAAAACAGCCATACACGCTGGTGCGTAAAGGCAACGAGGTCATTTCAATAGACCCGCCCGGTCGCTACTATCCGCTGTACCAGCGGCAACACTACAGCGACGATGCGCCTCGTTGGCGGAGGATAACGCGTTTCATTAGCGACGAAATCATCAACTGGTAAACGTCGAATACTGACATGTGAAGGGAACAAATGCCCTGACATTCTTAATCTGATAGATTTTTTAGATTTCTGCGCGTTGAGGCCTTGAACCCTGGGCCCGTCGCGAATTCCGCTTAAACGCCGGACATTAAAGTGGTTACGTAATCTTTTATAAATAACGGAGGGTTTGCACATCATGATACCTGATGAGGCCTTACAGAAGCGCGAGCAGTTGATCGCGGATGGTTATTGCTTAATTGAGGACATCCTAACTGAGGAGTTCCTTGACGAACTAAGGCGTGAGTCTGACCAAATGCTTGACGCCGTGGAGCACCCGCCGCACTGGAAGTACCAGGGCTCAAATCTTCACATAATGGGAATCGACAAGCCTGTCATCAATCGGCTGCTTCACTGGCAGCCCACGCGAGATGTGCTAACAGCTATGGAATTGGGCGATTTTACCCCGCACGGTGGTGTCTACATCCTGAGTAAGCCTGCAGGGGCGCCTCCCCTCTACTGGCACCAAGACTGGATGAAGTGGAACGACCCAATGAGCATCGCCCCATGGCCGCAGTATTTATTTCTCAACTACTATCTGGTTGACACCACTGTGGAGAACGGCTGTTTCCGAATTATCCCCGGTACGCATCTGAAACGTCTCCCGCTGCACGACCAACTGGTTCCAGCCCACGAACATGGTGGCTACCATGTAGCGGAAGACCACGAGCACATGTTCTGTGACCACCCCGACGCCATTGACATACCGGTGAAAGCGGGGTCACTCGTCATCGCTGAGGGGCGAGTGCTACACGCTGCACGGGGGAACCAGAGTGACCAACGGCGCACGCTGTTGTTGGCTTGGCATTCTCGTCCATTCACGGTACCCGACTCTTGGACCGGTTCGGTGCCTGAGGTCATCCTCAACCGCAATCCGGATACTGAATATGAAGTCAGCCGAGTTCCGGGGAAGTATCTGGAATAATCGGTTCAACCTGCTCCTATGCTCGGTATCGGAGCGCTAACTCCGACGGTTTGCGGTTCTGTCCGGCTTACGACTAAATCGTTTGGGTGTTTTGACCGAGATAGGGATTTGGCGCATGTGTACGACAATGTCAAAGTAAAATGGAGGCGTCCGTATGGTCGTCCGACGTAGGCATTGACGGAGGATAAAATGCACATTCTGCGGCGCGGGCGGGAAGCAGATGCCCCTTCGTGGGAGGAAATTGAGAGAAGAAACTAGAGGACTGTCAAGAAGGCTTTGAACCTCCCCGCTGCTCACATGCCTTGAGCGCAAATTCAGTGTCACGCGGATTAGGAAAACGACGGAATAAATTGATGACTCAACTCACACGACTCGCATACAGCGAGCATCTCACTCCAGTAGATATAATCCAAACTACTACCAATTGAGAAAAACTCAAGGAGCATTTTTATGAGCCTAACCAAGAAGTATGACATTGACCAACTAATGCAGGAATGGCGAATCAACGGGTTCATCGTCTTTGAAGACTTAATCTCATTAGACAAAATTGACCGGATTCGCGAAGCTTGGATACCGGTTCGAGACCACGATATTGAGCGACAGGGAGAGTGTCCGGCCCGGGGCTATCATCGCTATAATGTCCGAGTACCATTTGAACGACCTTTTGTCGATTCCGAGATTTTCGAACACCCTGCCCTAGTGGAGTTCCTTGAACGAGCAATGGGGCCGGATTACGTCTGGTCGCATTTTGACTCGAACATCCCACTACCGGGAGCCGATTATCAGAGGTGGCATCGAGATGGCTACTCCACCATTTTGCCCGGCACCATGGCGCCGGCTTTCCAAGTGGGCGTCAAGTTTCCGCTCATTGAGACGAACGAGGAGAATGGGAGTATTGAAATCATTCCAGGGACGCACCACGTCAGTCGTGAAGACCCATTCTCCGATTTGGACGCCGTCTTTGGCGCTGGCGCCAACCGCCGTGGCCGCTATTATCCAGTCCGGCTTAACTTAAAAAAAGGTTCACTCTGGATACACGATGTGCGCGTCTGCCATCGCGGCACCCCGAATAGGTCTTCAGACGCGCGTGACGAGCTCTGTATGGCGTTTTATTGCCCCTGGATTTCCAGCTCGTGGCAGCATGACTACACCGAAAAACACTTCCCCCAAGAGCTTTGGGACAGCCTATCGGATCATGCTCGAAAAGTGCTGCGGTGGCAGAGGGTAAGAGATTCATAAACGCATGGGGCAGCCAATCGGGAGGAATTGGTGACTTCAAGTCCGGTATGTGTGTGGAGAGTGTTGCGGGTTTTCACGAAGGAAATCGTTGTAAAGGGACTAACAAGGGTACCACGCGCTAACGAATAAACGCTGTGAACATGTCGTTGGGGATATCGGAATCATTCTCGAAGAACAACAAGATGTCAATGACCAGGATACAGACGTTTCAAATCCAATGCTGCCACGTCAACAAGCGGACCTGAAAGTCATTCATTCGAAAATGGTAACTGTTTAGTTGAGTCTACTGGAGTGAGAAAAACAGGCGTATGTTGTAGAATACGACCGAAAGTCCTCGCCCGGGCTTAAGCCATGTAGGTTGAGTTGAACGAGATAGAGCATAGTTTATCAATCCAAATAGTGCCTCCGCTTTTCAAGTACACTGTCGGGTCAGATATCTATAGTAAAACCCAACTATACATTGAATGCCCAAACTCCATGATGAAACCGATCTTCAATCCCCAAATCGTCGATTTCTTCTCTTTTCAATCCACATCCGGCGTGGGCATGTAACAATCCGATTAATCTAGTCTGTCGTCCGATATTGGCAAAACAGCCCCCTAAAATGTAGCCATCTAGGCTTTGAGAGACCTAACAGAATCAAGGACGCTTGGTACGCACGCGCACAGATTAGAGTAAGAGTGGGTGTCGTAGTGACGGAAGGGAGACTTGTAACTGTAAAGGCTGCGACTATAAGAATGCCTATGGTGGTTACCGCACACCAGACGGGACACATGTGATTGGCAGCATTCCTGCTACTCGCCAAAGCCGTGTTCATTCGGTTCAAGCGGCTCGGACCGCACGGAATACGGAAATGTGTGTCTTGGTACTCGCTGGGGTAGAGCGAATTGAAGCGAATTGAAAAGACTATTTCACAATGAGCATCCGTCGAGTGGCTTGGAACGAACCAGCTTTCAGGGCGTAGAAATAGACGCCACTGGCAACGGTCTCGCCAAATCCGTCTTTACCGTCCCAATAAGTGGCAGTTTCTCGCGTCACATAACTTCCCGCTTTTTTCACCCCAAGAGGCAACTTCCTTATTAGTTGTCCCTCGACATTGTAGATGCGGAGAGACACAGGAGCATCGGTAGCTAGCCGATACGGCAACCACGTCTCCGGGTTAAACGGATTGGGGAAATTTTGATACAGTGCCGTGCGCTTAATCTCACCTAACGCTGTGACCTTTAATCCAAACGGTTCAACGGCGAATGGAAGAGTGTCGAAATCTTCTATACTGTTATAGACATACGCTGCCGTTCCATGGCCCCACTGCCCCGGAGCGGGCAACCACGGGTCGCTACGAGACGAAATCGCGACCATATTGTCATTCATAGAGATCCAACTGCCGAAGAAGAGTTCCTTGCCCGCGTCATCGGGCACAATTCTTTTCTTCGGCTGCCACTTTCCGTCAACACGCACAAAAGAAAAAGCTGCACCTGCGCTTGCCGCCACACCGTCTTCACCAGGCGCCCCAATGATGATGGAGTTTCCGGTAGTTGCTACGCCATATCCAAACTTATGGCGTTTCCCTGTTTTTTCGGCTGTCAACTTCGCCTGCTGTATCCATCTGTTTCCGTCGAAGGCGAAAACATAAGCGGCTCCGGCATCTTGTTTGCCGTCAGTATCGTGCTGCGGTGCTCCGACGATGATGGTATTCCCGTTCATGGCGACAATAAATCCGAAGGCATCTCTGGTTTTGGCGTCGTTCGCGGTGAGCTTGGCCTGCTGGACCCACCTCTCCCCGTTGCGCGTGAACACGTAGGCGGCACCAGCGGATTTTACGCCGCCATGTGCATGCCTGCTCGCCCCGATGACGACGGTGCCACCTTGGAGGAAGACTGCCCCGCCGAAATCGTCTGATGCCCCCAAATCCGAGGGGACGAGTTTGGCATGCTGTTTCCAAGCGAGCCCTTCACGTACGAAGATGTAGGCTGAACCCGAGTTGGTGCCCTTATCATCATCCTTTGGCGAACCGATGATAGCAGTATTCCTATCAATGGAGACGGCAGTTCCGAAACTATCTCCCGCCGCCGCGTCAGCAGCGACAAGCTTCGCTTGCTGGTTCCAGGTCCCGCCTCCCGGGACAAAGATATAGGCTGACCCAGAGTTATCGCCAGCATCGTTAGTTCCAGGAGCTCCGATAATCGCAACGTCCGCGGTAGCCGAGCGGCCTATGCCACCGCTAACAGACACCACCCACCCGAAGCCACCGCCAACAGCCTCGCCCTCCACTACCTGATCTTTCGCAACTATTTCCGCCTGCTCTTCCCAGTTTTTTCCTTTCCCCTTGTAAATTTTGGCGAAGCCCTTCAAACCTACCCCAAGAATCACGGTGTCTCGGAAGATACCTGTGGACAACCTGTCCCCTATTGGGTGATTTTCGTCCCAAGCAACAAGCTTGACGTCCTGGGCGTGACTTTTGGTTGCCAATACAATACCGAGGACCAGACCGATGAGGACAAACTGTACAGCTTTTTTCATGAGAATCTCCTTTCCGTCCAAGCGTTAAACCATTGCCGCTTCTGTGACGCACTGTCAATCAAACCCAACACATCCTATGTTTACCATATTCTGGATTTGATGTCAACGCGAATCCAAACGGTTCCCTTGAACTATCACTTCGCCAAAACCATTCTGCGCACGTCGGAAAGCATTCCCGCTTCCAACTGATAGAAGTACACACCTGTAGAAACGCTCTCGCCAATTTCGTTTGAACCGTCCCAATAGGCAGCAGTTTCTCGGGTCAAATAGTATCCTGCTTTTTTCGGCCCAAGAGGCAACTCTCGAATCAACTGCCCCTTGACGTTGTAGATGCGAAGGCTCACGGTAGCATCGGCAGCTAGCCGATAAGGCAACCATGTCTCCGGGTTAAACGGATTAGGAAAGTTTTGATAAAGCGCGGTGCGCTTGACCTTGCCCAACGATGTCACTCTCAATCCAAACGGATCAATGGCGAAGGGTGGTGTGCCGAAATCGTCTATGCCATTATAAACATATGCCGCTGTGCCGTGAGGTCTTTCCTGCGGCCCGTGAAGCGATTCGTTAACGGATGAAACAACGACATTCTCGTGGCTCGTAGCGACCCAAGAGCCGAAAGCATATCCTTTGCCCGCGTCGTCGGTCACCACCTTTTTCTTCGCCTGCCATACTTCGTCAACCCGTACATATGAAAAAGCCGCACCTGCCCCCGGTGCGACATCGTCATCCCCAGGCGCTCCAATGATGATTGTGTTCCCGTTAGCCTCGACACCGTAACCGAACTTGTGGCGCTTGCCTGTATCATCGGAAATCAGCTTTACCTGCTGTTTCCAGGTGTTCCCATCAAGTTCGTAGATGTATGCGGCCCCCGCATCAGCTTTGCCATCAGTGTCATGCGATGGCGCCCCAACGACGACCGTATTCCCGCTAATAGCAACGGAAAACCCGAACCCATCTCTGGATGCAGCATCGGGGGCTGTGAGTTTGGCTTGCTCCACCCACCTCTCCCCATTTCGCGCAAAGATGTAGGCGGCGCCAGCGGTTTTCACGCCGCCATGCGTATGCGACTTCGCACCGACAACAACGGTACTCCCCTGGATGTAGACGGCGCCTCCGAAATCGTCGGATCCCCTTAAGTCTGACGGGACAAGCTTCGCCTGCTGTTTCCAGACGACCCCTTCGCGCACAAAGATATAGGCAGACCCCGAGTTGGTGCCGGCATCATCGTCCTTTGATGCCCCAACGATGGCAGTGCTTCTGTCTATGGACACTGCACTTCCGAAAGCGTCTCCCCTTGCTGCGTCGGCGCTGACAAGTTTCGCCTGCTGTTTCCAGGTGTGCTCGCCGGGGACGAAGATATAAGCTGAGCCGGAGTTGTCTCCCGCATCATTGGTCCCAGGCGCGCCGACAATGGCAACGTTCGCCCCGGCCGAACGCCCTATACCGCCGCTGATCGATACCACCCACCCGAATCCACCGCCTACTGCCTCGCCTTCAACGACCCGATCCTTTGCGACTATTTCCGCCTGCTCTTTCCAGTTTCTGCCTTTCCCCGTGTAAATCTTGGCAAAGCCTTTCAGACCGACACCGAGGATTACGGTGTTCCGATGGACATCGGTGGACAATCGGTCTCCTAATGGATGCACGTCTTCCCAGGCAACAAGCTTTACCCCTTGTGCGTGACTTATGGTTGCCAAAACAATACCGACGGTCAGACCGATGAGGATAAACCGAACCGTATTTTTCATGATAATCTCCTTTCCGTCCAAGCGTTAAACCCTTGTTGCATTTGTGACTTACCGTCAATCATCCCGAACACATCGTATCATAGTCTTAGCATGTTTGACATCTGATGTCAAGGCGAATCCAACTGAGGGAAGGACAAACGCCCCTAAACACCAGTGACTAGTTGCCAGTGATTAGTAGTGTACGGGGTAACGGTGCCTCTCCTACGCTAGGTTTGGTTCAAAGTAGTGCATTTCATTGCGCGTCCGGCGCGGACACACGTAATGCCCCGATTCATCTTCTGAATCTGTAGACTCAGATTTCCTCTCCTCAAAAAGGAACTTTCCCGCGACGTTTTAAGATTTGTGCACCGTTAATGTTAATCGCCAGTTCGTAATTCTTAGCGAGATAGTGCGCTATCAAAGGGTGCCGGTCCTCGCTGGGAATTAAATCAAATTGATCGCCATATCCGTTTGTTTTGAAAATAACCAGGCGGGTGCCGTCGCGTTCCAAAGCATCGATTATTTCCCGCTGCATGTCTGGGGTTGAAGCATAAACGACCTGATGGTAGCGTGTCACACTGGGGCGATCGGCAAAGAAGTAATATGCCCCTTGGCTACTAAAGTCGAAAATCTTCTCGTTGTCGGCTGTGTGGTCTTGTATGTACATCACAACTTTGCGAATTTGCTCCGCCTGTTTGTCAGAAAATGCAATTCGCCCAGCTCGATTTAGTTTTTCAGGGGCGCGTTTTGGGACAAATGGTGTCTGCGTTAAACGTTTCCATTTTCCCTGAAAAGCACGAGTGGGGTGATGTGCCTCGTGAATATACCACAACAGAGCAAGTGTCGGGAGAACAATCCATACGCATTTCAACGCACCAAGCCAGCGAGTTTTCGAATCGATGTTCTCCATGCGAATCTTATCAAAGATTCGCCCGATGCCCCGATCCGCGAAGAACACGCAGAGCACCCAGAAGAATGCTGAACCCTCGACTAAATGACCTGCATCACATCTCCCCAATGTGGTACGAAAAAAGGTTATACCTCCTAACAGCAGTAGGAAAAGTTTCACACAAACATCAGACCGCCAAAAACCGCCACAAAGTCTCCGATGGGTGAGGTACGAGGCGGTGATAATGAAGGCTAACGGGGGAAGATACCATTCGACGAGTATACCCATCGGGCGCCCCTCCAAACCAAAACCCTTGCTAAGCATAAGAGTCCGCCACCCCTGAATCAGCCCTGAATCGGCAAGAGGCCTAAGGGTTTCAGTGAGCGAAGGAAACGGCGTGCCCCAGGTCGCAGTTTGATAGACACATTGGATGTAAGTGTTCCGGATGGCATCGTCTAATGCACCGTGCAAGAGGAGATAGAACCCAATACTCCAGAATCCCACCATAACACCACCACAATAACACATCAAGGGTAACAGGCGCCTTCGCCCAGGGATGTCTCGCTGCAATACACCACACACTAAAAGGAAAACGCTGATTGCAGCCAGCGTGTATAGTCCAATCTCTGTACTATACCAAAAACTGAGACTTGTACAAATACCCGCGGCGATGAGCTTCCAACCAAATGCCCAACACATTGAAGTATAGAACCTCACGCGTGAAAGCCAGCGCTTGATATGCAAAACGCACGTTGTCTTCAATAATAGCGGCCCGCAGGGCACCTTTGCTGTCACATGATGCACCCGTCCGTTGATTCGTTTCCGCCCCGTAAACAGACCATCGTCGTGTTTGTGCGTAACATAGCTGGCGACTAGCGAGAAGCTAATTAGTCCGAACGTCTGCCGCGCCAAAACATAGAGGTGCTCTCCTGAGGCAACCAATACCAGTATAAGCGAGGTGAGGGCCTTGCCGCGGAAAATCTGTAGGCCTAGAAAATATAGCGCAACACATCCAAACGGATCCATCACCCGACTCATGATCCGTACTCCTTCCAGTGTCGGGCTGAACAGTTTGCCTCCTATCCATGCTAGGTAGGCATTCTGGAATAAGCCGTGCTGGGTGTACACATCTCGAAACGGGATGCCGCCCCGTAGCATCTCGTTCAAAGGGGCAAGGCGCTCGCCCTCGTGGAATAAGTCTATATTGCCGTCAATATTTCCGGAATAATGGAGAAGGTAGATGAACACCGGAATAACCACCCACTTCAATACCGCACTGCAAGTGGATAGAATTCCCGATGCTCGCACTGATGGCGGAGAGGTTTCCATCATCGCGCATGGTTGGCTACCGATTTGCGACTCGAGAAGAGGTTTTCGAAGACGGTTGTGTAAGAAAACGCCAAATTTCGCCACAATCATCAAGCCCACCGGTAGAGCAAGTCCTGTGAGCCAGCTTCGATCCAGACGATAAATATCGCGCCAGATTAGCAACAGAGGGAGCGACGCAAAGGCATTCTGCTTTAGCACACAAAGGACGGGTTGGGACGTCGCTCTTGCCACGAGGTTAGCGAAAAAAAGCCAGCCCAGCCAGTAAACTGAGATCACGCAAGGAACGCCGACTAACGCTAACAGATAATAGAAGAGTTCCTGGAATTTGGGGTATTGATTAACACTTACCCAGCCGACGACCCCTGAGTTATCGTGGTATTCGAAATGCAAATGCTTACGGATTTCTAGCCCTAATCCGATGGCAAGGGTAAAGGCGGAAATCGTGATGAGCGCAACGTAGGGACGAAAACATGGCTGTCGTACGACGTTAAGGGCAAGGGAGCAAGCATGTCTAAATGGGTTCAAAGTCACTGCTGCCAGGATTTTCATGCTTGTAAGGATAATGGAAATAACGGTAACTATGAGAGTTACATCTCGCGTATTTTTTGATCTCTCTCATTTCATGGTTCTTAGGGAAGACAACAAAAGCGGCAAGATGTGGTGCTCTTTAGGCAGGGCAATTAGCAAGAGAGATGATGGATTTAAGGAGGACAGCTTATCAACCAAGGTTGCTCTCATTGCGGCTGTCCAGTTGTAGATTGATTGGGCAAGTTCTAGCCGTTTCCATGCTTCACGTTTCTCACATTATAGCAAAGCCTTCCAGATAAGCATACAATAAATGACTCACCTTATCGAATGTAGATTTCATCATGGTCATAGAGATCATTTAGTCAGGCTGGGAGAGCTAAAGGATGTTAATGAAGTGGCGGTTGAACGATTCGAATTGACAACAGGTCGGTTTGGGTATAACATAAAAGCGCCCAAATAGTCTCACCTGTCTAAACCTTTTGTCCGTGCCCCTGAGTGACATGCCGGGCGAAATCTCACTTCGAATTGTTCTGAAAGGGATATGACGCACATGTCAAGACAGATTCCATATCTTTCTGGCGAAACATACGAAGCGACGGTCCCAGACACACTGGATTTAGCGGAGCGTGCTAAACTGGCATTTGACGCGGTGGTTGGCTCCGCCGATCCGAACTTTGAGTATATGCCATGGTGGGCTTCGAAATACTCGGCGAAACCACCTCGTAGAAACCATGCAGACTTCATAACCAGTGCGGCGCCAAAGGTCGTGCGCGCATTACCTATGCTTCGCATCATGACAGGAATTGATGCCAGTCCGGAAATTGACAGCAAGGTATTGGACACGCTTGTTTCCTATTTGAGTGACGATGGCATCTTGTATTTCAAGTTTTATCACCCTAAATACCAAAAAACCCAGAGATACGGCACCCATACTTATCCTTTATCGGACGAGGATTTTGCCCCCCTGCAAGGGAACTTCCACTTCGTATGGACGATGCTGTTATGCAACCAATTGGATCCCAACCCTGCCTGGGAAAACCGGATTGTGAAACTAATCGAAGGCTGGAAGAAAGTTCTCTTTTACGAGGACGACTATGTCTACATCCCGGACAACATGATTGGGGAGGCATTCAGTTATCCACGGTCAGGCTGGAGACCCGGTATGACGCGAGAACCGCCGAGGGAAATCTATGGCGAAGAGGGCTCCGTTTTCGACACATTCCGAACACCGATCCGTGGGTTGTCTCTGTGGTCGGAATTCAGCGGAGACAAAGAAGCCTTGAACCTAGCCCGAAAGTTTGTCAACTTTGTGCTGAAGGACAAGTTCTGGATAGATGCGAAGCACGGGAAATTTGCTCCCGAGTCCCATCTACACGCGCATCTGAGCACGCTTTGGGCGCTGCTTGAGTACGCACGGGTTGCCCAAGACGACCGCCTGATGAACTTTGTTCGAGAGGGTTACGAGTACGCGCGCACGCAGGGAATACCCAAGCTTGGTTGCCTCCATCACATCACAGAGGTGTGTGCCAGCCATGACATGATTGCATTGGCAATCAGGCTTTGTGAAGTCGGAGTCGCGGACTACTGGGAGGATGTGGACCAATACCTTCGCAACCAGTTTATCGAACATCAGTATGCACGGCCCGACCTTCTTCAACAAATGGGCAACCATGCGGTTGAGTCTCCCGTGAATGTCCCGTATGAAATCAGCGATCAGCCAATCGAAAAATATGTCGGGTATTTTGCGAGCACCGTTTCTCCGACGCTGGTGGACAACTGGACCGCCCTTTGCTGTATGCTCAACGGATCTATGGCACTCTATTTTGTTTGGAAGAGTATGTTGCAGTGTGAGGACGACATCGCCCAAGTAAACTTGCTGCTCAACAGGGCTTCTCCAATGCTGGATATAGATAGCTACTTGCCACACCAAGGGAAAGTCGTCCTCAAAAACAAGAAGGCAAAGAGGATTCTCGTGAGGATTCCCCGGTGGGTTCGCAGGCAAGCCATCAAGAGTACACGAAATGGGAGCACCATCGACGGCTTCTGGCTGAACAATTATCTCGTTTTCGATCGAGTCACAGATAATGACATCATCACCATAGAGTTCCCAATGGTAGAAACCGAGGAGAAGTATCAATCGAGCGATGTAGAGTATACCTGTCGATTCAAAGGAAACACGCTGGTAGATATTTCACCAAGAGACGAAAGACCGGGGTTCTACCCCATGTACAACCGAGATGAATATCAAAACAACGATGCGATCATGAAAACAGTCGCGCGTTATGTTTCGCCCATCCTCATCGACTGGAGATAATTGACGCTCCATTTATTTCTTGACATTTTGTTTTGTTTGGAGTAAGATGGACTTGATTGTGTCACATCTTCTGTCGAATGCCGTGCGGCGTTGGGTCGCATTAATTCGGCAGGCGGTTAAAGCTGTTTTCAACACACTTGCCAATAAAGGAGACTCGAAATGTATTCTATAGCAACAAGATTAACCGTAGCGTATATCAGCATAATCCTTATCGCTTTGATCTTTACACCGCAAGTTAACGCGCAGAACGGCCTGGTCGCAGCATATCTCATGGAAGAGGGAGAGGGTGAAACCGTCGTCGATTCCTCCGGCAATGGTCATGACGGGACGTTCCAGGCATTGGTGGCAGACGTTCCCTTATGGGTAGAGGGTTGGAAGGGAGGAGGCCTTTGGTTTGACGGTATCGGAGCGCTTCTTAATGTTGGACCTCTCCCTGTTGAAGGTGACCCCATGACTGTCATGGCATATGTACAAGCAGAATGGGACCTTGGGACGCCACGGAATGTATTTTCTGGTAACAATGGATTTGCTATGCCTATAGGTGATGAGCCGAGCGCACTTGATTTTGGAAAAGGTGGTATCGATCATGTGGGCTCTGACGACCTGATTGCAGATGACGGCGAGTGGCATCATGTCGCCGTGGTTTATGACAATGGGGATGAAGTCCATTTCTTCATTGACGGCGTTGCAGATTCGGGTAACCCCAAAACCTATACTACGAAGTTTGACCCTGGAGTTACTTATTGGGTAGGCGGAACGGACAAATTTAATAAGTTCCTCGGCAGCATAGACGAAGCTGCTCTCTTTAATGTTGGTCTATCGGAAGCCGAGATCAAAAACATCGCGGACAACGGGTTAGAGGACGCACTCGGTCTAACTGGGGCTACTGCTGTTTCTCCTGAAGACCGTCTTACTACCACTTGGGGACAGATAAAAAGCGAATAGCAACCCCGCTTTTGACTGCTTTCCCCAATGCTTCCGAACTGCGGGGCTGTGTTATTTGATCCCATGTTATTCAGAGCCACTATCGTTACTGCACCGTGCGTAATAACGATAGTGGCTTTTTTCTATCCTGTGCACACGCGTGCACCCGTTAGATCGTGTTTGAAGATTCATCTTGGGTAAAGTCATTTTCCCTGAAACCGAGTTTTTTCTTGAAAAAGGGAACTCTATCGCACGAAGATCGCTATCGCCCTCGTTGTTCACTCGGCTGATCCTATTCAGTCGCTTGATGGGATTCTTCCGCAATCCATGAGGATGTACACTGATCTCGATCATCAAATCGTTGATTTTCCCTCTTCTTTTATCTTTAATGTTTATGGAAAACGGCAGATTCATCGTCCGTTCTAGATCCATTTTCTATAGAGGGTGGCGTAGAAGGGAATCTTCCATCCTTCCGACACCCTTCTTCCCAGTCTCTTCAGAAGATAAACTTTAATACTGAAAGCTGCTTTGTAGAAGATAAACCTGACTACCTCACACTTCTGCCGAAACTCTTGCGGCGTGGGCCCACATCGATTCGGCAGATGGTTGACGATGTTGTTGACACGCTAATCTGCAATTGCCAGTAAGAAAGCTTTCTTCAGAAAGTTACAGCAGCCCGTAAATCCTTTGGAAACGCAGGTTTCAACCCTGATTAGAATTGACTCTCCGCTTTTTTCCACGCAAGTCTGCAGTTGGGTTTTTCCCGTGCCGGGGAGTGGAAGCGGTACATCGTTGATATGTCAGAATCCACGTACTTAAAACGCAAATCGGAGCATCTGGGGGATTTCAAAATCGAAAGGAGGAAAGATGTATTCCAAAGGAACAAGATTAATCATAGTATGCACCTACCTGATGCTCATCGCTCTGATGTTAACCGTCCAAAGTAGCGCCGAAGACGTTGGAGACGCTGTGGTCGGAGCATGGCTGTTGGATGAGGGGCGAGGTAATGAGGCAAAAGATTTATCTGGCAATGACAATCATGGGCGCCTCATGGCATTAACCAACGCCAAACCCAAATGGGTGAAGGGCAAATTTGGCAAAGCCCTAGAGTTTGATGGCGCGAGTACTCTTGTTAATTGTGGTAGGGGCCGTAGCTTGAATTTACTTGATGCACCATTAACAGTTGTGGCATGGGTCAAACCTGACTGGAACCTCGCGACGCCACGGAATGTCTTTGCTGGGAACAATGGATTTGCAATGCCTATAGGTGACGAACCTCGAGCGCTTGATTTCGGAAAGGGAGGTATAGACCACGTGGGGTCGCGCGACCTTATAGCCGCTGATAACGAGTGGCATCACGTTGCCGCTGCTTATGATGTTAGTGATGAGGTTTTTTTCTACATAGATGGTAAGGCAGACAAGGGAAATCCACATGCTTATACGACAAGGTTTAACGGTGGCGTAACATATTACATCGGAGGAACGGATAGATTCAATAAGTTCCTTGGCATCATAGATGAAGTTGCCGTCTTTAATGCTGCCCTTATAGAGGATGACATTCGGACCATCATGAAAGGCTTGAGCGGCGCGCTGACTGTTACTCCAACTGCCAAGAAAACTATTACATGGGGAAATATCAAATCTAGCTACATGAGATAGACCCATCTCAAACTCCAACGATTGGATGTTAATTATATAAGGCCTTATGCGAGAGTCTTGAGAATCTTTCTCAGTATGATATCAACTGCCTTGCCCTGATTAGGTGACAGTTGCTTGAAAATCGGAATCGTGTCAAGACGAAGTGCGGTCACTGGATTCTGATGTAGTCGTCGAGCCCTTCTCAGTCTTGTCTTGTAGTTGGGACGAGATTCCTTGAGTCACTGTGCGGCGCAACGAAATGAAGAGTATGCTGTTTTGCTCCTTTTATTCACATTAGCCAAGAAGAGCCTAAACATGTCTTCCTCGCCGCGTCTTCTTCTTGTCCCTTTTCGCCTTCATGCCCTTCTAAGTGAAAAGGTCGTCTCAATCAAAAACGACAGACCCCATTGTCGGTCTGGTCAATAGGCCGAGATTTTGAGTAACCGCATCGTCCTCTTAATCCTTCCTTATTGATAATAATTGTCCCCTTGTGCTGCTTTTAGGAATCAAGATTGTATAAGCTCTGGTTGGATCGCGCAATCTTTCCTTCGTGTGTTTCGACCTAGTGCTTCAAGTGGGGCGTGCCCACGCGGATATCCAAATTTCAATCCATCGAAAGCATTGGATCGCGAGAGTAAAGGAGGTTTCTCATTTGGATGCTCTGCATCAAAACACACTCTTCGAGGCTGTGTATCCGTAATTCGCACATTTCGAGGAGTCGATTGCTCTCCGTTGATGGATTGGGATGCAAGCATGTTTGATGAAGAGCCGATGCTTAATCACGCGAAGCCTAATACTTGAACACCGGAGCCACGTTTTTTCTACTGACTCAGGCAAGAAACAACCTGTGAAAATTACAGAGAGTTGAAGTCATTTGAGAAAGTTTGTCGGTTGGAATATGGCCATTACTAACGGAAATAAATCTTCCACAAGCGTCAGCACCGAGACGTACGCTTGTTGAGCAAAACGCCTATAATTAAATGTTCGTCATTAGTGTCGGTTGCTGAAGGTTTGTCGGCCAACGTTGTATCTCCGAAAAATGCGTATGAATAAGAGTATACAATCTAACGTTACGTGGCGGGCTATCTTGATTGGCCTAAGTCTGATCCCAGTCAATGCTTATTGGGTGATCCAGATAGAGGGCGTATGGGATTCCGGACATATCACAAATATGTCTCTCTTTCTCAATGCAACTATCAGTTTGTTGATGGTCGTCCTCATTAATATCGCTCTGCGAAAAATCTCGCCTAGGGTTACTTTAAGCCAAGCAGAACTACTCACAATCTTCATTATGTTGAATCTTGCAACTTGCATCGCCTCAGAAGACTTCGCACAGGTGCTATTCGCGACGATTCCACATGTGTTCTGGTTTGCCACACCTGAAAATGAATGGGCGCGCTTTTTCCCGTACGTTCCTGACTGGCTGTCTGTTCGCAACAGGAGTGTTCTTGACGGATTTTACAACGCCCATTCAACGCTATACACAACCCGAACATTGCGCCCATGGTTGAAGCCATTAATTTGGTGGTCCGCATTTACCGTTGTAATGATATTTATTATGCTTTGTATCAATGTTCTTATGAAAAAACAGTGGATCGAAAGAGAGAAGCTAACGTATCCCGTCATTCAATTGCCACTAACCATTACAGAAGGCGGCGGCTCCGTGAAACTGTTTCTTAGCAAACCTCTGTGGATCGGCTTTGCCATTGCTGCCGCGGTCGACATCATCAACGGTTTAAACTACGTTTTTCCTAGGGTGCCCTATCTACCAATAAAACTCAACCACATACATCCCTTTTTTACAACCCAGCCATGGAATGCGATTGGTTGGATGTATTTCAGTATCTTCCCCTTTATGGTTGGACTCGGATTTTTCTTACCGTTAGACCTGTCTTTTTCAATCTGGTTCTTCTATCTCTTTAGTAAAGCACAACTTATCCTCTCGGCTGTCTTCGGCTTACAGAGCATTCCCAATTTTCCTTATCCTAACGATCAATCTGCTGGTGCATTGCTTGCCTTCGCCTTCGTTTTGATATGGTTGGCGCGGAAGCATCTGTATCAGGTCGTCATGAAGGTTTTTAGAACCCTAAGAGCTGGGCCTGAATCACAGGAGACTCAATCTTACCGGTGGGCGCTGTTTGGGCTACTGCTTGGGAGCGCGTTCATTCTGATTTTTTCATATAAAGCTGGAATGACTTTGGGTGTAATTGTCCTACTCTATGTGGTATATTTCGCTATGGCTACCGCCATCACACGTATGCGAGCAGAATTGGGGCCTCCGCTTCATGAGCTTTCTCGTGTAACACCCCACACTGTTTTGTACAATTTCATGGGTTCGCGTCGACTTGGGCCAAGCAATGTAATCAGTTTCGCAAGTTTTTTTTGGTTCGATTTGCATCACGTTAGGCATCCAATGCCGCATCAACTCGAAGGTTTCAAAATGGCACAGCAAACCCGCATGGCAACAAATCGAATCGCCCTTGCCATGATGCTTGCTGTTGTTGTTGGCACGATTGCCAGTTTCGCGATAATGCTTGATGGATCCTACAAATACTTAAACTTTCCCAAGGTAAATTTTGGCAGACGAGCGTATGACCTGTTAGCCAACCGTATGCATTATCCTACGGGACCAGACTATCCAGCATTAGGAGCAATGGGAGTAGGATTCCTGTTTACCATGTTTTTAATGGTCATGGGTAGGTGGTTTGTCTGGTGGCCCTTCCATCCCGCAGGATATGCGCTGTCTATGCACATAGCGGGTATTGATTATGTTTGGTCCTGTCTCTTGATAAGTTTCTTGGCAAAATGGACACTTCTGAGGTATGGCGGGTTAAAGTTATATCGAAAAGCGATTCCGTTCTTTGTAGGTTTAGTTTTGGGGGAATTTGTGGTTGTCAGTGTCTTGAATGCCATTGGCATCATTTTCAAGACCCCGACATATACTTTTTGGATATTTGGGTGAAATTTGTTCCCGTATACATGATTGAGAAGATGACAAATATGATTGACTTAGAGCCTGGTTGAATATCCATATCGGGTAGAGCCATTGCCCTGAAACCGATCTTGATCGTCAAATCGAAGATGAGATCTTCACAGGTGTGTAGCAGACGATAACAAGAACATGAAAAAGCCGCTCCTCAAGTGACCAAAAATTGCTCCGCCATTTATTAGTCAAACAGGCTCTTAAGATTGCCCGAATTCCAACCTACAAAATACAGAATCTACGCGTAGTCTAACCCCCTTTGTGGGCGCTTGAGCAAATCGACGCCCACAAAGGGGGTAAGACAAATAGCGACTTTCACGACAGGTTGCAACTTGAGTACCGGTAAAAAACCGAAAGGAGATACCATGTATCCTACCGCAGTAAGATTGATCGTAGTATGCGCCAGCTTAATCCTAACCACTTTGAAGTTCACCGTACACAGTGACGCACAAGATATTAGAGACTCCATGGTCGGAGCATGGCTCTTAGATGAGGGGCGTGGTAATGAAGCCAAAGATTCCTCCGACAGCGAAAATCATGGAAGCCTTGTAGCATTAACCAATGCTAAGCCCAAATGGGTAAAGGGTAAATTCGGGCGAGCTCTAGAGTTTGATGGCAACAGCACCGTCGTTGATTGTGGAAATAGCGAAAGTTTGAATGCGGAAGGTCCGCCCATTACAATCACGGCATGGATCAAACCAAACTGGAACCTAGCGTCGCCAAGGTTGATCTTTTGTGGGAACAATGGATACTGTTTTCCTGTCGGTGACGAACCGAGAGCACTTGATTTTGGAAAGGGAGGTGTAGATCATGTAGGGTCTCAGGACCTTCTAGATGCCGATAACAATTGGCATCATGTCGCTGTGGTGTACGATAAGAGGGCGGGAGTTTCTTTCTTCTTGGATGGTGAAGTAGACAAGGGAAGTCCCTATGATTATGCTACTCCTTTTCAGAAGAGTAAAGTCACCTATTACATCGGGGGAACGGACAAGTTTAATAGGTGGCTGGGCATCATTGACGAAGTTGCCGTGTTTAAGGCAGTCCTCTCTGCGGATGAAATCCGTAGCGTCATGAAAGGATTGTCAGGCGCGCTCGCTGTTTCTCCATCAGGCAAGAAAGCTCTTATATGGGGAAATATCAAATCTGGCTACATCAGATAAACTCATCTATGGCTCCGAACGCCAAGAGTTTGTTTGAATACTATACCCCGCATCGGTTAATATTGCGCTTGTCTTCTGGGCAACAATCGCTTATAATGTGGATAAATTGTGTTTGTGGATTTAACATAGCTTTCTTAGTTTTTGACGAGGAAATCCTATGATTGCCATTGACTTTACTGAAGAAGACATTGAAGCGCTTGATTATGAACGTTATCACCATCCTCATCCGAAGGTGCAGCGAAAGATGGAGGCGCTTTGGCTCAAACACCAAGGCTTACCGCATAGTCAAATCACTCGTCTAGCCGGTATTTCGCCTAACACGTTGCGGGCTTACCTGCGCCAATACCAAACTGGCGGCATTGACGCACTCAAACAGCTCAATTACTGCCCACAGGAAAGTGAGCTGTTGGCTCATCAGACCTCAATTGAAGACTATTTTCGGACAAATCCAGCAGCTACTATTAAAGAAGCAGCGGCAAAAATCTACGAACTCACCGGTATTCAACGCAGTGAAAGTCGTGTGCGTGTGTTTTTCAAAAACATAGGCATTGAGTACCGGAAAGTGGGGCATATACCAGCCGAAGCCGATGTCGAGGCACAGGAGGACTTTAAAAAAAAGAGTTGCAACCGCGTCTGGACCAAGCTGCTGCTGGTCTGAGAACCGTCTTTTTCGTTGATGCCGCCCATTTTGTCTTAGCTCCCTTTTTAGGATTTCTCTGGTCGTTCACTCGTGTGTTCATCAAAGCCCCCGCCGGCAGAAAGTGATTTAACGTTTTGGGTGCCTTGAATGCCGTGACACACGAACTGATAGCGGTACAAAACGATACTTACATCAATGCGCAAACCGTCTGTGATTTGTTAGTGCGTATTGCAAAGTCGGCAGGTGAGATGCCGATTACATTGGTTTTAGATAATGCCAGATATCAAAAGTGCCCAATCGTCCGGGAGTTAGCTGAGAAACTCACTATTGAGTTGCTTTATCTTCCACCATATTCTCCCAACTTAAATCTGATTGAACGGCTCTGGAAATTCGTCAAGAAAAAATGCCTTTACTCAAAGTATTATGCCGAATTTTCCGATTTCAAGCGTGCGATTACCGATTGCCTCAATCAGACTCACACCACCTACAAATCGGAATTGGCAACTTTACTTACGCTACGTTTTCAGACTGTTCAAAAAACGCAACTTCCGGCAGCGTGAAGTATAAGTTCATGTCAAACCTAACTGTAGTCACGAGATGCTGATGTAGTAGTTTGGGCAGAATCGTCTATATCCCCACTTTTTGCCTTGACAAAACTGTGTGCCTATGATGGAATTAAGAGGCCTAATCAATACAAATCTTGCACTCACACTATGACAATATTCTAAACTCAACGTGCATCGGAGCGAGGAAGGTTTTATCCCTTACCTCTTTCTGGAGCGGAGGTTCGAGATGACGATTCGACACTCTATTTCTTGGTGGTGCTTTGAAAATCGCATACCACCCGACAAGTTAATCGCAGGTGCGGTCGAGCTTGGGTTCGATGGCATCGATCTGGCTGGCAAAGAACACTGGGACGCTATCCGGGACGCCGGCTTAGAACTCGCGGCGGTGGACGGACACGCAAGCATTGAGGACGGGCTAAATAATCCCGCCAATCATGATCGCATTGAACGAGAGATTCTCGAAAAACTTGAACTGGCGCAAAAGTACGCCATACAATGCCTAATCTGTTTTTCTGGAAACCGCTACGGCGAAAGTGATGAGCGAGGTATTGATGTCACGGCCGAGGGGTTGCGGCGAGTTGCCATAGCCGCAGAAGAGGCCGGCGTGTATCTGGTGGTAGAACTGTTGAACAGCAAGGTGGACCATGCAAATTATCAGTGTGACCTGACTGCGTGGGGGGTAGAAGTGGTTAAGCGTGTCGAATCGCCGCGGGTCAAGCTGCTGTACGATATATATCACATGCAGATTATGGAAGGGGATCTGATCCGCACCATTGGCGAAAACAGCGAGCACATTGCCCATTATCACACTGCTGGCAATCCAGGACGGAATAATCTTGATGAAAATCAGGAAATCTACTATCCCGCGGTTATGGCAGCCATCCGGAATACGGGCTACGATGGATACGTTGGTCACGAGTTCATTCCTTTGGGAGATCCTCTAGAAGCACTCAAAAACGCATTGCAGACATGCAAGTAATAGGGCAAAATGTTCTTTGCCCTGTTTCTGGGTTGCGGACCAACGCCGAGCATATTCTATGAAAATTGCAGTGATTGGCGCCAAAGGCATGTTAGGTCGAGAGTTATGCCGCGCTTGGAAAGCTCAGCATGAAATCCTAGCCTGGGATCTTGATGAAATCGACATTGCTGACAAAAACAACACGTTAGAGAGACTGAATGCGGAACGCCCGGAATTAGTTGTCAATGCAGCTGTTTTTGTCGATCTCGAAGGCTGTGAAGCCGATCCAGGTAAGGCTTGGCGTATCAATGCAGTTGGCGCTCAAAACCTGGCATTGGCTGTGCAACAGGTCGAAGGTTCGCTGCTCTACATCTCTACAGATTACATTTTTGACGGCAAGTCCGAAACAGATTATGATGAGGTTTCTCTGCCGAACCCACTCAACCAGTACGGACGGTCAAAGTTAGCCGGAGAGCGGCTAAGCCTGCAGATTTGCTCCCGCACTTATGTTGTGCGCACCGCATGGCTTTTTGGACACGCACCTAATAACTATGTCGAGCGAGTCCTTCAAACCGCCGAAAATGAAGGGGTGGTGCGTATGCCGGTTGACCAACTTGAGTCACCAACTTACACCGGACACCTGGCAGAGGCGATACCACACTTGATCGACATAGGAGCCTACGGCATATATAACGTGACTAGCATCGGTGCTTGCACACGAGCCTCGTTTGCCCAATATGTTTTGCAACAGGCGGGACGTACGGAATCTGTGGAAATTGCGGAGGCAGCATCGCTGAAAAGGTTTGCCAAGCGCCCCGCCAGAGCCGTGCTGAATTGCCGATTGTATCAACTGGTCACCGGTCATGCTCTTCCCAAGTGGCAACAAGGGGTAAAAGACTACTTGGCAAATGCAAGTAGGCATTAAAGTTCCATGCACTAGGGTACTATCCGGGTTCAAGAGAATAGATGATTTAGGTTGCTACCCCTTCAAATCGTTTGAGAAGAAGCGGAATAACGGAAAGAAATCACCATTTCCTGCCATTACGTCCATTCCGCCTTTCCATCCTACCGTAGCGTATCCTGAGTGATTGGCCTCATTCAATGGTGGATCGTGTCAAAGGTAGCAATTCAATCGAAGTACCTCGACGAGGAGGCATGCGATGAAACCCTATGCCATTGGAATAGACGTTGGAGGTACCAAAATCGCAGCCGGTTTGGTGAGTCGAGAAGGCGTCATCCTGAACCGTTATACGACTCAGGCGCATTCCGAACAACAGCCTAATATTGTTATTGGGGCAATTGAGAAAGCCTATCGCGCTGTACTTGCAGAGGGTAAGGTTGAGGCGACCAATATCGAAGCCGTCGGTCTGGGTTTCCCTGGAAACACCAATGGTCCGGCGGGGTTGATTCTGGTTAGCTCAAACCTGCCAGCCTGGAACCATTTTCCGCTCCGGGACACTTTAACTGAACGATTGGGTGTGCCCGTGGTGTTGGACAACGATACTAATCTCTGTGCCATCGGAGAACATCGTTACGGTGCCGGACGCGGTACGCAGAATATGTGCTATGTCACTTTCAGTTCTGGCTACGGCATAGGTATTATCATCAACAGTGAACTGTACGTCGGCCACACTGGCACGGCTGGGGAATTAGGCCACGTTGTGATCGATATTGGTGGTCCCCCCTGCACATGTGGAAAAAACGGTTGCGTAATGGCGTATGCCAGTGGTATCGGCATCTCTCGTATGGCGTATGAGATGATAGAATTTGGAACCGACACGCAACTTCGTGAGATGGTTCCTCCCGGTGGGCGACGCTTCTCCGGGGAACAAATCACCAAAGCGGCTCGTGAAGGCGATAACGTGGCTCGCGAGATACTTCAGACCGCAGCGTATTACTGTGGGGTTGGGCTGTCGATGATTGTCCAGGTTCTCAACCCGGAGGCGATTGTCGTCGGTGGCGGGTTAACCCAAATCGGTTCAACCCTTATGGACGACACGCTGAAAGCAATGAAGGAGCATACCCAGCCAGAGTTGTGGGACTCCGTGCGAGTTGTATCTTGGCAACTAAAGGATGATTTGGGGGTTGTTGGCGCTGCTGCCAAAGCATTTTCTAACGCAGAGGCGGAGCGATTTGAAAAGCATTCAGGTGGTCAATGGGTTGCATGAAGTCGGCAAGTTGAATCGCATTCTCAAATTTGGTCAAGTTTGTGGAGGCATGAACTTATACCATTTCGCTTGAATAATAGTGCATATGATGTCTTAACTATATCGTTCACTTACTCCGTAGGCGGGGCATCTTGCCCCGCCGACTTTGCGCGTAGACAAGACTTCTTGTTCCGCTTCACGCAAGTTTCTTTACCTGATTCACGCAATCAATGCACAAGCATTTTAGAGAAATGGTATTACCCCTCGTCTGTAATGGCGCGTGTAGCGTGAAGTTTATTAAAATAGTCGTTGCGGCAGTGCGGCGAGAAAAGTGGATAATGTTCTCCCGCTTTCCAAGCTGGGCCGATGCCTAGATCTTTTGGTCATCGAGTACGCGTGATTGGCCAGTGACAATCACGCCGATAAAAAATCGCAAACCCCGCTATGTGAGAAAGCAGTCGCGCTTGGAGTAAAACATCCATTGCGGGTGTTCTGTACATAGTTCTCAACGCATTATACAGGAGGGAAGTGAATGACAGCAAAAGACAGCATTGGCAGAGTTACTCAAAAAGTAAAAATTTCAGCGGGACTGTTTTGGGCGGACTATGCGGTCTTGGGAGCACAAGTGCAGGAACTAGAAGCAGCGGGTGTTGATTGGATTCACCTCGAAGTCCGTGATGGAAAATATATGGATTTTGGGATGCCTCGCGGCGGTTTTGACATTATCGAAGGCGTGCGTCAGAGCACAAACCTTGAAATTGAAGCGCAACTGCAGATGATTCGTCCTAGCTTTGATGTGTTCAGGCAGTTAGCGGATTTGGGCGTCGATCTCATTACGCTGCCCATTGAAACCATGGGTGAATTGACCATGCAGGCGATTACTTACATCAAGGACATGGATTTAAAAGTCGGTGTCTGGGCATGGCAAGGAACCCCAATTGTTGCCTTTGAACAATACGTTTTGCCTTACGTGGATATCATCGAATACGAGAGCAGAGCATATTTCTGGACTAAGGAAACTGGCAGAAGCCCGCATACCATGGATCCAATTATGGTCGAGAATATCCGGCGGATGCACGAGATGATTGTGCAGGCCGGGTTAGAAGGGAAAATGGATTTGATGGAAGACGGCGGGATGAATGCCAGTAACGTCGAAGACTTTATCAAGAACGGTATGACAGTCGGCGAATTTTCATCCCCATTGCTAAAAGGACACGAGGGAAAGTTGATGCCTGGCAGCGGACAAATTGAAAATGCGGTGAAAAAACTGCGAGCGGTAATGGATGAAGCCAGCGACAATTATCGCGATGAAAACGGATTGAAGAGGTAGCGGGAGCATTGCGAAAGTATGGAAAATCAATCATGAATAAACTCAACGTTGCGATGATTGGCTACGGCGGGATTGGTCGAGTTCACGCGATGGCCTACCGAAACATTCCCTTTCACTACGGTCTTCCAGCAGACACAATTAACATCGTCGGAGTCTCAACGACTCGCCGGGAAACCGCAGAGAAAGCCGCCCGGGAAATCGGATGTGAGGTGTGGACCACCGATTATCGTGAACTGATCGCTCGGAATGATGTCCACCTGATAGACTGCTGTGTCCCAAACCACGCTCATGAAGAGACAGTCCTGGCGGCAGCAGCGGCTGGGGTGAGCGTTTATTGCGAAAAACCCCTAGCCATGAATGTCGCTGAAGGCAGGCGTATGGTGCAGGCAACCGAGAATGCCGGTGTGAAAACCCAGATGACTTTCAACTTCCGGTTTTTTCCCGCCATGACACGTGCCCGTCAATTGGTGGAAGACGGGTTTTTGGGGAACGTCTTTTCCTTCCGAGGACGCTATTACCGATCCAGCTACATCGACTATGACAAACCACTCTCATGGCGCCTGAGCAAAGAAATCGCCGGAGGTGGAGCACTATTTGATCTTGGGTGTCATGTTCTGGATCTGATCTACTATCTGATGGGCGATTTTGGTTCGGTACAGGCAACGCTAGATACGCTCATTAAGCAGCGTCCCGTCGCAGCGGGTGCAACGGAAAAAGCGCCTGTTGACGTTGACGATATCGCACTAATGCACATCCGCATGGCAGACGGCACACTGGGGTTGGTCGAAATTTCTCGGATGGGAACCGGGAGCACCAACGATCTTCAGATTGAAATCTTTGGCGACAAAGGGGCCATCCGCTTCAATGCTGCCGACCCGAGCTGGCTGGAAGTCTACGATGCCCGAGATGCTCATCAACCCTTGGGCGGCATGAGAGGTTTTCGTAGGCTCGAAACCGTTCAACAGCATGAGGGGCAGAAATCTCCTGACGGGTCAATGCCGCCCGGATTTGTACGTGCCCATGCCGAGTGTCAATATCAATTTCTCAAGGCGATCTCGGAGGACTTACCCACCTCTCCCACGTTAGCTGACGGATTACGCGTGCAAGAGGCAATGGAGGCCGCCGTTCGATCTTCGGCAGAGGGCCGTTGGGTAACCATCAAAGAGGTGCAATAGCTAATCTAACCTAGTCCCACCACGGCAACAATTTTGTCCTGCGACGCCCTTTCGCTGAATTGCCCGATCGCAGACACTGACTGTACAATACTCAATGAAATTTGCTATTTGTAACGAGACGTACGAAGGTTGGGATTTTCAAACTGCTTGCGCGGACATCGCCGAAAGCGGCTACGACGCAGTCGAGATCGCTCCGTTTACACTAGACGATGACCCAACGAAGATCTCCGAGAGTCGCGCCCGGAAATTCGGCGACCTCGTCAAGGCATTCGGGCTTACTGTGACAGGTTTTCATTGGTTGCTACAAAAGCCGGAAGGGCTACATCTAACCTGTCCGGATATTGAAATCAGACAGCACACCAAGGAGGTGCTCCAGCATTTAGCTCGCATCTGTGCCGCTACGGGGGGAGAGGTTATGGTTTTCGGAAGCCCCAAACAACGGAATGTGTTGCCCGGCGAAAGGTACGAAGACGCATTTGAGAGGGCGGTAGAAATTTTCCGCAGTGTGTGCGATGTTGCGTATCCCTTAGAAGTGATCCTGGCATTGGAACCTCTTTCCGCCGAATATACCAATTTCATGGTCACCGCCGAGGAGACCGTGCGGGTCATTAACGCTGTAGACCATCCCGCCTGCCGGTTGCATTTGGACGTTAACGCCATGTTCAGTGAAGGTAAGCCCATTGACGAAATCATCAGTGAAAACCGGGAGTATCTTGCCTATTTTCACGCCAACGATCCCAATCTGCGTGGTCCAGGATTCGGCGATGTCGACTTTGTTTCCATCGCCCATGCCCTGAAAAACGTAGGATATGATGGAGTGGTATCGGTGGAGGTCTTTGACTACGAACCAAATCCCGAGACAATTGCCCGCGAAAGCCTAGCGTACCTGAAACGGACGTTTCGAGAGGCGGGCGCAATATAGGAATAAATAATACATGACAAAGCCAATCAACCTTCTCGTTAAAGCCGGGGCTCATGAGCGACTTCACACTCCGGTAAGCATCAAGTTATCAGACAACCCTTTAAGCGGTCGACTCACGCGAGGCGATACAGGGACTGAAGTTCCGTGTCAGATTCACAAAGGGGCATTGTGGTTCATGGTCGACGAGTTGGCAGAAGGCAGTGAAATGCGTCTGACCTTCGAACCCGAAGTGAATTGTCTGGATACAGACCTTGGAGTATACTTCGATCACCGTAGTAATGACAGCGCGATTGACATCAAAATCGGGGAGCAGGCGCTCACGAGCTATCAATATGATTCCAAGTTTCCGCGCCCATACTTCTATCCTTTTCTCGGACCTGATCAGAAACAGATTACACGGAACTATCCCATGGCGGAGGTGGAAGGCGAAACAACCGACCACATCCATCATCGTTCCGTATGGGTGTCATTTGGCGACGTAAACGGAACGGATAATTGGATCGAAGAAGACGAACACGGTTGGCAGACGCACCGCCAGTTTGCTTACGTAGTGGATGGCCCTGTGCTCGGAGAATTCCAACACCATCTGGATTGGGAGGATCATGACCATCGGTGTGTGATGAAAGAGACACGAACAGCGTGTTTTTACGCGACTCCTGACGCGACGCGCTTAATGGATTTGACCGTAACGTTAAGGGCGCAAGATAGCGATGTCCGACTCGGCGATACCAAAGAGGGGGCATTCTGCAGCGTCCGTGTCGCCACGTCAATGGACGCGAACAAAGGCGGGCGAATTGAAAACAGCGTAGGAGGAGTTGGCGAGTCTGAATGCTGGGGCAAACCCGCTCATTGGTGCGATTATTCAGGTGCAGTCGATGGACAAGAAATGGGCATCGCAATCTTAGATCATCCGATGAATCTGCGGCATCCGACCTGCTGGCACGTACGCGATTACGGTTTGATGACGGCAAATCCATTTGGATACGCGGCCTACCGGAGCAGTTTTCTCAAAGATGGAACGCACACAATTCCCGCGGGGACTTCCTTGACCTTCCGTTACCGCATTTGCGTACATCGTTACAACGCGCGCAGAGGCAGGATTAACGACCGGTATCATGACTACGTTAATCCACCTTCCGTGGAAATAGAAACGTGAAAGGTGTGTCATGCAAAATTTCGAAGGTTGGTTAATTGACTGCCTATGATAGGATTGACCGAGATTTGTAGGATTTAGATTGTTCCGTTCTTGTCAGTTGAAGATCCAGAATAGGTTGCAATCAATCTGCTTCAGCCTTCATTAGATACATGCATCTTAAATAAGCTTCGCTTGACAGCTAATACCATTTCTCTACATTCGCAGTGCATTAATAGCGTCAATTAAGTCTTTCCGAGGCGGGGCAAGATGCCCCGCCTACGGGTTTGGTGTGAAGAGCAACAGTTGGTATGGGCCGTGTCATAATAGTATAATTGAAAAGCACGGTATGCACTGTTATTCAAGCGAAATGGTATAACTAGGTGTCTCAACCGTTCGTTTAATATCATTTCCCGTGTCGCCTGCAATATGCAGTTGACCCAATATCTGCGCATCTGTACCGGGGCTGCTCGGTGCCGAGACGAACCATTCGACAATTTGACTCCCGGTCACGGCAGCCAAGTGCCCCAATTGTTCCGACTGCGCAGCAGATAGCATCGTTACCCCATGAGCGGGTGAAAACCGCGCCCTCACGGGGCGAAATCGGCGAAGAGCCTTGCCCTTATTCGTCAGGTGAGTCGGCAAATCGCCTCGGTTGGCAACGCGCAGCCGTATCCGGCATATACTATCGTCGAATCGCTGAACGTGGAGATTCTCAACAACCAGCCATGGATGGCTGCGGGCATGGGCAATCGTGAACTGATATGCCGCTTCCAAGGTGGGTGGGAGTTCTGGCAGCAATGGATTGTCAAGCACGGTGTAGAGGAACCCGCCGAGTTCGACCCTGCCCAATTGCGGATGTTCGAAGGGTTGCCACGGTTCAAACAGTGGATGACGCTGTCCGCCGCTATCCCACCACTCCATCAGCCGCCGCATCCATCTGTCTTCGTCCGCCTGACTTGTCCATGACAGGTAGTTCTCTGTGGTTAGTCCGGCGGCATTCATAACCGTACCAAGTTCGATCTCTACCGCGAGAACGCCCAGATGGTGATAGGCAAAGTCGAGCGAGTGCCCGCCCTTACCGCGATCGCGCCGTCGCGCCCAATGCATTTCTACCAGTGGAAGTGCTGGAAAACCAGTTAACTCCGCGCCAAGTTGTGCCAACTCTTCTAGAGCGATATCGTCATCGGCATCAAGCTCTTCCCTGGCGCCGCTCGCAGGCGGACGGATGACCGAGGGGTGACCGCAGTGGTAACCAACCATACCGAAGATTTTCGGATGGCGGTGCAGGAACTCCACAAATTGTCGCATCGCAAGTTCACTGAACGGATAGTCGCCTGCCCCCTGTTGTTCCCCCTCCGGACGCCAACCGTAAGACCAATTCCGGTTCCAGTCAAAACTCCTGCCCGCGGTGATGTCGGGACGGTGCGTCAAAAAGGCATCGAATCCCGCTATCCGTATCCGGTCATCACCGTCCCAGTCATGAATGTAGCCCTCGGGAAAGGTTCGGTAGTATGGGCCAGGTGAGTCAGAATTCCTCCGAACTAAAAGTCTCGGGTCGGCAGGATCAGCAACGAATTCGCCGTCAGGATGCTCCTGCCGTACGGTGAGAATCTGCCCATCGCCGTTCAGGTCTTCGGGATAGATAGCGTTGGACTCGCGGTTGCAGAAGTCCGTTCGACTGCGAACGCGAGTCGATGTCGTTAAGCAGAATTCCGAACCATCGGGCGATAGCCTCGGAAGGATAAAGAAAGTGACGCGGCTGAGCAATCCGTCGCGGGTATGATCCTCCAAGAGTCGTTTGGCGATGTGCAGCGCGGCGTGAGCGGAGGCTACTTCGTGTGCATGAATCCCGGCGTGTATTACGTAACCCGGACGCTCCTCTGGACTTTCCGACGTGAAGTCTGTTAAAGTGAGAAGATGGGTGTCCCTGCCTTCCAAAGAGCGCCCAATTGATTCAATTCGGCACAAGTTGGGAAACGTATCGGCCAGCGCCCGCAGAAAGCCATCAATCTCTTTGTAACTGTAGAAGTGGTCGAATTGAACAACCGGCGCGGCAGACCTCTTCATCTTCGCGTACCTTCTAATTTTGAGTGACGGATACTGGGAGTATGATTCTTGGGTTTGCGACTCTGGTACGAACCGACGCCGCTAGATGACAACCAACGATGCATTTAAGGGCGCTTCATCCTGTTCAATTTGGACAAATCGGATGCGCACTGATTTTCTCAATTTATCCACGGGCGTCAGTGAATCGGTTGGCAGGGAACCCACGAAGAAAATCGCTGTATAGCCGATCCACACAAGTCTAGAAATGCGATCGGCGTCTATCTCGCTCCACACGCTTGCAGGCACGCCTGCATGTGGCCTCGCGATTCAGCCGCGATGATACTGCATTGCGTGGCGTCGTAATCCTTTGCACCAATCACTTCTAGATTGATCGGGCCGGTGTACTTGTTTTCAAGCAGCACACGGATATAGCCGACCAAATCTATGTCCCCTCTGCCATTTGCCTGCATTTCCGGCTTTCCCGGTCCGGGGTCACGTCCTTTGCAATCGCGAATATGTACGTGTTTCACCCGAGAGATGACGGCGGCAATGGCTTCAACCGGGTTTTCGCCGGCACGATGAATGTGTGAAGGGTCCATATCAATACCAAAGGCGGGCGAGGAAATCTCCTCCATTGCCCGGAGGGTAGTTGGTGTGTTGTGGATACTCGCACCCACGTGTGCTTTCACACACAAAGTTACCCCGTATCGTTCCGCCATCTGTGCCAAGTTGCCGAGTGAGTCGATAGCCTTGGGCCAGGCTTCGGCATCATCCGATTTTCCACCCGGACCGCAATTTACAATTGGAATGTCGATGGCGACGCTTGCTTGAAAGGCTTGCTCCATGATGGCGGAATCTTGGGATGGTTGTTCCATCGCGAACAGTTCAAGGTCATAATCCTTGGACAAGCGCTTAATCTCAGGGGCAAGTTCGCGCCAGCGATCGAGCACAAGGTGTTCGCTCATGCCATCAATGGCTGACAACTCAATGCCATCGTAACCGGCCATACTGATATACTTGAAGGCAACTTCCATGTCATGACCGCCAAACAGTACGGAATTGACTCCTAATTTCATCTATCTCGTTCCTTAAAAAACTGTGGGCAAGTGGTTAGTGGTCAGTGGCTAATGAAAAACGGCTTTAACTCGCCACTCTCCACTAATCGCTGTTTCTAACTAGGGTGGGCATGTTCCGGCGGCAACGACTGTGGACGGACGAGTATTCCCCCCTGTTCATAGGATTCCATCGCCGCCCAAGTGTATTCCAACGCTGCCAGCGCGTCTCTACCGGAAGCCCTGAGTTGCGATTTGGGGACGTTATTCGTGATGTCTTCCAAGAACGCATGGATTCTGCGCGGGAAGGTCTCACCGAAATCGGTTATCCCAGACTCTGTAACGACGGGGCCCGACGATGTTCCCACGTCCAAACTTTCAGGCTGTGCGGCATTCTCTCCCCCAGGCGCTCGCCAGAAAGTTACCTTCTCAATGCAATTTTCAACGCAAAAGGTTCCACGTGTTCCCCCAATTTCTAGACTCCACCAACCGCCGAGGCCAAAGGTTGTGTCGCCGCGTTGGCTGAGAAGGTAACCGATGCAGTCATTGGCGAACCTAACGTGTATGCCGTTCACTGATAGCATGACATCGCCTGCGCTCTTCCGAAAACTTGGGCGCGTTACGAAGGCTTGCACGTGCATCACATCGCCGCAGAAGTGTCGCATTACGCTGAAGGGATGCGAGAGGAAAGCTTTCATATGGAAGTATGGAAAACCTTTGATTCTGGGTGAATCTTGGCGTTGGTATGTCCGTTCCCCACCGGCGAACCCCATTTTGTGTAGGCAGTAGACGAGTTCACCGACCTCACCATCTTCGATATACTGACTCGCTCGCTCGGCAGGTGGGGTGAAATGGTGGTTTAGATTGCATCCAAAGTAAAGATCTCTTTCATCGGCTTTGGTGACCATTTCTCGCGCTTCGCGAATATCATTTGAAAGCGGCTTCTCAACGAGCACATGCTTCCCCGCCTCCAAAGCCTGCATGGTGGGTTCGTAGTGCCAACTCCCGTTCTCATTCCCTCCGGTGCTGACATCGACGATATCGAGGTCCGGCTCGCCGTCAAGCATGTCTTTGAGGCTGTAGTATGCCTTCACGTGGAACTGTTCCGCAAGGCTGTCGGCACGCTCCTTAGCTAGATCACATACGGCTACAAGCTCCGCTAATTCATCGTTCGCATAACAGTTTGTATGCGTGATTCCAATTCCACTAAGACCAACGACACCGACTTTCAATGCCATGTAATTCCTCCTTAAAAACAGTAGTCGGTTGACACGATGCTTTACCTATCCCGCGATGCTGATGAAGACCGGAAAAGCGTAGATTCTGGGAGCAGTCAAACTGCAACGAGTTCCCTATTACAAATTTTCGCTGTAACCGTTCTCGCGCATAGCGTTCGCCAAAAACTCAAAAAAATAAGCTCCTGCGTCTTGTCTCCAGCGCCCGACGGCATCCGGGCGCACAATAATCCTTGCGAGCGGGATACCCAAGAAATCCTCGAGCCGCGCAAGCGTTTCCTCTTGCCGAAGGACGAAATCTTCAAAGCGAATGAGGATATAGTTTTTCGGCTTGGGCGTTGATTGCATTATTTGGTATTGATACAGCCATGAGATTGCCCGGCGTTTGCGAACGTTATCGGTTGATGGACATTCAACTCCGAAACGCCGCAGGTCGTCGGTGCCGTGGCCGCTAAGGATACAGTCCCTCGGATCGCGAATCCAATGAATATACTTGAGATCGGGATACATACGAATGATCCACGGATAAACCAGCGTTGTTTCCGGTATTTTCCAGCCCCGGTATTTGGACTTGTTCGACAGGACATCATCCAAATAGTTGGTAATCAACGTTTCAAACTGCGTATCAATGGGCATCGTGTGCAACGGCGAAAAATCCCAGGATAAACCGCCCTTGCATTTGACGTATTTTGCCATGACGCGGCAGGCGTCATACATTGCTTCGGGAGGAACTTTGTCTCCTGAAGGATTGAGCATCCTGCCCATAAACACGCCGCTGGCATATAGCGTATGTGAAATTGCGCGTGTGCCGGAGTGGCCGCGTCCAATAACTGTGACTAAGGACATCTGTGCACTCCAGAGTTCAGATTGTCACCAGCTCAATGGTCTGTGGGAGGAGATTAGGATTCTGGTTGTTGTACCGCGTGAGCACTCTCGAATGGGATCGGCTCATTGACAATCCACCGACATAAGTGTCCCTAGACTTCATCCTATATTCTGCAAGTTTGCTCCACCTGCGCTTGATTGGCTGTGGCGAAATTTCCCGTCCAATCGCTACTAGGCTGTTCCTGGTTGTTTGAATCCCCGACAATTCAATCTCACTCACCGCTTACAAGCTTTGCTGCCCAGGCAACCACAGATTCTGCCAAGCGTACGGCCTCTTGATATTCTTCTTGGGTGACAGGTTCAAAGGGCCCGGGGTATCGGGTTTCAGAGGCGTACTTGGTCAGTATAGCTGCCTCTCTGATGGCAGGTGTTACTGGCACGCCGTTATCTTCGAGCCCTTTCCCCAATGCCTCAAGATCGTGAGTGTAGCGGAAGGACAGTTCCTTATGTTGGTATACGGCCTTGATTGCTTTCTCCGCTGCCTGCTGAGCTTGGAAACATAGATCCTCCCAGAATGACTCTTCCGGCTTGGTCTGCTTGGCCAAAGCAAGATGTCCCCGTGCGCGCGCCAGCCAGTCAAGCGGTCTTCCTCGGATGGATTCATCGTGGGGCAAGATAAATTTCCCTTCCCTCATCCAACGCGTTCTTGATAATCATGTAGGGGTTAGAACCGTATTGCAACACATCGCTTTCCGTCACAACGACGATGTCCTTTGCAAAACCAAATCCCCACATCCGCCGGTAAATGTCCTGGGCCGTCTTGCGTCGGTGGATGCCATTTGGCATGATGACTAGCACATCAAGGTCACTGTTTGGCCCCATCTCGCCACGTGCCGCCGAACCGAACAGGATAATACGCAATGGTCTAACGATTTCAAGGATGCGCCGCACCAATTCGTCAATGACTTTTGGGTCGGGTTCCATTCTTCTTCCTCTGAAATGCACAGTGCCCCGAATGCTTTACGACTGTAATTTACCCAGCCATAATGATTCTTACTACTTTCAGCTGCCTTAGATAGTCCAAACTGTACAGACCATCCCGGTACACCGGTCTCTTCCCTCTAGTTGGCCTCGCCACCTCTTCCAATTATTGCCGACTTTTGGCTTGCAATCGCGCCGCCTGCCCTAGGTCGCCGATATGCAGCGTGTCGTAAGCCTCTTGGGATGTCTTGAACGGCGCCCCTTCGACCCATGCTCCCTGAGTCATCATTGGATTTTTTAAGCCGGTTTCCTTCTCCCGTTTGGCAATCCAAGTATGCATTCTATCTTGTAAGGTGGAGACAATATCTGGCCGAACCTCTGCGAGGTTGTTGTTTTCATCCGGATCTTCAATGAGGTTGTAAAGTTCAACCGGGAGTTTAAAATGGAAATCGGGTTCAAGCGCAACAATCAACTTCCAGTGCGGAGTTCGCCACCCGTGCTTCCGCATCCAAGTGCACTCGGTAATGTAAAATTCACTCTCATGTGAAGCAACCTCTCCCCTGACCATCGGCACCAGACTCCTGCCATCAAATTCAATGTCTGTCTGAATTGCTGCCATGTCAAGGATTGTTGGCACGAGATCCTTGTGCTGATTAAATCCGGAGATTCGTTTGCCGGCAGCAATGGCACGCGGATAACGGATAATCAAGGGGACATGCAGGGTGACATCGTAAAGTCCGTGATGGTCGAACCAGCATTCATGATCGTAAAGGGTTTCGCCATGATCGCCATTGAGAATAACGATGCTATCATTGAGAACACCACGGGTTTCAAGAGCGTTGAAAATGGCCTGTATACATGCGTCCATGTACGCAATGGCTCCATCATACTGTGCAATGACGTAGTCTTTGTCAGTTATGCCGGGCGGCATCCAACTCGCGAAGAAATCGCAAAACGGCTTAAACGCCATTACGGGTTGCATTGATGCGTTACCCGGATCGCATTCATCGCCGTGGTAAAACATACGCTCATAAGGCTCGGGTGGCAGGTAGGGCGCATGCGGATCCATGTGCCGGAGAAAGAGAAAAAAGGGTTCGTTCTGATTAGTAAGTCTATTCAACTCGGGAATCGTCACTCTGTTGAGGTTTTGCGCCTTTGGACTACGTCCTTCCGCCCAGCTTCCCCATCCTGGATATTCGAGGTAATTATCAAAACCTCGCGAACCGGGATTGCCACCGAAACCGACGCAGCTGGTGTTATAACCGGAGCCGTGGAGTATCTCAGCCAAGGTCCTAACCTCAGGTCTAAGGGGCCCTTTATGTCGTAGCGCGACGACTTGGGTGCTGAAGCAATCCATGCCAGAGAGCATTGATGAATAGGCGCTGGTTGTCGGGATGTGGGCGCTGTATGTTCGCTCAAAAAGCACCCCGCCTTGGGCGAACCGATCTATATGTGGAGTGGTGAGGCGACGATAGCCGTAGCAACTCATGTGGTCGGCAAGAAGGGAATCAACGCCTATAAGAATAACATTTGGTTTCATGGTCATAAGGCAATAACTCGCTTTCAGCGGTCATCGGACGCTGATGAGTGGGGATAAACGCCTCGGATAGTGGCGAGTTGAACTGACTCTTCACTCGCCCTTAGTTACTAAGCAACTTGCAATAATGAATTTTGCATTTTGACAAAGATCACGGCGCGCCGTGGCCCCGGCCGCTCCTGCTGGATTGACAAATCCAGCAGATCTAATCTGCTGAACCTGTATACATTTTATATTTCAAATTGCTTACTATGTCATTCATTTGAGTTTTGTTTGGAAGAGTTCAAGCAATCTTAACTGTTGAATAGCAGCCAAGATTTGTGGATCGTGTTCGTACTCGTCAAGATCATTTTCAGTTTCACGCGCGATGGCAAGATTTATCCCCGCATTGCTGAGGACAAGCTCCTCCTTAGACAACGCATCCACGAGGCGTCGATATTTCCTCAACAGAGCGATTGCTTCGCGATCTTCGCGCGACGCATGGCGTGCCGCGTCCAACTTTGCCAAAATGTCATCGCCATTTTCCTCAATGAAGGTTTTGATTTTTTCGTGTCGGCGTAACTTGGTGAGGATTTTATTCTCAGATTGACTGAACCAAGGGACTTCAATATCTGGCGTAATCCCAATCTTATGGATATTGACTCCGCTGGGACTATAGTAATGCGCGACAGTCAGCTTCATCGCATGATTGCCACTGAGCGTGAGAACCTTCTGCACTGAGGCTTTTCCGAAGGTTTTGCGGCCAAGTACTAGCCCGCGGCCATGGTCTTTAATCGCTGCGGCAACAATCTCTGATCCGCTTGCGCTCCCTCCATTGACGAGAACAACCAGAGGATAATGTTTCTGCTTCTGGCCGGCGCGGGCAAGCAAGTCTTCGCGTGGGTTAGTGCCTTCCGTATAGACGACCAACTGATCCGGGGCAATGAAATCGCTCGCCACCTCAACGGCAGAGCTAAGCAATCCACCGGGGTTAGATCGCAAATCTAAAATCATCGCGCGAAGTTCTTGTGAATCGAAGGATTCGAAGGCTTTGTCAACGTCGGATCCTGTTGTGTCCCGGAACGTATTAATTCGGATGTACGCGACATCGCCGTTGAGAACTTTGGATTCTACGGAACGAAAACGGATGACATCGCGTGTTATCGTGACCTCAAGTGGTTCGTTTTCACCTTCGCGCAGCAGGGTGATCGTTACCTGTGTACCCGGTTCTCCGCGCAGGTGCTCGACTGCTTCGTCCACCGTCATCGTCGCAGTCGGTTCCTCCTCTATTAGGCTGATAATATCACCACTTTGAACCCCGGCCTGGTAGGCAGGCGTGTCTTTGAAAGGCGAGATTACGGTCAGACGGTCTTGGCGAATTCCAATTACCATGCCAAGACCGCCATAGGCGCCGCGACTTTCAGTGCGAAAATCCCCATAGCTTTCGGGATCAAAAAATTGGCTGTAGGGATCGAGCGTACGCAGCATGCCCCGGATAGCGCCATACATCAATTTCTTCGGCTCAGGTGACTCCATGTGCCCCTGTTGAATGTGAGCCAAAACCTCTGACAACAGCGAAAGATTTTCCAGAAGTTCCTCATCTAAGGGATCAGTGGATATTGGATCGTCAGTTGCCCCCGTTGGTATTGGGCTTGAGCACAAGAGACAAATCGCTACAAAAGACCAAACAAAAAGACGCGGCAAAACCAAACTACGGGGGGAAGACGAGAGACAATGATAAATGGCAAGAAAATGGTTACGACCTTCTTTCATTCATTCGCTCCGTTCAAAGGCAATGGTTAGTGGTCACTGCACGTTGATATAATCAAGTTCAACGCGGATTCTATAAACAGTTACTGGGTGGTTGGTAACAAATCAACGCGCTGGGAATTGCGCTGCAACGTACAGAATCGTGGCTTCTAGTTAGCACAACTTACTTGCCATCACGTTGATCTGAAAAGGAGTTGGTGCAATCGCTTACTATATGCTGTACGAAACGCAACGAAACCAGCAACCGCATAGTAAACCAGATCGAACCACTCCATTCGGATGCGCATAAGCCCCCATGTTGAATCACCTGCTTCACTTGCTTCAACCATCTTCGCAATGCTTTCTGCGTACTCCGGAGGAATATCTTCATGAGCTTCAATGATGCCAACTGTACTTGGCGCATTCCATTTCACATCAAGGTATTTCCCAATCAGAATCCCCAGGATGGCAAACAGCGCCGCAATCAAGGCAGTGTTGATTTGGCGAGTGCGACTCGCCAGCACGACGCCGAGTCCTGTCAAAAGCCCGATAACTAGCGCAACCCAACCTGCTGTCATGCCCGTCCAGTTGATATATTTTGCCCACAAGATACCGCCGATAATCGCACCCAGCAGTGCCCCCGTGGGAGCGAAAATCGCAATGGCTGAAACTCGATTCGCAGTGCTCATAGTTAAACAGAGATAAGTCTCAAGGATGAGTGAAAGCTAACACCGCAGAACGGCTTTGCTGGTTGTCTCCACACCCGCTATTGGTCAGTATGTCCTCTCGCCATCTACAGATTCGGCTTCTGCTGGTGGTGATTCGTATGCTGTTCAAATGTGTAGGCGACATTTAAGACTTTTCCTTCCTCAAACGGTGCGGCTAAGATTTGGAGACCGATTGGCAGACCACCCTTCGTCAACCCGCATGGGACGGAGATACCCGGTAAACCCGCGAGACTCGAAGGGGTCGTTAGGACGTCCGAGAGATACATCTGCAGAGGGTCGGCAGTGCGTTCACCCACTTTGAAGGCTGGTGTCGGTGAGGTCGGCGTTACGATAACATCTACGGCTTCAAAAGCACAATCAAAATCGGATTTAATCAATGTCCGCGCTTTCTGCCCTTTCAGATAGTAAGCATCATAATATCCCGAGCTAAGCGCGTACGTTCCAAGCATTATGCGTCGTTTAACCTCCTCGCCGAATCCGCGACTGCGAGTTTTCTTGTACATGTCAATGAGTTCGTCGGCATCCTCAGCACGGAATCCGTATCGCACGCCATCATAACGCGCTAGATTCGCACTCGCCTCCGCCGGGGCAATGATATAATACGTGGCAATCGCGTATTCAGTATGGGGCAAAGAAATTTCTTCAATGACCGCACCACATTGCTGTAGTGACTCAACCGCTTTGTGAACGATTCTTTCAACCTCTGCGCCCATTCCTTCAACGAAGTATTCTTTCGGGATACCAATCTTCACACCTTCAATATCGTTGATGAGATATTTGGTAAAATCCGGCGTAGGCAGATTGACGGATGTTGAGTCCATCGGATCATGTCCACAGATTGCGTTCAGCATCAGGGCACAATCGGTCACATCTTTTGAGAATGGTCCAATCTGATCTAGGGAGGACGCGAATGCGACTAAGCCAAACCGTGAGACCCGTCCATACGTGGGTTTCATTCCCACAACGCCGCACAGCGCCGCCGGCTGGCGAATGGATCCACCTGTGTCGGACCCCAGAGAGCAGATGGCTTCAGCAGCAGCAACAACCGCGGCGGAGCCGCCGCTCGATCCGCCAGGTATGGTGTCCAAGTCCCACGGATTGCGTGTAACGCGGTACGCGGAATTTTCCGTGGACGACCCCATCGCGAACTCATCCATGTTTGTCTTGCCAATCACTACACTCCCTTGCTGATGAAGTTTCGTCATCACGGTTGCATCGTATGGCGGCACGAAGTTGCCTAGAATCTTGGAGCCGCAGGTGGTCAATACACCCTTGGTGCAGATAACATCTTTGACCGCGATGGGAATGCCGGCGAGCGGCGACATCTCATCACCCCGCTGAAAGCCGGCGTCCGCAGCTTCCGCTTGTAAATAGGCAGTCTCCTTTGTTAGCGTAATAAATCCTTCGATCTGTCCTTCGACAGCGTCAATACGATCATACACCGATTGTGTGAGTTCTGCGGATGTAATCTTTTGCGCTTTTAGCTTTTCATGAAGTTCGTGGGCTGTACGTTGGTACAACGGCATGATACGTCTGCTCCTTTGAGGCTCATTCTGGCAGCGCATTGACCGCGTTCCCGAGTAAGGGTTTCAGGTCTTTCATGTGGTGAAGCATGTGGAGTACAGAAATTTCAAGCGCTTCCATGCATTCAATAATGTCATTCTCAGAAATTTCTTCGCTCTGCGCAAGTGCCGTATAACACTTTTCAAAATGCGGGGTTTCCCCGGCGATATCGCTCAAATGAAGGGCAATCATAGACCGTTTCTTTGCTTTAAGCGTTGGAAGATGCTTTTCTAACACGGTGTCCAAATGATGAAGCTGATTGACTGAGGGTGTGTTGTATGGTTTTTTCATCTGCAATTCTCTTTTGGTGTTCGCGGATTTGCGAGTTCAAGGATTCAATCTCTTTACGTTTTCTGCGTTTACGCATATTCTGGGCCTCTCACAATCTACTCAATTACCTTCGGTACATCAAAGTATCCATCTTCAGTTTCTGGTGCGGTAGCGAATACAAGCCCCCGATCGTATGATGGCTTCACTGTATCTTCTTTGGACACATTATGAATCGGTAGGACATGAGACGTTGGTAGTACGTCCGTCGTGTCCAACTCGTTCAGTTTTCCGATGTAGTCCAAGATCCTACCGAGTTGATGCGTAAATTGCGCTATTTCCTCCTCATTAAATTCGAGGCGCGCGAGATTCGCAACATGCTCGACTTCCTCGGGCGTAATCGCTGCCATTTTGTTTCCTCTTAACGGTCTTTGGTAATTTGTCTGGGAATTGTGTATTAGTCGATCACATTACCATCGGTTGCAATGGTGCATATTCAGCGACCAAGGTCTTCTCGGCACCACGCGCAAACCGAATCGTAATACGCATGTTTGCACCATAGCCGCTGATTCCCGTAATCTTGCCTTTGCCAAACTTGGGGTGAAACACGAATTCACCAACGCTATAATCGAATGAGGAGCCTACGTCTATATCGGGTTCATCGGGATCGTAGGATCTGACGGCGGGCCGATGGGCGGTCTCATACCTGTCAACATGATTGATTAGGTCGGGTGGAATCTCTTCAATAAAGCGAGAGGGCATGCGATAATCCTCAAGTCCGTGGATTCTGCGCGTTCGAGCGTGAGAGAGGGAGGCCCGCTCTTTTGCCCGCGTCAACCCTACATAACAGAGTCGTCGCTCCTCCTCTAGTTCAGCTTCACTGTCAAATGAGCGTTGATGGGGTAATGAGCCTTCTTCGACTCCGGCAATGAAGACAATAGGAAACTCTAAACCCTTCGCGCTGTGGAGAGTCATCAGCGTTACCACATCACTCTTATCCTCCATGCTGTCAACGTCTGCAGCCAACGTAATCAACTCCAGGAACCCCGATAGCGTCGGCTCGGGTTCGGTTTCCTCGTAACGGGCGGCGGCGGAAATGAACTCGCTCACATTTTCGACGCGCCCCTGCGATTCGATGGTGTCGCCGCTCTTGAGATACGTGAGGTAGCCGGTGGCATCGAGCAGTTCGTCGATCGTGTTTGTTGGAGGCGCCGCGGGATCAAAACTATCCATCAATTCAGAGAATTCTCGGAGTTTCGTCGTCGCGGCAACGCGCAGCGTCGACATTTCACCGACACGCCGAAGCGCGGCGAACAGTCCAATCCCTTCGTTTTCCGCGAAGTCCTCCAGCTTGCCAAGCGTGGCGCCGCCGATTCCTCTGCGGGGAACGTTAATAATTCGCCGGAGGCTAATCGAATCGTCGGGGTTCACAATCACGCGCAAGTAGGCGATGAGATCTTTTACCTCCATCCGATCGTAGAAGCGCACGCTCCCCACGATCTGATAAGGGATATTGGCGCGGTTCAGCGCTTCTTCAAAAGCACGCGACTGGGCGTTAATCCGGTAAAAGATTACGCAGTCTCCGTACTTGATCCCCCGCGAGCGCGTCTCCCGAATCTGCTTGATGATATAGTTCGCCTCGTCAACTTCGTCTATCGCCTCATAGCAGTCGATCGCATCGCCTGTTCTGTTTTCGGTCCAGAGTTTCTTTTCCTTTCGGCGGCGGTTGTTGCGCACAACGTGGTAGGCGGCGGAGAGGATGTTTTGCGTCGAGCGATAATTCTGTTCGAGGCGCAGCACCGTCGTCTCCGGGTAGTCCTTCTCAAAGTCAAGGATGTTATTGATATCGGCGCCTCGCCAGGAGTAGATGGACTGATCGTCGTCTCCTACGGCGCAGATGTTGTGGCGCTCCTTAGCCAACGCATGAACCAGCAGGTACTGTCCGCGATTGGTGTCCTGATATTCATCAACAAGAATATACCGAAACTTATCCCGGTAATACCGTAAAACATCAGGGCAAGAATTAAGCAACTCCACGGTCAAACCGATAAGGTCGTCAAAGTCGAGCGAATTGTTCTCGCGGAGATAGCTTTCATAGGCGGGGTATACCTTCGCGATATTCTCTTCAAAGTAGCCATCCGCCTTTTGCATAAACATATCGGGCGTTAAAAAGTCGTTCTTGGCTTTACTAATCTGGCTCAAGACAGCTTTGGGGTTATTCAGCTCTTCGCGCATCTGAAGTTCTTTAAGAATCTCTTTGACAACCGCGAGCTGATCAACTGTGTCGTAAATCGTGAAGGAACGAGAATAACCGAGCCGTTCAATATCCCTGCGTAAAATCCGAGCACAGGAAGCATGGAAAGTTGAGACCCAAATCAGCTTTGTCGTGTCTACCCCAACAATCCCTTCAAGGCGGGATTTCATCTCGCCTGCCGCTTTGTTGGTGAACGTTACCGCGAGGACATTAAACGGCGAAACGCGGTGGTGGCGAAGTAAGTAAGCAATGCGGTAGGTAATGACGCGCGTCTTTCCACTACCGGCGCCTGACAGAAGTAACAGCGGCCCATCACCATGTTGCACCGCTTGCCGTTGAACCGGGTTCAAGGACTCAAGGAGGTCGGTCATCAAGTTTTCTTTCGCCGCTACCGTATTGCAATAGAGTAAGCTGCAAGTGAGGTAAACGGAAATTTAGTATTTAGGCGTTCTGAATCGCCGTTTTTTTGGTCTAGGGTCTACTTTGCCATGCCCATTATGTTAGCGGACGGGATTTATGCGTGTTTCTGCCAAGATTCGCGCTGAAGTATAATCGATCCACCCCGGATTCGCAATAGAGGAATCCCCATCCCACAGGGCAATCGCATCTGATTTTAGCGTGTTGGTCTTATCTTTGTAGGGTGGGCATTGTCCACCAGTTTCTAAGCTTCTCATTGTCAGCCACACCTGTCGCGCGCCGTTGATGCTATTTAGGGCTGATACGTAACGCCTACCATGGTATACCATATCCTTCCTGGTCACCTTCCCCGTGGCGCGATTGGGGGATTATAGATGCGATTCTCTTGTTCCAACCCATCAGGAAAGAAAGCATGTTTAGAGCTTTCAGTGTTGACAAGAGACAAAATGGCTTGGCGTTGAAATGCTCACTCCCACTCAATCGTACTTGGCGGTTTAGAGCTGATGTCGTAGACCACGCGATTGATACCATGTACCTCATTGATGATACGATTGGAGACAGTCCCCAACACTTCGGGAGGAATCTTCGCCCAATCCGCTGTCATCCCATCGGTGCTCGTAACGCCACGTAACGCCACAACGTTTTCGTAGGTACGCTCATCTCCCATCACACCTACACTTTTGACGGGTAGAAGCACCGCTAACGCTTGCCAAATATCGTCGTACAGCCCGGCCTTATGCAGTTCCGTAACAAAAATCTTATCTGCCTCACGCAGAACATCCAAGCGCTCTTTCGTGACAGCTCCGATGATTCGCACGGCTAAACCGGGGCCCGGGAAAGGATGCCGTCCAAGAATCGACTGTGGAAGCCCTAGCTCCAAACCGACAGCCCTAACCTCATCCTTAAACAGTTCACGAAATGGCTCAATCAACCTGAACGGGAGGTCGCTTGGTAAGCCCCCGACGTTGTGGTGTGTTTTGATTGTCGCCGATGGCCCTTTGACAGATACACTTTCAATCACATCAGGGTAAAGCGTGCCTTGCGCGAGAAAGTCGATTTTTCCCAATTTCGCCACGCCTTCTTTGAACACCTCAATGAACTGCTTTCCTATCACAAGGCGTTTCTTCTCCGGGTTTTCGACGCCCGACAGATATTCAAGGAATCGGTCTGTGGCATTCGCATAATAAATTCCAATCCCAAGCTCTTGGAAATTTGCCAGGACTTCATCGGCTTCGTCTTTTCGCAGAAGCCCATTGTTGACGAAAACGCAAACAAGCGCATCATCAATGGCATGCTTGAGCAAAGCGGCAAGAACGGTTGAATCCACGCCACCGCTAACCGCGCACAATACACGGCCGCCTTGCGTCGTGGACTGGATTTCCTCCGTAGTCTGTGCAATGAAGGATTGCATCGTCCATTCGCTACGACACCCACAAATCTTGTGTACAAAGTTGGAGAGGATGCGATTTTCATCCTTCGTATGCATGACCTCTGGATGAAACTGCAACCCGTAGACGCCTCGATCTAGGTTCGCCATTGCTGCAATCGGCGAGTTTTGCGTGTGGCCAATGACTTGAAACCCCTCCGGCAATCGATCAATTCGATCGCCGTGGCTCATCCATACATCGATTCCGTCAGCCAAGTTCTCGAACAGCGTACCAAGTTGATCCACGTTTAGCGTTGCGGCACCGTACTCACGTTCAGCCGTGGGATGTACCTTCCCGCCTCTGGAAAGATGAGCGATGAGTTGCATACCGTAGCAAATCCCGAGAATGGGGGGGCCGAGCGTTAAAACCTGAGGATCGGGTAGGGGAGCATTCTCGGTGTAAACGCTAGACGGACCGCCAGACAGAACGATGCCCTTGGGATTCAACGCTCTCAATTTTTCGGCGGAAATGTGGTAAGGGTGAATCTCGCAGTATACCCGCCGTTCACGAATTCGTCTCGCAATCAACTGCGTGTATTGAGATCCAAAATCCAATACCACAATGGTTTCGCGGTTCATTAGCAGTGTTCTCACATGTCTTAGCGTTTAGAATCTAGCGCTACAAATTGGACAATACATCGCGTAGCGCATCAAAAATCCGATCTGCCTCAGCGATGGTCACAATAAGCGGAGGGGCAAGGAATATCGTGTTTTCCGGTTCATCCATCGTATGACTCACTTTCCCAATCAAAATTCCTCTGTCACGCATCATACTGACGACTCTATTCGTGGTTGCTGTATCAAGACTTGATTGATCCGCGTTGACAAGTTCGACGCCAATCATCAATCCTTTTCCGCGGATATCACCAACAATCGGGAGTTCCCTCAAGAGTTCTAGTTTTTCCAGCAAGTAGTTCCCAATCCGCGCAGAGTTTTCCCACAAACGCTCCTCTGTCAGGATGTCCAAGTTGGCAAGCCCCGCGGCGCAGGTGACCGGGTGTCCGCCGTAGGTGGCGACTTGTGCAAATTCGAGATTGTCATCGGGTGCACCCCGAAAAACATCAAACACTTCCGGCGTCACAACACTCGCGCCGAGCGGGAGATATCCGCTCGTTAAACCCTTTGCAAGAGAAATGATGTCCGGTTGCACGCCCCAGTGTTCGCATGCGAAACGTGCTCCTGTCCTTCCAAAGCCCGTGATGACTTCGTCAAGGATTAACAGCAAGCCGTAACGATCGCAGATTTCACGTAGTTTTGGAAGGTAGTCATCAGGTGGAACAATGACTCCTCCCCCGCCAATAATCGGCTCGGCAATGACCCCAATAACCGTGTCAACACCTTCCCACTGAACAATCCTTTCAATCTCATCCGCGCACGCAATGTTACACTCCGGATAGCTTTTTCCCAATGGGCATCGGTAGCAATATGGCGGGTGTGCGTGCAGAAACCCGGGAACGAGTGGCTCAAAAACTTTCCGTCGCTGCGTCTGTCCTGTCGCCGACATAGCGCCATAAGTAAAACCGTGGTATCCGCGATAGCGAGCAATAATCTTGTATCGATTCTGTCCCGGGTATTTTTGCCGACCGTACTGCCGAGCAATCTTTATTGAGGTCTCGTTGGCTTCAGAACCACTGTTGCTAAAAAAGGCGTGCTGCAAATCGCCCGGCAATAGTTCGGCGAGTTTGTTCGCTAAAAGTGTTGCCGGGACATTAATCTGCGACAGAGGATAGTATGACAATTGCTGAATCTGTTCGTACACGGCGTCAGCAATCTGTTTGCGTCCGTACCCCACATTGACGTTCCATAACCCCGAGAGCGCATCTAGGTATTGATTGCCTTCTGAGTCGGTGATAGTAGTGCCATGCGCCTCTTTGAAAACGGTTAAATCTGTGTCCTCCAAGGCTTGATGCTGAAAAATCGGGTGCCACACATGATCTCGATCGATTCTTCGGTAATCTTCCGGAGAGAGGTCTGTCTGTGAAATCGTCATGGATTTGTCCTCCTTGGCCAATAAGTCTAATGCTAGGCAGATTGCTGTTTGAATTCCGAGTTGATGCGCGAAATCTTGCGAGAAAACTGTAGTCCACTAGACATAGAATTCCAGTGGGGTTATTGCAACGGATGGGACGAGATTGATAGCAACAGACCTGATTATACGCTTTAATAAGGGAAAATCGTACCCGCGATCTCTCGCAAGAGCAGGCTTTTCGCGTTTCACATTGACTTGGGCGCGGAAATGCCCAGTAGAGTTAAGCCATTTTTCAACACAGTCCGTACACCAGCAACCAGCATTAGCCGCGCTTGTGTCAAATCCGAATTTGATGGGTCAAGCACGCGGTGTTCATTATAGAACCCATGGAATAATCCAGCAAGCTCGTATAAGTAGTGCGTTAGACGATGAGGCTCCCTTTTCTCTGCGCTGTTCAAGACTACCTCCGGGTATGCGGCGAGATGTCGTATCAGTTGCAGCGATTCTGGCTCGGTAATAAGCTCAGACTGCGCTTCATCTATCTCAGTCTGAACGATGCCTTGGTTCTCCATCTCGCGAAAAATGCTACAACAGCGCGCGTGCGCATACTGAACGTAAAACACCGGGTTTTCATTCGCTTGCGTGACCGCCAATTGGAGGTCAAAATCGAGGTGGGTCGTATTGGAGCGCATCAGGAAAAAGTATCGTGCCACATCGACAGCAAATTGATCATCAACGGCTTCGGCGAGTTCATCAATGAGTGCATCAAGCGTGTAAAATTGCCCTCTCCGTTTGGACATCTCAATTCGATTGCCCTCGGAGTCGATTAGATTGACCTGCTGGATGATCCAAACCTCTAACCAGTCATCACCCAAGCCAAGCGCCTTCACGAAATGCTTGAGATGTTCAACGTGCCCCTGGTGATCGGGTCCAAGGAGATCTATTGCTTTGTCGAATCCGCGCTCAAACTTGTCACAATGGTACGCTGCGTCGGGTACAAAGTAGGTGTATTCGCCATCGCTCTTGATTACAACGCAATCTTTGGCGTCGCCAAATTCGGTCATACGGAACCACGTTGCGCCATCAGCCTCGTAAAGATAACCGCGTTGGCGGAATACCTCAATAATCTCATCAGGTTTTCCGCTCTCACGCAGAGCTTTTTCGCTGCTCCAGATATCGAAATGAATACCGAAACGCTCCAATGCAGCCCTTTGTGCGGCGAGCAAATGTTCTACGCCGAGATCTCTAAAGATGGCTACTCTCTGCGTGTCGCTGAATTGTAGGTACTTGTCCCCGCTTCCATCAATAATTGATTGCGCCAAATCAATGAGATACGTTCCGTGGTATCCGCTCGCCGGGATGTCCAAGCCGCTTTCACCCAATAACTCACGATATCGCACGTCAATTGATGCCCCAAGCTGATCGACCTGGCCCCCGGCATCATTGACATAATACTCACGCATTGCCTTGTAACCAACGGCATTGAGCAGGTTGACCAGTGCGTCGCCGACTGCAGCCGCACGGCCACTGACGATATTAATCGGTCCAGTTGGATTGGCGCTAACGAACTCTACTTGGACTCGTGCTCCATCGCCGTGGGTTGAGCCCCCGAACCTCGTTCCCTCGTCTTTGATGGTTCTGAGCACATCATAAATCCAGAGACTAGACAGGTATATGTTAATAAAGCCCGGCCCCGCAACTTCAACCTTGCGAATCAGCGAGGAATCTTCGAGTTGAATGTGGTTGGCAATCGCGTCTGCAATCTTGCGCGGCGATGTTTTTGCAATCTTAGCCAATGATAGAGCGATTGGGCTGGCAATATCGCCGTGCTCCAGTGCTTTGGTGGGAGAGAACGGAATATCGGGGGTGCTGACGTGGGAGAGGTCGCCGCTCTGGACCGCTGCGTCAATGGCGTTTTGCAGGATTCCCTTTATTTGATCTTTTACTTCACTTATCAATCTATATTACCTAGATTCAGATTTTACGAGAATATCGGAAAACATTCTACAGCATCTCGCCAAAACAAGGTTGACAGGCGCCCTGGACCATGCTTATTTCAACAGGACTGACTCAAAGAGCAGAATATATGATTTTGTGCGATAATCTCGTGGTGTAGGGCTCCTGTAAGGAATAACGATCGTTATTCCTTACGGTGTCCCCATTATGCTCCAACACTCAGTTCGACTGAACAAAATACGGTTCTATCGGAGTGGACATGCACTACTCACTTTCCCCGCCTTCAACGGCTAAGCCTTCAGCTTTCCAGCCGCGAACTCCACCGCCCAACATTGAGACATTCTCATAACCCATGATCTTCAGTGTATGAGCGGAGACGGAACCGCGGGTGTTACCGACGCAGTATGTGACGATTCTCATAGCCTGATTCGGAACTACCTCATCAATGTCAAACTCGATAGCAGCACGCGAAAGTGAGGTAGTCCCTGGTAGATGCCCGGTGTCGTACAGTTCTTTATCACGGATATCCAAGATGATTATCGGCTCGCTCTTTTCGACCGCCGCATGAAGCGCATCGGCAGTAATGTGTCCCACATTCGCCTGAGCTTCGTTAACGAGTTGTTTTAGCGTTTTTCCACGCATCAATCGACCTCCCGTAACCACAAACAAATTCTAACACAACAATTGAAGCATCGTCAAGTTCGGATATGCGCGCTGTCAGGGAATACGCATTCAACTTTTAGATTTGACATGAGAGGGAATTTGCCTGAATCGTGGAAAAAACGGATCATATGAGTGTTTAGGTCTATGATCGCATCTGATTCCAGTACGTAGGTCGGGGCAAAAAGAACGTGTCCTATGCGGCGTTTATAGACCTTGAAATGTTTGCTCAGATGTTCGACTGTGATAATTGGCATTTTTGTTAGCGTTAGGTTATCAGGTTGAAAACTCTCGACACGGAGAGGTCAATTTGCAAAAAGACAGGATTATTTGCATCAAGAGAGGATTACAGTATAACATAGTACCATCAACAAAGTTATTCTTTCACTACCGGAGTGTCGTAGTTAAACCCTCGTGAAGGCGTAATCTTCAATTCTATTATCGCCCGTAATCCGTTCAGGAGGCGAACGATGCAAGATTTCGACTATACGCTAACATGGTATCACGGATCTCAGCAAGAATTGACCACGCTCAGGGTTGGAAGTTCAATAACACAGGACAAAACTGTGGCGAAAGCATTCTCCCACAGACCGTCGCTGCTCACTATGTCTGAGGGCGGTACGGTTAAGCATGACGGCGTGACTTCCGGTTATCTCTATACCGTTGCCGATGAGATCGGTCCTGATGATGTGCATCCACATCCTCACCCGGTAAATGCCACTCGCTGGGAGTGGCTGACCAACCGAGAATTGAAGTTGAAATTAATCGAACAGACTATTGTGACAGACGAAGAACGTCTGACAGACCAAGAGATCACAGAGATGAAACGGAAACAGGAGGAAAGGGGCGAGCAGACTTTCGCGGAGGAATATGTTTGATAAAAAAATGCAGATTGGAGAATGATGCACGCTTGACTTCCGATACAGCAGCATCCCAGTTATATTTCGCCGCGGTCTACCCGCAATCCGGCGGCGAGACTAGCCTGCGTTCCCATGCACACATTGGGGATATCGACGTATTCAGGGATGTCTGTTTCTCTGTGATAATTTGGATCGAGGTAAGGGAATGATCCCAGATTTGCCACCGCTATCGGATAACCCGCGTTGATGTAGGAGCCGTCATCATCGCCAGGTGATTTTCGCTGAATTTTCTCTTGTATTAATCCGATGTCGTAAATTTTGTTCACATCAGCCATCAGATCGGCAAAACGCTCGCCCTCAGGTTTGGTATAGAGGGTTACATTTGTCCGGCGCCCTGCATCAATATCCGCCTGCGACTTGCCCCCTAGAGAATCCAGATTGAAGATAGCGACTAGATTATCTCCTCGCGCTTTCGCGTTTTGCGCCGCTGTCACACTGGTCCACGGCACGTGTTCTTCGTTACAGAACAGAAACCAGATGGATCGCTGAGAAGGGTAATCCTTCAGAACACGTGCTATTTCCATCGTTCCCACCGTACCTACCGCATTGTCATAAGCCCCGGGACAATCCACCCAACTTTGGGAATCCTTATGCGAAAGGAACAGGATGATCTCTTCGGGATAAACGGCGCCCTGCTTTTTGGCATAGAGGTTGTAAGCAGTATACCAGAGTGCATCAAAAGCCGGCGGAGCGTATTGGAGTGCTTTCGGCTTAGAGGTGTCGCACCCAAATGGTTGGACTCGAACACCTTCTTTCTCCACCGGATATCCCCACGACTCCAGGTTTCGTTGGATAAAATCGTCGGCTTCGTACAAGGTGTTTGTAGCGTGGCCGGGAATGGTATAATTCAACTTCCGATAGGGCAAAGGCGCTTTCGACAAATAGAACAGATTGCGTCTTATCTGCTCTGGGTCAACCTGCTTAATCCGGTCGGGAATAATGTCTCGTGTCATCCTTGTGCTTCCCTTCTATGCGCCCTGTCTCCCTATAATTCCCTATTACAACATACTTGCCTTAATTCAGTAGATCAATATCACAGCAAAAATTAGATGCGCTTTCCCTGTGTGTGCTGTTGCGCCATTCCATTCAGGCTTGTTAAAGAGTCTTTAGTCTACGCAGTTCGCCCCAGAGTTTATCGACCTGATGTGAAAGTTCGTCAAGAGTGCCATTGTTGTCGATAACAAAGTGTGCAAACTTTTCTTTCTCGAACAACGGTATCTGGACACTAATCCGCGCCTGGGCTTCCTCGCGGTTTAACGGGCGACTGTCTTCGACACTCCTTGCCAAGAGGCGCTGTAGTTGATTCTCGGGCGACGTTGTTACGACTACGATAACGTCTACCAGCTCTTGGCGTTCACCTTCGATGAGCAGCGGGACATCGATTACCACGACACAGTTCGGATCTTCAGCAACAAGCTGTCTAGCCTCGAATTGTGACCGTTGAACGATAGGCGGATGCATAATGGCGTTTAACCGTTCGCGCTTAGCATTGTCGGCGAACACAATTGCGCCGAGTTTTTTGCGGCTAACGTCACCCGAAACGTCGAGGATATCCGGTCCGAATGCTTCAAGCAATTCATCCATCACGGGGCTTCCCCGCTTGAGTAATTCGTGGCCAATCTCATCCAGGTTGATGGTGAATGCTCCCTTCTCCGCCAATAATCGTGAGGCGGTTGATTTCCCACTGGCAATCCCGCCGGTAACACCCACGATTATACCTCGTCCGGGATCGATTGGTTTGGCTGGCTTGTTTATCATGGGAGGTTAACGGTCCGAAGTATGCTCTGTACGGGCACTCTATCAATTCTTGACCATGCCGCCATCCACGTTTAGAGTCTGTCCGGTGATATTCATTCCGTCATCGGACGCGAAATATACGACGGCCTGACCGATGTCTTCAACCATCTGCTCTCTTCCCAACGGCGTCGAACCAAACATATCCGGGTATTTGCCGTGGGCGATACCGACGAACCATTCTCTCGCGTTCTGTCCCTGAAACTCCGGTATGCTCTTTACCATCCGCGTCGAATTGTTTGCCCAGTCGTCCGTATAGACTATGCCAGGACACACACAGTTCACGTTGATATTGTGCGGACCGAGACGTTCTGCCAAAGTCTGCGTGTAGCTGATTAACCCTGCTTTCATGGCGCTGTACGACTGCGGTACGACGCGCTCTTGTAATTTGAGCGGCAATGCAACGCGTCCCGCAATTGATGAGATGTTCACAATTTTGCCGCTTTTCTGCTCCATAAAATGCGGTACGACAGCTTCGCACATGAGCACAGGTGCCTTTAGATTCTGCTCGTACAAATTGTCCCACAGGTCTATCCATCGCGAAAGAGTTCCGGCATCGGCTGTGTTCCACGTCTTGGGTCCGGCACCGACGTTGTTTACCAGAATATCGATTTTGCCAAAAGCGTTCAGCGTTTCCTGTACTACGTGGGTAATCGCGTCCGGCTGTGTGATATCGCACGGCATCGCGAGCGCTCTGCGTCCCAGCGCTTGAACCTCGCCAGCGGCGCGGGTTGTTGTGTCTTCGCTATATGAGTTGACAACCACATCGGCACCTTCTTCGGCAAGACACTGGGCGATCGAACGACCAATGCCTCTGCCCGCCGCAGTTACTATAGCTACTTTATTCGAGAGTTTCATTCTAATCTCCTTCCATTATAACGGTCTGTAGTGAAATCTCCATAGGACAAGTCTACGAATTGCGGGTGAGAGATTGACATCATAACCATAATTCGCTGCGCTCTGCAACACATTTAGGACCTACGCAGGAACGGGAGATTGTGACGTAGGCAGGAATTGAGCAAACAGTTAATACCATTTCGCTTGAATAATAGTGCATATGATAGCTTAACTACATCGTTCACTTACTGGTTTTATCGCTAAGAATATATGGTAAGTGTTGGGTGCCGGTGCGGTTAGAAACCGCACCTACAGGAATTGTGGAATAGGTCTCTTGTGCCCGTCCAGGAAGACATAAATACTTAGCGAGTAGACCACTTACTCCGTAGGCGGGGCATCTTGCCCCGCCGTCTTTGCGCGGAGACAAGGCTTCTTTTTCTGCTCAACGCATGTTTCTTTACCTGATTTGCGCGATCAATGCACAATCATTTTAGAGAAATGGTATAACGCGGGATCAACTGAGCGAATAGATCAAGCGACTCAATAGGATTAAACGTGTGGATTACGAGTGATCGAGGAAATGGATAATGACTGATTAACCGACCGAACAGGGAGGGCGATAGAGATCCTGGCGCGATAGTAATCACTTTGAAATTATTTTGCCTTACCACATATGGATGCTCGCGTCCAAGAGATGCTCCAAAAAACAGTGTAGCATAAAATTGCCCTACCACGGACTTTTAAGTGTTCAGGTGCGAATGTCCCAACATTGCCAACTAGACACAAATACTAAATAGACCTTTCATCTGTTCGTGCGTGATTATTAGCGATAGAACGAATAAACTGGAAAGCCTGTTATCAGACGGATAATTACCCATGCTCCGCCAACCATGTATTCACCCAAAATTAGACCTAGAAAGAGTGGAAGTGCTTTGCGATATAGCCCAATCCCGCCAACCTTCAAAATAATCACCTTTGCCGCCCAACTCACCAGTATTGAGAACCAGAGCCAACCGAAGGTTAGTGAGCCGCTTGCGACCGCGTAACCTGCGGGATGAAACGGCCAGAGAGGAAAAAGCCTTCGCAACCACCACAGCAGACCCGTGAAGACAAAACCGCTGCACATCGCGATGATTCCTCCAACGTTTGTTTCCGAAGGTTTAAACAGCCACCGCTGCAGCGACGAGTATGCGCGGAAAGCGAGACCGCCGTCGCCGACGACAGCTACGGAACTGTGGGATACGGCTAGATATGCCCAGAATGCGGCGAGAATTCCAACAACAGTCGCGAGCACCATGACGGGAACAAGCCGACGTGAATTCATGCCCGATTCTCCGCTCAGCTTAAACGCCTCCAGCGCGTGCGGCATCGGGTGGGCACGGTAACCCCTGTTAAATGTGATATATAGCGCCATCATCGTTAAACTCCCGGGCGATAATACCCGACTTCCAAACACGGAGGTAAAGAATTGACGCGGATTTGCCAAGAATAGTTCGTGCGTTGGGGCGCCAACCTCGGCGCGAATGCGACTCACGCTGATCGCGAGGAGATAGTAGATCAAGAAATATACCAGTATCGTCCAAACAGCCATGCCTCCGGTATAGGAAAAACTCATGAGGAAAACGAAGCCGACGACAAATCCGATTACAGCCCATCGGTATGTCATCGGTTCTTTCCGTTCATACGGCTGTGGTTTGCCAATACTCTTGACAATAGCAACGATGTGACGACGGGCACCGATAATTGCAAAGACGGTGAGTGCCAAAAATGCACCGAACGCCTGTTGGCCATCGTAAGCGATGCTCCCGTGAGAGTCCATGAATCCGGTTGCGGTGTTTACCCCAAGCGCTTTTACCACCACACGTTGTACCTTCCAGAACAGATAAAAAAACCAGACAGAGAAAGACATGTCGGACGGCATTAGAAAACCCAGCCCCACGGCAAAGGGGAGTATGTAGAGAGGTGTCCACCCGACGACGTTCCAGGGGCTTTCGGTGAAATATTGACCAATCTCCGCTTTGCGTACAGGAATTTCTACGAATGCCGGAACGAAGGCGTGTATACCGTTTATCAGATTTATGCCACCGGCGATGGCGAACCCGAGCCACATCATATTCGACTTGAACAGCCTGCTTTTAGAGCGAGTCATTTCGAGCGGCAACTGGAGGATTGGGTAAGACAGGCGTTCCCGTTCCACCCACTGTTTTCTAAGCAGAATGTCCAAGCAGATTAGCGTCCAGATTAGCACTGTTAAGAACAGCGTCCACCAAAAGATTGGGCGTAACCAGTATTCCAGGTGCGCTTTGGTGTATAAGGTATTTCCACCCCGGTAAAAATCCTCCAAACGCGAGAGATTATCTAAGGTTAACCAACGCGGAAGATATTTCCAGAAGAGTTGTTCCCATTCATTCTCGGGAGTGGCGTACTGAAATCCGTAAGGTATAGTTGGCACGAGCGTCTGCATCATGTCATGTCCGGAAATCGCCGATGAAAGCGAAAGGATAATGTAAACGACTAGCAGTTCGCCCTGCTTAAGTGCGAAATTGGGAAAAAAACGCTGAATCAGGAAATTGATTATAATTAGTATCGTTAAAGTGATGATAACATTGTAGATTAGCGATAGCGTGGTGGGCAGGGTACTCCAAAACAGTAGGTGATTAGCCATGATGAAATACGTGTTTATCGGGATGAGTAGCAATCCCAAAATCACGGCTCGAAATGTAACCCCTACGTTCGGGTTGTGAATGGTTGTGATATCCTTTATCATGGTGAGTAGGTCGCGTCCGGGGCGTTTGTTACAATTCCGCAACTAAACCACGGTGTGTACGGAGAACACGGGATTGGTCTTTCTGCGCAACCTGGAGGTTCTTATTGACTGACGTTTCCATGAGGCTTGTTTCTTATAGTGTTCATGCTGGTATAGCCGCATCGTTGGGATGAAAATGCTCATTGAAGAAGTGTTGAATGTCCCGTTGTTTACTGACTTCCATTTGGATTTGCTGGCGTGTTAAATGAGAGTAGTACCCGATTCTCAGCATCAGCAGATAGGCGATGACCTTGATTGCCAAAGTGGCATAGACGCCCTGTCTGCCACGCAATTTCATTTGACGAATCTGCAAGACGGTCTTGAGAGCACGCCAGAACTGCTCGATGCCATGATGTTGCTGCCAGATGGCCAGTATCTCACATGCTCGCAACTTCCGACCGCTTCTTCTCGTGGAGATAAAGCGACTCATCCCTTTCTGATTGACATTTCAGCTGAAAGTGTTACACTGTCCGCAATTCAGAAATAATGGAGCTAGATGCCTTGAGATCCATGAAAGTTAAATGGTAAGTGACAACGATAGAATACTGGCGGTGTCCCAACGAGCTTATGACGTTGATTGTTGACACCCTCTCCATGGTGTAGTGCATTATACATCAGGTAAGTGTTTAGTGGCTAGTGATTAGTGGTCGGTAAAACCCCTGGAGCCATAGGACGGGCAATGAATTGCCCTACTACAAACCGGAAAAATGGGCATCCGCGCGATGTGCGCCTAGAAATTGGCAAAAAAGACCGCCTAGGTTCATAGCACTCGACCCCAGAAATCAGGGAACTAAACAGTTACTACATCAGAATGAAAATGACTAAATATGGTATGGGAGCATCCCGCGAGACATGAACAACACCGCCGCTATCAAGCGATTCGTTTCCTGTTTTTTTTGATTCAAACGAAGAGGCCTCTTTGAGGTGGTAACGAGAGTCGCTATGTCTTGAAGTTGCTTCCTTGAACTTGCTCTCTGGAACAACTTCCACTTGGTAAGGAGAATGCTGGACATGAAAGGGCTGAAATTATTCATTGTCATAATGCTATGCTTTACGGTCATCGTTCAATCAAGCGCGAAGGTCGTTTGGCGGGCAGATTTTGAAGGACGTGAATCTCGCGACGCAATTCCTAACGGACGGGTAAACGATCCGGCCCATTGGAACCGCAATGTCGAGAACCCGGATACAATCTGGGATATAACCAGCTATCGAAAAGACTGGCCAGCGACTAGAAGAAAGGGGAATGGACTTATACAGCTTGCCGAAGGCTGTACTACTTCGGGTAACACGCCAATACCGGAGTCGCCAAGATTCAGAGATGGCACCATCGAGTTGGAGATGTCGTGGAACGATGATGACAGCGTGGGGGTCACTTTTCGAACGAGTGGTGACAGAGGCTATTTAGTTGTATTCGGATACAATGAAACAATTGCGCTAATGTTGCATGACCTGAGACGTGGTTGCGCAGAACCCGGGCTGTGTCTAAGCGAGCCTCGGGCAGACGGGAAGCACTGTGACGAACCAGAATGGGCACCAGGTGGCGAATGGATTGAAATGGTATTACTCGCAGACGTCGGCTTCGAGGTTGATGGGAAGAAGGCTGGCCACCGTGGAGGTGTTGACAACCGTGGCATACTCCCGCAAGATCACAAACACCCGCTTTATGGACGCATCCAAGCCATCGGGAGGCAGATTGATATCTGGTATATGCCGATGGATAAAAAGTTTGACAGAGGCAAGCTCGGGGAACCAATGATTAGCGTCAGAGATAGCAAGTATCTGTCGGGTCAGGTTGGCATCTGGCATGAGAGTTGGTCGAACGGTATTATTGACAACCTAACTATCACAGAAGCGAAGGGCTTTGCCGTTGATAGCCAGGGCAAATTAGCTACTGAGTGGGGTGCTATCAAGGTTTCCAAGTAATCAACTGCAATGTGTAAATTGTGCCACCGCCTGTTTTTCACACTTTGCTATAATCTTGACAGTGGGGGTCATTTTAGATATACTATGGCGTCACGCCAGGTGTTTTCGCCGATTCAATCATAACGGGCATAAAGCCCTAGGCTACGGAGGCGTCATCGTAGTCTAGCCCTTGTGAGCGTTGGGTTTGCACGAATTAGCATAACCTAGCATTACAATAGAAATGAGTGTAATTCAATTTTCACCCAAATTCAGAAAACGCGAGGGAGACATTACAATGAAAACCTCAGCAACATGGTTCACCTTAACATATATTGGTTTAATCGGCGTCAGCCTGGTGTTCACAAACATAGGTTCTGCCGAAATCGATCCGACCACTGTTGTCGCGGCGTACCTTTTTGATAACGAGGAGGCCGACGATGTTCTAATAGATTGGTCTGGAAATCACAACCATGGTGAAATTAACCGTAAAGTCGACTTTGTAGAGGGGAAGTTTGGCAAGGCAATACACTTTGATCCGGGCAGAAACAATTTCATTGACCTCGGAAAACCCTTGTTGAATGATCTTCAAGAGTTTACAATTGTTGCCTGGGTCAATAAAGACGCCGAGGATTGGGCTGGTACTACAGGCATCGTGGGGCAACATGATGTTATTGAATGGTATCTGAGTAGGAGAAGCACCCTTATGCTGATGGCGTACCCGCTAACAGAGACACATCAGAAGAAAGACGGTCACAGGCATCCTCATGACCAGGCAGGATGTTTAAATGCCAAAATCTGTATCAGCGCACTCCTCAAATTGCCAGGTCCTGACTTTAAATGGGAAGATGAAGAGAGCTGGGTTCATTTGGCGGCCATTGGGGACGCAGCAATTATGAGGAACACGCGTAACGCGGCAAGAGGGGTACAGAAACGTGTTAACAAGTTGAACATTGGTCCAATAACCTCCTATGGATCATCGATATACTCTACGAAAATTGGAGGCGGCGGGATTCTTGCCCCTGCGGAGGCAGGCCCAGATTTTTTTAGTGGCGCCATTGACGAACTGGCTATTTTCAATGTAGCGCTGAGCCTGGATGATATTAAAACCCTCATGGCGGAAGGATTGGAATCAATTGGCCTCCAGGGTAAGGCCGTTGAACCGGCTGGGAAACTTTCTGTGACATGGGGCGAGTTGAAAAACGGAAGATAATATTTGCATTTTTTGGACTTACCCCCAGTTTTTGGGGAGGGTACACCGAGAGCAGTTTGAAAGGCCTAAGAGCCTGTTTGAAAAGTACATTTGTAGGGTGCGCACTGCGCACCAGCCTCTAACAGCCCCAGCGGGGCGACAGGTATGTAGCAGACAACACTAAATACATGACGAAACTTCCCACAAATGACCAAAAATGACTTTGCTACCGATTATTCAAACAGGCTCTAAGGTGTGAGAAAGTCTGTTGAGATATGGTATATTCCCCTCCTTTGTGAAACGCATTAAGTTTAACAAAGTAGGGATTTATGAAAGTGAAACACGCTGTGAAAAAGCGAATCTCGCCAGAAGAAATGATGACCACTGTGTCGCCGATTTTCCAGGGGACCTTGAGTCAACCGCAACTGAAGAATACAGTGCTGCTCATCGCCATAGCGATGAGCAAGCGTTCCGTTTCAACGAGCTAGCGCGGCATCTGCCGATAGCCGTCAAAGCGGAAAAGACGAAACAGAAGCGGCTTTCCCGATTCGTTAAATCCAAACTGCCGATAGCAGCAATGCAAGAAAAATGGCTCACCTTTGTACTAATACCAATTCTCAAAATTAATGGTGCATTCTGCGTAGTGGCGATTTCAGTCGCTTAAAAGAGCGATTAAAATCGCTACTACAGGCTAATGTATCACCGAAAGATAGAATTGGTGTGAAAAAGGTGTATCTAAAGTGTCATGGTAAAGTATTGATACTGATTGATGAGACCAAGCTAATTGGAGGTTATACCATTTCGCTTGAATAATAGTGCATATGATGTCTTTGCTATATCGTTCACTTACTCCGTAGGCGGGAATCAAATGAGCGAATAGCGAATGCGATAGAGATCCCCTTGCCCCGCCGACTTTGCGCGGAGACAAGACTTCTTGTTCCGCTGCACGCAAGTTTCTTTACCTAATTCACGCAATCAATGCACATACATTTTAGAGAAATGGTATTACAAAGTGATAGTGGCCGCGATTCCTTCCCGTCAGCGAGCTATCCCCAGCGCAAACGCGGCTGTGAATCTTTTTGAGTTTTAAAAAGTGTCAACCCGATGCTGACGAAGAACGAACCGTAATTCCACTTGATGGATTTTCATTTTGATTGCATACTGGGAAGCGTTGGTCGCCCTAGGTTTCGGTTGATTCGTTAATCCAAGGAGATAACCAAATGAGTACCACAAACAAAGGAGAGGATGTAATAGCCGCTTACGTCCGCGAGGGCGAGCGGATGGCTTATGCACTTGGCAATCGCGGGCCGATTAAATTCAACTCCGACGGCACGCTAGACAAGGACATTCTGGATGCCTACTCCAGTTGTGGCTTCTATGTATTCGAAGGGGTTGTAAAAATTGAAGAACTCGAAGACCTGCAGGCGGATTTAGAGTACGTGTTTGAGCGAGCGCCGCACACCAAGGACGCACTGGTTGACTCAAAAGGACGGCCTGCGCTGGGGACCGAGTTTGCGCGGCCGACTTTCCGTTTTGCTAAGCCGTTGAGCGACCCTATCGGTGGCACGTCGGCAAACAATGGTCGCCACCCGGCCAAGATGACTGAACTAGAGCCTCCCACCGACGCCCCGGAATTTGTGATTAGCGGGATCGCTCGCCCGCTAGAAATCATGGATTCCTGCTTAAGGCTCTACGGTCATCCGCAGTTGTTGTCCATCGCAGAACAAATCAACGGACCCGATTTCACCCCGTTCCAAGAGTTCATAGTTGTCAAGCCACAGGCGTTGGGGCCATCTGTCGCCTGGCACCAGGATGGGACCACACACTGGGACAAGCCTGACTGGGACGAGGACACACACGGGTTTAATTTTATGTTCCAGTATTACGGTAGCACTGCGACCAACGGGGTTTGGGTGATTCCCGGATCTCACAAACAGGGCAAACTGGACATCAAGGGGATGATCGCAGCCAACGGCGGCTCCGATCGTTTGCCCGAGGCAGTACCGATGGTGTGCAAGCCTGGCGATGTGGTCATGGCCAATCGCCAAGTCTTGCACGCCTCTTTTCCAAACTCCTCTCCGTACAAGCGGGTGAGTTTCAACTTTGGATTCCACCGCCGCTCTTCCGTACTCGGTGTACGCCGAAAGCAGTACGATGACCAAGAGGTCGTTTACGACGAGGAGCGCATCTTTGAAAGGTCCCGTTTGATCGCCTTGGCCATCGATGCTCGGCAACAACGCTTCCTCAATGAGCCACGCTACGCATACCAGCCCTTGGTTGGACAAGAGAATGCCAATCGGTGGAGCGAGGAGATGAGGGAAAGCATCCTAACAAACTACACCTTGCGGGACCTCGGACTTTGAGGACGGCTCCGAGGGAGGACAGTGAAACAACCCTCGAATTGCGCCGAATCAATGGCTGCAAACACTCGACCAAATGTTCAATCCATACTTTGAGTTGTATGAAGAACCCCTCTATCAAACTACGGTCGGCATTACACCCATTCCCAAAACCGATTGGTCCAAAGTAATAACCGCCATTTCATCGAAAGCCGCCTACGTCTCCAAACTCCTGATGAACGAAATGCCCGACAATATGGAAGACGCTTTCTCCGACCTGGCTCTGAGCCCACTGCCCCGCAGCCGAAAGGACTTTCAGACGGACTGCTCACGCCAGGGATGTCAGCGTGGCGACCGCAAGACCGACCAGAATGAGTATCCGCAATGTTCTGACCGGAACACTGGCGAGCGTGCAGGCGAATGCCGGCACGCCATTCGCCGAATTGACCATTCGGGTCGGCGAATAGGTGCTGCATGCACGCGTGACCCGAGCCGCTGTCGCAGACTTGGGTTTGACTACGGATAGTGATATTTATGCATTGGTGAAGTCCGTGAGTTTTGATCGTGACGCCTGACTTTAGTCAACGGAGGGAGAGATGACGCAGCCTCTCAAGAGCCCCGGTGCGAAAATGATGTATTTCATCAAACGGCGCCCGGAGACATCGCGAGAAGAACTCGTTGCTCACTGGTTTGCCAATCACATGCCCATCGTTATTGCCGGCCAGGCTGAGCGGGCCGCACGCGGAAAATTGCACGCTACGCGCTACATTGCGACATTGTTCGACCCGGACAAGACCGGCGAGCATCCTTGGGATGGCGTTGCACAGCTTTGGTGGGAGAAGCCCTTACCCGTTCCGGCCACGTCCCACGGCACCGAGCCGACGGATACGTTTCAAGAAAAGGCGGAGCCCTATATTCCCTGGGCTACCACGGAGTACGTCGTTATGGACGGATCCGAGCGTCTACCTGTCGTGGCTTTGACATTAAACGAGCCCTTTCCCACAACGCGTACAGGGTTTTTCAAGATCACGTTTCTCGTGGCAGCGAAGACGAATACCGACTTCGATGCGCTGTTTGCGCACTGGCTCGATGTCCACGTTCCGAACGTTACATTAGTCATGCACCAAGTCGGCGGTTTTCGCTACGTCGTCAGCCACAGCCTGAACCCGGAACAGGAGCCCTACGCGGGCATGGCGGAATTGTATTTTCCTGATGCGTCAGGCTGGCAGCGCTACCGCGAGACGATAGAACCCGATGGCATGGAGCGCTGGGTCAGTGACACCGAGACCCTGGCGCTGTGCGCCCATACTGAGATGATCGGCATTCCCTGATTGTTGGAGGCGGCCTACCAACCGCAAGTTTGGGGCTTTGTCGTGTATTACAGGTCGATATCCACGCCCACTGGGCAATGGTCCGAACCCAGGGCGTCGGGCGAGTTGAAAGCATCTTTTACCGGCCGCGCCGCACTTGCTATATTTAAACATACTCTACGGAGGAATGAAGTCTACTGAAGTGGGAAAGGGAACAATGCAACAGAACGGAACGCGGTTAGCCGGAAAAGTCGCGATTGTGACAGGGGCGGGAGCGCGTTGCGAGGTGACTGGCACGGGCCAAGCTACAGCAATTCTCTTCGCTAGGCAAGGCGCCAAGGTTCTGCTGGCGGATTTGGACAAGAGCAATGCCGCGAAAACCCTCGACACGATTAAGGATGTAGGCGGCGAGGCGTCCATATTTGTCGCCGATGTAACGAAGAACGCGGATTGTCAGGCGATGGTCGAAGCTGCTGTGTCACGTTACGGCGGATTGCACATCCTATTCAACAATGCGGGTCTCGCTGGCGCAAAGACCGTTGTTGATGTAGAAGAAGATGCCTGGGAGCGTGTCGTAGAGGTCAATCTCAAGGGTACAATGCTGGCTTGCAAACACGCCATCCCGCAGATGATCGCGAGTGGCAGCGGGTCGATTATCAATATTTCTTCTATTGACGGTATGCGCGCGGGGTGGGGACCAAATATTCCCTATGCCGCAGCCAAGGGTGGTGTCATTGCTATGACCAGGAACATGGCGGTATATCACGGACGGGACAACATTAGGGTCAATTCCATTGCCCCCGGACATGTTTGGGGGTCGTTTGTAGGCATGATTGCGGAAGAATCGCGCGATCTCCGTAGGCGTGGGACGTCCCTAGGCACCGAGGGCACTGCGTGGGATGTGGCGTGGGCAGGAGTATTTCTGGCAAGTGACGAGGCTCGTTGGATTTCCGGAGTAGTGTTGCCAGTTGATGCTGGCACGTTGGCAGCTACGCCGCTTGCGCTATTGGAGCACTTACGCTAAATTACGTTCAGCCATCATTGAACAGCACCTACCTCAATATGTCCAATTCCACATATGTTGATGCAATGCTAAACCTTGTGCTTACAGATACTTCTATACCACACATAGTCTAATCCCTCCGGGGCATACACCGACTAATAAATTCCCGACTCAATACCAAATCTCCGCAACGCATTTCCTCTAACATCCGCCTATCCGTAATTTAAGTGCGTCGCCTTGCCCAACCGACCAAACACCGGCCCGCCCAACGTTCTCTCCATTGATGCAGATTTACAGCTTGCTGCGGTATTCATTTTTATGACGGACGCAGAGCGTGGGAACGAGAAAACACACTCACTGGCTCGTTCCGATGCTCCGCGTCGGAACGCCTCACTCGACGCTCTGCGTCCAACATACAAGGGTTCGGTGAGGCAGTAGATGTAAAGGTTATAAAATCTCCAATCCTAAAAACTGGGGGTGAATCAGGCTGCATTTTGGACTTGACATCTATGTGGATCTATATGTATAATACGTGATTATTGTGGGGACTTCCCCGCGCCAATAGGGGTAACGTGTTATGCCCCCATAGGGATCAAGTTAAGGGAGTTCGTCCAGTATTGGTGGGGTTCTCCGTCGCAAAACCCTTAACTTGGCCCCCATTGGGCAGGGAGGAAATCTTTATCGCACCCCATACAGTAGGTGCGGTTTCCAACCGCACCGGCCCCTACGGAAACCAGCGCCATGAGTCATCTTCGGTGGCACCCCCATCAATGAATGGGTTGGTATTCCATCGCCCAAGTCTACATGGCGATTAACAGTTTAAGACATTGAAAGCGCGTGACTTGCGACCCAAAACGCTTAACTTGATCCCTATGGGGGTAACGTGTTATGCCCCTACAACCCGAAGCGCGATATGTCTCGTGCTGCGTCAACGACCTAATTTTCTGTGTTTATGGAGTACTTTGTGGTTTGGTAATCCGTTGCCGCTCGCTTAGTTTCTAGGTACTGTTAAGCGGGAAGATTACAATTGCGGAGCCGCAAACTAAAGTGCACCGTTTATTGTGGAAAATTAGATAAATCTATAAACTAAGGAGATCCTATACATGAAAACTACAACACTACTCACCATAACTGCGCTGCTAGTGTTCACGGTGATTGGTCAGGCAAATGCTAAGGTCATTTGGTATGCGGATTTTGAACCAGACGCCACGACGAAAGCTATTCCTGGCCCAGAGGTAAATAACCCCGACAATTGGAATGACCTCGTCGAAATGCCAGATATATTCTGGGACATATCGGATGTCGGAGCAGAGTATCCAGATTCTGGAAGAGCCGTAGGCGAGAACGCACTCATACAGCTTACGGAAGGTTGTGCTGTATCCGGGCATACCGAGCTACCGTTTTCTCCAGAATTCACCGATGGTGTTATCGATTTGGAGGCGTCTTGGGCCGACGATGACACTTGGGGCGTTACTTTCCGACGTACCCCTGCCGCGCTAACTTATTTCGACATCGCTGAGGTTATGCCCTTTGTTAACACGGACGCTTGGGCCACGGGATATATGGTGACGTTCGGATGGAATGAATCGCAGTCTGTCCAGTTACTTGATCTGGCAGACGGTTGCGGCGTCCCTGGCGGATGCCTAAATTATCGACGAGGGCCGGATGTTAATGGTCCAGACGGCGGTCCGGATGGTATCCCCGATCCCGAGACGTCGTGGGAGTGTGACTGGGATTATGTAGATATTGACGGGGGCGGGGTGAGCAAGCGCATTGCCGGAGCGTGGCACGGCTATACTGCGATCGATCCCGCTTTCGGGGACCCTCCCGGGCAGCGCGGACAGCTTCCGATGGATCACAGCATTGTAATGTACTTGCGGGTTGAAGCCTTCGGCGATAGCATTAAGGTCTGGTTTGGGCCCAAGTATGCCGAAGACGCTGAAGAAATAGTTGCGTCGCAGGCCCACCTTTTTCCTCTACAACCAGACAACGCTCCGAATGTTAATGGTACTACCCCAGTCAATCGCGAGACAGTCGCGGCGGGGCTCGTAGAACCAATTCTTGACGTCAAGGATACTAAGTATGGGTCTGGCGGCAGTGTTGGAATCTATCTGGAGAGTATGAAAGAAGGTATACTTGACAACATTACCGTTACCGATGCGGATGGCTTGCCTGCGGCTACTGCTGTTGACGCCAGGGGCAAATTGACCACTCAATGGGGAGCTATCAAAAGTTCCAAGTAATTCTACAATGTGTGAAACACAGGCCAGGTATTTGTGCCTGTGTTTCACATATCACACAACTTAATCTTCGTTCCTGCATACTGTGTGGGGACTTCTGCAGTTTAGAAAAGCAGGGGGCAAGTTACTCCATGGGCTTTCACGCCTAGGTGATTTGCTATCCTGCTTTTTTATTTAGCTTGTTTGCGTAGATTCCCTTCCTGTTGATCGTGTAGGCATTCCTCAACAACCGATTCATCCGCTTCTAAACCACCAGGGGAGACGGGAATTGGTGCGCCTTCCTCCTTGATGGGGGAAGGTTGGGATGGGGGTGATAAAAGTCTCATTTCAAACTTCAATTGGTATTACCCAGCCGTTCGAGCAGCTCCGCACCGTTCATCGGCATCAGTCCAATTTAGAACCGCCGGTGACACTAATGGCGATGCCCGTGAGGTAATCCGACTCGGACGAAGCGAGAAATGCCGCCGTCCTGGCAACATCAGATCCATCCGCAACTAGTCCTAAGGGAGTCATCGCAACCCGGTTGTTGATAAATTCCTCACGCCTCTTACACGTCCTCCAGGTTTCTGGTGACACAAGCTCCGACGGCATCGCGGCTGCTATATAGCCTGTCCGTTCTGAATCCACGGCGGTTGGGGAGATAGCGTTGACGTTGATGTGGTAAGCCCCTAACTCGCATGCGAGACACTGCGTAAAAATAAGCAGCGCGGCCTTAGAGACGCAGTAGGCAGCAAAACGGGGTCTAGCATGTCTACCTGACGTAGAGGCAATGTTGATGATTTTTCCCCCGCCGCCACGGTCTATCATGTGCCGGGCAACCGTTCTGCAGCAGAGGAAATTCCCCTTGGTGTTGATGTTGAATTCTTTATCCCATGCATCTTCTTCCAACTCAACCACGGGCACACGGTCACGTCCTGGGCGTGACCCCACGCTGTTCACCAGGATGTCAATGTGTCCAAACTGTTCAAGCCCCTGACGTACCATACCGGTCTATGTCTTGGGGCAGTAATATATCCAGTGCCCCGCAAGTGCTTCCATCGAATTACTAACTGACGTTTCCATGAGACTTGTTTCTTATAGTGTTCATGCTGGTATAGCCGCATCGTTGGGATGAAAATGCTCATTGAAGAAGTGTTGAATGTCCAGTTGTTTACTGACTTCCATTTGGATTTGCTGGAGTGTTAAATGAGAGTAGTACCCGATTCTCAGCATCAGCAGATAGGCGATGACCTTGATTGCCAAAGTGGCATAGACGCCCTGTCTGCCACGCAATCTCATTTGACGAATCTGCAAGACGGTCTTGAGAGCACGCCAGAACTGCTCGATGCCATGATGTTGCTGCCAGATGGCCAGTATCTCACATGCTCGCAACTTCCGACCAAACATCATAACGGCCTTGAGCTGCCCTCCTTGTCGAAACAGCAACAATATCAGTTTCCCGAAGGTTGGACTCTGGGCTTGGCAACGTGCGACCGGTGTGTTTCCACACCCCCATTGACCTTCTATCAATTCGATTTGACGCTTATGTTCACTCAATGGCAGATGACTTTGCCCAATGGTGAATACATAGCGGCTCTTGGCATGAATGGCAATCTGGTCGAAACCTTTGTCGGTCAGCAAAGTCACCAATTCTTCGGAGCCATACCACGGGTCGAAACTGATAGGATACTCGGTCAAGTCAATCCCTTTTGTTTTGAAAAAGGCGATGACTTGAGCCACAATGGTCTCAAAAACTTCTGGCTTGGAAGTGTTAGCGCGTCCTTGTTTGCCGACAGGGCGTACTACCAAGGGAATGACCATGCACCCAATCTTGATGGTGATACCAAGAATATTCTGACCACGAACCACCTTCTTGGCACGACCACTCCACCACGAATATGTCATCGACAAGACTCGACCCAAACGGTCTATCACTGTGTCGGCGACGCCAATAGTCACACGCATACGAGAGTGCGTCGAGGCGCTCTTGCCTTCAAGTTCCTGCAAAAGCTCAACAGCCAATTCACTCCCCATCACCATCAACTGACGTCTCCATTGATAGATACTCCAAAACTTCAATTCTTCGTACAGTTGACTCTTGGGTATATCCAATCTCTGGGCCAATTGGTTGGGCGTATAGTAGCCGAAAACATGTCCTACCACCAACATCAACAGAATTTCTATTGCTTCCTCCCGATTGTCGCGGAACTTGCTATACAGAAGCCACCGATAAAATCGAAGCGATTCGTTCAACCTTTCTAGCATCGTAGCCATCCTCCGGGAGCATTTTCATCCAAGGGTAACGCTTTATCCCAGAGGTGTCAAGCTTTTCTCATTCTTTTGGAAACCTCAGAAAATCTCTATCGCCCTCACTATCCGCTCGGTTGATCCCGCTTACCGTAGCGACCTCCTGTTGCTGTGTAAGCCCAAACAGAATAAAAGTAGAAGTGAAGGCGAGACAGCACGAATTTCTTTATCTTGGTTTTCGGTTTCCTTAAGCTCTGGTCAGGACAAGCTCCCGGTTTGCCTCTGGCTCGACCGACTAGAAGTCGTAACGTTAGTGCTCACCTGCTACCGATGGATTTGTCCGTCCTGATACGCAGGGGTGGTTAATTCCAGTCCACCGGCGATTCCAACGTCCCCAGCACCGCACGGCGAATCCAGTCCAACCCTTGGATGACCAACCATCGGTTAACATGGGCTGTGGCTTGATAATGGCGGCCATTTTTGAATAAACACATATCGCCTGGACCATGCAGGAAGACACAGGTCGAGTTGTCTTCAAAGGGACCCAGCATCACCAGACCGACTCCATCAGCATCAGATGGTCTCACGCTTTTAGCAAGGGAGTCTGCTAATGATCGCTTGTCCGTTTTCGCCGGATTGGCAGGAAGACCGGCGGACTTCAATACTTCGGTCAAATCCCTTGACCAAGAATCCGTGGCAATCAATTCCCCGTAACCCGCCTCAGTCAAGTCCCTGGCGACCTGGCCATCTGTAAGCGTATCTGCTATGCCGAGTTTTAGGGAGCGTTTGGCTAATAGACTGCCTACTACCTCGGCCACCGTTTCTTTACCCACGCCGTAAATAGCGACACCCAAACGTTTCCGAAGTTCAGTTTCCATCCCATCGATCAGCGCGTCCGCCTCTTCCTCAGTGTCTGCTTTGGCTGCGATTCGCACATCGGTCTGGCCCGAATGTGCCGCCAACCCGACGGTAGGATTGCCTCCAGTCATGAGATCGCCGATTCCCCGATCAATGTTGCTTTCACCCACCGCGCAGGTGCGCAAAACCCGTATTCTAGTCACCTTGATTCCACCAATCCGTTCTACTAACAGGGGGATTACCGTGTTGTCTAGCATGTGCTGAAGTTCTCGGGGTACGCCGGGCAGCGAGATAATACACCCTCTTCCGCCCACATCTTCGCTCAAGAAGCAGGGAGCCGTACCAACTGGGTTCGTGAGCGGCAACGCGCCTTCGGGCAGATAGGCTTGGCGTCGGTTGTTTTCCGCCATTTTCCGCCCAAATCCACGGAAGCGTTCCGCAATCTCCGCTTCGAGTTTACTGCTGTAAACTAGCCGGCGCCCTGTGGCATTTGCCGCAGCTTGGCGTGTTACATCGTCGACGGTCGGTCCAATTCCGCCGGAGGTGATAACCACATCCGAGCGGTCCAGAGCAAGGTTTAAGACATCGGTAATGCGCCCCTCGTTGTCACCAACGGTGGTTTTGTAGTATAAGTCTAGCCCGATGTTTCGAAGGGCTATTGCCAATTTGTTGGCGTTCGTGTCAACAAGCTCTCCTAGCAGAAGCTCGCTGCCGATCATAACTATTTCTGCATGCATGTCAGTCCCCTAAAATAGGTATAATGAAGTACATTCAAATGTCACAATTTTGGGATTCACTCCGACCGCCCATCGCTTCGACATATACGCTTAGGTGCATCTTCGGTTTGCCGCGCCCTGAGAAGACGGATTGCCAATTCATGATCCAGACTGAATTTCCTTCGAAACGTCTCGTTGCATTGTCGGTCTGATTATTACTTCCGGTATGTTGGCTCGTTGCGGAAGGCTCGCAATGAGGTTGATGAGCTCCGAAGTGTCGTCAACAGCCGCCATTGTTGCACGAGCTTCAGCTGATGGGGGGACTGGACGCAGTTCGAGAATGGGCGTTTCAATCTCACCCGGCATGATTACGCTCGCTCTTACTCCCGTATTCACCAAATCGGCATTCAGAAATTGCGTGAAGTTATTCACCCCTGCCTTTGCTGCGCCGTACGCTAGTCCACTAAAGGGCCCCGACTGTATCGCGGCAACTGAAGATATATTGATAATTGTGCCGCTCTTAGCCTCCAACATAAAGGGCACCACCGCCTGAGTACAGAAGATTGTACCAATCAGATTGGAATCAACGACTTGACGAATCTCCTCTGGCGTCATGTTCAGGAGGCGACGGTTCGCGGAACTGTGTCCGGCGTTGTTCACCAGCACGTCAATCCGACCAAAGGCTGCAAATACATCCTTTGCCATCTGTTGAGCAGCCTCGAAATCTGCGACATCCAACCCAAATGCCAGCGCCGAGCCGCCAGCGGCTTCAATCTCGTCTCTTACCGCTTCAACCTTTGAGACGGTGCGCCCTATGAGCGCAATTTTCGCTCCGTTTTGCGCCATCAACAACGCGGCGCCACGGCCGATGCCGCTTCCACCTCCCGTAACGATACAAACCTTATCTTCCAAACCCATTCTACACCTCATGAATACCTATTCTGTCTCTGAATTTAATCAATGACAACCAATTAACTACCGCCAGCCGATTTAATAACCGCGGCGCGACAGGAGTGTAGCATCGCCATCACCCCTAATTATCTTAGCACCAGTGTGTGATCTTCACGGGTGTAGGTCCTCGTAGGAGCGATCTCCCGGTCGCGATTTCTTGTAGAAATCCTTCGTTATTCCCCACAGCGTCCGGTTCATAGCCTACGTCTCGACGCCGTCAGGAAAGCAGCAGCGCTGCATCGGAGCAACCAGCTTGAGGACTTTTTGAAGGACTTCGGCAGGCGTGCCAAGCGCATCAACCACGTTTACGAGCGATGCGGAATAGTAGTCGATTACAGGTTGCGTCTCCTGTTCATACACCTTCAAGCGATGTCGTATGACCTTTTCGCGAGCATCATCGGCGCGGTTCTCTTTAATCGCCCGCCGACTCAGCCTGCCAACCATCGCGTCTTCGTCTTCACAGCCCAAATGGATAAGGCTGAGAACCTGAATGTGTTCATCCATTAGCCGTGCTTGGTTTAGATTCCGCGGAATGCCATCAAGAATCAATAATGCACTATCCGGCCTGTATGTCCCTTCTTCGGTCAGATTTCGCATATGCTCCTCCCACATCTTAACCGTCAGGTCGTCGGGTACGAGCGCACCGCGTGACGAATAGTCAGCAAAGATTTTTCCCAATTCAGAGGTAGGATCGAGCGATCGAAAAACATCGCCGGAGGCAACGTGAAGGAAACCGGGTATCGATCCGAGAATTTTTCCCTGTGTGCCTTTTCCAGCTCCCGGAGGGCCAAAAAGTAGTATCGTTCGGTAGCGTAAATCGTTCTGCATTATCTTCCTTAAGTAACAGAAATTGGAATAAGCTGGAGTTACGACTGCGCAAGCAAAATCTAAATGGATAAACTCGTCAATAATATATTGGATACAAGCCTATGCTATCTATTATAAATTGACCTACCCAAGAATACCAGAAAATTAGTCTGAACGTACTCCCATCCTTTGACAGAAATGAAGGAGATTTAAGGTGGAAAACCTGACCAATTCGGTCAGGTTTAGAGCCTGCTTGAAAAGCCATCTTCTCCTATGAAAATCGTGTCAATCTGAGATTTCAATCTGTTCCGAGTGACAACTACAGTTTCATACCTCCTCTTGGAAGGTTTTAATGTCGAAACTTCGAATAACCCAGTCATAGCAAGGGTTATAACCCTTTTTTTGTCTCTATTGAAAACTTCCATTGGGGTATGAAAGGTATGAAAAGTATGAAAGTTCCCAAGGTTGCCAAACAACGTTCTCAACAAGTTCTAAACATCAACCCGAAGGAAAGAAAGAAATAAAGCGGCGGATAACACCACAAAGACCAGTACCAACAGCAACGTATCCACAGTAGCATCATTTAGCGATTCGCCGAAGCTGTAGCGATCCTTGAATTTCGGGATGGTATCAAAAGGCACCGGATTCCACGAAATCGCATATCGAAAAAAGAGCGCATGGGGACTTTCCGCGTCCGCCTTGTCGACTTCGACGAGGAAGTCTCGAAACTCGGACACATAAATCTTGACCTGTGAAAGAAACTGTAAGTGGCGTGAGAAGCCCGTTCCCGCCAAGGATTCGATGGAATACTGAACAACGGCTGCGGGCGACAGGCGCGCCAACGATCTCGCAAACACGACCTGATCTATTTGCGCTCTCAAATGTTCCTCCAGCAATCTCTCGTCAGCGAGGGATTCTTCGAGGTGATACTCGCCCCACAACAAGGTGACCCTTGCAGGCGGAATCTCACGCGGGGTAAAATCAGTATCAAGCAATCCGCGATCCAGATATTTTTGTGTCACCTGCTGATACAGTTCCTCCCGCCGTTGTCGGAATTCGTCGCTGGTCATCGCCGGCTTGAGACTTCTGGCAACCAATCCGACGCTGTTCGGTATCAAAATTACCCAGACGACCCAGATCAATGTGAGAACCATCAGACTTGATGACGATTGCCGGGCGCGAGAGGAAACCAACAGTCCCAGTATGATAAAGATGGCTATGTAGACGAAACCAATCAGGACGATTACCCCCAACCGCCCCCAGTCGCTTTTGCCTAACTGGATGCTGCCAGAGGTATAAAGTAAGAAAAGATTGACCAACACTGCCATGAGAAATGGAAGACCAATGCTTATCAGTGCCCCAAGAAATTTGCCGCCCAACAGCACATGGCGCGGCACACTATTGGCGAGCATTAACCGTAGCGTCCCGCGCACTCGTTCCCCGGAGATGGCGTCGAAAGTGAACAGAATCGCGGCAAAACTCAACACAACTCCAATCAGAAATGCCCAATCCATCTGAGTAGAATTCGGCAGGAGGTTCCACAGGCTTGGATTGCTTTGGGGATAAGTCATCCGCCAGATGCCGTTGAACCGCGCTGGGTATTCTCCCCACCATCGTTCCAATGGTCTGCCATCGGTATTATTGGAAAGAAAGGCTTCTCCGCCATTCGCGCAGAACGAAAGTGCGGAAGGCTGCTTATGAAGTTCACCGGGCCCATACAAGACCAACTCGGGAAGACTCTCTGCGTGGAGCTCCATCTCCTTGAGCTCATCGGCTACATTTCTATGGTAATCGCCGATTCGCTCGTTGTATTTACCGAGGGACACAACAGCATTGGCAACCATTACTGTGAGCATCAACAGCACAATAAGCGCGAATCGAAGGCTCATCATGTTGTCGTAAAGTTCGCGTTTCGCGATGCTAAAAATCATAGAAAACTCGCAAATGTGGGATTCGTTGAAAATTGCACATCCGCTTACGTGATGGGATCTTTATTTATCGCACGAAGATCGCTATGGAATTTCTATCGCGCTGGGATCGCTATTGCACTCGCTAAGGGATTTCTATGGGAACTCTATCGCGCTCCCTTCTTGGTCGCTCGATCCCTCGTTATTCACACGGTCAATCTTATATGGCCTGTCTGCGGAAGGTCAAAAAGACTGCCATAAATATCGCCAAGTTGATCGACAGCAACAGAATCAGATCGGGAACAACACCAATAATATCACTCCCCAAATCTGCGCGTTGATAGGAAAACTGCGGTAAATCGTCCCAACGCACTCTGCCTTTGTCATGAGAAAACCATTGCCTGGAGGAAAAGGCTTTCTTTTCCCGCAGATGTTCGATCAGAGCGCGCCGATACTGCCGGCTCGACTCCGCGAAACGCTCAATTCCCTGGAGATTTGTACCTGCCAAAGCTTCCGTTGCCAAGTCATAAGTTGCCGCTGGCGAAAAGCGAATCGCCATTTGCACAGCTTTCACCTTGCGGCCGTAGGTCTGATCGAGCGCTTTTTTACGAACCAGCCATGTCTTTTCCGCGGCGCGAATTCGGGATGATTCCAAGAGTTGACTATGGGATTGCACATTCGGGACGAACTGCTCTTTGTCTTCGTCAATTTTATCAAAACCGTACGTCCACCAAAATCTGTGGTGAAGCAGGGTCTGTTTGTTGTAACCGCCGGAATATTTGAGATGGTCACCCTGACCAATGCGCGCAGGATAGCTATAAGCACGTACGGAGTTCTCTTTGACCGAAGCTCGCTCATCGGCATCATACCGTTCCCAGAACTGTTCAATCTTGGACAGGGCAGCATTTAACTTTTCGTCTATGGTTATCAATCGATCGAGGGTTGCAACGGTTAGATTTGGATAAACTAGCACTAGCATCACCCACACAAACATGACAAACACCAACGCCGTCGCGGAACGGCGCGAAACTGTCGAAATGAGCAAACCAATCAGATAGAACGTGGAAAGGTAAATCACGGATGTCAGCGAAATTCCAAGTATCCGAAGAAAATCCTCGCCCGAAAAGGCAATCGATCTTGAGGATGTCAACAAAAACAGCGCTAGCAGAACACTGATAATCAGCGAAACAGTTAGACAAACCATCGCGCTCGCATACTTCGCCAGAAGAATGAGACTTCGAGGCACAGGGTTGGTCGCCATTAACCGAAGAGTATGCGCTTCGCGCTCGCCAGCAATTGCGTCATAAGCGAACAGTAATGCCAATAAGCTTAGGACGACCTGGAAAATAAAAACCAAATCCATGCCGGAGAAAAGATCGAGGAAGGGGTTATCCATGCCATGATGTTTTGCGTCTAGAAGAGTAGGTACATATTGGTGATGAACATGGATGGTGTTTCCAAGTCGTTTGTCAAGTCCTCGGTTAAAAATGCTGAGAGGGTTGGGGGGACGATCCACATACAGCCGCAGTTGCGAATAGGTCATGGAATCCGTTATATCTTCGCGATGCGTACTCGCGGCGGTGTTGTAGGCGCCTAGGCGGTGTTGGTAGTCTTGGAGAAGTACAAGGGTACTGACAATGACTAGTACCAGGCAGGTGACGACAACGACAAAAAATCGAAGTGTCATCAAATTGGCGAGTAGTTCTCGACGGAAGAGTATAAGAAACATTGAGCTCGACTTTGTACAAAACCGAAGGGGAATGTGGTAAAATCAGTCGAAACAGCAATACCATTTCGACTGAGGAGGGGCACCATGATTCCCCCAATGCTAATAACGCGGTAAAGGACGTCCTCGCAAGAAAGGTGCACGGTTAGCTACCTTGGCTACCATTCTCCAAGCCCCTAACACCCAATTGGTATAACGGGCAACAAAGAGAAATGCAAGTCGCTTCACAGCCAGCCGTTTGATATCACACGGGTAAACCCCCGGTGTCAATCCGCTGGGTTCTGGCACGAGCCCCCCGCGGCACGTATGAGCCGATAACCCTTTTATCTACTGACACAACACGTTGCCCTCGCCAGATAGCCGAGACTGGTATACTCGTCGCTGGCGGATGGAAGTCACTTTTGAAGAAAGGGATTCCACCTTAATTTGACGATCAAGATCGTGCCCATCTAGGTGTCGAAACACAAAGACAAGGGGCGGATAATGCGATTGCTCGAACAACCCCAATCCTATTGGGATTGTTCTCCTGGGTGACCTTAGCTGTCCATCTGCTGGTTCAACAGAATCAAGTAGAAGTGCGACAGACTGCATGGTATCAGAAATCGCTAGCGACTTTTTCTGATGCAATAGGGTGGGTGAGACACCAGTTCTGGTCTGCAGAAGCAGATGTGACTTTTTCAAAGGTCAACCAAAAAGACCAGATGATTAAAATCTCGGCCGCTTTCCTTCAACGCTTGATTGACACCGTCTGTTACGCCGCATAAATGTACGAAGTCGAGCTAATAAGTATTGGGGTCAACGATTGTTGCCCCCTTCCGCCAATGTGTTATTGGTTCTTCAGAGTTAAGTGTGGGAATGAAACTTGCTACAGGCACGAGCGTTTTTTCCTATGAGTTGAAATTGATTTCAATACTACGCGATATGACTCTGGAGACTCCGATGTATGCGCTTTTAACACAACTGCTTGACATCCCCAACTACCGGGTGATTTCCGCCGAGATTGAGACAGATAAAATCACACTGGACGTTGAGTCGGCATCTCAGACAGCTACATGTCCTCACTGTGGTAAAACCTCAAAAACGCTGCACGAAAGACACCCCCGCATCGTTCGCGACCTTCCTATTAGTGGCAAGCCGACTTATCTTCGCTTTGTCAGACGTCGATTCTTCTGTGACGACTGTCGCCGGGCGTTCTCTGAATCTCTAGACTTTGTCGACGAGCGACGCGATTACACCCGTCGTTACCAACATTGGATATTCCTTCAAGTTCGAGAGAACAACATCAGTACAGTACACCGTGCTGAAGAGCTGACTTATGACCAGATTGAAAGCATCTTCCTCCACGAAGCGAGATGTCGCATTCCCTTAACTCCCTTTGCCAATCTCAAACGATCAACCGAGCGGATAGCGAGGGCGATAGAGATTCCGTTGGGTATTGACGAAATTGCATTGCGTAAGGGAAGAGGTGACTTCGCCTTGATTCTGACGAACCTGGACACAAAAGAGGTCGTTGATGTGCTCAAAGCGCGAACTCAAGAGAAACTTAGGGCACGACTTGAACAGCTATCACCTTTTGAGCGTGCACAAATTCAAGAAGTCGCCATCGACATGTGGAATCCCTATGATACGGTTTGTGCCGAGTTGTTGCCCAGCGCGGTGATTACTGCCGACCGATTTCATGTGATGCAGGCGGTCAACCGGGAACTCAAGCAGTTGAAGAATCAGCAAAAGAAAGCGCACCCCGAAATACTGAAAGGCGTTCACTATGCACTGTTAAAGAATCGACAAGACTTAACTCATAAGCAGCAAGCGGCGCTTAAACACGTTTATCAGGTGTCTCCTTTGGTCAAGACGGCTCATCGGCTCAAGGAGTGTTTACGACATATCTTCGAGTGTAAGTCCACGAAAGAAAAGGCAATTAAGCGCCTGCGGAAGTGGAGCCTCATTGCAGAGAAAGCAGGGTTGTTTCCGCAATTTCGTCGGACGCTAACAAACTGGACGCACCGAATTGCCAATTACTTTTGTCACCGTACGACCAGTGGCATGGTCGAAGGCATCAACAATAAAATCAAACTCATCAAGCGCCGGGCTTTTGGATTTCGCAACTTTGAGCACTTCCGAATCCGAGTCATTGCAGCATTCCTATAGCTATCTCCTTTTCCACACTTAACTCTGAAGAGCCGTGTTATTGAGCTAAGGCCGGCATACAACACTGTCGCAGACCGTACATAATTCTTCGGGAGAAACCCGATGTTCGCAACCAGCTTTCCTAGGTTCGCACCTGACCGTTTCCATAGACGATGTATTTGTAACTCGTCAAGCCTTGAAGTCCCATGGGCCCTCGACAGTGGAGTTTCTGCGTGCTGATGCCAACCTCTGCACCGAGTCCAAATTCATAGCCGTCGGTGAAACAAGTGCTTGCGTTGACATACACCGCCGCCGAGTCGACCTCTTTTAGAAACCGTTGTGAGTTTGCATAGCTCTCCGTGATGATTGCGTCGGAGTGGTGCGAGCCGTAGGTTTCAATGTGATCCACCGCGCTATCAAAGTCGGAAACGACTCGAATCGACAAAATCTCATCCAGATATTCTGTTCGCCAATCCTCCTCGGTTGCGGGTTTGGCATTGTGATACAACTTCCGCGTTTCTTCGCATCCCCGCAACTCCACGCCTTCAGCCGCGAATTTCTCACACATTGATGGAAGGAATCTCGGTGCAACTGACTCGTGAACCAGTAGTGTTTCCATTGCGTTACACGCGGCAACTTTATATCCCACCTTGGCATTGACACAGATATCTGCAGCCATGTTGAGGTCGGCAGCCTCATCGACGTACACATGGCAGATTCCATCCGCATGACCAACGACAGGGATATCGGAGGTCTTCATGATGTGGCGGATGAAGTCTTGGCTGCCGCGCGGCACGATGAGATCGATGTGTTCAGTCAATGAGATCATCTCCCGCACCGCCTGCCGATCCGTAATGTCAACAAACTGAATTGCGCCGGACACGCCTTCTCTTTCTGCCGCCTCAGTCAATATGTTTGCAAGCGCTGTGTTTGAATGGATAGCTTCCGATCCGCCTCGCAGGATAACGCCATTGCCCGACTTGACGCACAAAGCGGAGACTTCGACGGTGACATCCGGCCGCGATTCGTAAATCACCCCAATAACGCCAATCGGCACGCGAACCGTTCCAATCTTCAGCCCATTCGGGCGCTCGCCCATGTGGACAATCTCGCCGATTGGATCGGGTAATGCGGCAACCTGCCTGAGATTGTCCGCCATTCTTTCAATCTTCTTGTCGTCCAATGCGAGCCGACTCATTAGTGGTGCGGCAAGCCCGGTCTCGCCACCAGCCTTCAAATCAATCTCGTTAGCTTCCCGTATTTTGTCCTTGAACTTAATAATGCTCTCCGTCATCGCCAAAAGTGTGCGGTTACGGACATCAGAGGAGGTTTTAGACAGTTTTCGCATCGCGGCTTTCGCGGTACGCGCTTTGGATTCTACCATTTCATGAATTGCTTGACTCACCTAGTTATCTCCTTATTTGGTTTTTATCAACAACTGATTTCTCGACTCGTCGCGGGAGCGCGTGGAATTAATGTTAGGACTTACGCAGTGCGGCTTGTAGCAGCGATATTCAATCCTCAAATTGAAGATGGAATCCCTTCATTGCGTGTCTTCTGTAGGATCAAGTGACCTCCTGTTGTTGTGTAAGTCCTATATGTAAAATAGTTCGTTATTTGCATACTTTCAATTCATCAATCTGTTCCAATTTTTTCCCCAGGCGGTGCAGAACTTCAATTTCACCTTCCCACTCTACTATATCAATGTCGTCAATTTGCGTAGTAGAACTGACTAACTCTTGAAGCGAACAGCCATGTTTTTCCTCAAAGTGCGCCATCCGCACCGTCGTCTTTTCAATCCCCAAACGCAAAAAAGCTGCCTCTTTGAGGAGACCAGACTGAATGAGACGTATTGCGGCCTCCGGATCCGTGGTCTGGATTGTCAATGATGCCATGATTTAGTCTCCTTTCGACACACATTATGCACATGTCTCACGCTTGCCCCATCAGTACCAGATTGTCTCGATGGATAACCTCATCATAATACCGTGCTCCAAGGATTTGTTCAATCTCGGTGCTCTGTTTTCCGATAATCTGAGTTATGTCCTCGGTGTTATAATTCACCAACCCGCGGCCAAATTCATCCCGATTCTCGTCAAGACATGAGACTGTGTCTCCATACTCGAACTGTCCTTCCACACCGCGCACGCCTGATGCAAGCAGGCTTTTTCCGCGAACCACAAGGGCATTTCGCGCCCCGTTATCTACGAGTAGTCGCCCCTTGGGAGGCCGCGAATAAGCAATCCACCGTTTACGCGACGATTTATGCGTTTGCGGTAGAAAGAGCGTGCCAACATTCTCGCCGCTAAGAATACGATTGACAACCCCAGGCTCTTTTCCGTGCGCGAGCACCATCATTTCACCCGATCCCGTGACAATTTCTGCGGCTTGCAACTTCGTAATCATTCCACCTGTGCCACCTTGGGTACCCGCCCTGCCGGCAGCTTTCCTAATGTCTTCGGTAATGACGGGAACAACGTCGATTAACTTGGAATGCGAATGCTTGCGTGGGTCAGCTGTCAAGAAACCGGCTTGATCAGACAGAACAACCAGTAGATCGGCATCCGCCAGGTTAGTAACTTGGGCTGACAGTGTATCATTGTCGCCGACCTTAATCTCCTCCACCGCAACTGTGTCGTTCTCATTGATGATAGGGATCGCCCCCAGTTGCAGCAGTGTGTTGAGCGTGTTGCTGATGTGGATATAGCGTTTGCGATTGTTGAAATCCTCCTGCGTCAGGAGCATCATCGCCGCAATCTCGCCGTATTCTTGGAATCGGTCTTCGTAGGCGTGCATCAACCGGCTCTGTCCCACAGATGCCGCTGCCTGCAATCCGGGAATCGTCTGCGGACGACTTGGAAGATTGAGAGTGCCTATTCCCGCCGCAATCGCTCCCGATGTCACAAGGATGACCTCTTTGCCTGTCCTCTTGATACGGGCTAAATCGGCGACGAGGTTATCCAGAGCTCCATCGTTCAATTTGAATCCCTGCGAGATTGTGCTACTGCCGACTTTTACGACGACGCGCTTCACGTCGGATAACCACTCGCGGCGACTACCCGGCGTTGATTCCAGTGGTGCTGAACGCAAACTCGAATTCATCAATCTGGACTGTATCTCCTTCCTTAATTCCCGCCTTATTCAGCGCATTCATAAGTCCCATCTTTTTCAGTTTACGATGGAGCAAGATAATCGCTTGGTCGTTTTCCATATCCGTCATCAAAACCGCACGACGGGGTTCGTCGCCAACTACGATAAAACGATCGCCGTCCTTCGTCAATTCAAATCGCCCCCGTGGTTTGGCAATTGAGAGTTCCAATTGTTCAAATGGGGGCCCATGTTCCTCTCTCTGTTCATTCAGCCCTTGTAAACGGTGATATGCTGCTCGAATTAACCCCCCAATTCCCTCGCCAGTTAGGGCAGAAATTGGGAAAAGCGAGCGTTTCTCGAAGTAACTCCGGATTCGTGGCATATTGGCTTGGGCATCGGGCATATCCATTTTATTCAGCGCAATCAACTGCGGGAGTTCACCCAAGCGTTGGTCGTGACCCTCAAGTTCCGCGTTGAGTTTTTCGTAGTCCGCGATTGGGTCACGCCCATCAATCGCCGCAGCGTCGATGACGTGGATGAGCATCTTTGTCCGCTCAATGTGCCGCAAAAAATCGTGACCGAGACCTGCACCCTCGTGCGCGCCTTCGATTAACCCGGGTATGTCCGCCATCACGAAGTTGTGTTCCGCGTCAATTCTAACGACACCAAGATTGGGCGCGAGGGTTGTGAATGGATATGGGGCAATTTTCGGTTTCGCGGATGAAACCCGTCCTAACAGAGTTGACTTTCCGGCATTAGGATATCCGACTAAACCGATATCTGCAATTAGCTTGACTTCCAGTCCGATGGTGCGTTCTTCGCCGGGTTCTCCCTTTTCCGCCACGCGCGGTGTTTGGAAGGTACTGCTCTTGAAATGGGTGTTCCCTTTTCCACCGATGCCTCCGCGAGCTATGACGACGCGCTGCTTGGGGACTGTTAGGTCGGCGAGGATTTCTCCGCATTCGGCATCTCGCACAAGTGTGCCGCAGGGGACTCTGATAATTCGGTCGGCGGCGTCTGCGCCGTGCATCTCTTTTCCCGTGCCGTGCTTGCCATCGTCGGCGACTTGGAGCGGGTTGTGTCTCAGGTCGATTAACGTGCTCATGCCCTCCGCCGCTTCAAGAATGACACTCGCGCCGCCCCCGCCATCCCCGCCGTTGGGCCCGCCGCGAGGCACAAACTTCTCCCGACGGAAACTAATGCAGCCGTTACCGCCCTTGCCAGCCTTTGCATGGATTCTGGCTGTGTCTATATTCATTGTTGTGGGCCCCGTAGGGAATAACAATCAAGCAAGCGAATAGATTGACCGAGCGGATAGCGAGAGCGATAGAGATTTTACTGCGATCGAGCTCCTATAGAGATCCCTCGATATTTCCTACATGGTGCCATCAGAACGGAGATTCTCTGCTCGCGCAACCGTTTGTTAGCTCGTAGCGACATCAATAAATGCGACTGTGGACGATGTAGGTGTAACAACAACTCCATCTTCTCGCAAACCTTCGATATGAAATTGGATCGCTTCTGTTATCAATCTGTGAACTTCAGCCTTCGTTTCGCCTTCTGCTGTTGTGCGAAGGCAGTGTAGCTTATATTCAACACTCTCAAGATTTCGCAAGCCCTACTCGAAACTTTTCCAGGTTTCTCTGACTGCCGTGCTGAAATGGATTCGCACATTTGCGGAAAAGCACGCACCCAAACCCACGCATTCACCCGGAGCCTCCGTTATCTTGAAACTGGATGAGATGTGGTATTTCATCGGGAACAAGAAAAACAAACGCTGGATAGGAAATGCAGTTGATAGGAAAACCGGACACTTGTTAGCGTGGGAGTGGGGCTGCAGGGACAGATCTACGCTTGAAAAATTCTCCGCTTGGCTTTTCGCGTTGAATGTGGAGATATACTATGCCGACAAATGGAAACCGGTGTGTGAAACCCTATTTCCGGCATAAGAATGGGTGCAGACGAGAGCCGACATGCCTCGCATCAAGCGCGAAAATTGCCGGATGCGCCATGGATTGGGGCGTTTTAAGCGAAAGTCGATGATTGTTTCGTAACTGTTTAGAGCCTGTTTGAATCTAGGAAGAAAAGCCATTTTTCGACCATTTAAGTTTCTATACATCTGTCGCCCCTCTGGGGCTTTGGCGTGTGGTGAATCCACGTTTCTATACACCTGTGCAGATCACTATCGCCCTCGTTTTTCACTCGGTTGCCCACGCTGGGGCTTTTGATTCTCGTGCAAAGTGAAGAGGGAAAATCGGTGATTTGGCGATCGCGGATCCTCTAGAATCAGGTGCAATTGCCCTGATGGGACACCCTTTTACTACTTCTCTCAAGTAACACTTTCTCCAAAGCTAGCCATAGAGCGAAAAATGAGTGTTATTTGATGATGCGCTATACACATTGCGCTCCGCTGGAGCGCGGAATTTGGACCTATCGCATTCTATCAACATGCCGATCCTCTGGATCGAAAACCTGGACTCTATGTGTCAATAAGTGTTACTTGCTGAAAGAATTATTCCGACAGGGATAATGGCGCGCTACCAAGTAACTCTCGACATTGCGCTCCGCTGGAGCGCGGGGATTTGGACCTATCGCATTCTATCAACATGCCGATCCTCTGGATCGAAAACCTGGACTCTATGTGTCAATAAGTGTTACTTGCTGAAAGAATTATTCCGATAGGAATAATGGCGTGCTATTAACTGAACTAAACAGTTACATTGTTTCTATAGTCAAACTCATAATTGTCTATACATTGGCGGAATGGGAGGTTGCATACTTCTCCAGCGAAGGAAGTGCACCCGCTCACCGAACGAATCTCCAGAGATTTTCAGATTTTATCATAAAAGTGTGGAGCGCGAAAACTTAACAATAGCCTTGCTTGCGCGGTTTCGTGTCAATGGAGACCTGTTTGACATCTTAAAACTTGGCGGAAACCCACAAACGAGTGTCAATAGTTTTACCGTCTCTTATGAATAAGCATCGCTAACCGGCACGGAAGGTCGACGGGCACCGAGGGCCCGCCGGAACAAAGATGCAATGTTCTTTTTCGGAAATTGTATGAGTTAATAGCGTCTTGTGATTTGTACAGTCAACCGCTACCGTTCAATTCAATCTATCTGCTTAGGTCGAACTAACCTTACTCAAACTCGTAGACCACCGTGATATTCACGGTGACAGTGAGTTCACCAGCTTCAATAGGGGTTGATGTACGGAAGCTATCATCAGCAACTGCGCTCTCAGCATAGACGATTGGAGAGATTCCTCCGGAGGTAACCTCTGTGATATTCACAGGTTTTCCAAGCTTAACTCCGTGTGCGTCCGCTAAGGTTTGCGCCTTGGCTTCAGCATCTTTTGCTGCCAACGCACGTGCCTGCATCTGCAATTCCATGGGGTCCTCAATCATGAATTGGATGGAGTTTACAACGACGATGTCTCCTCCGGCTCCAGCGGCATCGTCAATTATATCGCTGAGACTTTGGAGTTCTCGCACCCTTGCGCTAATGGTGTTGTTCACGCGGTAACCACGAAGCACGCGCCCGTTATCCGTGTAGTCGTACTGCGGGTAGATACTGAATCTTTCCGTTTGAATGTCTTCTGCAGCAATGTCGTTAGCCTTCAGTGAGTCTAGCACCGCTGTCATCGCGATTGCGGCTGCCTCCCGTGCTTCTGCAACCGTTTCTTTCTCAACTGATACACCTAACTTCAGAGTTGCTATATCCGGTTCACCTGCTATTGAACCGCTCCCTGCCACATGGATACTTCTATCCTTCGGCGATTGTAATAGCGGTACCAGGCTTTCCGCTTCGCAGCCGGTGAGTGTTATAACAATTGATGTAAATAGTCCTAAACACAAGAATTTTAATGTATTCATGGTAGATATCCTTTGGTACGGCAGTCGCTCTGCTATATTGTGTGAGTCGATATAATAGGAAGCTACGGCTATTGGTTCAATGAGGTACGCAAAAGGTTGACAAAAGAATTTCCTTATAGAAATTATACCACTTCTCCGCAAAATTGACGACTCTATTTCTTGTGTTAGAAAAATATAACGCCCTATAATCCTGACTATAGTCTATAAAAAAAGCCCCGCACAAGGACGAGGCTTTGATTTATCAAAATTTGAATTGACGCGAAGGTTAGAAGTCAGGACGCTCTGCGTAAACACTCACTTTCCTGCGCATTTTGTCCTTCCGCTCAAACCACACATAGCCGTCAATGGTTGAAAAGAGCGTGTAATCGCTGCCGACGCCGACGTTTTTTCCGGCGTGGATGTGGGTGCCACGCTGCCGAACGAGGATGCTTCCCGCCGTCACGTGGGTCCCGGAAAATCGTTTGACACCGAGCCGTTTTCCGATACTGTCACGTCCGTTACCGGTGCTGCCGCCGCCCTTTTTATGAGCCATCTTCTTCCTCCATTTCTGATGGGCTGCCTGCGCCTTGGATGTTGGTTATTTTCAGCCGCGTAAATCTCTGGCGATGTCCGAGTTTGCGCTTATAGCCTTTGCGTCGTTTGGATTTGAAAACGACAATCTTCTTCTCTTTGCCCTGTTCGACGATTTCACCAACGACTGTGCCGTTCGCAATATGAGGTTGTCCTACTTGGATTTCGCCATCGTCGTCTCCGATTGCCAAGACCTCCGGAAAGGTAATTTCTTCTCCCACAGGCGCTTCGATTTTTTCAACATCGATCAATGAACCAACTTCAACGCGGTGTTGCTTTCCGCCTGCAGCAAATACAGCGTACATCTTTTTCTCCTATGTGATAGTCAGTTTTGATTCCTTTGTCTGCGTAAGATGCATAGTGAACAAATGATTGCTTCTAGTACGTCACCAAAACCTGAATTATATCATAGAGGGTAGGCAGTATCAACTTTATTTTGCGAGCACGCAAAGGCTATCGCGTCCAATTTGAGCGAACAGTAGGACGGCCATGGATCGCCGGCAAGTTTCGAAACGGTGTGCAGTGTAAACCGTACAACACGATCACTTGATGTAATGCACGGATTTCGTCAACTCGTTAGTCTAAATAGATTTCACGATTGGTGTCTTCGGCAAAAATCTGATAGTCCTCAAGATGCAGGTCAACGTCTTCCTCAATCCTAATCTTGAGATTCATCAACTTCTCCAGTTGGCTGAGTTTTTTGGACTCCTCCTCAAGAAGGCAGGAAACGATAAGTTCATTCGCGACGACTCGAAGTTTCCTCTTCCGCGATTTCAGGTGTGCTTTCTTTATCGATCGTAATACCGAAATCGTGATCGTATCAACTGATAGAATCCTGCCATGCCCGTCGCAATAGGGGCAGGATTCGGTGAGGAGTGATGATAGGCTTGGGCGTGTGCGTTGTCTGGTCATCTCTACGAGGCCAAGTTCCGACACGTGCAGGATATTGGATCGGGAACGGTCTTTCTTCAGCGCCTCCTGCAGTGCCTTGAATACCATCTTTCGGTGTTCGTGCCGATCCATGTCGATAAAGTCGGCAACAATGATTCCGCCAAGATCTCTAAGGCGCATTTGTCGAACGATCTCTTCAACAGCTTCAAGATTGGCACTAAGAATGGTATTATCTGGATCTGCCTTCCCGACGAACCGTCCCGTGTTGACATCAATGGACACCATGGCTTCAGTCTGCTGAATGACGATATGCCCGCCACATTTGAGCCAGATCTTCTCGCTTAATGCTTTCTTGAGTTCCTTTTCTATTCCATGTGCTTCAAAGAGAGGGGTCGATTTTTCATACAGTTTGACGCGCGAACCCAGTTCAGGCAGCCCTGATGACAGGTATTCTGTTGTTTCCTTGTATCGTTCCTTGGAGTCGAATACTAGCTTGGTTACATCGTTGGTAAAATAATCCCGAATGATTCGCCCAACGAAACCAAGATCTCGTTGCACGAGGCTTCGAACCGGCATTTTCTCACCACGCTCGCGAATCTCTTTCCACAGATCAATGAGGAATTGGATTTCTGTGGAGAATTCTTCCTCACTTTTTCCTTCGGCGGCAGTGCGGACAATAAAGCCTCCTTCCACACCGGATCGCAGTTTTTGGGAGATATCGCGTAGACGCTGCCTTTCCGCTGCGGATTCTATGCGGCGCGATACGCCGATATTCGATGAAGTAGGAAGATAGACAACGTAGCGCCCGGGCAACGAAATGCAACTTGTAACACGCGGTCCTTTGGTGCCCAGCGATTCCTTGACAACCTGCACAAGTATTTCTTGATTCTTGTGAACCAACTCGCTAATCGGATACCGAAATCCTCTTGATCCTTTTCGAGGGGTGGGCTTTTCCGATCCTAAATCAAGTTTCGTTAGGTCCTTATCTGCTTCATCCTCAACATCGTCGAAATCGTAGTTAATATCCGAAACGTGCAGGAAGGCGTGTTTTTCCAGTCCAATTTCGACGAAAGCGCTCTGCATGCCGGGAAGCACATTTTCGACGCGCCCTTTATAGATATTTCCTAACGTATGTTCATTATCTTTACGTTCAACGTAGATTTCACTTAAATCGCCATCTTCAATGATAGCACATCTCGTCTCATACTCATCATCAGAGATGAGAATTTCCTTTGGCATTGTCGCCTCCTAAACGCTAGTGCGGGCCGAGAACCCGTTGCCACACAATCTGCAACAGGCCTGCCTATGGAGGCAACGAATACAACCACCCGATTGAATGCGTCTCAACAGATGCCCTTCAATCGTAAAATGGCTCTCTGACGTGAAAATCTCGGTTTCAGTACAACCGTGCACGGAAACCGTCGATTTCCATATCCAACATTGGTCTGATCAGCATAGATGACTTACAAGCATTTTGTGATTTCGTCTAGAACCTTGCTCAGTGTTAACACGGCAACACTTGTTTCGAATTCATAGACGAGGCCAAAAGTACCATCCCTTATAGTGATGGCGGCGCATACTATCACTCAAAATGCTTGATACAGTAAGTCGTTCAAGGGCGAAAACCACGATGCCTGAGCCGTAGCATGTATTACGTTCCACTTGAGGAAGCAGTTGGTACGAATGTTTTGGAGTATTCTGACCGTACAATCTCCCACTATGAATGCTTTGGATGTACGATTCCACTGGAAATTGGTCCAGTGTTTTTCCGCTCAACGCGATGTCATTGTAACGACCGGCACAATCAACTCTCCCATTGAGATACCTCCATGCTGAAATCCTCCTCGAAACTGTCGAGTATATTCGTGGAACTGATTCGGATAAACAAAATAGTAATCGTCTTTTGCAATGATATAGTTCTTATTTGAACTTTCTGCAGGCAATTTGTACGATTTCGGCTGCTTGATGTGGACGGCTTGACCGTGGTCACACTCCAAGTCCGTGCCGACTTTGAAGCGAAGGCTTGTCGAAGTCTGTCGATTACCAAACGCTTTTGTCGGCCGGTTGCCGAGTACGGAACCGTGGTCCGTGGTTAGCACAACAACAGCATCTCGAGGGGCAATAATCTTCAAAATCTCGAATAGGGCAGAGTGTGCAAACCACGATTTCGCCAAGGAACGAAAGGCGGATTCATCTGGAGCAATCTGTTGAAGCACGTCTAACTGGGAGCGCTGATGAGTCAAGATATCAATGAAATTTACAATCAGCGCGGATAGACTTATTCGCTCAAAAGATGAAACCTGTCGGATGTATTCGTTGCCTCCTTTGGCATCAAAAATCTTAAAATACCGCAAGCCAGGTTTGAGTCGCAACCCCGCATTTCGCAGTTTCAATTGCAGAAGTTGTTTCTCAAACCGATTGGTACTTGTTTGATCCTCCGAGTTTTCCTGCCAGTATTGGGGAAACTTTTCGGCGAGTTCTAGGGGAAAGAGCCCACTGAAAAGGGCATTGCGCGAATAAAGTGTCGCGCTAGGTAAAATTGAGAAATAACAACTCCGATCAATGTAGTAATATGGCTGTAGCAAAGGTTCAATCGCCAGCCAATGATCGAGTCGCAAACAATCAACAACAATAAAGTACACTTGTTTGTTCTTGCGAAGATGGGGAATGACAAATCGGTCTAGAACATCAACCGACAGAACCGGCGCATCCCCTCCCTTTATCCAACGCGGGTAGTTCTCCGCTACATAATCCGAAAATAGGGCGTTACACTCCTTTTTCTGTTCTAGGTGTGTTTCTTTAAGGCCGGTTTCGCCTAGGAGATCGAATTCGAGATCCCATTCGACTAATCTCAGATGAATGTCTGCCCAGCTTCGCCAATCGGGGGATGAATCTTTGATACGACGAATCTGATTGAAGTCTCTCGTATACTTGTGTGGGACCTGTTCTTCGACTATCTTCGTCTGATCTAAGACTCGCTTGAGTGTAGAAGCAATTTGGGCGCCGCCAATGGGTTTGACAAGAAAGTCGCTAATTCGTCTTCCTAGCGCTTCATCAATCAACGCGTCCTCCCTGCACTGTGTCACCATAATGAGAGGTATCGCTGAATCCAGTTCGCGAACTCGAGCTAGAACGGTCATTCCATCTTGTCCCGGCATCATCTGATCTAGCAAAATAACATCATACCGAGTCGTCTTTATCATGGCAATGGCATCATCACCATTGGACACGGGAGTGACATCATACGACTTCTCACTTAGATAGAGTATATGAGGTCTCAGAGCCTCAATTTCATCATCGATCCAGAGGATTTTGCGCGCGGCATGTGCCATCAAACATCCTCCTCATTCATCTTCATATTTTTCAACTTCCATCTCGTAATCTGTCGCAGGTGGTCCGTCTCATCTTCACCGCTGACTCGTTCCTCCCCGATGGGTTCAACAGGCAATACCAACTCGAAGACTGTCCCACCCGAGTTACTTCCAATCAACCGAATCTGTCCATGATGGTACTCTTTGATGATTCGCTGCGCCAGTGTCAAACCAAGCCCCCAACCGTGTTTTTTTGTCGTCATTCCGGGTTGGAAGATTTTGCGGCGGTTTTTCCGTTCAATCCCACTCCCGTTGTCGCTGTAATGGATGACAATCTGCTGCTTCTCTTCATCAAATGTCGGCGCAATTTCAATCAGCCCCATGCCCTGTCCCATGGCATCAAGCGAATTTCTAATAAGGTTCTCAAATACCCACTGTAACAGATCCGCATTCGCTCGAACATAGGGGAGTTCCTGCGCCGTCACCCGTATTTCAATCTGCTTAGTCCGCTGAGGTAAACGCTTCTTAAAATATGAAACGACGACATCAATGATTAAGTTGATATCAACCTTAGATTTTGATGGGTAAGCACCGATAGTTCCGAGCCTGTCTGCGATTTTTCTGAGCCGGATGAGATCGTTTTGCATATCCAAATAAACTTCATGCGCCGCCTCGTCGGTATTATCTCGGCTCCGCTCCCTCAGTAGTTCAACCCATCCCATTAAAGAGGAGATTGGTGTTCCCAACTGATGGGCGGTCTCTTTTGCGAGGCCGCCCCAGATTGCTGCCCGCTCAAATGATTGAATCCGTTGGTAACTGAGAAGTCCGACTGCCAAAAACGTGAGAAACACGAGAGCTAGAACTACCGGCATTATAATAAGGCCGTAATAGGGTGTTTTCCCATAATAAAAATACCCTTTTCGCAGGTCTGGATGTGTTTGAAGTGGCACATAGAAGTTGAGTGCTTTTGAGTTGTGAACTAGCCTCTCCGCATTCGCGTATTGCTTCTGCGTGGCATTTTCAGCTGTCATCCATTCTCCCCATATCTCCCATTTTTGCGGTTTGTCATTCACATCTGTAAGCACAAACGGGATTTGGGTTACCGCTGATCCATCACCCTCGCCATAGTAGAGATACGCGTATAGCTTGCGGTCTTTAAGGCTATACATGATCTCTTTCGGGGCATCGGTGCTTTTCTTCATCCGCTCAAGAGCGGTTCTGACCTTCAATTTTTCAGAATGGGACAGCGATGGCGGCCCGTCGGTGCTCAATTTGCGCTCAATTGACTCGTCAACCCCAAGTGCAACAACTACCTCGTCGGTCTCGGCATCGGTAAGAATGAGAGAGAGACGGCTTGCTGACAGGAATTCTCTAGAGATTGCCTCCAACTTACTGGCTAACCTCATATCATTGATGCTTGGAAGTTCAGACGCCAAATCTGCCAGTGGAGGGACTTGGGCATTGAGATCCCGATTTAATTGGAGGATTTGTTTGGTGTAGTAAACAAAAGCAAGCGTCAGAATTAGAAGCCCAATGATAAAATAGGTGAGCAAAAAGTTGGAAGCGGTATAACTGGCTGGGTTATTCTTGCTGAGCCGGAAAAACATGAGCTTTCCTCACACTAGAATCAGAGAAATCTTAGCTATATTGTATCAGATTACGCACTGAAAGTCAAGAACTCGTTTGTTTAATCGAGCGCAGTTACATCTGAGACGTTTTGATTTTGCCGAGGTACGCAGCGTGCACTCTAACATGCGTCTTGGTGCCTATTGCGTACCAACCTCTTTTCACTAGGGTTATTGATTAGTAGTAACTGTTTAGAACCTGATTGAATAATAGGAAGGAAAGCCATTTTCGGTCATTTGAGTTTCTATACACCTGTCGCCCCGCTGGGGCTTTTGATGCTCGTGAAACGGGACGAAGGAAAATCGGTAATCTGGCGATCGCGGAAAAAACCCCTAGCCACGTCCATAAACTGAACTAAACATTAGACATCTTTCCAAAATAACCAGCATAGCTATTATGATCTGCAAGATTATAATAGCTATGCTGAAAGACAAGTAATTTATTATACTTAAAAGATATGGCCTACACTCCGCACCTATTTTGGGGGTTTACAAGATTTATTGAAATCCTGTAAACCCGCGTGGGTACTGAGTTTGTTAATTTTTGACAATCCAATTGGGGCTTGGATTCGATTCGAGTTGCGCCCCAAAACGGTGTTTTTTGGTCGACTAAATGGTCGCAAAGCTAGTATTCATGGAGTGCGGAATACGGGATATATGTATTGCGTAACTGTTTAGTCCACTACTCTCTATATCGAAAGCCGCTTTGCAAAACGAGGGGATTGCAGAAAAACTATAATTTGAATGGACTTGGAAGCGGTTAGGTTGGTGCGGTTGTCTCAACAGTCAGAACCCCGGCATCAAGTCCTTGATGATACCGTCGGATAATCTCCAAGCCGACCTCCACGAAATCCTTGTTCTGTTGTTTGCAAGTTTGAATCACACTGGTGATGATACCTAACGCTTCAGAGCCCTTGGGTGAACGACTACCACCCGATATTTTTCGAGTTACCACCGCCGGTCGTATGGCGCGTTCAGCGCGATTGTTATCGGCGGCGACCTGCATGTGTGACAGAAAGGTGAATAACGAATCGCTGTGTTTGGCTAACCGTTTGGCGAGTCTTTGACAATCGGGGTCGTGATAGTCCGCTTTGGCAAGTTTCTCCAATCGGTGGTTCAGCCGGTTGAATCGGCGCTCCAAGCAAGATTGGGAGAAGTCCGACTGCTTCTGCTTGAGGCGAATGGCATCGCGCAACAAACGCGTCAGTTTTTTGGCGAATGCCGCATATTCTTGGGTGTGATTCGTCTTTCTCACGTCAGACAATTCACGCAGCAAATGTACCAAGCACTTTTGCTGGGTGTAGGGAAGTGGGTTATAAGCGGTGTAAAAGTCACTGACAAGGACTCCATCATAGTCTGTACCCAATTGTTCTAAAACCACTTGATGTCCACGACTCGCATTGACTTCATAAACCGTGTAACTGTCTGTGGTGAATGCCCAAAGCCAGCATGATTGGCCGTTTAACCGCCAGCCGGTTTCATCGACATAGGTGCAATGACTCTGTCGCAATCCGGTTTGAATTGCTTGATATTCGGGAGTGAACCATTTTGCCAACGATTGCATGGATTGCGCCAATGCGCCGGCGGTGATAGAAAGCCCACACAGTCGTTTGAGCACTGTGGCGACTTTCCGATACGGCACCCCCATAGCGTGCTTCAATTCAGCGGCAATGAGCAACGCACGCGGGCCTATCAACCGATGGGGGACTTGCTGCGGGTGACGGCTTTCCACCCGTCTTTGGCAGTTTTGGCAATATCCACTCTGTGTCTGATAGCAGACAACAGTTGTCTGAGCCGGAATGACTTCTTCAACATACTGTTGGTGGGTTGTGACATTTTCAATCACTCCATGACAATGGGGACAATCCTCTAAAGGAGTTTCAACAATTTCGTCGGCTTCGGTGGGACGACGTCGATAACTGCCGGCGTGGCCCGGCTTTTGCCCCGGTTTTTTGCGACGGCGTTTCTGTCGTTTCGGTTTGACAAATCCGGGGACAGGCGATTTTGGAGGCGAAGTAGGGGTAGCTAACGGTTTCGACACCTGTAGTTCCAATTCGGTTACACGGGCGCGTAATGCCTGATTTTCAGCCTCCAATTCGGCAATACGAGCAATGAACTGTTGTTCCCTTGTATTCGTCATATTGATGCGTTGAATCCTCCGTAGCAAGCAATTGTGCCCAATGCTGCACAGATTTTGCCACTCTTACAAACCGAACTAAACAGTTACTGTATTGCTAACGTGTTAAGTCTGCGAATTTGTTATTAGCTCCGCATTGTAGTGTCAATATATAGCGTGTTACTTGTAGTACGAATACAATATATACTAGTGTCATTGGTTTCTAGACGGATATCATGAAATTCCTAAATTTGCACTCATATAGGTGCGGAATATAGGATATGGAATTGTACAAACAAATAATTCTTGTAGATGGTATTAGAAAATCTGTAAGTGTTTAGTGGCTAGTGATTAGTGGTCAGTAAAAGCTCTGAAACCATTAGACGGGCAATAAATTGCCCTACTACGAACCAGAAAAATGGTTATCTACACAGGGTACGTCTTAAAACTGGCAAAAAAGACCGTCTAAATCATAGCACTCGACTCTAGAAATCAATGGACTAAACAGTTACGAAAATCTGATGGATAAAGGAGCGCACCATGAACCGGCACCAATTGGAAATTCTTTGTGCGGTTGCCGAGCATCAGAGTTTCTCAAAGGCGGCGGCTGAACTGTATTTAACCCAGTCCCCTGTATCGATGCAGATCAAGCAGTTGGAAGAAGAGTTGGAAATTCCCCTATTAGACATCTTTCCTAATTAAATCACCAAGACGCTGAGACACAGAGGGTACGTAGCAGACAAGCAATGGGGTATTGGGAGTTCGGGGTGTTGGAGTAACAACAAATACCCTGAGATTCTCATACCCTGATACTCCATTACTCCATATTTCCCCATTGCTATGCGTTCAACATGCCAGTGCAGTGGAAGTCTTAAAACAACGGGCGTTATTTTGGAAAGATGTCTATTTAAGATTAGTAATACTGCACGAGTTCTAGGTTTTTTGGTCGTCTTTGAGGTGAGAGTATTGCCGACGCAAGAAAACAAGTGGAGTATGAGGATGAGCTGTTACGACGTAGTTTATGTGGAGAGGATCTGAGAGATGATGGCGCGACAATCTATCCAAGTGCCCAAACTTCACCGGTGAACGGTGGAAACAGGCAGTCGAGTAGTACCGCCGCACTATCGGTTGCCGAGCAGTCGGCGAATCGTGACGTCAAATTGTTAGTTCGGCAGCGTCCGCAAACTAACTGCAAAAAAGTCAAGTCTGGGAACTGTGCGTCCCCGTCTTCGACCGAATCGGGGGACCATCCGGAGATATCCGCAATGAGACCGTCCCGGAATTTAATGCACAATCCGCTCCGATAGAAATTCAGTTTCAGTACGCCGTTGTAAGCTTCTGCTACAGTACCGACTAGATGTTTTTCAAGAGCGGGCTGGATATGTCGCAAGAAACCGATTACATCAGGGATTCGGATATACCAAGCATACGCATCCTCATTGCGAACGACATTCTTCGGTATGGCGGTATATACTTGGTGGTCTCGTCCAAGCGTAAAGATGATTCCCTTTACTTTCTTCTTGTCTTCAGAGACTGGCGTTCTCTTGGATTTTGCCCATAACGCCCGAAGTAGAGACGGCATGAGGTAAAGATAGCCAATCCCCGGTTTGAGTTCAAGCTGCGCCACCCAGAAACAGTAAATATCAGAGAGGTCCCAAAGACTAGAGAAACTTCCAACATAGCCAAGTCGTGTTCCCGCCAAATCTTCTATGATTGTCCACTCAAATTGTGCTCCACTCCCTTCGGAGCGCCCGTTGAATTCATATGTCCACATTGACGCTGAACGAGGGCATGCAAAGACGTGTCGATCAGTTGCGTGCCTGTAAAGTTCCTGGATAAAAGCAGAATCATGTGTGCGTTGGGCCCTGAGGCGGCAGGTTTCGCGTTCCCCTTTTTTTCTAGCGGGGACATGCATGCCGTCTAGAATTCTATTCGCCTCCAAGTCTAGCGCCATTTCGTAGCCAAACAGGCGGTAGTACCACGGAATTCCGGTGATTCCCATCATCAGTTCACCTTTTTGGGCACTGATGGCATGAATCACGTCAAACTGTTTGCGTACGAGACCTCGTCTGCGATAGTCAGGTTCGGTAGCGACAAATTCCGGGCGCCCTAGATTGAAAGGGATTCCACCGTAGGTCCAAGTTTGCGAGATTAAGCACATTGATGAAACGATTTTCCGCGTCTTGGTGTCTTCAACGATCGTGAAGTCGCTTGCCTGAGTCGTCGGGTGCATTCCAGACATCAGGTCGCGGACGGCTAAACCGGCGGCTAATTCTTCGTGGAGACGCGCATTAAAATCAACTAAATCATCGGTGTCTTCGCGGGTTGCAAATCGAAGCACAAGATCATCACCCAAATCAATGGGCATTTGGTCGAGAATTCTGTTTTTCGACATCTAGGTTTCCTGACGTTTGGCGGGTTACATCCCCACGCAACGGCAGTAAGAGTCATCCAGCTTGGTAACTCGCCGTGTTGATTTTCCGGTTTGCTTGATTGCTCTTTTCTCTGGCTCTTCAGAGTTAAGTGTGGAAAATGAAATTAACTTAGGACTTACGCAGTCGAGCACTCAAATCCGCCTAGTGCGGCAGTAAGGAATAACGATCGTTATTCCCTACAAAAGCCTTGCCGCAACATCAAATTATTGCCGAAATCATCATTTTGCGCGTTCTGTGTAAATCCTGTAATCTGTCCCAATCTCGACAGAAACCACCCGGTAGTTGGGAATGTCGAGCGGTTATGTCAAAAGCGTATACATCGGAGTCTCCAGAACCCTATTGGGGATTATTGCAATCAATTTGAACTCGTAGGGCAAACACGCCTTCCTGTAGCAAGTTACATTCCCACACTTAACCCTGAGAACCTTTTCTCTTTACTCTCCCTCGCGCCGCGGTCGCACGATCGTTATACCATCCTCTTCAATTAGCGGGCGATTGTACATGTATGGTGGTTCCAACACAGCCTGTTGCGCTTCGGTCAACTCTGAAACCCACTCAGGTTGACTAGTTTCGTAGTAGCCACTGTCATAGTGCAGGTATTTTGGTGTGTAGCGGTGGAGTACACAACGCCGTTCGGTTTTGCTCTTCCACGGAAGTCCACCATGTGTCGTTGCTTCGTTGAAGATTATTAGGTCACCGGCTTTTAGAATCGGTTGGTAAACAATGTCTTTATAGGTTTCCCACTCCTCAAGGTTTCTCGGCCCTCTATCCATCGGAAACGGAAAGTTGGCTTTGTGGCTCCCGGGCACGAGGCAAAGTCCGCCATCGCCGTCATTGACATCGGTGAGATAGAATTGACAGACAATCAGACCGCAACGCATCCGTCCATTTTGGTAAACGTAGTGGCGGGACCCGTTAAAATCAACGTTGCCATGTCCGTGCAAGGTAAGCCCTTCACATCCTTCCTTCATGGTGAGTACCTCGACGCCGTGGTCTATCTTCCAGCCCCTGCCCATCATTGTGTTGAGATATGGGATAAGTTTGCGATGTACAATCAAATTTCGAAACGGCTGACACCACGGCTGTTCCCAAGCTATCATATTGATCCAAAACGAATATGCACCAAATTGACCTGAGAAAGGCTTTTCCTGTGGCCCCGGAGGTCCAAATTCACTTCGTTTGTCGGGATTTGCATCAAGCACCTCGTTGAAGGCAAGGATTTCTTTCCGCGTGAGAAAATCTCTAACAATAAGGAAGCCTTGCAAATCGAATAGGTATTTCTCTCGGTCACTCATCGTTACAAATTCGACTTGTTCATTCATTGCTTTATGACCTCGTGATAAAGGGTATAGGACTTATGCGGTTGAATACCCAAGGTTCGTAGTAAGATCTGCGATTATCAAAACGAAACGGAATCTTCATTTATTGCCCGTTTCTACACAAAACAACATGGCAGACGGCGTACAGCAAGTGAACAACCAGTCGGACGCGCAATGAATTGTGCCGCCAAAAATCGGGCTGCGTAAGTCCCAGGCTAGTAATCTGGCACTTCAACTATTGCAGGTAGGAACAGGTGAGCCAAATGTAGCGTGAATCGCCTATTGGTCCTAGCACATTATTCGGTTGCAGTTCGAGATGGTATCCTAACACTGACACCACTACTTGGGGTAAATGAAGTTGCCCCGCAAAACTTCCCCCGCGTTTTCGGCCGCGTGCCTTCAGGAATCCTCAGCTTTCGCCTTCAATTGGTAGATCTGATTCAATGCATCAAGTGGAGATAGTTGGTTGAGGTCGAGTTGTCGCAATTCCTCAACAATGGGGTGGGTTTTGGGAGTAAACAGTGCAAGCTGAAGTTCTTCGCCCTGAAGAGTGGATCTCGAAAGGCGGTTCCGAGGACGTGGCAGTTTGGAACTGGCTCTTGGTCGTTGATTCGATGTTTCAGATTCTACACTAAGGTTGTGTTGTTCAAGTACTTCCAAGATTTGTTGAGCACGCTCAATGACAGCATGCGGCAGTCCTGCCAGTCGGGCAACTTGTATGCCGTAACTCTGATCGGTTCCGCCATTGATAACTTTTCGCAGAAAAGTCACGGTGTGTCCATCTTCATGGACAGCAACGTTGAAATTCTTGACTGGTTCATATTTTCCGGCTAGCTCAATCAATTCATGATAATGGGTAGCAAACTGGGTTTTTGCGCCAATTCGCTTTTCGTCAAGGAGGTATTCCGCGACCGCCCATGCGATACTTAATCCGTCGAAGGTGCTCGTACCACGACCAATTTCATCAAGGACGATCAGACTCTTGCGGGTGGCGTTGTTTAGTATATTGGCGGTCTCGTTCATTTCCACAAGAAAAGTGCTCTGACCCATTACGAGGTTGTCAGATGCGCCAACACGGGTGAATATTCGATCCACGACGCCGATTTTCGCCGCAGATGCCGGCACGAAGCTACCCATCTGTGCCATCAGCGTGATAAGTGCAGTCTGTCGCAGATATGTGCTTTTCCCGCTCATGTTTGGTCCTGTGATGATGTGCATCTGGTGGTCGCGGCAGTTTAATTCCGTATCGTTCGGGACAAACCCTTCTTGGGTAAACAGTCGCTCGACCACAGGGTGACGGCCGTTTCGGATGATGATTTCGTCGCTTTCGTCAACAATCGGCTTCGCATAGTCGTATTTGGCGGCTGTATAAGCTAAGTCGGCAATGACATCAATCATCGCAATGATCGATGCAACTTGCTGAATACTTTCGGTTTCACGAGCGACTCGACCGCGAATTTCACAGAAAAGATCGTATTCAAGCGTTTGAATCTGATCTTCGGCGTTCAGGATTCGTGATTCGCGCTCTTTGAGTTCCGGCGTAATGAATCGTTCTGCATTTACCAGTGTCTGTTTACGGATGTAGTCCTCAGGTATGAGATTTAGATTTGCCTTCGTAACCTCTATGTAGTATCCGAAGACTTGGTTGAATCCAATCTTGAGAGAGGTGATTCCGGTTTTCTCACGTTCTTTCTGCTGCAGCGATGCAATCCAATCTTTGCCTTCGCCAGTTACATTCCGCAGTTCATCTAACTCCTCGCTAAATCCATCGCAGATTAAACCACCTTCACGCACAGTCACTGGTGGCTCCGGATGTATCGCTGTCTCAATAAGGTGGGCCAAGCCCGTCAATGGATCAAGTTCGTCATTCATGGATTTGAGCAATGCGGTTTCGCAAGCCAACAGTTGCTCCTTGACTATGGGGATAAGTTGCAGAGAGTCTTTCAAGGCAATGAGGTCGCGTGCGTTCGCGGATCCCAAGCTAACACGGGAGATTAAACGCTCAATATCGTACATTCTATTCAGCGCATCGCGCAATTCTTCTTGCAAACCTATGCGGTCTTTCAGTTCACCCACTGCTTCTAACCGAGCACTGACTTCCGTCGGTTTCAACAGCGGTTGCAAGATGCACTGACGCAGCTTGCGTCCGCCCATTGGCGTTACAGTTTCGTCCAATACCTCCAATAGCGTGCCTCTGGAGGATGCATCACGCAGGGACGATGTCAATTCCAGATTTCGTTGAGTATCAGCATCCAGTACCATGAAATTGGAAATTGTGTAGGTGTGAAGGGAAAGAATATGTTCAACCTCCTGCTTTTGTGTTTCATGCAGGTAATATATTAAAGCACCGGCGGCACAGATTGCAGCGTGAAGATGTTCGCAACCAAAGCCATCAAGCGAGAGCGTCTTGAAATGTTGGAGAAGTTCAACTCGCGCACTATCGAACGCAAAACGCCATTCGGGCAAAAAGTTAACGACTGCCTTTAAGTTTGTACGAAGCCGCTCAAACATTTCCCCATCGTCGAATGAGTCAGAGAATAGGCATTCCTTGGGCGCGAACCGGTGTAACTCCGCCCAGAGTTTTGGCGCGTCCATCAACTCAGTCACCGTAAATTCCCCAGTCGAGAGGTCAGCGGCGGCAAGGCCGTAGACACCTTTGAGTTGGTAGATTCCAACGAGATAGTTGTTAACCTTCTGTTCCAACGCCTTGGGATCTGTCAGTGTGCCAGGAGTCACGATTCGGACAATGTCCCGCTTCACTATGCCCTTCGCCACTTTCGGATCTTCCATCTGCTCAGAAATCGCCACTTTATAACCTGCCACCACCAGTTTGTAGAGATACGAGTCGAGGGCATGGTGTGGCACGCCTGCCATGGGAATAGGCCCACCTTGGCTATCCTTGTCTCTGGAAGTAAGTGTGATTTCCAGCACGCGCGAAATCAGTTCCGCGTCATCATAAAACGCCTCATAGAAATCGCCGACACGACACAGAAGAATTGCGTCAGCGTGCTGATCCTTCAAACGCTTATATTGCTCCATTAACGGGGAGAGTTGCGGGAATTTTGCCATTCTCTAGCTCGGTATACAAGAGTTAACGGTCTAAGAAATCGGAGTAGGATCGCTGCGAGGAAGGATAGCACCACCAGTATCTTGTGTCAATCCTTAAATTCCATTGCATTTGCCAGAGGTTGTGATATAATTAGTGTTTGGTTCACAAACTCAACCTGACGCGAATGCCCTGATTGTTAGGAGCTGAGCGACACTACCCGTGAGTAGGGATCTTCTCACCTCAATTGGCGGACATCCCATGATGAGAACTATCACCAACTCGCTTTAGGGAACCTCAATTCGAATTGAGAACTTACAAGCGTCAATTCTGAACCATGCTTTCTTGTGTAGGAGTTTGCTTAGCGTATCAACCGAAACACACGCACCAGTATGACGATAAGAACCTTCCTCTCTAAAATTTTTATCCCAACCTCTATTGCGGTCATCGTTTGCTACTTCCTCTTAAAAGAAATCTCGATTCAAAAGATTCCAGAAACACTCAGACAAACCCCAATCTTGGCACTCCTTGTCGGGTTTATTCTGTATTCGTTACTGGTTTGGACAAAAGCCCTTCGCTTCCGAGAATTGCTTGAGCTAGACGTTTCGGTCATGCAACTTGCCCCAATCCTCGCACTTCATACTTTCTGGGGCAATCTTCTCCCAATGCGCAGCGGAGACCTGTCGTACATTTACTTGATGAAGAGACGGGAAGGCGTAGATGAAACTAAAAGTGTTGCATCACTGATGTTGGCGAGCGTCATTGATCTGATGTTACTATTGACTTTCATGGTTGGCACAGGTTGGGGGCTCCGCTCTAGACTTATTGGACAACTGTCCTACACGATTCTCTTTGTTGCACCCCTCCTGATATTTTGTGCGTTAGCAATTTTGCTCTCCATGGTGTGCATTGCTCCGAACGCTTGCAAATTCATCGCCGACTTCTGTGCCAGGCCTCTGTTGCATCTCGAAAAACGGTACATAACATGGTTCGTGAACAAATGCATTGATGTAATCCATGAATTGACACAGATCCGTTTTGACTGGCGTTTCTCCAAGATTTGGGGGTATTCTCTTCTCAGCCTAGGGATTCGTTTCGGATTCCAGTGCTACCTTGCACGTGAAATGGGGATTAATATTTCCGTGGTTAGTTTGATCTTTGCTTTAGCATTCACCAGCATCTTTAACCTGTTGCCAGTGCAGAGTATTGGCAATTTTGGGACGGTGGAATTCCCTTTCGCGTGGGTGTTAATGCGTTTCGGAACATTGAAGGAAAACGCCATTGTCGCTGGATTCAGTCTACATCTCATCATTCTGCTTTACTGTATTCCATTGGGCATCTATGGGTTGCTTAAGAAGCCACACCATCACGAACACGGAATGAAGAATTTGAATTAAATGCACCAGCCAATTGCAACAAAATTCGGGCGTGGCGAAAATGACTGCTTGGGTTCAATGCTGGCTTTGAATTCACCCTTTGCAATTTCGGTGATTTCGGATATAATTTTGAATAGACAGTAAAACGGATGTGATATGACAGTTTCAGTCCGAGTCGTTAGCGTCCAGTCCCATTTCTGCCAATTCATGTGTCGTTTTCAAAGGAGAACGCTCGATGCCGTTTTGTCCACAATGCCGGCGCGAATTTAATGAAGGGGTTCTGATTTGTGTTGATTGCCGAGTTGACCTCGTTTTTGAATTATCGCCAGATGATTGTGTCGAATACGTTGATTGGAAGATTGTCCAATCCGTTTCAAGTGAAATCCTGGGGAATATCTTGAAAGGCGTTTTGGAAGATGGAGGAATCGAAGCCGTTTTGCGATCACACGATATGCCTTCAGTTGGTGGCGTGCAAGGTGATTTTTCGCCCGACTGGGGCGATATACTTGTCCATCCCGACGAGCTTGAGCGGGGGCAGCATCTCATTGAGTCCTATCTTGGCTCTTTACCATTAGACCAATCCGAGGAAGCCGATTCAGAATGCGACACGATTTGAACTTAAAAGGAGATTTCTCAGATTAATGACACATTCGCGAATAATCTTCATTCTAGCCATCTTGATTTTTCCCGTGGGCGGTGCTTTGGGTGAGACTTATCGAATCGAGCCGGGAGATAGTCTGGCCGTCGTCGTTATGGATTACCCCCAATACGGCCGCTCGATCCAAGTTAGAGGAGATGGCTATATTATCTACCTTGGCGCGGAGTTATATCTTGCAGGCAAAAGTCTCAGCGAGGCGGCAGATCTGATTCGAAATCAAATTAGGAAATATGGGCGGGTTCAAAACCCCATCGTTATAGTCGATCCCATGCAAGGAAGAGGTTATTTAGTATGGGGAGCGGTAACTGTGCCGAACCGTTTTCCACTGCCACTTCACGATAAAATTGGACTGCATGAGGCATTGGCAAAAGCAGGCGGGATAAGTGGAGGCGCAAATCGGGAAAACGTGAAGATTATTCGCGCCGATAAAAAAATTGAGATTCACGACCTATCGCCAGACCAAGATTACCGTGAAATCTATGTTAAAGATGGAGACATAATTTTTGTATCTGCGCTCGGCGCCGTTCAAGTGCGTGGTCAGGTTCAAAAGGCGGGGCGATTCCCAATTCGAGGACGAATTCGAATAGATCATGCTCTGGCACTAGCCGATGGCCCCGATGTGAAAGCAGATCTAGCTTCGGTGACAATATTTAAGGAGAATGGTGAGAGCGTTGACTTGAATATCGCGAATCCCTGTTGGAAAGATGATCTAGATCCTGATAAAGATGACATCTATTATTTGGAAGACGGTGATTTAGCTTACGTACCCCCTTTAGCTATTGGTGATATTTACGGGCAAGTTCAAATTCCGGAAAAGAGAATCCAATTTCACCGCCGAATTCGCATCGATCGGGCACTAGCGCAGGCTGGCGGCCCGGATATTATCGCGGATCTCAGTTCGGTGGTCATCATAAGAAAGAACGGTGAACCAGTTGAACTGGAGTTGGATGAAGAATTTTGGACAAACTTGGACGAGCAGGATGACAAATATTTCTTGGAAGATGGCGATGTAATGTATATACCTAGTGCCTTCAAGGTTGAGCCGGTTCATGTGCTTGGTTACGTACGCAATCCGGGGCCTTATCGCATCCGCGAACCGATAACCCCACGCGAAGCGGTTTCGAGAGCTGGCGGTTTTGAGGAGTTTGCCAATCGGGGAAAGGTGAAAGTTTGGCGAAAAGATGGAACTATCGAAGAGATAAAATTGGACTGGGAAGATGATGAAGATTCCGTTGGTTCAAAGGCTTTGCTGTACCCAGGCGATTCGCTGGAGGTCGGCAAGCGATTTCATATAAACTGGTCGTTTGTTCTAAGTGTCATTTCTGCTGCGGCTTCTAGTTACGCGCTTTACCAAACGACGAAAGACTGAGCCGAAACATTTCCTATCGAACACAATCCCTAGTTGGTTTCCGAATATCGACTAGAATCTTGCGCAGGAATTTAGTTTGTCATTGATGCGTCGGCACCAAAACCCTATTGACGCGATTTAGGCGTATATCGTCCGCCGGAGGAGTAGAGGAATCAAGTGCTGGCCTAGCGTTTTGCTGCAAAATTCCCGTACCCGCGTGTTCAATTACATTGACGAAGTTGGACGTAAACACTATAATGCTGGTCAGTAGTTTAGGAATCAGACACGGTTGAGGAGGATGTCTTGTTCAAAAAGAATCGGTGGTTAGGTTTACCTATTCTATGCGGAATCTTACTTTATTCACCGATGGGGGCTGATGGCACGGAGATCCATGAGAACACCGGCACACGTGCGATGACATTCTTGAAAATAGGCATTGGCGCCAAGGCAATTGGTATGGGAGAATCACAGGTCGCTGAGGCAAATGACCTTTACGCTTCGTATTGGAACCCGGCCGGGCTTGCCAAGGTGCAGCGTCCACAGTTTGGGTTAATGCACAACGAATGGTTTGAAGGAATTAATCACGAATTTCTTGGGTTCGTCCAACCGATAGACGGAGTGGGAGTCATTGGCGGAAGCGTGATATATTTGTCCTTCGGTGAATTGCAAGGACGCGATGCAAGTGGCAAAGCAACGCGAGTTTTTCGTCCCTACGACCTTGCGCTTGTTCTTTCGTATGCACGCCACTTCGGATCGGGTTTGGCTTTTGGCGCGAACGCGAAATGGGTACGCGAAGAGATTGACACACAAAGCGCTCAAACGCTGGCGTTCGATGTAGGAGGATTATACACACTTTCGAATCATCCGCTTTCCTTCGGATTCAATTTGCAACATCTTGGGACCAGAGCCAAGTATGTCGAAGATTCCTTTAGCCTTCCTTTCAACATAAAGGTTGGAGGGGCGTACAAATTACTGGATGACAATCTCACTGTTGTTGCTGATGTGAACCGCCCCTCCGACAATGCCATCACCGCCGCGTTTGGCATTGCGCTCGCTGCCTCAGAACTATTCCACCTGCGTACAGGTTACAAATACCGGATCGGCGGGAATGATTTAGGCACTGCTTCTGGACTAACAGGTGGCGTCGGGTTTAGAATTGAAAGTTTCCAAATTGACTATGCCTTCGTTTCGTTTGGGAAACTTGGCCCCACGCACCGATTCTCGCTGATTTCAAACTTTTAGCTCGGCGTATTCCCCATCATTGGCAGAAGTGGGACCTAGAATGCGGCATCTAGACTTCACAGCACAACCTGTAAATTCCATCAGTTTTGTTGTCACGCCTTCTATGTGATTCTTCGCACATTGTCAATTTGGTTGCGGCTTTGTAATTCAGCGGCACGTCAGCAGACAATGCCCTGCCAGATTGTATCCTGAAAAATGCCTTCAACCAAACTACAATTATTCACCAAACCCGACTGCCCGCTGTGTGACAAGGCTAAAGCCGTTTTGGAAGAGATGGCGATGGACTTTGTAATTGAGGTGGAAGAGATTGATATTACGATAAGTATGGGCTTATTCACCAGATACAAGCACATTATTCCGGTATTGGAGATGGACGGTAAACGTCTTTTTGTCCATCGAATTGATGCGCCGGTGCTCAAACGCAAATTGGTGTGGAGAACGCTGCGCCAACGATTTGTCGGTTTCTAGGCTGTTAGGAGTCGTAATTCGTCATGCTTTCAAGGGAAACCATCCTGTCCGCCCTTCGTTGATATTGGAATATAGGTCAAGGAAGGAACTATTGGGAACAAGCCATGAGTAGCTGGAAATTGCCGGCAGTTAAATGTTATAATGATGACTATTGAAACACCTCATTGCCAGGGTAGACGGCAGGGGCTCTTCACTTGATACTGAGATACCTTCCATCCGTCAGAAAATTGGCGGGAGAGTACGAGCCCGAATTTGAGGCTTAATGAGAAAGGAAAACTAAATGAAACGCTCGATTCATTGGGTTTACATAGGTCTTGTTATACTTGGGTTAAGTGCTCCGATAATTGGCAACACAGCTAGTATTTTTATAGTTAGTGGGCAAGTGACAGATGCGGATGATTTGCCACTTGATGGACTAGAAGTTACCGTATCGAATGAAACAAAGAACCTAACGCTCACGCAGGTCACCGGCGACAGTGGACGAGGTACCTACGCCGCCACTTTTATTGACTTTTTCGGCGGAAGCGTAGCCGACGTAGATGATGAAATTAAGGTAAGCGTTAAACAAGAAGGAAAAGTTGCTGTAGAAAAAACATATACAGTTGTCCAAGGCGACTTTGACAATTCGGGACAAACTGGGACCGTAAACATTGGCCTACAGATTATCTCGCAACTAAGTTTGACTAGCGTAATTCCTGATAATGCCTTGGCGTCTGGTGGGTCAACTGTTCAAATCATCGGCGAGAATTTTCAAGAGGGTGTATCCGTCTTCTTTGGCGGGATCGAGGCCAGCAATGTTGTTATTGTGTCAGACACGGAACTCTCTGTCACCGTGCCGCCGGGATCCAGGGGCGTTGTTGAGGTCATTGCTACGAATCCCGACAGCCGTTCGGCTTCAATTCAGTTTTCCTATATTGACTTCCCGCCGTGGGATTTGGACAAGAACGGAGCAGTTAATATTTTCGACTTGGTAGGCGTTGCATCTCAATTTGGTCAGACAGCGCAAGGGCTCTCCGGGGATATAGACGCAAACGGAACCGTCAATATTTTTGACCTTGTACTCGTTGCCAGTCATTTCGGTGAAGCCACCGTCGCGACAGCCCCGCCGCGCGTTGCACTGAACTCTAAGGCTGTCGAAGCAACTTACCACGTGGGCTCTAGCTTAGCCGATGCTGGCCGCATCAAGCGTAGGCGTATCGCGCTGACCGAACTGGAGAATCTGTCGGACACAGATCCACAGATGCTTCTTGCCGCTAAGCTATTGCGCCAGTGGCTTGCAACCACGGGGGAAATCCCAACTGACACAATGTTACTGCCAAATTATCCGAATCCTTTTAACCCTGAAACGTGGATCCCCTATCATCTTGCCAGATCTGCAGACGTGTCAATACTCATTCATAACATTCTTGGGCAACCGGTAAGGCGTCTTGAAATCGGTCGCCGTCACGCGGGCAGATATATCGAACGCTCCCAAGCCGCCTACTGGGATGGGCGAAACGATGCTGGAGAATTGGTTACCAGCGGAATATACTTCTACTCGATTGAGGCGGGAGAGTATAGTGCAACACGAAAGATGGTCATTGGCAAATAGTATCAATTGACCCGATGATGGTTGGCATGTTGCTTCACACCGAGATTCAGCTATCACAGATGAAATAGTCCGGACTGTCCATCACGCGATTCTTCCTCCAGTGAGAGAGTTTCGCCTCGTGGATAAATTTATGGTAACTGTTTAGTTCAATTTATGAAGGTGATAAAAGGACGTCCCATCAGGACAATTGCACATGATTCTAAAGATGTAGAGATTTTCTCTGCGATTACCAAATTACCAATTTTCCCTCTTCTCTTTGCACGATTATCAAAAGCCCCAGCGGGGCGACAGGTGCATAAAAATTCACATGACCTAGAGTGCCTTTCCCTCCTATTATTCATACAAGCTCTAAACAGTTACAATTTGTGGTTTAATTTTGCTAACACAGAATGAGGTTATCAATTTGAATCTATCCTCCATTTGGACAGTCAGTCGCACCTGATTTCTCACTTAATTCCCGGCACGGATATGGAGGTCCAAATATTTTATATATAGTATCACCATTGAACGCCAAATTGGGAGGAGAGCATCGCCGGTGCCAATGTCCTCCGATACTATCTTGGATATTCGTAATCCGATTCCAAAAACGGTTTGCAGATAAGATATTATTTGTGGTACAATCATCTACGGTGCAGTTTAATGTGCCGACGTAGCTCAGTAGGTAGAGCGCGTCCTTGGTAAGGACGAGGTCACCGGTTCAATCCCGGTCGTCGGCTTTGCCTACCAATTTTACCTCCTAATTACTAACAATAACCAACGTCTGTGACCCATTATTATGCCTAGAGATATAGCGACGTTAGCCTGTGATGAATGCAAACGACGCAACTATGTAACGACACGCAACCGGAGAACTCAGCAAGCGCGGCATGCGTTAAAGAAATTCTGCCGGTTTTGCCGAAAGCATACGCTTCACAAGGAAACGGCGTAATTTATTTCAGCACCTAAATTATGGCGTATTATCACCTCCGTATTGCGAATCTACCTGAGCAGTAAGGCGAGTGACAAGGGTTATTTTGCGTTACAATTTAGATTACCGACCTTGAAGGCCAGTAGCTCGAACGGCTAGAGCGTCGGTCTCCAAAACCGAATGTTGGGGGTTCGAATCCCTCCTGGCCTGCATTTTATTGAACCTAAACGATGATAGCACAAATCAAGAAATACGTTCAAGAAACACAACTTGAGTGGCAAAAAGTCTCTAAACCGGATCGTAAAGAGGTACAAAGCAATACGCTCGTAGTGCTCGTCGCATGCGCGTGTTTGGGACTGTTCTTGTGGGTGGTTGATGGGAATACCACATATCCAGCTTGGGTTTCCTTACACGGTGCGGTGTTGGTGGTTCTGTTGACTCTTGTCGTCTTCCTTGCCGCTAGAGCGATAATGCAGCGTTGGCGGATGGCGCTCCTTATTTCGATTATCCCATTGGTTGTTGTCCTGATTTTCGAGTATGTTTTCGATTATTCCCTTGAGGGTTTTGGGATGTCACTGCTGCGTAGTCTATTCATCCGATAATCTCTGTATTTAATTTAAGAAGTCTCAAATCTTATGGACGGCTACTGGTACGTTATTCATATCTACTCAGGACATGAGAAGAAGGTGAAAATGAACCTTGAGCAACGGGTGTCCGCGCTGGCGTTGTACGATGAGATTTTGCAAGTGATTGTTCCGATGAAGGAGGTTGCTTCTGTCAAAGATGGCAAAAGACGGGTGCAGGAGCGACCGTCCTATCCGGGGTACATTATCATCCAGGCATGTCATGAACTGGGCCCTGAGGTCGAAGATGAAGATTCTCGGCGTAGTTGGTACATAATTCGGGAAACGCCCGGGGTAATGGGTTTTGTGGGTGCATCAGGTTCAAATCCCACCCCGCTCAATGAAGATGAAGTCAAGAATATTCTGAATTTGTCAAGCGATGAAGAAAAAGAAGAACCAGTACCAACCATAGATTTTGGTGTTGGCGATCAAGTTAAGGTGATTGACGGTCCATTTAATGGATTTGGCGGTGAAATCAAAGCAATTGATTTGGAGCGCCAGCGATTGCATCTAGTAATTTCAATCTTTGGCAGAGCGACACCTGTCGAACTTGGATTTCTTGAAGTCGAACAAAATTAGGATTTAAACCGATGTTGTAAGAATTAAAGCAGGCGATTGCGCCTGCATTTTGAAGGATTCAAAATGGCAAAGAAACTCGCAGGAGTCGTGAAACTTCAATTGGTGTCGGGGCAAGCGACGCCGAACCCGCCAGTCGGTCCCAGTCTCGCTCCGTACATGATTAATATTCCAGAGTTCATCAAATCGTTTAACGCCGAGACCCAGGATCAGGCTGGGACGATTGTTACGACGAATATTTCCTGCTACGCAGATCGCTCCTTCTCCTTTGAGGTAAAGTCGCCTCCAGCAGCTGTGCTATTGAAACAAGCAGCACGGATTGCCAAAGGATCTGGTGAGCCAAACCGCGATAAAGTTGCCTCAATTACTACAGAGCAGGTTCGCGAAATTGCGCAGAAGAAATTGGTGGACCTGAATACAAATGACGTTGAGGCAGCGATGCGGATGGTTGCCGGGACCGCGCGCAGTATGGGAATCACAATCCAATAATCTGAAATAGAATTTAACCGGAAGCGGGTGTAGACTACATTGAAAAAAAATGGAAAAAGGTACCGCGAGATCGCGGCGCTCATCGATCGGTCTCAGCTTTACAGTCTGGATGAAGGTGTACAGTTGCTGAAACAAAGTGCGAAGGCAAAGTTTGACGAAACCATTGACTTTGCTGCACGCCTTGGAGTAGACCCGCGACATGCGGATCAGAACATCCGCGGCACTGTTGCATTACCTCATGGCACAGGCAAGCAGGTGCGCGTAGTTGTATTTGCTCAAGGGGACAAAGCCCGTGAAGCCGAGGAAGCAGGCGCGGATGCAGTTGGAACTGATGACCTTGTTGACAAGATTGTCGGCGGCTGGCTCGATTTTGATGCAACGATAGCAACACCCAATCTAATGAGGACAATCATGCCGAAGTTAGGTCGCATCCTTGGTCCACGGGGATTAATGCCCAATGCTAAGACTGGCACCGTAACGATGGAGATAGCAGAAACTATCAACAACATTAAGGCAGGGCAGATTGAATATCGCGTGGAAAAGGAATCAGGGGTTGTACAAGTCCCCATTGGCAAAACGTCTTTCGATCACAATCAGATTAAAGAAAACCTTCAAACAGTAATGGAGGCTATAATGCGAGCACGCCCAGCATCGACGAAGGGAAGGTACCTGCGAAGTGTTGCCGTTTCGTCGACTATGGGTGCAGGAATCCGACTTGACCCAGCGCAATTCAGTGGTTGAGCGCTCAAGTTTGAAAAAAAAGTTCAAGAAATTCGATACGGTCAAAGACAGCAGGTGCTATTTGCTTAAATGAGATTCTCTACCTGCCGAGGCGCAGTACCGATGGAGCACGAGTTCCCCTAACGAGGTAATGAAGGGGAATATGTGTGTGTCCATGAGTAAAGGCCTCCAGTTGACTGGAGGCCTTTTTGTTTTCGGGTTATTGAGTAATTCGCGGAAGGAGGTGAGATATGCCTAGCCAAGCCAATGTCCAGCAAGTTGATATGATTCGAGAGCGTCTTCAGAACACCGACGTTGTATTGCTAACAGATTTCAAGGGATTGACTGTTGCCGAGGTTAATGAGCTTCGACAGCAATTGCGCGGTGCAGGTATTCAGTATAAAGTTTGCAAGAATAGACTTGTTAAGGTTGTAGCGCAAGAACTGGGAATCGAGGGTTTAGATGACCATTTGGTTGGTCCTACTGCCCTTGCAACGAGTGACGATCCCGCAACGTGCTCAAAGATTTTGAAGGAATTCGCCGATGAACATGAGCATTTGAAGATCAAGGGTGGTCTTCTAGGAAAAACCGTCATTGATGCTGCGGGAGTTGAAGCGCTTATCGATATGCCGTCAAAGGAACAGTTGATTGCTCAGGCTGTTGGCGGTATCAAAGCACCGCTGTCAGGGCTTGTCTCTGTGTTGCATCGAGGTTCGCCAATGACAGGCCTTGTCAATGTCTTAAATGGCACAGTCCGTCAGTTGACGACGGCACTACAAGCTGTCGCCGATCAAAAAAAGGAAGCCGGGTCGGCGTAACTACCTAATTTAGAAAGGAAAAGAAAAGTGGCTAACATTGATGAAATGATTGAATCAATCAGTAACATGACGGTATTGGAGCTTTCCGAGTTGGTAAAGGCTTTGGAGGATAAATTCGGTGTGAGCGCTTCTGCACCGATGATGGCGGCACCGATGATGGCAGGTGCGCCTGCAGCCGGAGCCGCCGAGGCTGAAGCTGCCCCTGAAGAGGAAAAAACCGAGTTCGATGTCCAATTGAAAGAGATTGGATCTCAGAAGATTCCTGTCATCAAAGAGGTTCGTGCGATCACCGGACTCGGGCTTAAGGAAGCCAAAGAGAAGGTCGAAAGCGCTCCTACTGTTATCAAGGAAGGTCTCCCACAAGAGGAAGCGGACAAAATCAAAGAGCAGTTAGAAGCTGTCGGAGCAGTCGTGGAGATTGTTTAAAGCCAAACCGTCCTCAACGAATCTAAACCCATTGTGGTAACTTACCGCAGTGGGTTTTTCTATTTCTGAAGGGAGTCAAGTTCCAATATGATTCTCATCCCGATATTTTATCTGGTTTTCAGTCAATTGGCAATTGGAGGTATCGCTCTGCTTTTTCTAGTGCCAAAGGGATTAGTGGGTCGTGGTTTTTATCGCCTAATGGCGGCAATTTATCTGCTAGCAATCATATTCGCCCGTTGCGCGAGCCTACCGATTAGCGGTCAAGCGGTCACTTGGCGAAATTTTTTCTTGGCTTGGGTCGGACACGATGTTCTTTTTACGCTCTTCTTGTTTCTCATTCTCTTCAGCTATACCGTAAGCCTGTGGCTAAAGCCGGAAGTTCTTGTCCGAAGTCTTCTCTTCGCAGGCGCAGTGTTTGGGACAATTTGGATCGTGAACAGCGCGCAATCCTTTCTACCACAAAGCAATCTTCCAGCAGGAAGATTTTTGTTACCGTTCCAATTTCTGGTTTCTGCGATTCTGCTCGGCGCCGTGAACAGTGGTATGTGGTTCGGACACTGGTATCTGGTAACGCCAGATCTTCCAGTCATTCATCTGAAAAGATTCAATAAGATTTTTCTAATTGCACTTCTGCTGTCAACTTTTCTGTTTGTCCTGAATTTTGCCTTCGGCGCGAGATCTTCAATGGGAATACCGCTTAGTTTCTTTTATCAGGTTGTATTGGGAATGCGGGTCTTAATTGGATTTTGCGGATCGTTTTTGCTGTATATTATCGTATGGTACTGCCTGCGGGATAAAGCCGTGAACCAGGATGCTGTTGGCGCCACGCGTGCCGCGACGGGTTTCCTCTATATTGCCATAATTACAGTTTTTATAGGCGAGTTTTGCGGAAGGTTCCTGTTCTTGGAGACGAAGTATTTCATGTAACTCAGTGGAATCGATGCTCCTGATATCAAAATACCGACGTTAACATCTTTCCTTCCCAATTCGGAGTGTCGTATGTTGGTCTGCCTACCACTTGACGCTGGTGAGTAGTCCAACGCCAAATCCATCGGCAATCTGCTCTAAGGTGACACAATTCCGGTTAACAGCCGCCGTGGATTTTCGTTATGGGCCCTTCTTGAATATGCTATAATATTGTAAGTTTGAGTTACGGTTAAACACGGCACATGGGGCCAGGGCGAGTCATTTTGAACATTTGGACAGTTGTATTGTTGCCGAGTGTTTATTTCTATGGCTCGGCTCCCGACAAGATAGCCATCCACTGGTGGCGTCGCTAAATGGTCGACGTTGAGTTGAGCCAAACATTTCACCAAATCCTCGCCTGCCTTCAATTTGGACCTCACGGCATGGCACGCCCGTAGACTCAATCTCATGATGCTCCGGAATGGCATATTATCACTATGTTTCGCTTGAAAACGGGGTTGAGACTGAGATTTTCGCCACTATGGTGCTGATAACAGCTAAAGAGAACATCTCGGGAAATTAGAGTGTAGCACGTGAGGTCAAAGCAGCCAGGCACCGCATAACGTATATTATGGGCATACCATTTTTCATAGTTTTCACGCTCTCGATCGCCTTTCTATCGGTAGGCATTACAGGGTGGGGCGACTTCGCGTCGATAACGTGGAACCAGACGTTGCGATTTAGCTTAGATTCTCAGTTCGCGTCGGAACTGAATCGCGACGACGTTTCGGAAGGACTGCGGGAGGCCTTTGAAAAGAACGGATTTTCTCTTTCCGAAAACCTCACTAGTTCACTCGGTGACAATCACAACAGTTGGTGGCTGATTCGTGATGGTGACAGCAAACGGACCTACACGCTTAAACAGGAAATTGGTGTGCTGAATGTTTATCACGGTTCCCTTCCCCACCTTCATCTAGAGGCAAACTACTTTGCCGTCTTTAGATGTTTCTCCGGATTTGTACTATTTCTCATTAGCCTTTATCTGATGGGATTTTTTCTCTATCTTGAAGAGCGAGAGAGTGGTCGTATTATGAAGAACGTGAAGAGCTTCGTGAAAATTAGACAGTTTCTTGAGCGCCATGAAAGAGAAAGGGTGGGGAGGCAGTAGAAATTGACCATTCCCATGCGAGAAAACAACCTTCTGCTTCGTGCGGTGCGATGCCTTCCAGTTGAACGTGTGCCTGTGTGGTTGATGCGACAAGCTGGTCGTTCCGATCCAGCTTACCGGGCACTCAAAGATAAGATTGGCCTTCCTCTGGAGCGCCTGTTTCAAACTGTTCCGGGGCCGTTCAGCACTACGGAAATCGAGTGGGTAATCGAAATCTCGCTCTTACCGAAGCGCATCGGCGTTGACGCCATCATTATGTACCATGATATCCTTACCCCCTTAGCCCCTATGGGTGTCCATTTTCGCTTTGCTCCTGCACCCGTGTTGGAAGTTCCTGTTCGAACGGCTAACCAGATAGTAGGACTGCGTCCACTCGATGATCCCGCGTCACAGTTGAAATTCACAGGCGAAGTCATCCGTGGTCTACGCCGAGCATTGGATGGCAAACTACCATTGATTGGTTTTGCCGGAGCCCCGTTAACGTTAGCGTTCTTTATAATTACAGGAAAAAGCCCCATGTGGCGAGAGGGTGGACTCTCAAGTGACGCAAAAATCGTCTTTGAGATGATGCGAGAAGCACCCAATCTGCTTCATGACCTGTTGAAATGCTTGACGCAAATGACGATACAGTACCTCAATTATCAGATATCTCAAGGCGCCCAGATAGTGCAACTGTTCGAGTCCATTGCTGATGGAATTGAGCGACCGTTTTATGAAACCTTTGCCCAACCGTATCATGAACAGATTTTCGCAGAATTGAGTTCCAACGCACCTTCCATCTTGTTTGCCAAAGAGTGTCCCTATCTCGATTTGATGCTCAAAAGCGGTGCAGATGTGCTGAGTGTCGGCAAATGTATTGACCTTAAAGTAGCGCGGGGGCATGCAGCGGGAAAGGTCGCCCTTCAGGGCAATGTGGATAATTGTGTTCTTCGCGATGGGAGCCTCAACGACATCACTGATGCCGTGGACAGATGTTTGCAACGCGGTGGGAGAGTCGGCCATATTCTTAACCTCAGTCATGGAATTCACCGGGATACCCCATTTGAAAATGTGAAACACTTTGTGAAAGCGGCTAAAGCTCACGCCTGGAGCTTATGACGCTCAAGAGCTTCATGCCATTTCATGTGTCCGGACTGTTCATTTGTTAGTCTTCCGTTGCAAAGACTCGGTAACGTGAGCCGATACCGGTCTTGTATTGCTAATGGTGCAAAGAACAGGGATAAAGTCATTGTGAATCATCTGGTTCAATGAGAAGTGATAAACTGAGAAAAACTACATGAAGTCATCCCAAGACAACCCGTACGCCCCGCTTCAATATGGAGCACTTGAGAAAATAACAGATAGTGTTTACCTTTTTCGCAATATCGTTAATTCATCCATCGTTGTTGGTGACAAAGGGGTAGCCATCATTGATACCCAAGTCAACCAGCGGATGGCGTATCGCGTGCTTCAAGCTATTCGGACGATAACGGATAAGCCGATTCTTTATGCCATCAATACTCACTACCACTGGGACCACACCAACGGAAATGTCATTTTTCATGATGAAGGGACAACCGTCATTTCAAGGGAGATGACGAAGGAGTTCATGGTCAATCGTGCCTCACGTCAAAAAGAATTTCTCCGATCGCGTGGTTTTGAGTTGGGAGCTGACCCGTATCTACCCGATGAGACTTTCCAACTAGAAACAGAACTGGATCTTGGAAATCAGGTGCTTCATCTTACCCATCTTGGGAAGGCGGAAACAGATGACGCAGTTGCCGTTCGCATTCCGAACGAAGGATGCGTGGTTTCTGGCGACACAATCATGACGGGCAGTTTCCCAATCTTCGGTCAACCCGTGATGAACGAGGGGTTGATGGCAAACCATAACTGGATTAACACCATTAAGGAATTACGTTCATATAACCCTGACCACATACTTCCCGGTCACGGACCGTTAGCGCATGACACGGAAATCGATTTCCTGATTAAAATTGAAGAATACTTCCTAACGGAAGTTCGTAAACGGGTTGACGATGGCATGAATTTAGCTGAATTGCTTGCGGATCTTGAGAGTAGTCTGCCAGACTGGATTACCCAAATCGCCGAGGTGTGGGGTACACCGCGTTATGCCGCACTGCGAGTTTATCGTGGACTGATTGATGCCCCTGAGCCTGGTTGGCAACACTTCAAGCCGTCAGTTATCCCAGGGGCCGCGCCCAGTGATATTGACGAACAAACTAGCAAGCTTGATAGTTTGGAGGGCTATTTTCAGGCTGCCGGAGAATTAGGTGAGGGTGGTGACATTGGTTTGAAGATTGCTGTTCTACGTGAAGCCACTCACCGATATCCGGAAAATCCTGCCACATGGACAGAACTAGCGAGGACATTAAATCAAGAGTCGCGCGTCGTGTCGAGTGTTCTGGAGAAAGGGGATTTTTTCTCGGAGGCAAGAATCGCCATTCAGACTGCATTGGAGCTAGATCCCGATTATGCACCGGCACTGCTGCTGCTTGGCCAAACGCTGATTACAATTGCCTACCGTAATGGCGATGATCCAGGGCCCGGGCTAACATACATTCATCGTGCATTGAATCTGCCGCTTACCGGCTCTCAGATTGCCCAAGCATACTTCTCGATTGGACTAGCCAACCGTACAAATGGCGCTGAATCAGAGGCGAAGGTTGCCCTAGCTAAGGCTATTACGGCAGATCCGAAGTTCATGCCCGCACAACTGGCAAACATGGTCTGAGAGTTATGTCAGCGCCAGCTTTGCTGCGCTGGGCCACTCAGCAATCTCAAACCTCTCTCGTCGCGAAACTCCTACAGTTCAGTGTCCGCGATTAACCATTCTGGACAGTTAGACCACTGCAGGCCAACTGCCTCTCGATTCAACTTACTATCACCCCATCTCAACGAGATGGTATTCAGCTTTTTTGGAAATAGTGAAATGGTCAAGTAGATGTGAGACACTCATACGTTGCTTCCTGCTCGGCTTGGATTGCCAAATCCAAGCCTTGACCGATGAGGTTGTCAATCCGCGGGAACGGTACGACGTGTAAACCATCTCGTTGACCAATACACTTTTTTGGAAATAGCGACATTCTACGATAAATACAACATCTATCAACTCTGTATGGAAGAAATGTAGTCATTCAAGATCCCATCTCCGAATTTTATGATTGAAGATGGGATTTCTATCGGGATCTTCTATGGGAGCTCTAGCGCCTTCCCTATCGGTCAGTTGCTCCCTCGTTATTCACTCGCTTGATGGCCGCTGGAGTGTAAGACATAGCAAACACTCGGCAAAATGTATAACGCTGCCACAAAGGATTCGCTCAGGCGGAGCGACATGTTAGTCGTTCTTAGAAATAGCAATCATTTTAAGGAGGAGACAAAATGCGAATAAGCATTTCCACGCTGTTAATGTTATCAATAGTAATGTGTGCTTCTGCTCATACACACGGGGAAGCAGTCGAATATGCGGTGGATAATATGGTGTTCAAAAGCTACCTAGCTTATAATGACGATATTCCCGGTAAAAGACCCGGGGTGTTGGTTGTTCACGAATGGTGGGGACACAACGACTATGTGCGTAATCGGGCACGGATGTTGGCTGAGTTAGGATATACAGCACTTGCGGTCGACATGTACGGCGATGGAAAACAAGCAGACCATCCCGATGATGCTGGAAAATTTGCTCGTGCGGTCATGGGGAATATGGAGGTTGCCAAAGCCCGTTTCATAGGCGGCATGGACTTATTGAAGAAGCACGCAACTGTCGATTCCGAGCATATTGCCGCAATCGGCTACTGTTTTGGCGGTGGGATTGTGCTGCACATGGCGCGTTTTGGCGTTGACGATCTTGATGGCGTGGTCAGTTTCCACGGCTCGTTATCCACGCAGACACCAGCAAAGACTGGGGTAGTGAAAGCCAAGATTCTCGTGTGCCACGGCGCGGTCGATCCGTATGTGCCAGCAGAGCAAGTAGAGGCGTTCAAGAAAGAGATGCAAGATGCGGAAGTAGATTTGAAGTTTATCGCCTACCCGGATGCCAGCCACAGCTTTACCAACCCCGCGGCAGATACTCTTGGAGGCGCGTTGAGGTACAGCGCGGCGGCGGACAAACAATCTTGGACTGATATGCAGGACTTTTTCGAGGCTCTCTTTACTGCGCATTAAAAACTTCCGGTCAGACAGATGGAAATCCTGCCATTCCTATTTTTCATTCTGCTCTGTATAATGATTCTCGGCGTGATTTATGGACTGTTCCGCCTGTTGCTTTACTTTGGTAGGAGTGACGGCGACGAATTCCGAGATTTACGGTGTTCGCAATGTCAGACGCAGCGGAAGCCAATTAAAACAGGCGTGGTTAGAAACCTTGTTGAGATCGAGTTACGGTGTCCCGTGTGCGGCCACGTTTCTTGGGATATTCCAGCGAAAACGAACCTTTCTACCCGCTCTTCTCCCGACGATCCGACAAACTCGTAATTTGTTGAATAAACAGTACCTACTCAGAAAGCGTATAATGATGATTTTGGCAATAGTTTCATGTTGCTGGGCTTGCGTGGAGATCAAGGGGGCGAAGAGTGGCTGCGATAGAGATTCCTCAAAAACAGTTTTTCCCTAGAGCGAAATCGCCGAACTAGGCGGATTTGAGCGCTCAACTGCTTAAGTCCTAATAAAACACTACGTGCTGTTAAACGCATCACTACCGTCCGTGAAACTTCAATATTTCGTCCTAAGCCTTTTCACACTCATAGGTTTTGCTGTGTTAAGTCCCGTGTTACCTTTGAACGGACAGATGCAACCACAACCTACGGCCAAGGATGTACATCCACTCATCCAAGGCGTAGACATTCTTCCCGCAGACAACAAGCCCACCGAGGAGGTAGCACGCTCATCGAAAACCTGGGCGAAGGTCATTAAATCCGCCGGGATTGACCCGGAAGCAGAGCAATGCCTCAAATGTCACTTCGCAGAGCAAACTATAGAAGAGGCGCACCCAGGTGCACATCTAGCTCGTCATGCACCTGCAACGTTCGGTTGCGTGCTTTGTCATGGTGGGAACAGCAACTCTCCAAATAAAGGAGCAGCACACACCTCAGTAAAGGGGTTTCCATTTCTGATGGGACATCAGATAGAAGCGGCGTGTGGCAAATGTCACCCTGAGCCTTCTGTACTAGATGCACTCTATCTTTCCGGCGGCCGGTTTGTGTTGAATAAATACGGATGTGTAACTTGTCACGATCTTCCGATCGAGATTCCCGTTGAGCGTTATGCTCCTCGCTTGGACTATATCGGCAACAAAGTGACGAGCGCATGGCTGGATCAGTGGCTTGAAAATCCAACAGCATACCTGCCAAAATCGAAGATGCCACGCGTCGAAATGACCGATTCAGAACGTGAGGCAATTGTCGAGTTCCTCATTAGCCTGCGGCTTGATGGGGAGCTTCCACCAACCAACGGGGTAGGAGATGCTGAATCTGGTAAGCGACTATTTGTCGAAAACGAGTGTCAAAGTTGCCACACCATGCATGGCGACGGAGATGCAATTGGTCCGGAGCTTGAGAGAGTGAACACAAAGGTAAATCGGCGATGGCTAATGATGTATCTCAAAAATCCGGCGGATCTCCACCCGGCAACAAAAATGCCCAGTTATGACTTCACGAATCAACAGGTCTTCGATTTGACTAAGTATTTGTTGCGAACTGTTGCTCCCAAATCGACTGGCGGTGTATCCGCTCTGACACTCAAGGAAGCCAACCTCTCCGAGTTGGAACAACCGATCGAGGTTGATGGGTTAAAAGCAGCTGAGGGTTTCAAATTGTACATTAGTAAAGGTTGTGCGCAATGTCACGGCATTGGGAAATACATGGGAGTAAACATTACGAATCAGTTGTTACACAGCGATATCCAAGATTCCATCCGGCGAATCCAAGCGCATCAAGGCATCCAGATTGAAGTTCCTGAGATTGACATGCCGGAATCGGATGTTAGATTACTGATGGTTGCGATCTTGGCACTTCGCCGCAACGAGATTCATGATGCCTTGTCATACAACTTTGAGGATGGAGCGTTGGGGAAACCGAGTCAATTCTTGGAGGAGTTCTGGACGTTCCCTATCCCCGCCCAACAGTCGCCTCCTGACTATTACAAGCAAACCGTCTCCCAGCTTAGTCCCGAGGCGTGTGGGACTTGTCATCAGAAACAGTTGGAGGACTGGAAAACATCTCGCCACGCCATCGCTATGGGACCAGGTATACACGGGCAATTGGTTGAACAAGGACCAAGAACTGCCCTCACCTGTCAGCAATGTCATGCCCCCTTGTCGGAACAGGCAGAGTTTCTCCCGCCTTCAAGTAGATCAGTAAATTATCAAACAGAGCAGACCGGTAGAGGTAAGGGCTACATCTCAAATGAGGTGTATGATGAGCAGCTTAAATCTGATGGCATTGTCTGCGCGGCGTGCCACGTGCGCTCACACCAACGTTTCGGCCCGCCATTCTTGGACCAAGCGGCGGCTGCGAATGTATTCGGAGAAGAACATCACGGCGGAGCAGTAGTCGCTTCTGCGTATCGTGACTCGGCGTTTTGTAAGCCGTGCCATCAGTTTGGGGAAAACGGGTTTTCTCTAAACGGCAAACTACTGGAGAATACTTACAATGAGTGGCTTGAAAGCCCGCATGCGAAGGAAGGAAAAACCTGTCAATCGTGTCATATGCCAGACCGTCGCCACCAGTGGCGTGGGATTCACGATCCCGAGAGTGTAAGAAATGCGCTAGAGTTGGATGTAGAAATTAGAAACCACCAAGAGTCTATAGAAGCAGAAATTCGTCTGACGAACCAAGGAGCGGGGCATCATCTACCTACTTATTTGACCCCGGCGATTTTTGTCACGGTGCGGTTGCTCGACGTGACCGAAACTTTTATTCCTAATACCGAGGCAATACGAGTGATTCAACGACGGGTACCATTATCATTGGATAAGGAGGTATTTGACACGCGTATCCCGGCGGGTGGAACATGGGTATACACATATAAAGCACCCCTTCCCAATCAGGCAAGATCTCTGGAAGTTCAACTTGATGTACATCCGGACCATTTCTACAATGACTTCTTCGAGGTGTACAAATCCAGGACTTCAGAGGGAATGGCGGCAATCAAGCATGCGCTTGAAATCACGGAGAACAGCCCCTATCTCCTTATGTCCAAACGAATACCCCTGCTTGCAGAGTGAGAATTTCGAAGCCGATACAACGTTGGAATCAATTTTTCATGCTCAATTTATGAACAGCGATGTACAGTAGTTAGTCATGATTCTTGGTGACTCCCCGCCCTCTTCTAATGGATGCGGTACTTCTGCTTGTGGCACAGGACTTGCTAACTAGAAACTGTTTACCGGATGCGTGTTCCCTAAACTATGTCACGCTAACTTAATAATCTACGCTCTAAAACTTGAGAGGTCCACGAAAATGATAAGAAGAATTTGGTTTGCCCGCGCGTCTCGAATTCTGGTCTTCGTTATTCTGACGCTAATGTTGAATCTATCTGTTCTCTCTCACGGAGAAGCGGTGTCATCAAGCAATCAGACACAACCGGATGCCGGTGCTTCCTATGAAAAATTAAACCAAGATGTACTAAAGGCAATCGATCGCGGACTTGAGTGGTTGAAAACCCAACAGGGAGATGATGGACTTTTTCGAGATCACCCCGGGATGACTGGGCTGGCAATTACCGCATTTCTAAGGCACCCGGAGAATCGATATGCGGAAGCCAACCACCCATTTGTTCAGAAGGCGCTCCAAGCCTTGCTAGAGATGCAACAACCAAATGGAGCAATCTATAACGCGGACCAGCAGCCAGCCCTACCAAACTACAACACGTCGGTTTCACTAATGGCACTGTCATCCACGGGCAATCCTGGATACAGGATGGCAATTGCAAAAGCACAGGATTTCATTAGGGGTCTGCAAGTCCAAGATTCTGACAGTGTATACTACGGTGGTATCGGCTATGGCAGTCGCGAAACCGTTCACGACCTCTCAAATCTGAATTTTGCAGTCCAGGCGCTGAAGGAAAGCGGATCTGACGATCAGCAAGTATGGGACAAAGCCATTAAATTTCTGCAAAACTGCCAAAATAGCAGTGAAACCAATACTCAAAGTTGGGCTGGTAATGACGGAGGTTTCATCTACGCCCCGGATGGCGAAAGCAAAGCTGGAAGGGATGAGAGTGACAAGCCAAGGTCTTATGCAAGCATGACGTATGCGGGGCTGTTGAGCTTCATCTATGCTAATGTCGACAAGGATGATTCACGAGTACAAGCCGCCGCCGATTGGATAAGAAAACACTTCACCCTTGAAGAGAATTACGGGATGGGACAAGAAGGGCTTTACTATAATTACCATACTATGGCAAAAGCGTTGAGTGCTTTCGGCGAACCTGTCATTGTGGATGGCAAAGGTATGTCTCATGATTGGTACAGAGAACTTGGTGAGAAGCTCATTTCTGCACAGAATCCGGAGGGATTTTGGGTGAATGAGTCAAGCCGTTGGATGGAGAGTTTTCCTGTTCTTGTAACGTCGTATGCGATACTCGCGCTTGAAGCTGCTTATCGTCCCTAATTTTAGCGGCATTTTTCTTCAATAGTCCAAGTGTTGCACTTGGACTATTTTCATGCTTATGCGTCATTCGGAAGAATGAATTCGTCCTCTGTGGTGCGGTTGACGAAGATTAACATTCCTAGACTAGGGATGGTATTGCGGTATGAACGTTTGACAGAACTCGCACCGATGTCTCAGCCTATGTGTATCGACTGTCCGCACCTAATACTTCTTTCCTTACGGCATTTTGCCAGTTCTACCCACGAAAAAGGAGTTTTAACATTTCAATTCCTGAGGTTGGTACTCTCACACGCCTATCAACTGTAGCTATCACCTGCCTTCGGCTTGACATTCCCAGCAGTAGCCGAGAATTTCGTTTCGATATTTAATAGGCTTGAATTGGTGAAGGTCACAAATGACCTTCTGAAGATTGTCAATCTCAGGATTCGTGAACTCAATAATCTTGCTGCACCGAAGACAGATGAGGTGAGCATGTTGCTGTTCTTGGAGTGCATGGACGTGTTCGTAGTATGAATTCTTCTGGGCATCAATTATCTCTGTGAGGAGGCCACTCTTGACAAGAAGGGGCAAGGTGCGGTAGATCGTCGCTCTGGAAGCGGAATGTCCTTTTTCTCGGATGTGAACCAACAAATCTTCCGCTTGAAAGTGCCCCTCATAGGAGAAGACCTGTTCGAGAATAGCAAGCCGTTCCGATGTGAGCCGTAGGCCACCGCTTTTGAGGTATTGTCGAAACTGCTCAACGAATTTGGGATGAACCTGTGTTTTTTCTCGCGTTCTCATTACGGCAGTGCCCTTTTCATGCCGATAACCGACGTAATCTAAGCGTCGGAGTAGTCCCTCAATCGGCTTCGTTCATGTGCGGTAGGTTGCAATTTATCTTCTTTGGCTGTTTGCATGCTCTTGCTCAAGTAATTTCGGTTTCCAGTGCAATCCACCCGAATAACCACCAAACCCTCCATCACTGCGGAGGACACGGTGACATGGGATGATAATCGGCAAAGGATTGGCGCCTTCTGCCCTACCGACTGCACGCGTGGCAAGTGGTTTCCCAATTTCTCTAGCTACCCAGCCGTAACTGCGGACTTCCCCATACGGGATACGGTAGGTGGTTTTCCAGACCATCTGCTGAAATTCCGTTCCAGCCCGAAGGTCGAGAGCTAAGTTAAACTCAACAGGTTCACCACTGAAATAGCGTTGGAGTAGATTAACCGCTTCAGATAAGCCTTCTTCAGACTTCGTCGCTTTCGCCCCTGAGAGCAGGCAGTCTTCAACTTCCGCCTCATTCGATTTGCCAAAAACCACCCGCGAAACGCCTCGCGAAGATTTGGCAATACCTACCCAGCCGAATGAAGACTTAAAACAAGTATAATTCATAATTATATAGGGTTTCAGGTTCGCGCTAGATTTTTTGATCGCTTTGAGCAACGTCGAAGCTCTCAGTAACACTACGAACTATCTCGTCCTGCCCTTGCAGAACGGTAGCACTGCTACCGTTGCATTAACGGACTCGTTTGCCGTTATAATCTTGACTTTGCTCCCAGCATCGGTATAAGCCATCCGGACATAGCCAAGAGCAATTGTTTTGGCTAGTGTTGGCGAGGTGACCGCACTGGTAATCCAACCGATTTCCTTGTCGTCGCCGAAGATTAAGTCTCCCTGTGCAGGCGGCGTATCGCATTCAACTTCAAGTCCTCGGAGAAGTCGATTCGGGTGTCCACGGTATTCCATACGTGCGACAATCTCCTGACCGATATAACAACCTTTCTCAAAATCAATGGCGTGCTCCAGTTCAGCCTCTAGCGGAATGACTGAGTCGGTTAATTCTGCGCCATACCGTGGAATTCCAGCCTCAATGCGAAGGGAGTTAAGTGCCGTCAATCCGATCGGCTTTGCATCAAATTCTCGCCCCTTCGCCAGAAGAGTATGCCAGAGCCATCCCATCAACTCTGACGTGACACAAAGTTCATAGCCAATCTCGCCTGTTTCGTCCGACCGGAGGCACGCGATCGATCTTCCTTCAACCTCATGGCAGACAGAGTGGTATTCCTCAAGTCCCGTAACATCAATTCCTAGACCAGTTTGAACGAGGGGTATTGACTGTGGACCATGTAATGCGATTACTCCTGTCCTGTCAGTACAATCTTCGAGGTTTACATCGTCCGCAATAATATACTTGTCCAATTCATTGAATAGGATTTCTGTGGTCTCGGCGTTAGTGGCAATACCGATGCCATCCTCAAACGCGCACACCTTCATATCCGAGATAATTTTTCCGCGATTGGTCAACATAGTTGCGTAATTCCCCTCGCCGACTGTCAGTCCTTCCACATCATTAGAATTAATTCGATGGAGGAATGTAGCGCGGTCGTCGCCTGTCAACCAGAGCCTACCGCGATGAGAAAGATCTACGATTCCGACTCCATTTCTCACAGCATGGTGTTCCTCAATAGGACTAGCAAAATAAGCGACGAGTTCCCAATCGTCGCGATCAATAGCGAATGTCGCTCCAAGGGTAGTATGCGTGTGATAGAGAGGCGTTCGTTTCATTTTTTGAACTGAAATGGAGGGTTCTCGCGATTTCGGAATCTGGATGTTGCTTGCTTGCTCTACGAACTTTATTATAGCGCACAGCAGAAAGGAAGTCAAAAGTATCTGAAACCTAGCTATTCAATGGCGGAAGAATACATGCTGTCCTCACTTTACCGAGTCCGGTTTAACACTCAAAGATGAATACGCTGCGAGGGTCTGTATCGAAAAACTGTCGTCCGAACGAGGGAAGATGTCACTGCAATGGTGTCGTAACGGTTGGGATTTTCTTTGAGTATTGACAGACAAGATTGGTGAGTCTTTAGATTCTCACAGATGCCCGCTTGTTATCGGCGGGCTCATGAAATAGAACCGTCCCTCTGGTCGTTCAAAAATTTCGCCAGAGTCGCAAGACTAAGTTGGCGACATGCCGTCTCTCCAACGCGCGGACAATCTCGACGCGTAAGGTGTCAGGAACACCATCATACGGCATTGCATCTGTGAAGAGCGAGAACCCTATTCCGATCGAAGCATTTGTGTGCAAAAGATTAAATCGTTCGTGATCGAACCAAGCGTCTCCGGCATCGAGGAAGATTGAAACTGCCCCGTTTACCGTTTCACCTTCGCCGGAACGCGCAAGTTCACGGGCAATCCTGTATTCAACATTCAAGGCGAGCATATTATCGCCGATGAATCTATTGAGGTCAAAACCACGCAATGTGCGGGTGCGATCTGCGTAAAGCAGCCGCTGTCTAGGTAACGGGGCGTCAGAAAAACCGCCCATAACTCGAAAATCAAGGTTATGACCATTAAGCAAACGGTTGTATCTTGCTACCTCAAAACGATACAAGGTAAAATCGAAGTCACTATTGAGTCGGTCGCTTGAATGCTCAACGGAAATGAAACTGCGCCAACCCCGTGTCGTGTGCTCGCTTGGCCAAGGTATTGACCTAAAGGATTGCTTGATGTGGTACTTGTAATCTCGAGTGTCGAAGTGCCAAGAAAACTCGACCGTGCGCGCTGCTCCCTCGTCAATGCGGGAATTGCCCCGCTTAGGATGGTCTCGCGAAATCAGGCTCCAGTCTGTTGAGGTAAAGAGATTCTCGTGCTGTTCGTTGGTGAAACTGAGTGCAATTTCCGTAGACGAGGTCAGTTTCTGGGCCAACCAAGTTTGATAGCCTTGGCGCTGATAGAAATCAAGAAACGACTCTCCAAAGATGGCAGATGACAAAGATCCTTCTCCCACGTATGTTGACGCGGTATGGACAACGCCAGTCAGTTTGTACCAAATTCCTCCGATACGCAATTCACGGGTGTCAAACCACGGTTTTTCTGCACCGAACTGATAATTCCCAATCAAACTGGAAAGCCCAATGTTCGCGCCAGCAAAGATTCGCCCCTTTCCATATTCCTCAGTGGAAACTTCGCCGCTACCTCCTAAGATTACGCCGTGCACGCGATTGAAACCTAAACGTGGCAAAACACGAATTCGAACAGGTAAATGTTCTGCTACATCAATGATTAGCAGGTTTTTTCCTCCTTCTCGCCGCGTCTGCCAACCTCGAACATCCTTGAAGATTGGATTGCGTTTCGTGAGTTCTCCACGCATGAGACTTATTTGCGACTGGGTTTGCAATCTATTATGGACATCGCCCGCTCGCAATCCTAACACTTGAGCCAATTCGTAGTGCTTGATCCGCTTATTCCCGGTAAAGCGGATTTCGTCCAAGTTCCCTTCATCAATGACAAGCTCCAATCCGCGTGGAGTAAACGGCTCGTCGGTCCTCGCTAGCTCGTAGCCGTGATTCCTGTAAAGTTCCGTGATGAGTTGAGATTTCACATTCAGGTCCTCAATGGGCATGCGCCCTCGGTATAATCCGAACCACTTTCGCAGCATTGCCGATTGAAAATGCTTGTTTCCCTTGAGGTCAAATTTCTCATGTACGGGGGCTGGGAATTCCGTGACATGGATGCGCAGCGCAAGTCTGAGAGGGGAGTCTGTATTGCGCCCGTTCATCGTTGAATCAACTTCAGTCGCAGGCTGAGCCAGTTCGGTTGAAGCGTCGGCATCCGTCTCGGGAGGATTTACGTCCGACTCACCGTTAGCCGCGTCAAGCGGCACGGTCTCCAATCGAGCCCTCCGAAGCCACGGGTGCTCCTCAAGTTCACCAACGAGCCACGACAACTGACCAGGGGTGATAACTTCCCCAATTTGAAACGGGATGTGCCGAACGATCTCCCCCGTTGAAATTCCGCTGTTTCCTTTGATTTCGATTTTCCCAATCTCTAGTTCGTCCTCAATCTCGAACAACGCCGATTCTTCGCCGACTGACGCGAATTGAAGCCTCCCCATTTGATCTCTGTTATGAGGCCACCACGGCGTCTCTGTGTCGTAGGTTGGCATCCAATAACTGAATTCGCCGTTCTTCTGAGCCTTGCGCTGCAGGTTTAATCGCCAATCACCCGCTGATTCGGGTTCAAGGAGATCGCGCATTAAAGCAATCTCAATGCTCCAGTAGCGAGAAGTAATCTGGGTTTTGATCTTGGCTTGAGCAGCGTTGGGATTTGAAGCGTCTCCGATGCGGTTTTGGTTCGGATTTACTTGTGAATGTCGCACAATCTTCGCCTCTAATTCGCGTTTAGAATTCTCCACGTGTTTCCTAACTGTCGGCGCAAACCGATAATCCGGCGGATAGTCCGACTTGACAATCTGGCTGAATATGGTGCCGATCGGATTGACGACTAGGTGATAGTACAACTTTGTTTCTGGATTAGGATCGACTAGAATCTCTATCGAGTCGTCCATCAATACTGCCGAACCTGTCTCCGTCTGTGAGATATGGAGTCGTCCCATCTCATCACTATAAGCCCTGATTCCAATGTAAAGGTGCTGTTCATCCCACATCAGAAATGCCTGTGTTGGCTCGTCAGGTTCTGCTGCGCCATCCGCTTTGTAGAAGGGGTGTAACGCAATCGCCTTTGACCAAGCTTTTTCAAACAGATTACCATCAATTACTGGCGGTTGCAGCGCTTTAGGCACTGGTTGTGCTCTGTTTACTTCGTTCTGAGATCTGGCGGGCTCAACGGCGGTTTCATCGTCGACAGACGTAGCTTCAAGCGGGAGGATTGCGATTTTGTCGTCCGCATTCAACTGGAAGAGTGGTCCGCCTCCATTAATCCAACCGTACAGTGAGTCCCCCTCGAATGAGCTTTCGACCTCAACCGGGATATTTATGGATACTGCGCGCGGATCTTGGCTCTTGGTTTGAATTTCTACCTCTGCTTGAAACGATTTCGGTAGTCGCAGCGTAATTCCACCGCCCATCGCCGTTAGATTGGTCGGTGTGGCGATCTCATCCAATACGCCAAGATTTATTGCACCTAACGCGGTTTCAAACTGGTTTATTCGATTGGTCAGAAGTATTTCACAGTGAATGTCTCCCTCGCCGGAATAGACTTGATAGCTACCCATTGTTTCATTCAGGCGAATTTCTCCGATTGCTGCCTCTAGTTCGATATCGCCACGAATTCGGTTGACCCGAATATCCCCGTTTTGTGTTCTAATCTTTAGGGAAACATCTGACGGCGTTTCGACGAAGCAGTCTAGTCGCGTCAGCTCAGCTTTTGAGTCGGAAGCCGCGGGTAATCTCGGCGCAAGCGTAAGAACATCACCCGCCTTTGAGGCCGACAATTCTACGGCTTCAAGGTATTCCTTCACACTGTTTTCGTCTGACCCACGCCCGCGCTTCTCAAGTCTGACGATTATTTCGTCGCCATCGACGGCATTCACCTCTACACTTCCAGCGAGCGGTAGTTCTAGATTAATCGTGTATATATTATCGAAGTTAAGTCGCTGTTCAGCCGCGATAGAGAAGTCTATGTCTAAAGGGTCTGGGGTTGTCGTAGTAATTGCCTCGGGAGACTCGGACGACAATGTAGCGGTGTCGTTAATCTGCGCATGGGATGCAAAGATGGACATTGCGGCGAAAACAAGGCAACCGTAGACACGCAGGATAGAATTGAACATAGCGTGCAGCTTATGGGGTTCTTGTGGATGAATATGCATTGAGAATCAATATGGAAGGCGGCTTGTAGCACCCAGACAGGGCACAGATAACTGAGAAATAGTGTGCGGTGGCCACCCTACAATTGGCTCGGATGTACTTGTGAAGTTTGGGCTCGTTTGGTAAAATGAGAGTGTTTTCCTATAGATAGATTTGGGTGCAAATTTTGCTAATGGCAAAAAAGATAGCAAATTGGATTCAATTGTAGTTTGCTTTGACAGACATCTGGAAATGCTCTGTCCTTCAGCGGATGGCTTTGTCTATCCTTACACGAATACTCTCACTAGTTTTCTCGCACTGTCACAACCTTTCGAAGAAACTCCGAAGCCCGGGAACGTAAGCGAAAGCTAGGACCAACCCTCCGCATTTTTGAAACAAATCAGAGCAAACAGCCGTCTTGAAATATGAGCTTCAGGTTTTGGGCGCGGCGACGGGTTTGCCCTCAAGGGTAACAATCTCCGCTAGCGGCATGAAGTTCTGCTTCTCAAGAAGCCGCTTTAATCCCTCAACTGTTTCCCTTGAGATGATAAGGTCAGTAGGAGAGATTTCACCAAGGATGTGCTTTGCAAACTGCTTGCTAGACTTCAGTTCTTGAGCAAGACGATCGTTTTTGCAGCGAAGTAGCATCACATCCATAAAATAGACCTGTCCGTACCGCGCTGCCCACTCTTGAATCGAGAGCTTGACGTTCTGCGGAATATCCGTCTTGGAATAGGTCTCCAAAAATTCGAGAATTTCGGCTACCAACATACCTGCGCGCAGGCTATTGTAGATTGATTGGGGCGATAGTTTGTAGGTGATAACCTGACTCGCTCGGTGTATTTCTGCGACGAGATTGAGCTTCCAACGGATTTCGGGGGAAAGGTTGATCGACGCTAGGATCTCGTAATTGGGTTGGATAACAAAGGATGACTCCCGTTCATAGTCCTCAATCGACTGTCCCGATAGAAGACGCTTTCCAGTCTCCGTAAGCTGGAAGACCGTATCATCCCTCGACGCGGCAAAGTTCAAACATCCCATGTAAGTTAGATAATTGATAAATGCGCGTTCAAGGTGTGAGTATAGCGTCTGTTCCCAAGACTCCTCCACAGAGAACTTTCGCACCTGCTCTAGAATTGATGAGAGTTTGACCCACCGGTTTGTGGCGAGAATCCGCAAGAGGGAGAGCGCTATTGTAAGCGGACGACTGGGAAACACATCATATTCAAGCCAGTAGGCATAGACAGTTGAAAGTTTTTCGGCATCGGGTTTCTGGATCCATTCATGCCCCAGTGGCGAGCACCGCAGGTTGTTAGATTCGTCCAAGTTAACGAGTTGGTAGTGTTGGCAGAAGTGGTGGATAAAATGCAGACGATCTGTAATCCCATCAGGTGGGTTAATCCGATCGTAAATCTTTGTCGTATCTTCGGTAACTTCAAAGGCGTTGAGGAGGCGTTTCTGAGCGTGTTTCTGAACAGTGAAACGTTGTGTAAGCCGGATCCCGTCCCTCTCAGCAGTTGATAGGAATGTAAATGTGTCCTGAATCAGTGCGAATCCATCGCTACGAATAGTTTTTGGCGCCGCATCCGGAGAAGCAAGCGCAGCATTTATCTCGTCTGAAAAGACTTCTAACAACAAAGATCGAAGATCTTCTGGAATCATATAGGCGTATCGGAGATGGCCTGTCGATACCACAAAGATTAGTCCTGACTCGTTTAAGACCTGTCGTATCTGATCGGCAGTATACGACCAACCGCGACTGAGTTGTTTGAGTTTTCGGTTAAAGAGATCGAATGTCACCCCATGTGAACCGGACAAGAATGTGAGTGTGATTAAGACAGAGCGTTCGTGAGGGTTAAGGCGAGCGACGGCATCTTTCAGCCAAACGAAGTTAAGAACTCTTTCAGGAATTTTTTCTCTGAGGCTCTGGACGGATAACTGGCTAGGCAATCCGATCCTCTTGGCAACTAGCTGACAATAAATTTTGGGGACACGTTGAATAATCTCTCTGTACCCCATTGTTTCGTTGGCGGAGTTCATAGACGACAAAATATGACGCAGCGCATTTTAGGATATGAAATTAAAACGACTGAATTGCACTCTAGCAGCTAGACGCGCGGGGGGTTAGAGGCAGTTTGAAAAATCAAAGTCGGCCTCCGTAAAATGCCATTTTGAGGATAGACGGTGTCTATATCGGATGACTATAGCCCAAAAATATCGAAGGATAGTTTTTTGCCCAGTTTTCAGACAAACTCTTGAGGCGATTTTACTTCTGTTTAGCTTCCATTAGCTCTAATACCCTAGCTATGAGGTATGCAATCAAGACTAATCCAAATAGCAAAAGATATACGTGCACAATTGCCTGAAGTGTAACAATAATGGTTCTAATGATGATTCCATATATCTCCATAAACCAGAGTTCGTTATACAATTCATCCATTAGTTTTCTATTGAAATTTGAATCCTGCGAATCGGTGGAAAGTTCACTCAAGGTTTCCGCGAGCCTATGTCCTTGTCCTTCAAGCGGGGGACTGACGCCGCGTGCAATAGCTACTACATACGTGCCAATTTCACATACTTTATGAACGCACTATTTATCTCGTCCTTAATGATGCGCCCAAAGATGGCGGAAATTGGCTGCTCAAACACCTTGAGAACGCAGATTGACATGGCAACTGCGAAGACGAGTTGGACTACTAGTATTAACATTAAATGTAATGTAATCAGCATTTGCCCTCCATTCGCCACCTAGCGCGCCACGTTCAGGTGGGGGAGACTCTTGATGAAACACTGAGACAAACGGGAAGCCGCTTATCTTAAAATCATAAAACCGCTTGCAATCCTGTGTTTTGGGAACCGAGGATAGCTACTCATTCCTTTGCGGCGAGTCTCAAATAAATCGGCTCCTACTTCGCGCATCACCACCCGCGCGTTGATTTTATCAAAGGTCTTCTAGTTTGTCAAGGTCGCCAGATCCAGGCTTGACCTAGGATAATGCAGTTACGATTATGAAAAAGACAGGCGTATTTATCCTTTTTTCCTTTGTTATACCATTGTCCTCATGCTTTCGATCTGCCGATTTTACGCCGGCAATGTACAACAGCGCTTCAAACCGTCATCATCAACTTACGGACAGCAAGGTTGACGAATCGGAGGATGAATGGAGGTCACTCATTGAAGAATTCGAGGCAATTGTTGCCGCCGACCCTGACGGCGAGTGGGCGGATGATGCTCAATACGCCATCGGTTCATGTTGGATTTGGCTATCGAAAGATACGGATACAGAACCCATTCTAAATGCAATAGGTGCGCTGGAAAAACTTCTGAAAAATTATCCCGATTCACCTCTAGTCGCCGACGCGCATTATTGGTTAGGAGACTGCTGCGTTCAGATCGGTGCCGACGACCTTGCGGCGATACGCTATCAGAAAGTCATCAACGCTTATTTTAACCATCCCATGTCGGAACTCGCACAATTTAACCTAGCCCAAATCTACGAAAAACAGAATAATCTGGCAGTCGCGATCTCAATGTTCGAGTCCCTCGCCGAGCGAAGTAGGGATCTACAGCTTGGCGCCCGGGCAGAAGAACGCATTAAAAATCTTCAATCCGGGATCGCATCATTCGACGGGAGCGGGATAGAGACGACTGGCACCAGTTCGCCTAGGCTTGACATGTCATCTGAACGGCGCTCGCTCGGTCCCCCACCGACCGCAGAATCGCTGGCTAAGCCCGTCAAAACCTCGGCGACCTCTCCTGAAACTGATAGCAAAGAGGATGGGCATGTGGGACAGTCGGTGCCACAAATGGTACTCACCGAGGAGGTCGAAAATACTAGCCTCCCATCGGTCAAAATTAATCCTAGAACATCCCTGCCGAAGAGTGAAAAACGAACAGCTCAATCGCAGAAGCATGAGGGGCCCAGATTACCAAAGAAGCTCCACACGGCGAATTCAGTTGCCAAGCCCGGCATTAATCTTTCATTGCCAAGGCAGCTTGGCCTCGGGGTCAAGACGGTTGTTATTGATCCAGGTCATGGCGGAAAAGATCCGGGCGCAATAAGCAGTCGTTCGATCCAGGAGAAGAGTGTTGTCTTAGAGTTGTCAATCATGCTGCGTGATCTGCTAGTGAGTCGAGGTTACAATGTGTGGCTGACGCGCGAGAGCGACATCTATCTTCCTCTCCAAGAGCGCACCCGAATGGCTACAGTGCAAGGTGCGGACCTGTTCATTAGCGTTCACGCGAACGCCGCCGCCCATACCGGTGCGTCGGGTGTTGAGACCTACTACCTTGCCCTAGCGTCTGATGAGACAGCGCAACGCACGGCTGCCCGCGAAAATAGTGGCGCGGGGTATGGTATCAAAGAGCTGGATAAACTTGTGGCGAGGATCCTCAGAGAGAGCAAGAGTGTGGAAAGTCGTCGCCTCGCCCAGTGTGTTCAGGCCGAATTAGTCAACTCGACAAAGGCAATAGATCGTGGAGTCAAGCATGCCCCGTTTGTGGTGTTAATTGGCACGAAGGTCCCAGCCGTTCTGGTTGAGATTGGTTTCTTGTCTCATCTAGCAGAAGCGAAAAAACTGACGAAAAAAGCGTATCAACGTAACATTGCTGAGGCACTTGCAAGGGGAATTGACCAGTATGTGTCAAGTAGTCCGGTAACCACCGTAAAAATCGAGGGTGGAGTCAATGAGTAGCAACTTTGACGCTACCCACAACGCCATCAACGACTGAGGGAGTCATACAATGATGAAAACCAGAATTGCTATACTTACAATATTGTCTGCCGTCGGTCTACTCTTGGCTAACATTCCTCAGTCCCGCACGAGTAATTCGAAGGCAGATCCTTACCAGAACCAACGTGAACGAATGGTTGCAAGGCAGATCGACTGGCGTGGCGTGAAGGATGGTCGCATCGGTGTGCGAGACGAGATTGTGCTGGAGGCCATGCGCCGAGTACCGCGTCACGAATTCGTACCTAAAAGGCATAAATCCCGCGCTTATGCTGATTCGCCACTGCCAATCGGGTATGATCAGACTATTTCACAGCCGTACATTGTTGGGTTCATGACCGAGATGCTCAATGTCAAAAAAGAGCACAAAGTGCTTGAGATTGGCACAGGATCCGGATACCAAGCTGCCGTGCTTGCGGAAATCGTTGACGATGTCTATAGCATGGAGATTATCAAAGAACTCGGCGAACAGGTGACAACTCGTCTTAAGCGGCTCAACTACCAGAACATCACCGTGAGAATTGGGGACGGTTATTTTGGCTGGGAGGAACACGCGCCTTTCGATGCTATCATCGTCACGGCAGCCGCAGATCACATTCCTCCACCACTCGTGAACCAACTCAAACCTGGGGGGCGGATGGGAATTCCAGTTGGTGGACGGTTCCAGGTGCAGAATCTATTGATTGTCGAAAAAGCGCTAGACGGAACAGTCACTACAAAACAGGTTATGCCGGTTCGGTTTGTGCCACTGACGCGGAAGAAAAGTAAAAAAGATAAGTGAGGTGTTTCTAGCTTGACCCATCTCCTTAAAATACGTACTGGAATATTTAATGGTGGCTGATTCCCCGCCCGCCAGCCCTGTCGCTTCTTGAAAATACTAACACAACCCACACTGCAAAATCAGTCATATCCGCCCTATTGTGCAGCCATTCCAAGACAACACGGTATATGTCTTTTCTTCTCCATGCTAATCTCTGTTCCCGTGCTCGCGCGGGGAGCAGATTCCCAGGTGGGTGCACAAGAGCAGATTAGTTTCGGAGTCGGAACGGCTGGCATCATGCGTCAACCCCTCTCAAAGAGGAAGGTGCACGACGAATTGTCTTCAACAAGACTGCCTTCAACACGGAAGGGCGCCCCGTTGGCTGAAGTACGATTATCGGCATCCGCTTGTCAGCTTGGAGGGCCTCCCCGATTGATTCCTCCCTGATCGTTAGATGACCAAGATAAAGCCACCGGTATGCAGCGCTGTTCGCAGAAAACAACGGCATATTCATGAGTCATATGCTCGATGGATTACACGACTGGCGATCGCCGTTTTTCGGAACTCGTTAAACACCAGCTTGAATTGACGCCGAGATCTATTTCCATCTACCCGGGAATCGGTGCAACCTCGGCCCGACCGGGCTGTTGGGCAGATTCACCTTGCTCGCGAAGCTGGCGCGCCCGGATTTGCAATCTTCGATTAATTGATCAGCATCGCCGACACGGTCATTCCCGCAATTGGGAGGGGGTGCTGAAGAACGGTAGAACAGCCGGTGCATGACCGCTGATAGGACAGGTTATGCCATTTCTCTAAAATGCAAGTGCATTGATTACGTAGATCAAGTAAAGAAACTTGCGTGGAGCGGAGTAAGAAGCCTTGTCTCCGCACACAGTCGGCGGGGCAAGATGCCCCGCCTACGGAGAAAGTGAACGATATAATTCAGACATCATATGCACCATTATTCAAGCGAAATGGTATTAGTACCTTGTATTTCCAATGATACTCTCCGAATCGGTGTTGAGATGAACTTTGGCAAATTTTCAGTTTCGTCCCGCACGCAGTGTTCTTAACTTCAAGCGCATAAATCTGTCTCCAAGGAGGTAACCGTGGGTTATTACGACCGCGAAGAAAATGTCCAAGAATATATCCAAATGGCTGACGGCTATGATGGTAAAGCCCTAATAGATAGATTATGGAGGTTTTTGCCTGATGGGTCGACCGTTCTGGAAATTGGGATGGGGCCAGGAAAAGATTTGGATATTCTGAGGGAAAAATACGTCGTTACCGGCTCGGATTCCTCCGATGTTTTCTTGAATTCATACAGGAAAACCCACAAAGGCGCAGATTTGCTGAATCTGGATGCAGTTACGCTAAATACAAATCGTAGATTTCAATGTGTATACTCAAACAAGGTGCTTCACCATTTGACGACAAGAGACATGGAGAAATCCCTTCAGCGGCAACTTGAAATTCTCGAAAAAAATGGAGTTGCCTTACATTCTCTGTGGCATGGAGACGGTGAAGAAGAAATTGAAGGCTTGAGATTCGTCTATTACTCAATCGAAGGAATTCAGAAATTGGTTCCAAAAGGATTTAAGATTCTTGAAAAAGCGATTTATAAAGAAATTGAGAACGACGATTCAATCTGTTTGATAATGAGGGAAACGTGATACAGCACTTCAGCGGACACGACAACCACATTATTCATACTGGTTGAGAAAGCTGTGATTTTGCGCTTGAAAGCCAAGTCAATTCGGAGTAATATCTAGCAATAGAAGACCTTGAGAATTCAAAGTACGGCTTCTGGAAGAGGGGTTTGCGAGATTCGCTGACTGGTTCACGAAACACATTCAATAGGAATTGAATAATTCTTAACTCAGAAGAATATCAGGAGGCAAGATAGTGAGAGAAAGATTGGAGAAGTCGCTGAATAGCCTAGTTGCTGAATACGTGGCAAACAACCCACGGTCGCAGGCGATGTGTGAGCGGGCGAAACAGTCATTGCCGGGAAGTAACTCCCGTTCCGGGCTGTATTTCCACCCCTTTCCACCCTATATCAGCCATGGTACGGGCGTCCATTTAATTGACTTGGACGGTCATTACCTGTTGGATTTTGTCAATCAAGCGACGGCACTCATTTTGGGGCACGCCCATCCCGAAGTGGTCAGCGTACTTCAAGAGCAGGTCGCAAAGGGTACCGCCTTTTCACGGCCAACAGCGATTGAGATTGAGATGGCTGAACTGCTGATGGAGCGGATACCATCCCTCGAACGTGTGCGATTCTGCAGCTCGGGCACGGAAGCCGTAATGAACGCTATCAGATCGGCGAAGGGATTTACCGGCAAGCCCAAGATAGCTAAGTTTGAAGGTGCTTACCACGGCACAAGTGAATTTGCATTAGTCAGCTACAGTCCACCATTGGGCGATGAGCTTGGGCCGGCGGAGCGTCCGAATTCAGTCCTGTCTTCAGCCGGACTCACGAAGTCCACGGCCGACGGGGTCGTAGTGTTGCCATTTAACGACGCGGAGACTTGTGAGCAGATTATCAATGAGAATGCTGATCAGCTCGCTGCCGTTATAATTGATCCATTGTCGACTGGCGCAGGTTTCACCCTCCCCGAAGACGGTTTCCTATCCAAGTTACGGGAGATTACCAAGCGGGCGGAAGTGCTGCTCATTTTTGACGAAATCATCAGCTTTAGATCGGCCCGCGGGGGAGCACAGGAAACATATAACATTCGACCCGATCTGACATGCCTCGCCAAAGTCATCGCTGGCGGCGTACCGGGGGCAGCCTTCGGAGGACGTGCGGATATACTAGCGCTATACGATCCAACAACTACGGGACCAAAGATTCATCACGCAGGAACTTTCAATGCCAATCCACTAGCCATGGTGGCAGGATTGACTACGCTGCGAACCATGACACCGGACGCGTATGCCAAGATTGCAGGATTAACCCGACGGTTGGCAAAGGAATTGAAAGCAGTGTTTGATGAAGTTGGCGTCGAATCACAAGTCTCAACAGTAGGGTCGCTGTTTAAGGTGCACTTCATGTCGCAGGCGCCGTCCAACTATCGTGAAGCTGCACAAAATGATGGGTTGATGCACAATTGGCTGTTTTTTGCACTTCTCAATCAGGGGATTCACTGGAGAGAAGGTGGGAACATCTCACTGCCAATGGACGATAGCCATATCGACAGATTGGCATCAGGAGTGATGAACGCCTTCCAGCGGTTGTAGTGGGCGTTATGAACCACAAAGCTCGGACAACATTCCCCTTGGCTATGGATGTTTCGCCCTTCTGGGGCGGTAGAGCGGTTCAACCTTCTGTTATAGATGCAGCGTTCCTCTGGAGAGGAAGAGGCAAACACTTGCCGTCGAACTTGATTTCGATCTGTGCCAATTGAGGATATGCGGGTATGAAAGTTCCTGCAGTTGTGACTGAAGTGCTTGCTGTCATCACTATATGTGCACTCCTCTTTTTGTTCATCAGACATTATAGATGGGGCTATCAATGGCTACGACAGCGGTTTCAACACTGGATTCAAGCTTGGAACGGTGTTGTCATCGGAAAATATATTTACACTCAAGAGAAATCTGAGATTCAACACTTTGTCTTTGAATTGTGCCACGGACAGGCGATTGAAGCGCACGAGGTCAGGCCATCTACTTGGAAGCGAGCGCAGATTGGGGATTACCTCGAAAAAAAGCGTTGGCGCAGCGCGGTAGAAAATCGCTCCATGCTAAAGAGCGAAGCACCGCAAGTCACCAGCGTCTTGGCGGACCGGCTTTTGATCGAAGATGAAGCGACACGCACGCGCGCCGTTGATGCCCTCGGCCAAATAGGCGTCCCTAATGCAACTATAACAACCAGATTAGTTGAGATATTGAAAAGCGATACTGATCAACTGCGATCTAAAGCGGCAAGTGTTTTGGGACAATTTGGTGAAGTAACACAAGGGACTATTCCGGCTCTGTTAAATGCGTTAGCAGATAACGCAGCACGGGTTCGGATGAATGCTGCTTGGGCATTGGGCGAAATGGGCACACCTTCGCGGTCGACAGTTGCCGCGCTCATAAAACTCTTGAAGACCGACCAAGACGCAAAAGTCCGTTTTAATGTCGTACAAGCATTAAAAAAGATGGGCACGACTGAAGCCATAAAAGCCATCCAAAAGAGTCCGAAGGTGGAGATTTGAACTTCAACGCAATTGGCTGCGAGGGGCATTCTCAAATCGTTCGATTCTGTCAAACTGCATTTATTGATTTATAATGACTCTTAGCCGAAGCAACGGCTGCCAATGAATGAAGGAGAGCAAATACATGAAGATAGTACGAGTCCATGAGTTTGGAGGGCCAGAAGCCCTACAATATGAAGACGCGCCAGTACCCGATCCGAGTTCTGGGGAAGCCCGCGTCCGAATCGAATCCATCGGGCTGAACTTCATTGATTGTTATCATCGCAAAGGGTTATATCCTGGGGGGCTACCGGTAACGCCTGGAATGGAAGCAGCCGGAGTCGTAGACGCAGTTGGTTCGGGGACGGGTGAACTCAAGGTAGGAGATCGTGTCGCGTATGCTACGCATCAGGGCTCTTATGCCGAATACACGGTTGTACCTGCGGGAAAGTTGGTCCCGATGCCAGACGAAGTTAGCACTCAGGGTGCAGCGGCGGTGATGTTGCAGGGAATGACCGCCCATTATCTAGCCTTCACCACCTATCCGCTCGGACCCACGGATACTGCTCTAGTTCATGCCGCAGCCGGTGGTGTCGGCTTACTCCTAACCCAGATGGCAAAACGTGCAGGCGCACGAGTTATTGGTACCGTTTCTACGGACGAGAAAGCCGCCCTAGCTAAACAGGCCGGCGCCGATGAAATCATTCTGTATACGCAAACCGACTTTGAGGAGGAAACCCACCGATTGACTGATAATCAGGGCGTGAATGTCGTTTATGACTCGGTTGCCAAGACCACTTTCGAGAAAGGTCTCAATTGTCTGAAACCCCGAGGCTATATGGTGCTCTACGGTCAGTCTAGTGGACCTGTGTCTGAATTCAATCCCCAAGTTTTGAACCAGAAAGGGTCGCTTTTTCTAACACGTCCTAGTCTGACACATTACGCCGACGATCGGGAGGAACTGTTGCAACGGTCGGGCAATCTTTTTAGGTGGATGTCGTCTGGGGAGCTGAATGTGCGGATTGATACAACCTTCGCGCTGGGGGACGCCGCTGCCGCTCATCGTTATATTGAAGGAAGACAAACGAAGGGGAAGGTACTTCTTATACCGTAGAGTGAAACGGTGCCATAAATCTACGGTCATTCAATTTAATCCATATTTGCGCCACCCGCTCTTATGTGCTGCCTCCTCCACTAGGTTAGGTCGAATTTGTACAAACGCACACGGTAGGTGCGGTTTCTAACCGCACCTACGAGACTGGATAAATTCCGGTTCGGTTAGGAAACCGAACCTACCGCAGTGTACAAATAATTATTGGTTTTGCTATTAGATGAAATCCCTGCATCAGCCCTTGAGTGCCTCGGATTGGGATCGACGGAATGGATAACGAGGGCGATAGAGAATTCGATTCGTCATTCACTCAATTCATTCCACCCTACAACCCCCTTCACTTAAGCCTCAACGTATCATCCACCTCGGCGAGGAGCTCGTTAATCTTTTCCACCGCCTCCGGATCGGGCGGGGTTTCGCCGCCGAACTCAACACGAATTTTAAATTTAAGTTCCTCCCCAACCGCCGCGGCGGTGATATCCGGAATCTGATCCGCCAAATCCTGGATGCCGTGGGCTTCCAAACCCGCCTCGGCAACAAGGACGCCCGACCGATACGGAGGCGGGTCGGGGACGTGAATCTTCCGCGGGATTTCAAGCACGACGTGCTGGGCGCTAGCTTGGTCGCCAGACCAAGGTGTGCCATCTTTACTCACCGCGAGCCAGTTCGCCTGAATAGCGCCGTCAATCGCCGACTTCACCGTGTACCAAGGCAGTGTTACTCCTCTCTTGTTCGAGAGTGCGGAGGCAAGCGCCAGCGCACTCGTTTTGCCATCCTGCCACGCCTCGGGGATTGCGGCGTCCATCAACTCCTGAACGGGAATCGGGGCAGGCGGCGGCCGCAACGACGCCGAAGCACTAAGCACGCCGGGGGGCACGGGTTCATTCAGGATTGATGCCGGCCCGCTGGTCAACCACACTGTCCCCTGTTCGACGGCTTGGGACACCGCGGCATCAACATCCGCCGGTTCGCATTTGGGGATGGTGAGAGGCTCTTCGTACCCCTCCTTTGGTATGCCCACGACACGGTCCCCCGCAAAGTAGTCATACAGATCCTGAACGGTAATCTCTTCGGACGACCAAAGCCCCGGCAATGCCTGATGCTTCAGAAGTTTTGACGACAGTTCGCTCAGTGTTGCAAACTCGGGCAGCTCGACCTCTAGGCTCGGTTCCTTGAGCGCGGATTCGTCAATCGCCGTGCGCCAGAAGCTCCTCATTGTCCTATCCGGTCGCGTGACTTGCGCCACCCAAATCCCCTGTTGGACGCCGCCGACCACCGTATCCATAATCCCTTTCGTCCGCAGCATCTTTGGCAGTCTCGGGGATTGGGCGAAGGCGCCCACCAAATCCCTGACGCGACGGGACCGTTCGCCTTCGCGCCACAGGTCGTATGGACCGCCGGGCAGCATCGCCTCCGCGCTGATGGCGGTCTCTTGGATACGGGATCGCGTGTCGGCTTTGATGGTCGTGAACAGGGGTTCGTCGGTCACCACCACTTTGAAGGCGTGAACCTCGTTGCTCTCGTTGACCGTCACCACGATGGAATAAGCTTGCTTGACGGCATCCGGAATGCGCTTTCGCGCCGTGTCCGTCTCTCTGAGCAGCATCTCTGAGCGGATGGGATCTATGGGCTGATCTTTGAGTTGATTTCGGACTTCCTCCCAACCGAGGTACTCGCGGACGCGGTTGCGCACCACCTCAAGCCCATCCCTGGAGGGGATGGCGAGGACAACCGCATTGCGATTGGCGCGTGGACGGTCGGGCGCCGTGGTTTCGTTGATGAATCGCTTGGCTTCGGCGCTCGGCTTGCCGGATTCCGAGACCGCACTCGGAGCAAGCACGGCGTAGTGGAAATCGCCGTCGTCTGCGATGTCGCGCGGTCGATCCGGCAGCGTGTGTACCTTGGCGCCCGCGGCAGAGGCGCCCAAAGTGAGAGTCTTCTGTTTCTCGATAGCCGCAATCACCTTTGCGTCCACGAGTTCGGGAGGCACACGCGAGGTACAGGCGGCGTGATGCATCTGGCGTAGGTTGGGACGATTGCCCAGCCGCCACGCCTTGGGCAACGTCGTGGCGCCATTGGCATCGGATTCTCCCGAAGCGATTTCTTGCTCGTCCAGAAACCAAGATAACTCTGCCCAGCGGCGAAGCGCTTTTTCCAGCTCAATCTTATCCGGATTTGCCGCGCCGATCAGCACCATCAGTTCCGGCGTCAACGCCTTTTGACCGATTGGCTGCGAGCTAAGGAATACCGACATAACCGCTTGTTCCATCTCTCTGCCGCTCAGACCGGTGGCGTCGGACTGGATGGCAACCGCCTTACCCAGTTCGCCTTCAAGAATTGGCCGCCACTCTTGAGGTTGCCCCGATCCCCCGTCTACGCTGGCGAAGGAAGCGAGTTCGCTCGCGGCTTCCGTAAGATCGCTCTTTCCCGGCTCGGCGAGGAAGACGTTGGGCCCAACCAAAGGCGCCGTGTCCCACTTCTCCGCGTCGCGCAGGGCAATGGCAAACGTGCGTAAGATGCCCCGGGTGCGCTGAAATCTCTCAACTTGTGTCCAGCGGGTATAGAGGGTTTCAGTGAGTGCCGGGTGGAAGGGGTAACTGTCGAGATATCGCTTCTCCTCCGCCTTTTGCCCCTTCTTTGTCCCCTCGTCAAGCGCCGCGATGCCACGCACAATCGACGTGACTTGTGGTCGGAATGCGTCCTCTTGCATGGATTCCGGTTTGAAGAAACGACGGCGGAGCACCTCCGCCACGTCCTCTTTGCTTACCGGGCTGGCGTCCTCCTCCATCTGTCTGCCAAAGACATCGGACACGTCGGCGAGAAGTTCGGTTCCGAGGCTGTCGTGCTTCCTTGGATCCGAGGCGCGCAACGACGCCACCATGGCGCAGCGGTCCACCTTAACCACTGAGTTCGTGAGGTGCTGGAAGAAACTGATGAGACGTCCTCGCCAACTCCGGTCGCTTTCGACCATGTCGCGCAGGTACATCAGTACCTCGTCGAGGAGCACCAGCGTTGCGAGATTGTCCCGTTGCGGTTTTGACAGCAGTTCTGACAATATGGGTTCTGCCGGCGGCGTGTCGCGCTCCAGATTTTTGCCCTCGGCGTGAAGCTGCCGCAGCCCCTCCTCTCCGGCAATCTGATAGGCGAGGATGCTCCACGGGCGCTTGAGTATCCGAACAGATCCGTCGGGACCGAGTGTTTCCACGCCCTTTTCCAGATCAATCTTGTCGAAACAGAGCGCGGCGCACCGAGCGGATGGGGGCTTTTGTCCGATGTGCGCTTCAAACTCCTCGATTGCGGGCAGTTTCGGCAGCGCGGCGGGGTCTTCTACCAGATGCTTGAGCGTGATGAGCGTGTGCGTCTTGCCCCCGCCGTAGTTGACGGAGAGTGTGCGGTACGCCTTGTTGCTCTGTCGCGCCAACCGCAGGGCGACATCCTTGACCAGTTCGCGCAGGTTGTACGTGGGATAAGTGAGGATGAAGAACTCGGCGGGATTCTCGTAAACCGAGCGCTTACCCTTTTGCATCACCACGTCGTACAGGTCGGCGGCAAACACCGCTAGGGAAAGTTCGCCGGTTCTAAGATCGTCGCGCAGTTGGACGACCTCGTGCCACGGTTTCCATGTCGATTTCATCTTCGTGTTATCCTCGTTCGGTTAAGGATTTTTTCTTGGAGGTTTGTTTAGGTTTTGGCAGTTGTCTGAACCAGAAGCCCCAGCGGGGATCAAGCGAGTGAATAACGATCAACTGAGTGATTAGCGAAGGCGATAGAAAGTCCCGTGCGATAGAGACCTTCAGGTTTATAGAAACATCAAAACCCCGTGTATCCAAGCCCCAGCCGGGCGATACGTGAAATCATATTTCGGAAGCGTCCTCCGAATCAAAAACGTATCTCGGATCGCACTACGTATTTCATGACTTTTTAGAATTTACAGACATGGGAGGGGGTTTAGTGGAAGCGGAACGTGCCAGCAGGCATGGTACCTGCGATTGAAGGGGATTACTTCTATCTATATACGTTTTTTCGATGTTCAAAGTCCATTAGGTAACAGGTTTTGTTTTTCACATCAATCTAATAAATCAACCTATATCTCCCTACCCGATAGCTATAACAGCCTTGGAATCTCTTTTCTCGCAGTTTCTTTCCAATGAAAGGCGATTCTGATATTTTTTGGATGGCATTATCCAGTCGTTGGTACATTTTGGCATCCAAACGACTACTCTGTTCATCGAATTCTCTAGCCGTTTCAACGCTATACCTTACGTTTGACATCTTCCCACTTTCGACACGTACCGTTAGCTATATCAGCTTTTGCTTTCTCGAAACGTTTCATAAACTCTGGGTCGTTGAGCATTTCGAGTTCTTCCGGGTCGATAGGAGGGCTATATTCGATAGCGCTTTCTTGAATATTAGCAGGAGCGGTTAGCACTTCCGGTTTATTCTTATTATTCATGAGTCTTATCCAAGTTGGGCACTATGCCTTGATTCTACAACACTTGCTCAATTTGTAACTGTTTAGTCTATCAATCTGTTTTGGGAATGTTGGTTCGTCGTGCTGCAGTTTAATCCCTGTTCCTACACCATGAGCGTAATGTAGGAGCGATCTCCAGGTCGCGATTTCCTGTTGGCGCGTAAGTTCTGGACTGAACTAAACAATTACCTTAATTTTAATAATACCATGTTATTGCGCGAAATAGCAACGATTAGATTGCATAGCCGTACGGAGAAAAAAACAACTCGGCAAGTTTTATCCCACGTTCTCCCCATACGGCTGTTCGTAGTTATGGGATGTTGGGTTTCGCTACAATTGCGGTGACTAGAATCGGAATCGGTATATAAAGATTTTCAACCCTCGCACGTGTGATTTTTCATGTCTCGCTCAACCCAACCTACGTGCTAAATTACCCTACGTCGTTTCAATCCGTAACTGTGTCTCTCGCGGTTTGCCTATATTTCCCTGCGCCGCCACATGGTTGCTCAACGCCTCAAGAATCGATCGCTCCTCCGACGCCTCGTCCGCCAACTCGATGAGCGCCTGAAGAATCTGGTTGAAAAGCGTGTTGCGCTGCAGCCCGCGGTCGCTAAGGTAATCGTCCACCTTGATCTGATCGCCGGCGCGCCAGAGCTGCATCAGCTTGTGCACCTGATCGATGAGCGGCACCGGTTGCCCGTTCGGCGCTTCAAGACCCAGGTTGCGCCGCCCCCGCCGCTGCCAGGGTTTGAGTTTGACCTTGGCGCCGCCTCCGTTTCCGGCTTCTTCGGCGTCGTCCGCTTCAATCGCCTCATCCGCACTCCCTACGCCCGAGTGGCTAAGCAGGTCGTGCTGGTTGACCAACGCGGCGTCCGAGAGGTTGCACGACAGGGCGTAAAGGATGCAGGCGCCGACGGGGGCATCCGCCATTTTGAAGTCGTGACGATGTAGGAGGTAGTACGTCGTCACATCGTCCAGCCCGGTCATGACTTCCTCCTCGCCATCCTGCGTCAGGACTTGACCGACGATGAAGTCGACGACCATCCGCCGCACCTCGCGCAGAAACTCCGATACGCTCATCAATTCGTCCGGGGCGTCCGCCTTCTTAACGACCGGGTGTTTGCTGAAGGCTTCCAGTGCGGGACCTGTCGCCGCCCACACGAAGTCGGGTCCCCGAATGCCGGCGTCCCAGAAGTTGTGGAGTTGCTGCGTGATATTCGTCCGCATCTCTTCAAGTACGGTGCGGTCCCAGCCGGGTGGAGCAGGTGGGCGTTTCTTGCAAACAAGCCAGATAGACGACGCCAATGCTGCAGAACCGAGTGACCGAGTTCTTGCTTGTCGTTCGGTTTGAATCGGCCAAGAACCGTCGACAACAAATCCAGCCCGAATGAGTCCTGAAACTAGAACTTCCCACGCATTTAGTTCTTTACTCGCAAAAACAACAATCAGTCGCCCTTCTTGCGTGAGCGCAGAATAAAAATTCTTGAAAGCACAGAACATTGCTATTTCATAGGCAGCGCGCGATGCTTCTGCATCTCCGTCAAATCGAGTTAGGTCATCAATGATTTCCCCGTCCTCGGTGTCCGCGTTCCACTTGGGTCCATTAGCGGTTTCAAATGCGCGACTAAATTGAGGATCGTCCATGCAAACAGATCGCCGCAACCACACATAGAAGAAGTCCATTAGGTCCGAATAGGGGATAGCACCATAATAAGGAGGATCTGTAACGATTGCATCAAATGTCTTTTCGAGATTGATTTGTAAAGCAGAATCATTTACGACCGTTGGTGGCGCGGCATTGGTTGTTGCGGTGAGAGTGTGTTCAAAGACTTTAGCAACCCATTCAATCCCGCTTAGCAAACTTCCACTGCCATCAACTGTTGGATTTCCTTCGGCATAGTCCCACACCAATGGCAGAGCATAGCGTACAAACGTATGTCCAAGAAATTCACCCCCGGGCGTCCACGTTACAAGAGTACTTTGAAAATCTGCTAGGCGGCTCACACAGCAAGCGAGTGCCGCGACACACGCGCTAGACCACACGGATTCAGTGTATTTCTCAATTGAAGCCGAGTGGGCACTTTGAATAGCACGGGTAATAGAACAAAGCGCTGCCTGCTGCCGTTCAGAAAAAATTCGACTCCATTCGTTAATGCCATGCGCAATAATTGGGAACCCGTAACTCGCGCCTTGCCCTTGTCTCGGAATCTTTTCAGATAACGGGCCTTGAGGAACACCGATGAAAAACTTTTCGAGGTCTTTTTCAATGTTACTGACGGCATTCACTTCGCCACTTGTTGGAAGTCTGTATTGTTTTCCTTTCTGTCCCTGAGTGACCACACAAGTAATTGTTCTTCCGACACGGTTGCTCTGATTCTCTAATCGAATATCCTCCATCGTCATAATCATTTTGCAGCAGGGGCAGGTGGCGCCGGTTCGCGACATGGTGCCTGCTCCGAGGCGCTTGTCGTTTTCGCGTCGTTGCGCGCCGTTTCCGCCGTTCCGAGGCACATCTGTTTCGACGCCGAACACAACGCCGGTTCCCTCGGCGTTTTGCTCCATTGTCAGCAGCACGCGCTTCCGCTCCTTCTTGCACAGCCAGCGCGTTTTGAGCAGCGGCAGCGTGGCGCGGCAGTCTTTGCATGTCACGGTGCGCGCCCAGAGGTAGGCGGCCGTTGGCTTGGCGATCCAGCGCGGGTTGCGCGGATCGTTGAGGTAGTCGTCGTCGAATTCAAAGTTGAGCGGATCGATTTGCGGCACGCCGTCCTCGTCAACCTCCAAGAGCTGCGGAGGTTGCGGCTCGTAGTCCTGATCGGGGTCGATAGGCTCGCATTCGGCGTAGGTGGGGTAGTACACCGCTAACTCCGCGCGCGCCTTTGCCAGCACCCATCTACCCCACGCGCGGACGTGCCACGCCAGATCGGCTTGGAGCAGCGAATCGTCGTGGGGGAGGGTGTCCAATTGAATTTCTCCGCCATCGCCGTGGCCCAGACGTTGGAGGGCTGTCCGCAATCTGTCGCTCTTGTACCCCTTGGCTTTCAGGAAGGACTCCATGAACGCGCGGTCGGCTACCGCGAACTCCGGCAGCGGCCGCGTCTGTCCTGCCAGCTTCTGGGGGTATTCGAGTGTGCACTTCAGGATGAACCACGCCACCGGGTTGATGTCCATGGCGGTGACCTCGCAGCCGAGGCGCATGGCTTCCAGCGGGATGGCGCCGCCGCCGGCGAAGGGGTCCAGTACCTTGGGCGCCCGCCCGCCGTAGGCTTTGCGGATCTCGTCGCGGAACCACTGGAGAGCGTCCCCGTTCTCTCTGCCCCAGTGGAGGATGCCGCCCTCGGTTACCTCTTTCGTCTTCTCAATAATTCTACCGTTCAGCCGTTTGCGCTCCGTCTTCTCGACGACGGTACCAGCCATGCGTTTCAGGATGGCTTTGCGCTCGTCGTCGTTGCCGGGGTCGGGCAGGAGTGTGGCAATCAGCGCGGCGCGGGCGGCAGCCAAGGGTCGGCGTGCGGGCCAAATGTGGAGTGTGGAGATGTGTCCGTGTCGCACGTTCTTCTCGTGCACCGAGTCGAGCGACACCTGCTTCAGCGGGAAGGCGACTTCTATGAGGCGTTTGTCGTTATCGGGCATAGGTTAACTAAACTATCAATCTTTCTTCAGTTTTGCGGGATGTTGAGTTTCAGCGTCTTGTCTCAGGGAATGCAGATCTACAACTTGCTGACCCTTGCCCCGCTTTTTGGCTTGGAGATGGGCGACGAGGGCACGGATGTCGTAGCCATGTTCTCGGGCGATGTCGTCTTTGATTTGCCAGAGTTCTTTGATGATTTCGTCAGGCATGTTCAATTACTCCCATGAGTTCTTGAGGTGTGCAGATTTCAGGACAAGTGTGGCCGTTAATGGTGCAAACACTTCGCATGATGGGTTTGGTTTCGGCATTGTCAAGATGCCGACAGTTCCAAGTCAAGAGGTAATCGACACCGTGTACGGCGGCTAAGGCAAGGTGAAGAGCATCATCCAAGGCATTGGCGGGAAGTGCTCTTTCTTGGATAAAAACTCTGGACAGCGCGACTACAGGCTCCGTGATCGGTAGTATGGTAATGCCGGATAGTGCCTTAAGACGGCGTGCCGCTGCCTCACGGTTGCCCTTTTCAGCTTCCTCAACCGCAACGTCGGATGTATAGAGACCGAATCGCTTCCTTTGTGTTTCCCACCAGTCAAGGGTAATCTTTTGCCAAGCTGCCGCTAACAAATCGCTCGTCGGGCGAGCCGTTAAATACGAAACGATTGAAGTCTCAATATATACTGTTTTCTTTTCCATTAACGCCCCCGGAGTTGACGGGCTATCTCTGCCCGTTCCCGTTCTAGTCTTTGGGCGAGTGTTTCCAGCTGTTTCTGATAGTTGGCATCAACTTGACCACCGAGGAGATGCTTGCCAAGCTTTTTCATACCTGCGTAGGGCTCACCGGTGTTTGATCGGAGTAAGCCATCCAAGGTTAGTGCCTCAAGGGATTGCGAATTGAGTCCTTGATCGCTGGCATCAATGAGAAGTTGACCAAGCTTCTGTTGATCTGGATTAAGTTGTCCTGTCTCGGCCTCTCCTAACTGCTCAATTACCTTGTCTATCAGTGTACCATATGTCTCGACGTCAGCGTAAACTGACCTTAGCAAACTCAAATTACTCATGTTGTCCCGCCCCTGTCTTGAGTGCCACCTAGGGTGTAAACCATACGATTGGACGATTTGGATGTTTGATGTGGAAGTCGTAAACTGACAAATCTACAAAGAAGTCTATCTTTGTTCAAATTCCGCACGGAAGATTGGTTACAGATTCATTCTCCGACATTACCACTAGAAACGATCAAGCCTGGGCAAAGGAGCAAAATATATCAATAATCTCCTTAAACGGATTGGTGTTAGCTTCAAATGACTTGCGAATGTACAGATTCTTTAAGCGGTGCTCCTCTTCGCGTGCCTTATTACAGAAATGTGAAAGAATTTGCTTACCTGGGAATTTGTTTTTCCAAGCATCTCCAGAGGATGCCAACAAATCCTCGAATTCTTGGTAGGTATCTTCTACCAACTGCCGAACACAAGCATTGTCTAGTGCACTGGCTACGCGCTTTTTTTCAGTCTCGGCTTCTTTTGAAAAAGCATCAACAAGCGTATTACAATCCATTTCATGACAGTTCTTTGGCTTGGCGTCGACATTCCCAGCTGCATCACGAATTTTCTTTGACACTACAAGACTAACCGCGTGACCCAATTGACTTCGTGCTATTTGACGCAAAAAATCTTCTATCTGTTTGACCGATAGAAGCCAAGAATCCTCGTCTTCCGTATCTGCAAAGCATTGGCGTAGTATTTCAGCGTCAAGGAAGTAATTCTCTAAATGGTATCGGCTCAACATCCGAAAGTGGTCGGTCGCAGTCGGTTGCACCGCGGTAACCGCATCGCGGTCTGCCAACATGAAAAACCGGATTCCCCATAAAGATTTATTAAGTACTTCTGAGGCAATTGTGTCAAATGATGACAGAGTATTTTTGCCACCGCTTGGCAAAAGCACCAGTTCGGGAAATTTGTCTTTAACTATCTGTCCATAGGTCTTCTTGTCCAGGCTCGCATCCGAACCTTCTATGAGAACAATCTTTTTTCCCAGCGAAACGATCCCCACAGATTGGCCAAGTTGGTGCAACGCCTCTGCTACATCACCCGTAGGTTCAATCTTCACGGCTTGATTACCACCGTCCTCTTTGGGCGGGGTGAGGAATATAACGGATTCGTCTAGGGAGGATGAGATGAGTTCGGCGGAGTGTGTGACGAGGATAAACTGGTTCGATTCTCCGACATCTCGAAGCGTCGTGATCAGACGGGATAAAAGTTCTGGATGTAGGTGCAGGTCCGGCTCATCAAATAAGACAACACAATGGGAAGGATTTCGGAGGATGAAGTCGAAAACTATGTTAAGAACTTCACGTTCCCCACTACTCAGTGATTCAATATCTCGCTCAATTCCCCCGTCAAGATAAGTCAAGCGCTGATTACGAACATCCGGCTCTGCAAGAGTCTTTGGCCCAAGTAGTTTGGAGAACGCTTCATTGAAGGGAATCATGGGATCATCGGATTCTAGTGACATGCAGTCATGTCCTTCTTTGCGCAAACTATATCCTTTATTACCTATGGATGTAATTTCGCTCTGCAGTTTTTTGAAAATAGCGTGCTGGGTATCTTCCCACCGATTGTTAAGACCGTCCAACGCACAACTCCACAGGACAGTCTCTTCCCATGGGTCGGGAATGTCGAACGAAAACGGAAAGGGCTTTACTTGCTGTATCGTGCGATTGCTTTCGTAGGAAAGGATGCTGTTTCGAAAGTTACGTCTTCTACGGTATCGGTAGAACGACTTTGCCAAGGTAGCTGCTTGTTCCGGGATCGTGGTATCCAAATCCGAGTTGCCCCAATCTTCCAGTTCCGTCTGGTCAGTTGCTTCAATAATAAAGCTAGGGTTTGTAACGTGTCCACGGCGCTTAGTGGGTTCAGGATGCCGAAAATAATTTAACATTCCATTGACCAAACGAGTTTTTCCTACACCGTTTGGTCCCGCGATGACGACTAAATCTTTTAAGTCATCAGCCATGAAATTCTTGACAGGGGGAATGTCGGTGGCTGTTATCTTTTTAATTTTCATCCTAGATTCTCCTAGCTGCCAATTTTAGACGTGCTATCATCGTTATGCATGATTTGATTGTTGTATTCCTGTGTACAGGAGCAAGAATTTGTTGCGTTCGTCAACTATCGTACTATATTCGACCAACTGCGATGTTGAGAAATAGCGGAACCGTATGTTTTTCTCGTATGCAAAACCAGGGAAGACTTGTTTGAGTATGAAGGCGACTTCTATGAGGTGTTTGTTGTCGATTATGTTCCATCCTCGCTGTTCTTCTGAACGGATTCAATCTTAAAATCGCCCATGCCTGCATTCGTCTTGTCACTTACTTGCACGATTCGCTTTCCTTGCCCCAACATCTCAATAATTTCAATTGTTGCACCGAATTTCTCGCCTTTGTGGCGATCAAACCGCTGAATTGAGAATACAACACTAGTTGACGGTAAAACCGCATTCAAACGTTCCTGAATCTTATCTTGTTGCCAATCTGGATTGTTCTTGGCCGTTTTCTGAAGTTCGTGAAAATAATCGCTTAGATAATCCCGAAGCACTGGTTCAACATTGACATCTGGTTTGGAGGGCAAATTGCATACTACCTCATATAGCTGTCCGTATCGGTTCGATAACTCCTCTTCTGTGCAGAGGTTACCCAATTCGTTTAGCTCTGAATAAACAGCTTGTCTCTTTGCTTTTTCGCTGAGATTGTATTCATCTCCCGAGTAGTTTGGTAAATATTGTTCCAATGTTCCGGCCGGCAAGACATAGATGTTCTTCTGCTTCAATACGGTAAGGATTTGTTCCCTGTGACCTTCAATGTCTTCCACCAATTGTCGGGACGCGGCTGACACAACGTCGTCCCTATATTTGCTAATGGCAGTCATCATTGCTCTTCGCGCGTTAGCCCACTTCCTTTTGTCCCATTTGCATCTTGCCCCGTGTTCTTGGAGAAATTCGCCTAATGGCTTCAGGCATCCGGTTAGAGGTGTAATAAGCATTTGATCAATTAAACAAGTGAGTTTACCATCCAATTGACCACAGTAACGAGCAAAGTCATTACCAAGGCCCGCGGACGCCAAAAAACTCTGTATAGATGTGTCATCCCTTATACAACCACGGAGGTTTCCGTGAAACAGGCTATCAAGGTCGTAGAGGAAATGTGCATGCTTTCCAAGACCTAAACACAACTTCAGGTATTGATTTACTTCCTCAGCTCCGCCGGCGTCAATGATGCAACTCCCGGCACCGGCTACCGAAGCGCCACGGGCATCCATCATTGCCTCTATGAGCCAAGCGTCGTGGATTCCTTCAACGAAAACAGGATTATCGGAGAAAAAGAGTTGCTTATGATGAGCATTCAACCGCCGAATGAAGTGATTAGGGGAGTGAATGTCCAGCCCGAGTTGGGCAACTTGCGTTGGCACCGCGTATTTGAGATCGAAGGATACAATGGACTTAAGGTCCTCAGATGTTCTTAAGTTAAGTATGAAAGGGGAATGTGTGATTAGGAAGACAACCTTCTTTTTACTGTCTGTTAGTTTACGAACCTCCTGCATGAAGAATGCTTGATATTGCGGGTGTAGATTGAGTTCCGGTTCATCAATAATTAGGTAATGGCGTTGGTCGTCATAGAGGTGAGTCAATAGAACCAGAAGTTCCTTAATTCCGTGACATTCTTCGCGGTCCAGTCTATATGATGCTCCACCACCTGATCGCGCCACCATGGGAATGAGATTACCGGAATCCCATTCTAACGCGATCTCACGATTGAACAGATGACTGAGTGTAGCTTGAATCTGAATGCGGAGGTCCATGCGTTCTTCCAGAATCACGATAGTGTCGATGCCCGATCCTTGTGCTCCTGCGTTTTTCAAGTTACCAAATTCTCGCTTCCTGAAACCTTCACTGAAGTTATCCGCGCGAAAACTCCCTAACGTAGTAGTTTGTTCCATGCCCTCTAGCCGATCCGTTCCAAGTAAGCGGACAAGGTGTGCGCCTCCAGCAACGTTCCGTAGTTGCATTGATAAAACGTGGGCGAATTGTGATTTTCCGCTTCCATTAGGCCCAACAAGGAAATTGATTGGACCTATCTGATCGGTTTCGAAGGATTTATTCTCCCACGGAGGCGGAAGGGGAAATGAAAGATCGAAATTTATCATATTTGGCTGTGGTGTGTGTTGAAGCGGATTGGAGTTGTATATATATTCATGACATGATGAATTGGAAGAACTGGCGTTTTCCCCTTTCTGTTGTTAGATTGCCATGTCTGTCAGAGTACCAGATGCCTAAACTTGAATTAGTAAGACTCAGTTCGCTTATATTCGACCTCCATGCGAACGTGTGTCAGCAACGCCAACTATACAAGCAGATGCGCGAAAAAGAATCTCGCACCGGATATAAATCGTATGTAATTGTGATGTGCTTGTCCAGAGAAGCATCTTTTCTATTTCTGTTTCGCTACCTTTATCCCAAGAGCGCGGTGGTAGGTAGGATGAACTACAACATGGGTACTGTCGTCTATTTCAGAAGGCGATACTCCTTGCCCCAATTCATCAACCCATGATGCACTTTCAAAACTCTCCAGTTTCAGACCGATTAAAGCAATTCTGTAAAAAACCATAAAGAGTGTCTGCTTAAAGTGGTTCACGTTTTCTAATCCCTCTGCGACGTTTCTGGCATGTTCTCGCAATATCCCTCCCTCGTTAGGCTGTTCAATTGCCGACTTCAGGCTGAGTTCAACCATATCATCGTGTTCGACTTGACTCAACGAAAATGAAGGAGGACGTTTCTTTAGGATGTCTGCAAAGTCCAGTAATCCTTGATAGTTTGCATGCCACTCGTCGCCGAGTGCTCTTAGACGTTGTCGTGAATATTCCCCTTCTGCACGCTTAAGCGCATCCACACTCAATTTGGGTTTTCCTTCCGCGGCTTCTATACAGTTGTTGAAAAAGCTAATTACGTCTCGAGGTCTTTGCGCACGATCAGTAATGAACTGCTTAATTGGTATTTTGCCTATCTTTTTGGGGAGTAAATCGCGATGTGTAACACTTTTCCTTTTTTGGTATCGTCGAGCTACAAGTGCATCTATGCGCTTGTCTAATACTTCAATTATCTGATCCGAGGACCACCGTATCGGCAAATACAGAGACTGATATTTTTCTTCTTGAAACCCAGTGTCTCGAATCCGCCTAAACACTCTGTCAATCAGATCGCGCCTGATGGCAACCAAAACCTTGACATTCGATATTCGGCTGATCTCCCTCACAGAATCTATGAGAGCCATGATTAGTTGATAGCGTAGCTTCTCTTCCACCCAATTCTCGTCAAGACGATCAATTAGTACGTAATGGAGCTTCTGTTGATCGGACAGCACACGTTCTAGAACGTAAATTACGTTATTTAGATCCTGTACTTGAGTTTCGCTTACTACCCGCTGGCCTAGGGCCACCACATCAATCTTCTTCTCATCTAAGAGATTTGATTGCGCACCGGTTGATACACCTGTCTTGAGCCCATGCGCTCTAAACTCAACTCCTGCTTGGTCTCTCAACTTCTGCTCTAGCTTGGTTGTGATTTCCTTCACCCGGTATTCTGTTTCTACCCAGAACTTCTCCCCCCATTGTCGGAGATAGGCCACGGCCTCTTTTGCTTTCTTGTCATTTAGGTTTTGGCCTTGAAACAACCGAATAAGGAAGTCCCAAATGCGTCCCTCTTCACCATTTGCTTGTCGTTCAAAATGGTTTCTTAAAATCTCGACAGTCAAAACATGCCGCCATAATAGTTTGTAGAAAGGATCCAAATTTACTCCGAGATTCGAGAGATACTTGATCACGGAGGAATTTGAAATGTAGGTAAGAGCCAAATCATCAGGCTCGATTGTAATTGCTCGGGGCTCATCTTGCTTGAGGCGTTGGAAAAGAGCGGACTTCCCAGAGCCAGTCCGGCCAAGGACTATTTGATGAATGTCCTCTTGATTCTTGAGAATTTCATAGTCCCCGGTTTCAACAAAGCAGGCTTCAAGAAAACCAGTATCATCTTCTGCACTGGCGGCGCCGACCGTGTCAGTTTTTCTGAACTTGAATTCAGATTGATCTCGTTTGACCATATGATGTAACTCCTTGTCTTCGTATAGTGCGCTATCTGGAATACGGTTGTTAAGACTTTTTAATCAGTCGATTCTGGAGGTTTACGGATGAGCGAGAGAGATTGGACCGAAACATCGCGCCCACTATCTGATTACATCCCTCGCCATTAAAGCTGTACAAGGCGATCAGAGGATTGTTTCGCAGGTCTTATCTGTCGCATTCACAATCATGTTGCGTACCATCAAGAGAATGCACAAAGCCGTGGTAGCGATAAACAGTCGTCCGCTAAAGCCGTACGGCAGGCAGTTTCTTCAATTGCTGGTTGAGTGGATCGATTTCAATACCCAAAGACTCCAACGCCGTGACCCCGAGCAGCGGCTCCGCCCTTTCATCTCCGAATAGTACGGTACTTCCCACGATTTCTCCCATGAGTTTGATTCGCGCGACGGCAATATCCATCCGGATTTCGGTACCGCCCCCCAACACGTAGGTTCGCTGTCCTTCCGGTCGAATGCCGATGGCTTCCAAGTGTTGCCGTGGGACAAGGCTGTCAGTCGCACCTGTGTCAACTAAAAATTGGCCCTCCCAACGCCTGTTTCGATTGGCTGGGTTGCTGAGGATGACGTTGGCGGTTACGTTCCCCACTTTTGGCCTCCATCACAACTCAATCGCCTTGCGTTTCACGCGCTTTAAGCGCCTGCTCCTCGTGTCGCGCCAAGTGATCGATATAATTCTGATTCATCGTTCGAATTTCCGCGCGGAGTTCCGTAGATGCGTTATCAATCCTCTCATGCGTTGCCTGAGAATAAGATTCTACCTTATCGTTGAGTTTACGGACATCTGCATAGACCGTCTGAAAGTTGGCGTCCATCTTATCATTGAGTTTAGAGATTTCCGTATGAGTTGTCTGAAAATTGGCGTCTATCTTATCAGAATTGGCGTCAATTCTATCAACGAGTTTACGGGTGTCTGCATAGACTGTGTGAAAATTTGCGTCCATCTTGTCATGGACTGTCTGAAAGTTGGCGCCCATCTTGTCATAGACTGTCTGAAAGTTGGCGTCCATCTTGTCATTGAGTTTAGAGATTTCCGCATGGGTTGTCCGGGAATTTGCGTCTATCTTGTCAGAATTTGCGTCAATTCTATCAGAGAGATTGTTCATCGACGCTCGGAGAGCGTCGTCTCCCCTTTGCATGTCTTTCTTGCTCGGTACTTTCCACACAAAAGCGATTACTGTAACGATAGCCACTACAATAGGAGCAAATATCTTAAAGCCCTCAATCAGCGCATCCATCGTGTTTTCCTCCTGAATTATGTTTTCTGTTTTCCACTATACACCACCGCACCATTGTAAAACAACTCAAAACGGCGGACGGCGATTATTTCCCCTACAACAGGACAACCACGAGGATTGCTACGGGAACTCTATCGCCCTCACTATGCGTTCGGTTGATCCTACACGGCGTAGAGCGGTGGGCAATTCTCGCCTTCCAAAGGCTTTAGGCGCACGGAGGGCAGCCTTTTCAATCGTTGGTTAAGCGGATCGACCTCAATTCCGACCGACTCCAAGGCAGTTAGCCCAAGCAACGGCTCCGCATCCGTGTCCCCGAATAGAATCGTTCCGCCGACAATCTCTCCCATGAACTCGATGTCCGCTGTGGTAATGTCCATTCTGATTTCACTGCCATCCGCCAAGCCGTAGACGCGTTGTCCTTTCGGCGCGAGGCCGATGGATTCGAGATGCGGCCGAGGTACGAGACAGTCGGTCGAACCCGTATCGACGAGAAAAAGCCCCTCCCAAGTCCTCTCAGGCTCGGCGGGATTGCGGATAGTAACGGTGACGTGTGTCGCTCCCATTATCAATCTCCTTTCTGTGCTATTCGGCTGCCTCTACAACGGCGCCCGGCGTGATGGTAAAGGCGGATACTTCGCGGCTGCGGACGAGAAGTTTGGCAAACGGGTCACACACGCGCACGAGGCGCGGTCGCGGCGTGGCGCAGTCGAAGACGACGTAGAGCCAGTAATCGTCCCGCAGGTTGCAGGCGCGCGCCCATTCGTTTTCGGAGACATGGACATTCCCCGAACCGGCGCGCCCCTTGACCTCAATGGCGCGTTCCTCGACAGAGCCGTCGGCGTCTGCGGGATGGCGGGATTTCAGATCGAATCCGGGCCAATCCGTCAACCCGGCGCGTCGGGCGAGGTCGGGCTTGGAGACATCCGTTACCTCGGCGCCGAGGTTCTCTTCGTATCCGGTAGCCACCTCCACGGCGATGGTTTCAACATCGGCGTCGTAACGCTCAACCGCCTCCGTGTCCTGAACCGGTACCACGAGGGCATGCACCAAGATCTCGACTTCACCCACCTGAACGCGCTCCGGTTCGGCTCGCAGTTCGTCGAGGTGTCGATTTCGGGCGGCGGTCAGGCGGCGCTGGCGCTCCTTAATTTTGGCGAGCTCCGCCGCCGCGTCCCGATCGCCGTCGCGTGCCAGATGGTTGAGGCGCGATCGAGCCGCCGCGAGTTCGGCAGCCTGAAAGTCGAAACCTCGGTTGACGGACTCCACCCGCGAGGGCAGGTCGTCAAATCGTTCCTGTCGGTGGGATTGCGCCATCCGCTCGCCTACCTCCTCACGCGCAAACCCCAGCGCGTCGGCGACCATACCGCGAGCCAACGTAGCGAGGGGTACGCGGCTCGGCGCGAATGCGTCCGCACCCCTGAGCAACAGAAGGTGTTCCACCGGAAGCTCGGTCACGCTGCCGTCGCCGGATTGGCGCAGCCCGATTAAGCGTGATTCCAGCGGCTTGGGCGCGTTTTCGCAATCTGTGCGGTCATCAAACAGAGCGGTCGTCTCCGCTTTGCCGTGCTGCTCCACGGAAATCCGCGCGATGTGGAACAGATACGCCTTCGTCGCATAGGGATCGGTGAACACGGCGCCCTGTCGTCCGGCACGCCCGAACCGCTCCAGGATTGCGTCCGAGAGGCAATCGAACACCGGCTCGCCGGGGTGCATCCAGACGGCATCGTCTCGGCTCGTTGGTTTGTAAACCGTTAGAAGTTCGCGTGCGCCTTCCGAATACCGCTCAAGCGAGGAGAGCAGCGGGTCGCTAGCGCCGGGTCGGTTGGGCACCACGCTGAAGGTGGTTTCCGGATCGCCCTCAATACGCAGGTCAAGCAGCGGCGTGGCTCGCTCCACGAAACGGCGCACGTATCCGGGCAGCAGTTGGCGATAGGTTTCCTGATCCGTTTCCTCGTTGAGTTGTGGGAGTCGCTGGCGCACGTCGCCGCCTTCGCCGTACAGCACTTGTTCTTTTTGTTCGAGCGCCAGAACCTGATTCTCGGTGAGATTTCCCTCCAACCTCCGGGCGACAGCCTCGGCATCGTCGGTGAGCGCCTGCCGCAGATAGTCCGTCATAGACACCCCCTCGAACAGACGCCCCACCACGTCGAACACCTTGTCGGATTGAAGCTGCTCTCGGATAACCTCCAACTTCTCTAGCAGCGTTTTCAGGACACGTCCTTCGCGCGTGCCGCCCGCCACGAGATTAACAATCACCACGGGGTCGTGCGTTTGACCGTAGCGATGAATGCGCCCCATGCGTTGCTCCAGCCGCGCCGGATTCCACGGGATATCGTAGTTCGCCATCAGCCAACAGAATTGGAGGTTGATTCCCTCACCGGCGGCGTCGGTCGCCACGAGGTAGTTTGCCCCGCCCTCCGTCGCCGATCGGCGGAAAAACTCCACCTGCCGCTCGCGTTCTTGATAGTCTAGCCCGCCGTGGATGAGGGCAACCTGATCGGTGAATCCGAGGCTCTCGAGCCGACGCACTAGAAAGTCTGCCGTGTCGCGGTGCTCGGTAAAGATGATAAACTTTTCGCCGTTGTAGTCCGGATCGCGGAGCACTTCCCGCAACTTCTCGAACTTGGATTCCTCACCGGCATCCAACAGTTTCCGCGACTTTTCTAACAACTCCTGCACCTTGAGCCTCTCTACAATCAACTCGGCGAGGTTGACGGCTACGGTGCCGTCAAGCGCTTTGTCCTCGTAGTCTTCGTGCTCGTCCTCCTCGGTCTCATAAGCGGTTGTCGATTCGAAAAGGTCGTCAAGTTTGGCGAGTCGCCGTTGCTGACTGGCGAGTTGTGCCTCGGTGAGTTCCCCGTTTTGGAGGTTCTCAATCAACCCGTCGAGTTTACCAATACGTCGCTCGAAAGAGCGCATGAGGGCATAAGTCGAACTGGCGAGGCGTCGCTGGAAGACGCCCATCGTCAAACGGGCGGCTGATTGGTTCAAAACTCCAGCGCGGTTGTAGTAATCCCGAATGTATTCCGTCGTCTCGTCGTAGAGCTCCTGCTCGCTTCCCTGCCCATCCGAGAGATTGTAACTCAGCGTGTCGCAGTTTCGCTGCGAATACAAGGGTTGCCCGTTATAATGGAGCATCTCCTCCTTCGTCCGGCGAATGAAATGCCACTGGCGAGATTCACGAGGAAACCTGTCGAAAGCGTCATGGGTGGAGAGCGTCTCCGGCAGCAGCAGACGCCACAGAAAATAGTACGGGGAATCCTTTCCCATGTGCGGGGTGGCTGTCAGCAGCAGCAGGTGTCGGGCTGACCAAGGCAGTTCCCAGCGTTCGCCGTCCACCTCGGCACCGGCGATGGCTTCCGCCAACCTGTACCGGTTCGTCTTGCGCACTCGGTAATCCGGTTGACGGACTGCGGACAGCTTGTGCGCCTCGTCAAAGACGACAAGGTCGTAGGGCCCGGTTCGGGGGTCTTTAAGGCGGTTGAACGCTCGCTCCGTGACCAAGGTATCCACGCTGACGATGACGCGATCGCTATCGGGACCGCTAAAGGGATTCTCTGTTCGCGCGTCCTCGCCCCTAATGATGTGGAATGACAGGCGAAACAGCTTTCGCATCTCCTGCAGCCAGTTTCCGACGAGACCGGCGGGCGGCACGATAAGTATGCGGCGGATGAGCCGACGGGACAACATCTCGCGGACGTAGAGTCCTGTCATGATGGTTTTGCCGGCGCCCGCGTCGTCTGCCAGTAGGAATCGCAGCGTCGTCTGTCCCAGCATCTTTTCGTACACGGCGATGCGCTGATGCGGGAGCGGGTCAATCAGCGAGGTTTCCGTAGCGAATGCCGGATTGAAGAGATGGCCATAGGCGAGACGGTGTGCCTCCGCGACTGCCGAGACGGCGTTCGGGTCGGCGGCGAAATCCATGCTTGGCGCTTCGTCGGGTACGGGTTGAATCTCGTGACGCCCGTCACCGGACTCCATCAACTCGACGATGCGCTTCCATGCCAGATTGTTAGGGCGAGACTGCCCATTTTCCCAGCGGTTGACCGTGGCGAAGGAGACGCCGACAAGCTCGGCGAATTTGGTTTGCGTCAAGCCTTTGGTCTCACGGATATCTTTGATTTTCTGGGGATAATCGTCTGGTAAAGCTGTTGACATGTCTTTCACATTATTCGTTTAATGAATAGGGGCGATCATCAAACTATAGTCCTCGTGTGCATGCAAGAATGTAAAATCGCGTCGCGCTATGAGTTTGGCACATAGGAGAGTTTCACACAGCGGATCCATCGCGAATCGAATCTTGGTGACAATAAAACTCTGATTGCCTCGTGTATACTCCGACCGACGCGATTGACAACGACCTCTGGTAACGATTTCACAAAGCACCTACGCGGATTGGAGTTCCCGTATGCCGTCAAGTAGGACACGTGTAGCAACGCAATCATCGTTGTTGTAGTCCAAGATTCGCTGTCTGATGCTCTCATCTTTTGTCTTAGTCCAACGATCGAACCATTCAATCGAGTTGGCGCCCGATGGGTGAGAGTCACGCCAGTTGAAGCCTAAGCAAGTCGCCAGCGTCTTGATTGAATAATCTCGAGTGGGCCATTCTGTCGCCTTCTTTACTACGTCAAAGTAGAGGTCGACCGAGTCGCTAGAATAAAACAGGTTCTCAATGTCATCGGCAGTGCACACGAGCGGATATTTGAGTTGCAACTTACGCCAAGCGGTTCGCTCATACTTTGAATAATAGTAAACGGCGCAAGGTTTCCTTTCGCTGATATACCTCCAAGCTTCGCTGAAGGCGCGCTCTTCCTCCTCCGGGTTAAGCGCATTCGTGAAGAATGCGGTGTAATGCTCGGTGACAATGTCACCACCGCGGCGTTCGACAAATCCGTGTAGATAACAGAAGTCTCGCATAGGATCGACCTCAATGTCGAAAAACAGTTCAATCTCAGAGCTAGGGAAACTGACAGGCGCCGTCAGGTACGGGCTTGCACCTTCAGTCTTTATGAGTTTGGCGCGTCTATGGAACTTGCGAAGCATATCGGCACCAATTCGTCGAAATGCCGTCTTTTTTCCAGAGATGAATCCTTCAATCTCTGCTGCCGCCAAGTCTGATACTGTTGGAATGCGGTCAACCATGGCGTCACGTCTTTCACGACCAAACTCTGGAAGAAGGGTTAGGTCATCCGAGCTTTCGAGATTGGCGAGGCAAAACGCGTACCAATGGCAGTCTTTGCAGGCGCCGCAATATGCAGGAGTCGTTTGATATTCCTGCGTAACGATTTGTCGCATCCGAATCAATGCCTCCTGATAGACTTCCCACATTGTCCAAGGGGGTCGCTTGCCCTGCGGTTCGTCAAGGTCGTAAGTAACCTCCGTCCCGTGAATGTCCCACACGAAAGGGCGCCGTGAATTTGATAGTCCTTGGCGTTCAAGAATGTCTGTGTAGAGTGCGAGCTGTACGCCGTAGTGCTTCTTCAGCGTGCCGTTATCGCCCTCTTCACCAGAGCCGGACTTGATATCCCCCGCCAGGTAACCGTCTCCCTCACGTCGCAATAGATCTGGCTCTCCCAAAAGGTCGTCTGCAGTGACGCGTCCGCTGTAGATGAGCGGCTCTTCATTCTGTATGGCTTCAATAGTTTTTCGCTCCTTTTCGTCGCCGGTATATGACGAAAGGTCAAGTATGGGTTTCTGTACGCCGGCCATTACTTCGAGTTCATGCGCAATACCTCTTTCCCAGAGTAGCTTCAGAAACGGGCTGGTCTCATCGCGTTTCGCACGATTGGTGAATAAGTCTACGTAAGGACGGTGCGGACACTTTATCAGGTCGTAAAGCATAGCAGCGGTGATTGAATGCATGAGTGACTCCTTGCGTAATTGAATTAATGGAAACTCATTCGGGTGGGGGCGTTATCCACTCGACTAAGTTTGGGGTCGTAAGATAGAGGGGATTGGCCACGCTCCCAATTTTCCGTCCGGTTGACGATGGCGAAGGAGACGCCGACGAGCTTCGCGAATTGGGTTTGCGTCAAGCCTTTGGTTTCGCGGAGGTCTTTGATTTTTTTGCGATACTCAGTTGTCGGAATAGATGACATGCTGTCCACGATTTGTGCAAGTATAAGTATAGTGTCGTATATTATACCGTGCTCGTCGTGTGCCTGTCAAGTCAAATATAACATATGCTATAAGGGCTGCTGCACAGGGGATTTGCGGATGGAAAATTAGGAAGGATTGATGCGTGAAACGTAATGCTGAAGAACCTACTTGACAGTTCATTTTTTCGATAGAAGAAGTGTCAATCTGGGCCTTGAAATTGTGTTGGGCGGCAACACCGTTTCATACCAGCACCTGAACGGTATGAATGTCAACACTGCCGATAAGCTAGTCATAGCAAGGGTTTCAACCCTTTCTCTGCCCTCACTGAGAACCCTCATTTGGTATGAAAAGTATGAAAAGTATGAAATCACCCAAGCTTGCCAACCGCCGTTATTCAAATAGGTTCTTGGTCTCCGTCCTGCGTTTCCTTCCTTTTGGCTCTCAAATACACGAAACCCACACCGAGCCCGCTGCCAATGATATCGACAATCAAATCGGAAACAGTAGAGTGGCGACCTAACACAAATGATTGGTGCCACTCGTCGCTCACTCCAAACAGAACGGCAATTGCAAAGGCGATGATCCAAACGGAGGTTGGAAGTATTCGCCGCAAAGAGTACGACAGTGCACGCGCCAATAAAACTCCCAATACGGTGTATTCAACAAGATGAAAAACCTTATCAATTGGCCCCCAGTCAATAACCTCCATTAGTGTGTCAGGCGGTTGGGGCAGCGAAGAGAGATAAAAGATAAGTCCCATGTAAATCAGGAGCGGTAGCCAATATCTAATAAATCGCAGAATTCATTCCTCCCGAACTAGCGCGCTTTCACTTTCTTACGCCAAAGGATTGGTGACGGTGATAGTCCTTATCCCTTCCACTGAGACTAGATGCGTACGCCTGATTTTTGTAATGTTGCGCGACCGGTTTCAAGCGTCTTAATAATTGTGTCGACGTCGTAGACGCATCCGCCCCAGGTTCCACCACCGACAGATTGAAGTGCCGCCCAGAGACGCGTATCGTTTGGGAGCATCCCATCTGGCGCAAGGTCGGGACGTGGTGAACGCTCCGCTAATACTTTCGCGCCGGCGTCGGGACCAAAGATGTCTTCGCCGTAGCCAACCAAATCGACACTCCCTTCAAGCCGGTTACAATCAACCACAATCTGGATCAAATCGCCATCAACAACCTTCCCGATAGGTCCCCCTGCCAAGGCTTCGGGACCAACGTGGCCAATACATGCCCCAGTGGATACCCCGGAAAACCGTGCGTCGGTGATTAGGGAGACCTCTTTTCCAAAAGATAGATGTTTAAGGGCGGCAGTAATCTGGTAGACCTCCTCCATGCCTGTACCCATGGGCCCACGGCAACAGAGCACCATTACATCACCAGGTTGAACTCGATTTTCATCGTGGCTTTTGATAGCGCGTATTGCATCCTGTTCACGCACAAATACACGCGCCGGCCCAATCATTCGATAAACACCGTCGGGATCAACTACGCTCGGATCAATCGCTGTGCTCTTGATGACCGAGCCTTCAGGAGCGAGATTTCCGCGTGGGAAGGTAACGGTGCTCGTCAATCCACGCGCCTTCGCGACACTAGGGCTCATAATCACATCATCAGGTTGCACCCCGTCACTCTCAAGAAGTAGGTCGCGCAAGCGATGACGTCGCTCTGATTTTTGCCACCAGTCAAGGTTCTTGCCGAGTGTCTCCCCGGTTGCGGTCATGACCTCTTCATTCAACACCCCCAATTCTCTCAAATGCAACATCACCTCAGGCACGCCGCCCGCTAGAAAAACACGCACAGTCGGATGTCCCACCGGACCATTCGGAAGGACATCAACGAGGCGAGGGACCTTGCGATTGATCTCAATCCAATCTTCGACAATCGGACGATCCAATCCTGCGGCGTGAGCCGTTGCCGGGATGTGCAATAGCAGGTTGGTCGAACCGCCAAAAGCGGCATGAAGCATCATCCCGTTGCGAATCGCTTCAGGTGTCAGAATCTCCCGCATCGTGATATTCTTGGATTCCAGATTTACAAGGGCGCGCGCTGACCGTTTCGCCATGTCCAGCCAAATTTCCTGTCCAGATGGCGCGAGTGCAGCGTGGGGTAGGGTCATCCCTAATGCCTCGGCAACAACCTGTGATGTCGCTGCGGTACCCAAGAATTGGCACCCACCACCCGGGGTTGCACACGCTTTGCAACCGAGGTCGGCGGCGTCTTGTAAGGATATTTCGCCGTGTGCGAATCGTACACCGACGGACTGAATCTTTCCTGCATCCTCACCTTCAGTTGGGGGCAAGGTAACGCCGCCAGGAACGAGGACACAAGGCAAATCTGGCGATCCCGCCAATGCAAGCATCATTGCTGGCAACCCTTTGTCACAGGTTGCAACACCAACCACTCCTTTGCGTGTTGGGAGCGAACGGACGAGACGCCGAAAGATTTGGGCAGCATCGTTGCGGTAGGCGAGGCTATCCATCATTCCGACTGTACCTTGAGTGCGCCCATCACAGGGATCTGAGCAGTACCCCGCGAACGGAATCGTGCCAAGCGCTTTGAATTCATGTGCTGCTTCTTGCATCAGCAAACCGATCTCCCAATGGCCTGTGTGGTAACCAAGCGCTATCGCCGTGCCGTCGGGCGCGCGAATCCCGCCTTGGGTGCTCAGCAGAAGAAACTGTTTTCGGTTCAGTTCAGCAGGCGCCCAACCCATGCCAGCGTTTTGGGTCATTGCAAAGATGTCGCCGCTAGGCCAATTTAGGAGCATCTCTTCTGCAAGCGGTAAGCTGCCTTCGGGACCGGGTGCGTTCGTTTGGAGGTTGTAGATTCCTGGTTCTTGGGAATCTAGGACTTCTTCAAACGCGATGCCTTTCTTGGACGCCATGAAATCCCTCCTCTGCCTGGATTGTAGTAGTGAAATTTATTCGGTGTCCGTTTGGTGGCAAACTTGGCTGTAAAGCAATTGAGGCGGTTAATGGATTAGTCGACTACGAATCTGATAATACCATTTCCCAATATTTCCAGTCATTAATAGCGTCAATCAAGTCTTTCCAATGCGGGGCAAAAAGATCTCTATCGCACAGGATCTTCTATCGCACTCACTATCCGTTCGCTTGATCGCTATTCGCTTGCTTGAGGGAGTTCTATCGCACTCGTTATCCACTCGCTTGATCCCAGCCTACCGGGTTTGGTGTACAGGGCAATGGTTGGTATCGATCTTTTCTTAATAGGTAACTGTTTAGTCCATTGTTTTCTGGGGTCGAGTGCTATAAATATAGACGGTCTTTTTGCTATTTTTTCAGGCGTACAACGTGTGGACACCCATTCCTCTGGTTCGTAGTAGGGCAATTCATTGCCCGTCTTATGCCTTCAGGGGGTTTACTAACCACTAATCACTAGCCACTAAACACTTACCTTAATAGTATAATTGGAAAACATCATACGCAATATTATACAAACGAGATGGTATAAGTATGAACTAGCAACGATTCTTGGTGCGAATATACACTATGCGAATCTCAACGAAACCCCTGGAGGTGCCAAATCATGCTTCTGGGCAAGTTCATAGAACCGACAGATCCCAGCAATTTCCGAATCGCCAAGATCGTAGGAAATACGATTTGTCAGGTAGTCGCTGCACAACTCTTCCGGTAAACCCAGCGCTCCAGCTTCAAGCTGTGCGATCTCAGGTATTTGCCGGATACTAAGTCTTTTTGCCTCCTGTAAAATCTGGGCCACTCTCCCGAAATCAACCTCGCCTCTAGCAACCCAGCAGGCATAAACAAAGGGCAATCCCGTCAACTCGTCCCACTCCGCGCCGAGATCTAAGGAATAGGGCGTAGAACCAAGTCGCCTCAATGCGGCATCCCCGATGCGGAGAACTGCATCGGTTTCGGCTGATTGCAACTCAATGGACGGTGGCGACGCAGAAAACGTCGGATGGAGCCCATACTTCTCAGCAAACACAATTTGGAGGAGCGCATGTGAGGAACGCGAACTAGTGTCCAACCCAACACTCTGGATCTGTGGAATCGGCACCCGACTAAAGAGTTGTATGCTGCGTACAGCACCGTGCGACGAGATAGAAATATGGGGGATTATGCGGTATGGAGGAAAATGTGCCTGCCCAGCCGCACGAAAATACTCGATAATCGGGATTAATCCGACATCAACGCTGCCGATTTTCAGAAGTTCTGCTAAACGGCTCGGCACATGAACACTAAGTTTAATCTCCTCATTTAGTGAGGTGGAATGTAATAGGCTGTAGATGATAGGCTTGGTGTTCAGAAATGAAACCGCGCCGATTCTTACGCGGTTTTTCTGTACCATTGATTTCCCTCTCGGATTATTTCGTTGTAGAGCGTGTCACGTTCAATCGGGGTTCTGCCAGCTTCCCGAATTAGGCGAGTTATCTCATCAACACCCACAATTTCCGGGGTCGTCGCGCCAGCCATATGGGTAATCTTTTCTTCCGTCACCGTTCCATCTATATCATCAGCACCAAAGCTCAACGCTGTCTGTGCCACGTTCAAACCGGTCATTATCCAGTAGACTTTAATATGTGGAAAATTATCTAGCATCAAACGGGACAATGCAACATTCCGAAGATCCACTAAGCCCGATGGGCTTGGCAGGTAATCCATCCGCGTGTTTTCTGGGTGAAATGCAAGTGGGATAAACGTGACGAATCCGCCTGATTTATCCTGCTGCTCCCGCAGGCGAACTAGGTGATCAACCCGATCTTCGCTCGATTCGAGGTGGCCATAGAGCATTGTCGCATTGGTCGATATGCCGAGTTCATGTGCTTGTTGGTGTACATCAAGCCACCCTTCCGTGCTGAGTTTGCCGGGGCAGATTTTGTCTCGCGTCTCTTCGGCAAAGATCTCTGCTCCACCCCCAGGCAAAGAGTCTAACCCCGCTTCACGCAGTGCGGTTAACACCTCCTCGATCGACATTTTGAAAATACGAGAGAAATGATGAATCTCCACAGCCGTGAAGAATTTGAGATGGACTTGCGGCATCCGTTTCTTGAGTCCACGAAGCATATCGAGATAGTATTCGAACGGCAGCTTCGGGTGCAGCCCACCGACACTATGAATCTCCGTGCATCCGTGTTCGATCGAGTACATTGCCTTATCTAGGAACTCATCAACGCTCATCTCCCACGCACCTTCTGTTTGCATATCCTTCCGCGCAAAAGCGCAGAAATGACATCGCGCGTGTAGGATACACACGTTTGAGTAGTCAATGTGTTGGTTGATGTTATAGTAGGCAAAACTCCCGTTCTGGCGTTCCCGCATAATGTTTGCAAGATACCCGACACCCGTAATGTCGGGACTTTCATAGAGCGTGATGCCTTCGTCAAACGAGAGACGTTCCTCGGCTTTTATCTTGTCGTGAATAGAGTGCAGGTTAGAGTCTGTTATCGGTAAATATCTTCCCATCGTTACTCCTGTTTTCGGCTGTGGCTCAACTCTTAAATTTGTCAAAGTATTGGTCAATCTCAGGCCTTAATGCAATACCAGCACTTTCAAAGCAGTCTAGTAAATCCTGATACGCACCATCTCCGCCTAGAAAATCCCAAAATTCATCTGCCACTTTTAACTCTTTCTCAAGATCCAGCATTCCTTGCAGCGTCCAGCGTTCGTATGGTGCGGGCTCATACGGATTGTACGGAATTGCAATAAGAGAGTGAACATCAAGATCTGGGTTCTTTGCGAAAATGATTGCACACCATTCTAACAGTTTCCTTTTGAAACCCTTAAAATTTTCTATATTCGGCTTTGCCGTTTTCAGATCGAACAGGAATATTGAGTCTTCATAATTCTGGACGAATAGATCTACTTTCCCAGGCTTCAATGTGATCATTCTGCCTTTTTGGCACACATCCCTAATCTTCTCGATTTCTTCATGCTTATCGGGCATATCGCCCATCGTGAGATTAGCGATAATTCGAGAGATTTCGTTATCGGCTATTTCGCTAATCTTGCTGCCAACAACATATTGTGACTGCGCTTTTACGAATCGCGTTCCGGCCAATGTCTCTGCAACGGGTTCATAAATTGATGTGCCAAATGTTGTATTCAACGATTGGATGAATGAATAAAGAGCCATCCTATCCTTCCCTAACAAGCGATAATGGAAGGACATGTTTTTGGATTCCGGCTTGTAGTCCTGAAACTTCTTCCTTAGGCTTTCTTTAATTGTTGCTTCAACAGACTCTATTTGTTCGATGGATAGCGACATTTTTTGCCAGTTTTCAAGCTATTTGGACTTCAGATGGAAGATGCTCTCCGAGTATGCGCCCTTGTCCCTTTCCGTCCTGTTGAGCACGGGTCGTTTATATAAGTTGACAATGCCCATTCCGGAACGATCGGCAATTGTTGGATACATGTTGAATTTGTCGTTTGCTACTAAGAAGACATCATAATCTGTGGCTAAGAATCTAGTGCAGTTCCGCAATACATCTGAAATGCCTTCGATATAGGAATCTCTGGCTTCTTTGCCTCTACCCTTGAATAGAGGGCCGATTTCACAATTGTCTTTTCGCTGAAATTCAAATAGATCGTAAGCATAAGCGTGTTGTTCATGGTAATTGATTAGTCCAACATACGGCGGACTTGAAAAGATTCCTTTGATTCGCTGCTTCGCCGCGAGTGTTGCGAAAGTCCGGGAGTCCTCTTCCAATTGCTGAATCACATCAATCGTCCGAGAATCTCCCGTTAAACAGAGCTGAAGTGTATCCGTTCTTAATCTATCAAACCGGGCGAGCCGTTGAATTGTATCTTGACTATATCGTTCCCACCAACTCAGTATTGAAAACAACGGCTTGCACATCTTGCCGTGCTTGGAGCAGTAATAGACCGCTGTGACAGGTTCTATTAGGGTTCCCAGATCAGCGTGGGTTGTTGCCCGACAAGAACGCATTGTTCGACTCAATATGACCTGAATAACCCGTTGGGTTTCTCGGTTTTCAATCTGTTTGACGCGCTCAAAAACAAAGTCAATCTCTTTTCTTACGGCCGACAAATACCATGTATCTAGGAAATTCTCCGATTTTTTTTGCCACAGTTTGATTCTATATTGATTGACTAATTGAGTATATCTGAGTAAGAATTCTCGCTCTTTCTCTTTTCCGTATTTTTCTTCATCGATCTGTCCATTCCTGACCTTGTATTTGAAATCAGGAGATGGAAAATGTTCAATATTGAACTCACTGAGCTCCTGACCCAACTGTGCTTCAAACTGGGTTACATTGGACTCACTGATCAATCTTTTGAGCGCGCTGGTGACGTTGTGGATTTCATTCTGCACGTCAACGAGGTTATGTTTTTCCACCTTTATATTGCTAACGAGTGCATTAAATGCCGAAATATCGATCCCTATCGCATTCATTCCCAACTCGTTGGCTTGCACCAGTGTCGTGCCGCTCCCACAAAACGGGTCGAGAACAATATCTCCCTCTTTGAAATACACCTCTTTTTTGAAATCGTCGGTGTGGACATCTAGGAAATATTCAACCAGTTGCGGAATGAATTTACCTTTATACGGGTGCAGCCGATGGACATGTTTCGTCGTATCCGCTTCCTTGAGAAAATCAAATGACAACCCCCAGTTAATGTCCTCGCCTAATTCTGCTTTCCAGTCAATTTCCCGTTTTCCCAGAAAGGATTGATAGTAGGTAATCAATTCCTGTTTTGAAACCCTTACGGCCCCATTGCCCTCATGTTTCCTGATTCTTCCATACTGGACGAGATAAGAGATATTGGAGGGGGTCACATGTTTTTTGAGATAATCCGTCGCCCACTTGCTGGCTTGGGGGACTGTCATTAGATCTTGGTTTTCAATCATCTGTGTCTTCCTCTTACACACTGCACGAATCTCTTAAAGCACACGCGAGTTCGTAGTATTATCCGGAAGTATTATAGCCCAGCCGACGCAAACGCGCAAGCGAATCTTTCGGCTTGCCTATGACCGCCCTTTTTGGTAAACTTTCGGCGTTGTCCAAACTGTGGCAAACCGAACTTACGGGGTGATTTACAATGAGTCTGGATCCATGCGGCGTCATTACATTGATGACCGATTTTGGAATGAGCGATCACTTCGTCGGTGTCATGAAAGGCGTGATTCTCAATATAGATCCGCAATCTCAGATTGTGGACATCACGCACGCTGTTCCGCCACAAGATATTCACGGCGCGGCGTTCCTCATTAATTCTGCGTATCGCTATTTCCCAGCTGGAACTATTCATGTCGTAGTGGTTGATCCGGGAGTAGGAAGCCAGCGGAGGGCAATCGTTTGTGAAACAGACACGGCGTACTTCGTTTGTCCCGACAACGGCGTTTTGAGTTATATCCTCAGTGCCAATACTACACATCGCGTTGTCGCGCTAGACAACGCTGCCTATTGGCTGTCTGAGATTAGCAGTACGTTTCACGGCAGAGATATTTTCGCTCCCGTGGCGGCACACCTGTCACGTGGGATTTCGCCCAGTCAATTTGGCAGTTCGGCAATCAACTTGGTGCGATTGTCCATCCCCACGCCTCAAGTGGCGAAGACGGCGATTATCGGAAGCGTAATCTGGGCAGATCGCTTCGGAAATCTGATTACGAATTTCACACCCGATATGCTTAAGTCATTTGGAATGGATAGCGGTTTCGTCATCAAGGCTGGAAAGGCTGAGATTTGCCACCTCAGTTGCGCCTATGCCGAGTCTGGGGAAGGCGAATGTCTAGCAATCATTGGAAGTTCGAGTCACTTAGAGATTTCGGTCAACCAAGGTAATGCCGCGCGAGTTCTCGGACTGAAGCGCGACGATATAATTGAGATTCACAAAACCTGAGCCAAGTCTCAGTGTGAAGTCAATAATCGAATAACCCTCAAAGTGCTTACCCCTCGTTTCGCTCTGATAGGCTGAAATCGATGAAATGACTTGCAAATCCTGCAGGTACCCCTAATTACGCGTTGGTTTCTTTCGTTAAGTCACTTTTGTTCTTGATTGTGCTCACTTCATGCTGCTCCAGTCATACACTACACTATGACATGTTTCCTTCTCGTTCAATAAATTCAGGAAGGCCGTCTCTGCGTCTAACGGAGAAAGCACGTGGCTCCGCAGAGGAGCAACTTGGATTTGCCCTCGTGCCAATAGGTTCATTGCGTGATGGAGGTTCTGCGCGGTGCTGCCCTGTCTGAAGGGAGTTGGAAATTCGGGAAGTTCCAACTCCCATCCGCTGCGAAGGTGCAGGTATTTCAAGAAAAGAGGTTGCAACAGGTCAGACATACTGATTGCGGTGCTTCGTTTCCACGGACCGCCTATCAACACAACTTCTGCGCCTGTTGACGCAAGTTGTATGGCAGCGAGAGTAGCGGGTGGGGTACCACTTGCCTCCAGTGCTAACTTGCAAGGAATATCCTCAAGCGTCCGTGTCCATTGTGTTGACAGGTCTTCGCCTGGAGACAGCGTATGACGGACGCCACAACATTCCGCCTGCACCCGACGTGCATCAACCGGATCAATACCGATAACTTCATATCCCGACGCTTGGAATATCTGGGCAGCCATCGTACCGACAACGCCCAAGCCGAAAACGGCGACTCCATCTCCCGGGCGGGCTACCGTCGTGCGGAGGGTGGCCATGCTAACAGCGCAGAACCGGACATACACCGCGTCCTGAGGCAAAACACTATCTGGGACCTTTATCACCGGTGTCCTAGCGGCATCTACTCGGTGATAAGAAGCGTGGCCCTTTGCGACGAATACCATATCTCCAATATGGAATTCTCGCACGTTGTTACCGAGATTGGTAATCGTGCCAACCACAGCATAACCTGGGAAAGCCGGGTACGGTTCACCCGCGCTTTTGCTATACGGCATCACACCCATGTCGTGGTCATTTGTGAAAGCCACAAGCTCGGAGCCTGAGCTAACCGCGGAGAAGGCAGTTTCAATAACAATCTCGTTCTCATGCTCCGCACTATCGTCAAAGGCGTATCTTTCTAGACACGCTTGCAGTTCTCCCGGAAAGATGATACGATGTGCTTCAATCATTAGGTTTGTCCTCTGGTGGTTGGATGCGTCTCGAAGCGCATTATAGTTGATGCGGAGTCATCGGGTAAAGCGGAAAAACGTAGGCGCTCTGGCAAATTTTGAGTTACTTTATTAGTCTGGGGCACTCAAATTCACGCGCAGGCAACCCGTGTGCGGGGTCATTACTTTTTGAAACGCAGAGAAGCGCTAAACGTAGAGTTTTTATGGACTACCCATTTGCCCAACACGACTTATTCTCTGTTTATACTTAGGACAGTTCACATGAAACCTCTTCGCCAATTTGCAATCATACCGTCATTACCGATTGAACTGGAGCCGTTACGCGAACTCGCGCTGAACCTCTGGTGGACCTGGGATTATGAAGCGATTAGACTCTTTCGACATCTCGATACAGGGCTTTGGGAGAAAACTTACCACAATCCGGTGCACATGCTCGGAGTCATACCGCAGGAACGTTTAGACGCATTAGCAAGAGACGACGCATTTCTTGTCCATCTGAATCTGGTTGTACGCAAGTTTCAGGCTTATATGACGGCAACTTCGCCCTATGAAAGAAACCTCCGGGATATGAATCTGGATAATCTCTGCATCGCATATTTTTCGGCAGAATTTGGGCTTACAGAATGTTTGCCGCTTTACTCCGGTGGGCTAGGCATTCTTGCAGGCGATTACCTGAAGTCGACAAGCTATCTTGGTTTGCCGATGGTCGGCGTTGGACTGCTCTACCAACACGGTTATTTTCGCCAACTCCTAACGTCCGAGGGTTGGCAGATGGCGGACTATCCGCCGAATGACTTCTACAACATGCCCACTCAGTTAGAGCGTCTGGAGGACGGCTCTCCGGTGGTGATAGATGTGGATTATCCAGAGGGCAAAGCCTATGCGCAAATATGGCGCATTCAAATTGGAAGGATTCCTCTCTACCTCCTTGACACAAATATCCCTGACAATAGCCATCCGGGACTGCATAATATCACCAACTACCTCTACGGCGGAGATGAAAAAACTCGAATCAAACAGGAAATGCTGCTGGGTATTGGTGGTTACCGTGCTCTACTCAAGTTAGGAATTCGTCCATCGGTATGTCACATGAATGAAGGACACGCCGCATTTCTGGCTATTGAACGAATTCGCCACTCGATGGACGAGCAGAGCCTGACATTCGAAGAGGCCCGGGCAGCGACAACGGCAGGCAACGTATTTACAACCCATACCCCGGATTCCGCAGGGATTGATTGGTTCCCGCCCGGTCTCGTGGATTACTACTTTGGCGGCTTCTATTCTTCGCTCGGTATTTCGCGGGAGGATTTTCTTGCTTTAGGGAGAGACAATTCTGCGGATAGTGACAGTGAGTTTAGTACAACAGTCTTGGCGCTACGCCTTTCCGCCTACAGCAACGGCGTTAGCAAAATCCACGGGAAGGTGTCCCGCAGTATGTGGAATCACCTGTGGCCCGGGTTACCAGAGGATGAAGTCCCAATTCGTTCAATTACAAATGGCGCCCACATCCGCTCATGGGTTGCCGGGGACATGCAGAGTGTGTTTGAACGGTATCTCGGCCCGGGATGGATTCAGAATCTAGTGGATGAAAAATCAGTTTGGACGCAGGTTAACGATATCCCGGACATTGAATTGTGGCGTACCCATGAGCACCACCGCGAGCGCCTCGTGGCGTTTGCGCGTCAAAAGCTAAGGGACCAAGTGATCCGCTCCAGGGGCTCCGCCGCCGAAATTAAAAATACTAGCGAGATTTTAAATCCAGAAATCTTGACAATCGGTTTCGCGCGACGTTTTGCAACATATAAGCGAGCAACGCTCCTTTTCCAAAATCCCGATCGTTTAGAAAAAATCCTGAATCACCCAGAGCGTCCGGTACAAATCATCTTCTCCGGTAAAGCGCATCCGCATGATCACGAGGGCAAACTCCTAATTCAAGAAATCTGCAGGTTCGCCGCTCAAGATCGTTTTCGACATAGGATAGTCTTCATCGAAAACTACGATATCTGCGTCGCGCGCTATCTCGTAGCAGGTGTCGATGTTTGGTTAAACAACCCGCTGCCTCCACAGGAAGCGAGTGGCACTAGCGGCATGAAAGTCGCTGCAAATGGCGGCTTGAATCTAAGCATCCTTGATGGCTGGTGGGCAGAGGCACAACCGTTTGGTGGCGGATGGACAATCGGAGGTGGCGAGGTGCACGACGATCGGAAGTTTCAAGACCAAGTGGAAGCGGAGGCAATTTACGACATTCTTGAGAAGGAGGTTGTCCCGCTGTTTTATGATCGCGGGAGAGATACAATCCCTCATCGCTGGGTTGATCAGATGAAATTGGCGATGCGAAACCTTGCACCAATTTTCAACACGAAACGCATGGTTTCTGAGTATGCAAACCAATTCTATTTCCCTGTGCATCAACGCTGGAATCTATTGAATCGGGACAATGTGCAGCGCGGCAGGGCGTTCGCGCAATGGAAATCTAACCTCCAACACCATTGGTCAAGAATAAGAATCAAGGGGGTTGAAGATGAACCGGTGTCTGAGATTGGGATTGGCGAAAAGCTAAACGTGAAAACCTATATTGATTTGGCGGCTCTATCCCCGGACGACGTTTCCGTGCAAATCTATCATGGGGCTCTCAATGAAGGCGGCGAGATCAATGCCGAGGGCACAATCCCCATGAAATCTCAGGGACGACTGGATGATGGAACGCACCTATTTGAAGGGGCGATATCTTCGTACAAAACGGGTTTGCACGGGTATACCGTGCGTATACTGCCGCGTCATGATGACCTGCACAACCCACACGAGTTAGCTTTAATCCGTTGGGCGTCGTAAATTGGTGCACTCAATCGCTTGAGGTAGGTATGCCGCTCCTCTGGAGCACAAGCCAAGCGATGTTGATGTTCAATAGGAGTCTCAGTTGCAACGGTAAAGGGTTGTGAAGTTAAGTTTCCTGCGCTACACACCCTTTCACATATCACGGTCTTCGATCACAAATCGAAGCCAATCTTTGCGCTGCACAGAGCGCTCTAAATAACCTTACACATCAATTTCTTGACGGGTCACTAGCTACTAACCACTTCTAACGATATGGCTGAGAAAACCCTTTTCGAGCAATCTTACGAAAAACAGAAGCGTGGGCTTTTAACCGAGACGCTGGACCGGCTCCGACCTATCTATACCGAAGCAGAACTCCACGCCTTGCGAATTGACAGCATTAGACGCGACTTGCTCTCCTTAAGGTCGGGCCGGGGATTTGTCAATCGAGATATTCTGGAGACAATTCTCGGCAACTTACTGGAATGCGTTGCGCCGGGGTCGCATAATGCCCCCGATCCGCAGTATCAGAAACGGGATCTAGCTGAAGCGATTGAAGAGGTAGTCGATCAACTTTACGCAATGATTGCCCAATCCTTCTTGGCGGTCTCTGAGCCACCGCAACTGGAAGGAGCCTTGGAAACGACTTTTGCGCTCCTCTGGGACCTACCACACTTGAAAACGCGGGCAAGGTGGAATCGCTTCGCTTCGCTTAGAGATCCTGCTGTCTGGGATGCTTACCTTCTTCATCGCGGGGTTTCGCACGAAAAACTTGCCGAACTCAATATCGGTGCGCACGTAGATAGAGCGATTGTAGAGAGAGACTTTGAGCCATATCAAGATTTCCTTAATTCTCTCGGTCTAGGTTTTGCTTTTGACTACCAGATGCAATTGGTTGTGAGCGCCTATCCCGGGTGGCGCGTCCTTTTTTACCATGACGTTGCCCATGCGTTGACCCGTGCTGGGCGAATTGACGACAGCCCGAATCTCCACCGAATTCCCGTGCCGCTTCTACCGCGCGCGATTGCCGAACTTGGCGGGCGCTACTACCAAGCTGACCTACACCCTGAAACCCGGATTGGCGATGCCAATTTTCTAGAACATCCCCATCGTGGCATCACGACGGGCCAAACTGGTATTATCGGCTCCGGATGTGCCCTTTATCCATGCACGTTAGGCGGACTCAGTGTCAAAGTTAAACAGCGTCACCCTGTTGTCGGTGATTTCGTACAAATAGGTACAGACGCGGGAATATTCGGACCTGTGAAGATTGGAGATCGTTCCAGCATCGGTACCAATACTGAAATGTACGGTTTTATCGAAATGGGGGAGGAGTGCCGCATCGGCTCATCGGTTATCATCGGCACCATAAAGAGCGAGTCCAACCGACCGGGGGTGATTCGTCTTGGAAAGCGCGTCCATGTCGGTGATAGCACAATTATTGAGAACACCGCCGCAATCGATCTTATTATCCCAGATCAATCGGAGGTGCCTGCCAGGAGCCATGTCGCCAACGATGGCTTTGGCCACCCACGCTTCGTGGTGTAAACCGACCTGTTGTAGCGACAAGATGCGAGCATCAACGAAGGGATTGTAGGCATCGTTTTCATCGTGACAAATCTACTCCACTGCCACGATGCAAGTCTTCCAGCGGTCCGCCTGCCGACAGAATGCTGCTCGATCCAAAATAAACGTACGATTTGCTTCTATCGCTAGAACGTGCGCGTGAACTTCGTGCAGTACGGTTAAGGTCCCTATGCCAACGGTTGGCACATCAACTCGGAAATCGTGAGATGCACCCGCCGCCTTCCCAACGACAACTCCTCTGTTCCCGAGCCTCCCGCCACGCCGAATCGCCTCGTTCGTGTCCTCAATCGCCTCAATCGCCAAGGGAATGCCATCCTTGACAACGACTGTCTGTCCGATGTTCAAGTCTGCAATTTGCCGAGCAAGATCAATTGCATATTTCAAATCCGTCCATTGCGCTTCCGTCGGACGCCTCGCAGTAAGGACGCCGGGCTGCGGCAGTAGGTGCTTCAGGAAGCGGTGCTGCTCAATGACGCGAAGACCATTTGACTCCAAGTACTCAATAATTGCCGAAACGATTGCAGCTGTGCCTTTTTGACGCGTCGTAGCGAGGATCTCGGCTGCCGCCCGATCTACCCGAAAGGGACGAAGGAGTATTCCCTTATGGACTTTTCCGATTAGCGCAGTCTCTCTTACGCCTGAGTCAAGCAACGTCCGCGTCATCTTCTGAAGCTGACCAACACCAAACGAATGAACCTCGGGCGTTATACCTGCGAGGTGTTCGGACGGCGTTTTTGTCACCTGAATGATAAACGGCAACCGACCTTGCTCAATAGCAGCTTGGGCTAACAGAACCGGAAGTTCTCCCGCGCCAGCGATAATTCCGAGTTTTTCCAATGCGTCGCTCCGTTAGTAAATGGACAAATTCGAGGTAAGGAGGGTCAAGCACAAAGTGCAACTCGCACACGTCGGCGAGCATTAGTGCGCTTCATCGTGGGTTGTGATTTCGTGTAATTAATCGCTAAGGTAAAGGAATCGGCGCGTTCAACGACGCAAGTTTCGACGAAGGTAGGAACCTAGATTAGTCAGTGATCGAAGCTGTTAGATTGCACCTGAAGCTGTACATTAAATTCCAATTCCTCGTTGAGAATTTTCGATGAACTCAAGGAGATGTTCGACTTCGGGATTAGGATCGACCTCCTTTCTTACGCGATCGACAGCTTCCCGAAGTGGAAGTTTGGAACGAAACAGTATACGGTAGGCTCTTTTCAGCAGTTGAATTGTTTCAGGCGGGAGTGAGGACAAAGGGTTAGTACTTGATGTGCCGAGCCCAATAATGTTCAAGCCGCGAACACGGGCAGGATGACCATCCGAAAGGGCGAACGGTGGAATGTCTTTTACAAACTTTGAGCAGCCGCCGGCTATTGCCATCTTGCCTACTCGGACGAATGGATGTAGTGCTGAATGCGCTCCCATCCTAACATCATCTTCAATGATGACATGCCCGCCAAGGGTAGCGAGATTAGCCATAATCGTCCGATTGCCGACAACCGAATCGTGCGCGATATTCGTCCAATTCATCAACAGATTGTCATCACCGATGATAGTGGCGCCCTCTTCGGTGGTTGCTCGGGAAATCGAGACATACTCACGAAACACATTCCGATTACCGACCCGTGTATAGCTGCGCCAACCGCCGTATTTCAAGTCTTTGGACGGATTTCCGATTGTACAACCGAAGTAGATCTGGCACTGTTTACCAAGCGATGTCCATTTGTCAATTTGCACATGCGGCCCAATGACCGTTCCTGCCCCAATCTTTACTTCGTCATTGATGATTGAATAGGGGCCAATTTCAACATCCGCTCCTAATGCTGCTTTTGGTGAGATGATTGCGGTTGGGTGAATCTTGCTCATTCACCTATCCTCCCCCCGATTTTCCCTCACGGCCTACGGTTAACCCTGATGACGTTAGACGCACCACAAACTTCTGATTATAAGCAAGTTTCGATATAAAAGTTTATCTTCCGCATTAATTAGGAAGAGTAGGATTGGAAGGATGGAAGATTTCCTTCCACGCCACCCTCGATCCTCTGGAGCGAAAGAATGGAAGCTAATTGGCTAGACAACGATCTGTTGGATTTGTCAATCCACCAGGAGCGACCTGTGCCTTTCTTCCATATCATTCTCAAAAGGTAAAGCTTACTTTTGAAACTTGCTTAGAAGTCCGGTCCGAAGATGACAAATGGATTAGATTTCTGTGCTATCGCTCCCCAGCCTGTGTTTTGTCTAGCACAATTGTCAGTTCTCCCTCCGTGGCAAGCTCGTCACCGACATAGGCTTTGCCTCCGACGCGGGCCAATGTCCTTCGCCCGCGCAGTACCTCAACCTCTAATCTGAGCTGATCGCCCGGTATCACTGGACGACGAAACCTCGCCTCCTTGATGGTAGCGAAGTACCCAAGCTGCCCTTCAGCCCCGTAGTCGTGCAATAACAACCATGCAGCGAGCTGGGCTAGTGCTTCCATCTGGAGTACGCCTGGCATAACAGGCTGTTGTGGAAAATGTCCTTGGAAAAACTGTTCGTTATATGTCAGATTCTTAAGTCCAACTGCACGCCTTCCGCTTTCAAAGTGCGTCACTCGATCGATCATACACATCGGATAACGGTGCGGTAGAACGCCGTAGATTGTCTGAGCTTCAACCGGCTCAACCGCCTCTTCGCTGATGAATCCCTTTTCGGCTAGAGACAACACGAGCTCAGTATGCAGCGCGTGCCCCGTTCTCAGTGCGATTACCTTCGCTTTGAGGCGACGGCCCGCCAAGTACAGGTCCCCAATTAAATCCAGTATTTTGTGTCGAACAAATTCGTCCTCAAATCGCAGCGAGTCGCTAGTGCTACCATCTGCCTCGACTACGACAACGTTGTCGTAAGTTGCGCCCTTCCCAATCCCTTGGCTTTTTAACAAGTCGATTTCGTCCGCGAAACAAAAACTGCGCGCCGGAGCAATCTCCCTGGCATACGTTTCAGGGTCAATCGTAAAAGTGCCAACTTGCACTGGAATCTGTGGATGGTCGTAGACAAAGGAGAACTGGAATGAATCGGAGGGAAGCAGTACGATTTGCCTATCCGCTTCATTGATGGCAAACGGCTGTTCAAATTCGATAGAGCGACGAGGAACTTCCTGCTGGACAATACCAGCTTTCTTGATGAGATCGGCGTAAAGCAAAGCACTCCCATCAAGTGCTGGCGGCTCGGAAGCACTGATGTCAACCTGCACGTTATCAATGCCAAAACCGGCAAGGGCAGATAAGATGTGTTCGACGCTGTTAACGACTGCATTTCCTTCTTGTACGCTGGTACAGCGTGGAACGACGGTCCCATAGTTCTCCGGGCAAACACGAATCTCGGGCATATCGGGCAAGTCTGTCCGTCGAAAGACAACTCCGAAATTGGCTGGAGCCGGCAGCAGCGTCAACTCAACAGATTCTCCAAACATTAAGCCTTGTCCGGAAATTGTTCCTTCATTTTGTACGGTCTGCTGCATTTCCGCGTCAGCGTTAGGTTTATTCTGCTTCAAATTTCTTGCGTTTCCTTCCTTAGCCTCAGTTCGCATTCCGTCTCATTCTGCGAATCATTCTCTTATGTTCGGCCAGTGTGTTTGAGAAATGGTGTTTCCCATCGCCGATTGCCACGAAATAGAGATGGGAACTCTCAGCCGGTCTTAATGCTGCCAATATTGAAGCCAGCCCCGGATTACAGATAGGCGCCGGCGGTAAGCCACGATAAATATAGGTATTGTAAGACGAATCAAATTTGAGATCTTTCGTAGTCAATGCACGGCGTGGATTACCCAACGCATATAGTACCGTCGGATCTGCATCAAGTTTCCAGCCACGCTGCAATCGGTTGTGGAATACAGCCGAGACTAACGGTCGCTCGCTGTCAATCTTTGCTTCCTTTTCAATAATTGAGGCAAGGGTAATGATTTCTTGAGGAGAGAAATTTACCGAATCCGCTTCCTCGGCTCGTTCGCTAGTCCACTGTCGGTCAAATTCGTCGAGCATCATCTTGATAACCTTAGCGGCAGGAACCTCATCAACCAATTTATACGTATTCGGGAAAAGATACCCTTCCAACGTGTTCCCGTCAATGCCGTACCGCTTTCGCCACTGTGAATCACGAGCCGCACGACTAAATGACTCTTTGGTTCCAAATCCCTGGTCTTCGAAGAGTTGCGCGGTTTGTGCCACGGTTAACCCTTCCGGCACCATAAAATGTCGATGAACAACCTTGCCTGCTTCGAGTAGATGAATAATCTCGCGAAGACTCATCGTGCCGCTTAACTCATAAGTCCCTGCCTGCAAGTAACGGCTGGCGCCTTCGAAGTATGCAACGACTTCAAATAACAGAGGGCTACGAATGATACGTTCATCCGCCAACTGTTTCGCGATTGATTTTGCACTCGTGCCGGGCGCAATCCTTATCTCCTTGAGTTCTGAAGTTAATTCTTCCGAGGTCAGATAGGGGGTAAAAATCAAAACGAGGATTATTGCCGCAATTGCAAGGCAACAAGATACGAGAATCGTGAATCGTGAAATGTGGGGTATCATGTGCCTACTATCTCGAAATGGTGTAATTGAGCGCAGGAAGCAGGAACAACCCACCCCTAAGGAACGCGACTTTCGCCTTTTAATTCACGAACATCGTTCAAATACTCATCAAGGATAAGCACCGCAGCAACTTGATCGATTACTTGCCTCCGCTTGTTACGCGGTTTTCCCGCATCCCTCAGAATATCTTCCGCTTCAACCGTAGTCAGTCGCTCATCCCACAAATGAATTGGAATACGCGCCTCTTGCTTCAGACGGCTCGCGAATTTCTGAACTTTCTCTGCTTGTATGCCAATTTCTCCACTGAGCATCAACGGAAGTCCAATGACAACCGCATCAACCTGATGGGTATTGATTAAGTCACATATCGCCGCCAAGTCCGTTTTACGATTTTTCCGTGTGATTGTGCAGAGCGGGTGAGCCGCAAACCCAAGTTCATCACTAATTGCCGCCCCAATCCGTACATCGCCAACGTCTAATCCTAGAATAATTGGCATAATTGATAAAGTTCGAAACGGAGCGTAAAGCGTCAGGCTCAGAACAAGCGACAAAACCTTAACAGGGCATCAGTTAGGGGTGATTTCATCAGATGGAATAGGAGTGAATGAGAAGCCTAAATCGCTAGATAGTAGCATTGATATAATTTTTATGTCAAGCACAAAGTCTGTTAATGCCATGCGAAATGTACCGCTCCGCCAAGTGCACACATTCCGATTCCAACCAGTTGTGACATTCCAGGGTCTCAGTGTCGCAACATACTTCTCCGCTATCGTCCATTGAGCAGCGCTTAATCACAACATCCCGCGTCGCTATATGATGTTCAATCGGCTGGACTTCAATCTCCGTCCACGTCTTTGTTATCACCTTTGCCTCCCGTATCGACAACATTCTTATAGAGCAGTTGCCGAATCTCCCTGATGTCAGCCCTCAGCTCCGCGTTCTCCGTTTTGAAGTCTGCCTTCAGGTCTGCCATGCCGGATTTGACTTCGGCTATATCCGCTTTCAATTCGGATCTCATGGTTGCCATGTCTGCTTTCACCTCAGCAATATCAGCTTTAAGGTCCGCCTTTATGTCTGCCATGCCGGACTTTACCTCGGCGATCTCCTCTTTGAGGTCTGTCTTCATGTCCGACATGTCCGACCTCATAGCATTCAATTCAGCTTTTGTCGCCATTGATGTAGTGAGTTTCCACCACAAACCGGCAATCCCAATCAGCGGCGCGATAAACTTAATCCATTCTTCCATTGCTATTTCCTACCCTCCTGTTTGCTAGAAATCGTCACCGAGCCTACGTTCACAGTATTCAGTCCTGTTTGCATTGCATATTCTCCTTGTTTTCAGTCCGATTTTCATCTTCTCTCTAGCTCGGTATGCCTACTCTCCGCCGTATTGAACAAAATTAAAACCTGATTGAGATACAGTTTCGGGGGTTCGTAGCAATCCTCCTTGTGTTTAGGTAGTAGAGATCGGTCTTTTTTCTCACAAAAACTCTTCGAGTTTCTTTACGAATGCGTCCCAGCCAGCGATAAAGGTATATGCGGTAAATAGCATCTTGATTATTTGCACTACTTTACCATCTGAATTAAAGTCTCCGATTTTTGCAACTTCGTAGTATTATCACAGCCAATTCTATGATTTGCATTGGCCACAAAGGGATACAAAGAACACGGAACAACATCTTTTTGATCGAAAGATCAAGGCTACCACTATATTTCTGAAATATACGCAAACAGTATACAAATTGGGAGGGAGTACATCGGGGCGATCGTGCAGATACGTTATGGTGCTATTTATGTAACTAAAGCCACTAACTCTGTGTTCATTCATGTCTTCCTTTAGCCGGGGTAAATTCCGAACTACCCAGTCATGAGATGCTTTGTCGAACTCTTTGTTACCGAGGTTCTCCACCGCTTGACTGTATTTCGTGTGAAACCGATTGGTGAACCTTTGCTGTTTCACTAATCTCCCTAACCTATAGACTAAGGTTACAAAGCTAATACCGAATATAACACCTACTGTAGTGAGATTCTGTGTTAGCAACTTTTGCATAATCTCATTCATGGACGAACTCCCCAAAACAACTAAAACAATTTGGTCCATACCGCCGTGAAAGTAGAGTTGCCTTATTATTCGATTGTAAGGTGCGGGGCTCGCTTTATTGCTTCATTCGCCGTGCTAAGGCAGCGGCAAAAAGGCGACTGCCGGGGATTGGCAACCGTGAAGCCCCTTGTTGAAAGCGATGCGGGGATTATAGCAGGGGGATGGCGAGAGATCAAGCCAAAAGAGACAAGGATCTAGCAGGGATGGGACAGTGTGAGCCACATGAAGCACTCATCGCTGATGCGATTGTTCTGGCGGTGCGATTCTAAGAAACAAAGTTATTTTGTCCACCATATAGGATACGCCGTATTTATCGGGGATTAGCCATTATCTTCTCATACAACTTTTCCATTGTTTTGTGCGATTCAATATTTGCCGGTACAGGATGGAAGAACACCAACAATTTGGACAAAGTGAATGTTTCATCAAGAGTCATCATTTGCTGCCTGCTTTGCTTTTCGACAAGGTTGAAGTAGGTTTCAATCTCAGGAATGTCGCCATACTGCTTAACCCATTTCTCTCTGACCGCTTCCAAAGCACCGGATGGCTTGCTATGACGATTGAATACGCTGCTATACCCCGCATCGGTTAATATTGCGCTTGTCTTCTGGGCAACAATCGCTTATAATGTGGATAAATTGTGTTTGTGGATTTAACATAGCTTTCTTAGTTTTTGACGAGGAAATCCTATGATTGCCATTGACTTTACTGAAGAAGACATTGAAGCGCTTGATTATGAACGTTATCACCATCCTCATCCGAAGGTGCAGCGAAAGATGGAGGCGCTTTGGCTCAAACACCAAGGCTTACCGCATAGTCAAATCACTCGTCTAGCCGGTATTTCGCCTAACACGTTGCGGGCTTACCTGCGCCAATACCAAACTGGCGGCATTGACGCACTCAAACAGCTCAATTACTGCCCACAGGAAAGTGAGCTGTTGGCTCATCAGACCTCAATTGAAGACTATTTTCGGACAAATCCAGCAGCTACTATTAAAGAAGCAGCGGCAAAAATCTACGAACTCACCGGTATTCAACGCAGTGAAAGTCGTGTGCGTGTGTTTTTCAAAAACATAGGCATTGAGTACCGGAAAGTGGGGCATATACCAGCCGAAGCCGATGTCGAGGCACAGGAGGACTTTAAAAAAAAGAGTTGCAACCGCGTCTGGACCAAGCTGCTGCTGGTCTGAGAACCGTCTTTTTCGTTGATGCCGCCCATTTTGTCTTAGCTCCCTTTTTAGGATTTCTCTGGTCGTTCACTCGTGTGTTCATCAAAGCCCCCGCCGGCAGAAAGCGATTTAACGTTTTGGGTGCCTTGAATGCCGTGACACACGAACTGATAGCGGTACAAAACGATACTTACATCAATGCGCAAACCGTCTGTGATTTGTTAGTGCGTATTGCAAAGTCGGCAGGTGAGATGCCGATTACATTGGTTTTAGATAATGCCAGATATCAAAAGTGCCCAATCGTCCGGGAGTTAGCTGAGAAACTCACTATTGAGTTGCTTTATCTTCCACCATATTCTCCCAACTTAAATCTGATTGAACGGCTCTGGAAATTCGTCAAGAAAAAATGCCTTTACTCAAAGTATTATGCCGAATTTTCCGATTTCAAGCGTGCGATTACCGATTGCCTCAATCAGACTCACACCACCTACAAATCGGAATTGGCAACTTTACTTACGCTACGTTTTCAGACTGTTCAAAAAACGCAACTTCCGGCAGCGTGAAGTATATCAATGGATACAGTGCCATCTAGTGGACGCCGAATCATGGGCGGCGGTGGGGGTTTTGCCGGGAGTACTTCGGCTCCGATCAATTCGCCTCCGGACAACGTACTCTTGCCAACGAAGAGATATACAGCAACATATAGGAACACAAAGACAAGACAGCCTACGAGAATCCACAGTGGCAGATTGGCGCGTCGCATCATTCCGATCTCCTTTCTCACGATGACTAGGCTGAATGAATAACCAGCGACCAGCCGATTAGCCAGCCGGTCACTGATTGACTCAGGGCGTTCTTGGAGTTACGGGAATTTTCGGCGGTCTACGTTGCCAGGGAAGACAACGCTTCATTCTCACTGTCGAAATGCTCAAAATGACTTACAACACTACTTATGACAAGGAGATTCCTGACGTGCGAACTAACATTGATGACACCAGCACGTCCACCCTTCCGCTTAATCGTGGCGAGGGCTTCCAACAGCAGCATCAGGCCCGTGTTCCGCACTTTTGTGACATCATGAAAGTCGATTGACATTTTCTGAGGTGTGTTTTTATGGGAGAGTGTCCTATAAATTGACTGCGCGAGTACCGCGGACCCGTTGGCATCTATCCGGCCGTGAGGCGTCAAAACGGTGACGCCGTTCTTGTGAGCAACCTTGACTGTCATGATTTCCCTCCTTGATAAATCAACCGCGGGGTTAGCACATCTGTTTTCTCAAGGATAACCGTCCAAGGGGAGGTAAAACCTCCTAGGTTTGTGCCTGAATATGGGAAAATTCTATGCCACACACAAAAAAGACACTTCGAGGCGTGTGCTCCTCGGCCCAAATCACAAGGTTGTGTGCATTGCGCTACAAGGGTGTGTCGAAAACAACACCGCAACGGCGCAGCGAAATTACAACCGATATTCAGTCGTATATTCCCGGGCTCAACCCGTGTATTTCCCTGTGAAGTTCTTTCATCTTTCGTCGCACGTCGCGTCCTGCTTTCTCTAACTCGCTTAACTCGCTCTGTTCGTAGCTGATTTCGATTCCTCTCTTCTCAAGCAGCGGAATGTGTATAACAATGGTTTCGAGCGAAAGCGGGTTTGCTCGAGCATCTATCTCTTTAAGATTCTTCGATTTCAGGAAAGACGATAGGTATGTCACGTGGTTAAGATAGAGATGGAGATCGGTGAGTTCTGTCAGGCTACTCAACGGCGAAACATCTGTCACGAAGTTCTCTCCCAGTGCCAAACTTTCCAACTGCTTCAGGTTTGCCAGCGGGGTTACGTTGTGGATTCGGTTTGCTACGAGCGTCAATTCGCTAAGTTTGGATAACCCTGTCAACGGGCTAACATCCGATATTTTATTCCCCTTTAACCGTAGCACTTCAAGATTGGTCAGTTCCGTGACCGGAGATAAATCCGAGATGTAATTGTCGGACAACTCCAACATTTCCAAATTGACTAAACCTGAAAGGGGCGATAAATCCCAAATACGGTTCTGGTCCAGCTCCAACATTTCAAGCCGCGTTAAACCGGCGACCGACGTTAAATCGGATATTTCATTGTGCCCCAATTTAAGGCGTGTCAGTTTGGTTAATCCACTAAGCACTGACAGATCCGAGATGCCAGCCTCGCGGATGTCCAAGGATTCAAGATGGATTAACTGCGCCAAGGGAATCAGGGCGGCGTCCGATAACGGGTTGCCGCTAATGTTCAGCCTGTTAAGGTTAAGCAACGGGCGCAGGGGGGAAAGGTCAGTTATCTGGTTATCGCCCAAGTCTATGTCTGTAAGTTCGGTTGCGAACTCAAGGCCGGTGAGGTCTTTGATTCTTTGGTGTGGAGCGAGAAGAAAGGTCAGCTTCGCCATATCTGCGGCAGTGATGATGGCATCATACGGCTTTTCCAGTTGTACAGCGATCGCTCTGCGCAGTGCGAAGTCCGGGACTTCAACTGTTTCCTCGTGCGTCTGTGTCTCACCTGCGCCGGCGTGTGCCAGCGATAGCGTCATCAGCATCAGCGAGCTGAGTGTCAAGGCAAGTGCTTTCATCTTGAGTCTCCTTCCTTTTCATTCAAGTCGCTTATATCTCGTTAAAATGGATTTGGCTCGGCGTCGCCATGCGAATCCATGCCTACATCACCTGTAGCTTACGCACGACAACCAACTATTCAGTAGCACACTGATCGGTGTCGGTATGTTCCCACTCGCCTGTGCCGTTTTTTCGCGGCGCAAAGGGAAAGGTTTACTCGTAATCAATTCCAATCGTCGTTCCAGCAACGATATTGCATGTCCGTGCTTCCTGAAAGCCATTTCAGGTCAGTCTTTCCTGAATGCCAGTCAAGTCGAATGGTTACATCGTCTGGCATGTTGCCGTTTATCGTCTCAGAAAGATCAATACAAGAGAACCAAAACGTCAGTTTAGTGCCCTCCAATGCCTTATCCTCCGTCTAAAAGATGGGGGTAAGTTATGGTGAGATCTCTATCAATCAACTGACCGAATAGCAAAGGATCAAACGAACGATTAGTGAGTGCGATAGAACTCCCATAGAAAATCCTACTCGCTATTCGCTCGCTCGATCTCCTTATTCAGTCGCTTGATCTATCCACTCAGTTAATCGTTTCACGGATTATTTTTTCCCCTAACGACCTTGAAAATGATAGAATAAGCTGAATGCTAGAGGACACATCCAGCGCCTGATTTATGTAACGAGGTCATCCATGAACATTGGTCAATGCTTGACAAAATCCGCCCGAACTTTTCCCAACAACTTGGCTATTGCATACGGTACACGGAAACTCTCGTACGCGGAGTTTAACAGTCGAGCGAACCGTTTGGCAAACGCGCTCTACAAACATGGGATTCAACTGGGCGATAACGTGGCGGTGCTCATGCACAATTGTCCAGAGATGCTTGAGTCAATGTATGCGGGCTTCAAAGCGGGGTGCGGCGTCGTGCCCCTCAATTTTCGGCTGCATCCCAAGGAGTACACCTCCATTATCAAGCATTCCGAAGCCAAAGTGGTGATTATATCGCCAGAATTCAACAAGGAAATCATCAAGGCTTGCGCCCTATTCCCGTGTGTCCAGTCCATCATCACCCTGTCTGGAGGGCGTGACAATATGTTAAATTACGAATCCCTACTGTCTGCCGAATCCGACCAGTTTGACGATGCCGATGTCGACGCGGAGGACGTGGCGTGGATATTTTATACATCCGGAACTACAGGCATCCCCAAAGGTGCGATGTTAACGCACCGCAATCTACTCAGCATGACGATGAATTTCTATGCGGACATGGCTCCCGGATTCGGTTCCAGCGATATCGCTCTCCACGCTGCACCGCTATCCCACGGGAGTGGGTGCTATGCCCTGCCCAATATCGCCAAGGGAGCAGCAAACGTTATTTTGGATTCCAAATCCTTTGACCCAGAAACAGTATTAAGGACGATTCAAGACAACCGCGTGACAAATATGTTCGCCGCGCCGACAATGATTAAACGGCTCATAGATAGTCCTGCAATTGACCAGTACGATTATAGCTCGTTGAAGTATTTGAACTACGGCGGCGCGCCGATATTGGTAGAGGACCTGATCGATGCCATGAGAAAATTAGGGCGCTGCCTCGTCCAACTTTATGGCCAAGCGGAATCTCCCATGACCATCACCTATCTTCCCCATGATGACCATGTGTTTGACGGGGATTCGGATCAGGTGAAACGGCTGGCATCCGCCGGTATTCCACGTACCGATGTCGAAGTCAAAATCTTTGACTCGGATGGAAACGAACTCCTACCGGGCGAGACAGGGGAAATTGTGACACGATCGGATTTGGTGATGAAGGGATACTGGCGCGCACCTGAAGCCACCGCTGAAGCGCTGCGAGACGGATGGCTGTATACCGGTGATATGGGCTATATGGATGAGCATGGATACCTGTTTCTCATGGATCGGTCGAAGGACATGATTATCAGCGGTGGCGAAAACATCTATCCTCGTGAATTAGAGGAAGCAATCGTGCAACACCCCGCGGTTCGAGAAGTCGCCGTGATTGGTATCCCAGACCCACAGTGGGGTGAAGCGATTAAGGCTGTCGTCTCCCTTGTGCCTGGGAGAACAGTCACGGAAACGGAATTAATCGATTTCTGCACAGAACATATTGCCCGTTACAAAAAGCCGCGATCGGTCGATTTTGTAGATGAACTCCCGAAGAACAACTACGGGAAGATTGTCAAGCGAGAATTGAGAGAAAAGTATTGGGAGGGCAAAACCAGCAGAGTAATATGAAACTGGCACGAATTGCCCGATTGGCTTGACTTATGACACCGTCATCCTGATTTATTGTCAGTTTCATTCATATTTGCACATATTTCAGTAAATGAGGTTTTAACCGACCGAATTCAATCAAACCCGGTAGGTGCGATCAAGCGACTGGATAAGGTGCGATCAACTAAGCGAACAGCGAAGGCGATAGAGATCCTATAGAGATCCTTTTCCAACCGCACCTACGAGACTGGACAAATACCGGTTCGGTTAGGAAACCGAACCTACCGCATAGTGTAAATTATTGTTGGCTTTACTATAATCCAAAAAACATTCAAGAGGAGTTCCCCATGTACAAAAAACGGAAATTGGGAAGGGGAGTCGCAATGGTCGGCGCTGGCATGTCGAAATTCGACATTTTCAGTGATAAAGACTCGAAGGATCTTTTCGCTGAAGCCTTTGTCGAAATGAACACATCCGTGGATAAAGGGCTGGATCCGGCGGATATTGATGCCCTATATCTAGGCAATTTCACGAACGATTTTTTCGTCCACCAATCTCATTGGGGGGCAATTCTTTCCGATTCTCTCGGACTCGTTCCCAAACCGGCAACGCGAACCGAAGGCGCCTGTGCTTCAAGCGCACTTGCTTTCCGCGAAGGCGTTTTTGCAATAGCATCAGGATTCTACGATGTAGTCTTGGTTGGCGGCGTTGAAGATATGTCGAAGCGATCCACTGAAGAGGTGGCGGAAGGACTGGCTTTGGCGGCAAGTCCGTACGAGCGCAAAGCGGGACTGACTTTTCCAGGCGTTTTCGCTGTCATAGCTACCGCATATTTTGAGAAATACGGCGCGTCCCGCGAACACCTAATGAACGTGACGATCAAGAGCCACGACAATGCGCCCTTGAACCCTAAAGCCCAATTCAACCTCGCAATTCGAGACATGATGGACGTCAAGGTTAAGCGGGCGAAGAGTCAGGGAAGAGCGGTACCTGATTGGATTGATGAGAAAGATTTCCTCCGTGACGCGAGGGCAAATCCTCCCATTGCTTGGCCCATGCACCTCTTTGACTGTTGTCCCATAAGTGACGGAGCGGCTTGCATACTGTTAGTCGCCGAGGAGATTGCGAGAAACTTTACCGATGCCCCTCTGCATGTCGTCGGACTCGGGCAGGGGAGTGGGAGAGCGCTTCATGCCGCGGATGACCTGACGTACTTTGAAGCCACAAGACATGCCGCCCAAGAGGCTTACGATATGTCTGGTCTGACGCCCGAAGATATCCAGTTCGCCGAGGTGCACGACTGCTTCTCGATTGCGGAGATTCTTCATATCGAAGACCTCGGGTTTTTCAAGCCGGGAGACGGATACAAAGCGGTGGAGGAGGGCTTGACAAGATTGGATGGTCCCATGCCGATCAATACCTCGGGGGGGTTGAAGTGCAAAGGTCACCCGGTCGGCGCAACCGGTGCGGCGCAACTAATTGAAGTGTGGGAACAGTTGACGGACAAAGCGGGCAGAAGGCGTGTGCCGAAATCGGATCTACGTATTGGTGCGGCTCACAATCTAGGCGGCACTGGTGGTACTTGCACCTTTACCATTCTCGAAAGGAGATAATCCCGTGGCTGAAAGACCAATTAACGATTACGGGTTTGAACAGTTTCTCAACGAAGGAAAACTGATGGGCTCAACGTGTAATGGCTGCAAGACGCTTTACGTGCCGCCGCGTTCGCTTTGTCCGGGATGCCGTCATTCGGAGATGGAATGGACGGAAACAGCGGGGGAGGGTAGGCTTGCCGCTTTTACTTCAATCTCTATCGGCACGCCTGCGATGATTAAAGATGGATATGACAGGAACAATCCATACTGTTCGGGCGTCGTCGAGTTGACGGAAGGAGCGCGGGTTGTCGCACGGATTGAAGGCGTCGATGCGCTTCGCCCTGAAACGATAGAGGTCGGAATGCCACTACGAGTCAAGTTCTGGAATCAAGGGACTGGAGATAACAGGACAACCGTCCTGACCTTCTCGCCAATTGAAGAATAGTTAACAACTGAAAAGGGTAAACGAGGGAATGGCGAAATCTAAAAATAGGACGCCTAAGACAGTGCGAAGCCTGAATCTATGGTTTCCTCTTATATTGATGGTTCCCCGCCTCATGTTCGCGCAAGGTGGCGAACCGGCTCATGATGTTGAAGCCATCGTCAAGAAGATGGATCAACTCTATCGTAGCGAAACCAGCCATGCCGAAATGGAAATGCAAATTGCCACACCGCATTGGGAGCGAACCCTCGCCATGACCGTCTGGACAAAAGGGATGGATCAGACTTTTATCCGAATCACGGCACCAAAGAAGGAACAAGGTGTGGCAACGCTACGCATCGGAAATGAAATGTGGAATTATCTGCCCAAGACGAACAAAGTGATGAAGATTCCGCCATCAATGATGATGGGATCGTGGATGGGCTCCGACTTCACGAATGATGACCTGGTCAAGGAGTCATCTATGCTAAATGATTATACTTATCAGTTAGTTAAACCAGAGGACGCAACCCCCGGCCAAGTGTACATTCAGCTCATCCCGAAAGAAGATTCTCCGATTGTTTGGGGCAAAATTATTGCCGCCGTGCGGTCCAGCGATTATATTCCGGTATGGCAGCATTTCTATGACGAACAAGGGAACTTGATGCGTGTCTTGAATTTCAAAGAAATCAAAACGTTTGGCGAGAAAATCACTCCTTCCGTCATGGAAATGCTTCCTCAAAACAAGGAAGGACACAAAACGATCGTCCGGTTTCTAAACGCCAAGTTCGATTCAGTAATTGATGACAAAATCTTTACGCGCCGCAACCTCCAGAAAAGAAGATAGGTAGTTTGACTGCGCACGACGTGTTTGACTGCTGCAGCGGCACACGGAGTGTTCTTACTACCTTGTGTTTGCGGCAAACGATGTGTGCCTACTACTATGATACTCAAAATTGCGTTTCGTAACATCTTTCGCCAAAAGCGGCGCACTATCCTGACCGCACTCGCAATGATTGTAGGATTTACGCTGTCTTCAGTATTCATCGGCTGGTCCGATGGCGCGTATGGGAACATCATCGCGATGTTCACGAGAAACCGCATCGGGCACATTCAGGTGCATCGGGAGGGCTATCTTGATAAGCCGTCGCTCTACAAAACGATCAGCGAGTATTTAGCCGTTGGAAAGGCGATTCAGACCATCGCAGGCGTTGAAGCATGGACACCACGAGTGTTTGGAGCTGGACTTGGCTCGGTCGATGAGAAAAGTACAACGGTACAAATCTTTGGGGTTGACGTGGCGCGAGAAACCAAAGCCACGCAATTTGGCAAGAAAGTGATTGAAGGCAGAGTTCTTGACAAAACCCCCTCCCATGAAGCTGTGATTGGAAAAGGACTGGCGACAACCCTTTCGGCGACCTTGGGCAGTGAGATTGTAATCTTTTCGCAGGGCGCCGATGGCTCCATTGCGAATGACGTGTATACTATTGTTGGTATCGTAGAAAGCGGTGACGACACCACGGATCGAATGACGTGTTACCTGAATCTCAAAGATGCACAGGAACTGTTTGTCCTTGAGGGGCGCATCCACGAAATTGTCGTCACTGTCTCAAGGGTCAACCAAGTTGCTAAAATCACGAGGGCAATCGATACACGCCTGAACGATTCAACGCTCCATGTCGCGCCGTGGCAGGAAGTTGCCAAATCCTTTTATCGAGCCATGCAAGCCGATAAACAGGGGGATTCCGTTGGGCGCATCGTGATTATGCTCATCGTCGCCATCGGTGTCCTGAATACAGTGCTGATGTCGGTACTAGAGCGTACACGGGAATACGGTGTACTCAAAGCTGTCGGGACAAAGCCGACGCAGATTTTCCGGCTCGTAATCTGTGAAGTCTTCATCATCGCGCTCGGAAGCATTTGCGTAGGTGCAATGCTTGGGGTTTTGGCAAATTACCTGCTGTCCATATACGGTATTACGCTCCCCGAGGAATTCACCTACGGCGGCATCAAATTTGAGACAATGTACGCCGAAGTCAATGCGCGAAGTCTGATTATTCCGGCAATCACTGTTCTGCTCTCGGCGACAGTTGTCAGTCTCTTTCCAGCGATAAAAGCCGCCCGGATAATGCCTGCAAAGGCGATGCGGACGCATTAAATTGGGGTTCAACAAACAATCTATAACATGTGGCTGATTTTAACAAAACTTGCTTGGAAAAACATCTTTCGCAACAAACGGCGCACGATTATCGCCTCTACGGCGATGGGGATTGGTCTGGCAGCCCTGATTTTCGTTGATGCGTTCTGGATGGGGATGGAAGAGAACATGATCGCGACGGCTACCGCCTCCTTCCTTGGCGACGCCCAGATTCATCGACAAGGTTTTCGAGACGAGCGCGAGGTCTCACTGACAATTCAAGCGCTTGACGGGTTGACCGCGAGTCTCGCTGAGGATCCCATTGTGGGGCATTTTACGCAAAGGACGCTCGCTTCCGGCATGATTACTTCCCCGGCGAGCGTCAGTGCAATTGACCTCGTTGGGGTTCATCCGCCCACAGAGAAATTCTTGTCAAAGATTGATGATGCGATTACGCAAGGAGCCTACTTTGAAGGGAATAATAGCCGCGATATGGTGATAGGCACAAGACTCGCCGAAGTCCTTGAGGTCGGTCTGGGTCACAGGGTAGTCGTAACGGTGGCGCAGGCAGAGAGCGGAGAACTTGCCCAAGAGATGTTCAGGATTTCCGGCATTTATCACTTTGCCGACGAAGAAATGAACAGAGGGATGGTCTTTGTACGGATTAATAAAGCACAACAGATGCTCGCCATCGGGGACGGTGTCCATGAAATCGCGCTTAAATTTACCTCGCCTGCGCACGCACAGGACTCGGAGTTACGGTTTTGGGATGAGTATTCCCGACACGGAAACGAAGCGTTAAGCTGGACCGAGATTTTGCCGCAATTGAAAGCAATCCTAGAGATGTCGAAATATAGCAAATACATCATGGGGATTGTGTTACTTGGAGTGGTTGTCTTCGGGATTATCAACACGCTTTTCATGTCGCTGTATGAACGCATGTTTGAGTTCGGCGTGTTACGCGCCGTTGGTACGCGCCCTTTCCGCATGGCGCAAGTGATTTTATTTGAGGCGGGTGCATTGGCTATTGTCAGTATCGGCTTGGGCGCGACGCTCGGCTGCCTTGTGACTGCACTATTTGTGCATGTCGGTATTGATTATACCGGCATTGAAATGATGGGCGTGACGATGCAAGAGTTTATCCACCCAATCATGGCGGTTCGACAGTTCATCCTGTATCCGATATGGGTCTTCGTATTCACGATTATTGCAGGGCTGTATCCGGCTCGTTACGTAGCCAAAATGTCCCCGGTAGACGCGATGCGGCGCAGTTTCTAGAAACTCTTACCTTATGTAGGGTGCGCACTGCGCACCAGCCTTGGAAGATAGGAAGACAGGAACGTTGCAATGGAGAAAAGCTAGACGGGAGGAGATGCGGTCAAGCCTCGCTTGCTATTAGCTACTGACCACTAACCACTGCCGCTATGTACCTATTATGAAACAGACTGAAAAAAACGATGTTATCGTCACGGAAGGCGTAACAAAAGTCTATGCGGCTGATGGGATTCCCGTTAACGCTCTTAGCGGTATTGATTTTACCATCCGGTCGGGAGAATTTACCGCGTTGATGGGCCCCTCCGGCTCGGGCAAAACAACACTTCTCAACATTATTTCTGGCTTGGATAACCCTACGGAAGGAAAAGTGTGGCTCTCCGGCAAAGTGTTATCTGACATGAGCGGAAACGAGCTTTCCGATTTTCGACGTGATAACATCGGCTTCATCTTTCAAGCCTACAATCTGATTCCCGTGCTTACTGTCGAAGAAAACGTCGAATACATCATGCTCTTGGCAGGAGTGCCTAAAGCAGAGCGTCACGAGCGAGTTACAGCAATGCTCAAGGCAGTTGGGCTAAAGGGGTTTGCCGACCGCAACCCGACACAACTCTCAGGCGGGCAGCAACAGCGCGTCGCTATCGCGCGAGCCATGGTCTCCGAACCTGCCATTATTCTTGCCGACGAGCCGACCGCGAACCTTGACTCCAAAACCGGTGCCGATCTGCTTGCCATGATGGATCGCCTCAATGCGGAAACAGGCATGACTTTCATCTTCTCGACCCACGACCCGATGGTGAAGGAATGTGCGAGGCGTTTGATTACACTCCGCGACGGGCAGATAGACACTGATGAGACGAAATAGCCGGTGTGGTCATTCCTATGAGGAGCGATTCACACACCAGCCGTTGCCAATGCGTAATGCGTGAGGATGGAACGCTGGAAGAATGGAAGACAGGAAGCAAATCCTGGGTTCGTAGTAGCAATTTTTGACCAACAAAACGAAACAGAATCCCATTCACTGCAAGCGCGGTTTCTTGGTTCTCTTACGCATTACGTTTCACGGTTTATTTATTTCACCTTCCACCGAATTCGCCCCGTCGCCTAATTCACAAATGAGAACAAATCTCGTATTCATTATCTGTCTGATGACAATACTGCGCGTAGGAATCGTGGTCGCAGAATTACGAATCGGCGGCTACTATAAGAACTTCTTCACTACCTTCGATTCCCCGTTTCCAAACGAACCGACGATGGGCGCCGTGGTCAACCGACTCCGTCTCAATCTGTCTTACGCGTCGGCAGCCTCGCTATCATTTGCCCTCTCCTACGATTTTGCGCCGCGCGTTCAAGATTCCTCCCTCTTTTCGGAGTCTCCAATAGCTGTTGGTATTGTCCCACATCATTACCGCTTTGCAGATTTGGATTCCTTACTCTATCCGCGCAAGAGCGAACCGACCGGAAGTGTCGGCATCTATCATAATCTCGATCGGGCTTTCGTACAGTTCAGCACCGATTTTGCGGACATCTCCGTTGGTCGAGATGCAATTGCTTGGGGCAGTGCTCGGGTTGTAAACCCAACCGATGTCGTTGCTCCCTTCACCTACGATCAACTGGACACAGAAGACCGAATCGGGGTAGATGCAGTTCGAGTCCGTATTCCGATTGGTGCTATGGGAGAGTGCGATACCGGCTACATCTTCGGGGATGGTTTCGATTTTGAAAACAGCGCCCTCTTTCTTCGGAGTCAATTAAATGCGGCGGAAACGGACTTCTCAATTTTGTTGGTGGGATTTCAGGAACATCTGCTGGTGGGCTTGGATATAGCTCGTGGGATTGGTGGCGCGGGATTCTGGTTAGAGACTGCTTACGTATTTATCGAACCGTTCGGGCAGGATACCGACGCGGCGAGCAACTACCTGCGTGCCTCCACCGGTTTGGACTACAGCTTTGGTGAGAAGACTTACGGATTTATCGAATATCATTTCAACGGCGTCGGCGCGAAGGCCCCCGAGAAGTACCGCGCCAATTTAAACCAATCAGCTTACAGGCAGGGCGGCGTTTATCTTATGGGCATCCACTATCTTGCCCCCGGATTCTCCTATCAACTCACTCCCCTAATTTCTTCGAGCGGTCAGATGTTGTTCAACCTGTCCGATTTGTCAATCTGGGTCGGTCCTCAGGTTGAGTATAATATCGCCGAGGATATCTACCTTTCTGCGGGAGGCTTCATCAGCATCGGAGAGCGCCTTGAAAAAGGTGAAACACCTGAATTTCGATCGGAGTTTGGCAGCTATCCCAGCGTCGTCTTTTCCTCATTCCGAGCGTATTTCTGAGTCGGTTCTATTCGTACAAGTGCCGGACTGATCACTGTTTTTCTTGTGAGTGCCGCGTAAGGATATCCAAGATATCGCTTGGTGCCCTTGACACGTCACAGGTCCAGCGTCCGAATCTTCCATGCGCGTTGACCGCGTGAATCCATTCCTTCACACGCAAGAGAATCTAGATTATTGCGGGCGTTTTGCCAAAATGCCCCGGATCATCAAACGCTCGCGAACCCTCCGATGCAACGACATACCCAGCCGGGCGGCGCCCCTCCACGAGTGAGAAGGTGCGGCGTTCGCGATTATAACTCCAGTGCCTCGCCGGTTCTTCATAGGGAGAATTGATAATTAAGCGCCCGATAGACTTCTGTTCCGTAAGGCATCTTTCCCAAAAATTGCTAGTCATTTCATACTTTTTTCACAGCGTTGAGTGACCAAAGAAGCAACTGCACAGTCAACTTGGAACGGGTTGCCTGAGTCCTGTCTCAGGGTTTAGATAAATATCGTGTCTTGCATCATGTCTCAGCATAACACAACCCTCTTTCAAGAGTTGGCGAACAAACTGTCTTCGCTTCATATTGCAATTTCTTTCGTCTCATATTCTTCCGGCACATCATCCATAGCCATGAGAAGATAGGCGTCTTTTATATTTTCTTCCAATTCCTCAAGGGTCTCACCCTGCGTCATTATTTCGGGGTGTTCAAGGAGCTTTCCTAGCCAAAATTTGTCCGATTTCCAGTAGAGCATCGTCATTTTAGGTTTCATTGTGTTTGTGCCTCCAATTTATGACATTCTATCCGTTTTCATATTTTACGTCTGTCAATAATGATGCCGTTTGAGGCGGGAGATGTGGTTCTGGTTCATCTCGCTCATTTCCGCTGCGGCATCTGATCCCATATTTCGTCATCCAACGTCCTACCCGTTCTCTTCTTGAATACGCCGCCCCACTGCTTGAAGAAGAAGGGGACACCATGCTGAAGACAGTTGTCGCGAATCTCTCTCACCCAGTCAGGTTGCATTGGCCTTGCGCCAGGCCCGGATTCACCCCCAACAATTACCCAGTCGATTCCCTCCAACTGTATCCCCGGCAATGGCCCGAGCAGCGGTTCGATCGACAAAAACTTTATCTGGGCGCCAGTTTCCTTAAGCGGCGCCAATCGCCCAAGCCATTTTTCGGATTCGATGCTTGTACCCAGCCAGATGTTCGGCGTCCAGTTAAGTCTTCCACCTATTTGGGCGACTCGGATCGGCCGCTTGGTGAGCACCTGAAATGTGTGTTGGCGTGCCCTGTTCATAATCTCAAAAACGGATTCAATGAACGTCGTCGGCACGGACTTGTGGAATAGGTCGGACATGGAATTGACAAAGACGAGGCGCGGTTTGCGCCATTTCAGAGGATTTTCGAGGGCGGATTCGTGAACGGTGATTGAAAAACCGCCTCTGTACTTATCAACTCCCATGGCTCGGAGCCTTACAGACATTCGCTCGGCATAGCAAAACTTGCAGCCGTGGCTGATTTTGGTGCAGCCAGTCACGGGATTCCAAGTGGTTTCGGTCCATTCGATTGGGGAGTTTGTTGACATGGCTAGAGTTTCTCTATGATATGCTTTGCGATATCTTTAGCAACCTTAATCCCCTTGGGATGCCCCACACAAAACAGAAACTCAAACAACGCGGAATTATTGGAATTTTTCAGGGGCCGAGATTCTTTGAGAAATCTATTCCCAAACAAAGATTCCAGGTTTCCTTTGTAGATTGAAATCAGTCCTTCAACTCCGCGGTCTCTCACATGTCCAACGTCGCCAAACAAGCTCATCTGCCCAGGTTCCTTATAAAGCTCTCGCCAACTCTCATTCCCAAAGACTATTGTGAGTCGTTTTGCCCATCCTTTCCTGATGTCGTCAGGCTTTTTTGACCTGGGCAACATTCGTGCTACCGCGTACGTTGGGAACAGAATCCAAGTATCTAAGGCATTGAAACTTGCTATTGTTTCAATTGTCGCCCATTGAAGTTGCGTGGCAAATGGATCGAGAAAAAGAACGCCACGCCATTTTCCCCAATCTTGCTGTAGATTCTTCAGATAGTCGTTTGCATCCGAATTCTCAATCTGAATATCCCTATCGGAATGCGCTTGCTTTAACTCCTCCAATTCATGACATCGGTTCTGGTCTTTCTCAATAAAGATTAGTTTATCAAAAGCCTTGTTATTGATCCCGACAGCTCTAGCTGCGGATCCGTCTATTAAATATTTTGCATCCTCATCTTGGAATTCAACATAGCCTGTACCGGCGAAGGCATCAATGTACATTAGTTTGAAATTCTGTTTTTTCAGCGCCGTTGTATAGGGGATAAGATAACTTTCAAGTATGTTCAGTTTCTCAAGGGTCCACTGCCCGCCGTAGTTGGTTACGGGTTCGGAGATTTGGTTCATAAACTTAACTCCACGATTTTCAGAGAATGAGAAATCAAAGGCTGGTGGGCAGTGCCCACCCTACAAGCTTAATTCCACGATTTTCAGGCTTTCTATTCCGCGGTCATCGACAATTTTTACCGCAGCGCGTTTGTGTTCGCCGGGATTGAACGGCAGGGACACTGTGCCACGGTAGGATTCGATTAGGTCTTGGTCGATTTCTGCTTTGAGATTGCGGGCAAGCCGCGCCCAACCATCATTCGAGTCCGCCATGGGAAAGAACACCTGCCGGGGAAACAGGCTGCGTCCGTCATAATCGGGATCGAGCATCCACACGGCAATTCTATCGCCGCCGCCGGATTCCAAGTCTCCGCTCTTGGTGTTGTAGTAGTCGAATCCACCCACGGAGACTCGAAACTTGCCTTCATCTTCACCAACCGCAATTCGTTCGACTTCCACATCCGGTTGGCCTATCAACCAGAAACTCTCGTTGCTCGATCGCTTCTTCTTGAGATCGTCGGTCAACAGATCAGCGCTCATCTGCGCCTTCAACAACGTAACGCCGGGCCAATTTGTCTCGTCAATGTCCTTTGCCGCCTCGGGATCGAATTGAAACGCTGCGAACACGATGATTTTCGGTTTGGGGATTAGGTTTTGTGCCTCTTCAATGGCGTGCGCTACCTGCCGCTGTTCCATCGGCGCATCGTCCGGTCCAAACGAGACCGCGAGTCGTTCCGAATAATACGCGGTGCCGGACTCACGAATATCTTCGGCGCCAGAATCATCGGGACGGGTTTCCCCTTCGGCGTGAAGCCATCGTGTTCCCGGCAACGGTTCCAAGCGAGTGAAGGAGATGCGCTGCCCCGCTTTGCCGCGAATCCCCGTTTTGAGCAGTTCGTCCCGCCAGTCGCCTTGACGGTGTGTTTCCCCTGTACGGGTGACTGATTCGTCAGCAGGCTGCGGCTCTGTGTCATCAATTTCTTCGAGAGGCTTCACTGCCGGAGCGGGAACAGCTTCGACCGTAAAGGGGCCAGTGACACGGGTCTTTCCACGATCAATCAAGGGTTGGTCGTATAGGATAGTTTCCTGGGCCGGTTCATCATAGGCGAGGATGGCAGCGGAAACCTTTGGTACAGTGTGGTGATTGAACCCGCTTCCAACACCTTCTTGTGGATGTGCCAACTCGTAATAATCGTAAACGGCAGTCATCAGCCGACCCTTGGCAAGGGTGAGGGCAACGCGCGAGGTGTCGCAGGTAATCCATCGCCTGCCAAATTGCTCGGCTACATAGGCGGTGGTACCGCTGCCGCAGGTAGGGTCGAATACCAAATCACCAGGGTCCGTCGTCATCTGTATGCAGCGTTGAATCGCCTTCGTGGAGGTTTCCACAACGTATCTCTTTTCGCTTGGATACATTTGCGCGTGCCAGATGTTGTTAATTCTTCTTCCCGGCACCTCATCCTCGTACTTCTTCCACATTAGCGAGTCGCCTCCGGCTAAGGCTTCAAGCCTGCTCAACTCCGCAAGTCGATCTAATCCCTCCTTCGAAATAGACCATTGACCATTCTTGGGGCAGTGAAAAATTCTGCCGTTCCATTTATACGGTTCGGAGCGCCCGGTCTTGGACACATGTTGGGAAACCAGCCCTACGCGCCGATACAACCGCGCATCTTCTGGCAAATACCTGTCGGGGTCAAATCGTTCTTGGAGAGTAGGCTTTCGACAACTGCCATCGGGCAACTCTACCGATCCATAAGAACTGAAGTATTCAACGATTTCGGCGCGCGTGAGGGGTTCATACAGTTGTCGATACTTTACCTTCGCTTTGTCCACCGCGTACCAGAGCAGATAATCTGCGACCTGCGGCAAATGAGACGTAGAGCTGCCGCTCGTCGTAGCGAAGGATATGGTCGCCATCCGGTTCTCGGCGCCGAAAATATCATCAAGTACCATGCCGACACGGTGCACGTTCTCATCGCCAATCTGCAAAAAACAACTCCCGCTCTCGTGTAGCAGTTCATGCGCAAGCAACAATCGATCGCGGAGATAGGCTAGGTAGGAGTGGATGCCGAGTTCCCAGGTGTCTCGGAAGGCTCGAATCTGCTCCGGTTCAGCCGTCAAATCCTGGTCTTTTCCGTCAGTGACCTCGCGCTGCCGCACAAACGGCTGGAAGTTAGAACCGTAGCGGATGCCGTAAGGCGGGTCAATGTAAACCATCTGCACCTGGCCACCGAGGCCCTCCTTTTCAAGCAAGCTGTTCATCACTAGCAGACTATCGCCGGCGATTAAGCGGTTGGTCCAATTATGTCGGTGCTTGTAAAACTCAATGGCTTGGCGAATCGGAGGGTTTTCACCGGGAGTCGCAAAGAAGGAAAGTTGCGCGTCGGCGCCGTTGCGCTTCCTTACCGCCTCAATTATGGTTTGAGGTTCAATCCGCTCGTGCACGTGAAGTGAGACGGTTGGCACCTCATACGAGGTGCGCTCCGTCTTTCCCGCCCACACAAGCGTCGGATCGAGGTGGGGGTCGTGTTCGTAGGTCTTTTTGCCCGCGTCCTTGTCCGTCTCAGGCGTGACCAAACCGACAGGCGGGTTGTTGACGCGCTTCTCCCCGGTGTGGGCGTAGTTTTCTATATTGCGTTTGGCTGTTTTGCGTTGTCGTGCCATAGTTTTGTCATACGCGTGATGACCTATTGCGTTTGAGCACCTCCGCGGCGGCTTTGAGTTTGATTTGCGGGTCATCGGACTGTAGCAGCGTCGTAAGCGACTCGTATGCGATGTCAAGGACACTCGCGAATCTTGCGCGTAGCGCGTTCCCCCGCGCCTTGATTTCGTTGTTTAGCTGGGTCTGGAAATGTTCATCATGGTTTTGCCAAAAACTCACGGTCTGGCGCGAAACGCCGATTTCGTCTGCGACTTCCCGGTTGTTCTTGCCTTCAAGAATGAGTTGAATGGCTTTGGATTGGTTCGCTCGGGTCGCATTTTCACGTTCCGCTATCTGGCAATCTTGCTGTTGCGTTTCGGGCTTTTCGTTTTCGAATATCTTAATTGCCTCTCTGAATTTGTCGCCGGAATCGTTCATTGAGTTCGTCCATTCTAACAGGGTGCCCGGGTAAAGCTCCAGACGGTCCTCGATAGACTTGTATGTGACACCGTGCGTAACAAGCGTCGCGGCTTTCATTTCGTTGAGCACGTCCTCAATTTCGTCGCGTTCGACCAAGTAGCCGTCGACCAGCTTATCAAGAACGCGAAACAGCGGTTCTTTCAACCAGCGATTGTATTCGGCGGCGGTGACGCCAAGTCCTTCAATGGTTGCGCCGTCGCTCTGAAGATACTGCAGTTGCTTGTCGCTTAGTTCGATCGAGACCGATGCGCTTTGTGTTTTCGTTTCTGGCATATCGTACCTCCTTTACTTGACGAAACTTGACGAAACTTGACACTTTTTCGCGTTTTTTTTGACGATGGCGCTAATTCATTACGTTTCGAACGCGGAGTTAAGAGCCTGTTTGAAAAGTCATTTGATTCGGTTTCGCATCAAGTAAATAGAAGCGATGTACACCATAGTTTCAGCAGTCTTGGGATAGCGTTCATAGTCCAAAGTCAATCGACGAAACCAACCTAACCAAGAAAATGTGCGTTCAACAATCCATCGTAACGGGACAACTTCAAACCCCTGCTGCCCTAGCGTAGATGCAATCTCCAGTTGACACTGATGAGCAAAATATAACCAGTCTTCTAATTCTCCACGATAGGCAGCATCGGCACATACCAATTGAATTGTTATGTACCAGCTAAACACTTCCGTTAGTAACTCAATAGCTATCTGATTGTCACTGACATTGGCATCAGTGACTTTGACCATCAATGGAATCCCCGTCGTGTCCGTGACCAGATGTCGTTTGCGTCCTTTGACCCTCTTGTGACCATCAAATCCTCGAGTCGCCGCCAGTTCCGTCGTCTTCACGGATTGGCTATCAATGATAGCTGCTGTCGGTGATGGTTGTTTGCCACCATCACAACGTGTTTGTTCGCGAAGTGCCTGATGAATCAAGAGCCATGTATCGTCGGCTTTCCACTTTCTGAAATGGTAATAGACGGTTTGCCACGGTGGCATATCGTGGGGTAGCATTCGCCACTGGCAACCGGACTTGACGACATAGAAGATAGCGTTGATGATTAAGCACATCTCCCACTTAAGAGGTCTGCCTAAGGGTTGAGGTGTTGGCACAAACGAGGACAGTTTCTCCCATTGTGCATCGGTCAAATCACTGGGATAACTCTTGCGGTTCATGTTTACTCCTTTCATTGGTTCAGAATGAACTACTCCAATGAGTAAACGTAAACATCAACCAGACAGACAACTTTTTTCTTTTTCAAATAGGCTCTCAAGGCATTTATCCCAAAATAGCCTTTCTCTAAGACGGTTTCGGACTTTTCAAACAGGCTCTAAGTCGGTAGTGGTTGGGAATATTTTTTTGCGTCAGCAATGCGTCTTTGTTAGATTATACTATACATATGTAAAGTTGTCAATAAAAAATGCAAATTATCGCAACGTAGAATCCTGTCTCAAGTTTCGGGGTCAGGGTGATGTACCGGAAGTGGTACTTTGGCGAGTGGCTCCCGTGTAACGGCCATTTTGGACACGCGACTGCCGGTGTGTTTTGTAACCTTTAAATAACGAGTATGAGATAAAATGAGTATTCAGGGATGCCTATGGTGAAATACTCGGAATTACCAAGGCCTGGTGGTATTCGTGGTTATCAAATTCGTAAGTAACAATATCTGCTTCAAGAGATGTCAAATGATAACCAAGTAACGCAGCGAAACTAGCAGGCGCGGCCATCGTCAAATGAATCTTGTTTGGCATTATAGAGGCGTGGGCAGAGCGAATCTTGATCGCGGTAGACCGAGCTTCGACTGCAATTTCGATTGGTGACATGTGATGGGCAGAATTCCGAGCCAGGCTGATGCGCCCTCCAAGATTGAGCGAAACAGCTAGCCTATCGCTAGGTGTGGCAACGTCATGTTCAAGGAGATTAAGATCGACAAGGAGATCGCCCGGTCTCGCATATCGATCGAGGTCTCCCTGTAGATTACTGCGTTCATTTTCCGTTGAAGGTGTCACAATGTCACCATTGGTGCTGAAGCGGGGAGACCATCTGCTAGACTGATGAAGTGTACGCCCCACCGCAAATGCCGCGGACAGATGACAAGCTAGTTCAACCGAAACATCTCCAGCACAGTGTGATTGTAATCTCTGAGCAAGCGAACATAGACCTGCGTACAGCCGTGACCAACTATCACGGTCTCCAGGTCGTCTATTTCCTCCAAGAAGGCGTGTACCATTTATGGTAAACCGGTACGGAGGTGGTGATGTGCTTCGTGTCGCGATGAAAATCTTGATCGGTGGTTTTGGCGGTTCTTGGTCAAGAAAGGTTCGCAGTGCTTGATCCGCGAGTCGTGCAGCCTCAGGCTGGGCAATATGTGCGGTATTTTGATCGAGCCACTCCGATCTCCAGAGGCTGTCAATCTGTTCTCCTGTTTGGCGTCTAATGATTTCGCCCGCCTCATCTCGATCGCCGAGACCGTGTGCAACTGGTATGATGATGGGTTTACTTACACCTAGATTATTGAGGTTACGCCTTCGTCGTTGAAGGGCTGGCCGAAGTTCGCTTTCCAAAGCAGGGCGGGGATGATCATCTGGCTCGTCGAGATACAGGCTATGCCGAGTAAGGTAGGCGACAAACACATCACAGGTCTCAACACCAGTTTTCATGTTATTGGCATTACGACTGCCATCCGTAAAACTGATCTGATCACGGATGACATTAAACCCCCTGAGGGCTAATTCGTCTTGAATCAGGTCAGCTGCAACGCAATCCTTTGACGAATAACTAATCATAGCGATAGGAGAGTTCATAAGGCATGCTAACTCACTGCAAAAGCGGGACTGAACAGTTTTTGCCAAATTTCGAGGGCGGCACGAGTACGTCCAGCCTGCTCATGGTTAATAGCCTCGGTACACATGGCCTCTGCTTTCTTTAAGGCGGTTTGTGCTTTCTCAAGTAGGTCCGGGGCGCTTGAAATTCGATCGCTCACCGGAGGACCTAGCTCTGCTGGATCCTCCCAAGTCTCATCTATAGCATCTATAGCAGTGGCAAACCAAGCCTTCAATTCGCGCGCGTATGGACCGGCCCAAGTAACGAGAAGATCGAGTGACATGACTTCAATCAAAAATGATGGTTTGATGGGTTTATCATGATGCTCATTCCACTTTTTGAGCATCTTGACCAGTGGCTTCCAATTGAGTTCAAAGTTGTTGTTAGCGTCAGTAGCCAAAGTAGCATGTACCTTGGGATTGGTCTCCATCCAGTTTCCCTCTAATCCATCACAAATTGTGTAATGTCCGTTCGATTTGAAGGCCGGAGTAACATCAAATGACATTACTTGGTCGGAGAGATCATCGACTAACTGTACACCGAAATCAACGCGTACCGAGCGGCGCTGGATTTCTACACGGTGTTCTCCATATTTCTCAACTAGCGGTTTTTTAAAATCTTCCAAGACATCGTCCGGCGACTTTTCAAGGTATTGGTTTTCGTTGGTACTAAGCACGATAAAGATGTCTACATCTTTCAGCGGTTTAGTTTTGGTATGCCGTCTGTAAGAGCCCGTGAGAAAGTCGTTCTCAACGTCGAATGCGTCGTCAATAATCCCCCGGATGCGTTGCTGTCGGCTACTAGCATCCTGCTGCTCAGTGCTAGATAACTCTAAGCGACTCTTGAATTTGTCAAATGCTTCTGATACGGAGAGCATTATTTATCCTCTTTCCAGTAATGAAGTGATGAACTCAAACTCCCACCGCCGACAGCCGCGCCAACGCTGCCCCACTTGAAATCGGACGTTGATCGGAAGTGGGTAGGATACCATCCCTGTACCGCAGGAAAACCGGGGGACCTCAGCGCGATGATGTTGTACGAGCAGTAACTTGGAACAGTTCCCGCCTTTCGGAGAGCAAAATTCACAGTTTCCCGGTCAATCCAGAGATCTCCGTCCCCGTTTGGATAATATCCGTAGTCAATGTTGAAGTCGAAGCGTTTTTTCAAGTAGTTGGTAATGGGGCAGTAAATCTCAAGCACGAGTTGTTTTAAATGCCTAGACCGAAGCCAAGTCACAACGCCACGTTCAAGGATTATCCAGTCGCCAATGTAATTGATCGGGTTAAGACCACAGCCCATGACGAGTTGCTTGAGACTGAGAATCAGATTTGTAGCCACATGGGTGGTAGCGTAGGTGTGTGTGTTGACATGAACAGTAGTTGGCATTTCAATTCTCCAAGACGGTAAGATCTATGGTTGGTCGGTCCGACGCTATTTTGGTCTGGTCGTGTTTTGTCGGGTGGCAATCCTTTGACGAATCGTAAACGGTTATATGGCTTATGTCAGACAACGCAACAGAAGCGAACTCATAGTCGTCACCACTGGCTGGAAGCGAAACCTCCCATTGGTCAGAGACAGTAAGCAATAGTATGGTCTCGTTTGCGTCGGCACCATCAACTGCAGCCTGGTCGTGCAGTGTATAAATCCGAACTTGAGGGCCGCATCCGGACACAATTATCGGGTTGGACCGCGTATGTTCTTCACCGATGAGCATCGCAGCAAGATTTGCCACTTCATTGAGCTGCGTGCGCATCGAATCGTCGGCAGCGCAAATTAGCTTGGTGATTAATTCCCACGTGTCTCCGGTAGTACGCACCGGATTTGCACAGATTCTACGAGCGATGACAGTCATGACTTTACCTCTCTCTTGCTGGCTTCCTTAGTTACTGTGAGAAGATCGTCCATCGTGATTTCTCCGGGGTCCCTCGCAGACACCCTATTACGTCCTGCTGCAGCAAGAATAAGTTTTCGCAGTTGCCGCCCATCCAATCCATGTGAGGCGTCTACGACTTGCGCCAGTCTTGATTCGTCCTGAAGAAGGCGTTGCGCCTTTGGAAATGCGACTGCGAGCCCCTGAAGCGTATGCACAAGAATCGATTTTCGTGCCTCTGCATTCGGCCGGTTGATAGGCACGACAAGATCTGCGCGGCTTACTAGTGCTTCATCAACTGCCTCTTCGAAGTTTGAAGTCGCAACGAATAGTACATCCTTGTGAGCGCGGGCGACTTGGTCAAGGCCAACTAGCGCGGCATCCACCGCTCTATGTACATCAACGGGGTTAGATTCGAAACTTATTTTCTTACGTTCGGTCATGATCGTTTCAACCTCGTCGATAAGAACTACAAGTGGTCCCTGAGCAGCAGTTTCTGGGATCGTATTCGAGAATAGGCGTTCGACCGCCTTCTGGCTTTGCCCGAGCGAGGAACTTGCAAGTGCGTGCGGGTTGATTTCCAAATATGCGAAACAGCCAAGAGTAGCCAGCATTCGGGCCACCTTGTCCGCTAGTCCTCGAGCTAGCGTTGTCTTTCCAGTTCCCGGCGGTCCAACCAGTAGCACAACACCGTGCAGCGGAAGCAGTTCAAAGTCAACTGCGCGACGAAGAACAAAGCTAGCCGCTGCGGTCAACGCAATGCGCTCCTTCTCACCCTCCGGCAGGAAGATTGACGACCACGAAAGAGCATACGTGTCGTCTGGAAGTTGCCTCACTTCGCTGAGACCCGCGTTATCCGGAGGTGGAAGTACTCGTTCACATTGGCTGCTGGACATTGTAAGAAGATTTTACTCATTTGTGAGAACGCAAGGCGAAACATTGGGGACAGTCTTGAGTTCGAATCCGCCGTTTGCACCCTCTGTATTCAGTCGGCAGATTGATGCGGAGATTGCTCTTACGGACATAATTATACTATACAAATATAAAGGTGCCAATGAAAAAGTGCAATTTTCGCAACCCAAGGTATTGTCGCAATTATTTGTCGTGCAATGATGCGCCCAAGGCAGCTGATTCTATTCGGCGGTATGATTCCTCCACCGTCTATTACCACGGCATCGCTCGGTTCGTATGCTTTCGCCCAATCTCTGCGGTTTCCTCCCCAGCGGACAAAATCTTTACGCCTTCGTCGATCCTCTGGGCGACATTCTCCGGGTTAGCGCCGTCAAGAAACGCGACGCTTGCCGATTCGCAAGCATTCTTCACTCTCGCCTGCGCACCCGCCATTTCCTCCGTGTAAGGCGGGTCGTGAGCGTCAGGCAGACCGAACGAAAATCCCATATCCCCGGGCCCCCATTCAGCGAACGCGATACCGGGAACGCTCGCACTGGCTTCAGCATTTTCAAGTGCGCGTCTGTTTTCAATCTTCAGTCCGAGCATGAGTTCACCCTCCGGGTTAAGCGGCCAGACATCGGCTTTGGTCTGATATTCCTGCCCAGACATTCCCCAAATGGAGGCGGCGTTTCCCTGCCCGCCGTTACCGCGCCGCCCTTGTCCCAATCCATCCCCGACGCTAGCGGACTGGAACGGATACCGGGCTGCCTCGACGAATGCTCTGACCGCCCCCGGGTCTTCGGCATGGCAGAGCAGTATGCCGTGCACACCGCAGGCGAGCACCTGTTTCACCATCCAAGCATTTGCGCGCATTACGCTTTCGTTCGTGCCCTCTGCCGGCAGCGTGGTAATTACTGTCGGCGTGCGGTGACCACTCCGCGTGGGGCCGCCTTCTACGAGACCGTGCATAAACTGATGAAGCCCGGGCACATTGTAAAGCCCGTGTTCCATCTCAACCATGAGGTAGTCTGCCCACGTCTGTGCGGCTTCGACACCAGCTTCGTAACTCAGCGCGTTCAGTCCCGTGTAATAGATTGGCTGCCCCTCTTGAAGCAGTTCGATTGACCTATTTGCTCTCATTATTCCGCCTTTCAATTGATGATTTAGTGGTTCATTTCTTATGAGTATATGGTTAAGTGTTGGGTTTAGGCGCGGTTAGAAATGGATTCTCTATCGCCTTCGCTATCAAAGATCTCTATCGCACACACTAGGGTATATCTATCGCACGGGATTTGCTATCGCACTCCTTATTCAGTCGCTTGATCGCTCCTACCGTGACGGGGAATTCCGGCTGCCAGCAAGCCGCGATGTCAGCGATCAAAAGAAAGGATTGTGCGCCTTCTCTTCACCGACTGTGGTGGATGGCCCGTGTCCGGGGAATAGTCTCACCTCGTCCGGCAGCGATAGCAGATGATTCCGAACACTCGTGATTTCATCTTCATAAGAAATCTTCGGCCCGCCGACCGAACCTGCAAAAATCGCATCCCCTACGGCCGCAACGGAGCCTGCATAAAAGCTGCACCCGCCCGGTGTATGTCCCGGCGTATCTAGCGTCTTTACTGTGAGCTCGCCCACCGACACCTCGTCGCCATGGTTGAGTGTGCGGAATCGTTGAGAGCTGCGAGGCTTGGGCTCGTTCGCATGAATATACGTCGGGCAATTTGTCGCCCTCTCTAGTTCAGGCAAACCATCAGAATGATCGCTGTGCGCGTGCGTCAGGAGGATTACTCTGGGTTTAACGCCAATCTCGTTTATCCGTTTAAGGATGAGATTTGGGTGGGCAGCGGTGTCAATAACAGCCGCTTGCTTAGTCGCATTGCAAATTAACAGGTAAGCGTTCACCGGGTACCCACCAACGTCCCCGGAAATTCGCTCCACATCAAGCTTCCTATCAAATTCAGGAGGAGCCGGTGCCGGCGCCCAATGTTCCATGGCAATGTCAGCCAATTTCCTCCCATCAAGACCTAATGCCCCCGCAATCACCCGAACCTGATCTTCAGTTGGTTTAAGCGTATAATCCTCCATTTGGGAGAGTTGGGCATCTGTTATACCTGCTTGGTTAGCGACGTGGCTCAGGCTCAATCCAATTCCACGACGCGCTTTACCGATAATGTCACCAAATTCGTCTTCAAGTGCATAAGCCATTGTCTGCATTCTCCTAAAATATGATGGAAAATTAGTGTAACACGAAAAGCCGCATTGTACCAACCAAAAAGGGATACAGTGTGCGGTAAGCCGATTTAACATGAAGTTTAAAAATAATTCGGTAATGTCCTAACGATGCTCGGTGCGGTTAGGAAACCGCACCTACCGAGTTTAGGGAAAACTAGAATTACCGATTTAAATACTTAATCTTCATCCAGAATCGGGAGTTGTGTTCTCCAATGATAGATCGCCTTCCCATAGTACCTTCGTAAGTGTTTAGTGTAAACCTAACAGGCACTGGCGGACAATGAATGAGGATTCCATCTTCGATAAATGGTAAATTGGTGCTAAATATCATAGGTTTTCGTTATCGCGGAATCAGCCTAATCCGCCCTTGTCCCGATGTGGGTAATAGTAAACCTTGTCAGGGAGGATTGCCTTTACAATAATAAGGCGAACATTTTTGAGCCATAGCCCCCTAATATGATAAGCGATTCCCTACATTCGCGCTAGAAATCAATAGACTAAACAGTTGCGGACCTTCAATATTTCCGATATTGGTCCTACGAGAGGCCAATAGAATTTTTTCTTCATTCTAGGGGCGCTACGAAAGATAATGGGGCTGATTAAGATACGATAAGAAAGAATGGCATAATTCATGCAGTATCTCTTTTCAACAAATTGAGAACACTGAGGAGGAAAATCAACCATGTGTGACTTCCGTAAATATCTAGACGTAGCTTCAAGTGGTTCTTCGGATCGGCGGGGGATAGTCATTAACACGCTCACAGGATACCAACGTGAAAGCGCTCTTTCTCGCCTAGAAGCTGCGAAAGCTGCCCTGTCGAATCTGAAGGTACAATTGAGCATTAATCAGTCGTTAGATCTTAAAGCCGAACTCCGCCGCGCCATTGCGCAATTGGAAACGGCGCCGAAAGCAACTGTCTGAACAGAGAAAAACAAGAACATCTAACTGGAAATTCAGAATAGGCACCATGTTGAAGATGCTCCTGCAACTTTGCATGGTGCTTTTTTTATGCAAGCAATGTCCAATAATTGGTCATTGCTGGTAAAGATAGCGGACAAGCAAGACAGCCAAAAATATGGCGAAATGGTGGAACGTTGCGCGGCAGACTTTGGATTGATCTGAAATTGGTTATCTGTTATACTAAGCGCGTGTGTCAATGACAATTGGTAGTTGGTAGATTTTAGTCTTACAAATGCGTCAGGTGTAACCCGATACTGACACTGGGGAAACCGGTCCGCCGCGAGATTGTAGGGGTAACCTCACAATATCGGCATTAAGTTCTTTCGTGAATCCTCTATCTACGCTCCGCTTTCAATTTCTAGAGTCCAAGAATGGGCAGTTCCCTCCGAATAGCGGAGGAGAGGAGTATCGCGCCGTTAGAGCACTGTGTGGTGTTTTTACCCCTTCATGTTGCAATCTAACCAATCTGTTGCACCCCTTTCCTGTGTGTCTCCACTAAAGGTACTGTATGGACGTTAAGCACATTCCCATTCGACATGCCGACAAGACGGAATTGATGCGGATTAGTCATGACGGCTTACTGTCGCTGAACCTTACCGAGATGAAAGCGATTCAGGATTATTTCGCCCAACAAGGTCGAGAGCCAACGGACGTTGAGATAGAGACAATCGCGCAAACTTGGTCGGAGCACTGCGTTCACAAAACCTTCAAAAGTCGAATTGAGCACACGGAGAACGGCGGGACCGTTGAAATCATTGACGGACTGTTCAATTCATTCATTCGCCGCGCAACAGAGGAAATCAACAAGGACTGGTGTGTTTCAGTCTTTGTTGACAATGCGGGAATCATAGAATTTGACGATGATTATAACATTTCGTTCAAGGTCGAAACCCACAATCATCCCTCCGCAATCGAGCCTTATGGCGGCGCCGGTACAGGAATCGGGGGCGTCATTCGGGATTCTCTTGGCACGGGCCTCGGTGCAAAACCGATTCTGAACACCGACGTGTTTTGCTTCGGTCCGTTGGATTTAGCTTATAACCAACTTCCCACAGGAAGTCTCCATCCTAGACGTGTCTTCAATGGTGTTGTCGCCGGAGTGCGGGATTACGGAAATCGTATGGGTATTCCTACGGCGAACGGTGCAATTCTGTTCGACTCGCGGTTCACAGGTAATCCGCTGGTCTTCTGCGGCAATGTCGGATTGATTCCAAAAGATCGGTGCGAGAAATCTGTACATTCCGGTGATCTGATTCTCGCGGTCGGAGGCCGCACTGGGCGCGATGGCATCCATGGGGCAACGTTCTCCTCTCTGGAACTGGATGACGCCTCCGAGAGCCTAGGCAGTGTTGTACAGATTGGTAACCCCATTATGGAGAAGAAAATTGTAGACGTTTTGATGGAGGCGCGTGATAGAGGACTCTACCGATCTATTACCGACTGCGGCGCTGGCGGATTCTCATCAGCAGTCGGCGAGATGGGAAAAGACACCGGAGCAGAGGTTCACCTAGAAAACGTACAGTTGAAATACGAAGGGCTCGCTCCGTGGGAAATCTGGCTTTCGGAAGCACAAGAACGGATGGTGTTGGCTCTACCTCCGGAGAACCTCCCGGAAATGATGGAGTTGTGCGAAGCTGAATTGGTCGAAGCCACGGTGCTTGGAGAGTTTACTGATAGCCGGAAGTTGCGTGTGTCCTATGACGGCGAACTTGCCGCAGAACTGGATATGCACTTTTTGCATGGGGGATTGCCAACACTTACCAAGAAGGCAATCTGGGAGACGCCATGCTATCCAGAGCCGCCCGATGGAATGGTCATCACCGAGGAAAACGGGGTGTCAGGCGCCAGCAAGGTTACAGATTTCACACAAGATCTCTGCACAATTCTTGGGAGCCCAAATGTTGCAAGCAAGGAATGGGTCATCCGACAGTACGATCACGAGGTACAGGGCGGGGTTGTCCTCAAACCGCTTGTTGGGGTAGAGAACGACGGGCCAAGCGATGCCTGTATCGTTACACCGGTGCTCGGTTCACGTAAGGGGATTATCGTCTCGAACGGGATCAATCCCAAGTACAGCGATATAGACCCCTATCACAGCGCGGCTGCGGCAATTGATGAAGCGCTTCGCAACATCATTGCTGTCGGTGGGAACCTTGAATATACGGCACTGCTTGATAACTTTAGTTGGGGGAACCCCGACAAACCTGACCGCCTCGGTGGGCTTGTGCGTGCGGCGAAAGCCTGCTACGATATCGCGACCGTCTACGGAACCCCTTTCATTTCCGGAAAGGACAGCCTCTACAACGAATACCGTGACACCACCACAGGCAAACAACTCGCAATACCGTCAACGCTGCTGGTTTCCGCCTGCTGCGTGATTCCCGATGTAGCTAGAGCGATCACAATGGATGCAAAATCGCCGGGGAACCTGATCTATGTTGTCGGGAAGACCTATAGTGAACTCGGAGCCTCGCACTATTACGACATACACGGATTCGTCGGGAACAGTGTTCCGACTGTTCGAGCCAATGAAGGGAAGCGCACAATGACTGCGTTGAGTCGTGCGATTGAGGAGGGGTTGATTTACTCCTGCCACGACTGCTCTGAAGGGGGGATCGGCGTTGCCGTTGCTGAAATGGCGTTCTCCGGAGGACTCGGAATGGAACTAGATCTGGCGAACGCGCCGCGTGATGCGGAAGTTACTAGTGATGACGTCCTCCTTTTTGCTGAGTCTAACAGCCGATTCATCGTTGAAATCTCACGCGCGAAACGCACCGCATTTGAAGATCGTATGGCTGGCGTGCCGTTTGGTTGCATTGGAAGGATTGTCACATACCCGGATTTCATCGTCCGGGGCATTAGCGGAGAGACGGTTGTAAGCGCCGAGATTTATCAACTGAAAGAGGCTTGGCAGTCCACCTTCCGCGAAGGTGGATAATGCGCAAATGTATACGGAGGTTTAGTGACACCAAAAGTTCTAGTCCTTCGCACGGCGGGTACGAACTGCGATTACGAAACAGAATACGCCTTTCGACTTGCCGGCGCGGAAACAGCGCTGATTCACATCAATCGACTCATCGCCGGTCGCACAAACTTAGACGGATATCATATCCTTGCTATTCCTGGGGGATTCTCTTACGGCGACGATGTCGCGGCGGGGATACTGCTTGCAAATGAGATAAAACACAAACTCGGCAATCTCCTGCGAGATTTCGTTGATTCGGGAAAGTTGATTATCGGGATCTGCAACGGATTTCAAGTGTTGGTACGGGCAGGTCTACTTCCGGGACTCAACTCGCAAATCGCACAGGAAGCAACCCTCGCCTTGAATACATCCGCCTCGTTTGAATGCCGATGGGTGCACTTGGAGACACAGAAAACTCCCTGTGCATTCACGCACGGACTGAAGTGGCGCGTTTATCTCCCAGTTGCTCATGCCGAGGGACGCTTCACCGCGCCTAGCCAGATTCTGGATCAGCTTGAATCCAATCGGCAGGTGGTGTTTCGCTATGTGTCTCCGTATGGATACTCTCCTTTGTATCCCGAGAATCCAAATGGATCTGACCTTCATATCGCTGGAATCTGCGACCCCACTGGTCGTATCTTTGGCATGATGCCTCACCCGGAGCGTTTTCTCACGCGGCTAAACCATCCGCGTTGGACGCGAGACAGTCTCCCGGAGAAAGGGGACGGACTTGGAATTTTTCGGAATGCCGTTGCTTATGTGCAGCAAAACTTTTCGTAGGACTGAGGGTTGATAGGCTTGCAAATCTCAAACGGTCACGTGTTCTGGCTTGAAATAGCACATGTTATACCCTTCCGAAGTTAGCCATTTTTCGCACTTCTGTATTAGTCAAGGAGATGGTTGACACATTGTGCTGGTACTGCGGATTAACAGCGCCTATTAATAAAGAATCTGTTTCAAGGCGGATTTGCATTATCTGTTGACCACTACCAACTTGCTTCTCCCGACTCACATTCCGCTCCTCCGGAGCGCAAAGGCCGAGAGATTCGAGTGGTCTGTATTCTACTTGACCACTACACTTTTTTCACGTTTCACGCATCATTTCCCTCTGTTTTGTGAAAGGAGGGCAAGCGGAACCCTCAATGAAGAGAAAAGCGGCAAATCAACTAGAAAAACTTCACCGTCACCACCTGCCCTTTTACATGCAGCCTCCGATCTTGGTCTCCTTTATCGTGGTTTCGGTGGTGGGTCAGGTTGCGTGGACTGCCGCCGTCAATCTAAGTCGCGTTGACACAAGTTGGTGTGGTGTCGGTTTCGCCGCTGGGGTCGTTCTCGGTTTCATACAGGGAAAATGGACGACACGAATGTGGGGGCGGGATTACATGCGCGTCTTGACACGAGAGATTTCCTTTTGGGACGCAAGGGGCGCGAAAGGTACGACCATCTTTGTGATTCTCGCACTCGGTATGCCGATACTCTTTGGACTATTGATTCGACAGACTTACAGCATCTTGGCTGGGCTCCAATCCTATGTCTTTGGGTTCGTCGGCGGGATGAATTTGGCACTGGCGCTATGGGTGCGGCGGCTCCCCCGGTAACTGGATCGCACGAGGTTTTGCCATCAGACGCTTATACCATTTCTCTATATTTGCAGTGCATTAATAGCGTCAATTAAGCTTCTCCGAGGCAGGGCAAGATGCCCCGACTACCAGGGGTGGTGTGTAGAGTAATGGTTGGTATCGGTCTTTTCACAATAGTATAATTAAAAACATCATATGCAACATTATTCAATCGAAATGGTATTAACTGTTGATGCTAACTCAGGGGCACTTTACTTCAACGTACTTCGTAATTAATGGCAAGATCCGTTCTGCCCTCCAATGCCTCAGCAAACAGCGAAAGCAACTCTTCGTCACAGCTATTCTCGGCAAGAAAGTCCAAAGTGTCTTCATCAATGTAGAACTCCTGGTCTTCGACTCCTTCCTCGGCCAGGTTATCAATCAAGAATTGAACCTGATCGCCTGTGATTACACCGATTTCTTCCTCTTTCTCGGAATCCATCAAATAGAATATCTCATCCATTGCTGTCTCCATCCGCGAAGTTTGCCGGGGTGATGGTACATGACGTAGTTGAGATTGTATCAGAAGCGGCTGTATTTTTCATCTCAAAAGTGTCAATTGACGAAGGAGTTTCGCATGAAGCAGCTTATGTGTTCCGATATCTATAGTTGGTCAATCTTTAGCGAGATGCGCCAGATCGATTTTAATGGACATCTATGGGTTCGTTCGGAAGGCAATATCATCATCGATCCCGTGCCTATGATTGATTCGGATCTAGACCAGTTGGTTAGCCTTGGCGGTGCGGAGTTGATTGTCATTACGAATCGCGACCATGAGCGAGAAGCCGAGGAATTTCGGGAGATTACGGGTGCACAGATTGCTATTCACGAAGCTGACGCGGGCGCGTTATCTACGAAGGTTAATCGGTCACTCGCCGACCAAGAAGAGATTGTGCCCGGTTTAACGGCGATTCATCTGAGGTACGGAAAAAGCGCCGGAGAAATCGCACTTTACTTCTCCGAACGGGAAATCGTGCTAGCCGGGGATTTGATTGTCGGTGCACCGATGGGAAATCTATCTTTGCTGGCGGACGATAAATTGGAAGATCCGGCAAAAGCGGCATTGGACATCCGCAAGATTCTTGCCCTCTCGTTCGACACAATTCTTGTTGGTGACGGGCATTCCATTCTTCAAGATGGGCGGCGCCAGTTGGTCGAGTGTCTCGAACGACGTAAAGACATCTATATCAACCGAATAAATGTCGACGAACTTGAGTGGGAAAAACGGGGCGCGCCTCCTCCGTACAACTTTATGGATAAGGATATCGATCCCCTTGTTGGGGCGCGGAATCTAGGCTATCGACTCATACGGTTGGCACCCGGCAACGCGAGTTATCCGATGCACTTGCACAATTTTGGTGAGGAGATGTTTTTCGTCATGGAGGGGAAGTGTACGCTAAAAACCCCGCGCGGAAATCTAACGGTTGAAGAGCAGGATTTCATCTCATTTCCGCCGGGGGCTTCGGGAGCGCACAAGTTTGTGAACAACGGACAAGCATCATGTACGCTACTTGCCGTCGGAATTCAGTTACCGCATGATGTCAGCGAATATCCGGACTCCGACAAGATATTCCCTTATGTGGCAAGACGTATTTTCCGCAAGTCGGAGCATCTGAGTTATTGGGATGGTGAGGTATAGATAGGGTTGCTGGCATACCTTCAATGAATAAAGCAATTGACATGAGATGCACTGGACCGTTCAGCCCTGTGGCACGAGATCATGTCTACACCGAGTCATTCCTTGATGCAAAACAGCATACCGTCTCCGGCAGCAAACTCTTGTGTCAGTTTGCCCGTCGTCCGGGAATATCTTGTAGTTGATCGCTCGTCCCCAGTCTGCTTAGAAACCTCAAGCAGTTCCTCAGGAGCTTGACGAAACTTCAACTGCAACTCCGCGGGGCCGATGAAATCCCTATTCACCACCATCATATAAGAACTGCCGTTTTCATCTGTGAACTCGCCGATTAACCACATCCCTCCGCTGATGGATTCCACAAGCGTGGATTCTTCGATTGATTGAGTCATTACCGGAAGCGGCTTCGTATGGTAAACGCCCATAGATTTTAGCCGCAGTAATGTCGGCCCCCATGCAAGTACCTCGCCGTTCAGGTACTTCAACATCGAGTAGTGCCGCGTCCTGGTGCCGTCACGGTTGATGACCATATCTTCCCAGCTTGTCATGTTCCCGTAGCTGGCTTCGGTCAGATAGGTGAACCAGCCCAGCGATTTTGCGCCGTAAGCGAGCGTCGTGAACGCCTGCCAGCGCAGTTCTGCTTCGCTGGCGCCTCGGACCCCCATGAAGACGCCCACCGAGACGATTACGCCGAAATCAATGTCCGCCTTAAGTGTATGCTTGCGTACAATCTCGAGGTTGGGGAAGTAGTCACCCTTTTTATTAGGGCTGTACCAACTGTCCACATGGATTTTCCGGTCATGACCGAGCATGCAGTAGTGATCGTATGTGAACATAGTGGGCTTCACAATCTCGATAAATGACTTGATGTGATGGTCATACTCCTCAAGAGAGGCACGGCCGTACGTAGGAATCAGATTCACCCAAAAGACTTTGGACGGCGCCAGCCGCTTGACCCGTTCGTTGAGTTCTGCCAAACCCGAAAAAGCGTCCTCATGGGGTTCATCCACTCCGAAAAACCACCAGAGCATAGGGTCTTTGTCCAATTCGGCGAGCAGTGCGTCATCTTTGGGAACGCCGCCCTCGTAGAAGTATTTCACTCCAAATCCAGGTTTTTTCCCAAGCTTAAGCCGGCTTCCAAGATTGAAATTGGCGAGCGCGTACTGGGAGTGGTGGAGATCGGAATCAATGTTGCTCCCCGGTTCCTCCTGACGGCCGCTAGGGGGTAAAATGGCATAGATGGGAAAGAAATCCTCATCGGGCATCGGTTGAATGGAGAACTCTGCCTCATAGTCCATGATCTTGCCCTGCCGGAGCGAAAAATCATCAAAACGCAGCCGACCGCCCACCCATCGGCGGAATATTTCAATCTCCATTTCGTAGGCGCCGTCCGGAGAGCGTACTTCTTGGTAGAACTCTATCCAGCGGTCCTGGGTATCCGGAAGCGCGATAGTGAATGAACCGATTTTTTCCTTACTGGCGTCCAGCCAATTGCCGGATAGGGAAACCCCTTCAGCATCCATCCACCTCTTGTCCGTGGTTGTACCTTGACACGTCGATGCGTAGTAGCCCTTAAAGAGGTAGTCCTGGTTCGCTGACACGCCAAATGCAGGGCTGGACAGCGTGGTATGAGCAATCGGCGTCGTCGGTTCTAATTCTAGGCAGTAGCCTTCGCCATTTCGGCCGGGGCTTAACCGGTGGATTTTCTCTTTTACCATCGGCTGGTTCCATATCTTGGACGCCCAGCCCGTTGGCAGATTGCCGTCGAAGTTGTCGAAGTTTGCATTTGGAAATAGGTTTGCCGTTTTGCCATACGCTGCACTTCCCAAGCTAGAGTACAAAAAAACCGTAAAAATTCCCGCACATGTGATTCCTGAATTCATTGTAATTTCTCTTTCTATAATCGGAGATTCTGGCGTAGAGCTTGGGCACTATCGAATCTGCAATAACGCCTAATGCCCATTTTGTTATCGCTGAGTCGCGCGGATGTATTCCTCATCCACAGTTCCCATCGTTTCTAGGAAGCCCTGCCCTTCGAATAGGCGGATAAGCGGTGCCCCCTCGTCAAAGGGGTGAATACCTCCGTTCGTGTTGGGGCGTGTCAACTCGCCCAGGAGCTGGCGGCGTACCGGATTGCATTGAGCGATCAACTCAGGTGAGTTCCCCGTTCGATCCCCCAGCCGCATCCAAAGCGGGGTGTAGACGAACCACAGGTTTTTCCGCCGCACGTTTGAGATGTTGCGCGATACACAGTGCCATAGCGAGTTGTGAAACAGCACCGCGTCACCAGCCTGAAGGAGCAACTGCCTTGCCCCCGGAACACCGGCGTCAATCTGCTCAATCTGTTCGAAGTTAGCGAATGAGGTGACGGTTAGAGCATGATCCAAGCCCTGCGGTAGTTTGGGAAAGCCGTCGCGATGACTGCCGGGAATGACGGTGAAGTTTCCCATATCCGGCTGATGGACATCGGTCAGAAAGAAACCAATTCGCGCCCACTGAAGCGGGGTCATCCTATCCACCGTAGGAAAATAGTACGGCTTGGAACCATCTTTATGCCACCGATTTGCCGGTTTTGGACTTGGTGGCCGCACAACGGCTTCTGCCCAAGATAGCTGGATTGCAGCGCCAATCAACTCGCACACAATACCCAGATGGTTAGGATGGTCAATCAAGTTCAAGAAAGCCTCGCACGGCTCAGGACGCAGTAGTGTACCAACATTGCCTTGTTCAGGCTGGAACAAACCTTCGATTGCTGCATCTATGATGTTGACGGCGTGGAGCATCAGGTTGGGATTCCGCCCTTGGCGCTGTGACATCTCGTCGAGACGATCCACCTCAACAGCTAGTTCTGCCACCTCCCCTGGCGAAAGCGCGTTCTTGATAATCAGATAGCCCTCTTCATCCCACTTGTTTTTCTGCTCGGGCGACATGCGCTTGAATGTCAGAGTCTCCTTCATTTCGCACCTCCTAAACTAAACAGTGCTATCGCATTTGCCTAACTAGCGATGAGATTCTCTACATTTTAGGACGACCGGAATTCCGGAAGACCCCCAGTGGGTTTGTAGCCTGAAGGTTCCAACACGACGATAATCGGTTGTCCGTCTGCCGATTTCGGCAACGGAAATGTTACCGTGTGGTGGCGCGCAACGTAAACAGGAGCACGCGGGTGACGATTGAGGAACATGTCAACTGGCGTCATCCCGCCGGCATCGGCACCCCCAAGCGGCGGGAGGCCATAGTGCATCGGCACAATCCATGTCGGTTTGAGAAACCTGATCATCGAATCTAATGGCCCCAGCTTAACCGTGTTCATTTCGCCCACAATCGGCATCAGCACATCGCATTTAGTTACCCATGGCGCTAGTTCTTCCTCACCCAAGCCGTAACCCAGATCGCCCAAGTGAGCGAACCACATGCCTCCGGCTTTGAAGGCGTACATCGCATTGTCCATCGGAGCATGATGGATATGGTCGGGTGCTTCCGCTGTCGCTATTCCTACTACGGGCTCCCCGTTGATTCTCGCCGATGCCTTTCCCGTGGCTACGTCCAGAGCGTTAATCAGACGTGGATTGCCTCGAACAAAGGCTACGTTGCTGTGGGCTCTGTCGGTTAGTGAACTCACAATAACGATGTCGGCATCGAGGCGGGTACCGTCATCTTCCAATTTGGTCTCCTCATGGAGGTACGGATCCATCACAATGGACGGTCTACCGTCCTCCCAGAGGCGGAAACACGCGTGGCCTACAAATTCGAGTTGCACAGACATGGTATAGCCTCCTTAATCTTCCTTCCAGAGTTCGCTGAACTCTGCCGCCTGCCACCACCGTTTCCCGATTGGCGCTTCGAGTACAATGGGACTCAAGAATGCGATGGCTTTTTTGAGACCTTCTTCGATATTCATGTACTCGCACTCCATCTCCATCGACAGGATGTCATCGTAACCGATCAGACGAAGTGTGGCAATAACCTCTCGCCAGACACCATCATCATGGCCCCAGCCGGGTATGGTGAACGTATACGCTCGCTCCCCAGGTTTCGTGGGATACGTTGAATCGGTGAATCCCTTGAGGCGTAGATTATGATCATGGATTAACGTGTCTTTGATATGAACATGCCGTACGAGGTCGCCTAGGTAGCGCAGTGCCTCAATGGGATCCATGCCTTGAGCCCAAATGTGGGAGATGTCGAAGTTGCAGGCGGCGACGGGTCCAATTTCCTCGTGAAATCTCCTGATCTGCACAGGACTGTGGAGCATATCGCCGACCTGATTCTCAAAACATAATGTGATACCGTGGTCCGCGGCGATTTTGCCCTGTTCTTTCCAATAAGGGATTAAACGCTTTTCCCACTGCCACTCGAGAATCTTACGGTAAAATGGCACCTCAACTTGCTGGGTGATCCAGACAGGGCAGGTGTCACCCTCAGCGCCTTCGGGGGTGCCCGCGATCAGAGTCATCTTCCTCACACCAATCCGCTCCGCGAATTGGCACGCCAGACGAAATTGGCGGCGGTATTCATCGGCGATTTCCTTGTTGGGCGTCAACGGCGCACCATGGGCACTGAGCGATACGACTTCGATGTCATGGCGTGCATAGGTGTCTTGCCAACGGTGAAGTTCGCCCTCATCGGAAGTGAGTTGATCCAGCCTGCAATACTTATTGTTAAAAGCGATTCCACATGTGGCGACTTCAGCCACATGCATCCCGAGATTGGCCGCAAATCGCAGTCCATCCTCAACATCGAATGTCATGATAAAGGCGGTATTGATGCCTAGCTTCATGGGCTTTTCCTTTCCGGCGACTGGTGGTTTTCTCTAACGCAGCCAAGTTTCTGTAGGGAACATTTCCGACCAAAGATTACGGTTGGTCACTTACGTGCCACGAATCGAGCGGTGCTCTTCCACCTAGCTCTGCTCCCGAAATTGACGAATCCGTTCTGCTAGGGCGCTACGCTTAATAGAGATGTCCACCCCCAGCATAAATACGCGAGCGCCCATGTTATAATAGTGTCGGGCATCTTCAGCACTGGCAACGCTGATGGATACAATCTTTCCCGCTGCGGACGCCCTGATAATGAGTTTTTCAATCTTTGGGCGCAACTGTCTCTCCGCCAGCTGGCCAAAGATTCCCAAGCTGGCGCCCCAGTCCTGTTGCCCCACCGTAATCATGTCAACGCCCTCGATTTCAAGAATTGCATCCAGTGCCGCGTAGCCTTCATCGCTTTCGATTAGTACCATTAAGTGCGTTGCTTCGTTTGCTTGCGAGAGCGTTTTCTGCGGATCCACTCCAAGCGTGTAGCCAGCGCCTGCTGTCGTGCTGGAAACGCCGCGTCGGCCGATAGGTGGATACTTTGCCAGTTCCACGAATTGCCGCATCTCTTCGACGCTCCTTACGTCGGGTAGTGCTAGAACCTGAATCCCTCCATCTAACAGAAGCTGGACGTACGTGCGCGAGAGCTCAGGAATACGCACCAACGGAATCATCCCCAGGTGAGCGATAGATCGCCCCAATCGAATTACCTCAGAGAGCGGTCTAGTGCTGTGCTCCAGATCAATCCACACGAGGTGGTAACCGAGTTGCGCAAAGAGTTCAATATCAACGGGTGTCGCATCACGGCAAATTACGCCGTACAGGCAATTGTGTTTGTTCAAGAGTCGTGTGAGTCGATCTGCCAAAACAGCACCCCAAAATTCAGTATATCGTTAATTCGCGGTAAGCATTCAGCAATAAGATGGGATTGGGAGGCGCGAGTGATGGGTGTAACTGTACCATCCCTCGAAAAACGGGTAGTCCCGTGACTGACTAGTAGAATTTTTTGAATACTTGCCAGCACTACTATAGAAGCATCTTAAACACATGGGGAAGTAGCATTGAAGTGAACGTTCGCTAGCCACTCACAATCCCTGCATTTGTTCCACCAGATACTCGCGGCTCTGGTAAAGGGCCCTCTTCCACTCATCGGCGTGGGCATGTAACTCAACGCTTAAGTAGTGCTCGTAGTTCGCCTCCTTAAGAACTTCCAACACAGATCGAAAATTGATGTCGCCTTCTCCCGGAATCTCGTGATGGTGTACTTTTCCCTTAACGTCTGCAACATGGATGTGTCGGGTATAGGGCAACGCATCTGCAACACACTCCAATAGATCTTCCTCACAACACTGAACGTGGGTGACATCCATGTTCAACCTAAACTGTGGTGAATCAATCTCCTTTATGATGGGAATAGCTTGGCTCGTCGTTTCTATGAAGCAACGACCGCCGCCCATGGATGCAGGTAGAGGCGCTTCCGGCTCAAGTACCAAAATCACCTCACCGGCATCTCTTAAGCAAGTGCGTATCCCCTCCGTCAACATCTTTGTCGCCTCTTCTGCGGAAACGCCTGCCTGCTGAATGCCACTTACAAATTGAACAACCGGTATAGACAGTTCGTTAGCCATGTCAAGCGCAGTACGAATGACATCAATCCTTTCCTTACGCGCTTGCTCGTTGGGAGAAATCAGCGAAGGCTCAAAGGCATCATCGCTAAACAGGAATGGTGCTCCAGTTGCCAAAGAAACTGGTTTAATCGGCAGTGTGACGAACAGCTCGTTCAATTCATCTATCTGCGCCTGCGTGACATCGAAAGGGTGTAGGTGCTCGAGGAGATAGAATAGGTCTACACCCTCATATCCAGCTTTGGATGCTTCTTCAATTGCCTTGTCTAAAGGGAGGTTCCGCAGACAATTGGTGTTGAAACTCAAAGGCAACATAGATTGCCTCCTATTCTAAATGCTATGTCCATGTCAGGTGTTCCAACCACCAAGGAAAGTCTCGACATCCTGATCGCACGTCATCTCGTTGAAGTAATAACGCATCGGCCCAGACTGGAAACCAGGAGCAAAATGCTCCTCCTCCGCTTGGAGGCTGGCATCAATCGGTTCAAAGCACTTCCACAACACCTCCGATTCCACCCGGGAGAAACGATTGGCGAAAGCCGGCCCCCAGTTCAGCGTTGTCGGGTGCCCTCTCGTCGCCGAATGACGCAGTTCGGGTAGGATACCAGCTCGTTTAGGATGCTTTATGATATGGAGGAAATATGCTGCCTTGGACAGAAATACCATCAGTAACAGTTTGCCCTTTTCCCCGCTCCCCGGCTGGAGTTTTTCGAGCCCTTCACGGAATGCTGCGGCATCTTGATTTATGGCAGCACGAAATACTGAAGCAGTGATGTCCTGCATCCGCGCACTCTGCTGTGCCCACCGTTCAAATGTGGCTTGGTCCGGAGGAGATAGATATCGAGTGTAGCTTAAGTCTTGGTAGTATGTATGATTGGCATAACCGCCATGAATCGTGCGTCGCAGCTTGGTGCTGTAATTGCTGCCCCAGTGTAGGATAGGGAGGATGTAAACCACACCATCACCCGCTTTTAGATTCACCGATATACCACCAGGCAACGGAACACGCGAATCGGCAAGCAGTTGCCGATCTTCTTCAGCGGTGTTGAAGCGCCGGTGACTTCCTGGCACGACCCATAGAACATCATCGTCGTACAGTGCGATATTCCATTGTACGTACCGAGGCCCATTCTCCAAAAGGTCGTCGATATAGCCCTGCAGCGGCGCTGTGTTAAAGGGATGAAGGTCACGGTGCCAACTAGCCGGCCCGTGGTTGCGCACTGGATTGCACATCATCATCATTTCTGTGACAGCCGCATCCGGCGTGCCCATCAATTCGCTGCTTACGCCGTGCGTGGTTTTGTGCAGCCAGAGTTCCACGGCGCTGATGGTGCACTCGTCGATTAACTCCGGAGTGTTGTGAAGATGCAAGCGAGGCTGTGGTGCAGTCTCCCATAGCCCGCCCGGTGGATCGGCCGACTGATGCTCGCGCGCCCAGATACATTTCTGGCGTTCAACCAAGATTTCGTGGCTCCTGCGCAATTCCTCCAGCTTATCGGCCGGGATGGCATTCCGCACGATGAGGTAGCCGGTCTCTAGGAATTGATCTCTATTGAGTTTCACTGGTATACATCCTCGTACTTGTCAAATTCGGTGCCAAGTCTACCTGTCACTATTGAGCCGCGTGAGGCCGTCGGCGGGCAACACGGCACGACATGATTGACCGTCCGATGTTGCCGGTTCCGTGATAGGCTTTTGCATTTCAGAACCATGCAATGGACTGCCACGAGTTCATCCACGGGAAGATAAATGAAACCAATCCTTCGTTTCATGCGAGAGCTAAAGTACATTATCAATGAAGCGCTTTGCCTCCGAGGCAACTTCCCAAGGGTCCTCACGGTAGCCGAAATGGTGTGCTGCATACTCTACCGAAAGGAATCCCGAATAATTGATTTGACGCAGCGCACCAAATAGCTCTTTCCAGTCAATGATTCCTTTGCCCAAGGGAGGATACTCGAACTCGACCGGAATTCCGAACAGCGAGGCCTGTTTCTTACTCGGTTCCCGCGGCCTAACGTCCTTCAAATGGACATGCACAATGCGTGAGTTTAGAGTTTTCACCCACTCGGCTGGGTCCTCACCCATAGGTATCGAGTGGCTGGCGTCGAAGTTCACGTGCAATTTCGCCGTCTCCAGATCGGCCATCAACTGACCGAGGTCAGCCATACTGGCGACTAACATGATCTCATCGGCCTCAATTCCAAAGACAACGCCCCGCTCCACCGCGTGGTCGATGCAAGCAGAAATACTTTCCACCAGCCATTTCCAAGCACGTTCTCTGGCAACCCCGGTTGCAGGTAATCCACTGATGGCATGCACGATGTTGGTTCCAACATCCGTGGCAAGGTCAATACAGCCTTTGACAAAATCCACGTGCTGCTGTCTCGCCGCGTCGTCGGCGTCAATTAGAGAGATATGTGCGCTGATAGACGAAATTTCAAGACCGTGGTCTTGTACCAACTGCCGAATCGCGGCTCGCTTCCGGAGACCGAGATCCGGGGTCACGTGTGGTTCTCCCCAGGGGCCGGTCTCGGCGTTCAATTCAAGACCTTGATAGCCCAAGTCGGCGAGGCGCGGGATGATTTCGGAGAGCCGATAATCGCTAAGCACGCCTGAATGAATGCCGACTTTCATAACTGTTTCCCTTTGAGGGTATTATCGCGGAAGCGCTAGCGGTGGCAATGCCTCACTTGGAAGCCGGAGGGGTGCTACAGAGGCTCAATGCCATCTACCAATCTATTGTGTTCATGCTTTTTCGTTTCGTCAATGCTCACCTGCGTGGCGATAGCATTCGTGTTGGCGGCACAGCGGCGAAGGTAGGGTTTTCGATGATGCTCCGCAATCCCTTTCCACGCGTACGGATCAATGCCGGCAACGGGGATAATAGCACGTCGGTCACCGGTAGACGGCACAGGCAAGTCCGGATTTGACCATGGCAATATCGACCATGCATTCATATAGTGGTTGACCATCGCCCTACGATAACCGGCACTCCGGTTCCTCTGCGACGCGTGAAGTAGATATCCATTGAAAAAGATTACCGAGCCGGAGTCTACTTCGACAGGGAGGGCAAGTGATTCGTCGAAACCGTAGGATTTTGGCCCAACATCGTATTTTTCGGGTTCATCATGGTCGCGCTGTGGCCAGAGGTAACCACTACGATGCGAGCCGGGAATGACTTGGACGCAGCCGTTTTCAAGGGTCGCATCGTCAATCGCAATCCACACGCCCGTCAGAGAGCGGTCACGCGTTTGGATATAGAGTTCATCCTGATGCCATGCCTGTCCCTGGAAGTCGGGCGGTTTCACGAAGAGCATTGTTTGCATGCACTTGACGCTGCCGTCCCAAAAAGAAAGATGCGCAGCCACAATCTGAGCCAGCATACCGCCGATTTCGGGATGTCGGGCATAATTGACAATGACGGGGCTGATTAGGTGTGGGTGATGAATCGCTAGGATATTGCTCACAGCGTCATCATCCGAGATATCAGACGCGAGCGACTGCAAATTGTCAGAAGGGTACTTTCCCTTAGCAATCTCTACAATTTCCCGCTTCAATTCGCTGATTTCGCCGGGTGTCAACACTTCGGGAACAGCCAGATATCCATCCTCAAGATACCGATTAATCTGATCCTGAACAAGAGGTCGAGGAACTTCAACACAGTCCGCATCCGGTGTTGTTGTCATCGTTCATTGCTTGTATTGAATATCCGAAGTTGATTGGCTGTCAATCTGATTTCGCACTAGTAAAACAGAGATTCAAGAGATAGTTACATCTTTGATTCTCCGGGTGTGATGCGTTTCCGGCAGAATCGGGGATTGAGATACACCATGAGTCTTGTCGTAGATGCCTGCGCTGGGTTGATTGTTAAATGATTGTCTCGTTAAGGATTGAGGGAAGGCTCATAGTCAAGTTCGAATTTTTCGGTGTTCCACTGCGTGTCAACTTGAAGACCGCCTGATTGAGGTTGTGGGTGTTGGAATCAACTTAATTACGCACTCGTCAGGTACTCACCCATCGTGAGGTGTTGAACTTCTCGGGTTTTTCGGAAGTGGCAACTGAAATCAAGTGCAGCACAGACTATCCGACGATGATTTAACTTATCACAGGTAAATCATCCTGTCAAGTAAAACATCCTTGACTCACATTAAGATGAATGCTACAATGCAATAGTTGTGGTAGTTCACATTCGCCGCAGCGTTGTGCGCGGTGCAATGGTGGAGGACTGAAGTTCGTATGTGAGATATAGCAAGTTCCTTGAAAACCGAACAAATTCCGTTCAGAATGAGTTATTTGTGACTATCGGCTCGTCCTGAGGAATCTTAGTTTTAACGTACACTTTGGAGGATTCTACTATGAAAGTTGCTTTAGCCTTAACAATTTCGCTTTTGCTCGTATTTGCGGGATACACCTATGCCCTGCAAGTGTTGGCCGGTCCTGATGTATTTACAGACGTGCCAGACGGTACACCCGTACCGTTCGACGTCGGTACCCAACCTCCAGGATTCTACTATGTCGAGTGGACTGAGCCGACGGGAACGTCCCTCGGTATCTTCGGTGCGAATACGGACGTCTATGGCGGTGGTATGGCATGGCGGGACGGGGAGCCGATTGACGATGGCGTCTTTGACTTCTATATGGCGCTTACCACAGACACGGGCGAACTTAACGATTGGATTATCGAAAAGAAAGATGGGGACCCTAACATCCCGCTACCGTTAAGACAAGGACATCCCGATCTGCCCGCGGAGGAATATATGTCGCTAGGACAGACCTTCACGGCTACAAAGGAGTTCACTCAGCTCGGTGTGAGGACTGTTCTTTGGACTATTCCGGGCGGTGGCTACACGGTCACGCTGTACTCCGGCGATCCGGGCACCAGCGTCGAACCGAATGAGAAATTGGCCACCACTTGGGCAAGCATCAAGAACCGGTAAGAATCCTAATGGTTTTTGAGGCAAACGAGGTGATCAGATGGCGTCACCCAGATTTAGCGGGAGTCTAATTTCCATGCTGAAATCGGTGTGATTCCATCTGATAATTTGAGAGGTTCTTATTGTCCGAAAATCAGAACATATTTCGTGACGAGGATGAGAAGATGCGTAAAGAATTCTCACTGGCGGCGTTTACACTTTTCCTTGTATTTGCGGCGCACACCGTTGCGGATACCCCACCAAAAGACGTCAAAATTGCGGACAAAACATTCAAGGCTGGTACAGTGGTGGATGGTCACTTCTCAATAATGGAGTTCGATCGCCAACCCGCGAGGGACCAGCGTGGCAGCCCTATACTCTACTATCTTGAGATGAGTGAACCCACGGGAGTGTCCATCGGCGCCTGGGGTGCGCTGCACGACCCTTATCCTGATGGTAGGGCGTATCTGGACGGCAAGCCTTATCCCGACAATGGTAAAGGCGACTTATATCTGCAGTATACGCCGTCAATCGGAGCCGAGGGCTGGATTATCGAAAAGCGCGGCGGCGCCTTCGCCGTCGCATTGAACCATGACAAGAAGAATCATCAGACATTGGGACAGACCTTCTTTGTTCCAGAGGAATTCAAAGGGCTTGCTTTTGGAACACCGACTTGGACTACCGCCGGCGGTTTCACATTGACTCTGTATAGAGGATTGCTCCCGGGGGAGCAACCGCAAAGCGCAGAGCGGATTGGCAAATTAGCCACCACTTGGGCAAGCCTCAAGAAACCGTACCTTGATTAAGAATGCTATGCAGGGAATATGGAGTTGCCACAAACACGTCTCTCCGGGAAGCGTATTCCACTTTATCAAGGTGTATTAGATTCTTAAGAACCTGTTTGAAAACTCTAGGTACGACCTGAAGAACGTCGTTTAGTAATCCTAGAAAATTTCATACTTTTCATACCTTTCATACCAAATGGTGGTTTTCAATAGAGACAGAGAAAAGGCTAGAGCTTTTGCTATCACTGGCTTCTGCGCAGTTTCGACATTATAGCCAAGGGAGTGTTGGTATGAAACCGGAGTTGCTATCCAAGACGGTTTCAAATCTCATATTGACTTTACTTTACATAAGAGAAGATGACTTTTCAAACAAGTTCTAAGAAATCACCGATTCGGAGAGTTGTCAAAACGCTGCCGTGTTGTGCTTTAACTGATTGAACGACAATCTCAATGTGGATTAACGAAATTGCCCGATAAGCAGCATGTCAAGTCCCGCGCGCGTCGGTGCGTTTTCCGTTCGATCTCTAATCTCTGTCCTTCAGCGCTCTAGGATTCTGTGGCTATACTCCGACATTTCGTAATACTACAATCCCTGCGCTCCTTCCGCCACGCATTGTGGGGCGGCTAAACCACATTGTGTCTCCTTGTTTGAAGTTCCTTTCATATTCTTTGACGCGCTGCAAATTGCTTCCTGTCTCCCTCTATTCGGTGCATCTCGAGCAAGTTTGACGAGTGTCCTGAGTGCAAATCGTTAAATCTGCCGCTTTCATATATACAGCGACTCGGTCCTAATCTCACATGCCAAGACGCGAGCCTACCATCTTTACACAGGTGAGAGGCAGTGCGACAAGGAGCAGAGCGTGATGGCTACGAAGGAAAGATTAGCAATCTTGGGCGGAAAGCCGGCAATGCCCGAAGGCATAGAGCGGACGCGATGGCCGCGGTACGGCGAACAGGACCTTGAAGAATTGTGCCGCGTTATAAGAGAGGAACAGTTAGCCGCTTGTGACGCCCCACAGGTTCTGGGCTTACAGGAAGATTGGGCGCGCAAAATTGGCGTCGATTACTGCTACGCTGTCGGGGCCGGCACAGATGCCTTACATATGGCACTGTGGGCAGCGGGGGTAGGTCCAGGCGACGAGGTTCTGGTGCCGGCGTACACCTTTTTGTCGAACGCCCTTGTTGTCCTCCATCAAGGCGCAGCGCCTGTGTTTGTCGATGTGCAGCGCGATTCGTACAACATGGATCCCGACCAGATCGAACAACATATTACACCCCGTACGAAAGCGATATTTCCAGTCCACCTCGGTGGCCTACCTGCGGACATGGACGAGATTAACGCAGTTGCGCGGCGACACGACTTAGTGGTAATTGAGGACGCATGTCATGCCCCCGGCGCAACCTACAAAAACAGGTTCGTCGGCAACTTGGGCGATGCTGCCGGGCTCAGCATCAACGCTATGAAGAACTTACCGTCAGGAGAAGCCGGACTCTTCAGCACCCGCCATCAAAATTTCTTTGAGCGAGTAGACGGGCTCTGGTTGCGTGTCAAGTTTCATGAACCGCGCGAAGAGCTCAAGTATCCCTTGGCCACACTTGGCTACAACTATCGGTGCAACATCATGTCATCAACGCTTGCCCGATGCCAGCTAGCTAAGCTTGACGAATTGAACGCCATCAGGAAATCCAACTGCGAACGGCTCTCCGATCAGCTTATAGAAATTCCAGGCGTCATCCCGCCGCGAGTGTTCGGGGATAGGAGCCACGTTTACCACCTGTATCGGGTGCGGTTCGATCCGAAAGAGGCCGGTGTTGATGTCACATCCTCGGAATTCCGGGCCAAAGTGGTCGCTGCACTTGGCGCTGAAGGTGTGCTCTGCCGTGCCTGGATGAATTGGACGATTCCCTCGCTACCTATTTTCACACGGCCCGAAGATTTCGAATCCCGATATCCTTGGCGGCGTCCGTGGCGTGCTGATTACACATACAACCCGCAAGACTATCCCGAGGCAGTCAAAGTGGTAGAGGAGACCTCTCTAGTCATGGAGGCGCCAACCGCAGTCAGTGCTCAGGTGATAGACTACATGGCCGATGGATTTCATAAAGTATTTTCGCATCTAGACGATGTGATGAAACTCGAGCTACCGCAAGGGCTAATGGATGGCAGTGCGGCTAGTTTGGACGAAATACGACGACTGCTGCCCGCAACGCCACAAATAGGAAACGGGTAGATGGGGAAAGGCTCATGCGGAAAACGCTGCGAGTCGGAATCATTGGAACAGGTCGTGCCGGTTGGTGCCATGCCATGGCTTTTTCACGTCTACCTGATGTCGCTGTGACCGCGCTCTGGAACCGAACCTACTCGCGGGCTGAAAGGTTAGCTGCGGTTCTTGCCCAACCGGATTTAGAGGTCTTTCTTGATTGGAAAGAACTTATTCACCGTGCGGACGTCGACATCATTAGCATCACAACGGATCCAATGGCTCGCAAGGGCCCCTTCGCTGAGGCGTTAGCGCAGAACCGGCATGTCCTTGTTGAGAAACCGCTGGCTCTGGGTTTGTCTGAGGCTAAGGAGATGGCGTCATTGGCTCGGCAATCCCGCACCGTGACCGCTGTTAGTTTCAACTGGCGCTATTCGCCGGCCTGCCAGACTAGTTGGCGGGCGATTCAAGAGGGCCAAATTGGCAGACTGCTCGATATCCGTACGGTGTGGCGAATGCGATACAACCCGCCCTTTAGCTCGGGACGTTCATGGTCCGAGATGAGCGGGGCGCTTCGGGAAGCTGGCAGTCACGAGTTTGATCGGGTGCGCTTTCTCACCGGCTGGAATTTCAAAAGCGTGGTTTGTTCCTTGAGGTCCGCTCGAGAGCGACAGACTGATGTATCGGTAGACAATCCAACACCTTCTGACACGTCGGCTTTGATAATGGCGGAGATGTCAGATCGAGGCCTCGGAGTTATTCAATTGACGATTACCGCTGGCAGTCCTGAGCGGCAGATAACAATCGGCGGCGAACACGGTACGTTGGCGCTCAGCAGCGATTGGGTGACACTCCAGCAGAAGGAGGAGGGGAACAGAACGCTGACCCTGAGTAACGAGGTTCAAGTTCTCAGGCAGCGTGCCAATGATGTCGCGCCGGTCAAGCTGGAAATTGAACGATCGGACCGGCAACCGCCCGCGATCCAATCAGGACAACATACCTGGAACCGGCTAATTGCTGACTTCGTAACCGCCGTTCGTCGCGGTGACATCACGCATCAGAGTGTTCCCTACTTGGCTCACATTTCAGATGGACTGGCTGCCCAGCAGGTCATCGGTGCCTGCGAACTGTCTCACACCGAGCGACGATGGGTAAGCCTAGAGCAGCACCCTGCTAAAGTAAACTGTTAGCGAATGGAAGAGGCCGCTGGAGCGCAGACAAACTTTACACGCGCTTCGTTAAGGTTCCAAGCTGTCCACATGAAGATTGAGGTATTAGCACATGCATGAATTAAAAATTGAGATTGGGGAGCCGAGAATAATCCGCGGAGATTATTACGATTATGGTACGTTCGGCGGAATTGCGAAAGTTGGGGACCGACTTATTGTTTCTGCCAGCATCGGTATTGACAGGCACCGTACCAGAGAAGAAATTCTGCGAGACTGGGAAGAAGAGCCGGGACAAATCAAGTCCTCCGACGATTACACTATGAAACCGACAGAGGAAGACATACACAGGCTCGGCGGCAGGTGGTATCTGAAATCAGACGATGGCGGCGAAACTTGGGAAGACTACGGCGCGCCCACATCGCAACTGAGCGAGTTGAGGGACGGAAGTCTGTACAGCACGGGGCAAGGCATGGAGACGGAAGAGGGCCAATCGATAATGGTTTGGAGGTCGTTTGATAGGGGAGACACCTATGTGGGCCCCGAGTATGTGCCCGTAATAGGACCTAGTCTTGAGAGTAGATCTGAGGCTCAACACGGACTTAATCAGTTCGGTTTCATTGGTCGCGACATCGCGGAACTTGACGACGGTACACTGTTAGTACCCGCCTGTGTCAGGTTCAGCGGAGACACGAAATACCGCAATGTAATCTATCGCTCGACAGACCAAGGAAAAAGCTTCCATTACTATTCGACAATGACGATGGAGCCGGATTTTCAGAACGATTTTGGTGAGCCTAATATCGAACTTTTGTCTAATGGAGATTTAATCAGTATGCACCGTACGGGCAGCTACATGCCGTTGGGGCAGTTTTATTCTACGGATAGCGGTGCCACGTGGAGTGGCCCATCGGATCCGGGTGCACACGGTGTATCTCCGGACATGGTGAGACTCGGCAACGGAGTACTTGCTTGCACCTATGGACGTCCCGGCTGCTGGATAATGCTCAGTCCCGATGGAAGAGGAAACGATTGGACGGAAAGAACCTGTATTTGGAACGGTCGCACTCTGGTAACATATGAGGAGCCAAATCTCGGACACGTTCCCCAACGACGTGACGACCGAAGTGAGTGCTATTCCTGTATTAGAGAGTCGTCCCCCGGCACGCTTCTTTTTCTCTTTGCCGCTCCCACATGTATGGATGACAGCAGTGTGTCGAATCCTTGGGACCCGAAGCAAGTGCGGAAATTTTCTATTTGGGGAGTCAATATAAACGTAGAAATTCGGTAGAAGGAAGCAAGCAACAGAAAGGTGAGAAAAAGTTAGGAGGTTGCCTGAGAGATTCCTCCGTATAAGAGTTCATAGAGCAACGAGTATGCATCACTTATATAGACATTCCGCAAATACCCAATTCGTTAGTGTGTGCATTACGCAAAAGTTCTGATTATCCACCCTTTCCAATCCTCTCCGTTCGGAGTGAGGCATGTCTGACAGTTCAGAGTGCCGCCCATCAGTAATCTCTGTCCGTTCACTGCTAATCGCCTTGGGGCTGGTAGTATTCCTTTCGGCAACAACACCATACGTGGAAATGGTTATTGCCGGCACGCAGATCGCCGCAATCTGTCCGCCAGCAGGAGCATTTTTCTTGCTGGTGTGTCTCGTAGCCGTCGTAAATCCGGCATTGAGATATTTCAGCAAACAGGGGCGGGCAGGACTTCAGCAAGGCGAGTTAACCGTCATCTATTCCCTCCTACTTTGCACCGCCACCATATCATCCGTTCAGTTTGCCCAGTTTCTCGTACCGATGATCACAGGTGCGTACTATTTCGCCACACCCGAAAATGACTGGGCGTTAAGTATACAACCGCTTATACCCGACTGGTTCAGTCCGCGAGACTCAGTCGCCATAAGTGCCTTGTATGAAGGTCAGACGGGACAACTCGGGATTCCCTGGCAACCTTGGATTAAACCTCTTCTCTTTTGGGCGCCGTTGATCATGGCATTCTACTTTGTCATGATCTGCATATGTGCTATCCTGCGGCGGCAGTGGGTGGAGACGGAGCGGCTGGCGTTTCCGTTGGTGCAGGTGCCTTTGGAAATGACGCGGGATTCAGGGGAAGGTGCCGGGCGTGCGTGCACACGACCGTTTTTCAGAAACAAACTGATGTGGATCGGGTTCATGGTACCTGTAACAATTCACACGCTAGACGGTCTACATCAACATTTCCCGGTCATTCCTCACATTCAGGTGCGTGGGCTAAACCTTGGCGCCCATTTTGTCGGCGAGCCATGGAACGCGATCGCGCCGTTCGTCTTGAACGTCTATTTCAGCGTTGTCGGATTTGCCTATCTCCTAAGCCAAGACCTATCCTTCAGTTTATGGTTTTTCTTCTTGCTGTTGAAGGTCGAATACGTGGCAGGTGCGGTATTCGAATGGAAAACATCTGCCGGGCTGTACGGTACCGGGAGATTCCCGTTCGTCATGGCACAGCAATCCGGTGGTTTCGTCGCTCTAGTTCTTATGTCTGTATGGTTGAGCCGGCGTCACTTGAAGAACGTGGTGGCATCCGTGTTCTCTCGCGAGAGCGGCGGCGATAGGGCTGAACCCTTATCCTACAGATGGGCTGTCTTGGGGTGTTTGGCGGGATTATGCTTCATGTCGTGGTGGTGCTGGAGCGCCGGTATGTCGGCCGTATTGGCGTTATCGCTGTTTCTTCTCACAACAATCTTCATGCTGGGTGCGACTCGAATGATGGCAGAAGGCGGAATCAACTTTCTCTGGTCCGCGCAAAGTTGCCCCAACTACGTACTTCATAGCATCGGCGGTCGAAGTTTTTTCAAAGGCACGAACGGCTTAATGCTCATGACTCTCCCCTTCGTGATGTGGAACTTCCGTGGGATGGTAGTGCCGGAGGCTATGGAGGCATTTAAAATGGGCTCACAGGGTCGGATCAACTTGCGGAGGCTCACTTACGCCATCCTCATTGCCATTCCTATTGCCATGATTGTGTCGTATTGGTCGATGTTGTACCTAAGTTATACGTTCGAAGGTGGTGGCTTGGCGATAGATAATTACAGATTCGTCCATGTGGCAACGAGACCGTATCAAGAACTGTCCTCTGTTCTAATGGATACCAGCGGGCTAAGCATGACCCGGGTGAATTTTATTGCGGGCGCGACCGGTTTCGGGGTATTTCTGACCGTCATGCGAACGCGCTTCTTGTGGTGGCCATTCCATCCTACGGCATACGCTGCCAGCACGACTTTGGCAATGAGGTACCTGTGGTCGTCGATATTTTTGGCGTGGCTTTGCAAATTCCTAATCCTGCGTTACGGCGGGGTAAGACAGTACGGGCGGATACGACCGGTATTTCTCGGGTTGATATTCGGTGAACTACTTATGATAGCCCTCCTACTGATAGTCGAGGCTTTTACGGGTCTCAGAGGTCACTCACTAATTCCCTAGTGAACTGTCCGGCGATCAAAAGGGGGTTAGTCTGCGTGGCACTTCGCTACAGTACGCGGAGCGGATCGGAGATAGGTCAGATCGAATCACGGTAGACCACGATTTTCACCGCTCACCGCAGTTTGGTCCTTGACACAGATGCGTAGATGTATATAATCGCTGCCACATTCCGAAAAGATCCGGCCTGCTGTAAAACTCTTGAGAAGAGGAAATCCTATCTTGACAGACACATTATTCCCCACAACTGTCATTGGCAGTCTCCCTCGACCGGTCTGGATTCGGGAACTCATCCTTGCCCGCAAGAATGGACAGATATCCGAAGAAGAAACAGACCGCCTACTTGACCCGGCCATTGAATCGGTTTTGCGCCTGCAAGAGTTGGCCGGCTTGGACGAACTCACCGATGGCGAATGGCGTCGGGAAAGCTACGTCAAGGTCTTTGCCGACAGTGTGCGGGGTTTCAAGCCCGACCTCAACCCCAGCGGTGGATTGCCTTATCCGGCGGTGGTGGAACAGATTGAGTATCACCGTCCGCTGGTGGCTGATGAAATCCATTACATACGAAAGCGTACCCAACGACGCATCAAGGCAACATTACCCGCTCCGTACATTATTGGCCGACGGATGTGGCACACGGAGTATTCAAAAGCGGCTTATCCCACTCGCGAGAAGCTGATGGCCGATTGTGTGCCGATACTGCGTAAAGAAATTGAGCTAATCCGTGAAGCTGGCGCGGACACAGTGCAACTTGACGAGCCGTGGTTGAGTGCGATGGTCGATCCCAGCTTTCGGGAGCGGGAGGGGGTCCGCGATGTGAAGTATGAGATGGACTTATGCGTAGATCTAATTAACCAAACACTGGATGGGATAAAAGGCATTGCGACAGGGATGCATCTGTGCCACGCACACTTCGATCACAAGCATGGTACTGAAGGTCCCTATGATCTGATTATGCCAGCATTAGCGAAGGTACAGGTTGGGATAATCTCAATGGAATACTCCACACCGGTCGCCGGCGGGTTGGCGTCGCTAGCGCAGTTTCCTGAGAATGTGCGATTGGGTTTGGGGTGCATCGATCATTGCAATCGACAAGTAGAAACGCCAGAAGCTGTAATCTCGCGTGTGGAGGGAGCCATGCGTTATGTGGATAAAGAACGCATCACCCTGCATCCGGATTGTGGCTTCTCGCCATCGGTTCAGAACCCCATGGATTTAGACGAAGCATATCTGAAGCTAAAGGCAATGTGTCAGGCAGCAGCGTTACTCCGCTCGCGATACACTTGATGAGGCCTTAGGTTGAAGCGTTACATCTTCCACGACGAGGCCATCCTTGGGTACGATTGTATATTTGGACGAGAACTGTCCTTATACACCATAATGGCCACAAGAGTTCGGGGGTTGCCGGTTAGTGGGTAATTGAGTGAGGTGGTCTCTCATCCAATCCGTCGCAATCAGCCGATTCCAATCTCGCGCAGATAAGCGCGCGTGCGCTTGGCAATGGGGTAAGGTTTGTCGAACGACGCCGGATACATGTCTTGTTCAACAATTGCAAAGCCGTTGTAGTTGATGTCACGCAGCACATCCCGGAACGCGAGAAAATCCACCGCACCCTCGGAAGGTTCAACGAACATATCCATGCTGACAGCGGTGGCAAATGGAATATTTTCGGCTTCGACTCTTTGCCGTAGTTTCTCGTCAATACTCTTGAGATGCAAGTAAGGAATCCGCTCGTGATGTCGGCGCATAAACTCTACCGGGTCCCCGCCGCGGTAAGCGTGATGGCCGGTGTCATAGCAGAGCGACACGCGGCTGGGATCCGTTTGATCCAAGAACGCCTCAATCTGATCATCGTAATCGACATGTGTATCGGCATGATGATGGAAGACCAACTGCAATCCGAATCGATCGCGCGCGATATCGGCTACCTTGTGCGTCGTATCGATTAATCGCTTCCATTCGCTTTCATCAAGTCGATCCGGTCTCTGCGGCTCTCCGGTGAAAAGGTCGGTATAGACGTCGTCAATAAGCACAAGGTATTCAGCGCCAAGCGATGCTAGGGATTCGCCTGCCCCCAGCACCTGTTTTTCCAACGTCCCCCACGACGCCGGATCCTCAAGGTGATCCATGGCAAACGTCCCGGACACCTTCAAGCCACGCTTATCAAGTTCCGTTTGGAGCGTGGACAGATCGGTGGGAAGATAACCGTAGGGGCCCAGTTCAGTCCATTGATAGCCAGCTTCGGCAATCTCATCCATAAATCGGTGCCACGGCGTCTGTTTTGGATCGTCCGGAAACCAGACGCCCCAACTATCAGGCGCACTACCAACTCTAACGTCCATGTTTCTTCCCCTTTCCGAGTAAGCGTTGTATGAGATTAGAAGGGATTATTCAGTCCTCAGCATCCAGATTAATAAAACCCACGGCTACTGCCAATCGTGTCCACCGTTTTCATGGGATGAGGTAATCAACCACCCTCTGGCCGCGCACAGACTCATAAGGTTCTGCATACTCGACGCCGGCAATGCGTCCGAAAAATCTGTGCTCTATTCGTGAATCCTCGGCGTATTTTTCGGGATCAAATCCCCCTGCTATACTTCCCCACGAAGCAATGCAAGCCTCAATCTTCTGTTCCATGGTGTCGGTTATGTCCACGAAGATATCGGGCGGCGTGGGCATCGGATAATTCAGACCGCCAATGAAATCCATTGTGGAGTAGTATATCGTCTTTGCTCGATGAGGAGCGTCTACATCCGGGTGACGCCAAACCGGCGCCCGATCAATCATCCTGGCTGTTTCACCATGATCATGACCACGCTCGGCTTCTTTAAACGGGTAATGCACACTGATGACAATATCCGGTCGAGTGTCTTGAATCACCTTGCCTACCTCTATGAGTGTTTCTTTGGTCGTAACGAGGGGCGAATCGTCGAAATCCAAAAATCGGTAATCATTAACTCCAAGGATTTTCGCAGCTTCTGTGCTCTCCTCTCGCACAATGTCCTTGATCTCCTCGACATTTTTGTCACGAAGCCTCTCCGTATGAACATGGATGCCGTAGGTCACGGATAAGAGAATTACGTTATCGCCTCTCCTGGCATGTTTTGCTAAAGTGCCGCCTATGCCGGGGAAAGCATCTGATGGATGGGCGCCAATACCCAAGACGGTAAGTTTCTGAGACTCAGACATAGCCTTGGTTCCTTAATGGTATACTCGCTAAGTATTTATGTCTTCCTGGACTGGCACAAGAGACGAATTCAACAATTCCTGTAGGTGCGGTTTCTAACCGCACCTACACCCGACACTTAACCATATATTCTTAGCGAGATATTCACTTAATGGGGAATGTAAGTTTTTTGTGCCAAAATAGGGAGAAACAGTTACTCAGAAATTGCAGCGATTCATTCCGGATAATCAACTTTACATCTTAAGGAGATGATAACCCATTCGCTACAGAAGCACAAGCAAATTCTATCGGTTATACAGAGGAATCGCCTTCGAATCTTGTGTTTGGCTTGAGAGGAGATTGGGATATGTTTGTGCAATACCTTCTAAAGAGCCGAACACCTACCCGATTCTTTGGTTTTCTCATGGGTCGATCCCATGCATTTGGTTGGCGTGGGGTTCTGACAGATTTCACAAAAACAGAAGGATTGTATAGGATTTCGACATCTTGACAGGAGTTACGATTTGTGCTACGCTCACTATCGCCATGAACAAGCCGCCCCAACCTGCTGTTCCCACTTCTGAACTATCTCATAACCCGAACCCTTGCACATTCCGCGCCGTCACTGTTGGTGTAGTCGGTTCATTGGTTGTCGGTGTCGGAACTACCTATAACATCATGGTGATTCACGGCTCCTACATGGCGATTGATTTCAGCACTGCGGCGGCAATCTTCGTTTTCTTTGTCCTGACTTTTATCATCAATGCTGGCGTTGGGCGCGTGAACTCCCGCTTCGCACTCTCAGTTACGGAATTGAGAGGGGTTTATATGATGCTGGTTGTCGCGTGCGCCATTCCGACGATGGGCTACAGCGCACAATTGCTGCCAATCATAACCGCACCATTCTACTTTGCTACGCCTGAAAACAACTGGGCGGAATTGATCCAGCCACACATCAAACCGTGGCTAACACCACAAAGTAATCTAGGCATCAAATACTTCTACGAAGGGCTCCCGAGTTGGGAAGACGGAATCCCTTGGGTAATCTGGATTAAGCCGCTGCTGGTATGGGGAAGTTTCGCCATGGCACTTTACTTGGTGATGATCTCTATGATGGTCATCCTGCGCCGACAGTGGATTGAACACGAACGACTGGTCTACCCGCTTGCGCAACTGCCGATGGAGATGGCGGCACCAAGGGGACAGTCGGTACTTAGTCCCCTGTTCAAAAACCGAATCATGTGGTTGGGTTTCGGCATCGCTTTTCTTATAGCCAGCCTGACGGGACTTCACTTCTACAATCCCGCCATCCCGCATTTAGAGTTAGAACAAAGCATCCCAATCTTCAAGAACACCGAGACGCTGTTCTTCCGATTCAGTTTCCCCATGCTCGGTTTTTGCTATCTGGTGAACCCGGATGTCGCCTTCAGCATGTGGTTTTTTAATCTGCTCAGCTTGATGGTACGCGGAGGTATGGCGTATTTCGGGTATCGAATGACTGAACATCTGGGCATCTACGGATCGCCTTCCCCACTCTTTAAGCACTTGGGGATGGGCGCCATGATAGTGCTCGTTGTCGCCGGGGTCTGGTCGGCAAAAGCACACCTCAAATCGGTTGTGCGTAAAGCGCTGTTCAAAAAACAAACCGTCGATGATTCCGACGAAATACTTTCCTACCGCGCATCTGTCTGGGGTATGCTTCTTGGACTGATTTTTATGGGGATCTGGTTAAACGCCAGTGGCATCCCCGCTCTGATGGTCGCGGTTTTCCTGTTTGCTGTATTTGTAATTTTCATTGGGTTGACGCGGATTGTCGTCGAAAGCGGGATGGCGGTCGCAGTTGCTTCAACAATAGGATCTTCCTTTGCCATCTCGGGTTTCGGGGCGAATCGATTGGGAGCCACCGGCGTTGCCGGCATGGCGCTTTCTTACGTGTGGTCAGCCGATGTACGGATATTCGTGATGGCGTCTGCTGCAAACGGATTGAAAGTAGTTGACGATTCGGACCGAAACAAGCGCCCGTTGTTCTGGGCGATAATGCTATCCATAAGTGTTAGCATGATTTCGTCAATCTGCGTATTGCTTTGGTTGTCATATGCGCACGGTGGGCTTAACGGTAATGGATGGTTTTACGGCGGCGGCGCGAAGGCGCCATACAACTACATTGTTACACTACTCATGTCGCCACCCGACGTAAATTGGCTCGGCTGGTGGATTCAGGGAATCGGTGGGACGATTATGGGGCTGCTGATGTTCTTGCGCTCGCAGTTTCTCTGGTGGCCCCTCCACCCAATCGGTTTTGTCATCGGTCCAATTTGGCTGATGGATCGACTCTGGTTTACCGTTTTTCTCGCGTGGTTAATCAAGGCGTGTATCCTCAAATATGGAGGTCTTAGAGGTTATCGAAGAGCACGTCCCTTGTTTCTCGGTTTGATCCTGGGGCAGTTTACCTGTAACGGCTTCTGGATCTTGATTGATCTATTGACAGGACAAAAGGGAAACTCGATCTTTTGGATTTGATTGGGATGAATATCTCGTGTACCATATACCCATGCTCGGTCTTTCCAGCAAGATGATTGCCAGATCCAAGCTATCGTTCAATGGAGCGCTGTGAATTTGGAAATTCGGAGCGAGTCGGCCTTGCGGGATTTATTTTACAGTTTAATGCTCTTTCCAGCGAATGGAAAAATGACAAAGGAGCATACAGGATGAGATACGGACAAGTTGTGCCGAGCGGTTTGGACGAATCGGACGGTGCTCAGGTCGGTACGCCGACTTTCATCGGGCAAGAGGAGGCGCAGATGATTCTCATACCAGCTGGCGAGTACATTATGGGAAGTACGGAAGGCGAAGGGTACAACGATGAGAACCCACAAATTACGGTGCTTCTGGACGCTTTCTATATCGACAGGTGTGAAGTATCCAACGCGCAGTACCTGCAGTTCATGGATGCAACCGGACACAGAGCGCCGATGTATTGGGACGATGGAAAATATAACCATCCGGAGCAACCGGTAGTTGGCGTTACTTGGCATGATGCTAACGCTTACGCCAAATGGGCTGGAAAGCGTATTCCTACCGAAGCTGAATGGGAAAAGGCTGCGCGTGGTACCGATGGCAGAGAATATCCATGGGGTAACGAGTGGGATAGCTTGAAATGCAATTCTAATATCGGCAGCGATGGGTACCAACATACCGCTCCCGCGGCCAGTTTTCCCGACGGAGCAAGTCCCTATGGTGTCATGGATATGGCGGGCAATGTCTGGGAATGGTGCGCTGATTGGTACGGCAGCAACTATAGTCTAAGCCCTCGGAAAAATCCTAAAGGGCGTGATTATAGCGGTGAACGCGTGTTACGCGGCGGATCGTGGAGTACCACTGACCATTCTTACTTGCGTTGTGCCAATCGCAACTGGTTTTCCCCCGATTTCGGGTTCGACGACGCGGGTTTTCGATGCGCTCGCGATGTAAGTGCTTGATGCTTTATCGCTCGTACTTGGCTCCTGGGGTTTTACTAACTACTAGCCGCTAAACACTTACTTTCAGTTTTTTGGCTTGACGGCTATCTGAAGGAGGAGTATGATTCGCCCAACTCGCCCGTTTGCCGTTCACATATGCTGCCCGGTCCCGGAAAGAAAGGAGAGTAGATGATTAGAAAGGCGTTGGTGATGCAGGTGAATCCCGACAAACATGATGAATATCGCAAAAGGCACAATCCAATCTGGGAAGAGCTTCACGTTGTGCTGAAAGCACACGGAGTGCACAACTATTCAATCTTCCTGCAGCCGGAAACGAACCAACTCTTTGCCTATGTCGAGATTGAGGACGAGTCTCGTTGGCAAAGTATCGCCGATACGGAGATCTGCAGAAGATGGTGGGGGTACATGCGCGATATCATGCCATCCAACCTGGACAATAGTCCCTTGTCTCAAGAATTGGACGAAGTATTCCACATCGATTGAGAATCATACCATACGCGAGATAAGAGGCATCCTATTCAATTAAAATTTGGGTGTTGAATCGAAGCAACAGGCGATATGGAATTATGCCCGTGACGACGATGCCTTCGTAGCAGAGGAATAGTAGGACTTCAACGATAACCGCCTTTATGGACAGACCAAACATTCTTTATCTCCATTCGCATGATACAGGGAGATACATTCAGCCCTACGGTCATGCCATTGCTACTCCGCGTCTTCAGAAGTTAGCCGAAGAAGGGGTTTTGTTCCGCCAGAATTTCAGTGTCAGTCCTACATGCAGTCCGAGCCGGGCGGCCCTGTTGACCGGATGTTTCCCCCATGAAAATGGTATGAGGGGATTAGCGCATCTTGGATATTCACTCAATGACTACGGACAACACATCATTCATACACTACGCCGAGAAGGTTATGTATCTGCCCTAGCCGGTGTGCAGCATATTGCCAGTGCTTCAGCAGAAGAGGAAGCGTGGCGGGTTATCGGTTATGACACATGCCTAGAAGGCAATCAATACGAGCGGCAGGCGGCTTCATTTCTGGAGGGGGCTCCCAAGACGCCCTTTTTTCTCGACGTTGGTTTTCACGAAACTCACAGGGAATTCCCCGCTATCCAAGATGCATCTGAGAACCCGAATTACTGTCTTCCTCCTTCACCCCTTCCGGATACACCCGAAACACGGGAGGACATGGCGAGATACAAAGCTAGTGCTCGAGAATTAGATCGAAAAATAGGGGTTGTACTTGATGCTTTGGAACGAAGCGGCTTGGCAGAAAACACCTTGGTGATTTGCACGACCGACCACGGGATTGCCTTTCCTCGTATGAAATGCAATCTGTATGATTCCGGTATCGGCACTATGCTCATTATTCGCGGACCGGGCGGCTTCGCAGCGGGACGGGTTATCGATTGCATGACCAGCCATCTCGACATTTTTCCGACGGTTTGCGACCTTCTCCAAATTAAACCGCCGTCGTGGCTGCGAGGTAAATCGCTTCTGCCTTTGGTTCGCAAAGAAGCTACGAGACTGCATGACGAGCTATTCTTTGAAATCAACGACCATGCCGCATTTGAAGCTGTGAGAGCTGTGCGTACGGAGCGATGGAAGTACATAAGACGTTTCGACAAGCAACGCACACCGGTGCTTCTCAACTGCGACGATGGCGAGAGCAAATCCCTGTGGTTAGATCATAACTGGAAAGATCAACTTGTACCGGAGGAATCGCTGTTTGATTTAGTGTTCGATCCAAACGAGACCAACAACCTTGTAGAGGATGCCGCCCTCCAAGACATTCTGGAGACTATGAGGGAGCGCTTGAGACGATGGATGAAAACTTGGAGCGATCCTCTCTTAAATGATGATATTCGCCAACCAGTGCAGTGATTAACAGCAGAAACGGGCTTTCACCAAAGGAGCAACCGCAGACTATCCAACAGGACGTCGGAAGCGAGGCTGCCAACTGCGTGCCGTAGCTCAATTGCTAGGAGGATATTGATGCTAGAGATTGTCGACGAAGGTACTATTTCCCGCGAGCCGGGACGCGGCGCCTATATGCCGGTCATCACGCCGTTGCCGGACGGAACACTCATTGCCTGTCAACACGTGGGCGCTGCCTTGGGGGCAGAGGACAACTACATTGAAGTGCTTCGTTCCAGTGATGGCGGTAGGACGTGGGTAAACGAAGGCAGTATCCATGGCGATGGGCATCCCGGCGACGACTGGAGTTACCGAGCACCGAAGATAAGTGTCGTCCCTGACGGTCGACTGGTGATGGCTGCAACTCGCTTTGAAGCAAACAAAAAGCAACTGTTTGACCCGGAATCGGAAATCCTGCAGCGACCGGAAATGCTGCTCTATTGGTCGGAAGATCAAGGACGCACGTGGTCCGCACCGCAGGTAGTTTCTGTTAACCTGCCACCCAAGAAATACACCTGCAACGGCACCAGCGGCGTCGAGCAGCTTACGCCGGATCGTTGGATGTACCCGCTGGAGACTTGGAAACCTGAAGGATACGCGGGCCCGCCCGACCAAAAAGCCGCGGCAGTGTTCTCGACGGACTCTGGAAAGACATGGGGTGAATTAACGGTTATCGCAGATGATTTCTCCGGGGCGCTTTTATGGTGGGATCTAACATGCACCGTTCTGCCGGACGGGAGCATCTACGGCATGTTCTGGGTGCACAAATACGGCACCTCTGGAGATGCGAACAACCATTGGATAATTTCAAAAGATGCCGGGCGCACATGGTCGCAACCTCGCCCCACGAATTTGCGTGGTCAGGTGTGCTGTCCCATCGCGTTGCCGGACGGGCGAATAGCCACAATTTATAATTTCCGACACGATCCCCAAGGCATCCATATCGCGTTGACCGATGATCAGGAGACGTATGACGTAGAGAATGAACTGGTAGTCTTTGACGCCGGGGCGGAGGCTTCACTCGGCACGCCTGACAGCGAGAACTTTCTGGCTGAACATCTGCTTATCGGTTTCGGTAAACCTGGGGGAGTGTTGTTACCTGATGGCGACCTAATGACCTATTTCTGGTGCACCTCTGCGGGAGTCACGCACACCCGTTGGGTACGTCTGAGAATCAAAGATTAACGCCCCACAGCATACTTAGTGGTTCTCTCGCCAAATCTTTTAGACTTACGGCGCTGGCTCAAGAAACCCGTTCTACCAAACCGGTAGGTGCGGTTTCTAACCGCACCGACACCCAACACTTAATCATATTTACTTACCGAGAGAACCACTTAGTCGGCAAGAATTTGTCCTTAGATTTCCAAGGGAGGAACAGAATGAGCGATCCGAAATACAACCTATTGGCAGAAGAATTGGACAAACAGGGCGTTCGGATTGAAGTGGTTAAAGATTTACTCAAGCAGCAACATATTGAAACACCGTCATGGGGATACGGTAATTCGGGAACGCGATTCGGCGTTTTCCAGCAGCCCGGTGCGGCACGCAATGTGAATGAACGTCTGGAGGATGCCGCGACTGTTCATCGGTTCACGGGAATCGCACCAACTGTTGCGCTGCACATACCGTGGGATGAAACGGATGATTGGGATGGAATGAAACAGTACGCGAGCGAACTCGGAATCGGTATCGGCGCGATTAATCCGAATGTCTTTCAAGCGCAAGAATATAAGCTGGGAAGCGTATGCCACCATGATTCGGCTATCCGTCGGTTGGCAACAGACCACATGTTATACTGTGTCGAGATCATGAAGAATCTGGACTCCAAGCTGCTTAGTCTCTGGTTTGCGGACGGTACGAATTTCCCCGGTCAAGCAAACTTTCGAAAACGCAAACGCTGGATGCATGAATGCTTCCGTGAAGTTTACGATGTTCTATCTGAGGATACACGAATGCTCATCGAATACAAGTTCTTTGAGCCCGCGTTTTACCACACCGACCTTGCTGACTGGGGCACGGCGTACATTATGGCGACGAAGCTAGGTCCAAAGGCGCAAGTATTAATCGACCTTGGGCATCATCCGCAAGGAACGAATATCGAGTTCATCGTCGCTTACCTGATTGACGAGGACAAACTCGGTGGTTTTCACTTCAACTGTCGAAAGTTTGCCGACGACGATCTTACGGTCGGATCCGTAAATCCGCAGGAACTCTTTCTTATATATACTGAACTGGTGGCGGCGGAACTGGATCCGGATACAGATACGGACATTGCTTACATGATTGATCAGAGTCACAATCTGAAGCCGAAAGTTGAGGCGAGCATCCAATCCGTTTGCAATCTACAAACCGCGTATGCGCGGGCGTTAATCGTTAACCGAGAGGAACTGACAGAGGCGCAGGAAGCGGGAGAGATTATAGATGCCGAACGCCTTTTGCAACGCGCCTATGAGACGGATGTCCGTCCGCTCCTTGAACAGGTGCGTTTAGAGATGGATCGAGATCCGGATCCGCTGACGGCGTATCGTAAAAGCGGTTACTTTGAGGAGATTAGCCGAGCGCGAGTGGGCGGTAAAAGCCAAGGGTGGGCGTGATTTTGACCGCAATCCGGTTCTAACGCAACATGTGTCCGGTAGGCTTGTTCAGCACACGGCTCGAATCGGCAGCGATGGACAACAGGTAGTATTTTAGTTCATTCGCACAAGGCCGTCCAAAGGGCGCGATAGTAATTCATGACACGTTCAGGATCGGGGCTACCCGGAATTTCGGCTAGACAGTAGCCATCGTATTTCGCATCTTTTAACAGCGAAAATAGTTCGCGCCACGGATATTCTCTGCGATGCAACTCATTGATGTGGACCAACCCAATCCAGTGCTTAACCAAATCAAAGTTGTTCTTGACCGAGCCGTCTACAACTTCGCCCGGGTTGGAGTTCCAACAAACGGATACATTGTCGTGGTCGGCGATCTCCATAATTGTACGGATGTGCGGGAGATGAGAGGTTTGCCTGCCGTGCACTTCAAGGCGTATCTGTACGCCAAGATTTCTGGCGAATTCGCCGCATTCGCGCAGCGAGTTCCCAATCTGCTCCAGCGTGGTTTGCTCCGGTACGCTGTCGGGTAAACCGTTTGGGCGAACCTTGACACCGGGCGCTCCGACATCTGCCGCGAGTTGGCAATATACCTTGGTTCCTTCAATATGTTGTTCTAGTTCGTCGTTGTCGGGTGAGTGGAATTCAAAGGCGCTGCCCAAGCCGGCGAGTTCTATTGGGCTGTCTTCAAACTGTTTGCGCACATTGCGGCGTTCTTCCGCAGAAAGGTTAACCTCGACATTGTGCGCGTGGGTGGTGCGCAATTCCACGCCCTGAAAACCGGTCGCTTCACAGTGTCCGATGATTGTGGGAATATCCCATTCCTTTGCCATATTATATGTCACTAAACCGAGTTTCATTGTTTTCCCCCTAGACTACGGATATACCGACATTGTAGCACAACCCGTCCAAACCGTCTAGGGCAAAGAATTGAATAATACCATTTCGCTCGAATAATAGTGCATATAATGTCTTAATTATATCGTTCACTTTCTCCGTAGGCGGGGCATCCTGCCCCGCCGACTTTGTGCGGAGACAAGGTTTCCTACTCTGCTACACGCAAGTTTCCTTACTTGATTCACATCATCAATGTACTTGCATTTTGGAGAAATGGTATAACATCCCCAAGCCTGAAGCCGCTGGCGTGCCGGTGCACGGTCGCAAAAAGCGCCGCAGGCTCTCGGCAGCACACTTATTACAGGGTCAAATAGAAAGGCTAATCTCATGACCAAACCATATCGAGTTGGAATCATCGGTTGCGGAGGTATGAGCAAAAATCACGCAAAGGCTTATACCGAAAACCCGAGGACAACACTCGTAGCAGCTATGGATATCAATAAGGAATCCGCGGCAAAACTGTCCCACGAATACTCCATCCCGGCAGTTTATACCGACTACAACGAACTGCTGGAAAAGGAAGACTTGGACATCGTGAGCATTGTAACTTGGCAAGGCGTACGCGCCGAGATTACCATTGCCGCCGCAAAAGCTGGCGTCAAGGGCATTTTAGGCGAAAAACCGATGGCATCCTGCTTGGGCGAAGCCGATGACATGATTGAGGCGTGCGAAAAGCATGGGGCTAAACTTGTCATCGGACATCAAGGACGTTTCTCGCCGAAGAATGTCGAAATTCGTAGGCTTATCCGCGATGGTGCAATCGGACAGCCGACCTTGCTGCACGGCAGATCAAAACCGAATGCTGGGCTGCTGAATATCGGAACGCATGTGATTGACGGTTGGCGCTACCAGTTATCCGACCCAAAAACTCTGTGGGTCATTGGGCAAATATCGCGCACAACCGACAAGTGGGAACGCCGCACGCTGTGTGAGGATTTGTGTATGGGACTAATATGCTTCGAAGGGGGTGCAAGGGGCATATATGAAAGCGATTTGCCCGACCCGGCTATCTCCGGCACTGCGATTTACGGCACTTCGGGGAAGATTAAAACCGACGCAAGCGGTAAGCTCGTGATTCAAACTGACGAAAGCAAGGGGTGGACGGAGATACAGGCAGCGCCAGAGGAGAGCAATCAGTTTCAAGAACTTATCGATTGGATGGAGGGAAAGATAGCCGACCATCGCAGCAGCGGGCGGCAGGCGCGGTATACCATGGAAATCATGATGGCAATCTACGAGTCGCTGCGGATTAAGAATGTGGTCAATATGCCGTTGGAAACCAAAGAATCTCCGCTTGAATTGATGGTGCAGGACGGCACACTTCCGGTGCTTGAAGAGGGGCGTTACGACATTCGCCGGGCGTTCCCGGAGCAGTAGAAGAGTAGGACCGGAAGGATGGGAGGGGATCCTGCAATCTTAGAGATGGACGCGGACTCTTAGAGCCTGTTTGAAAAGTACATTTGTAGGGCGCGCACCGCGCACCAGCCTCTAAAAGCCCCAGAGGGGCGGAAGGTGTATAGAAACACCAAAACCCCGTACACCTAAGCCCCAGCGGGGCGACAGGTATGTAGCAGACAAGAAATAACCTCCTGCAAATGACCAAAAATGGCATTGCCACTGATTATTCAAACAGGCTCTTAGGTAGGATTGGCGGGTGAAACTTATCCTACCGTCTACAACAGTGTATAAGGAAACAATCCGTGGCTTGTTGGTTTTTGAATCTCGTTCTCAGTATGAATTGCAGGGGTAAAAATGAGCGCCCTCACCGATGAAGACATTCGCAAATTCAACCACGAAGGATACCTCGTATTCGAAGGTCTATTAGACGATAGCCACAACGAGCGCATCAAACGCGATGTAGACCAACTCATGGAGGATCGGAAGGATCCAAACAAACCGGCGATTCCGATGCGCTACCCCGAACTAGGCCTCTTGACTTCGGAACCCGCCATTATAGATAGGGTGGCATCTCTCATGGGAGGCGATCAGTTTGTTCACCATCACATTCATGCCACCTGCCACATGCCGGGTGAAAAAGGCGTAGCTTGGCACCACGATTATGAGCAAGTGCCCCAGACGAACCGTTCTCATCTTATGGTGCACGTTTTCATGTATCATTCCGGATTGAATGGCGAAGTCGGGGACCTGCTTGTGCTGCCGGAATCGCATAAGAAAACCATGAATAGAGATGCGTTCCAGCAATTTGGATGTGACGACCTTCCCGGATCACGCACCATCAATGACCTTGCCCCTGCATCCGTTGTCATTGTCCACTCCGCGCTGCAACATGCGCGTCGTGCCAAACCCGCTAACCCGGAATCCAAACGCTATTTCGTCGACACTTCCTACTGCCAATATGGGATCGTTTGGCCCACAATCCGTCAGTTCCAGCAGTACAACAACATGGCGCTAGAACTCGGCTGGGATCGAAACGGCAAATACGCATTTCTTTATGAAGAAGGTCATTTCTTTTTCAAAGACGAGTGCGAAGAAGCGTTCGAGTGTAGGAATCGGGGCAGTTTGGCAATGCAACTCTAGCGGGTAGCTATGCACATACGCGGATTAAAGGCGAATTCGATTCATGAATCCCCATATCAGCCGAGTGAATGATTTGATACAGTGTAAGTGACCGCTTTTTGCAGACAAACAACGTCGTGAAGAAACCATTGGTGAGAGCGCAGAGCGCCGTGATTTAAGTGAGGGGTGTGCACAATTATTACCTGAATCACGAATCCACCAGATTACACAGAAAACACGGATAAGCAAACAATTCAGCCGCTGAGTTGTTGTGTCTTCGGCAAACCAAATACACAAAAACCCCAATAACCTGAGGGATGCCTTCGCTCCAGAGGAGCGATATGTCAATAGATTGGTAATCATCGAATGCCCGCGCTCCAGCGGAGCGCAATGTAAATACGCAGCAATAGGATTAATCTGCTCAAATTATGCGATAATGACCAACGTATCTACGTATGCACACCCTTCAACTAAGTGTGGAAGCTAGAGAAAGAGATCTAAATGCCCAATTTTGACTTTGTTCCAGAAGCTCCGACCCCCATAGGACTGCAAAAACAGCTATTCGTTGATGACTACATCGTGGCGGAGAAAGTTAATGTGAGCCTGGAGGTAGGCAGGGCGAAAAAACACGGTGTTGTGATGGAACCGACACTTTCGACTGAATTTCAGTCCGGCGCGATTCACGATGGCCCAGACGGCGGCTTTGGCTTTGAATCGCCTTTCTGTTGGTTCTTCTCGCCTCATTGGGATTTGGACAAAGCTATGTTCCGCCTGTGGTACATGGCTGGCAAAAGGGCGGGTACCGGACTGTCGTATGCGGAATCAACCGACGGTTTCAACTGGACCAAACCCATGATTTCCAAGGATGGGGTGAGCAATCTTGTCACCTGGAACTCACCTGTTCCCATTCTCAACCAGAATAGGAGTATTGACCTGCTTGATATCGGGCTAGATGGTACAACCGTCACCATCGATCCGAGTTTGGAATTCGGTTCACCTGAGAAGTTCAAGGTCGCATTTTATCCAAACAGCGGCGGTATTGATGGCAAGACGCGTTTGGGATATTCAGCCGACGGAATCCATTGGAACCTATACCACGATGGCTACCCGGTAACGGAACGCGCAGCGGACACAAACAACCAGATACACTGGGACCCGCTCACGAAACGCTACTTGCTGCATTGCCGTCAGGATTTTGAAGGCGGCGGTGGAATTGGGGAATACCGCGGCGTTCGCATCATGGAACATTCCAAAGAGAACGACCTTCTGAACCATCCGACCGCATGGAAAACCCTCACGACATTTGTGTTGGAGGATCCAGACAAGAGCCTGATTCCGGGCACCAATACTCCAGTTTATCAGATTCACACATTCCCGATGTGGTTCTATGAAGGCGTGTGGTTTGGGTTAACGGATATTCTGGCGGCAACCAACAATCATGTTACCGATGGTGACCAGGATTACTACACCTCTCACGAACGGGGTGTGTGGGAATTCTACATGGCGCCGTCGCGTGATGCCGTCAACTACGATTTCAGCGTTGCAGCCTATCCGCGCAAACCTCTCATTCCGCGCGGACCATCCGGCAGCTTCGACAAGGATTGCGTGCGTCCGCCGTCGAACATCATTACGCACAACGACGAGCACTGGATTTATTATCTGGCGACAAATGAGCGCTGGGGATGTCATCGATGGGACGCGCGACTGGCGCTTGCCAAACTGCGGCTCGACGGGTTCTTCTTTCTCGAAGCGAAAGAGAAGCAAGGGACCGTGGTCACGCGGCCGTTCCTACTTGAGGGTGGGGAGCTACAGGTGAATGTGGATGCGTTGGATGGTTATATGAAAGTTGAGGTGCTTGAGGCGTCCGGCGAACCAATCCCCGGATTTTCGGGCGACTCAGCCAAAGTTTATCGCGGGTTCGACAAGTTGCGCCTTGAACCAATTTGGAAAGGGGATGCCGGTTTGTCATCGTTGCGAGGTAAGGAAGTGCGGCTCAAGTTCCATCTGAGCAATGCGAAGTTGTACGCCTTCCAAATTGGCTGATTGTTGTTCGGCTCTGCGGAAGTAATCTCCCAATCACGACACTCGCAATCTATTACGCTCCGGTAAACGGCAGAGACTCTTGACAGTAGTGATTATCAGTATAAGTTAGTTTTGACAGAGCACTATCTATAAAGGAAGGAGAATCATCGTGAAGTGCAGAGAAAAACTAGGGTACATCGCCTTGGGCGGGATCTTGATGTTGGTTGGCATGATGACAGCTAACCTAACGCCGCTTACGGCACAGAAGGACACTTTCGGCAAGATTACCTGTACCGGTCTAAACGTCGTGAACCCGGACGGGACAACAGCAGTGGAATTGTCCATTGCCAAACACGGTGGGACGGTCGCTGTCAGAGGCAAAGATGGGAAGATTGCCGCCGCCATGACTATCGAAGAGTATGGCGGGACGGTCGTTGTCTCGGGCAAAGATAGAAAGTCCACTGCCGGCATGAATATCAACGAAGATGGTGGGAATGTCGCTGTCTCTGGCAAACAAGGTAAGTCTACTGCCGGAATGGGTATCACTTTTGGCGGCGGCGCGGTCTTTGTCCAAGACCGATACGGAGGTCTGAAGATCTTGGATTAAACGTCGCTATGCATTCCGCCGCGGGTTACGGCTGTGCGGTAAGAGCCCCCTTTTCGCAGCCGTGCTCGCCCAATTTACGACCATCTATTTTGAAAGGAGAATTTCATGCGAAGAAAAGAGGTGTTGTATGCGGTGATTGGCGGTGTTGTCGGGACGGTTCTAACGTTGGCAGTGTGTACGGTCGTGCCGATTGGGAGGCAAATCGGGAACGATGGACACTTCGATGGCATTACCTGTAGAGAACTCAAAGTAGTTGACTCGAATGGCTCGCCTTGGGTGGAAATACTCAGCGAGGAGCGCGAGGGAAAGGTTCGGATTTGGTCTGACGGCAATGGCTCCACTTTCTTGAACGGAGGGCATGTTAGCGTCTACGGCGAAGATATGAGATGGTATGTGTTAATGAGTGCAGATAAACGCCGGGCAAGTGTCCGTGTTATCCAGGAGGAAGACGCTAGAGCAATTATGAGCAGTGATGAAGACGGCGGGCGTGTCACTGTCTATAGCAAAGATAAGAGGTCTAAGGCGGGGATTGATTGCGATAAAGATGGTGCGGTTGTGGGTGTCGATGATATGGAAGGGAAGTCTAGGGTGCGCTTGGGGCTTTCTGAAAGATTGGGTGGATATGTCGGACTCAGGAACAAATATGGGTATGACCGATTCTGGGATTCTGGGGACCGCTAATGATTGAGTGATTAGTTTGGGTATTTCCATTCTGATTTCAACTCGAAATGGTCGGGAGGTGAACTAGATAAATGAGCTGGCAACGCGCGAACAGAACGCATTAGCTATCAGTGATTCTACGAAGGAATTGATACGGGCTGGTGTGTCGGAAAACACGCTCTACCTCGGAAAAGGAGAAGATTATGCGAAGGAAAGAAGTGTTGTTGGGGTAATTTGCGGTATTGTCGGGGCAGTTCTGGCAATGGTGGTGGGTTCGTTCTCGCCACTTGGGGCGCAAGAGGAAGCAGTAGACCTGAACGTGGGGAAGATTACTTGCAAAGGTTTGAAAGTGGTCGATGCGGGTGGCAGCCCACTTGCGAGGATAGACATTGATGGACATGGCGCGATCGTTAGCGTGCTTGGCAAGGACGGAAAATCAGCGGCGGTTATGCGAACCTATCAACATGGGGGGATCGTAAACGTGGTTGGAAAGGGCGCAAAATTGAACGAGCTAGCGCCAAAGTGAGGTGATGAATCATGAACGAGTTGGCACGAGGGCAGATAGCGAGTTGGCTACCAGATTAAACGACCGAACAGGGAGGCTGAGGCAATGAGGGATGCGGTTATAGGCGGTTGTGCGGGTGTAGTATTAACAATGCTCGCATGTTTTGTGTTGTGGCATGCCCCAAGGAAAAATGCGACGTAACGAAAGTCTTGTGAAAGAGGGTTTGGGATGTCACAGTGAAGGAAGATTCGCAGTGGTTGCAACTGAAACCTTTTCTGATTTTCTTATTCCCGTGTCTAACGTTAGTAGAGCCACAGTGAATACAACAGGGTGAGTCTCAATATCCGCATTTTTATTGGTAAAATAAACTAACGTATGATATGATTCGCTCACTTTTGACGAAAGTAGTCAAAAGATTTGGCGATTAGTAGTCTGCGGCTTTTTGTGTAAGATTTTTTACTTTTTCCCCTAAAAATGCTCTAAACAAGAGGGTCTCTAACGTATAAATATCCATAGTTAAACCTTTTTAAGGCGACTACTGTGGATATTCTAAGAGTTACTGAAATGTTTAGTACACAGGAAGATTGCCTCAGATTTCTCGAAACATTACGCTGGGGCGAAGAGCCTTGTTGTATCCACTGTGGCGGGATTAAAGTAGGAAGGAAAAATAAGAATGACATCAAAGACGGCTGGAATTGCTACGATTGCGGGTCAACTTTCAGTATCATTGCGGGTACTATGTTTCACAAGACTAGGATTCCTCTAAGAAAGTGGTTCCTAGCTATCTCAATAATTCTAAACTCGAAGAAAAGTATTTCAAGCACAGCCCTAGCAAGACACCTAGATATGAACCAGAAATCTGCTTGGTATATGGAAATGAGAATCAGAGCGCAAATGATTGATGACGATACACTCCTGAAAGGAATCGTTGAAGCAGATGAAACTTATGTTGGGGGCAAGCCCAGATATCGAAAAGGTAAGACAGAAAAATCTAAAAGGGGCAGAGGAACGAAAAAAGCTCCAGTTGTCGGGCTTGTTCAGCGAGGCGGAAAAGTTGTAGCTCAGTATATGGTCAACGTTGGCGGTGCATATCTAAGGCATTTCATATTAAAGCACGTGAAACACGATGAAACAATTCTAATGACAGATGAGTTTAAGTCGTATAAATCAATAGAAGATTGTATGGAACACCACACAATAAATCACGGTGAGAAAAAATACGTTGACGGCGATATTTATACGAATACGATAGAAGGTTTCTGGTCTGAAGTCAAGCGGGCATTTCACGGAACACATCATTGGTATTCTAAGAAATGGCTTCCCCTGTATATACAAGAATCCTGCTTTAAGCGGAATCACAGACATGATAAGGATTTGTTTATGGATTTTATGAAGTTGTGTGTGGCTTAGGATTTTGTACTTGAGACTCAACATATTCTAGTGAATCTAGGAATGCCTGAATCATCATCTCACTAACGTGTTCGCTAAATCGGTTTTTATTTACAACTATTGTTTTTGCTTCCCAAATACCATCAACGTTTAATTTATCTGAGTGACAGCTAGTTATTGCTTTAACTTGGATATTCATTGGTGTGTGTCTCCTTTTTAGGTGATAATTAGTTTGGCGAGGGTGCTGCTAACACCTTCGCCTTTTTTATTCATTCAAACTACTTGTTTACTAAGTCAACAAGTAAATCGTTCATTTTGCTTTCAATAAATCTTAGTGCCGATTTTGTAACCATAGGATTTGGGAATGTTAGTGTGCACTTTCCCCCATTAGCACAACAAAATGTAATCTGACCTTTTGCTTCCTCATCTTCTGGAATATGAGTTTCTATTCTTATTATATCATTCGCATTTAGGATTAGGTTAGGCTTAATCTTAAGAAACATAGGCGTCTTAACTGAATTCTTTTTACTCATTCTTCACCTCCATCACTATACGTAATTAAACTTGAAAGTTAGGGCAGATGCTTAGAACACCTGCCCTTGAGGAAGTTGTTAAGGTTTCCTGTTCTTTGGTTGGGGTTTTGGCTTAGGAACGTTTGCTTTATCAGTAGGTGGTCGTTGGGGAATAACTTTGGCATTTTGCGTGACTTGGCTGTTCCCCGTTTTCTTACGTTCCGTAAGTGGCTTAGGTTCATTCCTGCTTGTGTCTGTTCTTGCAGACATGATAGTATGTTCCTTCCAGAGATACGATTTCCGCTTTGGACGGATACGTTGTATCTCTGGCGCAATAATAACACAACAACTATATATTTGTCAACCATTCTATTTTTGAGTAAGAGGGGCAGCCATAAACTGCCCCTTTTTTATTGCCACTAGAACGAATATGATAATCTTGCTCCAAACCCCCTATCACGAGCCATCATTGGAGCTATTCTAAGTCTAGCTTGCCTTAATTCTTTATTGTACTTTATAGCACTGTCATGAGCATCAACAGCTGACCATACTGTTAAACCAATTAAAGCAAAGAACCCAGCGGCTATCTTAATGTTATCATCATCTACATCAGTTGTTTCATCTGTAAATATATTTACACGGTCATCTTCTGTGCCAGCTATCACTAATCCCCAGCAAACACCCCAACCAAGTAACATAGTGAAGCCTTTCCCAATATCCTCGTTATAGAACTGCCCTAATCCTGGAATAAAAACTGAACGAATTGCAGCCGATGCTGGGTTCTTTTCAGTTTTCATTATGACGACTTCTGCTGACATAGCAGCATTTGCTAGAAATATCAACGTAAGTGTAACCATCAAAAATCTGAACATTTCCCATCCTCCATTTTAGATTAAATAAATGGGGAAAATACGTTATTTTCCCTCGATCAAATGATCGCATTTAGAGGTAGGAAAAGTCAAGGAAAAATCGGTTTTTAGGTAGGAAAGTTTTGGAATGGTAGGATATAATAGAAAGGCTGATAGCAACAGTAAAAACTGATGCTCGCAGAAAGACCATCAAAGTAACTGTATAAGCGTAAGGGCAATCCGAGATTAAAAAGCTGGTAATCACCCAAGTAACTTAGCTATCAGCACACTTATTTACGTTTGATGTGTTTACAGAAGGAACACAAAAAGCTCCAGACTACTAATCGCCAAAGATTTAAAAATAGACGAACTATACGATTTTACATTCAGATGGAGAAAGTACAGTGTATTACAAAATTACTGTAATCTTACAACCTCAACCTGAAGGTGTATATACAGTAACCTGTAAAGAGTTACCCGAACTTATAACTGAAGGCAGAACAATAGAAGAAGCATTATATAATGTGGAAGATGCTTTTTCTGCAACTTTAGAAATATATGGAGAGTTTAGCCAACCTCTGCCTCGGGAAATTATGTTCGCGGAAGCTCCAACTGGAAACAACTCAGAAATAAAATTGCTTGAATCAAAAAAATCTAAGGCAAAGTCGAAGTTTAGGTTTCAAACGCTTGACCCCCCATTAGAACACCCGGGCTTATGTTTTCGGGCGGCTTCTGTGACCCAAATTTATGGGACATGAGATATAACGAGGTTAAGCGAAAACTAAGGCGATTAGGCTGCCAAGAGTTAAAATCATCAGGCAAAGGTTCACACCGAAAATGGTATAATCCCGACACGAATAAGAAGGCTACAATTCCATATAACAACAGGGAATTAGCCAAGGGAACCCTCCATGCCATAATGAAAACATTAGCAATTGACCGTAAGATGTTCGAAGATGCTTAGCCAATTCTATTCTAATTTTCAGCGGATACTCCACTAAAGAGGTCCGTTTTTTTGTGTAAACTCTCATTTTTACTTAACATAACACAGGTTGCGGCCTATAACAAAGAAACCGAGTTTTTGGTTCGCGTTCGCTGCATTTTAGGTAAATTGGTCTGATTTTCACCAATCTCGTGATTCCATATCGGAAAAAACTCGGTCTCTCTGCCCCTGTCGAACAACGGTGACAACTTGGGTTAGAACGTATGAATGGAAAGGACAAGGTTATGCGTAGAAAAGAGGCGTTTTTTGCAGTGGTTGGCGGTGTTGTCGGGGCAGTTCTAACGATGGCAACGGGGTTATTCTCGCCACTGGGGGTGCAAAGCCAAGCAATGCGTAACTTCGGGAAGATAACTTGTACCGAGCTGGAGGTAGTACGTCCAGACGGAACGCAGGGGGCGTGGATATGTGCGAATGACGATGGCGGGCGCGTTATCGTGTACGGCAGAAACGGAACATTGAAGAAAAGTGTGAATCTGATGTATGGGAATGGCGGTTTCGTCGGCGTGTTTGGCAGCAACGGCACGACACAGGCGGGGATGGGAGTTTGGGAAGGGGAAAAGGGTGAAAGCGGCGGGCACATCCATGTGTGGGGCTCGGACAAACTGCGTGGACTAGACTTTAGTACATTTGTAGGGTGGGCACTGCCCACCAGCCTCTAAAAGCCCCGGAGGGGATCAAGCGAACGATCAACTGAGCGAATAGCGATCAAGCGAATCAATAATGAGCGCGATAGTAAATCCCGTGCGATAGAGATCTTCAAGTGAGTGCGATAGGGATCCCACAGGTACGTAGAAGACAATAATAAAAACATGAAAAAACTTCCTACAAACGACCAGAAGTGGCTCTGCTACCGATTATTAAAACAGGCTCTTAAAGTTTAAGTGCGGGAATGAAATTTGCTGCAACAAGGTGCGTTTGCCCTATAGGGTCCAAATTGCTTGCAATAATTCCCAGGTTTAGTGATTGAAAACTATACACATGTATAGTATAATTTAGCTGGTTAGCCTTGGCGCGACCCCATAGGGATCAAGTTAAGCGTTTTAGAGCGGAATTTACGCCGTTTCAATGTCCTAACCTGTTGATTTCTATGTAAATTTGGACAAAGAAATCTCTACCAACTCAATGATTGGTTCGCCTAACCAGATATTTCATAGCGCCAGTTTTCGTAGGGGCGGGGATCAAGCGACTGAACAAGGAGTGCGATAGAGATCTCTTCCCCCGCCCAATAGGGACTAAATTAAGGACATTGCGACGGAAAACCCCGGCAATACGAGACGAGTTTTCTTAAGTTGATTCTCATGGTTAGCCTTGGTCGAGACCCTACTCTCGCAAGCGATATGCCGCCGGGACGAAAATCCCATGTGTCTCGTATACATTTTGTTCCCCTGCGCATCCGCTATCCCCGTGCTGTCAAAGACTTCCGCGCTCACTGGAGAAGTCAAAGCGCCTTCAAACCGTTGCGCTGAGGACACAATACGGTCACCCTTGCGCGCGGTTCATTGCTGAGAAAATAGGAAAAAACAACAGAGTAAAATGTTGAATCTATGTCTAAATCGTCTGTCTTGTTCAACTGTTCTTGTCCCTGTTCAGTGGCGGCTTTGGTGGCAAATGAGTGAATCTCGGCGGCGTCCGGTCATAGCGCCCGACGCGGTTTTTCGGCAGTCTTTTCAGCGCCGCGGGGAGAGGGGTCAAAGAAATAATCGCAGAAAACCGCAGTATTTCGCGCACTCAAATACGAGCAAAAATCGTGCACGAAGCCAAGCTACGACACGCTTCGACGCCCTTTTCGAGTCGTAACGCATTAACTGCGACAGTATGTTGTAGGGCGGAATCAAATGAGTGAATAACGAATGCGATAGAGATCCCCAGCCCACCAACCGCATTTCAACCCGTTGAGAGGGATCAAGTGAGTGGACATCGAACGCGATAGCTGTAATTACCCCCAAAAACTAGACAGTTGAATAAGAGATCATTCCGACTGGCAAAATGGTCATCATCTGGGCGAAAATAGGGCTCGGAAACGCCACGAAAAAGAAAGGAGTTTCTCCACCATGTCCCACAGAAAACAGCGTGATGGCCGATTCAAAGCACAAGTGGCTCTTGAAGCCATTAAGAATCAGCAAACTATCAGTCAGATTGCCAGTGAATACGGTGTTAATCCAGCGCAAGTCAGCCAGTGGAAAAAACAGGTTCTTGAGGAATTACCTCAACTGTTTACAAACGGACGCTCAAAAACGGCTTCCGATAACGACCAGTTAGTGCCTGAGCTCTATCGTCAGATTGGTCAGTTGAAGGTAGAATTGGACTGGCTTGAAAAAAAAACTCAACGCCTCCGTTGAACAGAAGCGGCAGCTTGTTGAACAGGAGTACCGTTCATTGTCGGTTGCGAGACAGTGCGAACTCCTAGGCTTGTCTAGAGCATCGTTCTATTACAGTCCTGTAGGGGAGTCACCACAAAATCTGCTCTACATGCGTCTGTTAGATGAACAGTACACCAAGACGCCGTTCTACGGGGTGCCTAAGTTAACTGAGTGGCTTTGTTCTCAAGGACACACTGTCAATCGGAAACGAGTGGCAAGGTTAATGCGGAAGATGGGATTAGCTGCCATCTATCCCAAGCCCAAAACCTCCAGTATGGGCAAACCGTCAAAAACGTATCCCTATCTGTTGAAAGGATTAAGTATCACCAGACCGAATCAGGTCTGGGCAACTGACATAACCTATATTCGCTTGAGTAGTGGATATGTTTATCTAGTAGCCGTTATGGATTGGTTTTCCCGTTACGTGTTGTCATGGGAACTGTCAAACTCACTTGATGTATTCTTTTGTCTTTCGGCTCTCGAACGAGCCCTTCGTCAATCGAGTCCGTTAATATTTAACAACGACCAAGGAAGTCAGTTTACTTCCGAGGCGTTTACTGGTAGACTTGAAGCCTCTAACATTGCCATCAGTTGGAACGGCAGAGGTAGCTATTTTGACAACATTTTCATTGAGCGGCTTTGGCGTAGTGTCAAATATGAGGAGGTTTATCTCAACGACTATGACTCAATGAACACGGCTCATCGTCGATTGAGAGACTATTTCATCTTTTATAACCGAGAGCGGTTGCATCAATCGCTCGACTATCGAACACCATGCGAGGTGTATTTCCAATAACTTCAGGCGTTGAAATCTGACCAGAATTAGTTGGATATCATTACTTAAATCTCCTTCTTTGCTGTCTAAAGGATGGGGGTAAGTTCAAGCAAATCCTGATAGCCAATCCCGCGCGATAGAGATCCCGCTAGAGATTCACTAGTGACTAACCACTAAACACTTCCGAAAATAGATATCATGTCGGATTCACGCCCAAATATAATACTAATCATGTGCGATCAGATGCGGTGGGATGCTGCCGGATTCGCCGGGAGTTCAACGGTTCGGACTCCGCACCTCGATCAGTTGGCGGCTAACGGTGTTTGCTTTGAAAACGCTTATTGCGCCTCTCCGGTATGTTCGCCTGCGCGTGCGAGTTGGTTGACCGGCCTATATCCGCATGCTCATCTTCAACTACGAAATTATGGACCCGGAAAAACGGGCAAATTCGGTTGCTATCTTCCTCACGATTGCATTACTATCGGAGATGTTCTCAAAGCTGCCGGCTACCGCTGCGGCATGGTTGGTCCCTGGCATCTAGGCGAAGATCACCGTCCACAACACGGGTTCACCGATTTCTGGCGCGCCTATCGTTATCTGGGCGGTTACCCAGATCCGTTGTTTGACTATTTTGAACAGGAGGGAGTCCCGAATCTCTATCTCCCGGATGCGCCCGGGATGACGCTCTATGAAAATACACTAGAGTTTGGTACAATAGACGACCCACGGCAGCAACGAACGACATGGACGGCTGACCGCAGTATCGAGTTCATTCAGGGGGCAGATGGAGCGCCATTCTTTTTGTTTGCCAGTGTCAAGGACCCGCATCCCAGAATCTTGGTGCCGCCCGAGCTTCTGGAACACTATCCGGAGGATCAGATTCGACTGTCTTCCTCCTTACGGGATTCACTTGAGGGAAAACCGGAGTTTCAGACAAGAGGAAAATTTCGCATTCGTCCGACGGTAACCGACGAGCAATTTCGCCGGATGATGGCTTACTATTACGCCCTCGTCACGCACATTGATGCTCAGGTCGGACGAATCCTCAAAACCCTTGAGGAACGGAGTCTCATTGAAAATACTATTGTTGCCTTTATTAGCGATCACGGCGAGCTTCTGGGTGACCACGGTTATGTGGAGAAATGCTTGATGTATGAGGCCTCCGTACGAGTACCGTGCTTAATCTCATGGCTCGGACAGTTGCCGTGCGGCGTCCGAGTTACTGCTCCACTTGCCGGTGTCGATCTCATGCCGACACTGCTCGAACTGGTGGACGAAATCCCGCCGGTACCGATTGACGGACGCTCTGTTGCTGAGGCGATTCTGAATGGCCGAGAGCCTGAGCGTCAACCGGTCTTCGCCGAAATTGCCAGTCTTGACGCCATTTATCATGGCGCTGAAGAGCCGGAACAACTCGCTGCTCACGTGATGGTGCGTGATGAGAATTGGAAATACATCTGGAACCGTTTCGATATCAATGAACTCTACGACCTGAATGCGGATCCGGGTGAGATGAATAATGTTGCCGGTGACACGAGTCACCGAAATCGGGTCGCTTCAATGCGCGAGGAAATTGTCGAGATGATTTGTCACACAGGTCCCGGTCCTTACGAATGGTGTTTGCCTGAAAGAGAAAAGAATGGGTAGATATTTATCAATTTGTGTGCTCGTAATTTTTTGCTTGGGTGGGAACGCATTTAGGAGTGTCAAGGCGGATGAAGGAGAAGGAATTGAGGGACTTGCCGAGGCGATACCTATCTTTGAAAGGCAAACCAAGAAGGAACGTTTGGAGACAGCGGAGCCTTTTGAGATTGGCTTCAAGAAGCAACTGTTTGTCGATGACTACATTGTCGCCGAAAAGAGGAATGTAACGCGCGAACTTGGCAAAATCACTAGAGAAAACAGTGGCGACCCTGTCATGGTTGCGGACAAACCCTGGGAACACGCCAATCGTCTCGGTTTCTATATGACCGTGCTAAGAGACGAGAAACATGACAGATTCAAGATGTGGTACCTCGCCCAACATGGCGGTTGGCAGGATTTCAACGGATTCAATACAATAACAGGCCCTGCGGGCGTCGATATTTCAGGCGTCGGTTATGCGGAGAGCATTGATGGGTTAAACTGGACAAAGCCACCGCAGGATGTATTCACATACGGCGAGATTGTGCGTGAAACGCCCGCTCAACCCGACGTACCAACGAACATCGTGATACGAGCCCAGTCGTTCAGTTGCTTTATTGACCCGACGGTGCCTTGGGGGGCGCCGGATAAATACAAAGCGGCATTCGATAATCCCGTCGATCAAAGACCCGATGGAGGCGATGTCGCTTGTGCGTGTTTGGCATATTCTCACGATGGCATCCATTGGACATATTACAACAATGGGGAGCGCGTTACCTAGCGAGCGGCGGATACGCAGAATCAGATACTGTGGGATCCAATAACTGAGCGATACCTTCTCGTTACCCGTCACGATCTCGCCGGAGATGGGGGAGATCGAAAAGAGACGCGCGGGACCCGCGTAATGGCGCACCACAAGGACAACGACTTAATCAATCATCCAACGGCGTGGCAGGACCTTCAAATCCTAGGGCTCGATGAACGAAAGCGGCGCCAAATTCATGCCTTGACCGTCTGGCCCTACGAGGGAGTGTATTTCGGTTTTATCGGCGCATACGAATTCTTGACGGATGACGACTTTAGTAGCACGCCGGGAGATTTGGAAACCCGGCATGAAGAAAACATCGTTAACTTCTATATTACGACCAGTCGCGATGCTGTTGACTGGGATATGAGTTGGGTCTATGCTTCCAAAGCCCTGATTCCCCGCGGACCTGCTAGTACTTTCGACAAAGACGGTATCCACGTGCCCAACCTGATTACTTACAACGACCGACATTGGCTTTTTTACTGCGGCATGTCGGAACGGTTCGGTCACGATGATCCGAAGGGAGTCATGGGGATTGGGCTTGCCACGCTACGGCTTGATGGGTTCGTTTGTCTTGAGGCGAGGGAGAAACAAGGAACAGTTGTAACGAAACCGTTTAGGCTCCGTGGAAACAGGCTTCAAGTCAATGTTGACGCTAAACATGGCGAATTGACCGCTGAAGTATTGGATTCCGATGGCAATCCTAGCAAAGGATTTTCCGGCAGCCATGCAAAGACGTACACTGGTATTGATGAATTGAGATTTGAACCGCCTTGGGCAGGACAAGATCTGTCGGAGTTGGTCGGAGAAATAATACAACTGAAGTTCAGTCTCAGAAACGCCAGGCTTTACGCATTTCAGATTCGGTGAAAGTATGCGTAAATCAATGAGTATTGTTCATTTGCTAAGGATAATGTACAATGCTAGTGGCGTTCACCTCTCTGTTATAGTCAATTCCATTCATATTTACACATGTTTCGGTAGGTGCGATTAACTGAGATCAAACGACCGATTAGGGAGTGCGATAGAGATCCCGATAGCGAAGACGATAGGGATCTTTTTCCAACCGCACCTACGAGACTGGATAAATACCGGTTCGGTTAGGAAACCGAACCTACCGCAGTGTATAAATAATCATTGGTTTTACTATAGACAGTTGCTTGGGACTAGGCTGCGGGTTTTCACACTGAAGGAGTAATGCAATATGGTTAATTTCGCGGTTGTCGGCTTAGGCATGGGGAGTAACCGTGCACGGATGATTAAAGACACCGATGGCGCCGAGCTGAAATGTGTTGTCGATCTACAGGCAGACCTTGCAAAAAAAACGGGCGAAGACTTCGATACAGACTGGGGGACGGATTTAGACGATGTTCTTGGCCGGGCTGACATTGATTGTGTCATGGTCATGACGCCAAGCGGAACCCATGCAGAGGTTGGCATGCGCGTTGCGAAGGCTGGAAAGCACGTAATCACCACAAAGCCGATGGATGTTAGCACGGAAGCCTGCGATCGGCTCATCGCTGCGTGTGACGAAGCGGGCGTCAAGCTCGCTGTTGACTATCAAAGCCGCTATTTGGACAGCAACTTCCGTGTTGCCGAAGCCCTAAGAAGAGGGTGGCTCGGAAAACCGATTCTGGGAGAAGTCCGCTTCAAATGGTTCCGATCCGACGACTACTTTGAACATAACGGCGGTTGGCGGGGTACCTGGCAGATGGATGGTGGCGGATCCCTGGCAAACCAAGGCGCCCATCTACTTGATGTTATCTCTTGGTTCATGGGCGATTTCGAATCGGTCTACGGCGAAATGGCGATCATGAACCACGACATCGAAACCGAAGATATCGGGCTCGCCATCGTCCGTTTCAAGAGTGGCGCAAAAGGAGTTATCGTTGGAACGACGACGTTTCCCACGAACGCCTACTTCAGCGCGGAAGTGCACGGTACGGATGGCGGGATTTTGATTGAGGATGTGCTTAGCGGCAAGATGCAAGTCTTCGGCGAAGGACTGGAGAAACGGCTTCAGCAAATCAGTAACCCAATTCATAACATTATCGAAGATTTCGTGGGTGCGGTTGAGAAGGGCGGAGACGTGAGGGTTAATGGCGAGGAAGGTCGTAGAACTGTCGCGCTCTTAGAAAAAATCTATCAGTCCGCTCGAACGGGAAAAACCGTTAGGTCGTGAGGTAGCTGTTAGAATGCTGCCCGCGCATGTAACCCTTCATCATCTGGGTTCAGGGGCAACGCTTGTTTACTTCTGCGAAAAGGGTTGTGTACATGCCATGGGCTTAAAACACGATGACGGCTGGAATATACCGACCGACCATCCTTTCTACCCGTCCCTGCCCGCAATTTACCGGAATGTGAAGTTTCAGTATGTCTTCTTTCACGCCGATCCCGGCGCCGTGCAGGCATTGCTTCCCGAGCCGCTGCAGGCAACTGAGGATGGACTTTGCGTGGCGGCAGGCATTGATGTGCCCTTTTGCACCAACTATGGGTCGTTTCAGGAATCCTTTGTCGTGACGCGGTGTCGGTTTAGAAATCAGACGGGCTTCTTCTGTTCCCACGTTTTTCATAATGGGCCAGCCGGAATCGCCGCCGGTAGAGAGATATATGGGACACCGAAAGTCTATGCCGAATTGAAGATTCGTCAAGAAGAACGATCCATGCTGACGGAGACCTTTCTCAGTGGCGTCCCGGTTCTGCACATAAATTCAAGCATAAAAGAGACTGCCCAGGTAAACGCCATGCCTCCCTTAACCCCTGCATGGCGTTTGAAGGTGATTCCTAAGGCAGATGGACCTGGTCCCGCACTCAAACAATTGATCGATTGTAGCGAGACAACCCAGCACCTAAAAGTGCATTTCATGGCTAAGGGGGCAGGACGGGTTGTCTTTGGCCCATCTTCCCTGTGCGATCTTTCATCACTGAATCCGTTGGGCTATGGAGATGCATTTTATATGGAGTGCAGCTATTCTGAAGGATACGCCGAGATTGCCTACGACTATCTAGCGCAGGGGAACTCAGCGTGAGTAACATCAAGCATAATCAATCTGCGAAGTATAACGCAGAACAAATGAGCATCGGGGCAGTCGTTTCCCGTCGAAAGTGACGCCGGTAACGACGTGAAGTATACATGAACGAAAAAGAACGCTACCTTTTTGATTTGCAGGGCTATTTGGTTGTGGAAGAAGTCCTAAGCACAGCAGAGCTTGCGGAGTTAACGAACTTGATTAGCCCTCAGTTCGACGTTGAACCGAATAATGAGGATATCTACAGCCAACGGTTTGGTGGATATCTCCAATTGGAGAGCGATGCTTTTCGGAATCTACTGAATCATCCACGAATTATGCCATACCTTAAAGAACTAATAGGCGATGGTTTTCGACTCGATCACACCTACGGTATCGTAATGCGGAAGGGAAACTTCGGGTTAAACTTGCACGGCGGTGGAACGCCGCATAATCCATCGCAGTATTATGTATGCCGAGATGGACAGATGCACAACGGACTCACGGTTGCGTCGTGGGCGTTAACGGATATGCTCCCCGGACAAGGCGGATTCTGTTGTATTCCGGGCAGTCACAAGAGTAATTTTTCCTGCCCGCCGCAGTTGAAAACGGTCAAGGATGCCCCAGTATGTATGAAGGGGGTACATCAAAAGGCGGGTGATGTCGCAATTTTCACGGAGGCGTTGACCCACGGCACGCAAGCGTGGGAAGCGGACCATCCCCGGCTTTCGATTCTGGTGAAATACAGTCCGGGCCACGCTTCTTGGTCGCAGAAGCAGTATCCGGATGACATGCGCGCACAAATGAATTCGGAGAACCAACGGCTGCTGTTGGAACCCCCTTATGTGCATGGACGGAAGCCAGTCGTGAACTAGAACATATGTTGAGACCACGTGAACATTGTAGCATTTCAAACCATAATGAGTCGGTCATATTTGACTCTCAAGGAGATTCATTATCATGCCAAAGCAACTTACATCGGAACAGCTTGAAGCCTATCACCGAGATGGTTATATTGTCGTCGAAGATCTAGTTTCACCCAAGGAGGTTGAGGAGCTCGGTCGGCGGCTCAGTGAGTATACTCACGAGGGCAGGACACCGGGGGATATTCGAATACAGGTTGAACCACGAGTCGAACGAGGGGAACTCGACGTAAATCATCCGGGTGACGGGATTCGCAAAGTAGGAAACCTTGTCCAAGGGGACGATTTATTCCGCGCCCTCGGTTTGCACGAGAACATCGTCGGGATAATCGAACAGATAGTGGGCCCCGACATCAAATTCTTCCGTAACGATATGTTGATGAAACCCCCCGAGGTCGGATCGCAGAAGGGCTGGCATCAAGATTCGCCGTATTGGCCCATCAAACCTATGGCGCTGTGTTCGTGTTGGTTCACCCTTGACGATGCGACGCCGGAGAACGGGTGTTTGGCTGTGCTTCGGGGTTGGCACAAAAAAGGTTCGCTACCTCACGTCAAAGTCACGGATGATTTCGTTATTCAAGAAGGACATTGGGACCCATCTGCCCGCGTCTTGGCGCCGGTGCGAGCAGGAGGAGGAGTGTTCTTCCATTCGCTTATTCCGCACTACACGGCGCCCAATCGTTCTGATAAGTGGCGGCGCGCAATTGCCTTATCCTACATGTCGGCAAAGTCTCAATACACGAAGGAAGGGGAAGGACCGGTTTACTTTCACGTGAAGGGTCAGACATTCCCGGGATGCGTGCGTTGAGCATGTCTGAAATCAATCTAATACCAATTCGTAATCCATAAGTTACAAGAACTGGGGGTTCGTAGTAGTGCAATTCATTGCGCGTCTCGTATCTGCTGTAACATTTAGATTTTGAAATCGTATAAGGAGAAAACAATGGCACTAAAAATAACTTGGGAACAGGGGCCGGCATATCCGGCATTGATTAAGGGGCCTTCGGCAGGAATCGTAGATGGACGGTTCATGGTTGCCGGGGGAATGTCTTACCCTTGGCGCGAGGTAGAGTACGGATTCTGGCTCGGGATTGACGAAGAAACGGAGGCAATGCCGTCGCTCGTCGTTCCCGGCGAGCACATAGAGAGCGCCATTGGCAAATGGCATCCACTCCCACCTTTGCCGATAGGTCCCGGCTGGACCTCGGGCGCCGCTGTTTCCGGAGGTTTGGCGGTCGTTGGCGGACGCCGCCGTGCGGTTGGCATGCGCGCGATAGCGGATGCCTGGTTTCTGGACGTGAGAGGCGGCGCAACAACCTGGGATCGTCTTCCCGACCGACCGACCCCCGCTATGGTGCCGACGACGTTCTCGCATGGCGACTTCCTTTATACCGCTTTCGGCACCGATTGGCAGCCCCACGAGCATTCGGTTGAAGACACAAACATCTACCGCATGGATGTCGCTAAGCGATCGGGCTGGGAAGTTGTCACCCAGTTCCCCGGCAAGCCAAGATGGTTTCCCGGAGTCACTATCTGCAACGGGAAACTGTACGTCATCAGCGGACGCGACCAACCCATCGGTGGAGTAAAGGACGTGCATCCCTATAACGCCCATAGAGTGGGGGAAGATGGCACTGCGGTGTATGTTGCCTTTCGGGAAGTGTGGGAATACGACCTACAGACGGGAATGTGGCAGGAACTGGATCGTCCGCCGCGAGCCTTTGCGTCTGAAGCCTTTACGGTAGCGGATCGATGGATAGTGATGACCGGCGGCGATAGTTGGGTCGTCTACCCCGAGGGCGTTTCGGTTCCCATTAAGAGCTATGAGTCGGAGCTTGACTTTTTCTGCTATTCTCACGAGACGTGGGCTTATGATACGCATACCGGCGAGTGGTCGGCACTAGATCCGCTTCCGTACGGCGTGTGTTCGCACAGGGTTGCGATTTCGGGCAATCGCGTTTTCACGGTCGGTAACGAGACCGTGGACAAGAAGCGAAGCAATGCGTACGGAACAGTGTTTGAAGGCACAATCGAAATTTCATGAGCTGTCGGTAGGAGCGATCTAGTGAGCCGATGGATCAAGTGACCGAACAGGGATTAACCGAGTGAATGGCGAAGGATCAAAGGAGCAACAGCGACTGCGATAGCTAATCCCGATAGCCAATTCCGGGCAATAGAAATCCTTCTCCGAATCGCGACAACCAATACTAGTGGTGCGTAGAATTCTTATTGGCAATGTCAGTAAGTGGTGCAACGCGGGTTGCCCTGCTAAAACCTGAGGGAGGAACATTATGAAGACGTATCGAGCGGCAGTCATCGGTTGTAGCCGAATGGGCGCGTTTATTGACCACGAGGTGGTAAACTACCGTGGTATCGTACTGCCTTATTCGCACGCTGCCGGTTTCTACGCGGAGGAGCGCACAGATCTCGTCGCATGCGCCGATCTTCGTCCCTCCGTGATGGAGGAATTTGGCAGGCAGTACGACGTACCAAAGCAGTGCCAATACACCGACTATCGAGAAATGATTGAACGAGAAAACCTCGATATTGTGAGTGTGGCAACTCAACCGGAACAGCGTGCGGAGGTTGTCATCTTTGCGGCGGAGCACGGCGTCAAAGCAATCTACGCTGAAAAAGCCATGGCGGCGTCAATGGATGAAGCAGCCGCCATGGTCGAAGCGGTTGAGAGCAACGGGGTGGCTTTCAACTTGGGAACGAACAATCGCTGGAACACCGGCTTTGACAAGATGAAAGAGGTTATCGACGGCGGCGAGTTGGGAAAACTTCGGACGCTGATTATCTACTCAAACCAAACCCTGTTTAACAAAGCGAGCCACAATTTTGATTTGCTGCTCCGATTGAACAGCGACTGTCCCGCTGAATGGGTGTCCGCTTATCTGCCGAAAGGCGACGAACAGATTGATGGCGACATAGTGATGGAAGATCCAATCGCGCAGGGGACGATATCCTTTCAGAATGGCGTGATGGCACACGCACTCCTCGCTCCAACCGGCGGAACCGAGGCGATTTGCGAGAAGGGATACGTAAGGCGTTTGGACGGTCGCGAGTGGGAAATTCGACGTTCCACAGACGTTCCGGGTTGGCGTGCCTGCCTGATTTCCGAATCTTTTCCGAAATTTGAACAGACTAGCGCCACTGCCAATCTCATCAAAGACCTTGTCCATGCATTGGATCGTGGCGAAGCGACCACCAGAGGAGGAGTTCGGTGCGCTTACGCCAGCACAGAACTTATCTTTGCTTTTATGGAATCGCACCTGCGAAATGGGGAACGGGTCAACCTTCCATTGAAGGGATCCAAGTTACGTTTGAAGAGGGATCGCGGTCCTGCACAGCCGAGGTTTAAGCCGTAATTGAACGTGCGCACTGGCTGCAAGGAATCAATCGGAATTCCATAGAACTTCCGTAGTACGCAGAATAAGACATAAGAGCGCCAATTATTGGAGAATGTTTTTATGACTACTGACCTGCGGCAGGCGGTACTGCAATCTGACCCGCGCCTTAGCCGCTTCGACCCTCTCGATCGCATTCTCTTCTACGATGACTTCAACCAAGGGATGCAGGGATGGACGGCGCTGATTGGCAACTATGAGGATTCGCTTGATTCTATGTTACCCGATTACCGGGACATACGCCCGCCGATGCTCAGCAACTTATCCATGTGGGATAGCGGTACCGTAGGTACCCTTACGGGGAACTACGCCTTGAAGCTTGCAACGCGCCCTCGTCCCGGTTCCATTAGCGTGGGCATCAAGCGGATGACATTCCGTCATGCGGGACCGGTTCGTCTTGAAGCTTATTTTACATTTAAACCGGAGGCGACAGAGTTGCGTTTGGCAGAGACTGATGTGCGCGCGGTTGGAGTTCTGTTTGATTTGCAGGTTAGCGATCGGACGGTAGAGAATCCACTACGAATCATGCCGCATATTCGCTACTTGAACGCCCTAGATGGCAAAGCGGTGGAACGGTGGCAGTATAAAAAAGATCGTATGTCCATGCACGATATCGGCGGTAGTGGCAAGACCCGCTCGCACTTTCACCTAGCGCCGGAGGGATGGCTGGATTTGCCTGGGGGTAATCAGCGTCTGTGTTATAACGAAATCGCTACTAAGCACAACTGGTATTACCTGCGCCTTGACTTTGATTTGGAGACAATGTCATATCTCGGTTTTCAATGTAACGATTGCGTCTTTGATGTCTCTGAGATTGAGCCGATGCAGATACCTGCTATGCCCAATCTGTGGTGCATGTTAAATAGTTTTTTCTGGGTGGAAAGCGACTGCGATAGCCGCGCCTTTCTCTATTTGGATTCTGTATTATTGTCGGCAGAAATGGAGGAATGATTATGCGACAAAGTGCTACCGCCACTGTGGAATTAAACACCGAATGGCGCGGAAATTTTACTGCCGAACCGTTTGAAGTTGCCTGGGCGTCTGAAGCAATCTATTTCATTCGTGCTCTTGAATCTGAGGGCGTTCCTAGCGGAATTGTCGCACGCGTTCAAGTTTCGCCGGACGGAGTGCATTGGTGCGATGAAGGCACACTTGTACCGCTACCAGCGGCTCCCGGCACTACCTTTGCGCGCGTTAGCCACTTTGGCGGGTGGCTGCGCTTGGTAGGAGATATTCCAAACGGGGCGCACATAAAGGTGATTGTTCACCTAGTTCTGAAATCGTAGTTGGGATGCTCCAGTATCGACTTTGATAGGAATTCGTGAGTGATGTTTTTTTGTTGACAAACTCACAAACCCTTTGGTAAACTTAGGGTGTTTCTGAAGGATGATTCAATCCTTCGGTTTAATTTTCAATCATGGAATCACGAAAAATCCTAGTGATAAAGAGGGTTTGGTTCTGTGAATAGACTAATGAATCAGCTATCAGCTAGTTGACTTCTGATAGACAAAACAAAGTAATGAAAGGAAAATGAGTCATGACTCACATAATGACACAAAAAAGCGCAAGGGTAGTTCTGAGCGTATTGTTTATCCTTGCACTCGCATGCCCGGCTGCGATCGCCGAATTGGTTCTCCACTTTGACGCCAACACTCAGGAGGGCAAAGATGATGCCTGGATGAACAGCGCTGGCCCTGGTGGAGCAGTGCCTATGGCCGACGACAAGCCCGCGCTTGAAGAGGGCATGATTGATGTCGCGGGGCAGTCATTCAACAGCAAGTACTATACTGCCTCGGCACCACGGCAATCGTTCGTTAATCCTAACAGCGAGCCCGCCGACGATATTCCAACCGTTTTTCTTGAAAACTACACTATGGGTATCTTGGTGAGAATCAATGGCGGCTTCTTGGAAGAAGAGCATCAGATGTTAGGTATTCAATCCGATGCCCCTGAGGCAAACCAGACCTCGCGTATCTGGGTTAGCAACGGTGATGCCGAAAGCCCGGCAGGGGATATTACCACCGTCAACGTCATGCAGCCCGCCATCGGTCTCCGTGAGGACTATAGACTCGAGGACCACGGTCTGAGCCTAGGTGAAGGCACATGGCGCTTTGTTCATATCGCCTTTGAAAGCGGGATTGCCATAGACTTCTACGTTGATGGCGAACTCACAGGGGCGCTCCCCTCTGGCGTAACATGGGACCCGGAGCGTCCGATGAACATTCATGCGCTTTTCTGCCATAGTTTTCGCGAACAGCATCGGACCTTCAACGGCTCCATAGCTTACTATAAGGTGTGGGACCAATACATGACCCAAGACGAAATAAACGCTGACATCGGTGCTGGTGCTGGCGGCGGAGGTACCGCAGTCGATCCTGCTGACAAAGTCACCACAACTTGGGCTGACGTGAAGACCCAGTAATCTTCCGAACCTACCTTCGGAAGGTTCATTGAAGAGCAAAGATTTGTGAGGTAGTGAGTTGTACGCGCACGGCGCATGAATTCAGACGTGTGTCGTGCGCATTACCACACCGCACAAAATTTTTGATTGTCAATGAACCTTCCGAAAGGTATTCCTGTAGTCAACCTCCACATAATGTGTCGTCCGCAATAGTGGTGGATAATTCACGACGAACCCTAGGTGTTCAGCGTTCCGGGCTGACGCCAATTATGTAGATAATCGCCTTCCGATTTGGATAGCCAGCTTGATACCTGCCGTTTAGATTTCCCGCCTGAAAGTCACATCTTTCCTCAATTTTGGGCTATCGATTTTACATTATCGAATTCCTTTCGGTGGATTAGTGCGCGCGAACGGATTCGATCGAAATCAGGTAAAACGACACTCTCAGGATGGTGGAGAGCGCGCAACCGTATGTCTCTTAAAATGCGATTATCGGATAAAGTGTTAGACTCAAATAAATTCATCTTGTCAACCGTTAAATAGTTCAGCGAGTTAGAATAAAACGAATTCACGCTTTTTGGATCAATGCCCCCGATAATTTTGTTATCGGAAGTTCCCGCCCGTACTCAAGTAGGTTAGGTATCTTCGCCTTGCCGGTCCGGAGGCAATCGTAGCCGATTGGAGACGCGTAATGGCCAAACTAAGCGAAATAGGGGACGGTTCAGCTAGGATATTCAGCGTTTTTAACCTCAACCTAGATGGAGATAAAGAATGAAGAAGCTCTCGTTGGTTCTGAGCATGATATTGCTGTTAGTTGGCAATACCTGTAGGGGTTGGTGGTCTGGTGGCCACGGCATTCTCACTCGCGCGGCTGTAAAGGCGTCTCCCAATGAGATGCCGGAGTTTTTTCGCTCCGGCGGCGGAATGATCGCTCACTGCGCATTTGACCCGGATATCTCGAAAAATCGCGGAGCTCCAAATGTGGCGAGTGGGGAACACCCCGAGCACTATATCGATCTTGAGCTCCTACAAGGACGTTCCTTACCGGCGAATCGGTACGAATTCACCCAACTTTGCGCCGAATTGGACATTCGCCCGGAAAAGGTAGGACTCGTTCCCTACGCCGTTGCTGAATGGACAGAGCGGCTCGCGGTTGCATTCGCCGAACACCGCAGGTGGCCAGATAACCCTTTCATCCGTAATAAGTGCCTGGTTTACGCAGGTTTTCTTGCCCACTATGCCCAAGATATGTGTCAACCTTTGCATCTGACAGTTGACTATAATGGTCGCCGTCAGCCAGATGGAACCGTTCTGCATAAAGGAATTCATGAGAAAGTAGACGCCCTGATTGAGTTTCTTGAAATGAAGCCGGCAGATTTAGCGGAAGCACAAGAAATAACTCTGTTAGGCAATCTCATGGAAGGCATTTCGAAATCGGTTGCAAGCGGATACACTCTTGTCGACAGAGTTTATGCGCTTGCTGACAGCTTGCCTAATACTCATGATACGGAATGGATATCCGTGCCGGAAGTCGTTGAGTTCGCGCGCGAGCGCGCTCGCGAATCCGTACGGATCACGGCTTCTCTTTATCTCACAGCGTGGCGGATTTCAAAAACCATTGAATTGCCAAGTTGGTTAGATCGGTCCACAACCGACAAGTAGATGGATTCTCAGCCTCATTTAGGAAAATTGCCTCGCGAGTCGCGCGATTGGTACCGTTGTGTGTTTTTCACAGCTTGTCTTGTTATACCATTTCGCTTGAATAATAGTGCGTATGATGTTTTGATTATAACATTCTCCTTCTCCGTAGGCGGGGCATCTTGCCCCGCCGGCTTTGCGCGGAGACAAGGCTTTTTACTCTGTCCCACACAAGTTTCTTTACGTGATCCGCGCAATCAATGCGCTGTCATTTTAGAGAAATGGTATTAGTATGAGAAATGCACGGAATATCTAGGCTCCGAGCAAATTGTGACCGCCAACTATGGAGCCAACTTACGGCAGCAATCTAAAATACGGGTGTTGAGGTCCAACCGTTCATTCTTGATACGAGATGAAGAATACAAATCGGACGATTCACTAACCAGATGAGGCAAGACGATTATTCAAATTGGCTGAGGTAACACAGAGGATATGTCAATCTGAAATATAAACCGCACATTCGTAGAAAATCGTCAGTCCCGCGAATCCACCGTGAACTTGAATTGATGTGCCGACTGCAAAATCCTTTTTCGATTCAGCAATGGTATAACATTAAATGAACTATCCCACTAATACGTGGACACAAGGTTACAATAACGCACCTCGAAGATTGTCCATATCGCTCGTTCGCCCTGTCACACGCCTCTTGCCTTTCATTCTTTGGGTTAGTGCTGTCTTCTTCAGTTCAATTGGCATGCAGTCGTATGCAGCTATCAGCGCTAAGTCGGATTTTGATGGTATTACCGTCGAATTCAATCTCCCCGACCTGCACGTAATGTCGGTTGAACGAAATGGCATCACGTATCAGTCGGTATCGTACGAAGAATGCGGTTTCACCTCTGAGGAAGGTAATCCCCACCTTCCTGTTTCACGAATCCTGCTTGGCGTCCCTGCGGACACGAGTTTCTCTGTTGAGGTTCTGCAGACAACGAATGAAACTCGGTCGCGGCATCGCGTTCCGCCTGTTCCGTATCGTGTGCTCCCGCGAGTAGACGACATGCTCAGATCAAGGAGTGACAGAGATTGGTCAGAGGAGCAAATACAAGTCCCCACTGAGGAGTGGCGTGAAGATGGCCTCGCGTACCAAGCAGGCGCTATGTTCCCCGCCAATCTAGTAGATATCGTTTATGAGGGGTACATCCGATCTCAACGCGTAATTTGTCTCGCACTACATCCCGTCCAATATAAGTCCACATCAAGGTTGCTCCGACTCCATCCCCGTATGGTCATCCGCGTAAATTTTCACGCCACAGAATCAAACAACGCTTCAACCTATAGAACTTCACTTTCCCAACGCAGAGCTTCTCCCTCCTCGATTGTTGAAGAACCTGAGACATTCGAGCGCACCTTCCGCAACCTTCTGGCAAACTATGATGACGCGAAAGCGTGGCGTGTGCCTAGAAAAGGAACCTTGAGGGCGCCTGCCATGCAGCAAGCACTGGCATCCCTTCCAAGTGAGGTTCAATACAAAATCCTCGTGGATGAAACGGGCGTCTACCGATTGACAAGTGAAGACCTTCTTAGCAAATGGGGAATTGATTTGCGGGATGTGACGGTGCGCAACCTCCATCTTAGGACAGGCGACAAGGAAGTGCCCATCTATGTTCATGGCGAGGAGGATGGAAGTTTCGATTCGGGGGATTATATCGAATTTCTCGGATTGGATGCTCAGAATAAGTATACGCATTGGAATGTCTATTGGCTGCGTGTGGAACGAGAACCGGGGATGCGCGTCTCGCAGATCGACGCGACCCCTGATGACCCAACAGCAACCGCTATTCCCGTATTCCGGTCAAAGATTCATTTTGAAGAAGATGTGCTGACGAGCAACCTAGAACATCGCTTCCCGGAAGATGTTTCTCCGGATGATAAACACGGATGGTTTGATGCCCTTGACTTCTGGTATTGGGACGGAATCAGGAATTCGGGCGATTTCAACGAGATGAATCTAGAATTTCCCCTCTATGACCTCGCTCGGAGTTTTATCCAACCAAAGATTCGGGTCGTACTACAAGGTGGCACGCCGATGCGGCACGAAATCTTGACTTCCATCAATGGCGTGCGAATCGACAACGCAAAATGGGGGCGCCAAAATCCAATCTCTGTAGAGAAAACACTGCGTGTATGGGACAATCTAAAGGATGTCACTCAAGGCGATTGGAATACCTTAACCCTCACGCGTGTTGATACCACAGTGGAAGATGACACAACTCGGTACCCATACCATGTTTACGTGAATTCGTTTGATGTGGAATACACCCGCTTGTTGAAGGCGGTCAACGACTATCTTGAATTTTCATCTTCTGCCAGCAACGAATCTTATGCTGTTCGCAAGCGTCGCAACTTAGAATACACCGTTCAAACCTTTCTTTCGCCCGATGTGGAGGTGTTCGAGCTCGATGGCACCGGTCTGATTTCTAAGTTAAAGAATCCAATCGTCTCGCGTATTGATTTGGATTTGGCAGAACGCGACCGTCTTCGGGCGATTGTGCACGCCAATGCCCCGGGAGAAGCCGAAGATATTGATGGCCCGCACATAAGTGTTCCTCGGGTAGCCTACAACGCAACTTTTCAGGTGCCGGATACGCATGAGGCACAATACGTCGCCGTTTCGTCTGCCGGAGTTCGCGAGCCTGTCCGTGTTGAAGCGGTTCCGGTAAGTGAGCTACTCTCACCTTCCAACGGTGCAGATTACCTCATTATCACGCACCCTGTGTTCCGTGAGCCGTCTAAACGGTTGGCGCAGTGGCGTTCCACCTCAAAGGGCGGCGGATTTCGGACCAAAGTGGTCGATGTCACCGAAATCTACGATAGCTTTGGCAAAGGAATGGTGAATCCAAAAGCTATCAAGCGTTTTTTGACGTATGCGTACCAAAACTGGGAATCTCCGGCGCTTTCCCATGTTGTCATTATGGGAGATGGTACATACGATTTTCTTGGCGTGGACAAAGAGCTTTATCCGGAACCGCCTGAAGACCTAGGTTATATCCCTCCTCACTACATCTGGACCAGCTCCTTCGGGCGTACTTCTGCCGATCACTGGTACGCGACCGTAAGTGGATTGGACGAACTCACGGATTTTTATATTGGTCGTTTAAGTGCGGAAACCATAGATCAGGCAACCGAAATCGTTGATAAAATAATCAATTACGAGGACAAGAGACCTAATGGAAGTTGGCGGCGTCAGATTATCTCTGTGGCAGACGATGAAGTAAATAATTCGGGTGATTTTATTTTCAAGAAGAGTTTAAACGAAATTGCGCAAAGCCATACGTTACTAGGTTATGAGACAATAGAGATCTTTCTCGAAGACATCATTGATTTGGTGGAAGCGAATCCCGACGATTACCCTGATACACTCCCCAAGCATGTTGCGAAAGAGCGGATAATTGAAGCTTTGAGCGAAGGGGCTGTACTCGCCCAATATGCCGGTCACGGCGGTAGAATCGTTTGGGCGCATGAAAACATCTTTGGCAACGTTTCGGTCGATCTTGTCGAACAGACGCCTCATATCCCATTCATGCTTGTGTTGAGCTGCTATAACGGCTATTTCGATCAACCCGGCGAACCTAGTATGGCAGAAAAACTGCTTAGGAAAGAGAGAGGGGGTATTATCGGTATGCTCAGCGCCACACGCTTGACCTACGGCAGCGGTAACGATGCCCTAAATCGAATTATTTTCGATCACTTATTTAAGCGCAATGAACGACAACTCGGCGCCCTTAGCTTTGATTCAAAAGTTGAGTTGCTGATTAATAGAGGGGTAAGCAGCAATATTGATGTCATGATGGGGTACACCCTCTTCGGCGATCCGGCTATGAAGTTAGCAACGGCAGATTACGAGATACTGCCTAAAGTCAAATCAAAGACTGTTGTACCCGGCGGAACGGTCGAAATCGCGGCGGGGCAAATACTAGACGTAGTTTACGACCCTCGACTCAAACAAAAACAGTTTTCTCCGACATCGGACTTCAATGGCAGACTACAGGTCAAAGCCATTTTCCCCGGTAAGTATGCGACCGGCCAAGGTGAAAATGGAGCAATTCAATTCTACACTGGAGATGTTGTGGTCACGGAGGAAGCACGAGTCTCTAATGGAAGTTTTCCTGCTCTCGTAATCGCTGTGCCGGACAACATCAATTCGGGCGCAGCCCATGTCGAATATTATGCCGAGAGTATCACTCATGTCGCGGTCGGCGGAACCTCCCTCACCGTGTTGGAACCGAAGATTCTTGATATTCAACCTGAGGTCGTGGATGAAACATCCTTTCGTATCTCCACCCAGGTTTCCGATGAACTCAATAACCAAGGAATCAAAGAGATTGTCCTCACTTGGAGAAATCCGAAAACTCGTAGCTGGGAAAGTGTAATCATGATTCCGGATCAACCACGTGGGAGCGGTTGGTATACCGTACCATCGCCGTTGCTATTATCTGCCAACGGCGCTGCAATTCGGTATGATATCCAAGTCACCGATGTTGATGGCAACGTAATCGTCTCCGATCTGTTGAGTTACCGACCTGTGGTTTTTCCAAATTTGAAGCCTGTGGATGCCGAAGCCTTCTCAAGAGAGGCGCTTATCTATTACCGATATTCGCCTGAAATTGATGCGTGGACACTCAACGCAGATATCCAGCAAGTTGAAGATGTTGAGTTGAAGGACACGGTGAAAGTAGTCTTCTTCGATGGTAACCCGGATCTGAACAGCGACAATGTGGTTGATTCTGAAGCTAGGTTGCTCGGTCAGGTCCAAATACCTCCCGATGCTTGGCAAAGGCGGGATCCACTTGAAATTCACAAAACTCCAATCTTTCAAGGGCAAACCTTAGTGCAACCGCGCGCGTTTCATGTAGATCCGCTTAATACCAATTGGCTTGCAACCGCCACTCTTCGACATGAATTGCCAATCGGAGACCACGAAATCTTTGCCTGGCTCGATCCGGTATTCGACGCAGACGCGCCATCAAGTGGACAAGTGCGGGAAGGGGACGATGAAGATAACCTTGGACAGCGCAACGTCCAAGTTCGAGAAACCGTGATCGGAAAAACCGCTAAACGGGTTTTCAGCCACGATGGCGTTATTGATTTCCAAATACCTGGAAATCTTGTAGCCCAACCCGCAGTGTTGACGATTATGGAATTGACAGAGCAGGAGCAACCTCAGCCCGTTCAGCAAAGTACTCTGAGGCGGATCGATTTGCCGAACGGGAGCCATGCCGTTGCCTACAACGTGAGAGTGAAGGACGCAGAACCGAACGCTCAATTGAACCAGCCCGTAATTGCCGAACTCCGATTTGATCTCAATGCGCTTAAGCGCGAGATTAGCGAAGAGTTGCTCGGAAAATCGGATACTGCCGATGATGAATCTTTGATAGACCTCAGCGGGCTCTCACGCGAGCAGATTGCAGCAATCAACGTCGGTGCAGAACAACGAGCAAAAGAAATTGGTGTGTACTTATGGGTTGAGAGACTTGGGAAATGGACACGCTTAGCCTCCGAATTGGTTACCACCGCCAACAAGTCTATTGAGGTGCGGCCAACAATTGCGAGCGTAACTTCATCAAATTTCGGGGACGGGGGCCTCCTGCGTGTACACCCCGATCCGGCTGGAACAAGGATTGGTCGATGGGTACTACTCTTTACTTCGGCGACAACGTACCGCCTGCTGGTCGGTGAGGACTCTGCCCCCCTAAAAGTGATTACGTCAGATCGATACGTAGGATTTCTACAGGATCCACCGGTTTACACAGATGGTGTTTCCATTGATATAGAGTATGACAAGAGAGAATTTCGATTTGGAGATGTTCTTACCTTTGACATTATCCAGGACAGCGCGAGCGGAGATTCCACTTTGTATGCTGTTTCCTTCCTTGAGGAAAACAGAGGCACAGGCACGATGCAATATTTGCGTCTAGCGCCGGGGTCGAACATGCCGCGAGACCGATGGGTTATCTTATTCGTCGACTCAGAATACTTTCAGATAGAAGGCCAAGAAACCGGCATCCTGTCACGGAACGGCAGTCCTGTTCAAGGGGTAGTTGGAGAAGAATTTAGTTATCCCGAATTCGGATTAACACTCAAACTTACCCAAGGACGCTGGATGTTCGAGGCAGGGGACAGTTTCACGTTTGAAACCAGAGAGGTTGGACGCGTACGCGCTGAGGTCCCAATCCTCGGTCCATTGACGTTGATGCGAAGTAACGATGTTATTCCTCCAGATATTCAGTTGGCAATCGGCGAGCAGAACTTCGTGGACGGGGACCCGGTTTCTTCTAATCCTCTCATACAAGCTACCGTTACAGACAACAACGGGATTGACTATATCACACGCTCCATTCGCATGGAGATGCTTTACGATCTGGATTCTTCCTTTATCCCGGCAACGGAGTATCGATTAAGCCATCAACCTGGCTCCAACCAAGTTGTTCTAAACTATCGGCCTCCCACGCTTGATCCGGGTACATATCAAATTCGACTCGCAGCAAGCGATCTTGAAGGGAATGAGTCCGAGAAAGAAATTGAATTTCGTGTGCACAGAATCCTGCAGTTGTTAAGCGCCATAAATTACCCCAATCCGTTTACTGATGGAACGACTATCACCTGCGAACTCACTGGAGAGGCTGATGAGGTCAGCATTAAGATTTACAGTTTGTCCGGAAGGCTGGTGCAAGAATTTACAGAGGACGCAACTGCTGGATTCATGATGATTCCGTGGGATGGGCGCGATCAGAATGACGAAGTGGTCGCGAACGGCGTCTACTACTGTAAGATTCGCGTCGAGACTGCTGGAGAGAAAGATCTTACCGAATTTATCAAGATGATGAAGCTTAGGTAGCTGTATATGGATACGGCAAAGAGGTATCCGTATAGTCTCTTAAACACGAAAACAAGGAGTTGGCAGTCGTTGAATTCTGGTAAGTCTTGGGTCAAGAAAAGATACCCCACATCCAAACCGTATTGGATTTGGGAGTCGTGTTTCAAATCTCACGTCTTGTACGGTGTAGGACTGGCATTAATCATCCTTTTCGGTCAGTCTCACGTTGAAGCTGCTACCAAGTACGCTGGTGAATTCTTGACGCTCGGTGTCGGGGCGCGCCCACTGGGGATGGGAGGCAGCTTCGTTGCGATTTCCGATGACGCCACGGCGACATACTGGAATCCGGCGGGACTTGGATCTTTAAGTCATTCCGAGGTTTCGTTCATGCACTCTAGTCTTGGTGACTTAAACAGCTATGACTTCATCAACTATGTTCAAACCTTCGGTAGAGCTACGACCGTTGGACTTAGCTGGCTGCGAGTGGGTGTAGATGACATCCCAATCACCAATCTACCCATTCCGTCCGGTGGTGTCGGTCCCGGCAATCGACCTGAGATTGAGCGCACCTTCAGCAATACAGACAATGCGTTCATACTCTCGTATGGTAGAAGGATTGGACCAGAGGCGTGGAGATTATTTGCCGGGGGAAATGCCAAGGTAATCTATATTTCGACGCTCCGAAACTTCAATGCGGTCGGATTTGGTGGCGACTTTGGTATTCTCTGGCAATCTGACCGGGATAAAGCCAATCAGCTATCCATTGGCGTTATGGCACAGGATTTCTTCAAAACGAAACTTTACTGGAACACCCCGCCAGACGAACCGGGACAGGCGTCAAACACGGATACGATAAACCCTAACTTCAAAATGGGTTTTTCCTACAGCATAGATGCCTCAGCACTAAATAGCCGCCTACTGTTGACAGTCGACACTGACAGCCTGTACTCGTTCGAGATGCACTACGGCGCTGAGTATATTTTCGCGGAATTGCTTGCACTCAGAGCCGGGTTGCAGGAACGGAAGGGCATAGCCACGACTCGCTTAATGACTGCTGGGGCGGGGCTTAAGTTATCGTTCTTGACAGGTGCCGCCTTCTCAGTTGATTACGCATACCTAGGCAATGAGGATCTTGGCGCCAGCAATCGAATCTCGCTTATGACGCGGTTCTGAACCATTACAAGGATGATTTCGCGCTACCGTGCCAGCTTGACCTCTAGTAGCCTTTTAGACATCTCAATTCTTGATTGGACGGAATTTTGTCTATGAACGATCCGTGAATCGCCTATAGGAAGCTTTAGGAATTGGTAGTACATTCCATGTCTTCCATTCCCAACACGGACCACCACAGGTTTTAAGTTCCTTTGTCACGAATCTCATACGGGCCAAGAAACCGTCTACCGTCGAAGTGAATCAAATGTGATGGGGAATCCGCAACCCATACTTCGGTTTCCCAGGCAATTTCGCCGAGATAACGGGCCATGATTGCACGATTGGGAAAAGCAGTCACATAAACCAGTCCAGCCTTTGCTCCAGAAAACAATTCGGTTAATTCAGCGTACCTCTTACCATCAACTGGACCGTGGCTAGTTACTGATTCCACCAATAACAGCCACTTCTTCTCTGTGTAGCTCAACACTACGTCCGGCATCTTGCCGTGAACATCCACATCAACCCCTAACCCGGCTAGCAATGTTCCATCGAAGTATCCCCACTTATCGCCAGTGTCCCCAGCGTAAACTAGCACGCTGCCCGGTGCGAAACGCGGAACAAAATCCTCAACGATTGCCCTAATCAACTCGCTGTGCTCGCCGGGACTAAGAGTGATACTCTTTCCTGGTGCGATTTGCACTGGGATACGGTTTTGTTCGCGCACCTTTGCATAGCGGTCAGTCAAGGCTTCGCGCTCGGTTAGATATGTCATCAGATTATTTCGCCACACCGGCATTCCAAAACTGCGGAGCAATGTCAGCGTGGCTGGCTCAATTTGATAAACGGTCTTAGGACTGTTTATCGGTCGATCGGGCTTATCCGGGTTGTACAGCGCAATCCCGGCGTTGACGAATTGGTGCATCGTCTGTCTGCGAATGGTCTCACGAGTGTTCGGTGCATAATCCTTACCATAGTGTTTCCTTGCCCAATCGATGATGGGGGTAATGCCTATAAGCGGAGCGCTGGCCTCCGTCCATGACTTGCCGGGAGAGAGGTTCAGGAGCGCTAGAAGGCAAAGACCAGAACGCTCATTCTGTTGTGCCCTTGGTAGACCAAGAGCAACAATGATTTGCTGTGCTGCCTTTAAGTAATCCTTCGCATTAGTCATGTAATTATGGTTCCTAACTTGCTATCAATCGCCGCCTGTTCAAATTCGCCTTGCTCCATAGCCCATTCACCAAGCTCAATTAAAATGTTGCGAGGTGGGTACTTAATCAACCTAAGATCTGTTGCATTAACCTGTGTGTGCCCGTTAAAGCGCCGAAAATACTCGTCGACAGCAGTGGTATTTAGGAATACAGCTAATCCGTGGGCCAAAGCTTCAGGCAACCCATGCTTGTTTTCATGGAACACGTTTAGATGGTTCTCGAACCCCAGCATGAGGGCATCGGCAAACGTCGTGGGGGCTACTACGCTTGCTACCACTCGGTGTTTCTCTTCCTTTGACGAGAAACGACGCACTAAGCAGTAAAATCCGTTCGGATAAAGCCACTTTTCAGTATCTTCGTTACGTTGGATAGCATTGGGCTTTTTCGCGCCGGGTATTGGCCAAGTCGTTCGACCTCTATTACAATGGCGCGGATAAAGTAGGGGTACGGTATCTGCTTTCGGCATATCACATAGGTGTGCCTTGAGCCTAAAATCAATAACCGGCCCCGTCGAAACGCTAACGCCAATATCGGAGAGTGAATGCCGTATGCTTGAAGATATCTGGATAGCGCTTTGTTCGGGCGAAGTGGGCACATGGATGAACCGCTCTTGGTCAGCGGGTGATACTATCAGATTGAATGGGTGTTCATGGCAGACGAGATCGGTAAAAGTAGCATCAGTCGATGTGGATATCTTTACTGGTCCCTGTGTACCATTCCGTTCCAATAGAATGATGATGTTTTCCTGCAGCACTCCGTCGTCCTTGAACGCCTTACTGCGCGATTCAAACAAGTGCATGTGGTGAAGTGCCGCTCGTTGCAGCACGAAGTCACGAAAAGCCCGGTAATATGTCCCATTGCAGAAACTCCGTGGAATAATCGCAACGAGCTGCCCTTGATCCTCAAGCAATGAGAGTGACAATGCTACAAAGGCGGTATATAAATTGACCGTTTCGATGCCTACTTGCCTCAACGCCGCCCGATGTGCAGAGTCGCTACGAATCTTTTTGTACGGAGGATTCAGGATGGCATGTGTGTATTTTGACAGTTCTTCAGCGAAGAAACTTCCAGACAACCATTCAGCAGCAACTTGAATGAAATCGGAACTGCGAATTGTCACGGTAAAGCCTGGACATTTACTATATTTCTCCAAAATCTGAGTCAAGGATGGGCGTAGTAATTTATCAATCTCAAAAGCATCTATATCAACGCTAATGAAATGAAAACCGCCGCCGGTCCATCGATTTAGGAAGGCCGCAGAAAGGGAACCAATTCCTGCGCCCGCATCGAGAAGATGACATCTAGCACCTGGCCTCGGAGCAAATAAATTTGCCATGAATTTTGCAATCTCACCCGGGGTAAAAAACTGTCCAAACTGGGCTTTTCTCTTCGGATCGACAGCGCTCCTTGAAAGGTTCAGTTCTGATTGTTCAACTTTCGAAATCAACGGTACGCCTCCTGCCTTAGGTACCAATGTCGTCTCCACAATTGCAACTGATGGAAGTGACGGTAGCTTGAGTCTATGAAGAACACGCTAGAGGTAAACCTTACCCTTAGACGCTGTTGAAAATCCTTGGTTCTAGTTACAATACCTCTTTAAAGACAACTAGACATGGTGACGTGAGTAGACTGTTACAACAAATTCATCCAATTGCCTAGTCGACTACGACGTGCACCTGCTCAATCTGGTTCGAGACTAGCCACTCCAATAAATCCTCCTGCTCATCGGTAATTTCGATTTCAGCTTGATTCTGGTCATCTAGCGGGGAAACAACGTAGAACACGCCATCCTCAAGCAATTCAGAAGTACGAGCAATAGGGAAGAAAAACCTGTCGGGATTGCTAGTATCCTGAATTCTGCCCTCCGTGAAATATGGAAGTTGCTTTCTCAATGTCGCCGAAATTTCATACGGATCAATTCCCGTTTTATCCAACGGAATCACATGGTATTCTGTCATGATTTTTCCTCAAAGGTGATCGTGCTTAAGCAGGTACGAACTTCCCAAGCACTCTCGGTTGAGCTGCTCCCGTGACCTGTGGTAGTCCTGCTTGGTGACCATGAATAGCTTCATTTGCGAGTATTGCAAACGCAATCGCTTCCTTTCCATCGCTGGGAATACCGAGTGAATCAGAGGATAGGATTGGAATTGGATTGAACAGTTTTCTCAACCGCTCCATCAAGGTAAGATTGTAAATTCCACCCCCACTTACACAAATCTCATCAATGGAATAATGGGGAAATAAAAATCGGTTGTAGTGCTCGAAGATCGTTCGTGCGGTGAATTCTGTGACTGTTGCAACCAAATCCTGCGGCGACACTGCTTGTGCTCTTGCCTGTTCAAATGTCTTCTTGGCGAACTGTCTTCCATAGGCTTCCCTCCCCGTGGTCTTCGGTGGTGTTAAATGCAAAAAGGTGTCCTGAAGCCATTCTTCCAACAGCGCTTCGCTGGTACGTCCTTGCGCGGCTATCTTTCCCGATATGTCATAAGTCTGCTTTCCATCTGTAACAATTTCCGTCACCGCATCAATAAGCATATTTCCGGGACCTGTGTCGGAACCATGCACGTCGCAAGCGTTCGCACCTGCAGGGATAAGGGTGACATTAGCGATACCTCCGATATTTTGTAGCGCAATCGTTCGATTTGCATGTCGAAACAATAGGAAGTCAACGTATGGTACAAGTGGAGCACCTTGCCCACCGGCTGCAACATCGGCAACTCTAAAATCTTCAATGGTAGGGATGCCTGTGCGATACGCGATGACCGCAGCCTCGCCAATCTGCAGTGTCGAAGGAACATAAAGCGTTCTCGTCTGCGGCGGAAGATGATGAATCGTCTGACCGTGGCATCCAATGAGATCGACCGTATCAATAGAAATGGACGCTTTCTCGGCGAGCGACAAAGCCGCCTCGGCGAATTGTTCGCCAAGAAGGAAATTCATTTGGCAGATTTCATCAACCCGAGAAGTTTCAGGGTCAAACAGACTAAAGATTCGTGAACGCAACTCTTCTTCAAAGGGAAAACCGTCAAATGCAATGAGCTTAATCTGCGTGGATAGGCCGTGGCCCCAGATTTCAACAAGTGCTGCATCAATACCATCGGCGGAGGTGCCGGACATCAAACCAATCACTTTCTTCGTCTGTTTTTGGAGAAGGTTCTGGAAAGTCTTCATTAGACCTGTCGGTAGGGTGAAACATGCGCGTGTATCAAAGGGCTTGTGGCTCCAGCGCTCAAATTGACAGTTAGTACGCAGCAGTTGCCTAGATTGGATTGTAGAGTCCGGCGTGAATCGACTCTAGACAACGCCAACCAATTGAGATACGGGAAAGGCTGATATTCAAGCGTAAATCAGAAACGGTCTCCGCCGGCGCGCAAACTCAGCAAGCTCCCCGTGCCATCCCTGAAGGATTTCGGATGGGGGGTGCCTTTCCATGAGCGCTAGACGCAGTGAATCCGTTCCCGTTAGCAGATCAATAAAGGGGGTTCCATCGGTCTCAAGAAACTCAAAGTGATGGGGATTGGCTTCCACGACCGTCGCAAGTAAATACACAACAACCTCTAGTGGCATGGCTAGTCTTCTATCCAGTATATGCACACTGACCCCGTGGCACAGCTCATCCACATACTTCGAGAGCGATGGTACAAAATGAACGGGGCGGAAACGCACGCCGGGCAACTCCAAATGGTTCAAGGTTTCCGACCACTTGTCAGCGTCAATCCACGGCGCGCCAATCCACTCGAATGGCTTTGTTGTCCCACGTCCTTCCGACAAGTTTGTCCCTTCAATAAGGCATGTCCCAGGATATAGAATCGCCGTGTCAAGGGTCGGCATACTGGGCGATGACGGCACCCACGGTAGCCCGGTCTGATCATACCACATACTCCTTGTCCAGCCGCACATCGGGACTACCTCAAGTTGTAAATCTAGTCCTAGTTCGGCTTTGAAGAGAAGAGCGAGTTCGCCAATGGTCATGCCATGCCGAATTGGAATCGGATGCGCGCCGACGAAAGATTTGAAGTTGTGCTGAAGCACAGTTCCCTCAACTCGATCTCCACCAATAGGATTCGGGCGGTCAAGGACAATAAACTCGACACCGCGTTCGCAAGCGGCCTGCATTGCTAGAAGCATCGTTGTAATGAAGGTGTAGAAGCGTGCGCCAACATTCTGGAGATCGTATACCAATGCATCAATTCCGCTCAACATCTCTTGGGTGGGCTGAAGGGTTTCACCGTAGAGACTGTGAATCGGAATCAGATGTCGCTCATCAGTTGCCGAAGGGATTTTGAGCATATCATGGTGGTTTCCCCATATTCCGTGTTCAGGACTGAAGAGTGCTGTGAGGCGGGTCGTCGAACACTCGGCAAATAGGCTCAAATTGCTCCTAAGATTCTCATCGACTCCGGTTTGGTTAGTGATTAGGCCGATGCTTTTTCTTTCAATTAAATACGGCTTTTCACGAAATAGAACCGTTAATCCAATATCAATCATTAGCTATACGTGCCGAAGACCAATTTGTGAAACTGGTCTCGAAAACCGAGAATGCCTTCACGGGATGCATCTGGATGAACGCGGTTTGTAAGCAGGATAGCAAACATCTTTCGTCCAAGATGAAGGCGGATAGACGTACCTGTGAAACCGGTGTGGTAGAGCGAACCGTCCTTAAGAATAATCCAGCCTATCCCACGCTCCGAATTCAAGCCTACAGTCTGGATTTTGTTCATTTGACTAATGCTGCTGGATCTGAGTACGCCATCTCCCCCATTGACAAGAATCTGACAGAATTTCGTGAGATCTCTTGCTGTTGAAAAGAGACCAGAGTTACCAGCGACACCGCCGAGGAAATGTGCGTTTTCGTCGTGGACCTCTCCACAGAGAACTCTCGTGCGCCAGCCGTATCTTTCGCCGTTTTCCATACGTCTCTCAAACCTGTTGGAATCCTCCGTGGCGGCACAGTTTTCCTTCCATTCAACCGGCGGACAATACCGAGTTGTCATCATTTCAGCAGGTGCGAAAATCCATTCCTGCGCCAAACGGTTTAGCGATTGTCCACTGATTCGCGCAATCAATTCACCGAGCAAGATATACCCAAGACAACTGTAAACAACCTGCTGGCCGGTTGGGTATTCAAATCTCATTTCGCCAAGATACCTTAAAACGTCAACTCTAGATTTTGCTTCCAAATAGACTGCGCGCCACGCCGGCAGACCGGATGTGTGGGTGAGTAGATGTAGAAGCGTTATTTCTTCACGGGTGAATTCGGGAAGGTACCAATTGACGGGATTACCAAGTTCCAATATCCGCTCTTCCGCCATTCGCATTACTAATGTCGCAACTACGACCGGTTTGGTTAACGAGGCGAGATCAAATACGGTATCACGCCGCATTGGCTTGGTTCGTGGCAGGACCGTACGATTTCCGAACGCTTCGTGATAGGTAACCTCGCTGTCTTCAGCGATCACGGCAACCGCACCGGGAAAGATTTCATCAGAAATGCCTTGTCGGAGCAACGCGGAAATCTGTTCTGAACTCATTGATGCACATCGCGGAATTGAGGTTGATGGGTTGGCCCAAAACTCTTTGCGCATGACGGTGAATTGTTAATTCACTTCACCGCAATTTTCGCATTGCTGCTGGACTCAAAACGGAAGGACCACCAGTTCCTTCGCAACCAAGACGAATGCCTGCCCCGACGAGATTTCAAGGTCGTTGAGCGCACCAGGCACAATCTCATTGGGATAAATTGGGTGAAATGTGCCGTTGACGTACATCGAAATGAGCGAAATCTTATCCAGCAAGCCTGGGAATTCAGCGAAATCGCTTACGCGATTGATGCCAGCATCTTTGTGAGGAATACCAATGAGGTTGGGACCCGGAAATAATCGAAGTTCTCCCTCAAGCGGTTCGCCGGCAAGCTCCAACGCTACAGCATTCCTCAAAGACACGATTATGCCGGTGTCCGGATGAATTGTTGAGTTGGCGGGCAAGTCGGCATCTGATGGTTTGAAGAAAACTTTGAACCGTGTGGAGCTATCCTGTGTTGGTTCTGGTGTAGTTATCAACCAGTCAACATTTGTTTCCCCGCCGAGTACGTCGAACAGATCGCTAACCTTTGTAATGGTACGAGATTCACCGTTGACGCCAGTAACCACAAATGGCAGATGCACCAAACTGGTTCCTGATGGTACTGAAAGATTAAAGACATCAGAGACGCTGAGTTTTTCAAGTTCTTCAATTAGTGTGTCGATACTCTCCCGGTTTGTTGTATCTCCGATGGATTTATAGCGGATAATCCCACTCGTATCTATGACAAAAGCGGATGGTCTGGCGATGTTAGCTATGCTGAGAACGCCGTAAGTCCTAATTGTTTCTCGGCTCTGATCGGATAATATTGGGAATTGCACGCCTTCACCGTCAACAAAAAATGCCTTAGATACCTCAGGCGCGTCGACGCTGATAGCGTAAAGTTCGGCGCCTAGTTCCTGAAAGTCGAAATAATGTTTCTGCAACCCCACGAGTTGCGTCAGGCAGTGCGGTCAGAACTTGCCGCGATAGAAGATGAGTACCACGTTTTCGGATCCTCGGTGGTCGCTCAAGGTAATAGATTCGTTATCCGTGTTCGGAAGCATAAATTCCGGAGCTTCATTACCAACCTCATTTCCAACAACACCTTGAGCGCTACTCCAAGCGCTAAACAGAAATACAATTATCAAAAGCAAACTAATTCGGTAGTCGATTTTCACCTTAAACCTCCCATATTGGACGATTGCACTGTGCAATTTCTGTCTATCAATCGAACTGCAACATGAATACTAACAGATATTTCCACAATCAGTCAATGATTTTTTGAATTTGCATGATTGATAACCCAAAGAGTGAGACAGAAAAAACATGATAGTGATGGCTTAATCCTCTTAATATAATAACATGGAGCAAGTCTGATACTGGTTTCTCCCACCCGGTCCAAAGCAATTCGCCCAGGTCGAGTCGAATGAGAATATGTCCGCTAATGGATTCCTCGGTTTCCTGCGAAGGTCTTCGGTATCGCTGTCCCTAATCAATTGTATTGTTTGTGACGGATATGTTAGAATAACTTTAGTGATGAGTTCCTAATTCCGTAGATTTAAGCCTTGAGTTGGAAATCAGATATACCCAATCCAAATATCGTCGAATGAACCTAATCGTTAGTTACATGCGGCCAGTGTCTATCCTCGTCTCCGGCAAAGTAGAAAAATTGTGACATATCATGGCCTTGATTAACCAGGATTTCACCCCTTTCGCCACACGCATGAGAGTTGAAGGAATATCCGAGCTCATAGTAGAAACCTTCAAGTTTTATTATACGCAACTCGCTGACGGGCACACGGGTCTCATTCCGGAGAGTGATATCCTGCCAGTTAAACACCTCCCAGACTTAGAAAAGTTCCCGAAAGAATTGGCGAAAGTTGGGCAGCGTCTCTTACCCAAGACTATCTTATTGAAGTTGAATGGTGGTTTGGGAACCAGCATGGGCATGGATAGAGCGAAATCATTGCTAACTGTTAAAGATGAATTGTCATTCCTAGACATAATTGCTCGACAAGCAGAATCAACAGGTTTGCGTCTCGTACTCATGAACAGTTTTTCGACTCGAAGTGATTGTCTCGCAGCACTCAAGGATTATCCGGAATTGTGGGACGATATTCCATTGGATTTTGTTCAACATAAAGTACCGAAAATCAATCAGACTGATCTGAGTCCCGCGGACTGGCTTGAAAATCGAGATCTGGAATGGTGTCCTCCCGGACATGGCGATATATACACCTCGCTAATAACAAGCGACATGCTGGACACATTGTTAGAGGCAGGTTACGAATTCGCCTTTATCTCCAACTCTGACAACCTGGGGGCGGTGATGGACACAACCATTCTCGGATTCTTCGTCGAAAACCAGTTGTCGTTTCTCATGGAAGCAACGGATCGCACCTCAGCACACAGGAAAGGCGGACATCTAGCCCAATTGCCCTCTGGTCAACTCGTCCTTCGAGAAGTAGCTCAATGCCCGCCCGACGACATAGACTCTTTTCAGGACATTAACCGGCACAAGTATTTTAACACGAACAACCTATGGCTACATTTGCCTACTTTAAAAGCCGTGATGCGTTCCAAAGGCAATATCTTAGGATTGCCCATGATTCGTAATAGCAAGACTGTCAATCCTCGAAAACCTACATCGCCCCAAGTCTACCAATTGGAGACGGCAATGGGATCGGCTATTACTGTTTTCGAGAACGCAACAGCTATCCGTGTTCCCCAATCGCGCTTTGTCCAGGTGAAAAGGACCGAGGATTTACTGGTGGTATGTTCAGACATATGCATGTTGAGCAATGAATTTCAAGTTATTCCCAACCCCGATCGAAAACTAGGCCCCATCCTGGTGACCTTGGACAACTCCTATTACCAACTGGTTGACGATATGGAAGCGCGATTTCCTGACGGCGTTCCGTCTCTGATTAACTGCGATCGATTGAATATAGTAGGAGATATAAAATTTGGGTCGGGGATAACGCTAAACGGCGTGGTGGAACTTATTAACTTATCGGGCAAGCAGGTTGAAATTGAAGACGGTACAACAATTGACAGATCGAGAGCGTGGTCGAATTAATTGCTTCGGAGCATCAAGCAAAATAAAAGAAGTAGCTAATGAAGAACATGAACCACATTGAATCCCATCTCGAATTGGTTACTGGAATTGGCGAAGGAATATTGGAACGGTTTGTCGGTGAGTCAGGACGTCAACAGCTTGACCATCGTATGACAGCAATACAATCGTTGTTCTGGAAAGAAGCAGACTGGTCCCTTGATAAGTTAGAGCGCCACCAACGGGCATGGGCTCGTAGCCATTTGGAGGATGAACACGTTGATCAAACGCTGGAATTAGCAAACCGTGCACGCGAGGATTTCTCCGTCCTTGTAACGATAGGCATCGGCGGATCAGATTTGAGCGCTCGTGTGTTTCATGATGTGCTTAATCACCCTTATCACAACCTGCTATCTCTGGACGAGCGTGGGAATGCACCTGAGGTCTACTTTACAGGTGATACGTTCGACGCCTTCCGCCTCAGCGGTTTGTTGGAGATGTTAGCGGCGCGTGGGCTATTGAGCAAGACACTTTTCAATGTTATAAGCAAGTCAGGGCGAACGGGTGAAACAATCGCGACCTTGATGATTATCCGCGACCGGTTACAGAGTTATTGCAGTGCCACAAATCCGGAATCCTGGCGTCGTCAAGTCGTCGCAACTACCGGATTGAATCCCGAAAGTACCTTATACCGACTGCATCAAGAACACAAATTTTACGGAGAGACACTACTCCCCATACCTGAAGGTGTGGGCGGCCGATTTTCTGCGTTCTCGCCCGTTGGACTGTTCTTTTTGGCTACGACCGCGCGCCGCGGAGAATCGCCGAGATCGCGTGTACGGGAAGCCCTCAGTGGAGTCAGCATGGCGGACGCATTATTCCAAATGCCGTACGCCGAGGTCAAGAACGTATCTTATCGCCTTGCCCGATGGCTCCACCTTGCAGAAATGTGGGCGGGCAAGAACAACGTCGTTTATTATAACTATGCGGACAATCGTTGCTTAGGGGATTGGTTTGTGCAACTTTACGATGAATCTGTTCAAGAACGCGGCCAAGGGCTCAATGTAATCGCCGCTCGCGGTCCAACTAGCAACCACTCCATTCTGAACGGTATCCTGAATGGACCAAGGGACAAAGTTGTCCTGTTCATCGGTTGGCGTGAGCTTGGAGAGGACTTGACGATTCCGGCGCGGACGGGCATTGGTGGCGACTTAGAATCATTTGAAGGGCTGTCAATGAATCAGGTACAAGCCGCGTCCTACCGCGGCACTGTTGAGGATTTTAGCGAAGCGGGCATCCCGGCTGCAACGCTTTCTGTTCCGAAACGAGATGTTCACAATCTCTGCAAACTTATGCGCGTGTTGATGGACTGTGTTGCCGTTAAAGGGCGCTTGCAAGCGCTGCACGTGAACGATGCTGCCATCGTGGATTTCACGAGGGAGCTTACTTACTGTCAGGATGGCGTAGAAGGATATAAAGAACGCACGCGCCGGATTGCCGCGTCGATAAAAACACAGTCATGATTTTTCATCATGATTGGCATTTGATACATTTGCAGGTCGTAATCTGTGGTCGCTTTCCGTGCGGAACCCATGCCCCGAAACTCCTAACCTTTCGACTTGTTGTGTCTGCATGAGATCTTGGAAAAGGTAGTAATTAGGAGAGTTGATTTGAGAAACATCCTTTTGATTCGTCTCAGTTCGCTAGGCGATATTGTGCTTACCTCCCCAGCAATCCGTGCCGTGCGCAAACATTTTCCCTATGCGCGTATTTCTATGCTTGTCGCAAAACAATCTGCAGACTTACTCACAGAAAACCCATACCTTGACGAAGTTCTCCGGTTCGATCGCCATGTCAAAGACAAGGACACGGCAGAGATGCTCAGGTTGGTTCGTAACCTGCGCGAACGGCAGTTCGATCTCTCTATTGATTTCCAACGGAAATTTCGCACGAGCCTGCTTGGATACTTGAGCGGTGCAAAATGTCGAGTGGGGTATCATCAACCAAAAGGGTTTTTATGTTCTGTGCGTGTTCCCGATTCATCCGGGCACGCCATTGATCGTTACTTTGCGCTGTTACATGCGGTGGGAATCGCAGCGGAAGATCGAACGTTGGATCTGTTCCTGACGGAATCCGATCGAAAATATGCGCGAGACACCATGGAAAAACGAAGCATTGATGGAGACAGGCCAACGGTAGGATTATTTCCTGGTGCTGGGTGGAAGCTACGGGAATGGATGCCCGATCGCTTCGCCACGATTGGCAACCGCCTGGTCAGAGATTTCGGTGCACAGGTAGTTGTCTTCGGCGGACCACATGAGCGTCAATTAGCCAATTATGTGGTCGACCTGATGACTGAGCAAGCGGCGTCATTTGCCGGAAACCTCCCGATTCGCCAGTTGGCAGCCCTAATTGAGCGCTGCAATCTCTTCCTTACAAATGACACCGGACCGATGCATATTGCCGCTGCATTACGTACACCAACAGTTGCCCTGTTCGGCCCCGGGAATCACATCCGCTTTCAACCGTTAGATTCGATTCATAGTACCGTCCGTCACGACGTCCCGTGTAATCCGTGCAAGCAATTCACTAATCGTTGCAAGAACAATATCTGTATGAAATTGATTACGGTCGATGAGGTGTGGGAAACTATCTGCCAAAGGCTGAATCAAAATCTGACCCCACTGCAATAAATCGAGTTTGAAGAGAATGGAGTGATTTCGTCCGACAAGCAGGAGATTTAAGAATTACCCCGTACAATCCATTTACGAGTGGCACCTATGGTTACAAAATGTCAGTGATTGGGGGACTTCATTGCTGATGTTCCTAGCGAATTACCATCATTGGGAGAAAATATGCGTGAAATGAACGTGACGGCGTGGAAGACTTCTTCAGAGCGAGCCATTCTTGTCGGCGTTAAGTTAAGAAAGGGCTTGATGCATGAGGTAGAGGATTCACTAGCTGAGTTGGAGCAACTTGCAGAAACTGCTGGAATGGAAGTCGTCGGCGAGATTGTCCAAACGCGCGAATCCCCGAATCCAACTTATTTTGTAGGACAAGGGAAACTTAAAGAACTTCAAGTGCAGACCGAAGAGTTGCGTGCTGATGCAGCCATCTTTGATGAAGACCTTACCCCTGCTCAGACGCGCAACATCGAAGAAGCACTTGATATCGTTGTGATAGATCGCACAGGCTTGATTCTAGAAATATTTAAACAACGTGCACAAACAAAGGAAGCCACGCTTCAGGTGGAACTCGCCCGGTTGGAATATGCGCTACCACGCCTGACGCGAATGTGGTCTCACCTGTCACGCCAAGCGACGGGTGGAGGACGAATCGGTAGCGCTATGCGCGGCGAAGGCGAGACACAACTTCAGACTGACCGACGTTTGATCCGTCGGGAAATTTCCAAGGTCAAGAAATCCTTGCAAATCGTGGAAACCCAACGTCGTATTCGACGTCATGGCAGGAAGGAAATGGCGAATGTCTCGCTCGTTGGTTATACAAATGCCGGCAAGTCAACACTCTTCAATCAACTTACCGGCGAGGCTCGAGTGGCTGAAGACAAACTATTTGCGACATTGGATTCGACCACGCGAATTGTCAACTTGCCAGGTCATCACCGTGTCCTCCTGAGTGACACTGTTGGCTTCATCAAGAAACTTCCACATCATCTGATTGCGGCTTTCAAAGCAACTCTAGACGAGGTTGCCGAAGCCAATCTGCTCCTCCATGTGGTGGATGTGAGTCATCCGCAAGCAGAAGCACAAATCACCGCTGTTAATGAGGTACTTGATGCATTGAATGCGTCTGAAATACCTATGATTATGGTGTTTAACAAGACAGATCGCCTTGAAGATGAGGTACCCCTGTGCCTGTTGCGAAGCCGATATCCAGAAAGCATAGCGATTTCAGCTCGACGAGGCGATGGTCTTGCCGCCCTAAGAAGGGAGCTAGCCAATCGATTTGCCGAAAAGAATGTTGATGTGTCGCTTGCCCTTCCGTATACAGAAGGTAAAACACTAGATTTTTTATACAAGTATGGCGAAACGTTAGAGGTTGATTATCAAGGCGATGCCATCTTAGTCAAAGCAAGAATACCGGAACGATACTTGGAGGAATTGAGACAGTTCATGACCACACCACAGGAACACATGGGGGCAGTTCTTAACACATAACGTTCCACGAATTATGAATGCCTCAATGCGTCAATTGGTGCAAGGTTAGCCGCTCGACTCGCAGGATAATATCCAAAAAAGACTCCTACGGTCACACCGGAGAGAACAGCAATCAGTATGGATTCGACTGTAATGATAGAAGGCCAGTTAATGAAATCCCCCATCAACTTGCTGACAGCCCAAGCGAAACCCCGTCCTATCAACGCGCCTGCGCCAATACCGATCAACCCGCCGATGCAACACAGCATGACGGACTCAGTCAAGAATTGAAGGCGTATATCCATACTCTTGGCACCGACCGCCTTGCGTAGTCCTATCTCAGGAATCCTTTCAGTCACTGACACAAGCATGATGTTCAAGATACCAATCCCGCCCACAACCAGCGAAACAGACGCAATCGCGACAAGAATGATTTCAATGACGGAAATAATCCGATTGGCGGTCTTCAGCTCCTCCTTCATTATCCACGTCTCAAAGAAGACCTCATTTCCATGATTACGGTTAAGAACTGTCTTCACCTCACGCACCGCCCGGTCGACGAGCTCGTAATTTTTCGCACGAATCATGATATGTCCAACACGGTCGTTGCCCCAGAAGTGCGTCTGCGCCGTAGTTATCGGCAGGAACACTTGATTGTCTTCACTGTTTTGCGGATCTAAACCCTTGCCCCTAGACTCCATGATTCCGATAACTGTAAATCGTTGATTGTTTATCTTGAGTTCCCTGCCGACGGGATCAAGCCCGGCGAACAAATCTCTCCAAATCTGCTCACCGATTACGCACACCTTGCTCCACATATCAAGGTCATCATCTGACAAAAATCTGCCATAACCATTATACCACTTGCGAGCAAGTTGGTATTCGAATGTAGTAGCTTGCATGCGAGCGTTCTTGTTCTTTCCTGAGGCAATCAAATTTGCATGACCTCCCATTTCTGGAGTCGCAACATCAACGGATGGGCATTCAGTTTGAATCGTTCGAACGTCGTCCATAGTCAAGTAGTGGTTCGTTGGATTGCGAATCCATTTGTCCCCCTTGCGAATCCAGTCGTTACGATATACTCCGAAGACGCTTGGGCCGCCAACCTTCTCAACTTCCCATAACAACAAGGCCTTCGCACCTGCTCCAAATGACATCATTCCAATGACGCCTGCAATGCCGATGATGATGCCGAGTATCGTTAGGAATGTACGCATTTTGCCGGCTCTTAGCATCGAAAAAGCGGTCATAATACTTTCTATGAGTTTCATCGCAGCCTCTTTTTTCTTGCCAGTGCAAACCTCGTGTGCTAGAATATCGCTTTGTTTCGCGCCTTCGAACAAGCATTTACGTTATTTAACGCAGGCGTCCATTTTCTCGTACAGCATCCACCAAATCCTCCCTATCAGACGTACAAGCCGTTCTCGACGTTTAGAGAGCAATCCCACGCTTAAGGTGACGAGAAATTGCCAACATTGTATATTCCGGGAGCAGTGGATGCGGTTCTTTTTTCTTGGTCTTGTTCTGAGTGGCCAACAGGAATCAAACACCATAGAGCAAAACTTGAAAGGCTTGCGCGTGAAGGCAGATGTGCGTGGATTCGCCTAACTTCGTCATTTACGGAAACGCGATTTCGGCTAACCCCGGTTGAACACACCTTTCCTGAAGCGGGAAGCAACGAGGCAATCCAGCGAGAACTGCGACAGTGGCATTCGCCGCAGCATAGTCACTTTGACCGAGTTCACCTTGTTGCTCAAGAACACGTTAGAGAAACGTGTTACGATATTACGGATTATATCAAGCGTTGCTTGTCAGGAGATCTTTCCATTGCAGATCGGTTAAGGGGTCGTACAATCTTCGGGTTTCATCAACTCGAGACTGATGCGTGTGACTTACTAAGTACCCCAGGCACCAATGAAATGGGCGAACGAGTCCTGAGGCCATACATTCATGAGTTTGCCGACTTCATCGGAAACACAGTACTCGGTTTCTGTTGTCAACCTCCGCCGTTTTTGTCACCTCTCAAAGCTTCCGCGTTAACAGTTCCCTGGAGCCCGGATTTGATGCCATATTTTCAATTAATCTGGGGAGAAAGACTTACTGAGTACTTGCCGCTGATTTTCTACGGCGAGCATGACGCAGCAGCAGTTCGTAGCGTGTTTTGGAACGGTTTGACTCAGCAGTTTTCAGAGGCTTGCATCGGTGGATTTCGACACTTCTGCCACCTAGCAGGCTTACAGTTCGCCATCGAAATTCGTGCAGGTGAAAGGTCACTCGGATTCGATATCGGAACTATTCTTAAGTACTCGGACGGAGCAATCTTAGTTGGTCCAAGCGGCGGCACGAATTCGAACGACAACCCGAATGCAATGGAGAAATCGGAAGCAGCGGGCAGAGAAACTTTGCGGCTTTCGATTCCGAACTCGGATCCAATCAATACCCCTAAGCGATTCTTGATTGCGAAGTGGGTCGCAAGCCGGCCGAGCACGGCAGATTTCCAAGTCATTGGCATCAGGAGATCTAAACCCCCAACCCCTGTGCAGTACGCTTTTGACCGGGTATTAGGGTTTAACTCTTGGATAGGAAATGAAAGCGAAATCGCAGACAAGAGAGATTCCAAGTACAAAGGGAAGCATGCCTCGCGAGATTTCGCTTATCAAAGTTTCCCCTTGCAACAAGTGAAGGACCGCGTTACAGGATCCACATGCTTGATAGGGGAGCCTCAGCGATCGGTGTTGATAATCTCGCCGCTGCACAGTTTATGGTCGAGGACAGATGAACGGGCATGGAGTGAGATAACAAAGTCATGGGCCTGGTTATGTCAAACTGTTTGGAATTTGGGTTACGATTTTGATATAGGTACAGAGAGTGATTGTGTCAATGCAAAATTTGAGAAGACAAGCCGTTTAATACGCGTAAATGGTAGCTCCTATCGGGTGATTTTGATTCCAAGTTGCACCTCGCTCCAAGAATATACAGTACGCTTGTTAACAGAAGTCATTGCGGGACGTGGTAAGCTAATCGCGGTTGATCCGGTTCCATATCTCTACAATGGCAAACTAGGGCTTGACACACATCCACTTGGGCTTGACACACATCCACTTGAGTTACTTCTCTATCATCAACGCACCTCTCTCCTTCGGGGGACTGCCGCTGAAAAAACAGAAACGCTCAAACAACTGTTGGGAAAGTGGGTTAAACCTGAACTCCGAGTTTACGTGAAGCCCGACAACATTCTGACAAGCGCAATCCGGTTTCAACATCGTCGGGCAGGGGAACTCCTGCTGTACTATCTTTTCAATGCCAGTCAATGCTCAATCGAAACCTTGATTGAGATTCGGGGAGAATCAGTGGAGGTTGAAGAATGGGGAACAACGAACGGCGAAAGAACTGACTTAGACTATTGGCACGCTAACGGAAACACCTACCTTAACTGTTCTTTCGATCGTTGGCAAAGCAGGCTGGTGACGCTCAGAAGACGGTAAGACAGCCACTGACGTAAACAGAATTCAGGATATGCACACTTACTTTGCAGTATGGCTCGGTGACTCTAGGTCAGCAATCCCTACCACGAATCCAAACGATATCCGTTAGTGTCCAATTGATTGGGCGTCGGGAATTATGTCCCGCGGTGATGAAGCACCGAACTAAAGGCTTTGTGTGTTCGACTGCGCAGATTATGGATTTTCAGTTTTGCTCTCAGCAGATTCCCGATGACGGAAAGTGTAGGTCTTCGTTGAACCACAAGAGGGTGGATTCCCCAGCATGTCGTATGTGCACGAAATCAATCATATCTAGATGATTATGTATCCTGATCTAGTGCAGGGGTTATCACTCTCCAACTAAAACGGGAGATCGGGAGCCTAGATTCCAGCACAGTTTATGTTAAACGCTATGCTTACGAAGCGGTATTTCGCCCTAGACGCTTTCGCCCAAATAACCAGACTAATGGTTTGGAAAGGAGACTTGAATGAGAAAACGTATCGGTGTTTTGACGGGTGGTGGTGATACAAGTGCCCTTAATGCAACACTCAAGGGAATCGCTTTGAAAGCTGAAGAACTAGGGTTTGAGCTTATTGGGTTCATGGAAGGCTGGAGAGGAGTTCTGAAAGGTGGACGCTACTTTGTTCTCACACCAGACCTAATCAACGAGAATTATGGAGGCACAATACTAAAGAGTTCGCGCACGAACCTGATTGCTGCTAATAGGCTAGACGAAGCAATTGATAACCTAAAAAAACTCAAGATTGATGGACTTATTCCCATCGGTGGTGACGATACAATGACTGTTAGCGTAGAGTTGTCAAAGCAGTTCATTATGGCGTCCGTAACAAAAACCATCGACAATGATGTTGGACTCAATCCACCAGCGGGAAACTCTGTCAACTACTCAAAGATGTTCAACTATTTTTGCCCCGGTTTTCCTACAGCGGCGAGTCGATTGATTCAGTATGTTCAGGATCTCCGCACAACGGCGTACTCGCACAATAGGATTTTTTTCGCCGAAGCAATGGGGCGGGATTCCGGTTGGCTTACGCTCGCCTCCGCTTATGGATGCGCTGATCTAATCGTGGTGCCTGAAATACCTTATGAACCCGATCGCCTCGCCGATGCCATTCGGCGAAAGCATCTGGAGAACGAGAATGTAATAATCGTTGTATCCGAAGGAATCCGCAACCAAAAAGGCGAGTTGATGATTACCTCCAAGAAAGAGCTTGACGCTTTTGGTCATACTCGACCTGGTGGATGCTCGGAGATTATAGCGGAAGCGATGAGACTGAGGCTCTCAAAGGAGTTCCCAAGTGCGACCTTTCGCCACGTCATACTAGGGCACCTTCAGAGAAGTGGTTCCCCGATGCCACTAGATCGGGACTGTGCTATAAAGGCAGGGGAGTTAGCTGTCAGAGCGCTTGATGAGGGACAACTCAACGGAGTCGCAACGATTATGCGCACCGAGACCGGCATTGAGCCTGTACTTTACCCTATGGATCAGGTAATCAAGCGTGACGAGAACAACAAGGTAATACCACGAAGCCTAGATTTGCGTTTTTACGATGCAGAAAACTACCAAATATCATCCGCGGGCACGGGATACTTCCGACCCATTTTCGGAGACTTGCCTCGACTCCGTACATACGAATTGGGTTCCACCAACTTTGGAGAAATATGAGCCATAGGCGGCGCAAAGTAATACGATTTCAAAACCCAAATGTTTCAGCCGAGTGAGATCTAAGGAGGCACACCGTTTGAGGTGTCCCAAATGTCGTGGTAACGTACAAACGCTCAAGGACCGGGTAGCCTTCTGCCTGGAGTGCGAGTGGGACAATCTCCGGCAAATAGAGCTATCAGGGCAAGCTGCCTCATGTTCGCATCTCTGGGTTCTGGACGCTGGTGAATTCGCCGATTTTGCGCATTGGTCGTGCGCCTACTGTAGTGAACGACGAGAATTTCACATGGCAGTAATGTATCAATGCCCGTGAAGAGATAGATAACCGCGATGTTCAAGACATTTGTCGAAGTGATTACCTTGATTGCTTCTTTCTTGATACAACATTGTCTATATGGCAAATCCTTGCCTGCCGGATTCAATCCTCGGCGCATCCTCGTTATCAAGCTGGATCACCTCGGCGACGTACTTCTCGCCACGCCTGTGTTTTCGAATCTGAGGCGCGCCTATCCATCCGCTCAGCTGCATGGCCTGGTTGGAGAATGGGGGGAGGTCGGTTTGAGAAGCCATCCTGACGTAGATAAAATCCTCCGATACAATGCACGTTTTTTCTGTAGACCTGGAAAACCAAAACCTCGATATGAAGTATTTACTGTTCTATCTCAGCTCCGTCAGCAAAAATACGATCTTATCATAGATTTGCGTGGCGATTGGTTAACGGCGCTTTTCGGCCTTATGAAGCCAACCCGCTATCGATTGGACTATGCTTGGCTGCAAGTAGCAAATAAACTAGGACTTGCGCAATTCACCGGGTTTCATCAGCTTGAACGAAATCTCGATCTTTTGCGAATGGCGGATATTCCAACGCCGTGTAAACTCCCTGCATTTCATACCACTGCCGCCGACCGGAGATGGGCGGATGATTTCGTGCAGAAATCGGAAATCTTTCCGAATCGCCCTCTTATTATAATGCATCCAGGCTCTCCAATATCCCTTAAACGATGGCGGACAGAGCGTTTTGCGGCCGTAGCGGACTGGCTGATTAAACAGAAAAATGCACAAATTCTCTTCGTCGGTACTCGCGATGAAGTGCATATCATTTCTACTGTTCAGAGACAGATGCGCGGAAAATCCATTAACCTCGCCGGGGAAACCACGGTGCCACAGCTCGCGGAGTTGTTGAAGCGTTGTCATCTATTTCTTGGAAATGACAGCGGACCAATGCATGTCGCCGCTGCCGTTGGGACTCAAACAATCGGGTTGTATGGACCAGGAAATCCGGCGCGTTTTGGCCCAATAGGATTAAACTGCTACGCAGTTCGTCGTCAGTTACACTGCCCTCCATGTATGGGCACGTCTTGTAAATTCGGTGGTGAAGGTTGTATGAAGGACATTCAGGTAGAGCATGTAATTCAAGCAATCCACGCAATATGATTTAGATTGTTCGTGCAATGAATTCCCTGCGCGCAACCCTTGAGAGTTGGCTGCTGTCGTCGACAATTGAATGTAGAATCCCCCGCCGGGATATTATTGCACCATTTGGTGCAATTTAAATGGCCAACTTTAACCTGTTTCGTGCAATTTCGACGGTCCTCCACAGTGACTAAGCACTGGAGACCTGTCTTTGAAGGAATTCGAGTTTATGGCATACTAATTGCTCCATCAGCGACGACAATACAACAAGTTTTCGTCATAAATCTTGTTCAGATTATTCAGCGTTTCACAAACCACAAATCTTAAATTCTGGAGGAAAACAAATGAGTGCTAAGAAGACTTCCGGTGCATTTATGACCTCCTTGGTTCTCCACCTTGTCATTGCGTTTGTCGCCAGCTTGTACCTTGTAAGTCAAACGCAACAGTTTAAAGACTTGGTTGGAGCAGACGTGCTCAAAGCCAAGGATCCACCGAAACCGAAAGTACGTAAACCTGTCGTTAAACCCGTAATTAAGCCAACAGTGCCCACGACGAACACTGTGGTAGTTGAGCAAGTTCAAATTCAGCCGAGGGTTACAACAGCTTTCGCGGCTCGTACGAGTTTCGAGCCGACGTCTGTACTAGAGTTTTCAAACAAGGTGGTTAAGGTTGATGCACCGATAAACCCGAATGTTCCAAAGGTTGTGTCACCCAATGCCCCCGTACCGCAGGCTGTTACACATGCTGACCTGCCAGTTTCCGACGCTCCAGGAGCGTTAGCCTTCTCGGCACCTGTGGCAAATGCTCCCTCTGCTGGTCCTGCCAACATTGGTCGAGGTATCGCCGGTGGAATTGTACAGGTCAAGGTTGCGTTTGACCGCCCGCCTGGTCTTGCCATGGTTGAAACTGTTGGCGCGGCGCCCGACGCCTTGGGTGATGTTGTTGAAAACATCACGCTCGGGAATACCGAGGTGCCACCGCTACCTAGAGGTGAACCTGGAGGGACAGTTATCGGTAAAGGTCGCGATATTCGCGGCGTGTTGCGTTTTACCCGAATCCGCCACAATCTTTCTGACTGGTGGGCAGATTCCTCCTCGTTGAATGCCTTAACCAAGTGGATTAACGAGCGGACGAAAATTAAAGCAGACATGAACGTTGAAGGCGGGGCATTGAAGTTGACTGATGCTAATTTGCATAGAAGCCCGATACTTTTCATGACGGGACACGATCCTTCCCTGACACGCTCACATAACTTGCTTGGTCGTCAATATGGTGGTGGGCGAATGGATAGCCGCCTCACTGAAACAGAATCAGCCGCTATGCGCAGGTACCTCGTGGAAAAAGGCGGATTTCTAGTCTTTGACGACTGCGGCGTAAATGCGCCTGCTCAGGCAATGATTCGGTTGTTCCTTGCTCAAATGCGATATGTCATGCCTGAATATCAGGTGGAGCGAATTCCCAACGACCATGAAGTTTACGACAACTTCTACGAAATGGGTGGACCTCCAGTCGGGTTTGATATTTTCTGGTGGGGAACGAGACCGCAAAGGAGAAACTTCCTTGAAGGCGTGTCTGTCGGTGATAAGTTGTCGGTTATCACTGTCCGTCGTGATTATATGTGTGCTATGGAATCGGTCAGTTTGCCGACCCGGTCAGTTCACTATTCACCGGGCGTTTATCGTTTCATGACCAACGTTATTGTCTACTCGTTGACCCATGGCGACATATCCGACTATGCAGGGTACATTCCTGAGGATCTGTTAGCGAAGAAGGCTTTGCCTACGAGCGCGCCACAGTCAGCCAGGATTGGTGCTGTCGAATAACACGCGGTAAATCTTAACTAACTCCGCATCAAAAAAAGCAGCCAGTAATTTGGCTGCTTTTTTTTGTGTGGAGATTCAACTCCTCTGTCTCAAGTGAATTAGGAGTTGAAGTGTGAATGGCAATACTTTTGCGACTGGATGAAGAATCAGAAAGGTTTATCTCCTCATTTCTGATAGAAACAATGGTTACTCCGGATTCTAACTCCTGATTGTACAGTTTTCTGTGTTTCATTAGAAAAAACTGTAATGACTTTGAAATGTCTGAGAGCTCGTTTGAAAATCCATTTGTAGTAGCACAATTTGCCTTGAAACAGATCTCAATCATCACATCAAGATGGAATCCATGCACCATTTTGTAGGGCGCGCACTGCTATCAAGCGACCAACTAGGGAGTGCGATAGAGATCCCACCGGCCTCTAAAAGCCCCAGAGGGGCGGAATGTGTATAGAAACGCCGAAACCCCGCGCACGTAAGCCCCAGTGGGGCGATAGGTGTTTGGCGGGTGACGACAAAAACACGAAAACACTCCACTTCAAGTGACCAAAAATTGCTTTGCCACCTATTATTCAAGCAGGCTCTGAATGCCAATTTCGTGACTAAGGTTCCTTTTTTTAGGTCAAATTACACCTTAAACTTCCACGCGGCCAAGGGCGAGGGAGACTGCCAACATGAGAACAACGGCAAACAATGCTAACGGCGGAAGTCCCTTGGCCGCAGAATTGACTATCGGAAATGACTCCGGACTGACTGCCGCCGGGGCAGTGCTTCGGAATCGTACATGAAAAGGACATCATGTATACAGATCGGCGTATCAGTACTGCATCTAACCAACCACCTCGCTGCTACTCCTTTTCTGTACCTACTTGGGCTTCCTGAGCAGCGTTCTGTGCTTCAGTTGCAACCCTGCCCGCTTGTTTTGCCAATCGCTTTGCCCCGGCAACCTGTCTCATCAACTCCCGATTTGACCAAGAGACGCCCGTGACGTAGCGAATCTCCTTCCCGTCCGTGGCTGGTGCGTCCAATGCCTCAGCGCCGAGATAGACCTGCAAACCACTGTTTGCCAAATGGCGTACTCCCACGTTCACGCCTCTTCCATCGGTCTCAAGGCTTAAGGTCAATTGTCCCTTCGCAAAACTTGGTTGGAGGTCCTTGCTAATGCCAAGAAAAATCCCGTTTAGTACCTTACCGATACCAAGGTCCTCGCTAAAGCGGTTGTTCCCAATCCCGAGGTGGCCTGAAATCTGATGCACACGCGGTAAATTGAAGGTCTTGCTAATAGCAAGAAATGCAGATTTTCGCTTGTACCGCGTCGGATCGATCAGTTCTTGTTCAACTTCATCCCCGGTGTTTTCAACGCCAACCGCCACGTTTGGCACTTTCCCCGTCTCACGAAACAGCAGCACCTTCAGATTTGCCGTCAGGAAGCTCTTCTGATTAAGCCGCACACTAGTTATGCCAACTTCAACTCGATCGAAAAGACCGAAGTCTAGCCGAATTGCCGCTTCCTCGCGTGGCAGCCCATCCCTGTTCCGGAAAGCGAAATTTGTACCAACATCAATGCTCCCGTGTTCAATGACCGCACCCGTTGGAATATCCATTAGCCCACTATCACGGAAGTATGGCGTAGCCAATGGCGGAAAACACAGCAAGAATAGCACGAACAGACAACAACACTGGGAGAATCTATAGTTGTTTCTAGGATAGGTTCTCATCACGTTGTCTCCTGGATTTCGACCCCTGATGCTGTACCGATAATCGCCTTGTCGGCGCGATTTACGAATAGCCCATTTTCGATGACACCAGGGAGATTGTTGAGTTGCATCTCAATTTGATCGGGTTGCCGAATCGCCTCGACGTGACAGTCCAAAATATAGTTGCCATTGTCGCTGAGAAAAGGCTTTTCGCCACTGCACCGAAGCGTCGATTTTCCACAAATATAGTTGATTGCCGTTTGCGTAGCTTCCCATCCAAACTGCAGGACCTCCACAGGCAGCGCAAATGTCGTTCCCAACACGGACACTAATTTGCTCTCATCCGCCACAATGACGAGCCGCTTAGACGCATGAGCGATGATTTTTTCTCGTACTAAGGCGCCACCGCCTCCTTTTATCAGATTTAGGTTAGCGTCAATTTCGTCTGCACCGTCAATGGTCAAGTCAATCACAGGGTGTTTCGCCAGCGTTGAGAGAGGAATTCCCTGCTTGGCGGAAATCGTTTCCGTCTGCTTTGATGTGGCAATCCCAATGATATTCAATCCATCTCTTACCTTTTTTCCCAGTGCGAGTAGGACATAATAAACCGTTGAGCCCGTACCCAGCCCTACGATTGCCCCTGACTGTATCTCCTCAACAGCTTTCTCCGCCGCCATCTGTTTGAACCGTTCCTTATCCATATCCTCTCCTTAATGAATGTCTGTAAATCGCTACTCAACAGTTTAACAAAGATTGGACAGTCCATCAATAAGGAAAAGATTTTCCAATTTGAATGTTTGGCAAGGACGTGGTAAAATAGACGATTAAATGGAGGGTTCAGCAAGTCGCGTTCCTAGTCATCCTTGCATGTACAGGAAATGCAGGATTTAGGCTATACAATACAGGTGTTATCAATACTGTTCTCTGTGTAACATCTCGATCTGGTGAGTTATGAAGAATATTCTTGTCGTTGATGATGATGAAAAAATCTGCTGGGCTTTTGAGCAATTCTTAGAAGGTGAAGGCTTTTTACCGAGCATTGCCAACAATGCCGAAGAGGGTTTGCGGAGAATTCAAGCTGAGCAGCCGGATATCATTTTTCTTGATGTTCGACTGCCGGGCATGAGCGGATTGGATACGCTTGCGCAGATTAAGGAGCTTCAATCGAATGCTACCGTCGTCATCATGACAGCCTACGACGATGTCGAGACAACGATTGAGGCGATGCGGTTGCAAGCGTTTGATTTCTTGTCCAAACCGATTGACCTTGATGCGGTAAAAGCGATACTGAATAGAGCGTCCAAGACACAAGCTGAACGCCGGAAAATCACCGATGGAACCACGAGTGACATAACATCTTCCGTAGACCCATTATTCGCCAGAACTGGGACACAGGGCCACCGTTTGGTTGGAAAAGGCCCGCAGATGCGAGAGATTTACAAGCTGATCGGCGTCATGGCGAGCAATACAATCACAGTGCTTATCGAAGGGGATACGGGCACAGGAAAGGAACTCGTAGCACGAGCCATTCATGCCAGTAGCTCTCGCAAAGATGGGCCGTTCGTTTCGGTCAACTGCGGTGCACTTCCCGACGAGCTTCTTGAGAGCGAGTTGTTTGGCTACGAAGCCGGTGCTTTCACGGGGGCAAAGGCGAAAGGCAAGCCTGGGCGGTTTGAACTTGCCGATGGGGGAACGTTGTTTCTCGACGAAGTGAGTAATATGAGCCCGGCATTGCAAATCAAGCTGCAGCGGGCATTGCAGGAACAAGAAATTGAAAGATTAGGTGGAACAAGAACACTGAAGACTGACGTGCGGGTTCTCGCCGCGACCAACCAAGACCTTGCCGAAATGGCCAGGCTCCGCCTATTTCGACAAGATCTCTACTATCGTTTCAAACGATTATCGATTCATCTGCCGCCTTTGCGGGAGCGTACCGAAGATATCACCTTACTTGTAGATCATTTTCTGAAACTCATCAGTGCGGAACTGGAGAAAACAATTACAGGCGTCTCGGATGACTGCCTAGGACTCCTGAAGAAATATGATTGGCCCGGAAACGTGCGGGAGATGGAAAACGCACTCAGAAGTGCGGCAGTACTTTCAAGGTCCGATGTAATACTTCCAGAGCATCTCCCATCGGATATTCTGAATCACGAGCACACATCCGAATCTGGCCAAGTCCTATTGGAACAGTCGCTGGAATCTATTCTGGATGACACGGTCAAAGAGGCACTGTCGCAAGAACGGGAGACGTTGTACGACGAAGTTATTGACGCCGTAGATTCTACGCTCATCCGTTTGATTATCGACAAATTTGGCCAAAACCAGACGGAAACGGCAAAATTGCTCGGAATCAGCCGCACAACACTTGCGCAGAGAATCAAGAAGTTGGGGATTGACCTCGGAAATTCATGATGCATGAGAAGTGCAGAATCAACGCAGTTAAGCGCCTGTTTGAAAATCCATTTGTAGACGATCAAGTGACCGAATAGAGAGTCATCAAGCGAGTGGATAACGAGTGCGATAGAGCCCTTTCTGCGATCATCGAATCGTCGATTTCTCCTCTTACCTTATTTTCAAAGTGCACAGCAAGCGTCAACAAAAACATGATAAAGCCTTTCTCCTCAAATGACCAAAGTAGGCTTTGTCATCTATTATACAAACAGGTTTTAAACACTCTGATTCTTGTATTTCGACGATTTATCGCCTGAGGACAGCACTGGCTACGCCTGAAGAATCGGGCAACTACAGTAACCCGTACACCCATCATTTTCCGAAAACCTACCTACCCGTGAGAAAGCATTCTTATGTCGTTAGTTCGCTTGGAGCACATCACCAAATCGTATGACCCTTACCTGGTGCTAGCCGATGTTTCTGTGTCAATTGAGCGGGGTGACAGGATTGGACTGATCGGCAAGAATGGCAGCGGAAAGACAACACTTACCGAGATTATCGCTGGTATAATCCAAGAATTCAAAGGGGCGGTTTTTGCTTCAAGGGGACTGCACATCGGCTACCTGAGCCAAGAACCGAAGCTTGATCCGACCTGTACGCTACGCCAAGAGGCTCTCAAGGTTTTCCGCAAACAACAAGACCTTGAGGATGAAATGCTACGACTGAGCGAAAGAATGGAGCAAGAAGAGAATTCGGCGCTTCTAGAAGAATACGCTAACTTACAAGAGCAGCACGAACGCATGGGAGGCTACGATTACGAGCATCAGGTTAACCGGATTCTCGGTGGCTTAGGTTTTGGACCCAGTGATTTTCATTTGAGAACTCATGTGTTGAGTGGTGGACAGAAGAGTCGTGCGGCGCTCGCGAAGATGCTGCTAGAAAAGCCTGATCTTCTTCTACTTGATGAACCAACGAATCATTTGGACATAAAAGCAATCGAATGGCTGGAGAGCTTCTTGAATTCGGAATACGAAGGCGCTGTTTTGATTGTTTCTCACGATCGCTATTTCCTAGACCGGGTCGCACGGAAAATTTGGGAATTGGATGACCATCAGATCAAAATGTATCGAGGGAATTACACCAAATATCTTGATACCAAGCGACTTGAAATCTTGGAGCAGGAACGCAATTATGCGAAACAGCAGCGTTTTATCGCCCACGAAGAGGAATTCATACAGCGGAATATCGCTGGACAGCGCACACGCGAAGCACAAGGCCGGCAGAAGCTGCTCCATCGCATCAAACGGGTCGAGAAACCTAACCACAATGTGCGGTCGATGAGCATCCACTTCACGCCGGATACACGTGGTGGAAACGACATTTTACAATGTCGAGCGCTAGGAATGCGGTATGGGGATAAAATCGTGTTTCGAGATCTGAATATTGAAGTTTACCGTCAGGATGTCGTTGGAGTTATTGGCCCCAACGGTGTAGGGAAAACCACGCTATTCCGTTTGATTCTTGGAGGCATTGAGCCGACGAACGGTGAGCTGAAGGTTGGAGCCAACCTGCATTTCGGATACTATGACCAAGAGCTTGAGGGGCTCAACCTTGACAACGAGATTATTGACGAAATTTGGGAACTACGTCCGAAGCACACGCAAGAAGAAATCCGCAACTTTCTCGGTCGCTTCTTATTTTCCGGCGATGAAGTGTTTAAACATATTCGCTACCTCAGCGGAGGTGAACAAAGTCGCGTCATGCTTGCAAAGCTGCTATTGGAAAACGCGAATGTGCTCTTGCTTGATGAGCCAACAAATCATCTGGACATACCTTCCCGCGAAGCGCTTGAGAAAGCACTAAACGAATATCCTGCTACTATCTTCATCATTTCACATGACCGGTATTTGCTGAACAAACTTGCCACCAAACTACTGATCTTTGAGAATGGTACTGCAAGTCTGTTTGTCGGAACGTATGCGGAGTATGAAAACCATTTACGCGAAGAAAAACAGGGGGCGATAGAAGATTTGCCAAAACTGCCGCATGCACAGAGCGGAACAGGATCGCAGAAAGGGAAGAATGAAAGAGTACGCATCGCTCCAACGTCAAGAAAATCGTCGAAGTCAAAGCGTCGAAAGGTAAAGGCGGAACGATTGATTGATGTGTGAAATCGCCGGTGGGAAAACGCGCTATTCGCCCAGGAGCTTCAAGCTGATACCACCTCGTGTTTCAAAATATTCGACACGGAGGGCGGATAATAGCACAGCAGGGCAAAAGATTGATCCCGTCCGCCACAAACCGCATCAGGCTATACGACTAAGACGACCAGTGCTCAACCATTTGCAATAAACTCCTCGTCTTCACTTGTCTCTTACGGTGCGTGACCCAAAGCTTGCTTCAACTCGATTACAACGCGTTCTTGGTGTGTTGTATCTACCGTAATCTCCTGCTCGGCATATCCGTTTGCGCCCACGACAAGGCGATGCATTCTTGGAGAAAACCCTCGGAAAAACACTTTTCCACTTGGATCTGTAACAAGCCGAAGTGTCCCATCTAGGGCTATGGTCGCGTCATTAAGTGGCTCTCCCGAGGCTTGGTCAATAACATGAACTTCGAGCCGCGTTTGTGGTAAGTTGCCCTCCCGGAAGAACTTGCATGTACCTAAGAAGATTGAGTAAGCCTCCTCTACAACCCGCGCGCGAGAACCTACGATTCCAAAGGTAGGGTGATTGATTGACCGAACATCTAACGTTAGTGCAATTTTATTCGTAGACCGTATCTCGGGCGATTTCGAGTCCCTTAAGGTTTCATTCGATGTCTCAACATTGCCAAGCGAAAGATTTTCGAGGATAGATTGAACGTAACGCGCTGCGACCTGATTGCCGGGATAGTGAGCTGCGACTACCGATGGAGCACGTTCAGTCCAACTGCTATGATCGATTCGCAGGTAATACCCATTGTCCTTTATGGCATTTACTGCCGCAACGCGTTTGGGAACCGCGATTCTTCGGTCATCCTTTCGAATAAGATATACGTTTGCGCCAGCAATTCCTAGCATTTCGCTCAGCGCATTGACCACCGCAAGATTGACGTCCGCCGCACCTGCAGGGGTTCCTCGTTCATTCCCGCCGTACCGAGCGTCAAGCACAAAGACCTGTCCAACGAGTGCTCCCTCACAGATTGGATGCAACTTAGGGTGAATAACCCACGCCCGGTTTGGCACAACTTCCCCCTTCAGTTGAAGATTGTAATAACCAACTTTTGATACTAAGAGTGCCGCCTCTCCAGGGGACACGTGATTATAGAAGAAATGCCCGTTGGGATCAGTCGATGAAATTCTGTCTTCGCCATTCGTTAGTCGTATTGTTGCGTCCCCAAGCGTGCTTCGAGTTGCATTTCGGACACTGCCCTGAACGATTCCGCCTTGGATTCTCCCAAAACCGACCGAGATTGATTTCTGCTTATCCTTGTAGACTACCTTGACCTGCGCAGTGCTTGGCTGTCGTATCGCCGAATCGCCATGGAGGTAGAATCGGGCGATTCCATTTTTCGAGAGTTGAACCGTTTCAGCCAGTCTTCCTACCGTTGTTTGGGCGTGGATTGGCTCATCGTCCGCAATCGGTTGGCCGTCGTTGTCGTGTGCGGTAACGGTAATACCCACGTAGCTCTTGCCATCGGGCGGGATTGATTTTGTCCATGTACTTAATTTCAGTTCTGCCGCAGGGGGTGCGACCTTAAACCACTGCGCTGCAGGCAAGCTGCGATTGCCGTAGTAGTTGATTAGGCTTGTCTCAACCCAGTGCACACCGTTGGTTAGTGGTTCTGTTGGTGTGACCTCAATCAAATCGCTATCTTGAAGGTATCGGTGCTGAACAACGACCCCATCAAGTTTGACGCGAATGGAATCGGAAAAAACCTGTTGTCGTTTAATCATCCATGCGCCGCGCGTGTGAATGCCATCCGAAACACTTATTTCGATTCGGGGGGTCTTGTGTTCCGTGATGGACTCCGGGGATGGTGTCCGCAAAACTCCTTGTGGAAATCCAGCCGCGACGTAGCACGCAATACCCAAGAAAAAGCCGTATGCCTCACGACGGTTGTACGTTTTTTTTCGCAGACGTTTCTCCTCTTCTGGGTTAGAATAGAACGATGCTTCGCACACCACAGCGGGGGACTTTGTCAGCCGCAAAACACCGAATCCTGATGGCACTATGAGTTGGTCAGAATACAGCCCGGTGGCAGCAAGTTGCGGCAGTCGCAAAGCTTCTGAAATGCCTTGCTGAACGTACCGAGCGAGGTCGAGGCTAGCGGGTGAATCGTCCGCATCGCGATGATACCACGTGGATGTATAGTTGGTGCTAGGAACGTCAATAGAGTTGTGATGAATCGAAATGAAGAAATCTACTTCGTTCAAGTTCGCTATCTCGCTGCGCTCCGGGATGCTTACATAGGAGTCATCTGTTCGCGTCATAACCACAATCGCGCCCGCTTGGGAAAGAAAATCTTGAAGATAGAGCGTGACTCGAAGATTTACCTCCGCTTCGCGGAGTCCTGTTGGACCGCGCTTATACTCTGGCAAGTGCCCTTGTCCACCATGCCCAGGGTCGAGACATATCTTGATGCCTTGAAGATACCGGGCGTAAGGCGGAATGCCAAATTCTGCCTTAGGTAGTTCATGCCAATCGTCCTGCTTGTGTCCGCAACCAGCACTGGCAATGAGGCAAATCAATACAACCAAGACGAAACGCCAGGGATGGCTCAGCGGAAAGAAAACATTGAGATTAAGACGTGGTTTGCTCATGGAAAATCTTGTCTGTTGCGCCTTGGATTGCTCGTCACGCTACGCGTTGCATATCATACAGATTGTTTGTTAATACTAATTCGTAATCCATGAGTTACAAGAACTGGGGGTTCGTAGTAGCGCAATTCATTGCGCGTCTCGTATCGGCTGTAACATTTAGATTTTGAAATCGTATAACAAAGTCAAGAAGACTACCATGACATAGCAAAAGTTGATGAGTTCATGGACAATCTTCATTGTGAACGTTCTATTCTGTCGAAGAACCTGCGCGTGGGCGTTTTACATTAGAACGCAAATCTGTACAAAACATTTCAATGGTTCGTTATTTCGTCTCAATCTTTTTGATTTCTAGCGCACTGATTGCCTACGAAATTGCACTGATGCGCCTACTGTCGATTGCCCAGTGGCACCACTTTGCGTACATGATTATAAGCCTCGCGCTTCTCGGATTCGGTGCAAGTGGCAGTGTGATTGCAATTACCCAACACTGGCTAATGCGGCGGTTCCACGCTGCATACACAGCTTCCGGACTCATGTGCGCGATTAGCCTTGTGTGCTGCTTCGCACTAACCCAGTACGTTCCTTTCAATCCATTCATGGTGGTTTGGCAACCGATTCAGTTATTATTCCTCCTGGCGCAGTATCTGATTCTTGCAATACCGTTCTTTTTTGGCGCTGCATGCATAGGTATGGCGTTGTTGCAGTTCAATACCAAAGTCAATCGTCTGTATTTCTTTGACCTACTCGGCTCGGGTCTCGGCGCATTAGGGATTATATTGGTAATGTATCTTGTTTCCCCCGTTCAAATCCTAACCGTTGTTTCAGCAATCGGTTTCTGCAGTGTCATAGTTGCAAATGTTACGAGTCGTTGGAAACCGCTATCACTAATTGTAGTCATCGTAGTCGGGTTCATCAGTTACTTGGTCATCAAGCCGATTGAGATTAGGATCTCACCTTACAAAGGGTTGAGCAGTACACTCAACTTTCCGGATGCTGAGATTCTAAGCAATCGGTACAGCCCACTTGGGACATTGCACGCAGCGCGTAGCAAATCCATCCGCGCAGTGCCAGGGCTAAGTATCCGCTCGGAGTATTCGATACCTCCGCAGCTAGGGTTGTTCACGGACGCTGACGCGATGACAGCAATTACGCATTTTGGAGGAGATATTTCCGAGTTGGCTTTTCTGGATGATACAATCTCGGCAGTGGCGTACCATCTGATTGACAAGCCGCGTGTGTTAGTATTGGGGGCTGGCGGTGGCAGCGATGTGCTAAATGCGCTGTATCACAACGCCGACTCGGTTGATGCGGTCGAGTTGAATCCGCAGGTGATTGACTTGGTGACTCACCAACACGGAGATTTCTCCGGGCAAATTTTTGGCGCAGTTGCACCCTACCCGGTAAATGTTCATATCGCTGAGGCGCGGGGATTCATCCGATCAACGCGCGAGAAGTACGATCTTATCCAAATTGCCATGTTGGATTCGATCGGCGCCGCCGCGTCAGGAACTCATTCCTTGAATGAGAACTATCTTTATACTGTCGAGGCAATTGAGGAATTTTTTCAACATCTGGCGCCAGGTGGTATATTGTCAATTACGCGCTGGCTCAAATCTCCGCCACGCGACATGATCAAGCTGTTTGCTACCGCCGTTGAGGCACTCGAACAAATCGACGGGACCGTACCGGCTAATCAGCTTGCTCTAATCCGTGAGTGGCGTAGCGGCACACTGTTAATCAAGAATGAGCAATTCAAACCGTACGAGAAAGAGGCAATACAGACTTTCTGCCAGCGACGTTCTTTCGACCTTGCCTACTATCCGCAGATGGCCGCATCAGAAGCAAACCGCTATAATCAACTTCCTGAACCGATATACTTCACCGCTGCACACGCGATAATGTTCGGTGATCGAGAACAATTTTACAAGGATTATCCTTTCCAAATCCGTCCCGCGACCGATGATCGCCCCTATTTCTCCCAGTTTTTGCGTCTCGGCACGTTGGTTCAGATAATTCACACAATTGGAAGAAATGCGATTCCATTCATTGAATGGGGCTATTTGCTCCTAATTGCGATGCTAATCCAAGCGATTGTCGCGGGGTTGATTCTCATCCTTTTACCACTCCTCTTCCTACGCAAACAACCTATGTCTCTAACGACTTGTGGTACTCGTAGAGCATCAGACATTCAGGCTTCTAGTCTTTCCAATAGCAAGCAAGGTGCAGTTCAGTGGCGGACATGCAGTTATTTCCTCAGCTTGGGAATCGGATTCATGTTGATTGAGATGGCATTCATTCAAAAGTTTCTCCTGTTACTCTCGTACCCGACCTATGCGGTTGCTGTAGTGCTATGTGCTTTTCTTGTCTTCGCAGGATTGGGTAGTTTCTGCTGTCCACGGATATCGCAGATTTGCCAGAAGTTCGGCTTGCATGTCGAGATCCCTGCGATCATCATCATACTATCGTTGATTGCCTTGGCTTACCTATTACTACTTGCGCCAGTATTCAGCCATTTCATTGCAAGTTCAGATCCGCTGAAGATTCTTGTTTCTGTTGTGCTGATTGCACCATTGGCATTCTTCATGGGCATGCCGTTCCCATTAGGAATAGAACGACTAAGAAGGAATCTGCCGCACCTCATCGCTTGGGCGTGGGGCATTAACGGTTACGCCTCGGTAGTGGGTGCGATTCTTGCCACATGCCTCGCTGTCGCTTTCGGCTTCAATACCGTAATCCTGTTAGCAATCGCAGTTTATATCGCTGGAGCGTGGTTTGCTCCATCATAAGAAGATAACATTCGCTTAACTAGCAATGTAGGACGCTGCTGGGCATGAAGAGAGGTCTTGGTAAACTTTCCACTCCCTCTTATCAACTAATTGTTGTCTATACCTCAGCGAAAAAACGGACACGAACTTTCTATTGTAGAAGGGAAACTCCAGGCTCAACAACCCGGCGAAGCGTCTTCGCAACAAACTCGGCCCGTGTTATTCTGCAGACCGGTAGGCGATTGTTGAGATAGATCTACCCGCTGTAGGTAGAAATTGCTCCGGATTCTCCCATCATGCCTCTTAATATCGCAAAAGCGAGACGAATGAACTGATTCACAATCTAGGAGCATTGTATATGCGAATTCCCCTTTCCGATATTCCATCGCTTGACTTCAGTCTTGAAGTGTTGTACAATTGAAAATCATGACCGCCGACTGGCGAGATAAGCAGCAAGTTGCGTTTGGACGGTTAGCTCGAGTACACTATGATTTGCCAAAGAAGGACTCCCGTAACTTAGTCTGCGGCACCGAGCGACTACAGGTGGAAGAATGAAAGAAGAGTTTAACACTGCTCCTCGCGTGAACAAAAAAGCCGGCTCAAGAATTGTCGTTGCGCTACTCGTGGTTGCCCTCATAATCATGTCTATCTCGTTCGCCTTACAATGGTATATCATCCGAGAGCTATTCAGCTTTACAACAGACATTGTGGAGCGTCAATTAGTGCAACAAGCTCCGGAAGGCGTTGAGGACGTAGAGATACAGAAAACATTCTCGCGAGTCCGAAAAGCGTTGCTGCATATGCCTCTAAGTTATTTGCAGGGAGATATCAACCTGAAAAAAGTTAAGCGCGCGGCATACTATGCGTTGAAAGCTAATGAGGATAAAGAGTGGACCTCGGAGGAGGTCAATACTATGCTGAAGATGATGAATGCTGCTGTAGGATTCAAGAGGGAGGTCAGGTAGCTGCCGCCATGTCAGAATTGGCAAATCCGTATGAGAAATTCGCTTATGCCTATGATCAGATGATGGCTAACGTGGATTATGTTCGCTGGACAAATTATATTGATGCTATCTTCAGGCAATGTGAATGTCTGCCGCGTAAAATCTTGGATCTCGCTTGTGGCACAGGCGCACTGACGACCCTGCTGGCAAGACATAATTACGAGGTGTGGGGAATTGATCGCGCCGAGGGCATGTTGGCGGTCGCTCGCCAAAAGGCAGAACAACAGGGACTGAAAATCCAGTTTAGGCAGGGAGACATGCTTGACTTCAACTTGAATCAGCGGTTCGATGCGGTTTTATGTACGTATGACAGTATCAACTACGCGCTTAACGAGGAAGAACTCTTCAGTGTATTTAAGTGTGTTTCAGATCATCTAGGGCCATCAGGCTTGTTCATTTTCGACGTTACGACTGAGCGAAACATCACCCAACATTTCCATTCACAGACATTCGCCGAGAATAAAGAAGACTACTCTTACATCTGGAAAAACATCTATTCTTATCGTGACAAAACGTGTCATACTGCCCTCACCTTCTTTATCCGCGAGGGTGAATTTTTTCGCCGGTTTGAAGAGGTGCATGTTCAAAAGATGTTTGAAGTTAGCATCGTGAAGAAAATCCTCAATGATACCGGTTATAAAATGCTTAGCGCTTACGACATGTACACCTTTAATCGGTGGAACCGTCATTCAGATCGGATTAATTTTACCGCACGAAAAATGGATTCAGCTTGAAATTCAACGTTCAATAAAGGAATTTCCCTGTCCCTCCTCCTCTTAGCCTGTTAGGCCTTATCCTCCTCCCACATGTGGCAGTAATCTTCGTTCCAGTTGCAAATCGACAATAATCTCCGCTTTTTGGATAGACCTTAGCGATGATTCCTACCACAAACCTAAGCTCGACTTTGTACAAACGTACAACGTTGAGTTGAACGGAAAGCCGTGAAGCACCAAACCCGTAGGCGGGGATCAAACGAACGATCAACTGAGTGGATAGCGAAGAATCAAGGGAATGGACGATGACTGCGATAGCTAATCTCGATAGTAAATCCCACGCGATAGAGATCCCTCTAACCGCACCGATGACACAACCCCGGCGCGGCGCAGTTAGAAACAGCGCCTACCAGAATGAGACGACCCGGTAGGTTCGGTTTCTAACCGGACCGATGACACAACCCCGGCGCGGCGCAGTTAGAAACAGCGCCTACCAGAATGAGAGGACCCGGTAGGTTCGGTTTCTAACCGCACCGAGAACACAACCCCGGCGAGGCGCAGTTACAAACAGCGCCTACCAGAATGAGAGGACCCGGTAGGTTCGGTTTCTAACCGCACCGATGACACAACCCCGGCGCGGCGCAGTTAGAAACAGCGCCTACCAGAATGAGAGGACCCGGTAGGTTCGGTTTCTAACCGCACCGATGACACAACCCCGGCGCGGCGCAGTTAGAAACAGCGCCTACCAGAATGAGAGGACCCGGTAGGTTCGGTTTCTAACCGCACCGAGAACACAACCCCGGCGAGGCGCAGTTAGAAACAGCGCCTACCACAGGGGAAGCAATCCGGACACGTTGCATAGTATCAGGAACCGCTGGAGACTTTTTCAATGGTCAACCCAAAAGACTAGATGGTTAAAATCTTCCCTACATTCCCTCAACGCTTGATTGACACCGTTTGTTGCATCGCTCAAATGTACAAAGTCGAGCTAAGAACCTGTTTGAATAATAGGTGACAAAGCAATTCTTGGTCACTTGAGGAGGGGCATTTTTTTGTTGTCGCCTTCTATACACCCGTAGGAACTCTATCGCCGTCATTACCCATTCCCTTGATCGCGGTAAGAGAGGAAATCGGGGATTCGATGATCCCCGATCGCAGCCTACACGAAGGACTGATGCTCGGTAAAAGAGAAATTCGGGTATTTGACGATTGTAAACCCCTACACACCCAGAATCAAGTGCGAATGAACACGCTCCCAATAGGATAACTTATTGACAATCATTTCCTCTTTTTGTATACTTAATTGAGATTCGGTGATGCTTCTGAAATGTGGAGAAAAAATCTAATTCAAATCAAGATTATCCTGCTCTACACACTTCTGAATTGAGAAAATGGCGAAAAAGAAGAATCGGTCAGCAAATATTGCGCGGAAACGGGCGAAGCGGAAACAGGAACAGAAGTCCCGGCGCAAATACTTGGCAATTCAGAAACAGCGTAGATTGCATGGCGAGAAATCTGATGAGGAACGTCTGCATGAGATGATTATGCAGAGTCGTTTGTTGGTCAACGAACCTGAGTTCCGTGCGATAACCTTTGACACCAACCTTATGAGGGAACGTGTGTTAGAGGTAATCGAATCGAAAACCCCGAGAGTGGAGGAAGCTATCAATACCGATGGCTCTGAGGATGATACACTAGACGGCCTCAAAGATGAGGACGAAACAGTCGGCGAACAATTTCGACAGGAAGTATTGCCGCACTTCCTTACACCGGAGTTTCTTCACAAAATTTCTCATGCACTAACCGCTTGTGAAACTCGATTGAACCGTACAGGACAGCAAAGAAAAGCGGAAATAGCCCTTGTAGCGAGATCGTTATTCGAACTTGCCGAGCCACAAGTTCTTGTTTTTCATCCGCTCGTTCTAGGAATTACCACCACAACACTTGGACACCTGCTCGATCAACCAGACCTATTGCCTGAACATGAACAGCGCGACGTTATCCAAGAAGTGATTTCTGACATACGTAATCTTGGTGTTACCGAAGAGGACACTGACCTCCAGAGTAACGAGATTGATGAAGAAAACACAGATGATTCTGATGCCACTGTAGATCTGGATGATAAGATAGAGGAAGAAACATTTGTGCCCAATATATCCTCCGAAGAATTACCTGCAAGGGCACTCTACCAAAACTCTGATACATTGAAGACACGGCAAGTCGTCGAAGCGTGGGATGGTTATAGGTTGGTCAACGATACAACTGAGCAGGTTGAATTCTTACAGCCAGACCTCAAACGGTATATTACACTAACCCCGAACCGGCTCTTGCTACAATGTACCTCTATGACTGACTTGGAAGTCGCAATGACAGAAGTGGAAAAGCAGTGTGAGCCAGAGTTAATCTATTTGGCAAAAACTCTAATGGAAGGTTAAGGATGCGTGGAATCGCAGGTGGTCGGTATTGTAGACTAAAATTCTACAGCATGCGGCTTAGGCAGAAACAAAGGAGGTGATTTTTTGGCACATAGCAAAAGTGGGCAAGTCAGACGAAGAACGCGGATTCGCCACACTCAAAAGCGGCGTTTGAAAAGGAAGAAACTTGCTCTGAAGCAGAAGGCGTAGGGAACAAACTAAATTGAAATATTCGGTACAGCGGGTCAAGAATTGGCGTTATCTTCTCTACCTTCTAGCTTGTATTTTTCGAATTGGGTAAAGGTGGACGTACTTAGACGAACTGACTTGCCTTCTACGGCATCAATGTACCCAAGCCTCATCAGGCTGATGATCTCGACAGAGGCCGGTAGATCAAAAATGCTACGAATCCGCTGCCGATCCCGTTGGCGTTCAAGCGGTGCGCTTACAAACTGAGCGCCAATGTGGAGGGATGTCGCCGCCAATAGAAGGTTTTGAATCATTGCTCCCATGCCAATCCACATCCAGCGGGAAGCTCCCTCTCCCGGCGGACGCCTATCGGTATTCATCAGAACCAGGATTAGTAACGGTGATGTCCGCACCAAGTTTGAGATTTCCTTTGCAGGCATCTCTCCCGCTCCTAGATGTCCCAAGATGCCGAGGTGTTTGGCGTTCTTCAGCAGGGGACCAAGCTTGGTTGGATGCTTGGACAAGATTTGTGGAAGGTTGACGTGATCAGCGAGCAGTACACCATCGCGGGTTGCCTCCCATTCCTCGTCGGTTAACCGAATCCAGCGACGGTTGTCATCAAGGAATTTGGTATCCTTGAACTGTTCAGCGACGCATTTCTCCGTTAGATCGGCAAGTGTGATTTTCCCTTCTATTTCCCGGATTATCAATAACTCCCACGGTTGAACGTTGAAGGGAGATGGCGCCCATTGAGCTGCCTCTAGTAATCGATCGAGATCCTCAGATTGAATCGGCGTATCTTGAAATTGACCTCGGTGACTTCGACGCGCAGTAATCGCGTCAAAGAGACTCATCTCGGACAGTTCCCTATCTTCCATTCTTACACCTTACTCTCCTTCTCTATCGTTAGTTGAACGCTAAAGTCCCCGTAGTTCGGTGCCTTTTCGTCGGAGAAAATAACTATTGAGTTCCTTTGAATCGGGCAGCTGGGGTAGAACATGAGATTTTAGTAGGGAAACACCCTCCGAACAATCCTTGCTTTGCAAAGATAATCTCCCACCTGTAATCGAAGATTGCCACTGTGGGAAGTTGTGCAAAGGCCTAACCTGCGGTTAAAGAATTAATACCAGAGCGCTGACCCCTGAGATGCACCTAGGAGCATACCCGAATCAGGGTCTTTCATAATCATCTTTCGACTGCCGCCAGTCCCACCTCGTGCTACCACGTGTCCCCATCGCTCTAATTCCTGAACGGTTTCATCCGTGAAACGTTCATCCAGTCTTAATACGTAGGACTGTCCCACTTGCGACGGAGAGGCGCCGGGAAAACTGATCCATGCAGGGGCGTCCACAGCGTACGCAGGAGACATTCCAAAGTCAATGGCGTTAGTAATGGCTTGGAAATTCAATTGAGGTTGCATAAACCCACCTGGAGTATTTCCGATGAAAAACACTTCGTCACCGCTGCAAACAATGTACGTATTTAACGTGTGCATTGTGCGCTTTCCCGGTTTGAGCTGATTGGGATGTCCATCGTCGAACGCGAAACCTTGCGCGTATCCAATTCTATCATTCATGACGATTCCAGTACCATCAGCCACTAGCCCGGATCCGAAGTGGCTTGAAAGACTGATTATGAAAGATACGGCATTGCCATCTTTGTCTGCGACAGCAAAGGATGTCGTATCGCCATTGCGGTAGATGTCACCGGACGTGACTACAGAGCTCGCTCGGTTCGAATGTATCGCCTCGCGTCGCCTCTCGGCGAACGACTTCGACAGTATCTCTCCTAGAGGGACATTTTCGAAGTCAGGATCGCCGGAATACGCCAATCGATCCGCGAAGGCGAGTTTCTTGGCTTCAACCATGTGATGGAGGTGAGAAGCGCTGCCAAATTCCATCGCAGCCACATCATACCCCTCTAGGATGTTTAATTCCTCAAGAACGATGTGACCTTGTGACGGTAACGTCGTCTCGTAGACCGTATATCCTCGATAATCCGTTTGAATTGGTTCATAAATGTCCGATGTGTGATTTTCAAAATCTTCCATCGTAAACAACCCGCCATTAGCTTCGGAACAGGCGACAATGGCTTGTGCGATCTCACCTTTATAGAAAGCCTCCCGTCCTCCCTCTGCAACCAGGCGGAGGCTTTTCCCCAAGTCGGCGTTCACCAGCACCCCGGCACGTTCCGAGAGTGTACCGTCTCCACAGAAGATTTCGGCGGTGCTCGGAAACTTCGTGAGTTTGCGATCTGAGGCTAAAGATTGGCGGTCTCCGGCTTTCATTAACAGCCCCTGTTCTGCAAATTCTATTGCAGGTTGGAGCAGGTCCTTCAAGGGCATTGTGCCGAAACGCTCAAGCACTTCCACGTAAGCATCAACTGCACCTGGAACGGAGACAGAATGAATGCCATCTTCCGCCATGTGCGTCATACCTTGTTTTTTGTAGTAGTCCACTGAGGCAGCATAAGGCGCCCTACCGCTTCCGTTGATTCCAGTCACTTTTTTGAACTTGCCATCATAGACCAAAATGAAGGCGTCTCCGCCCAGTCCGCAACGACCAAGCCCCACGACGTTAAGCGCGGCTGCAGTGGCGACTGCGGCGTCAACGGCATTGCCACCCTCCTGTAACACTCGTAGTCCTACCAAAGAAGCCTGTGGAAATTCCGTGACAACAACGCCGTTTCTTGCCACGCACAGTTCGTTCTGCCAATCGACCGCAAAGTCCATAATCCCCTCCCTGTAAGTCGCTTGTATGTCAAACTCAGAAATCCGAACTCAAATTTTAACAGAAAGGATACCTGAGAACAGCATATAGTACAAGCCTTTATTGTAGAAGAAATCAGAAGGTTCAGACTTAGTACTGAAGGAGAATGAAAAAGCGTCATTCGCTGGTTCCGGAGACCCCGCATCTCTTTGCAGGAGGATCTCACCGCGGATTTGCTTGACACCACAGAAATCTCAAGAATATACTACTGGCAGGACAGCATGGAACGCATTGTTTCATACCCACAACAAGCCACGATTGGAAGACAACCCATCAACACATCAGCCCCTCAAACCTACACTCAAGCAGACTAGAGCTCATTTTCCTCACTGAAAAATTGGGATGAGGCGACATTGCAATTTTAACCGCGGTTTATATGCTGTTTCAATGCCTGTTCAAGTGCTGTGTATAGCAAGGCAACTGCTGTCACGGCTCACGAAAAGATGTAGTTTGGTCAGTCCCCGATTCTTGTGGACGATGTGGACTGAAGCCTACTTAGAACAGCGACGGCATCGGCAAAATTGACACCACAGCCGTTGCTTGAGATACCCCAAGCCTATTGCCCGAGTCCCGGTAATTGGGAATCAGAAGAGCCTTCATGGTTTAAGCTGTGGTCGCCACACGGTTATGCGTCAGAGCAAAATAGAACGAAAAGGAGCGAGAAATCATGCCTGAAGGTCCCGAGATTGAGCGTCACCGAGACGAGTTGCTGATTCTTGAAAACAAGCGTCTGCGGGAAATCAGTCTCACTCCATCGGCTTTGAAATACCAACGCTATCAACAACAACAAGATAGAGTAGGTTTAATCCGCGGGAAGGTGCTTGAAAAACTCGAACGCCGAGGTAAGTTCCTAATATGGTGGTTTGAGAGTTTGCCGGTGCTGAATCATTTCGGCATGACCGGGCAGTGGACCGTCGAGGAACCAGCAAAAGAACCGTCAACTTTGATGCCCTCAAAATACGCGAAAGTGGTTTTGGATTTTGAGGGTAGCATTCGAGCTATCTTTGACGATATGCGAAATTTTGGGCGGTTTCAGGTTTATAGTTCTGAACAGGTTCTGCTTGAAGACGTTCCTAGGATGAAAACCCTTGGTATCAATGGCTTGCAAGGGCACTTTCCTCAAGAGCGATTTGAGCAACTCTTGGATCTGTCCATCAATCAGAACAAGCCTATAGGCGAAGCCCTAACCTCCTCTCGCGTGGTCGCAGAAATTGGCAACGTGTATAAATCGGAAATTTTATTTGTAGCGAAACTGAATCCAAACACAACAGCAAAGCAACTCTCATCCGCAGAAAAGAGATGTTTGGGACAGGCAATTAGTCTAATCCTAAAGCGGGCATATAAGACCGATGGGGTTACAGTAGAAAACGTCCAATCTTCGTCCGGAGTCGGACAGCCTCAAGACGTACACTACGTCTATGGAAAGGAAGGTTGCCCGTGCTCGGCCTGTAAATCAACAATTGAACGAGTTCTTCAGAAACAGAGATCGACATATTACTGTCCGAAATGCCAAGCGCTCAAGTGATGCCGTTGAATCTCCCTATTCACATTCCATACGGGCAGGAAGTCAAGCGGTATTGTCGAGACGTTTTCTGTAGTTGATCTCTATAGGCTGAAAATGCTACAATAGCGATATATTGGGGGGCTTTCTGTAAGTCAAAGGACCTCGTTTTATTCAATTTCTGGTAAACCACGGCAAACGTCGTACTGTGTGCGCATACTAATACTTTGAATGGATAACAAGGAGAATAAGATGGATAAGAGCGCACTCGCGGTTAATGGGGGAATCAAAGCAATTGAAGGATTTGAGGGGAGAGGCGATCCCAAAATTGGGCACGACGAGTTTCTTGAGATGGCTGATACATGGGGCTACTCTTCCGAAACAATTGAGAGAATCCGTGCTGTGATTGCAGATGAGGATTTAGATGGCGGCCCATTCCTCATCCGGTATAAGTCTGGATCCAAAGTTGCTCAGATGGAACATGAGGCTTCTCAGTTGCTCAACGTCAAGAATGTCTTGGCGGTAAGCAACGGTACAGCCGCGCTGCATACGGCTTACGTCGCGGCGGATATCAGTGAAGGCGATGAGGTCATCGTTCCCGGATATACCTTCATGGCAACAGCAATGGCAGCCGTGGTCGCAAGAGGTATCCCAATTTGGTGTGATATTGACGAATCCATGACTATCGACCCGGGTGAGCTTGAGAAGCATATTACGCCGCACACCAAAGCCATTGCCCCTGTCCACATGAATGGATGCGTGTGCAATATGGATGCCGTCATGAAGATCGCGCACAAGCATAGTCTAACGGTAATTGAAGACTGCGCTCAAGCTTGTGGTGTCAGTTTTCGCGGTCGCCGGGCAGGAACCATTGGCAATCTTGGTTGCTTCAGTATTAGTTCCTACAAAACTACGGGGGGTGGCGAAGGCGGATTGGTGATAACGAACGATGATGCGCTGTTTGCGCGGGTTCAACAATGGGCGGAGGCTGGTGGGTTGTGGCGCCCGGATCGATGTGCCCCTGCCCGTTGGGAAGGGGAATTATTCCCCGGCTTAAACTATCGGCTATCCGAGCTAGAAGGAAGTGTGGATCTCGTTCAGATTCGCAAGGTGGAATCGCAACTCCATCGCTGGCGTGCTAACAAGCGCCGGATTCTCAGCGCCCTTCCCGCGTATCACGAACTCCGCCCGCAAATTATCCACGATATTGATGGCGAGATGGGGCATCTTATCGGATTCTTCCCCGATAGTACAGTAGAATCAGACCGCGTGGCAGCCGCATTGCGCGCAGAGGGTGTTGGATGCCATACTCGCGGGCAAAACGCAGTTGGGGACTGGCACGCTTATCATTCCATGCAGCCAATTCTCGAAAAGATGCCTGTCACTTCCGATGGGTGGCCATGGAATAATTCACATGCAGATGAGGTCGAATATTCCCTTGACGCTTGTCCTCGAACGGCAGATCTTGTCGATAGACAGGTTCGAGTGTCGATTGATCAGTGGTGGACTGAGCGTGACTGCAAACAGGTTGTTGCTGCTCTTACCAAGGTTTTTGATGCTCTATACACTCGTGACCCGTCCCATGAGAATTGGCTTGCAGCAGTTACTCAAAGGGACTGAGGAAGAAATAGCGAGGCTGCTGACACAGCCCGCGCCATTGAGACTCTTGTAGTTCAGCGATTCATCGCTGGTGAACACAGTCCTCAAGTTGCGTGGTGTTCTCCAGAATATGTTGGCATACAACTTTAGCGGTGGCTAGAGGAAGCGTGCCTTTCTTTCCCGTATTTAATCCGTAGCAGCCTGAAGAACAATTCACTAATCAAGGTGTCCTTAACATGAGGAGATGCAAGATGCTTACTGGGTCTGAAATCAAAGCTTATCATGAAGATGGCTACCTCAAAGTCGAGCAACTCTTTACGCCGGAAGAAACTGAGGAACTCGGCTCCGAGATGATTCGCATCATCAATGAGTGGGGCGAGGAGCGAATAGGATGGCCGGGGCCATGGCGCAGCCAATATCTGGTTGATGAGGAGCAACAAACAACCAAGGTAGTGTTCATGCACAACCCTCATTTCTACTCCGCGGTCTGGGGGCGCGTAATTTTCCACCCGCGTTTGGTTGGGGCGGTGCAAGATTTCATCGGGTCAGATGTTCAATGGCACCACACTGTTTTGCACGGGAAAGCTCCAGAAAAGGGTACTCCCTTTCCGATGCATCAGGATTACCCGTTTTATCCTCACGATGGTCTGGATTTTGTCGACTGCCTAGTTCACTTGGACGATACCCCGCTTGAGAGTGGTCCGTTGCGCGTTGTTCCGGGGAGCCACAAGAATGGTCCACTGGAACACATCACGGGACCAGACACCGCCCCGCATCTACCTACGGACAAATTCCATCCTGATTTCGTGCCGTCGGTTGAAATTCCCGCGAAGGCAGGCGATGTCATTTTTTTCAGCTACTGTCTCGTTCATTGGTCGGAAGTGAATAGGACGAATGAGTGGCGTAGATCTGTTCGATTTGGGTACCATAAGCCAGATATGCGTCCAGTGGGGCGCCCCCCGGACGAAGTGTACAACAATATCGTCGTTGGTGGATTCAGAGCGAACTCCGCCGCAATGCAGTAGTGGATTGTTAGCTCGCCCCAAGTGTGCGGCGAAACTAAATGCGAATCGGATTTTTCTGCCAAGTCGCATCCGACCTATTCATGGACGGGTGGATTCGAAACGTGGAGTATGGTGCGTACCGCTTGGTGGTGAAGGTTTCGCTCTCCACGATCGTTGTAGCTAATGTTTGATGTTCCATCAAGCCATTTGGGAAATTGTTCGTGAAGGCTCAATCGGCGACGATTTTCCACGGGGTTTCTTGGTCCCATTGAAGTAGCCGATTCCGTAAGTTCACCGCCAAGTCTTCCTGTTCCCTTGAATCTACAAGGTTGTGAAATTCGAATGGGTCGGAACGCAGATCATGGAACATGTGCCCATCGTCAGTTAGCGCCGAGGCAGGACCGGCGCTCTCCGGATTTTCCATCGGGACACCGTAAACATGGGTCAGGGTACGGGTTCCGATGCCCCACTGACCGGTTTCAATGATTGCCATATTCTCACCCGTAGTCTTAACCTCTCCACGCAGTACTGATGCCAGGTCCGTTCCTTGCACAGTTTCCGGTATTTCGAGGTCGACGAGACCAAGCAGCGTAGGCATGACATCCACAATCGAAGCGACTTGAGCCGTGTTGTGCTGCGGCTCTAGAACAGCGGGCCAACGGTAAATCATCGGCACTCGGATTGATTCCTCGATCAACAACCCTTTGTTGAAATAACCGTGACTACCTAAGTTATCACCATGGTCCGACGTGAAGAGCAGGAGAGTATCGTCGGCAATCCCGCTTTCCTCTATGGCGTTCAATAATTCTCCCACCTTGTCATCTACCCATGTAGTCAATCCATAGTAAAGTGCTGTCATCTCGCGTAAGTCGAAGCCATCGGGCAATTCCTGGGTATGCGGGAGGCGTTGCTGATAGTACAAGAAATCCCACAAATAGATTTTGAACCAGTTGTCATCGCGGGCTAACTGTCCGTCTAGCCAGACGTTCTCGCGGAGAGGCACTTCTCCCGGCGAATACATCTCCGTGTATATCTCGGGCGCATCCGCCAGAGGCATGTGCGGCGGTGAAATATTGTAGAACAGAAAGAACGGACTGTCCCGATGCTCCCGAATGTATCGCTTGACTTGCTCAATTTCGTAGTCGGGCGAGAATCCGTCCACAAGGAAGCCTGGACCACTATTTTCGAAGAACGTTTGCTCGGTATGCCGATGTTGGTGGCTGGGGTAAAGCGTGTAGTCAAATCCAACAATGCCCGGATCGGGGTGAACATGCCATTTACCAATCAAGGCTGTTTGGTAGCCTGCGGCTTTGAATTCGTCAGCTAGAGTTGAATCGGTCAACCTCACTCGGCTACGTGCGGGTGGAGTGCCAGCTACATTACTAAGAGTTCCTGCACAAGTACGACTGTATTGACCACTCAGTAGTGTAGAGCGTGAAGGCGTGCAGAGCGGATTATTGGCGCATGCAATCTCCATGCGTACACCTTCTACCCCAAGACGATCGATGTTAGGTGTACGTATAACCTCATTTCCATAACATCCGACCTCGAAAGAACGAAGTTGGTCGCACAGACAGACAATAACATGCGGTTGTCCGGTATTGCGGCTCGACATAGTCCAGTCACTCCTTTTTCAGCGGTATCCATTACATTTCGCTTTTACACTTTGATTCATCAGAATAAATCACGCAATGAGAACGTGTTTGAAAACGAGGTGCTACGTGAAGAACGTCGTCTCGAAATCTTGGAAAACTTCATACTTTTCATACCTTTCATACCCAATGGGGGATTTTCAATCGAAACAAGAAAGGGCTAGAACTCTTGATATGACTGGATTCTGCGCGGTTTCGACAGTAAAACCATCAAAAGGGTGGTATGAAACCTGATACTAATTGTTGATCTATGAGCTACGAATAGGTATAATGATAGTCTGCAACACTTCTGCAGCGTTGATTAGAGCCAGCAAATTTAATGTGTAATCAATGAACCACCCCTCCGCACGAGCAAAGGAGGCATCATGCCCGAACAGAACATAGACCAACTCAAGCAACGGCTTGAACAAGCCGCCACCCTTTCGGAGTACCGCCGTGTGCAATGCGTCTATCTAAGAGAGAACTACGGTTATTCCTCGCACCAAATCGCTGAAATAACCAGTTATCACCCAGTAAGTGTCAGGAGAATCCAAAGTGAATATCGTAAAAATGGGATTGCTGCGCTAACACCCAAGTCTAAAGGGGGCAGATATCATCAAAACCTATCTCTTGCTGATGAGCAAGTGTTTGTTGCCGATTTAGCGACAAAAGCAGAAAGTGGTCAACTCATTGAGATTTCGCAGATTCATCGCGCCTATGAAGAAAAAGTGGGAAGACCGGTAGGAAAATCGACAGTTTACGCGCTGTTGCGCCGACATCAATGGCGAAAAGTGGTACCGAGACCCCAACACCCGAAACACGATGAGCAAGCTGTTGATGCTTTTAAAAAAATTCCCCACACTCATCGAACAAGCTCAACAGGAAGCCGAGCAAAGCGGCCTGCCTTTGCGAGTCATGCTCCAGGACGAGGCGCGGTTTGGTCGAATCAATGAACCGAAACGATGTTGGGCTCCCAAAGGCATTCGTCCTGTGGTTTTGAAACAAACTGTCAGAGAATACACCTATGCATATGGAGCAGTTAGTCCGGTTGATGGCGTGTGCGATTTCCTGATTTTGCCTACGATGGACAGTTATTCCATGAACCTTTTCCTTAATGAAGTGTCCCAAAGACACCCCGATGAGTTCATTTTAATGATATATGACCAAGCACCAAGCCATAGCAAATCCGCCTTGCAAATTCCGGAGCAGATGATGGTTGAAACGCTGCCTCCCTACTGCCCGCAACTCAATCCGGTTGAAAATGTCTGGGACGAATTGCGGGAGAAATACTTCCCTAACCTAATCTTTGACGATATGACACACTTAGAAGACAAGTTGATTGAAGGTTTGCTTTACTTTGAGGCTCAATCAGACATCGTTCAATCCATTACCGGTTTCGACTGGATTGTGTGTAATATTTAGATTTGTAATTGGTATGAGTTGCCATCCAAAACAGTTTGAAATCCCATATTGACGCTACTCTTCAAAAGAGAAGATAACTTTTCAAACAGGCTCTTAAGCTCGACTTTGTTACAGCTATGTGGTAAATTTTCTAAGAGTATATGGTAAGTGTTGAGTGCCGGTGCGGTTAGAGGGATCTCTATCGCCCTCGTTGTCCACTCGGTTGATCGCACCTACAGGAATTGTAGAATAGGTCTCTTGTGCCAGTCCAGGAAGACATAAATACTTAGCGAGAAAACTACGAAGTCCTACTTTGTTCGGAGTAGCCTGCTAACCTTTCTTATCGCCCTCGCAATGTCATGGATATCCTTCTCACTCAGGAACTGGGTTGCCCATTGTTGGTTAACTGCGGGTCTGGCATAACCGACAATCATCTGGTCGTATACTTTCTGCGCGTTCGGAGCCGTGTTCTCGTCGTATGATACGGGCCTCGCGTCGGGATGATCGAACGGAAAACGGGAGTTACCGAAGAGTTGCTGGTTGCGGATTGCCTCATTAGAAAGGAAAACGGGCCTCCCGAAAAAGTATGGCGTGCACGAAATCCCCTCCGCGCGTATCGCCTTCGCAAAATCATCCGGAGAGAAGGGAGCGGCATCCGTCACCCGCATTGCGTAAAGCCAGTATGTATGTTGGCACCCGTCAAGTATGCGCTGCGGCACAACATAAGGATTCTTGGACAGTTCGCTCAACAGATCGCCACGTGCCCTCCTCAGAGCCACCGTGTCTCTCATTTTGCGCACTTGCGCCAGGGCAACGGCACCGCTCAACTCATTCATCCTATAGTTCGGCGCGAAGATGATGTAGGTTGGCGGACCGTCAAGAGACCGATCCCACCCCTTGTCCATGAAGAGCTTCCCGCGAGTTCCGTAGTCGTCATTGTTTGTGATGGTAATCCCACCGTCGCCACAGGAGATGTGTTTGGATTGTTGGAGACTGAAACAGGAAATGTCTCCTATTGTGCCGACTAGCCGTCCTTTGTATTCGCTCAAGTGTGCCTGCGAACAATCCTCAATGACAACCAGATTGTGCCGTCTGGCAATACCCATAATGGCATCCATATCGCAGGGGTTGCCGAAGACATGTACCGCCATGATGGCTTTTGTTTTCTCCGTAATCTTGCGCTCAATATCCTCCGGTTGCATATTGAATGTGTCTCGCTGAACATCGCAAAAGATGGGGATTGCCGTTTGCGCGAGGATGGGGATGACACTTCCGATGTCCGTAATGGGACCGACGATAATCTCATCTCCCGGAGAAGGATTCAACATCCCGAGGGCAATGTGCAGGCTGGCAGTGCCAGAAGTGCTCGCTATGCCGTATCTCGCGCCGTGAATCTCGGCAAATTCGTTTTCAAACTGCTCGACCTTTGTCCCGCCGAAGCGGCTCATCACCCCTGAATCAATAACGTCAATGAGCTCCTTCAGCTCCTCTGCCCCAACTTTGTTTCCATCGGGAAGTGGTATTTTCCGAACAGGCGTCCCACCATTTATCGCCAGTTTTTCTTCAGGCATACGGTACATTACTTTTTCTATTTTGCGGTTGACCTGAGTGGAAAGAAGCGACCTTGCAGCAAGTTTTACGCTTTCCACAGCGAGGGATTGAACGCTAGGTGAGGCGTGACTTTCTATGGATGCCCTTTAGGACCGTTGATCGACCGGTCATGCAGACTGTGATATTATACCAGAACTGAAGATGACAGGTGTTTCAAACTCAGTAAGAAACGGGTTCCGAGAAAATTGGTAGGAGAATGAAATGTCTATTTGATGTTCTGCGAACACATTAGCCGAGCTGTATTGTTCTTGGCCGCTTGTGGGAATTGGTTTGTTGTTCTTGGCAGGATGTTGAAATGAGTCCAGAATAACGGTGTGTCGGTATGTTACTTTACTCTGTTTCGTTTCAGGCCGAGGGCGGCAGGAAGACAAGCTAGAATGTTAATATCCATGGTGATTATCAACGAGGATAATCTCGGTTGAGTTTGCCGGATGTCGTGGCTGGAAAGATAACACGCGCAAGAATCATTTACCCTGGATCGGTATATGCGCCTGTTTTTCCCTTGCAAATCGTCAGAGCTCTAATGTCCACCAACCTCGCCGACCTCAATGTCAATTTCATCTCGATTTCGAATTCGTTCGACCAAGCCGTCGCGAATGTCAACGATTCGATCGGAGACATCAAGCATCTTCAGGTCATGGGTTGCCGAGATGACGGTGACGCCTTTTCCGCGGTTGAGGTCCCTTATGAGGTCAATAATCTCACGCCCAGTAATTGTATCAAGGTTCGCCGTGGGTTCATCTGCTAAAATGATGGTTGGATCGTTTGCAAATGCGCGAGCAATCGCGACGCGTTGGCGTTGACCACCGGATAACTCGTCGGGCCGGTGATGAATCCGATCGCCCAATCCAACCAGATTCAGCAGATTCTCTCCCTTTTTGCTCCGTTCCCTTGTTGACAATCCGGCAAAAATCATCGGCAAAGTCACGTTTTCCAACGCACTCATCACTGGCAGCAGATTGTAACTTTGGAAAATGTAGCCGACTCTGTGGCAGCGAAACCACGCAATCTGGGAGCGTGAGAGTTGAGACATGTCCTGCCCATCAATGTAAACCCTGCCCCCCGTGGGGCCATCCAAAGCGCCAATCATGTTGAAAAGGGTTGACTTACCGGAGCCGGATGGGCCCATCAGCGAAATATACTCCCCCCGCGCAATTTCAATGTTGATTCCGTCGAGCGCGCGGACCACATTCGTACCCATACGATATTCTTTAACGACATCTTCGGTTTTTACGACAGTTTCTGCCATGCACGTCTCTCCTTGGGCTGTTCTGACCCAACAACCCTAGACTTCGGTATATTCAATAACTTGGCGCACTCAACGGTTGAAGGCTCCTATTTTAACGACCGCATCTCAGAATACCGATTCACACCTCTGTACGCATGGCTTCGGCAGGTGGAAGTTGTGCGGCACGCCACGCCGGAAAAGCTGCGCCGATAACCGATAGAACCATGCCAAGCAGACAACCAAGCAAGATAACCACAATGATACCAAGCTGGACAGGTGCATCTTCGGGGGTCGCAGGCAACAGTGGGAAATAAAAGAAGAGATCAAGTCCGTGGTTCTTGAGCCCTAGTAGGATTGACCCGATAGTCCCAATGAGTGCGCCGATGAGCGCTCCGGACAAGCCTTGGAACCCCGACTCCAACAGGAACAATCTCACCACAAAGCGATCCAAAGCGCCTAAACACTTCATTGTGCCGATCTCTTGAAAACGCTCGGTAACTGCCATAAGCATGGAGTTGGCGATTCCCACCACGCACACAATTAGCGACATGATAATCAGCCAGATGTCTTTTGTAGAGATACCTTGTTCTTGTTCCTCTTCAAGGCTTGTAATCTGTTCGGTTCTGCCGCTTTCCTGCATTGCCAAATCAATCTCGTTGTTAGTCCAAACGGACACCAAGAATGCAATCCCCAAGGTAATACCCGCTGTTGTAATGATAGAGCGTCCAAATCGAATCTTCAAACTTTGAAAACTGATGCGCAACGATTCGCCAAATGGAAGTTCTATCTGTTGTTCAATCTGTGTCTGTCTTTCCAACTTCTATTCCTCCAGATTCATGAACATGGATCGTTTAGTCATTTCATCATGTGTAGAAATGCTTTGTTCTTCTTCGAGGCGTGTAATCTATTGAGTTCTACTGCTCTAAGAATCTTCAGACTTTGCAAGTTGAGTCGCATTGGTTCACGAAGTTGAAGGTCAATCCTTCGCACATTCTATGCCTGCCTCTCCAAATTGATGATAGACCTGTACCATTTTATCATTTTATGCAAATGAAGTCAAGGCTCGGTAATTGGCGTAAACGTTCGATTGAATTCTATTTCACGTCGGAGATGTAGGATATTCCTTTAGTTAGGTCTCCTAGATGAATGGGATTAGCATGATAACAACAAATTCATAAATCCTTCAAGCCGCCGAAACTCGCCCGCGATCGGCCGTTACAGGATACTCTCGATTTCTACACTTGTCAATGGAAAAGTTGCTATTGCCGCTTTACGGTGAAGGGCAAGGCGCTATAAGCAAGTTTCAGTATTAAAGTTTATTTTCTGAAATGACTAGGAAGAATAGCATTGGAAGGATGGAAGGATGGAAGAGTGGAAGGGAGGAAGATTCCCTTCCACGCCACCGTCAATCCTCTGGAGCGGATGATGGGGGCTGCCGTTCTATAAACATTGAAGATAAGGGAAAAGGAGAAATCGGTGATTGATGGTCATTGAGGGATTTCTATGGGAGTTCTATCGCAGTCGCTATTTGCTCCATTGATCCGCGATGGAAGTCGACGATTTGATGATTGTCGGTTCCATAAGAAATCGCGCTCCGGAGATCGCTCCTACAAGCACCTCTCCCTTGAAAATCCCATCCTCGATTTGATAATCGAAGATCTCCACATCTCTAGAATCAGGTGCGATTGCGCTGGCAACAGAGAACCTTCGCTTGTTTCCAGTGCTACCCTGTGCTATCATTACATCAGATTTGAAGTTCCAAGAACTTACACTTAATTCGTAACAATGCCTTATGCGAGTTCTGAAACTATTTGAGAAAAAGTAGCGGAGAATAGCGATGTATCCGAAACGATATTCAGGTCCCAACAGAGATGTGCTGGAAGCGCAAGCAAGGGTCTGCACGGGTCCCCATCAAACGCGCCCGTTGGGGGCAAAATCCGCAGATACGATACAACCGGATGCAATCTTCCAAACCGTCCTGAAATCGGTGAGAGGTGAACTTTCGCCCGACCACGCAGTCTCAGAAGCACAGATGGGAGCGTTTTTCGCGGCAATGACGATTCGGAAATATTTCCCGGCGGAGACACAGTGGAACGCTCGGGAGATTGAGGCGTTTGAGAGATTCAGAACTGAACTTGAGACAGAGCTTCCCGAAGAGATGCTGTTCATCATGAACCCCGATTGCGGGTATACGCCGTTGACTATCGAAGAGGAGATTGTTGCGAAGGCGTCAGAGAAGATTCTGAGGGGTAAACATCTGAGTTACAGTGAAACGCGCGCGATGGGAGAAGCCATTCTCAGTGATAACGTAAAGCCAGCATTGAAGGCAGCCGCATTGATTGGGCAACGGATGAATCGTGAAACTTACGACGAGGTGCGTGGGTATCTAGATGCGTTTCTCGGACCAGAGCAAGTGCGACAGGTTTCAGTGGATTCTTTGACGCATTTTGGTGAGCCGTTTGATGGGGCAACCCGCAATTTCCGACCAACCCTTTTTATTGCTGCTGTGCGTGCCGCTCTCGGCGAGGCCTCAGTATTACATGGGGTTGACGATATGCCGCCGAAAAGCGGAGTGACAGAAGAAGGAATGTTGCGCGTGCTCGGTGCTAAGACGGATCTCACTCTTGACAGGGCGGGAGCGTTAATTGAGGATAAGAATGTCGGCTTTGCATACGTGAGCCAGCGCGAATATTCTCCAGCGGCTTACAATATTCGTGAGTTGCGGGTGCACATCAAGAAGCGTCCGCCTTGGGCGGCAACAGAAAAGGCGCAGCAAGTGTTCAAGTCACCCAGCACAAACTATCTCGTCATCGGCTACTACCATCCCGGCTACGAAGAACCACTACTGAATCTCGCGTGGGACCGTGGATTCCAAGCGGCGCTCGCCGTAAGGGGAGAGGAGGGGACAAGCCACTGCACCTTGCGATTGGGAAAACCATCCACAGAAGATTATATGGCGGTCAATTACTCGCAAGGATTTCGAAATACCAATGGGTTGCGTGAGGATTTCACGCTAGATGTCGATCCTCAGACCTTTGGATTCGACTATGAGCGGAACCCTCGAATGGATTCAGTAAGCCCAGAAACCTTTGCGGAAGCCGGATTGGCGGCGCTGTCCGGAGAGAAGGGGCATGTTTATGATCGAATCGTGCTTAATACGGCGATAACAGATTTTCTGCTGGGCATCTGCCCCAATGCGGATGAGGCTCTCCAACGCACAAAACACGCCATCACCAGCGGTCTCGCTTTGGCACACTTACGCGCGTATATCGAGAAATCCAAACTGGTTTGAGGCGCGTTAGCCGAGCATTCTTTGCCAATATCCACGGCTGGATTTAGTGATAATTGAAACTCACCGTGTGTGCCGTTGTTCCGAAGTCTCTTCCACCTTGGCATTGGCGATTTCGGAGATGATTTCATCAGGCTTGACGTAACCTAAGCGCCGCGCAAGTTGTTCCTTAGCGAGCTCATCTGTTTTCAGTTTTTCAACTTGAACTTCCATAAGATCGCGTTCCACCTCAAGATCTTTCAGCTCATCCTGTGAACGCTGTTGAAGTTGCCGAGCTTCTTGCCAATCCTGATATTCGTCCGACAGGTTTACAGCACTTGCCACCAGAAGCGGAGTCGCAAGAACAAACAAGACTAATTGAAATAAACGCATGGTTTCCTTTCCATTGAGATGCTTGGACTAATTTCTAGGGCTATCTACATTTGCATGCCCTATATCTAAATTGATGATTGCTTCGGCATATCAGGCGCATTGAAGATTGTAGAAAACCTCTTCTCCTCCGAATATTGCCTGTTCACCGAGTTCTTCCTCAATTCGCAACAATTGATTGTATTTGCACGTTCGATCTGTTCGACAGAGTGATCCGGTTTTGATTTGACCAGCATTTGTTGCGACAGCAACATCCGAGATTGTTGTATCCTCAGTTTCTCCGGATCGATGCGAAATTACAGCTGTATAGTTGGATCTCCTTGCAAGTTCGATTGCATTTAGAGTTTCAGTCAAAGTGCCAATCTGATTTAACTTGATAAGGATCGAATTTCCAATGCCCTCTTCAATTCCCCGGTGGAGCCGATCTGTATTTGTGACAAAAAGATCATCTCCAACGAGCTGAACTTTATCGCCGATGGCGCGTGTCAACATAGCCCACCCGTCCCAGTCGTCTTCCGCTAACCCGTCTTCAATCGAGATGATTGGATATTTTTCGATCAACTCGGCATAAAAGTCAACCATCTCTTCCGGCGATTTATCGGGTTTGACTTCCGCTTGAAGCCGATAAGTGCCATCGTTATAGAATTCGCTTGAAGCGGGATCCAATGCTAACAACACATCCGCGCCAGGCGTATACTTAGCTCGTTCAATTCCCTCCATGATTACCTGTAGCGCCTCTTCATTTGATCCAAGATCTGGCGCAAATCCACCCTCATCACCGACAGCAGTATTGTAATTTCGTTCGCTTAGGACAGTTTTCAGGTTGTGGAAAATCTCCGCGCCCATGCGCAGTGCTTCTGTAAATGTGTCGGCGCCCGTTGGCATAATCATGAATTCCTGGATGTCCACGTTGTTATCCGCATGTGAACCGCCGTTCAAGATATTCATCATCGGGAGCGGTAGCTCCTTTGCATTGGCACCGCCTATATATCGATAAAGCGGTAGCCTAAGATGATTGGCGGCAGCTCTCGCAACGGCAAGGGAAACACCCAAGATCGCGTTTGCGCCGAGTCCCCCTTTATTTAATGTTCCGTCAAGATCAATCAGCGTTTGATCTATTGCAGTCTGATCGACCACATCGGATCCGACCACTCCGTGGGCAATAATGGTGTTTACATTTTCAACCGCCTGCCTCACTCCTTTTCCGAGATAGCGAGTTGGATCGCAATCTCGAAGCTCCACCGCCTCGTGTTCGCCGGTTGATGCGCCGGAGGGTACGGCTGATCGTCCCACGATGCCTGACTCTAATTTAACGTCAACTTCAACTGTTGGGTTTCCTCGCGAATCCAATATTTCACGCGCGTGGACACTATTTATTTTTGCCACTCGATCCTCCGAATACAAACTTTATTAAATTTTAAGGTGGTGCCTTTCTCATTCCTCAATCACATACTCAAAGAGGAGATATGAACTCGCTAGAAACACAAAGCTGTAGATGACCAACATCGAAATCCAAAAATTTCCCTCAAGCCCTCCCGTCGTCAGAAGTGATACCGTACATTTTGCGCCAGCCATAATGACGGGAAAAATCAGTGGTAGCAGGATTACGGAAAGGAGGCTTTCCTTGCCATCGGCATTTGTAGAAATGCTTGAAATCGTTACGCCAACCGCGCAGAAGCCTAGCGTGCCTAGCGTGAGTACACCGATTAGTTTCATTAGTGTCGGTAACGTTAACGTATCCAGCGCCTCCAAGAATTGGAGGGCGACTGGCGTTATTACTGTCTCCAAGACCGTGAGAAAGATTAGATTGCTCACAACTTTGGATAAATAGAGATTGCTAGGATCTACTCCGGTTAATCTGACGCCGTGTAACGCCCCACTCGCATGTTCAACATCAAGAGATCTGTTTAGCAAGATTATCCCTGCGAAGGCGAAAGCCCCCCACAACACGCTAGCAGCAAGTTTCCCTCTGTCCTCAACGTCTTGGGGAAATATTGGCCCAAATGCAAGGCTAAAAATCATCACTACGAGCACGCTGAAAACGAAGATTAGGACCAGCGTGTCTTTCGTGCGAAAGAAGAGCGCAAGATCTTTGCGAACCAGCCAGCTAATTTGGTGAAATCCGTTCATGCGATCTGGTGTTGTTTCAAACTCTGCTCATATCGGCGGGACAATTCATTGACTGCAATTTCGCCCCTTTTGGCAATCGTCTCAAGCTGTGCATTCAACAAAAAAAGGAAACGTGAACCTGCGAGATATCCCAATTCCGTCTCGTGTGTCGTCAGCACAATTCCCTTGCCCCGTGTGCGTTCGTGATGAATTCGTTCCAACACAAATTGCTTTGCGACGACATCTAGCCCGGAAAACGGTTCATCGAAAAACAGAAGTATCGGGTCATGTATAAGCGCTTTGGCTATCATGAATCGCTGGATCATGCCTCGCGAAAAGGTCTGCATCCGCTCATGGGCAAATTGCGCCAGCCCGACCTCGTCAAGGAGGGTCGCAATCCGCCACTCTAACGAATCAATGGCATACAATTTCCCAAAAAACCTTAGATTTTCACAGGGAGTCAATTCAAGGTAGGCGAGAGGTTCATGGACAACTACCCCTAGCGTGCGGCGGATACGAGAAGGATCTTCAAGGGCGTTGGCACCAGCAATCTGTAGACCGCCAGATGTGGGTTTGATTAGCGTTGCAAGAATCTTGATGAGGGTCGTTTTTCCCGCGCCATTGGGACCAAGAATCGAAACAACCTCGCCGGGCTGAACATTGATATCTACATCGTTCAGAACCGTGCGATGACCAAAGCGTTTTGTTATTTTGGTTGCTTGAAGCAACATAGTAGACAGATGGGACGGGATGGACAACTCGATTGCGGTGTAATGAGTATTGCCAAGTGCGCAGCGTGGAATTAACCAGTGAAACAAACGCGTCAAAGGACGCGGTCATATCTTCACTGTCCGGATGCGCTTTGCTCTGTTAGACTGACACAAGTAGTGGTAGCGTGTGCGCAGGTAGCCTCATTTATTGTATCGATTTGAGGCCAATCACGTGAGTCGTTTATTAGTACGAATTTTTTTGGTGAGGGGTTACGCGGAGGCACAATCTTTGGAAGGCAGAAAGTATCTTGGATTGAAGTCGAAAATCTCAACAATCGGAGTTGATGGACCTATGAACCTGTTTGAATAATCGGTGGCAAAGCCATTTTTGAGAATTTTGAGAAAGTTTTTTCATGTTTTCATTGTTGGCTGCTACATACCTGTGGGATCCCTATCGCACAGGATCTTCTATCGCGCTCACTATCCGTTCGCTTGATCGTTATCCACTCGCTTGATCCCCGCTGGGGCTTAGGTGCACGGGGTTTTGGTGTTTCTATACACCTTTAGGATCTCTATCGCACTCGCTATTCGCTCGCTTGAGGGGATCTCTATCGCACTCGCTATTCGCTCGCTTGAGGGGATCTCTATCGCACTCGCTATTCGCTCGCTTGATCCCCTCTGGGGCTTTTAGAGGCTGGTGCGCAGTGCACACCCTACAAACTGTACTTTTCAAACAGGGTCTAAGGCACAATCTCCAAAAACCACAGATTCGGAGAACCGCGCAAAGTGATGTCATTGCGGAGATAGGTGGTGATGTCTAATCAGGGATTTTCAATCTATAATCAAAGGTTACCACGGAGAATGAAACCGCATAAGGCTTATAAGTGATACCAATTACAAATCTAAATATTACACACAATCCAGTCGAAACCGGTAATGGATTGAACGATGTCTGATTGAGCCTCAAAGTAAAGCAAACCTTCAATCAACTTGTCTTCTAAGTGTGTCATATCGTCAAAGATTAGGTTAGGGAAGTATTTCTCCCGCAATTCGTCCCAGACATTTTCAACCGGATTGAGTTGCGGGCAGTAGGGAGGCAGCGTTTCAACCATCATCTGCTCCGGAATTTGCAAGGCGGATTTGCTATGGCTTGGTGCTTGGTCATATATCATTAAAATGAACTCATCGGGGTGTCTTTGGGACACTTCATTAAGGAAAAGGTTCATGGAATAACTGTCCATCGTAGGCAAAATCAGGAAATCGCACACGCCATCAACCGGACTAACTGCTCCATATGCATAGGTGTATTCTCTGACAGTTTGTTTCAAAACCACAGGACGAATGCCTTTGGGAGCCCAACATCGTTTCGGTTCATTGATTCGACCAAACCGCGCCTCGTCCTGGAGCATGACTCGCAAAGGCAGGCCGCTTTGCTCGGCTTCCTGTTGAGCTTGTTCGATGAGTGTGGGGAATTTTTTTAAAAGCATCAACAGCTTGCTCATCGTGTTTCGGGTGTTGGGGTCTCGGTACCACTTTTCGCCATTGATGTCGGCGCAACAGCGCGTAAACTGTCGATTTTCCTACCGGTCTTCCCACTTTTTCTTCATAGGCGCGATGAATCTGCGAAATCTCAATGAGTTGACCACTTTCTGCTTTTGTCGCTAAATCGGCAACAAACACTTGCTCATCAGCAAGAGATAGGTTTTGATGATATCTGCCCCCTTTAGACTTGGGTGTTAGCGCAGCAATCCCATTTTTACGATATTCACTTTGGATTCTCCTGACACTTACTGGGTGATAACTGGTTATTTCAGCGATTTGGTGCGAGGAATAACCGTAGTTCTCTCTTAGATAGACGCATTGCACACGGCGGTACTCCGAAAGGGTGGCGGCTTGTTCAAGCCGTTGCTTGAGTTGGTCTATGTTCTGTTCGGGCATGATGCCTCCTTTGCTCGTGCGGAGGGGTGGTTCATTGATTACACATTAAATTTGCTGGCTCTAATCAACGCTGCAGAAGTGTTGCAGACTATCATTATACCTATTCGTAGCTCATAGATCAACAATTAGTATGAGTAAGCATGATTGAGAATCGTTTCATTCTTTTTGACAAAAAAACAGCCTGAAATCAAGGTGCGGATTTCAGGCTGTCTAACGTCAAAACTAGAACTGAAGATTCGGCTACGTTTTAATGGATTCGAGGGACCAAAGGACTCGGTTACATCATCGTCTGGATAATTGCCGCGCCTTGCTCCTTGGTAACCCCTAGTTTCCGATGGGCAAGAGCACCACCCTCGCTAAGAACGGGTTCAGCACCATCCAACGAAGGACGGCTTGTGTCTTGGTAGAATAACCCGGTCGGAATTTCGTCGCCCCATTCCATTGAGTGTTCAATGGCTGCTTTCCAATCTGTGGGATCGTGCCCCGCATCTTCAAGTTTGGTGACTGTCTGTTTGAAGAAGGCGAAGGTGTTGTCCTTGTTGTAGGTGATGCACGGGCTAAAGACATCGACTAAGGCAAACCCTTTGTGTTCCATGCCCCTATACATCAATTCAGCGAGATGCTTTGTGTCCCCACTAAATCCTCTAGCAACATAGGTCGCACCCGTCACAATTGCCATCGCCAAGGGGTTGACGGGGCCCTCAAGACTGCCAAATGGGGTACTCTTGGTCTTCATACCGATTCTGCTGGTAGGAGAAACCTGGCCCGTGGTCAAGCCATAGATTTGATTGTTCATAACTATGTACAGCAAATCGACGTTCCGTCGCATGGTATGAACAAAATGGTTGCCACCAATACCATAGCCGTCACCATCTCCGCCGGTAGCGATCACTGTCAACTCATGGTTCGCTAGTTTAACCCCTGTCGCCACCGCTAAAGCTCGCCCGTGAAGGGTGTGCATCCCGTAGGTATTGATATACCCTGGCAGGTTTGAAGAACACCCGATACCGCTAACCGTAACATATTCATGGGGTTCACGTCCCATCTTTGCGCACGCCATCTCAAGTGCCCTGAGAACGCCAAAATCCCCACATCCCGGACACCAATCGGGGGCTACATCTCCCTTAAAATCCTTCGCTGTTGGTGCCGCTTTAATGGGTTTGTCCGATGCCATGTTGTCCTCCTTGTTTATTTAGTGGTTCTCTCGGCAAGTAAATAAGATTAAGTGTTGGGTGTCGGTGCGGTTAGAAACCGCACCTACCGGCGTGGTGGAACGGGTTTCTTGTGCCAGTCTTGTAATCATTAAATACTTAGCGAGTAAACCATTTAGACTACAATCTCTTGATATGGGATATACAAATCAGTTTTACCAGCTACCTGCTCCTTGACCCCATCCACGATGTGGTGGGGCATAAACGGTTCACCGTCGTACTTGCGAATGTGGCCGTCAGCATCAAAACCGGTTTCACTGCGTAGATAACGCGCGAATTGCCCCGTATAGTTGTTTTCTACGATAATTGTCCGCTTGCATGTCGAGAGCGCCTGTGTGATTTCCTCTGCATGCAGTGGAACAATCCATTTTATCGCGAGCTGGTTGGTAGGGATACCCTCCTGAGTTAGAAAGCTTGCTGCTTCCTGAATTACACCTTTGGTGGTTCCCCAACCGATAAGGGTAACCTCGGCATCCTCTGGTCCTTCCAATTCAGGCGGGTCAATTAGCGAGAGCACGACTTCCATTTTCCGCTGACGTTTCTCGACCATGGCGCGACGCTTATGTGGATTCGTGAACTCGTCGCTGATTAACCCTCCGTCCTCATCATGCTCGTCCGTCGCAACGACATGCAAATGTCCTGGCGTACCAGGTACTGCTCGTGGCGAGATGCCGCTCTCCGTAAGCTTGTAGCGCAGATACTTTTCTTCGGTGTTATTGGGTTCGGTAATCAGCTCCCCACGATCGATCGGTTGTTCCCACTTGATGTCATCCGGGTCGACAGTCGCGTAACCCTCCGAAACCGAGAGGTCAGTAATAACAAGCCCGGGACACTGGAACTTGTCGACAAGATTGAATAACTCCGGAATCGTGTCGAAGGAATCCAATATACCGGTTACTGCGACGATAATCTTTGGAAAATCTCCTTGGCTGGCTCCCAACATCTGCCATAAATCGCCCTGCTCGGTCTTTGTCGGGACACCGGTTGACGGTCCAGCACGTTGGACATTAATGGCTACCATTGGTATTTCCATCATGCCCGCGCTGCCAACGGCCTCAGTCATAAGCGCAAAGCCGCCGCCGGAAGTCGCGCACATTGCACGGCAACCTGCATGAGCTGCGCCAATCACCATATTGATGACGCCAATTTCGTCCTCAACCTGCCGAACCATAATCCCCAGATCTCGTGCATTGTTCGCCATCCAGTGAAGAACACCGGTGGAGGGGCTCATAGGATAGGCGCAGTAGAAATTTACCCCTGCTGCTGCACCACCCATGGCAAGCGCTTCGTTTCCACCCACCTGAGCTAAGGGCTTGTCTTTTTCAGGGAGCGGATTAGAAAAGGGAACGAAATGTTCTTCAGCATATTCATACGCGGCGCGAGCTACATCGACGTTTTCGTCAATGACGGCCTGTCCTTTTCGCTTGAACTGAAGTGTTAAGATCTCTTCAAGTAATTCAAACTCTAGACTGAGTAGATTGAGTATTACCGAAAGCGCTACCGTATTCTGGACTAACCTATTTCGGCTGTTGTTGCTAAGTTCCTTCACCGGCATTGGGCACAGTTGGAGCCCTTCAGGCACTTCACCGGGCTTGATTGTATCGCTGTTAAAGATCGCCGTTCCGCCCGGCGCAACATGCTGAACGTGGCGATCCATAGTATCTTGGTTCAAACAGATTAACAGATCAATCTTATCCCCATGACTCGTAACCGGTTCGGTACTGATTCGTGTGGTCAGGAAGATGTGACCGCCATGGATGATAGACTGATACGAATTATATGAAAAAAATTGGAGACCGCGACGCGCGCAGATTCTAGCGAGGATATTGCCCGGGGTAGCGATTCCCTGCCCAGCCGCCCCGCCAATAGCAATCGCGAAGTCAAATTCTGCCATCTTTAATCCTTTCTTGCTAATAAACTCCCACTCTGGTCTTAAATGAACATATCGTTATTAAGCATAAAACGACGAATTTATTCAGGTTGCTGATATCGTTTAAGTCACTAGTCAGATATGTTTTGATGGTTGGGTGATACCGATTGGTGGGAAACTTGGCAACACTCCGCTATAAAGATACCACATCTACACTTGGGATTTCAACCAAATTCTATATTCTGCATAGGGCAATCGCATCTAAAATCCATCGATTATGTTACGGCTTTTCGCCGCGAACCCCGTTCCTGCTCTATCCCCTAGTGGACAAGAACATCTCTGTCTTTGTAGAGGATCGACAATCGTCAAATCGTCGAATTCTTCTCTTTCTGCGATCGTCAACTCGTCGATTTCCATCAACGATCATCAAATCGCTGATTTCCTCTATAATCATGGGACGGCACAGGGGAATCTCTATAAGCTCTCCATCGCGCTCACTATCCGTTCCCTTGATCCTCTACAATCAGATGCGAGTCCGCTGTACTTTGTATAACAGCACAGCAAGCGATGCTAATGGATAGGGGAGCATCTACGTTGCTCGGAAACGAGACAACAATCAAGTCTTACAACTGATTCAACACGCTTGCTGCCTCGGGCGTTCCAATCTGTTCTAATGCATACACGGCGTGTTCACGAACTCGATCGGATTCATCGAGCAAAACTTCCGTCAACATCGGAACGGCATCGCTCGCGGATTCCCCGAGACGTGAGAGTGCAATAACCGCATTGACACGAACCTCTACATCCTCGTCACGTAAGGCTCGGGTCAAAGCGGGAACAGCAACCATCGCGGAACTGCGCATTATCCCCAATGCCCTCGCAGCGTTTTCGCGAACGGGCTGATACGAATCGCCTAGCGCTTGGATTATTGCCGGTACTGCAACTTCGCCTAGTCGCCCGAGCGCATCGGCGGCATTGAGGCGCCGGTGTTTTATCTCATCCCCTAGCGCCTCAATCAGCTCGGGAATAGCAGGTTCACCAATCCGAGCAAGCGCGTCGGCGGCGCCATCGCAAACATCCCAGATAACGTATCCAAGTGCTTCTATCAACGCAGGCACGGCAGGTGCGCCGATTTCAACCAAAGCCGAAATTGCGGCATCTTGGATCTCTCCATCTTCATCGCCCAATTCTTCGATTAGCTCTTCTATCTCGCGATTTTGTTCCATCATTGATGATCTGCGCTCCGGGTTTTCTCAAGAATGGGGGTAAGGCGATCCACTTGCTCTTTGCGCAAGCGATTATATACCCGCTCCGAAATCTCCTTTTTCTTATACATCTCGTCAAGGCGTGTAACTATCTCAAACCGCGCAATTCGTGCAGAATCGAGGTCATCGGAACCAAGCTTGTTCAGCCAACTTGCGTCAGGAGTGGTTTGAGTCGCACCTGATTCGGTAGCTTTAACTGCGCTAGATCTCACCATGAAGATAGCTGCGACCAAGAAACCACTGGCACACGCCGCAGCGAGAGCGATTAGAGCGATCATTTTGGTGTTTGCAGGTTGGCTTGCACTTTTCCCCGTACTCCCCTTCGCTGACCCGACTGGGGCGACCTTGAAATTAAGACTGGCGGTCTTGCCGATGGACAACGGTTTAGCGGGATTTGTAGCGTAAATGATGTAAGTCGTTTCGTGAATCGGCTCTCGCTGACCGGCGCCCAAAATGGGAGATTGAGGAATGAGCGGTAATCCCTCCGTGATGAAGACATAGAGTTGATCGGTATCAAACGTAAGCAAGCGTGACAGGTTCAAACCGGAATCTTCAATGTGCATGATGTAGGAGAACCCTGAGCCGAATGTCCCCGATGCCAGCGGTTGTTTGGATATCAACTTATTCGACTCCACGGCAAGATCTTTGCTTATCAGTGAGTCGATTTGAAGACCTTCATAACCGTTCGGCAGATTCAAATACATTCCCACCGATTGACTGTTGACCGTTGTTTGGAAATCCATTTCGCTTGTATTTTCGATTTGAATGATTTCCATTACCGAGACAGCGCCATCCGGTGCATGGTCTGGCGGGGGTGGTCCGATGATAATCGAGTGCTGGCGCACTTTCACCACTGAATGGTCATCGGTGAATGCCCCGATTACGATGTCCACTTTGGACTCTGGTACCCAAGTCGACAACACCAAATCCGTCTCCAGGTGCTCCATACCTTCGTGGATGGTCGAAACGCTATAGTAGGTTGCCATGCCAAGTGACAGGTTATCAAAGCTGTACGATCCGTCGCTCGCTGTCATTGTCTCCCGCTGTTGTGTCGTTTCTCCTTGGTGAATCGTCAGAATAACCTTCTGATTTACAAGCGGTTTGTTACGTTGTCTATCAATAACTTTCCCTTTAATACTCCCGGTTCCGTTTTGTGCGATAGCAGTCGAAAAACAGACTAAATAGGTGAATATAAAGTAGAAAACCAAGAGGGCGTGTCGTGGAATGTAATGCGCAATATGGGATACGTAGAACGCGGCGCGTGGGTGGCGCTTTGGTCGCTGTGGAGCCCGGACGATTTGCATCATTGATTTAGTTTTCACCCTTTGTCCTTCTGTATCTTTCGATTTCTTCCTCAACCGAAATCATTCCGGACGATTCAATCTGTGCCACAACTGCCGCGGTCTCTTCAAGGAGTTGTCCTCTCAATGTTTGATAATCTTGCACCGACAGTTTACCGACTTCGTAATCTTCATCAAGATCCGCTAGTGCTGAAAAACTGCGCTCTCGTTCGCGAAACAACTGCTGCATGCTAGATTCTACCGCATCCATTCCCGGTGCAGGGCGATGCCTAAACCGTAAGGGCAGAGCAAGATAGACTATGAGAGGGAGTCCAAGTAGCAAGATCCATAAAATAATCAAAAACATCGCGATAACCGTTTAGAACCTGTTCAAATAATAGGAAGAAAAGCGATTTCCGGTCATTTGAGTTTCTATATACCTGTGAGATTTCTGTAGGAGCTCTATCGCGCTCATTATGGGATCAACTATCGCCTTGGGATCTCTATCGCGGTCGCTGTTCGCTCCCTTGATCTGTCCGCTCAGTTGATCGTTCGCTTGATCCTATCGTGCTTGCTTATGGCTTTCGAGTTCGACTTCAATCTGTTTCCGCACATCCTCAGATACAGCCGGGCGCTTCTCCGTAAACTCAGGTTGTGTGGTGATTGAGGAACGCATTTTCGATCTGATTACAAGAAAAATGATTCCGCCAATCAAGACTATTATAATGACAGGCATTATATAAGCGACAAGGTTGAAGCCGGTGGGTGGCATGAGGGCGAAATACTGTGTGCCATATCTGGCGATATACTCATTACGAATCTGTTCAACACTACTGCCCGCTAGAAGACGGGTGCGGAAGTCATCCTCGATTTGCCGGGCTGTTCCGCACACACAGTGTTGGATTGTCTCTCTTGTACATCCACAATAACAGTAAACACTTGTGGTTAATTGTTCCAGTTGGGCGTCAGTTGATGGCTGCTCACTGCCTTGGGCATCTGTTTCGTCGGCATATACGACCCAAGAGCTGGCACCAAGGATTGATCCAAACACAAGAAATATGCGTAGGAGTTGCAGTAAAGTCATCTCTTCCCGTGAATCGGTTACGTTTCACGTTCTTTCGTCTGGTGTTTTTCGGTTAGAGCAACAACCCCACCAATCATCATAACACCGACACCGATCCAGACGAGATTGATGAGGGGATTATGGTAAACTTGGAGAGGAACCAGTTGCCCCGACCGCACAAAGGATGGTACGTCTTCAGGCAGAGGTCCCAAAGCGATATAGAGATCGTTCAATCCGAAATGTTGGATGGCTGATTCTATTGTATCTTGTTCACCTTGACCTGTCCTATCGTAAAATCCACGTGCCGGACGCACGGTACCAATCTGTTTCCCACCTTTCTTGACAGCGATAACAACCCCGCCGCGCGAGTGATTTGAATACCTTTCTCGGAACGCATCCTGCATCGTCAGGGTGTACACCCCCACATCCATTGACTCGCCGAGTTTCAGACTCTTTGATTCTAACAGGAAGTAGCCTTTAGATCCCATAATTCCGATGTACAAAATGACAATCCCAATATGAACGATGTAGCCGCCGTATCGCTGCTTATTACGTTGAATTAGGCGCGATAGTCCGCGAAGGAAGGAGGTTTCCCCACGTTTGGCTCTCAACTTCGCGCCGCGATAGAATTCGACAAAGATAGCGATGAAAACGAAGACACCGGCGAACGTACACAGAACAGAATAAACCGGTGTTGTGTGTCCTCTAAGTGCAAGATAGCCCCACATAAGTGCACCGCCGAGCAACCCAAAGAGAATCGGTTTGGCGAACATCCGCTTAAAATTGCTTTGGGTCAATTTCTTCCATGAGATGATCGGGCCGGCACCCGTCAAGAAGAGAAGCAATAAACCGGGGATGATAACAACCTTGTTGAAGAATGCTTCCGGCACGGCCGATTTTGCTCCCGTAACTCCTTCTGTGATGATGGGCCACAGCGTTCCCCAGAGGATAATCAGCGTCAACCCTACAAACATCCAGTTGTTGAGGAGAAACGCACTTTCGCGGGAAAGGATTGATTCGAGGCGGTTTGGACTCTTCAGGTCGTCCCATCGATAGTAAATCAACCACGCAACACCAAGGGCTGAAAACCCGATGAAGCCCAAGAAATAACCGCCAATGTCCGACTGCGCGAACGCATGCACGGAGGAAATTACTCCACTGCGCGTAATGAACGTCCCCAACAAGGTGAACTCAAACGCCAGGGTAATCAGGACGATGTTCCAGAGCTTGAGCATATTTCGTTTTTCTTGGATCATTACCGAATGAAGATAAGCGGTCCCCAGCAGCCATGGCATAAAGGATGCGTTTTCCACCGGATCCCACGCCCAGTAGCCGCCCCAACCGAGCTCGCGATACGCCCAATTTCCGCCAAGCGTGATGCCGACCGTCAGAACCAACCATGAAGCTATCATCCAACGTCGCGATCGAAAGATCCAGCTGCTGCCCGTTTCTCCGGCTGCCAATGCCCCTACCGCAAATGCAAACGGCACTGTCAAACTAACAAAGCCGACGTAAAGCGACGGGGGATGGAACGCCATGCTTGGAGTCTGTAGCAACGGGTTCATTCCCGCGCCATCAGGAAGCGCCGCACCATTTGGAAAGCGCCCAAGCGGATTATACACTCCCTCGACTAACCCGGTGACTAGGATTATGAAGAAGAGTTGAACAGTTGAAATGGGAACTAGAGCGTAATCACCAAGTCTGTCTTTCACTCGCCGATTCTGCCAAACGACCAATGCTCCGAACAGTGTGAGCAGCCAGAGCCAGAATAGCAGGGAACCCGACATTCGTCCCCATAGCGCAGTAATCTTGTACATCAAAGGTTGGTCATGGCTTGACACCTCCGCGACGTATTTCATCGAAAAATCGTCTGTCACAAAGCCGTAAATCAGAGCTCCGGTAGCCAAACTAATCAGAAGAAACGTGGCAATTACGCCGTTGCGTCCGCTAAGGATGGCACCGTAACTCCTATGGCGCAATCCCATACAAAGCAGGGCAATTGCCCATAGACAGGAGAACACCGATAGCCAAATCGCGGCGTGACCTATTTCTGCTACCATACCTTAACTCCCTCACCAAATACTAATTCTCAATAATCGGCGGTTGTTCCTGCACTTTCAGCGGCATCATATTTGGAGGCGCACTTCGTTGTCAATTTTGAAGCAGTGATAAGGTTGCGCTCTGCGTCATATTTTCCCTGAACAAAGACATTGCCACCCTCTTTGAAGTTGTCAGGTTTGAGTTTCGAGTAGATTACATTGACGTTTGACTCTCCCTCGCGGTCGCGTATCGCGAAGGTTAGCTCAAATTCTGCTGCATCCCATTTTGGACTTCCTTCCAGGATGAGTCCGTCTACTTGAACGCCCTTATTATTGACTAGGGCAGCGTTGGCGACCAACTGATCAGGGGTATAATGTCGAATGCTCGTGTTTCTGATACCTGCGACAACTAGGAACGCCATCGCAGAAGCCAGTATGATACTTGCGGCAATGATTTTAGTTCTTTGACGTCGCATTTCAATACTCCTCACGTTTGTACCAGCACGATTGTACAAGTTTGCGCCCAAGATTGCAACTGCCTAAATATTACCTTGATTTTGTTGGGAATTACAAATCAAAATCCTGTTCCGGCGGGCGATTGTCGAAGAATCTCACCCGTTAGCCACGATTTCCCGTGAGTGTTGAAGATTTAACCCTATCAGGACGCCATTACCTGGGTGCTTTTGGTGCCTGCCAGGGCAATCGTATATAGTTTATGGTTGTAGAGTCAGTGAAGTCAAAAGCGCAAGGAGGACCACAGGGGATCGCTACCGCACTCACTATGGGATTTACTATCGCCCTGGGATCTCTAAGGGAACCCGATCGCATTCGCTTTTCGCTCATTTGATCGCTCCTAATTTAGTCGCTTGAGCTATCCGCTCAGTTGATCGTTCGCTTGGTGGGTTGTCCCCACCTGAATAGAACGTCCACATACGACGCCCCTACAATAAAAAAAGGGGCAACAATCGTTGAGGGGATTTCATCTTCGATTTGACAATCGTCGCATCGTCGATTTCCCTTCTTATACTAATACCATTTCGTTTGAATAACGTTGCATATAACGGTTTCAATTATACCATTACTAAGTGGTTCTCTTGGTAAGTAAATATGATTAAGTGTGGGCGTCGGTGCGGTTAGAGGGATCTCTATCGCCCTCGTTGTCCACTCGGTTGATCGCACCTACCGGCGTGGTGGAACGGGTTTCTTGTGCTAGTCTTATAAGAATTAAACACTTAGCGAGAAGACCACTAAGAGACCGATACCAACCATTACTCCGCACACCAACCCCGGTAGGCGGGCATCTTGCCCCGCATTGGAGAGACTTGATTGACGCCAATAATGCACTGCGAATTTAGGGGAATGGTATAATTCGTAATCCATAAGTTACAAGAACCGGGGGTTCGTAGTAGCGCAATTCATTGCGCGTCGCGGATCGGCTGTAACGTTTAGATTTTGAAATCGTATTAGATGAAATCCTCCCCTGGTACGCCCTTTCGCAACTGAAACCCCTCTGCTGCACGTAGGAGCGATCTCTAAATCGCGACAAGTCAGAAACCGGAAGGGATCCCTATCGTCTTCGCTATCCGATCGGTTGAGGGAATCTCTATCGCATTCGCTAATCGCTAAATAGATCCCTCCTACCTAAAGCGCATGCCCTATGGGAACTCTATCGCGCTCGTTATCCATTCGCTTGATCCTGTGGCGCCTCAGGAATCACCTTGACAGAGATCTGGCGGCAAAGTAAAATATATAGATGTGTCTCCAAGTTTGCGGCGTTTCGGTACCATTTCTGGACAAAGGAACAGGGAGGACGTTCTCATGAAAAGGCTGACCTTACATCCTAAGCCTATTTTCTTCGCCACGCTCCTAATAATTCTATGCATGATAGGTTTTACCATCCCTAACAGTTTTGGGGCGTCCAAGCGCATCGCAGTTTTGTATTTCAATGACTACAGCCAATTCGATTCGCCAACCGGCTGTGGATGCATCCCAGGCATCATCGGTGAAATCTTCAGTGGAAAAGGACGATTGTGGGATCTTGAAACAGGGTTTACGAACTTGCTAAATCGGAAACTCAAGACGACAGGTGTATATGACCCCATTCCGCAAGATGAGATTCTTGTTGCGATGGGGAGCCTGGGATTCTCTCGCAAGAATTTGAGGAAAGACGCCGAGGTGCGAAAATTGCTCGCGGAACAATTAAAAGCCGATACACTGGTTGTGGGCAGCGTCCGGAAATTTAGTCAGGAGCGAGCACGTGCAAATGCATCCCAGTCTCTCCGAGGAGAGCGAAACAGACAAGGTGTAGGAGCCACTTTCCTAACTGGCGTACAGGTGTTAGGCTATAACTATACAGCACGCATCAAGCTTGAGATGCAGTTTTACGGCGCCTCTGGCAAGGAGGTGGCTGCGCCACAAGTTGCCGCGATCAGAAAACATCGGCTTGGTGGTGCACAAATTGCCGCGTTTCAAGCCATTGCGACGGAGCAGGGCACAGAACTCAGTTATGGACAATCACCGCGCGCGGAGCGAAAGTTTCGCCCCATTGTTCGTCCGGGAGAGGTAAGCGGCATAGCCTTTGGCGCTCCACAGTATGACCAGACGCTACTCGGCATGGTGACGGACGATGTGTTGTTGCAGGTGGTGAAAAAACTGCGCCTACATGTTGGGCCTGCCTTTGATCTGCCGTCGGAAGTCGCTGCGCGAGAAAAGAAGAACAGGGAATCGCGCGGCCAGTTGAGGTCTTCATCAGGTCCCATCACCGGAACCATCATCCATGTGGACGCAGAAGATCAGAAAAACGCTTATATCAATATTGGGTCCGCGATGGGAGTCCAAGTGCAACAACGGTTCGTCGTTTATGCGAGGGGAGAGCCGTTAACGGATCCGGATACAGGCGATGTGATAGATTATCTCCTCGTGAAGGTGGGTAAAGTTGAAGTTGCCGAGGTGCGAAACGATCGTGTGTCTAGAGTTAATATCATCGAAGGTTTCGGTGAAGTTGAAAAAGGGCACAGGGTGCGAGAAAGCACGACCACAGTGTCAAAAGCTGATGGCAAGTAACTGAGTGGGAATGCGCGTGAGTTCATCTTCTGCAGCCGATCGATTTGATTGAAGTTGAATGTGCCATTTGTCTGTGACGCTCAGGTCAAAGCTATTAGCTTGTTTGAATAATGTGTGGCAAAGCCCTTTTTGGGCATTTGAGTTGCTAAATGCCTTGAAGATTAAGGTGAGAAATCGGTGATTAGATGATCGCCGAGGGATTTTTATGGGAACGCTATCGCGCTCGTTATCCACTCGCTCGATCACTCCCTATTCGGTCGTTTAATTGTCTTCAATTTGACAAACGCAGATTGATCTCTATCGTCCTCGCTATTCGCTCGGTTAAACGGTCATTTGATCCCACGATTTCACTTCCCGATTCAAATCTCTTGCAACTCCATCATAAAGTGGAACGCAATTCATGGATATCAACCCAATGATGATATTTGCTGGTAGCGGCAGCCAGCAACTCACCAAAAAAATCTGTCGGTACCTCAACGTAGCGGCTGGAAAAAATGAGGTCATCCAGTTCTCGGACGGAAACACATTCGTCCGCGTCCTAGAGAACGTTCGTGGTCGGCACGTCTATATCATTCAGTCCACCATATTTCCAACGAACGACAACTTCATGGAGCTCCTATTCTGGATTGATGCCCTCAAGCGCGCCAGTGCCGAGTCTGTGACCGCCGTGATTCCGTATCTTAGCTACGCGAAGGGAGACAAGAAGGATGAGCCGCGCGTCTCTATTCGCGCGCGAGTCTGTGCAGATGCGATTGAGGCGGCTGGCGCCGATCGCGTCGTAACGATGGATTTACACGCAGCTCAGATTCAAGGGTTCTTCCGGATTCCGGTCGACAATCTCTATGCACACCGGGTGCTTTGCCAACAAATCAAAAAGATGAACTTAACGGATATTATCATCGTTGCACCGGACACCGGATTCGCAAAGGATGCGAGACGGTACGCCTCCGACCTTCGCACCTCTGTCGCAATCGCAGATAAACGGCGTCCCGATCACGATGAAAAGGCAGAAATCTTGGAAATCATCGGAGAAGTCAGCGGCAAAACCGCAGTGATTGTGGACGACTTCACCATTTCCGGCGGGACCTTGGTCAACGTCTCAACGGAGTTAATGGCGCGGGGTGCTAAAGAGGTCTATGCAGTTGTTTCTCATGGAGTGCTCGCCGAGCAGGCGGCGCGGAAGATTGATGATAGCCCTATCACACAACTCCTCGCCACAGACACGGTCGAGAATCACCCGAATTCGCTGCCGGAAAAGATTCAGTTTGTCTCTGTTGCGCCTCTGTTTGGCGAAGCCATTCGGCGCATCCATAGTCGAGAAAGCATTAGTGCCATGTTCCCGGACAACGACAATTACTAAAGACGCGGCGTTGTGCTCATTTCAAACTCTTTCTCATCGGCGAAAACCATGAGATCGAAGAAGGTCTGAATATCGGTGCGGCTGGGATCGAGTTTGTTAATTAACTTGGTGAAAAATGCGCGATGCCGATTCGTCGCCGGACGGAGACTTACCATCTCGTTATTGAAGGCAGCGATTTCATCTGTATTCTTTGGCGCTTGAGTCTGTATCCAATCTGTGACATCGTTATCGCTAGGCAGGTCTTTGATGAGATTGAGAAATTCTTGCGGGATGACCCCGAGAAACTGAAGTACTTGTCTATCATGCCCTGAATCCTCGCCGTACCAATAATCGCCGATCGAATCTGTATTGAGCGCCCTCGCTTTATCGAGTGTTCGCGCCAAGCCCGCGATGCCTGCAATATCTGTGTTGTACGGGCTGCGAGGTGCATGTCGAGCAAGGTCGATGATGCCGAAACTGCGTTCGTCGTCAAGATCTTGGAGTTCCGCCCACGTTGAAACATCCCTACGACTCGGATCAACCTCACGGATTCGGGATTCAAGGTAAGCCCGCGCTTCCGCATCCTCCGCCCCCCGATTCAACATGGTGTGATTGAAGTCATCAATTTCCTTCGGTTGGACACGGCTCTGCGCCAACACCCACTCGCCCAATTCACAATCGTTGGGATTCTTGACAGCCGCCTCCTGGAAGTCCTCCTCCGACACGTTTAGGAATTCCAATATGATGCGGTCCTGTCCGGAATCCTCCCCGTATCGGTATTCACCGTTCTTCCCGGCTCGTGCGGCGCGCGCTTTGTCTGCCATTCGGGCGACGCCGAAGATTCCCGCAACGTCTTTAGAGCGTGGACTGCGAGGCGGTTTCTTCGTCAAGTCCTTCTGCCAAAAATTCCCCCAATCGTCCAATTCGATCGACTGGAGTATGGTCTTGATGTCCGTACTTCCCGGTGCGTATTTGGCAATGCGGTCTTCCAGACGCTGCTTGTATTCCTCTGTCTCGGGTAATTGCTCCAATTCAGTTTGATTGAATTGGTCGATAGCTTCCTGCGAGATACCGGTTCTCTCGACAATCCATTGGCTCAAAGCTTGATCATCATGCTCGTCCGCCACTTCAGCAAACTCGTCCGCAGAGGTGCCGAGAAGCGCCAAGATTTTACGGTCTAATCCTGAATCTTCACCGTAAAGAAATTCCCCAAGTGTCTCATCGTTGTGTGCTCTAGCCTTGTCAGTCATTCGTGCAGCCCCAACAATACCCCCAATACCGAGGTTGGATGGCCGACGTGGCGGCTGTCGTGTCAGATCCATTGAAGTGTTTTCCTTTCCATTTAGAGAAATTGAATTTTCGAGTGTGAGTGAATCTCGAAACTCTGGATTCTATGATACTCTGAACGCGGGAGTCTACGCAAGACGAATAGAGGTTAGCTGCGGAATGATCGCATGTGAGAATTAGGCGAAGAGTGTCCTCTACCTCGCTATCGACTGGACGTGCAATGAAATGGGAAAAGGGAAACCGAATCGCGGATTAAACGGATTAGGGGATTTCACGGAGTAAAGGCACTTAATCGGGTTTGTAATGCACCTTGAGGATCTTATCTAATGCGAGAGGGAAAGTAGGTGATTTGAGGATTGTCGGTTCGACAAGAAATCGCGACCGGGAGGAGAGTTCTACCGCACTGGGATTTCTATCGTCCGCGCTATTCGCTGGATTGATCGCTCCGACAGGAACCTACACCTGTAGAATCCCATCTTCGATTTGATGATTGTCGAGAAATTCTCTACATCTCTAGAATCAGATGCGATTCCCCCGATCCCTTCTCCCGTTGAGCTTGCATAAACTACCTAATTATGCTATAATCTTTTCATGAAGAAAGCCCCTGCCACGGATTCCGCCAAAGTTATAACCGTCAATCGGAAGGCGCGGCATGAGTACCACCTGCATGACCGCTACGAAGCTGGGATAGCGCTGCAGGGGACTGAGGTCAAGTCGATACGCGCGGGAAGATTGAATTTAGCAGATAGTTATGCGCGCATCCGCGATGGTGAGGTTTTCCTATTTGACGCTCATATTAGCCCCTATGAACAGGGCAACCGCGAGAACCATGAGCCGAAGCGGCAGCGTAAGTTACTGCTGCATCGCCGTGAGATTAGGAAGATTGAAAGTAAGATTCGGTCGGCAGGTATGACGGTTGTGCCGACAAGAGCGTATTTCAATAACGGCAAGGTAAAACTTGAAATCGCAATCGCATCTAGCAAACACTCTTACGATAAGCGTGATGTCATTGAAAGAGAGGAAGCGCGTCGCGCTATCCGTTCTCATCTCTAAATGATAGAGTGTTCAGTCCGTGCGCTCGCATGGACAAACATCAGTTGATTATTAAGAACAAACTGGGGGTGAAAAGGTTTCGACGTGAGTCAATGAGATAAGAGTTGCATGCCGAGGTCTCCGCAGGCCTCGTTAAACAGGCGGAAAAAACTTAACTGCTGACTACGAAGAGTTAGCTCTAGCTGCTTAAAGCAGCTACGCTCGGCTAGCTTGCGGCCCGTCGAGTTAGTCGGGCGCCAGACAACGGGCTATGTAGCTTGTTTGTTCTCAAGGAGCAAGTTGCGAGAAAATACTTGAGATAGCCTGCACGAATCTTGCATAAGGGAGTCGTGACGGTGAAGACCAAAACTTATGCTAAGCATGTAGTAGCTTTTATTGAACTGCTCTCGGACACGGGTTCGATTCCCGTCACCTCCATCAAGTTTTTGGATGTAATCCCACCGCGAGGTGCAATTGTCGATCGACACGCCAGACAATTGCACCTTTTTCGTAATTGCTCTTCAAGTTCTGTATTCACGCGTCGCCTGCCTGACCAAATGACCTACCAATAAACGGCAAGATTCTTGTAGCTTCCTTTGTGTCTATACGACAGATTCACATCTTATAGCAAGGAGAAACCGCAGATGCAAACACTAGACAGAGCAAAACTGATTCTGAAAGCCCAAGTCAGTGATCTGCTGACAAAGTTAGAGGACGGTCAAAAAACTCGGCAACTTGCGCTTGAGGAGATGCGCGACGACATCCGGGGGATAAAGTCACTCGTCCTCAGCGCCATTGCCGATCTCAAACTGATTGAGCGCCAAATTGAGGAAACTGATGCCGAGGCAGAGAAGTGGGAAGAGAGGGCAGTATTTGCCTTGGCAAAATCCGAAGAAGATTTGGCTCGCCGTGCGCTTGCGCGGAAGCATGAACTAGCACGGAAAGCGGAACGCTATCGTGAGCAACTGACCACGCAGCAGGGCACTATTGATACACTTAAATCAAGTCTCAAATCATTGGAATCCAAATTAGAGGATATGCGTTTTGATGCTGCCCGATTGGATGTCCAAGAAAACTTGCCCCGTCAGGCGACGCTCGGACCAACCTCTTCCAGTAATCATGTCATTGGTGATAGTGCGTTTGATGCCTATGATCGTATGGTTGAACAGGTGCGCGACCTAGAAGCACATGCCGAGGCGTTCGACGAGTTGATGCAAGGTGACAAGCTCGAACAGGAGTTTCATACGCTGGAACGCCAGAATGAAGTCGATAAGGATTTAGCGGCGCTAAAATCCAAACTCTCTGCCAGCGAGTAATTCACGGCTACGGTAGGAGTGCTGGGAAGAGAAATGTAAGATTGACATCAAACCAGATTTTTGTTGAAATTCAATCCTAGTCGCGTTACAATGCAAAGCAGGTTTGGGTTACCAGTGAGATAGTAGTACAGTCTTGTGCGACAACTCGTCTGATTCCGAACTCAGCCAGGTTTAATTCTATCAGGGAATTACAAGGAGAGTAACCATGATTGAAGTCAACGTAGCATTCATCTCTTTTGACCAGCAGGTGGGAACGCCAATAGTGGTGCTGAAGGATAAGGCAGCGGAAGCCAAGCGGATGTTGCTCATTTGGATCGGTTCACCGGAAGCCGCCTCCATTCAGTCGAAAATCAAGGGCGAGGATGTCACACGCCCCATGACACACGATTTGATGAAGAACCTCATCGATAGTCTTGAGGGAGAGGTAGCTTCTGTCTGCGTGCACGCCGTGGAAGATTCCACCTATTATGGGCAAGTTACGCTACGTGCGGATGGACGGACAATTGAAGTCGATGCCCGTCCTAGCGATGCAATCGCACTTGCGTTGCGGTTTGAAGCCCCAATTTACGTTGCCGAGGAGGTCATTGAACAGCACGGCCTCTCCGAGAACGATTTGAAAGAAGCCGAGCAGCAGCAGACGAAGAGTGTTTTGGAAAATTTAGATGATGATACGTTAGGCGAGTTTACTGTCTAATCATCAAATGCGAGAGAGTAACCACCAATGCCAATCTTTGAAAAAATCAGTCGAATTCTCAAATCAAATATCAACGATCTACTAGATCGGGTTGAGGACCCGGAAAAGGTCTTGAATCAGTTGCTTGAGGATATGCGCCATGAGTTCAAGGAGGCAAAAGTCCAGGTGGTTGCAGCGATCCGTGATGGGAATAGGCTCGAAGCCCAATACAAGGAGAATCTGGAAAGCGCCGAGAATTGGGAGAAGCGAGCAATCCTATTCATTGAGAATGGCGATGATGTTCGTGCGAAAGAAGCGCTGCGTCGAAAAAAATCCGCCAGTGAGTTAGCCGAGAATTACCGTGAACAACTTGAAGCCCAGCGGGAAAGCATCACAGTCCTCAAGGATGGGTTGTCCACGCTACAGGCGAAAATTGAGGAAGCGGAGCACAAGCGCGCCCTGCTGATTGCTCGCCAGAAGCGGGCGGAAGCTGAGAGAAACGTTCAGCAAACAGTGGCAGGACTTGCGGAATCAAGCGCGGCGGATGCTCTCCATCGGATTCAGGACCGCGTGGCTGAAACTGAAGCGCACGCCGAGGCTTATCGTGAATTGCAGAATCTTGATACAGATGATTCTGTTTTTGAACGGAATCCGAACGATGACATTGAGGATGAACTTGCCAAGCTGAAAGCCAAGCTGAAAAAGTAAATGCTGCTTCGGATAGACTGCTGGTGGGAACCGTTTCAATCTGGATTTGGCTTAAGGATTCGACAACGCGACTACTTGGGAAGTTCATCATCATCGCGTTAATTCTAGGGCTTGCACTCATTGCGGTCAAGTTGGTTTTGCCTATTGCCGTATTTCAACTCGTTGCCACACTGCTCGCCCTTGTTGTGATTGCAATCGCGATTGCGTATCTATATCATAAACTCCGCGCATAAGCTACTAGTACAGCTTGGCGTAATTGCCGTATGAGTTATAGGTTCGGTTACGGTAGGTGCGATTTCCTAATCGCACCGTCAGTTAAGGCACAGTTTAGTGGACGTACAAAGGGCACCCCTTAACCGTTTAATTCACTTAATTATTTCCGCCAACGTGTACTAGCCAGGAAATTGCACCTTATTTACCAATGAATCAGCACAACATTGAAGTACCCGTATCAAACGAAATGGCGCTCAACTACCACCTCATGCATCCCGGTGGCGACAGTGCGCCCGGCGATCCCAACCCCGCATTCTATCTGGATGGCACCTTTCACCTGCACTATATCCTGAGACAGACTTGGCGGGGTAATCGGTCATTCTGCTTTGTCCATGTCACCAGTCCGGACATGCTAAATTGGAGTTGGCAAACAACAAAGCTCCAACCGTCTTTCACAGGTCACGGCATGTACAGCGGCACCGGTTTCATCACAAAAGAAGGACAAGCTGCCGCCATCTACCACGGTCAAGCCTCTCAACGCAATCACATAGCTATTGCCAAAGACAGAAATCTATCCGCGTGGGAAAAACCGTTCCCGGTCGAACCGAAAACAACAGATGGAACTGATGCGGAAATGCGGCACTGGGATCCTGACTGTTTCCTCATCGGCGATACCTATTACGCTATCTCCGGCGGTAGGCACCAGCCCCTCAGCAGGTCGCAAGATTTGCGGCATTGGACGTATGTTGGTGATTTCCTGAGACACGAGCTGCCGGATGCCGCGATTGGTGAAGACATTTCTTGCCCCAATTTTTTCCGCCTCGGAGACAAGTGGATGCTGCTGTGTATCAGCCATCCTTTCGGCTGTCGCTACTACCTCGGCGACTGGGACGCGGAAAATGAGCAGTTCGTTCCCGAAACACACGGACGAATGAACTGGCGACGTCTCGACCAATCCATTTACGAAACGGAATACCGCGACTTCTTTGCCCCGGAAAGTGTGCTCACCCCAGATGGCCGTCGGGTCATGTGGGCTTGGCTTGTCACGCTGAATGATGAGATTCATGAAAGGACAATCCAGTCCCTCCCACGTGAACTGAGTTTGGCAGAAGACTATAACCTCCATATCCGCCCTTTGCGCGAACTCGAAACACTTCGATTCGCCCCGACCATCCTCAGAAATCTCACGGTAACGCCACCGGAGCGAGCGCACAGTGGTACTGCTACCGCACGCATTGCTGATCTTGACGGCGATGCCCTTGAGTTGAGAATTACGATTGATAGAGAGCAGGCAGTGCGCAAGCGCTTCGGCTTCCAACTTTTTGCAGATGAAGACCACGAGGGGTTGCCTATTCTGATTCATCCAGAGACGAACACTCTGCGCATCGGCACAACGGAGGCGCCGTTTGCGGTAGCCAATCTGCCCGAAGGCGAAGACGTTGAATTGCGCATCTTCATCGACAAATACCTTGTTGAAGTCTTCGCCAATGACCGGCAAGCTGTCGTGGGCGCCCACATGGACTACCAGTCTGCCAACGGTCTATGCGCCTACACTTACGGTGACCCGACAACAATTCGGCAAGTCGAAATCTGGAAACTGAAGTCCACCAACCAAGGGTTTTTCGAAGCGCGAGAAAGCCGTATCTGGGCGCCAGACACCGATTGACACACTCTTAAAATTGTAGAAGACGCAGATCTGCGTTCCTTACGGATTGGTGTTTAAGGGCTATTGCGATCAATCCACAAGACAGATAACCCATGCCATCCCGGCCCAACATCGTCATTATTCTCAGCGGCGATCTATCCTGCCAAGGGCACCTAGTCATTCGAACACCCAACCTAGATCGGCTTGCGGCCGAAGGACAGCGGTGGACGAGTTTCTATGCCTCCAGCCCACTCGGGAACTTTAGAGGCTGGTGGGCAGGGGACCTCTATCGCATGGGAATTACTATCGCACTCCTTGTTCAGTCGCTTGATCGCTATTCACGCCTTTGATCTCACCCTACAAATATACAAAGTCAAACTGAGTAGTTAGATAAAGACCTGCTGGATTTGTCAATCAAGCAGGAGCGATTCGGACCTGGATTCGAATGTAAGTTTATTCTTGAATGTTGCTTATGTCGCAACCCAACGTCGTTTTTGTTTTGACTGATGACCAAGGCTACGGCGATCTTTCCTGTCTAGGCAATCCCGTGCTGCGTACACCGTGCATAGATCGATTGCATGATGAGAGTGTGCGTTTCACCGATTTCCACGTCGCCCCAATGTGTACTCCGACCCGTGGCGAACTGCTGACCGGGCGTGATGCGTTATACAATGGAGCAACATTCGTTTGTTTGGGACGCACTTTATTGCGCCGCGATCTGCCCACGATGGCAGATATTTTTGCCGCAAACGGTTATCATACGGGACACTTTGGCAAATGGCACTTGGGCGACAACTATCCCTACAGACCTCAGGACCGAGGTTTCCACGAGACCGTGTATCATCCTGCCTGGGGAATTACGTCCGCTCCCGACTACTTCGGGAATGATTACTTCGATGACCATTATCGTCACCGGGACGAAATCAAGCAGTATCGGGGCTACTGCACGGATGTCTGGTTCGACCAGGCTGTAGCTTGGATGAGGCAGTGTCATCAGCAAGGAGATCCTTCCGTCACGTATATTGCGACGAACGCTCCGCATACACCGCTGTGGGTACCGAATCAATACAGGCAGCCGTATCTTGGTGAAGTTACACGAAACGAGGCAAGTTTTTTCGGGATGATTTCAAACATTGATGAGAACATGGGACGTCTCGATTCGTTCCTGCAAGAGACGGGTTTACGCGAGAACACCATCCTGATTTTCATGACGGATAACGGCACTGCCACCGGTCAGAACGTGTTCAATGCAGGAATGCGCGGGAGAAAAACGTCGCTCTACGACGGCGGACACCGTGTGCCATTCTTTGTACGTTGGCCAAATGGCGGAGTCGGCGGAGGGAGAGACGTTCGTGGTCTGACTCGGAGCACAGATGTGCTGCCGACCTTAATTGACCTGTGCGGCTTGCGCGTTGACGACGGACTGACGTTCGATGGGGTGTCCCTTGCGAACACACTGCGGGAAGATACGGAACCACCATCGGAGCGGATGGCTGTCGTTCAATATGGACACGCGAGCGAAGGTACTAACGGACACACGGGAAAGAACGGCGCGGCTGTGCTCTGGAATACGTGGCGACTTGTGCATGGTACTGAACTCTACGATATATCTACCGATATGGGGCAAAATCGGGAGGTGGCTGCGTCAAACTCGGATGTGGTCGGTCATATGCAAGATTATTACGAGCGGTGGTGGGAAGAGGTTGGCGATAACTTGGAGTTGTACCAACCGAATGTCATAGGCTCAGATTGCGAGAACCCCGTCCGTCTGTGCAGTTGCGATTGGGCGGGAGTTTATGCGGACAACCAACAGAATATCCGCGGTTGCGTCATGGACAGCGGCACATGGCATGTGGAGGTGGCACAGGCCGGACTCTACGACCTCACATTACGGCGGTGGCCCGAGGAATCGGGGTTGGGCATTGCCGCATCGGCGCCGGTCATGCAGGGCTTTGACGGAACATTGCCTGAGGGTGCGGCGTTGCCGGTGTGGTCGGCTTGGTTGCGAGCGGGGGACGAGGAGCAGACACAACGTGTCCCGGAAGGAGCAACCCACGTCACATTCCGCCTGGCACTCTCCCGTGGCGCTACGCAGGTGAAGAGTTGGTGGTACAACGAGGAGGGGAATCGACTTGCAGGGGCTTATTATTTGACTGCGGAACGGCTGATCGAGTAGGGAATGGAAGGATGGAAGACTGGAAGGGAGGAAGAGGACAAATACAAGTAATAACAACTCCGAATGATGAGACTGAACAATTGCAAGGGGGCATGGCATGGAAGATTGGAAGGATGGCAGACTGAATCGCGGTTAACGGATGTTGAGAACGTGGCGATGGTGCGTAGGTTGGGTTGAACGAAAAACAAAATCAAACGCACACGGAAGCGAGGAAACCTTGATGGGTATTCTTCTTGAATCCTCCGAAATACGAGCGAAACCCAACTCTTTATCACGAGTGCGTCGATCCGAATGAAGTGTTGGGTTTCACGAGAGATATCTAACACGACCGTCTACCGGAAAAGCGGAGGTTCTATTGGGGCTGAGATAAACATTCACTTTTTACCGTTCAACCCAACCTACGCTGCATCCCCTTCCAGTCTTCCAACCTTCCTTCTTCTACTCCCCTTCACCCGATTCGCTTTCCTCTGATTGGGTTTCTTCATCTTCCGCAACGGGGGTGTCGTCTTTCAGATCTTCCGATTTCTTCAGGAGTTGATTGATTTTGTATGTGTAGAGCATGAAGACCGGCTCTTTGTCCTCGCGCTTCACATAATGCTTTCCGCTCTCCTCTTTTCCAATTAGGAGGAGTCTAGTTGAACCGTCATTCAACCTTGCCGATACCGATGAGCTCGGGGCATCAAGCTCATACTCCGACAGGTCTTTCGCCTCTGCGAAATCGTCCGCATCCAGCGCACTTAAGCTGTCCAACAGGGAATCAAGTTCCGTCTGTTGGGCGGGAAATGCCTCCGGCTTGGTCATCTGCCATTTGCTATCCGCATCCACCCCAAGTTCCATCTCTTCCGTCTCTGACTTAATGGTGAGGTGGGTAACATCGCCTTTATTGAAACTGAAGATTGTGCGGTCCCTCCACGTCCGAGTTCCCTTGTCAAAAGTAGCCTTAAGATTTCCCTTGCCGACATAGACATTGTTGGAATCCGCCGCGCGGACGTAGCTACTCAAGTAGCCGGGCGTCGTTTTTCCAAGAAAGAGATGGGCACGTACATTGCCGTTGGCGTCTAGCAGTTTTGCCTCGGCACCAGAGCTATCTACTTCAAACTGTGCCTGTTTCTCCGGATTGCCGGACACTAACCCAGTTGTTTTGAGTTCAGTTACCTTGTCCAGAACGTCGTCAACACCATCTGCATCGGCGGGATAATTTTCCATTGACGCCACCATCCACTGATTGTTTTCCTTCGCGAGCGTTGTTGTTTCGCCAGACGCAGTAATTTCAATCTTCACAACGCTCTCTTTATCGAAGTTGGGGAACAGCGGTGTAGCCGCTTCCATCTTTTTTGCATATTCGCTCTTGGCGAACGGGTTCTCAACAAGCCCTACAATTACGACTAAAACGACAAGTATACCGAGCAAGATTAGAAGTTGTTTTGTTTTCATTTTCCGATTTACGCGGTTCCGTAAGTTTCAACCAACCGCTTTGCCCTCCTTCGCAAGAAGTATCGAAGTAGTCCAAATGCCACTACAATCAACGGAATGCCAAATACACAGATAAACCGAATGAACGTTTTTTCACTTTCCGAAACTTCCCTCAACGGTCGCTCCGTGATAGCGTGCGATCTGATGCTGATTAAATCCTCCCCAAGCGTGAGCCAATCTACCGCATTGAGGAAAAAGAGCTGTCCGTCCGGGCGGCCCTGCTCCAAGAATTTTGAGTTCCCCACGACAATAATTTGCGTTGGTTCACTTTCTGTTTTCGTCTGCCGATCATCAGCCGCCGACTTTGGCGTCTCATCCGCCTCTGATTCATCAAGGTCGACCGGCGGAATTTCCTTACCGGCATAAAAACTCTTGAAGACACCTGACAATGCTGCCGCCACGGTGTAGGCGTTGGACGCAGATCCGGACGAATCGAACTGGTTGGTAGGGACGCTGGGATCCAGGTTGTACGGACTTTGGGTTGTCCAAGCAAAGTTACTCGTTTTCGCTAACGCCGTCGCTTGGATAGAATCCCCTTCTATTGGTAACAGTTCAAGCGAACTTGCCCAAGGAAGAACTAACTTTTCCAGCTCACTTGTGATAATGTGTTCACTGGATAACCCCTCAGAACTTTCAGCCAAGCCGTATCCGTACCGATTGAGCACTGCTATGAAGTACATATATTGTTGAATCGTGATACCTCGCCCCGTACGGAATTGGGTCATCTCGCTTGACCGATCGAGCACAAGGTTATTGCCAAGTTTCACGCCGTAGTGCTCCAGCAGATCGTTCAATCCGGTTGACAACGGAGATGCTTGTAAGGAAGCCTCTTGTGTACGAATCGAGTCAATTAGGAATACTGCTCGCCCCCCACGCATGATGTGTTGGTCAATTTCATATTTTTCACGCTCGGTCAATACGCTTTCGGGACCTGCGATGACTAATGTCGAGATATTTAGATCAATCCCCTCTCCGCCTTCGATCGTGACCTTTCTGACATTGTACTGCCCATTTTGGTTCTTATCCAGTTGCCCTCGCAACCCCGCAAAGTTTTGGTTGTCAATATCCAACTCTTCATGCCCTGTCAAAAACCCAACGGTCTTGGCTTGCTTGGCTGTCACTTTCAGAATGGCGGAAGTCAGATCGTATTCAAGCGTAGACGTGTCCTCAACTACAGGTAGCACCTCCTCTTTGCCTCCATAAGCCACCGCAACACTCATATAGACATTTGCGACCTCGGCCTTGTCCTTCTGAATAACATTAACCTGCAGTTCGGCAATTCGCCTAAATCTCAGTTCCTGTTTCTCGCCTTCATCGAAACCGGCGGGGTCTATGAAATTAATTTGCAACTGATTTGAAAAGGCTCGGTATTCGTCAAGCACATCACGCACTTTGCGGCGCCTCTCGGCTACTTGCGCCGGCTCCCGCGAGTAATAGGCATTTATCGTTACGACATCGTCCAAACGTTTCAGGACGTTTTTTGTCGAACCCGAAATGGTATACCGTTTGTCTTCCGTAAGGTCTGCCCGAACAAAGCGACGGTACGAAAGGAAGTTTATAACCGCAAGAATCAGAAGAATGACGAGCGCAAAAGCTAGGGCATTACTGCCATGTATCAATGTTTTCTTTGCCATAATCTACCCCACTTTCTGCATTTGAACTCTTAAAGCACTTAGATAGAGGAAAAAACCAATCAACGAAAAATAGTAGATCAAATCCCGAGAATCAATTACACCCCGAAGGAGACTACCAAAATGGGTGCCCAACCCAAGATAGCTTAAAAACGAAGCTAACCACGGACTGTGTATGTTGAACAATACAATGTCCTCACCGATGATGAGAAGGACAAAACATAATCCAATTCCTACAATGAAACTGACAATCTGATTCTCGGTCAATGTGGACGCGAACAGCCCAATTGAAAGGTAAGCCGCTCCCATCAGTAGCAAGCCAATGTATCCTCCAACGATGGGGCCACCGTCGGGATCGCCGAGTGACGCTACCGCAATAGGAAGCGAAAGAGATAAAAGTATGGTTACACCCAGTAACGCAAAACTCGCGAGGTATTTCCCGAGGATTACCTCGTAGTCCTTTATCGGTAAAGTCATCAGGATCTCGACCGTGCCAAGTTTGCGCTCCTCTGCCCACAGTTTCATCGTCACTGCGGGGACAAAAAAGAGGTATAACCAAGGCATAACAGTAAAGAAACCACGCATGTTCGCCTGGCTAATGATGAAGAATCCGCGAAAGAAAAACCATGCGGAAAGTGCCAGGAAGAATGTGATGAAGATATACGCGATTGGCGAGTTAAAGTAGCTCTTGAATTCTTTCTTAAAAATTGCCGCAATGTTGTTCATAACCCGTTAAGCTGCCACCTCCTTGTTAACAGAATCACCTGTTAATTCTAGGAACACATCTTCTAAGCTGACCGATTCTTGGCGCAACTCCGTTAAACTCCAACCGTTCTGAGCTACAAATTGGAACAACTCCTCGGCAGCGTTCTTTCCCTTCTCAGATGCGATCCGGTAGCTGAACAATCCATCAACCGTATTCACGCGGCTAAACTCGTTAACGAAATTCAGATCGCGGAGTTTTGTTTCAATATCCTCCGCAGGTCCCCGAATGGTGATGTCCACCACCTCTCCCCCTTTCGCTCGATCTGTCAGACTCTTCGGGCTACCGTTGGCAACAATCCTCCCATCATTGATAATCAGAATTCGACTGCACGTCGCCGAAACTTCGGGCAGAATGTGCGTACTAAAGATAATCATCTTCTCTTTGCCAACTTCTTTAATAAGGTTGCGAATCTCAATAATCTGACTGGGATCCAAGCCAGAAGTCGGCTCGTCCAAGATAAGGATTGGCGGATCATGAATGAGGCTCTGCGCTAAACCCAATCGTTGACGATATCCTCTCGAAAGCTCACCTACGTCCTTGTGGATAACGCTTTCAAGACCGCAAATATCTATGACGCCTTTCGTCCGTTGCTGCCGCTGGCTCTTGGGAATGTCACGCACCTGCGCGATGAACTTGAGATAGTCTATCACGCCCATATCCGAATACAGTGGGGCGCTTTCAGGCAAATAACCAATTCTTTTTCGGACTTCAACAGAGTGTTCAAACACGTCATACCCGTCAACCGTGGCGCTCCCTTCATCGGCGGAAAGATAACAGGTCAGCACACGCATGGTCGTTGTCTTGCCCGCACCGTTTGGTCCAAGAAAACCCAATACCTCTCCTGCTTTGGCATTAAAAGACACATTGTCTACGGCAACAGTTGGACCATAGCGTTTGGTAAGGTTCTTGACTTCAATCATGTCGATTGGCTCCTACACGATTTCAACTAATGAAGTTTAGATGTGACATTTATGTCGTTCATGTTTGAGTAGCTATCCATTGGCACGACAACGGAAGTCGAGAGTCCAACAGTCCGAAATGGTATCATCTCACTGAAAATGTCGTCAAGTTAAAATAACGATTTTTCTTGACTTTTGGCTTACAGTTACTGTAAAATCCATTTCACTTAGAATTTGTTTGAATAATCGGTGGCAAAGCCATTTTGAGAATTTTGAGAAAGTTTTTTCATGTTTTCATTGTTGGCTGCTACATACCTGTGGGATCCCTATCGCACTCGTTGTTCACTCGCTTGATCCCCGCTGGGGCTTTTAGAGGCTGGTGCGCAGTGCACACCCTACAAACTGTACTTTTCAAACAAGCTCTTAGATTTAAAGTGGTAGGGAGACATGCGAGCATAATTGGGTTGAAACCACGCTTCCCGTCAGTCGGCGGATTATCGCGCAATTACAAATCGGGTGCCGAATAGTTTGCAAGCACGCGAGGGAACGCTTCTCGGACGGATAAACGTGCCCCGTAAGTCGGAATCGCATCGGGCACAACGTGGGCAGGCAAGAAGATGCTCTAGCGAGGACGTGTCAATAGAAGATGAACAATAATCGGAGACTTGAACAGTGGAAGGTTTGCTAGGAGAGCTGAAAGAATGGTCGCCGCTCGTTACTGTGTTAGGCGTCGGGATCACGATATTCTTGTTGGGATGGCGTTTTCCGAGTAAAGCGGATGTCAATAGGGGCGATGATAATCTCCAAAAGCAGATAAACCAGGGGATTGATTTAACCCTTGCCGTCACTAAGGAAATTCGCGAGGATATGCGCCAGATGCGATCGGAAATCGTGAAACTCGCTGATAAGGTGGATGCCAACTCCCAGGTTTTCCAAACGGAAATCGCAGAGTTCACGGGTAATTTCCATTCGGAAATCGCAAAACTCACGGATAATTTCCATTCGGAAATCGCAAAGCTCACGGGTAATTTCCATACGGAAATCGCAAAGTTCACGGACAAGATTGAAGTAAACACTCACACTATTCACGAGAGAATTGATGAAAGAACGCGTGAAATCCGATCGGAGATCAGGGAGCTAAATAAAGACTACAAAGCGCACCTTTTACAACATGCCGAGAAGAAATAGCACGTATATTGCGATAGTCCGTTGCATTTTGTGAGTTTTCCCCAGTAGCAAAATTAGAAGAACTGGAGGCACTTTTTTGAGTTTTTTGTGATGGTCAAGCAGATGTCAGACGCTTGCCTCTATTGCGTGATAACATGGGAGCAAAAACGTAGCCTGGAGCTAAGAAGTCACATTTGATTTTTGAAAAGTTAATGCACAACCGTTGGGGGTGCTTTTGAGCCAATTCAAGAGCTGAGAACACACCCTTTGAACCTGACCTGGGTTATACCAGCGTAGGAAGACACAAGTTGACGAAATCGAAGCCCTTTGTACCTCTTCATATTGGGTTTTCGTTTCAACAAGCCGCTTTCCTTAGCTGGGGGCGGCTTTTTTTGTGATTGTGGAATCAGATATTTGGAAATTTTTGATTGGGCTCAAGTTCTTTGAGCCCAAAATGGATCGAGACGGCTTTTGCATGCCAAGCCTTAGTTAGGAGGTTAACACCATGAGTCCAAAAGAACCGGTGGAAAACAAGAACGGATTTTTTCCTAATAGCGAAAAGGTCTACGTTAATGGTACCACGCACAAGGATATACGTGTTCCCTTCCGTGAAATCACACTCCGTCCCACCCAGTTGGCTGACGGAAAGACGGAAACAAATGAGTCGGTGCGGGTATATGATACCAGCGGTGCGTGGGGAGATGATGCGCCGCAGGGCGACGTCCGATCAGGGTTGACTCCGCTGCGGAGTGATTGGATCCTTGCACGACGCGATGTCGAAGCATACGACGGGCGCAAAATTCAACCTCAGGATAACGGTTATCTGACGAAAGGCCATGCGCAATATGCGAGCACCCGTGAAAAGGAGAAGGGTGGATTGGAGTATTTTCCGGGGTTAAAGCGGAACCCTCTTCGCGCTAAAGCTGGCGGCAACGTGACACAGATGCACTATGCTAGACGTGGCATCGTTACACCAGAGATGGAATTTATCGCTATCCGCGAGAACTTGGGTCGGCAGAAAGCCTTTGAGGCAGTGGATGGCGATTATCGGACGCGAAACGCACTGAACCATCAGCATCCCGGCGAGTCGTTCGGCGCTCCGCTACCCGATCATATCACACCTGAATTTGTGCGCGATGAGGTCGCCCGCGGCCGTGCCATTATCCCCGCCAACATCAATCATCCCGAATCTGAACCGATGATTATTGGCAGGAATTTCCTCGTGAAAATCAACGCAAATATCGGAAACTCGGCGGTCGCATCTTCGATTGAAGAAGAGGTTGAAAAAATGCGGTGGGCGACCAAGTGGGGAACGGACACGGTCATGGATCTATCAACGGGGAAAAATATCCATGAGACCCGCGAATGGATTCTACGCAATTCGCCTGTTCCCATCGGCACGGTGCCAATCTATCAGGCGCTTGAAAAGGTCGGTGGCAAGGCAGAAGAACTGACATGGGACGTGTATCGAGATACCCTCATTGAGCAAGCGGAACAGGGGGTTGATTATTTTACGATTCACGCCGGCGTTCGCCTTCCCTACATCCCACTAACAGCGAACCGATCGTGCGGTATTGTGTCACGCGGTGGAAGCATCATGGCAAAGTGGTGTCTATCCCATCATCGGGAAAGTTTTCTCTACACCAATTTCAATGAAATCTGCGAGATTATGAAGACTTACGATGTTTCCTTCTCACTTGGAGATGGGTTGCGTCCGGGTGCAATCGCCGACGCCAACGACGAAGCGCAATTTGCCGAATTGGAGACGTTGGGTGAACTCACGCAAATCGCTTGGGAACACGATTGTCAAGTCATGATTGAAGGTCCCGGGCATATTCCAATGCACCTGATCAAGGAGAACATGGATCTGCAACTCAAGCACTGTGATGAGGCGCCGTTTTATACGCTTGGTCCGCTAACAACCGACATCGCCCCGGGTTACGACCACATCACAAGCGGAATTGGCGCCGCAATGATTGGTTGGTTTGGCTGCGCGATGCTCTGCTATGTGACGCCAAAAGAGCACCTTGGTTTGCCGAATCGGGATGATGTTAAAGAAGGGGTCATCGCCTACAAAATTGCGGCACATGCCGCCGACCTCGCCAAGGGGCACCCCGGCGCGCAGGAGCGAGATAATGTGCTTTCAAAAGCGCGGTTCGAGTTCCGGTGGGAAGATCAATTCAACTTGAGTCTTGACCCGGATACGGCGCGCGAGTACCATGATGAAACTCTGCCAAGCGATTCCGCGAAGACGGTGCACTTCTGCTCAATGTGCGGTCCCCACTTCTGCTCAATGAAGATTACGGAAGATGTGCGTAAATACGCTCAAGAAAAGGGCATGACCGACGAGCAGGCGCTTACCGCCGGCATGGAGGAAAAGAGCGAAGAATTTAACCAACTGGGCGCAGAAGTCTATCAACCCGCTTCTGAAGAACAAGCTGCGGATTGAACATCAAAGACTGGAAGACTGGAAGGGTGGAAGGGGTATGTTCTTATATCGTTCTAGTTCCTATCGGTCAAGTTTGTGTTTCGCCTGAAAGTTGATTGGTCGGGCTGGAAGCCCGACCTACCGGACCGGGTAGCAGATTGGATAATTTGGCATTCTGCCCAGTGACGTTAGAAGATAGACATTAAACTGAAGACTTGCTTAATTGGTATTTATGCGAGGTTCAAAAGAGCGCGTCATCATCATCGGCGGCGGGATAATCGGGCTTGGGATCGGCTGGCAGCTTGCGAAATCAGGATGTGCGGTTACTATCTACGAACGTGACAATGCCGGACGTGCGGCGTCGTGGGCGGCTGCCGGTATGCTTGCACCCATCGCCGAAGTCCACTTTGAGGAGCAGGAGCTACTTGAACTTGGCCGCGATAGCCTTCGGTTGTACCCGGAGTGGGTGCGGGAACTAGAAATTGATAGCCAGATGTCAGTGGGATATCGCCGAGAGGGGACGCTCATCGTGGGCGTCGATCGGGATGACGCTAGTCTGCTCCAACACTTCTACGATTCCCAGAGGCTCTTGGGACTCAAGGCAGAGTGGCTGACAGGCGCCGACGCACGTGATGTTGAGCCGCTTTTATCCCCGAAAATTACTGCCGCTATCTCTTGTGCCGACGATCATCAGGTTGATAATCGCATGATGGTGAGCGCGCTGATTGCCGCGTTTCAGAAGGCGGGCGGGACGCTATGCGAGAACGCACCTGTAAAAAAGATTGAGGTGCAAAACGGAAGGGCAAAAGGGGTTTGGACACAAGATAAACTCCACGGAGCTGACCTAACCGTTCTCGCCGCTGGATGTTGGTCTGCCGAAATCGACGGCATCCCGGAAACCATGAAACCACCTGTTCGTCCTGTCAAAGGACAAATGCTGGCGTTGCAGATGGAAGCGGGTATCGCGCCACAAAAAGTTATCCGCACACCACGAGCCAAGTACAACACAAATGCCTATCTTGTGCCGAAAGCCAACGGACGTCTCATTGTGGGTGCGACCAGCGAGGAGATGGGCTTTGATACACAACTCACCGCAGGGGGCTTGTTTGAGCTACTCCGAAGTGCATGGGAAGCGATGCCGGGGATATATGACCTCCCGGTATTGGAGACATGGGCGGGTCTGCGGCCCGGCAGTCGGGACAATGCGCCAATTCTTGGCAAAACTTCTGTTGAAAACCTGATAATGGCTACCGGACACTACCGAAACGGTATCCTGCTCACACCGGTCACCGCGCGCGAAATCTCTTCTCTCATTTTGACGGGACATCTCTCCGAAGTCATAGCGCCGTTTCAGTTGTCACGATTCCACCAATCCGTTAGTCGGTCAGCCTGAAGGAAGTAACCAATGGATATACGAATCAATGGCGAAACCAAAACTGTACAGCAGGGCTTAACTCTGCAGCAACTGCTTTTGGATTTGCAGATTGATCCGGCGCAGCCGGGGATTGCCATTGCGCTTGACCTAGAGGTGATTCCAAGAAAGCGCTGGGAGCAACTGGAGATACCTCCTACCAGCGAAATCGAAATTATCCGCGCAGTTCAAGGAGGTTAGCCGACTAAACCCAAATGACTGTAGCATAGTGGCACGGTGTAGAGATAGGCACGGGTTTCATCCTGTCCACAACATGATGCATCATCTCCCTCCATGAAAACCTCGAATCGGTTCTTCCCACGGCGTTGTTCGGGTGCCACGTAACATCCTTCTAAGGATTGTTGGCGCTATCGTCTTCAGGTTTGCCACATCAAGTGACAATCTCCGTATTCAACGACGAGAATCATCTCTGAATTCCTCTAGCCAATCTTCGCCCTCTACTACTCTGGATTCGAAACGCATTTGCCCAGCCATTGGATTAGGTATGTGCTGTTGAGGAGGCGGTTTTGACGTACAAACGAAACATAATTATCGCACTGACCTCCCTGATCTCCATTTTCATCATGGGAGTCGTCGGTTACACGATTATCGAGCGGGATAACACGGAGGAAGGGTGGTCACTGTTCGACGCCGTTTATATGACAGTTATCACACTGACCACTGTCGGATATGAGGATGAAAACATGTCCAGTGCCGGCAAGGTTTTCACCGTCTTTCTGCTACTTGGGGGATTCGGTGTGTTTGTCTATAGCATCAACGCCTCAACCGCCTTTATTATCGAAGGACAATTCCAAAAGATTTATCGGAGACGAAAGATGATAAAAGCCATTGATAAATTGTCAAATCACTACATTATCTGCGGGTTGGGTGACACGGGCATCCATTCGCTTGATGAGTTACTTCAGATGGAGGTCGATTTCGTCGCCATTGAGCGTGAAGAATCTCGAATTGAACATCTGCTAGAGACCAGAAATTTCCTGTATGTCGCCGGTGATGCAACGGACGATGAAGTGCTCACTCGCGCCGGAATTGAGCGCGCGCGCGGGTTAATCTCCAGTCTCTCAAGGGATCAGGATAACCTGTTCACCGTTTTATCGGCAAAGCAGTTGAATCCGCAGTTGTGCGTTGTGTCAAAGGCTATCGAGGACAATTCACCCTCTAAACTATTGAAGGCGGGGGCGGCAGATGTTGTCCTTGCAGATCAGATTGGCGGCGTGCGATTGGCGGCGCGTGTCATGCGACCCGATGTTGTGGATTTCTTGGATATTATGATTAAAGACCAGAGAACCACGCGATTCACCCAGTCCGTCATCCGAAAGGACTCGCAGTTGATTGGATTAACTCTCAGCGAAGCGCAGATTCCGGATCAGACGGGGTTGGTTACTGTCGCGGTCCGAAGCCGCGAGGGCAGATTTGTCTATAACCCTGCTGCCGATTTGCAACTGGATCAGGGCGATGCGCTCATCGTCATCGCGGACAACGAGCAGTTGCGGAAACTTCACCAACTTACGGGGAACACGTAAAAACGGGAAGATTGGAAGAAGGGAAGGAAGGGACGCGGATTAACGCAGAAAGTGCGTGGAAGAATGGAGCATTGGAAGGATGGAAGACGGCGCGTAGGTTGGGTTGAACATCGTTTTGCGATCCTAGGTAATTTCATACTTTTCATACCTTTCTGTATGGGTCAACGAGATGGTTTACGCACTCTACCGCTCCCGCGGATTGAGGAATCCATCGGTTAAGGCTTGGATTTGGCAATCATTGAACCGCAGATCTCCTCTCTGACGAGATGCGGGCATCAGTGCCTGCCATCTACTTGGCTATTACAGCCTTTTACAATTTTGGACGTTCCTGACTGTATTAATACGCTACACGAGAGTTCGCGGACTAAGGAAAAAAACGATACCCGTATCCCCCGACAATCTCACGTATGATTGTCCATAAACCACCGAGGACATGCTGTCCCAAAATCACCCCCAAGAAAAACGGCACCATCTTGCGATAGAGGCGAATGCCCCCGAATTTAAGTATCACCCACTTCACTAACCACGCAAGAAAGACCGAAAACCACATGGCGCTCATCACCCAACCGCAAGCCACCGCGTATCCAACTGGATGAAACGGAAACGCGACAAACCGATGATGCAGCACTGTAAACAGTACCGTGATGCCAGCTCCCACTCCGACCTCTCGAAGCATGCGATCGTTCCCCTCGCCCGGGTTTTGCAACCACACTTCGAGGCGCCGAAGCGCTTCCGTTCCTAGATTGTATCGGGTTCCTGTGCCGTGACGATACATAGCGTCCGTGTACGCCCAGAAACCCGCGACTGTTCCGATAATGGAAGCGACAATCATCGCCGCCAGAAACTTTCGACTCGAAGCCCCCACAGTCTGGGCAAGTTTGAAACCTTCAAGCTGATGACCGACCGGATGGGACCGATACGCCCGGCTCATCCAATAGAGCCTGGTGAACAACGCGATATTACGTGCACCCGTGCGGCGTGCCCCGAGTCCATTTAGAATGAGTTGTTCGGGACCTATCCACTCGGCGTCGTGCGCCGGCGGTCCGGTCTCGGCGCGGATGCGGGCAATCGCAATCATGTAGAGAAAATAGATCAGAAGAAAAAGAGCGGCAATCCCCACCGACATGCCGGTGTAGTACATCGCCAACACCAAGATACAAATGCCCGCCACCATGCCTACCAGCGCTGTTCGGTAGCGCATTGGCTCGTTCGCCTCGGCTCCTTCCGGGGGGTTACCGCGAATACCCCAGCCCAGCACCTGTCGCAGGTATTTGCGGCACCCCCACAATGCGAGGATGGTAAGTACCATCCACGCGCCCGATGTCTGATAGCTCCGATACGGTCCTGGCGTGTCCCAGACACCTATCGCACGCCGACAGATGAGTTCCGTCTTCCAGAATAGATGGAAAAACCACGCCGAAAACGAGAGATTCACCGGTAGAAAGTAGACCAACCCTATCACGAAAGGGTACACTGCCACCGGTGTCCAGCCAATAGCATTCCACGGCTTTGCCGTGAACAGCGACGCAGGGTCGTAGACAATTTTGAAACTGGGAATAATGGGAAAAAGACCGTGCAAGCCGTTGATGATATCTATTCCGCCGGTGATGATAAACCCGACCCACAGACCCCGATTTGACAACAATCCTGTCCCGCCTCTCGCCAGTTCTAGCGGCAACTGGATGACCGGGTAGGACAATTTCTCATTTTCGGTCCACTGCTTTCTGATGATAGCGTTCATGCACAGCAGAACGAAGAGGAGTACGACCAAGAATCCGCTCCAAAACGCCACGGGAAGTAACCATGCGCTTAAATTCCTGTCACTGTAAAGCGTAGTTTCCCCCTTCTGGAAGGCGATGAGAGCTCTCTCATCATATACGGTAAGCCATTGAGGGATATGCCGTCCGAACAGGACTGCCCACTCGTTTTCCGGCGTTGCGCCCCACAAAGACATCAGCGTTGGAACCATGACAATCATCAGGTCATGTCCGAAGATGCCGGTGCCAATCGACAGCATCACATACACAATTAGGAGTTCGCTAGGTTGGAAAGCAATCTGCGGAGCGGCTTTCTTGAGCAGTGCGTTCAGAAGCACCAGCACAAAGATGCTGAACGTGACGTTATAGAAAAGGGTGAAAAGCGTAGAGTAGACAGCGGGATGGAGCGACTCCGCGTGCATCAGCCAGTAGAGGTTGATCGGTATCAGTAGCGCGCCCAGAATCAGGGCGCGATAGAACGACATTTTCCTCTCGGCTTGCAAAGGCGTCGAAGCTCCTCAAGTGTGAAGTGGAGAGGGGGACATGTCCCTCACGATTCACGTGGGATGGTGTATGATTGGGGATCCTGAAATTCATCAGCGGCTGCCAGCTCCGTTAAATTCGTGTCCAGCGGCAACGGATGCTTCTATGTACGACTGACGGTGTTTGTCACCCCAGAAAAGTGGCGCGCCCGTATAACACTTAATGTCGCTCGCGCAGACGCCGCACGCGTCTGCTATCCGAAATGCCGAACCGACATTGACGGGGGCTTGCACGTCTTGAAGGACAAAAACCAGTTCTCTTTGTGGCGGTTCCGCCTGCTTCAGAAAATCTTTGAGCGGTTTGCCGCGTAGTTGTTTCATCTGAACGTTAAGCCGCTTTGTGCTGTATCAAGCGTCGTCTCGCACTCGCACGTGCAAGCCCAACATCCGATGTGATATGGCGATACTCAGTAATACCGAGATTGATCGCATGTGCTGTCTCAAGGTTGAAACCCCACTCAATCCATTCCGGCATATCTGCCTCTGGAATATCCCCCGCGACAATAACCTTCATGATACTGATACCTTTTCCGAGGTCATATGCGCGTTGGAGGTAATCCAGATGCCGATCGAGGGGACCGCCCTCTAACAACCTGCCTTCCTTATTTGCCGTCGCTAGGATAACCTCGATATCGGGATGGTCAATCACCGCATCCATGACAGCACCTGTATAGACATGCGTGGAACACCCGATAGCTCGGACTTTGCCAGCTTCCTTTGCGTCTCGATATGCGTCCAGGGCACCCTCTCGCGATGCCAGATCTTCGGGCGTAGCGATGCCGTGTAGCAACAATACATCTATGTAATCCGTTTTCAGCTCCCGAAGTGAACGCGTAATACTTGCAGATGCACTTTCGTAGTCTTTCGCACCGTTCTTCGTTTGAATGACAACTTCGTGCCGAAGAACCTGGCGCACTGCCTCTCCGAGATGGGGTTGCGTCCCATAACCCTCGGCAGTATCCCAAAAGGTAATACCCTCGTCAAAAGCTCTCAACATCAGTTTGCTACCCGCTTCGTAGGTATCGCAGGTGTCCCTAATCCGTCCTGCACCAAAGCAGAGCCGCGAAATCTTTAACCCTGTTTTTCCATATTCGAGATATTCCATTTTGTCCTCCACAACTATATCTTGCCAATCGCATCAAACGGTCTTTATAATTCTTATTATCAGTTCTATAGTCAATTCCATTCATATTTACACATATTCGGTAGATGCGGTTTTTAGCCGCACCGAATTCAATCAAACCCGGTAGGTGCGGTTTCCAACCGCACCTACAAGATTTAATAAATACGGGTTCGGTTAGGAAACCGAACCTACCGCAGTGTATAAATAATAATTGGTTTTGCTCTAGTCCACTTCGCCACGACCATTAAGGTTGGCTGTTCCAAGGCACCCTATTCCGCCTCGTAACACGCCTCCTTCAAGAATTGGAGCATCCCCATCCGTCGTGGCGGGGCATCTTTGAACGTTTCGGGTGTGTAATAGCCCCCGTCTTTGCGGTAGAGCCACTTGATGTGCTCCGCCTCCTCTGTCGTTCGCGGCTTTTGCAGATAGTTAAGATAAATACCGCGCCGCCTCACGTCCGCGCCGAATGCCGCATGGTAAAGTTTCACATTGAACGCCAACAAATCGCCCGGATTCGTTTCGATCGGATAGACCCCGGGAATGTCCCTCCCAAGCGGCAGAATGTCTTCGCCGTATTTCTCCAATCGCTCCCGGTAGGGAAGAAAGTGGCTCCCCGGCAGCACGGAGAGGCAGCCGGTTGTTGCTCGAACGGGGTCCAGATAGAAAATCACTTTCAAATGAAGATGCCCCTCGGGCGCAATATCGTCATGATGCCACTTCGTGTTGTGGGTCCGAATAGCCCCCTGCGAAACCGTAAAAACATAGTCTTCGCCGAGCAAATCCTCAAGGAGTTCATTGAGTTTATCGCTGTCAAGCAGTGGATGGTAGACCGCAGGATTGGATTCGAAGAACCGGAGCGCATTTATCATCCTCGTCTCTTCGTTTGTCTCCAGCGTCTTGAGACCTTTGGCTCTTTTCAATGTCTCATCGAATGCATCGGTGTACCTCTGCAGTTCGTCAGCAGGAATAAAGTTCCTCAAACATAGAAACCCCAACGTTTCAAAATGGTGTTTCTGGGCTTCCGTTAGCATCTTACACCTCCGTGAATTCAGTGCGTGCTTCTAATACCATTTTGTTTGAATAACAGTGTATTTATGATCTTTTAATCGTATCATACTCTTTCTCTATAAGCGGGGGTTCAAGCGACCGATCAACTGACCAAAAAGGGAAGGCGATAGAACTCCCATAGAGATCCCTTCAAGCAAACGCATAGCCCAGCACGGAAAGAGTATTCGGACGGGTGTAATCCACTGCACTCGCTCCACTCCTATCCGCCACGCCTATACCTCGCCCTGTCAGGAATTGCGCTTTTCAAGTTTTCAGGTGTGCTCCGCCGATTGTAGGGACAGCCCCCTGTGGCTGTCCGTCCAGGATTATAGGCATTTCTCATGGGACAGCACAGGGGCTGTCCCCTACAGACCCACAAAATAATCCCCAATTTCTGCCAAGAAATAACGCAATTTTCCCCGATGCCGAGTATATCCAGGTTGCCCGCTTCAAAGTATTCTATTCCGAATTGTAACATGCCTCCTTCAAAAATTGGAGCATCCGCATCCGACGTGGCGGTGCATCTTTGAACGTTTCAGGGGTGTAATACCCTCCGTCTTTGCGGTAGAGCCACTTTATGTACTCCGCCTCCGCTGCGGTTCTAGGCTTTTGTATAAAGTTGATATAAACACCGCGCCGTCTCGCTCCCTCGCCGAATGCGGCATGGTAAAGTTTCACATTGAAAACCAGGAGATCGCCGGGATCCGTCTCAATCGGATAGATGCCGGGAACATCCTTCCCGAGAGGCAGAATGTCTTCGCCATATTTCTCCATCCGTTCCCGGTAGGGAAGAAAGTGACTGCCCGGCAGCACACAGAGGCAACCGGTTGTTGCTCTGACGGGTTCTAGATAGAAAATCACTTTTAGATGACGATGTCCCTCCGGAGCAACATCGTCATGATGCCACCTCGTGTTGTTGGTGCGAAGGGCGCCCTCTGAAACCGTGAACACATACTCTTCGCCGAGCAAATCCTCAATGAACTCATTGAGTTTATCGCCGTCAAGCAGTGGGTGGTAAACCGCTGGATTCGACTCGAAGAACCGGAGGGTACCTATCGTCCTCTTCTCTTCGTTTGTCTCCAGCGTCTTGAGACCCTTGGCTCTTTTCAAGGTCTCATCGAATGCATCGGTGTACCGCTGCAGTTCGTCAGCAGGAAAAAAGTCCCTCAAACAGAGAAATCCCAAGGTTTCAAAATGATGTTTCTGAGCTTCCGTTAGCATCTTACACCTCCGTAAATTCAGTGCGTGCTACCAATACCATTTCGTTTGAATAGCAGCGCATATGATGTCTTTATCAGATCATTCTCTCTTTCCGTAGGCGGGGCATCTTGCCCCGCCGATTTTTCGCGGAGACAAGGCTCCTTATTCCGCTCCACACAAGTTTCTTTACTCGGTCCACGCAATCAATACACTTGAATTTTAAGGAGATGGTATAACAACCAACTGTTTCTCCAATCTAGGCATATGGTAACGTCCTCTATCCCCAGAATTCAGCCCATTACCAGATAATCCCTTTCAAATTAGGTATAAACCGTGTTCTCTTCACCTGTTTCCCGGATGGGCCATCTTCATAAAGCGGATAAGCTACCCCCTTTGGATCAATAGAGACAACATCTGAACCGCGCAGCTCCAATTTGTACGGAATTTCCCCTAGCACCCGATGTACCACCCGTTGCGGCACCGGAAACTCTAACGTGACCTGATCGCCAGGTTTCAGCCAACCGACGCGAAGATAACGCCCTTCAACCAACGACCGACGCGATTCTGTCCCAACGGTAACTTGCACCGCGTTGGGCGGGCACCACTCCGGGACTCGCACCGCGACTTCAGGTGCATCCTTAATGCGAAGGACAACCTTTCCCTCTACCGGCAGATAGCTGTCAATGTCGAGCCATTCGGAGGCGCGATTCAGCAACAGATGCACCTTCACCAAATCGCCCGTCTTGCTCACCATGCTATCCCACACGCAATAAAACGTTCGTGCACCGTTAGCCGTGCAGCAGTGCATAATGGATGAGTCCATCAGTTTTGGACCATCGGGCGTTTGATTCACGGTCAGGGCTTCATTGGCGCGCATCCAGCCAAAGAATGATCCGACAGATCGTTCGCGAATATCCGCCGTATCCCGGTACAGCCGGTTGTCCGGTTCGGTATTGTAATAGTCCTCCGGGATGTGTTCAAACAAGTGTGGGTCACAGAGTTGCCCTTGGGCGTACACATTACGAACCCACCGATCAACGTCGTCCCAGTAATCGCCCAACCCGGCACGGGTCAAGTAGAGCGCCAGCCAGACCATATCGGCGACCTCGCAGATCTCAACCGAATTGCCGTACCTTTCTAGGTAACGGTCGGTTCCCTGTTGAACCTCGGGATAGAACCCGATGAGCGGATCACCCATCTCGCGCGCCCAACGGTAGCACGCATCCACCCGCTCCAGCACCTCCCGATCCCCCGTGGCATAGCCGTACTCGCACACAGCCATCAGGGCGTAAAGCCCATGATGAAAATGCCAAAATGTATACCGACCATCTTCCTCGTTAAAAACGCGGGCTAATGCCCAACGTGCCAATCCACGACACAACTCCAGTGCAGGTTCATAACCCGTGACCCGGTAGAATAGCCCGGCACCGTGTCCGGTTGAACCTATTGAATATATCGTGGTGAACAGATGCTCCTTGCTGTATAATCCGCCGCCTTCGTCCGGCATCATACCCGGTTCATCGGCATTGCTGGGAGGATTTTGTCCGGGATGGTATTGAGCTCTCCAGAGAAACCTGAAATCGTCCTTCTCTCGTGTCAGGGATAAGATGCGATCGACTTTGCGTTTGCCAATCTCAATCCATTGCGGGTTGTCGTCAACCTGCGCTAGTATGGATGTTGTCACGAGTTGCCTGCCTTCACCCCAAATCTCGGCGAAAGGTGTCATCTCATCACTCTCACCTTCCGCAAAATGGGCTAATCCCATAGGAACCGTGTCGAAAATATCAGTGGGACAATAGGTGAGTCCATCTGTTCCGATGAGGTTTACCTGCGCCTGAATGACTCCCGCATCAACATCCAACTCATCATTATTCCCGGAAGCCAGTCGGCACAACGCCAACGCCTCTACGAATTTCGGCGGAATATTCAGATAGACATCAATCAAATGGTTGACAAATAGCACGGCGGGTTTACGGGAGAAATCCACGATGAATTTCAAACCCCATCGTGACTCAGGATCCCAAACGTTGGTCAGGGCATTGATAGCCAACGCCATCCTGTCAGCCAAATCGAGTGTATCCGGCACCTCGGCTTCATAGCGATTGCCCTCTATGCACCGTGCGGTTGGGTTGTCATCAGGCATACTCTTCTTGTCCTTTCCATTTCGACACTGTTTCAAGTTTCACGGTCCTAGCACCTTTGCTTGACACATTCTCTAACTGCAGGGATTCCATCTTGATTTGATGATCAAGATCGGCCTGGATTGGCAAATCCAGACCGTGTGCTAGAATCTGCCAGTCCGAATCACACGTCTTTCTTACCTCTGCCGGATAAACTTTTGCAGCCGACCATCCGCCTGCACCTCGCTCACATACATGTCCCCATGTGAATCTAACCAGACGCCGTGTGGACAAGCAAAAAACAGCCCGGGAACCTCATTGCCGGGCTCACTGCCCCACTGGGTAATTACGTCACCGTCAAGTGTCATAATGGTGAGGCGCTGATCCATTTCCACAATGTAAACGATGTCCTCTTCATCAATGTAGATGGTGTCCGGATGCCGTAACCCGCCCCATTCTTGAATGTACTCGCCATCAAGTGTGAAGAACTGGATGCGATTGTTACTGCGATCCGCGACCATCACACGGTTGCGCGGATCTACCCGAACACAATGCGGCAAGTCAAATTCTCCGGGCCCTGTCCCCGGCGTACCCCAGGACATCATCAACTCTCCGTCGGGAGAATACTTGTGAACACGCGCGTTTCCGTAGCCGTCACTGATGAACATCTCGCCATCCGGACCTAGCGCGAGGTCGGTCGGCAGATTGAACGGTTCCCCTTCGGCGCCGGGCTGTCCGGGGGTGCCGACTGACATCAGCAACTCACCATCTGACGTGAATTTGTGCATAATATGCGCGTCTCGCTCAACACAATAAATGTTATCTTTGGCATCAATGAAAATGCCGTGCGCATCGACAAGAATGGCGTCCCCCCACGACGTGAGAAAGTTACCTTCCCGATCAAAAACGACCATGGGGTGTTCACTTCGGCTGTAGACATAAACCCTGTCTTGCGAATCCACGCCAACAGCTGGAATCCAACCGAAATTCCAGCCTTCGGGCAATTGCCACCAGTCTTCCTGAACTTCGTAGGTATGACTACCTGCTCCGTATGTCATGAGACTTTTCCTCCGAGAGTCTAAGCGTTGTGTGAATAAATCATTTCATATCCTACATTTATTATCTCATAGTTACTGCGGATTTTCAACGATCAAGCGAACGGATAGTGAGTGCGATAGAGATCCCTTCAAGCGACCGAATAGGGAGTGCGATAGAGATCCCTTCAAGCGACCGATCAACTGAGCGGATAGATCAAGCGAGCGATAAGCGAATGCGATAGACATCCCCCATAGGGATCAAGTTAAGCGTTTTAGGGTGCAAGTTACGCGGTTTCAATGTCTCAAACTGTTAATCTCCATGTAGACTTGGGCGAGGGAATACCAACCCATTCATTGATGGGTCTACCATAGAAGATGACTCATGGCGCTCGTTTCCGTATGGGCGGTGTTGGGTGCGGTTGGAAACCGCACCTACCGTATGGAGTGCGATAGAGATCCCATAGAAATCCCTCGGTAATCTTCAATCACCGTTTTCCCTTTTTATCCTCTCCGCTGCGCGTCTTTTTTGTTTGTAGTAGTGCAATTCATTGCACGTCCGGTCTAGAGCGAGGCAGAGGACGCCGCTACAATCAAGAATCAGATGCGATCTTCCTCCTGTCTTTCGGCTTTTTGCTTGACTGTCTTTTGGGATGGGATTATAATTCCATCCCCGCTAAACGTAAAATTAACGAGCAGACGGAAACGGAACACGCGAAACTAAAGAGAAAAAACGCGACACAATCGAAGGTGTTCGGTGCAATCAGTTTACACGGATTTCTGCCAAGAGAGGGCATTGAGATTATGAGCATGCAGGCGGCGTTTATGCACGGCGCGCGCGATATGCGCGTTGAACAAACGGAAATACCACACGCAAAGGAAGGGACTGCGGTCATAAAAGTCGTGCGCAGCGGCGTCTGCGGCTCCGATCTGCACTGGTACGCGGTGCGACCCTACCCGGAGCCCACCGTGCTCGGACACGAAGTCAGTGGCGAGATCGTGGAAGTTGGGGATGGACTTGAAGCATTCCGCGAAGGAGATCGCGTCTGCGTTGACCTCACTCGCCACTATGCGTGTGGGAGTTGTTCATCGTGCCGCGGGGGCACATACTTTCACTGTCCATACAAGGTTCGCATGCCGTGGGGCGGTGGTTTTGCAGAATATATGGAGGTCAAAGGACTAGGAATTCATCCACTGCCGGAATCACTTACCCACGAGCAAGGGGCTATGGTCGAACCGGTCGCTGTCGGAGTTCACGCCTGTCGTTACGGCGATATCAAACCCGGTGATAGTGTGTTGGTGTTGGGCGCAGGAACAATTGGCCTGTTATCCCTTGCAGTGGCAAAGGTGTATGGCGCCAAACGCACCTACATTGTAGCCAAGTACGATGTTCAGGTGCGTATGGCGGAGGCGATGGGCGCGGACGGCATTATCCGCTTAGGAGATGGCGACTTGGTGCAGCAGGTAGGTGAAATTTCAGATGGGAAACCTATTGATACGGTTATTGAAACCGTCGGCGGATCCGCTCCGACCATCGACCAAGCAGTGAGCGTCGTCAAATCCGAAGGCAAGGTCGTCGTTACCGGCGTCTTTCCCAACCCCGTCCCGATTAACTTGGAACAGGCTCTGGAGAAGGAGGTCAAAATCATCTTCTCTGTATGTTACAGCGCTGAAAACGGGATACACGACTACGAGATTGCTGCCGATCTTATCGCTTCGGCAAAAGTGAATCCAACGCAACTCATCACACATCGCTTCGCTCTGAACCAAACGCCCGATGCTTTTGAAACTGCCCTCGACAAAATGACAGGTTCAGTCAAAGCGATGATAAACGTAGCTGAACCGTAGAATTATCCACGAAACCGGCATGCGTGCCTAGCATTTGCACCAATCATTAGGAACACAGACCTGGGTTCTGATGACTAAAAGCAATCCGATTCTCTCCCATTCTGGCATTCCACACCCACCGCCCGATTCGGGGCTCCGACGGGAGTTGCGCTGACACATTGTCAGTGGACCTTGCCTAAATCCCATTTGTTTTTAAGGAGAAAGGTTATCAACATGGACGAACATACTCATACTCAGAATAACCCGAACACCCACTTGACCATTCCCGCCTCGGAAACTGCCGAGCGGATGGCGAATGCCTGCGCGAATTTTCTGGAAAACCTGACACCCGCTCTGCGCAAAAAGGCAGAATTTCCGTTTTCCGACGCTGAACGGCTACGTTGGCATTTCGTCCCAATGGAGTTGTGGGAACGCAAAGGCATGCCACTCAAGGAGATGGATGATGCGCAGCGGAAGGCTGCCTTCAAGCTGCTGGCGTGCGGGCTGAGCGAGCAGGGATATCGCAAAGCAACCGCAATCATCAACTTGGAGCCGACACTCGGTGAGATTGAGCGCACCGAGGGCGACACCCGATTTCCGCGCGACCCGGAGCAGTATTTCTTCTCGGTTTTCGGAGATCCGACCAATAATGAACCGTGGGGGTGGCGGGCGGAAGGACACCACGTTTCACTCCACTTCACGGTAATCAATCGGGAATTCATCTCCCCGAATCCCTCCTTTTTCGGCTCCAATCCCGCAGAAGTTCGGCACGGCGCTAACAAAGGGTTACGCATTTTGTCCGCAGAGGAGGATATTGCGCGGCAACTTCTCGGCAGCATGAAGGCAGACCAGAGGGACAAAGCGATTGTCAACGCAACGGCGCCCCCCGACATTCTGACTCGGGAACAACTGAAAGTTGAAGTTGGGGCAGTGCAAGGACTGGCTGCCGAGTCGATGGAAACCCCGCAACGCGAACTCCTCGTAAAATTGATTCACGAGTATACCGATAGGTTGCCGCAGGAGATAGCCGACATAGAAATTCGCAAACTACGAGATGCCGACCTGAACGATGTCCATTTTGCGTGGGCGGGCGCCGAGGAGCGGGGCAAGCCGCACTACTACCGCCTTCACGGAGCATTCTTCTTCGCCGAGTACGACAACACGCAGAATAATGCGAACCACATTCATACCGTGTGGCGGCACATGGACGACGATTTCGGACTAGACCTCCTCCGTATGCACTATCAACACACCGAGTCCACGAGACACCATGAACACTAAAAAAATTATGGCGTGCCGAGTGTTGGACATGTCCACGATCAGATTTTGTCGGGTATTTAAACGGTGGGGAGGCATTCAAGAGATTGCCGTAAGTTGAAAAATTCTTCGAAGTTTTCAACATGATCCAAAAGGGGAATTTTGCATCAACAACCGATTGAGAAAGGTTTCCTTATGAGTACAGTGACGCAAAGTATACTGGAATCATTTAACCAACTCCCAGAACCAGAAAAGCGCGAACTTGCCGCTGAAATCATACGCCGGACAGTCAACCTTGATTTTCCACCTTTAACAGATGAAGACTTGGTCGTTACTGCTGATTCGCTGTTTATCGAACTTGATAGAGCAGAAACTTAGCTCGACTTTGTACAAAAGTACGATGTCAATGGTGATTTTGTAGAGTGGACACTGCGATCAACTGACAGATTAAGTAGTCTTCTCGCTAAGTATTTAATGCTTACAAGACTGGCACAAGAAACCCGTTCCACCACGCCGGTAGGTGCGGTTTCTAACCGCATCGACACCCACACTTAATCATTTTTACTTACCGAGAGAACCATTAAGGAAGGCGATAGAAAGTCTTGATAGAACTCTTACCAGTCTTTGAAAGCGCCAGCGGCGCGGCAGGTGTATAGCAACATCGAGTCAATCCGCACCAGAGCCCCAGCGGGGCGACAGGTAATCCAGTTATTCACATTTACTATATTTCCACATATATGGGTTGTACGCCAATAAACGATAACAACATGTACCAATACACACAAAAGTCGACCTCATAATCAATGTCCACTATTCTTAGTTGCAATGACTGTCACACTCAAATGCCCTAACGCGGCATTTCCGTTAAGCTCATTGCAAGAGACACTCCCTTCACAGATCCAGCATCCAGGGTCGTCGAAAGTGGTAAGTAAAATCCAGCGAGCAACCACAAAAATCCTAACAATGACTCTATGAAATCTGTACACGTTGGCATCGTCGGGTTAGGGCTGGTGGCGGCCTCCCACTTGAAAGGCTACGTAAGCCATCCCCATGCCGAAGTCGTTGCCATCTGCGATCTGGATAAAGCCAGAGCAGATCGATTCGCGTCGGAATACGGAATCAAGAACATCTATACCTCTTATGACGAGATGCTGCGGGAAGCGCCAATCAACACCGTTGACATTGCCACGCCGACCTTTCTGCATCCGTCAATGACCCGACAAGCCGCCGAAGCCGGGATGCACGTCCACTGCGAAAAACCCTTCTGTCGGAACGTCGCTGAAGGCCTTGAAGCCTGCGAGGCGGTAAAAAGGAACGGCGTTAAACTCGTTGTCGGTGAAACGTATGTCTTTATCACATCCCACATGAAAGCGCGCGAACTGATAGATGCCGGAGAGATTGGGCGCCCCCTCCAGATACGTCAGCGGCACGGCGCATGGTTCGAGCGGGAAAGAGAAGTGGTTGAAGAAATTCCCGAAGCCCGAAACTGGCGCGTAGATGGCGAAAAATCCGGTGGCGGCGACTATCCATGGATCTTCGACCACGCCGTGCATTTCTTCGCCACAGCCGAATACTTCATGGGAGATACTCGCATCGCCGAAATCTCCGCCGTTACCGCCACCTGTCGAACGGATTCGAAGGGCGGCGGCGCTGCCCACGATCCTTATTCGATCCCCGATGTCGATATTCCCATCATCACGTGGAAGTATGAGAACACCGATTGCCAAGGGCTTTGGATGCGAGCCGAGCGACTGAACGGCAAATACGACTACATGCACGGCTTCAGCACGACGGTCATCGGCGAGCGCGGGATGATTGAGGTGCTGGGAGAGGGCGGTCACAATCTGTTGTGGAACGGAGAGCAGCAGCACCTTCTTTTGCATCGGGAGGGTAAGGAAACCTGCGCCTTCCGCTTTGACGAGGGAGGCGACGATGTTTGGCAATCGGATATCAGCTACTACAGCGGCGGACATATTAACCAAGTGCATCACCTTATCGACTGTATCCACTATGACACGTCACCCCGTTATTCCGGGGAGGACGGTGTGCATGCCGTGCGCTGCACCTTAGCCGCAATACGCTCCGCCCGCGAGAGCCGACCAGTTTCCGTTGCGGACATCGCTCCAAGCTATACCGCCTATTTTTAAGGGTTAACGACCCTCAGGAAATGGAGTTCGTAGTAGCGCGATTCAATGCGCGTTTCCTAGTTCCACCAGTTGAGTTTGGCAATTGAAAAACGTAAATTACATACCCGTTAACAAGATGAAAACGATTTTGGAGGTGTCGGTATGAGCATCACTCAATTCTCAATAGAAGAGGTACGCTGTTTCGCCGAACGCCAGAATCTTGAGATTCGGCCTTTGACTTTCTTGATCGGCGAAAACAGCACCGGCAAAACGACCGTATTGGGATGTTTCCAGGTGTTGGCAGATTATCTGGATCTTGATATGCGTGGAATAGATTTTAATCGCAAGCCATATTCAATGGGCACCTTCACGGATATTGTCAGAAACAGCAAAAAGGAAGAAAAGGCATTTAAGCTAGGGTTTAAGTTCAAATTTGGGAATGAGGAGGTCGAATGCACCGTCGAATTTGTCGAAAAACGTGGTGAATTTGAACCTGCTCCCAAATCGCTGACATTGAATTTTACTGATGGAAAAGTCGTTGTCAACGCAGCAGAAAAAGAAGAAGAATCGTGGTACAAAATGCGTTTGACTTCATTTGATAAAAAAGAAAATGAGTATCATCTGACCTGTGGATTCTCTGAACTTCGAGATAGACCGCCTTCATTTCTCTTTGCCTTTGGACATCCGGAGGAAAATTCAGAGAGGGAAAAAGCATTCAATAAATATCTGAGTGCAAAGGGGGATCTTATAGAAGAGAACATTTCCCCGGGGTGGATGAGATTGGGAAGTACAGAAGTATTTAGTACAGCGCCGATTCGCTCGCGACCAGGGCGAACATACGATGTAACTAGAGTATCTGATGACCCGGAAGGCGGCGACGTACCAATGCACTTAATGTTGATACAAGCTACAAAAAAACAGAGATGGGAGGACTTGCAGCAAAAGTTGGTTCAATTCGGAAAGCGTTCTGGGATGTTTCAAAACATAGAAGTCATGAACTTGGCATCGCCCGGCGGCCCTTTTCAACTGAAAGTTAAGGTGAGAGGCCCTAACTCCAATATCACTGATGTTGGCTACGGCGTGAGTCAGATTGTGCCGATTCTGGTACAGATTCTTGACGCGCCGAGTTCTCGTAGACACATGATGGGGACACCGTTTTTCCTACTTCAACAACCCGAAGTCCACCTGCATCCAAGAGCTCAGGCGGAACTTTCTTCCTTGCTAGCGAGATTGGCGGGCGAGAATCAGAGGTCCTTCATTGTTGAAACGCACAGCGATTATATGATTGACCGCGCGCGAATTGAAATCAGGAAAGGCACTATCCGCCCCGAAGATGTATCACTGATTTATCTGGAGCCCAAGGGACGTGTTGTCAAGGTGCACAATATCAGTTTTGACAAGATGGGAGATATGGTAAACATACCGAAGGCGTACAGAGAATTCTTCATGAAGGAAGTTACCCAACTCATGGGGTTTGAAGACTAATTATGTGTATAATTCTGGACGCCAATATGTTGAATAGATTCAAAAAGCGCGCCGATGAGGACATAAAGCCTGTGTGGGACTGGGTGTATAACAGAAATGGAAAGATAGCTTACTCTACCACCGAGAAGTTTAAAGAAGAATGGACAAGAGGCGGAGGAGACAATGTGCTGAAAGAACTACAAACGATTAAAAAACTCAAACCAGTGTCGGCTCAAGATGTGCTAGAAAAACAGAATGAACTGGAGGGGCAAATTAAATCAAATGACCCGCATATTATTGCATTGGCGATTGTCGCAAACGTAAGGGTATTAGTCTCCGAAGACGGAACATTGATTGATGACTTTACCAATCGCGATTTAGTGGCTCGCGGCAGAGTGTATCAAAGAGCGGAGCATGCGCATCTACTCACTAGCGCTCGTTGCCCTTAGCTAACCGAGGCATACCGTTTTCCAGTCACCGAAGGTACTACACAAATAATCATGGCACTACACCCAAACTTCCCCCAATCCCCACACGAAATTAGTGACCCCTCAGTGCGCTGGTTTCCAGCCGACGAAGAGCTGCGGGACACCGGCTACGGTAAACTCATTCCCCCGCTCGTCCACAAAATTCGCGAAAAGGTCAAAGCGTGGCGAGACGAGGGCTACAGAGGCGCTGCCGAAACCAGCAAATCCCTGCTCAACTGGTGGTTCAATACTCCTCATCTCATGGAAGGCGCCGATGGCGAAATCAGCGAATTTCAATACTACTTCGCCCAGCGAGAGGCGTTGGAAACCACCATCTACCTGTACGATGTCGTTGGGGTGAGAGACAAATACGACTTAATGCGATTCGATAGTTCCGGCGCAATCTCAACTGGAATGTTCGACGAAGACTGGCGGCGGTTCGTGCTGAAGATGGCGACCGGCACAGGCAAAACAAAGGTGATGAGCCTAGTCGTCGCTTGGAGTTTCTTCCACAAACTCTACGAACCCGACTCCGACCTGTCGCGCAACTTCCTGGTCATCGCTCCCAACATCATTGTGCTTGACCGTATCTATCACGATTTTCAAGGGCTGCGCGTTTTCTTTGGCGACCCCGTGTTGCCCGACAACGGTTTTGACGGTCACAACTGGCGCGACGATTTCCAACTGACCCTGCATCGACAGGACGAAGTGCGCGTCTCCCGCCCCACCGGCAACATCTTTCTAACGAATATCCACCGCGTCTATTCCAGCGACCAATCCCCGCCATCCCCTAATGACGAGGACACGATGGACTACTTTCTCGGCAAACGCCCCACAGGGGCAACCACGGATTCAAAGGTAGACCTAGGGGATATTGTCCGCGATGTTGACGAACTGATGGTGCTGAACGATGAGGCGCATCATATCCACGACCCGAGATTGGCATGGTTCAAATCCATTGAGGATATTCATAACCGCCTACTGCAGAAAGGCGGCAAGCTATCGTTGCAAGTAGATGTCACCGCCACGCCCAAACACAACAACGGAGCGATTTTTGTCCAGACAGTGGCGGATTATCCGCTTGTGGAAGCCATTTCCCAGAATGTGGTCAAACACCCCGTGTTGCCCGATGCGCCAAGCCGAGCCAAGTTGGAGGAGCGGCAAAGCGCGAAATACACCGAGAAATATGCGGACTACCTTGAACTCGGTATCATTGAGTGGCGCAAAGCCTATGCGGAACACGAAAAACTGGGTAAGAAAGCCATCCTTTTTGTAATGACAGACGATACTCGGAACTGCGATGAGGTCGCCGAATATCTCGAAAGCCGTTATCCCGATCTGAAAGATGCCGTCCTGGTGATTCACACACAGAGGAATGGCGAAATCTCTGAGGCAACGTCGGGTAAGAAGAAGGAGGAGTTGGACGAACTGCGTAAGCAGGCGAACGAAATTGATTCGATGGCGAGCCCTTACAAGGCGATTGTCTCGGTGCTGATGCTCAAAGAGGGCTGGGATGTCAAGAATGTTACCACCATAGTCGGTTTACGCGCCTATTCCGCCAAGAGCAATATCCTGCCGGAACAGACCTTGGGACGCGGGCTGCGCCGAATGTACGGCGAGGAAGTGAAGGAGTCAGTCAGCGTCATCGGCACCAACGCTTTCATGGAATTTGTCGAGTCCATCCAAGCGGAGGGCGTCGAATTGGAACGTCAAGCTATGGGTGAGGGCACTTGCCCCAAAACACCGCTGGTGATTGAAGTGGACAAAGACAACCCCAGCAAGGACATCAATGCGCTAGATATCAGTATTCCTAAACTAACCGGGCGAGTTTATCGGGAATACAAGAACCTAGCCGAACTTGACGTGACGCGCTTCGATTTTACCCTTGTGACCTATCGGGAGTTTAGCGAAGAAGAGCAACGGGAGATTGTCTTCAAGGACATGACGACGGGTGAGACGACGCATACCACACAGATGGATAGTGCCGGCGTCGCGGATTATCGGAGTGTGATTGCCTACTTCGCACAGACTATCATGAAAGAGTTACGACTGGTCGGCGGCTATGATGTCCTATACCCCAAGGTACAAAGTTTCATTGAGAACCATCTGTTCGGCAGATCAGTGGCGTTGGAAGACCCAAATACCTTACGCAATCTGTCAGAGGTTGCGGCAACAAAAACCGTATTCGATACCTTCAAGCGTGCGATTAACGACCTCACGGTACGGGACAAGGGTGACGCAGAGATTAGCGATACCATCAAGCTGCGAAGTACGCGTCCCTTTGTGGTCAAAGACCAACCCTATGTGATGTCGAAAAAGTCCGTGTTCAACAAAATCACGGGGGATAATCAACTTGAACGCGACTTCGCCACTCTTCTGGAAAACTGTCCCGATGTCCTTTCCTACGCCAAGAACTACTTCGCGGTGACTTTCAAGCTTGATTATGTCAACGCCAATGGTGATATTTCCAACTACTACCCGGATTTTATAGTTAAACTTGCAGATGGGAGTATAGTCATTGCCGAAACAAAAGGTAGAGAAGATACCGATGTGGCACCAAAAATGCACAGACTCGCCCAGTGGTGCGAAGATGTCAACACAATCCAGCCCGATGTTTCTTATGACTTCGTCTACGTTGACGAGGACAACTTTCGGACGTACAACCCACGCACATTTCAACAACTGCTGGAAGGATTCCGAGAATACAAAACCCGCGACTGAATCCTGTTTATAGGACTTACGCATTTCGGTTTGTAGTTGCCCGAATCTGTAACTGTTTAGTTGAGTTCATAGAAGTGAGAAAAGGGGGGCCGCATGTTGTAGAGTATGCACCTCGCAGCAAACGTGTCGGCGTTAGGTCTGGTTCGTAGTAGTGCAATTCATTGCACGTCCCAAGCAGGCATGTAATATCCCGATTCATCTAGTTCTGTCAACCGCTAGCGCAACAAGCATATTAATCCGTGCAATCCGTGTAATCCATTTAATCCGTGATTCAGACAGTGTTTGCGTAAGTCCTAGTTTGTATTAAAATGTGGCTTTCCCGACTGCTCGGCTGCGAGTGCTTGCGTTTCTTAGATTGACAGCGTAACACATGTATAGTATAATTTGGCAGAAACATGAGTTTATTGCCAAAATCATAATTATACGCTTTCTCCGTAAGTCCCGGATAATAGAGGAACCGATGAATCATACAAATATACCACAGACTGATTCAATTCAAGAACTCGCTCATTTCTGGGACACATATGACTTAACGGATTTCGAGGACGAACTTGAGGAAGTGAGTGTCCCAGTTTTTGAACGTAAAACTATGGTCATTGTTCGCTTAGAAGTTGCCCTTCGTTTAGAACCCGAAGAATCTGAGGTCGTCCAAGCGCTTGCCAATTCGCGTGGAATCTCTCCTGCGAATCTGATTCGGGAATGGGTAATCGAACGCATTGAGGCATCGTCAGAACCGACAACTTAACGTTTGTGACAATCAGATGTTAATCCGCTGTTGCTGATGGCGAAAATCTACGTTTTATTATCTTGAATCAATAGGTGCAACGTTGTCCGGCTACTGCCCGAAACAACCAAGTTTTTCGTGAAGGACAGAAATCGAATGCGGTCGTTTAAGATTATCGTTGAAAAGCACCTAGACGGTTATGTTGCATATCCGATCGGTCTGAAAGGCGTCGTCGTGGGAGAAGGAGACACCCGCGAGGAGGCCGTAGCTGATGCGGCCTCCGCTATTGAATTCCATATTGAGACGTTCGGAACAGAAGTGCTTGAGATAGACGAGCACGTCTTGGATGTATTCGTGGAAGAAGCGGGAATCGCTGTCTAATGAAGGGATTTCCAGTTGACGCGCCCAAAACTGAAGTGATTAGGGCATTGGAAAGACTGGGCTTTCGTGTGGTCCGTGAGGGAAACCATATTTCAATGGTACGGGAAAATCCGGACGGAAGTCGAACCCCATTGACGATGCCAAATCATCGACGTATTAAAAGCTCAACTTTACGCCGTATCTGTACCCAGTCACAAATCTCTCGATCCAATTTTTTAGCGGCTTACAACCAAACCTGAACGCGTGGACGCATTGCCTATCATGTGATTTTCCACATCCAGATAGCGAAGAGTTCCCGCAGTCAAAGGAGGATACCATGAATATAGAATCGTATTTAACCGATAGAGTTGACGACCAGATAAAATACTTCGACCTGAACGCCGTAAAGAACCAGAGGATATACACGTTCTTGAGGATGACCGCAATTTCGTGCAATGTTCTCACCGCCTTGGCAATCGCGTTGACATTCGCTGCGCCAGCGCTATACAAGGTATATGTCGGGCTTGCGGCATTGGTGCTCACGCTGATTGTCCTTACTACATACCAGATCGAAGAGTTCTACAATTACGGCGCCAAGTGGCAAAAGTTCCGTATCGTTGGCGAACTGGTAAAGTCTGAAAAGTACATATTTTTGAATGGCGCGGGGGTGTATTCCTCCGGTGATATGGAGCAGCGGAAACGATTATTCGTCAAGAAGGTTGAGGACATCTTTCGCGGTACAGATATGTCATACTTCTCATTGATGGTAGAGCCGGGCAAGGGACTTGAAAGACGCTCATCATAGTGTCAAGCGGCCTCAGATAGTAAGAAGATTTAACGGAGTTGAAACCGAGTTTTTTCCTGAAAACTCGGTTCTGCAAGCCGTCATTCGCGTGGGATGGCGATCGGGAATTGTCAAACCTCTATCCCATTTCTGCTTTTCTATGTCCAAATTGGGACAAAAAAGAATACGACAATTAGCATGTCTTAACTGATTACTGCCTTTACGATGCTGCCCGCGCGCCGCGATACAAAATGAATTAGACAAAATATCACCATGCCCCGACTCACCGAACAGGAACAACAAGACATCATCCGTTTCATTGAGGCGGACAAACCTCTCCCCGAGAAGTATCGCTTTCTCCTATTCGAGGACAAACGCGAGGTGGAGTTAGTCTGGAACAGCAAGACCAACGAAGTCTGCAACATCGTCCTCCCCTTCCAGTCGATTGAACTCGTGGATGAGCCTCGCGCCGAAAAACCCGCCGACACCAGCCCGTGGTTAGAGTTGTTCGACGAGCGCGGCCGCCAACTCAAGGGTTGGACGAACAAGCTGATTTGGGGTGACAACAAACTGATTCTGTCCTCTCTCAAGAACGGTCCACTGCGCGAGGAGATCGAAGCCCAAGGCGGCCTGAAGCTGATCTATATCGATCCTCCTTTTGACGTGGGCGCCGATTTCTCAATGGATATTGAGATTGGCAGTGACACCCTTACCAAAAAACCGAACATCCTTGAGGAGATTGCCTACCGTGACACCTGGGGCAAAGGGGCGGATTCCTTCATTGCAATGCTCTACGATCGATTAATTCTGATGCGGGACTTGCTAGCAGAGGACGGAAGCATTTACGTGCATTGTGACTGGAGAATGATCGGTTATTTGCGACTAGTTGTCGATGAAGTCTTCGGACATGACCATTTCCAAAACATAATCACTTGGCGTAGAGGCCCTCAAAAATCACATGGATTAGGTTATGGACACAACGCCGATTATATAATTTATGGAACGAAAACGGATCGATTTGTCTGGAATATACAAACCGGTGAGTTGTCAGGTGAATACTTAGAATCCTTCAAAGAAGATGAGTATGGAAAGTATGTTACCACCCCCCTTCACAGTGGTCGTCCACCAAAAAATGTACCAGAATGGCGAGGAGTTAAACCACCCTCAGGAAGGGGCTGGGCATACACAATTGAGACACTTGAGCAGTTTGATAAAGAAGGCAAAGTTGAGTGGAGCAAGAATGGTGTTCCCCGGTTAAAGCGTTACTTAAGCGAGATAAAAGGTGCGGCAGTTCAAGAAATATGGACAGACATTAAACCACTATTAGCAAAATCCTCATCACACGTCGGATACCCCACGCAAAAACCGGAAGCCCTGATCGAACGCATCATCAAAGCATCGTCAAACGAAGGCGACCTCGTCGCCGATTTCTTCTGCGGTTCCGGCACCACCGCCGCCGTTGCCGAGAAACTGGGTAGAAAATGGATTGCCACGGACCTAGGCAAGTTTGCTGTTCACACCACGCGTAAACGAATGATCGGCGTCCAGCGTCAACTCAAAGCCGATGGCAAAGACTACCGCGCTTTTGAGATTCTCAACCTCGGTAAATACGAGCGCCAACACTATATCGGCGTCAATCCGAACCTGCGCGAAGCCGAGCAGCAGCGGCAACTGGAGGAAAGAGAAAAGGAGTTCACCGACCTCATCCTGCGCGCCTATTCCGCCGAGAAGACCGACGGTTTCGCCGCATTTCAGGGCGTGCGAGCCGGACGGCTGGTGGCGGTCGGTCCCGTCAACCTGCCGGTCACACGCCTGTTCGTGGAAGAAATCATCCTTGAATGCCGCAAGCACCGCATTACTCGTGTGGATATCCTCGGCTTTGAGTTTGAGATGGGGCTGTTTCCCAACGTGTTGGATGAGGCGAAAAACAAAGGCATTGATATCGCGCCAAAATACATCCCCGCCGAGGTGTTCGACAAACGGGCGGTGGAGCGCAATCAGGTCGTGTTCCACGACGTGGCGTTTATCGAAGTCAAGCCGCATGTCCACGCTCCGAACAACTCAAGCGGACTTCCAACCGTAGCCGTCGAATTGACCAATTTTTCCGTCTTCTACTCACAAGACTCCATCGCCCACGCCGAGCAGTCCCTCAAAAATCGGGGCAGCCGCATCGCTGTTGAAAAAGGTCAGATTGTCAAAGTGAGCCGAGATGCGGACGGCGTTTTCAGCCGCGATGTGTTGACCAAGCACTGGACAGACTGGATCGATTACTGGTCGGTGGATTTTGACTTCGAGAGCAAGCGCGAAATCATCCGGAAACAGAACCTAGAGACTGAGGAGTGGGAGGAACAGTGGACAGGGGATTACATCTTCGAAAACGAGTGGCAAAGTTTCCGCACAAAAAAAGACCGCTCGCTGGAGCTGACCAGCGTCGCTCACGAATGCACCCCCGGCAGACGCAAACTCGCTGTCAAGGTCGTGGACATCTTTGGGAATGACACAATGACGGTGTTGGAGGTGTCGGTGTGAGAATCATGAGAGGTCAAGGGCAATCTTTTTTGCTTTGTCGTCGGACTATTTGTCGGACATCCAAGCGCGTGATTCGTAAAGATATTTCTCTGGAGAAAAATCGTGTCAACGGATATTCGAATATCCATGTTTGAAGTTGTGGGCAGTCCTTTCTGCGTTGCCTCAGGTGACGGACCGAAGATTTGTGACCACCTCACCGCCGCACTCAAAGCGGACCGGAGTATCGCACTCTCATTTCGTAATGTTTCGACGTTGACAGCGGCTTTCCTGAACACCGCAATCGGTCAGTTGTACGGCATATTCAGTGAGGAACAAATCCGTTCCCGGTTGAAGGTAGTGGACGTGGAGCCGGACGATCTTGCATTGTTGAACCGCGTCGTTGAAACCGCAAAGTTGTACTTCAAAGATCCGCAGAGATTTGATCGAGTAATCCAAGAGACGATGGAGGATGAAGCATAAGTCGATGTAGGTGTGAGCATGAATATACGGATAAAAAACCTTGGAATCTTAAAACACGCAGAGTTTTCGTTGGGAGATTTGACCATCATCTGCGGCGAAAATAACACTGGTAAGACCTATGCGACTTACGCGCTCTACGGCTTTCTAAATTCGTGGCGTGAGTGGGTAAATGTCGAGGTGAGCGACACTCAAATTCAAAGGTTGCTAACAGATGGCGTTATCAAAATCGGGTTGGCGCAATATATCGAAACAGCTCACGAGATGATTGCCGAGGCGTGTGAAAGATATACTAACCAACTTGACAGTGTTTTTGCGGCACCTGAGGGACAGTTTAGTAACGCGGAATTTCGCATCAGAGCTGGAGCGATAGACATACTTGATAAAGCATTTGAACGCGCGATAGCAATTACCCGAGTGCGGCGTGTCGCCTATACAAAGCAAAAATGCAGTCAGGAATTGAGGATTGCTTTGCCGGTAGAACAGGAGCAAGAAGGAGAGATTGATCCCACTATTCTTAAAGACTTCATTCCTTTCACAATCAAAAACACTGTTTTTGGAGATTCTTTTCCAAGTCCCTTCATCTCCTCAACCGAGCGCACCGGAGCAGCTATTTTTCGCAAAGAACTCAGTTTTGCGCGCGATCGATTGCATGGAGATGTGGGGTTAGCCGGGCAAAATATCAATGTACTAAGGCTACTACAGGAAGCGTATCAACGTTATCCTAGGTCCATAGAAAACAATGTGGATTTTATACGCCGGCTTGAAGATACGACAGGGCAGAGAAGTTTTATCTCGAAAGAATGCCCCGATGTATTGGAAGAGTTTTCAGATATCATCGGTGGCGATTACCAGATTACACAATACGACCAACTCTACTATATCCCCAAAGGGACCGGTCTCAAGTTGACGATGGACCAAAGTTCAAGCGCCGTGCGTTCGCTTTTGGATGTTGGATTTTATCTGCGCCATGTCGCTCAAAAGGGTGACTTGCTCATGGTAGACGAGCCGGAGTTAAACCTACATCCAGCCAACCAACGCCGAATTGCCCGACTTTTTGCGCGGTTGGTGAATTTGGGCGTTAAAGTCTTTATCACCACACACAGCGATTACATTGTCAAAGAACTGAACACCCTCATCATGCTCAATCACGATAAGCCTCACCTGAAAAGAATTGCCCATGAAAACGGTTATCGGCAATCCGAGCTGATTCGTTCTGACCAAGTTAAGGTTTATATGGCTCGTGAAGAACTGATGCCATTAGAGGAAGGACAGAAGAGACGTAGGAGAGGGAACACGCTCGTGGAAGCAGATATTGACCCAGTGCTTGGGATTGAAGCCCCTAGCTTTGACGAAACGATTGATGAAATGAACAAGATTGTTGAGGACATTGTGTGGGGTGCGGAGTAGAAAGTGTGAATGATATTGAGATATTACGCGACATGCTTTCCTCTGCGGTTCGGGTTCCACTACAACAAGATGGGCAAAATAGGCACTCCGTCCAACTAATCGACGAGCAAGCCGGGACAACCGTAGAAATAAAAGGGTTGCCTTATGACTCAATTGTTATTAGAGCGGAAGATTTTGAAAACCCTCTTATTATCTTTAGCGGCACAAAAGGCGAACGCAAGCGGGCTGATTTCGTGATTGTATCCAATGAGGAACAGGAAAAATGGATTGTCTGCATCGAAAGTCAGGCAGGCAACCACAAAAGCGAAGGCCACGTTGTAGCTCAATTAAAAGGCGCGCAATGTTTTATCAGCTACTGCAAATGTATAGGTAAGTCGTTCTGGGAATCCGAGAAATTTCTTGATGCTTATGAGTACCGATTTGTAAGCATGGCAGATGTTAATAGCAACAGAGGAACCAATAAAACGCGCCCCTACGCTTCCCACATTCAGTCCAAAGGTAAGTTGCACGACACGCCTAACGCTTTTCTGAAATTCTTGCGAAGTCCCAGTCTCCATTTTCGTAAGTTACTTCATGAAGTGTCTTAACCGCATTCTCTTGAAGGGATGGACAATCGTTCACCCATAGGGATCAACTTAAGAGAGTTCGTCTGGTATTGGTGGGGTTTTCCGTCGTAAAATCCTTACCTTAGTCCCTATTGGGCGGGGAGAGATCTCTATCGCGCTCCTTATTCAGTTGCTTGATCCCCGCCCCTACGGAAACGGGCGCTATGAACCATCTTCTTTGGCGGACCAATCAATGAATTGGTCGAGATTCCCTCGCCCAAGTTTGTATGGAGATTAACAGTTTAAGAGATTGAAACCGCGTGAATTGCGCCCTAAAACGCTTAACTTGATCTCTATGGGGATGGACAATCGTTCACCTTCCAGTCTTCCAATCTTCCGACCGACCAAACAGGTTGTTTGGAAGATAAACTTAAAAATGAACACTTGCTTGACATCTATAGGAGGCGCATAAACACGATTGCAAACCAATAGTCAGGGACGATTCATCCGTCCAGTCATCCTCGGCATCATCCTGATACCGATAAACCTCTATTGGATTATGCAAGCGGAGACAATATATCGCCCCGTTTTTTCGACGCTCTTTACGCTCTTTTACAATGTAACCTTCAGTCTCTTTGTCCTGGTAGTCATTAATGCCCTGCTAAAGAGATACATCCCAAGCATCGCCTTCCACCCAAGCGAACTGCTGATTGTCTACGTGATGCTCTCCATCGCGACAGCAATCTTTGGGCACGATCTGATGCTGGTGATGATACAAAATCTCACCGCCCTCTGGTTCGCCACGCCGGAGAATCAGTGGTCGGTGCTTTTCGGTAAACATCTGCCAGACTGGTTGAGCGTGGTGGATGAACAGGCGCTCATCGGTTACCAACACGGAGAATCCACACTCTATAACGAAATAAATCTCAAAGCGTGGTTAATACCGGGGGCGTTTTGGGGCGGCTTCCTGATTGTCCTGCTCCTCGTACTGCTCTGCATCAACACCATCGTTAGGAAACAGTGGACAGAAAATGAGAAGTTAGCCTATCCAATTATCCAACTACCGCTCGAATTGGCGCGCGGTGGCACCGGACTGCTGGGCAATCGCGGCTTCTGGCTCGGTTTTGCCCTCGCCGGTGGCATGGACGTGATAAACGGAGTACACGGAATCTTTCCGTCATTCCCCGCCCTAAAGCCGACCTACGACGCCACCCCGCTGTTTACCACCAAACCGTGGAACGCCATTGGCTGGACACCCGTGGCAGTCTACCCCTTTGTGGTGGGGTTGGGTTACTTCTTGCCGTTAAACCTGTCCTTCTCCGCGTGGTTTTTCCACTTATTCTGGAAGACGGAACTCATTTTTCGGAATGCGGCGGGAATTTGGAGCGTTCCCGGACCTTACAGGAGTTTTGAAACCGCCGGTGCTTGGATAGTGCTCGCTTTCGTTGCGTTATGGGGCAGTCGCAAATACCTCAAGCAGGTAGCGGCATGGACGATTCGAGGTCAACCTCCCGAAACCACCGCCGATGAGCCGATGACCTACCGCACCGCGGTCGGCGGTCTGCTGGTAGGAGGCGCCATCTTGGTACTTGCTCTGAGTTACGCCGGGATGACTCCTTGGATTGCAATCCTTTTCCTGTTAATCTACACTGTCTACGCCTTAGCCATTGCCCGAATCCGAGCGGAGACTGGCCCGCCCGCCCACGACGCCGAGTGGATAGGCCCCGAAATGATGCTCCTCAACTCTCTAGGCGCCCGAACGGTGGGCCAACGCAATATCGCACTCTTTAGTCGTACCTACTGGATGAGCCGCGCCTACCGTTCCCATCCCGTCGGTCACCAACTGGAAGGCTTCAAAATCGCCCAAACCGTTGGGTCATCAAGTCGTGGCTTTCTAGGAGCAATGGTGATTGCGATCATCGTCGGCACCGTCGCCGGATTTTGGGTGTTTCTAGATAGCATGTATCGGCACGGGGCGTTGAATGTCTATCACCTTGTATCCAGTGAGTCGTTCCGCCGTCTCGAAGTTTGGTTGGAAAACCCGCTGGAAGGAAACGACCAGATGCTCATGGACGTCGGTCTGGGCGCGGGCATAACTATTATATTGACATTGCTCCATCAGCGCTTCGTAGGCTTCCCGTTCCACCCGGTCGGCTATGCCGTCGCCTGCGGGTGGGTGCTGAGTCTCGGTTGGGCTTCACTTTTTTGCGCATGGCTGATAAAATGGTGTATCCTGCGAATCGGCGGAATTCGACTCTATCGGAAGGCGGTCCCCTTTTTCGTGGGCCTTATACTGGGTCAGCATGTGATCGGCGGGTTATGGACGATTTTCGGCGAAATTCGGGGCGCTCATGTGCATCAGTTCTTTCCCTACGCTTTCTAAATCAAGGCGTATACATGACGACTGAAAACGGACATGATTGTAGATTCATGCCGAGAGGCGATAGAAAACCGGTCAGACAAACCCAGTTTTTTCTTGAAAACTCGGTTTCTTTAGAGGTCCGATATATGCCCCCACATCTATACACTCCAGAGCCCCAACAGGGCAGCAGGTCTATAGCAAAAATGTTAATTCTCGGAAGCGGTAGAGTGCGAAAACCATCCTGTTGACTACTACAGTTCTCAGATTCGATGGCGCGTAATTCCCAATTCTTGACGGAGGTCGCTTGATGGATTACAAGACAGCGATAGAGAAAACTGAACAACTGATTGACTCGACACTAGTGTTGACGGAGAAATTCCGGAACGATCCACATCGACCGGTCTACCATTTTATGCCGCCATCAGCGTGGATGAACGACATCAACGGCACAATCTACTGGGATGGGCGATATCACCTCTTCTACCAGTACAACCCCCAAGCCGCCTACTGGAATCAGATTCATTGGGGACACGCATCCAGCGTGGATCTCGTCCACTGGGTGCATCATCCCATCGCGCTGGCGCCGGGCCCCGACCGCCCTGACCGCATCGGTTGTTTCAGCGGCGGCGCATTCATCAGCAAAGAGGGTGTTCCAACTTTCATCTACCTCGGCTTCCCTGACGGAATCTGTCTGGCGACAAGTCAAGATGACATGTTGCTCAACTGGACAAAGCATCTCGACAACCCCGTTATCCCGGCGCCCCAACCGGGCGACCCCGATTTCGGCAAATACAGTGTCCACGACCCGTGCGCTTGGTTAGATGGTGACACCTATTACGCACTCCTCAACCGGCACAACCCGGAGGGAAAAGGTGATTCCGGATACCTGTTCAAATCGGAAAACCTGACGGAATGGGAATATCTCGGCGAGTTTTACGAATCCTCTAGGGGCTGGACGGAGGCCGACGAAGACCTTGCCGTGCCCGATTTCTTCCCCTTGGGTGACAAACATATGCTGCTCTTCTGTAGCCATCTTCGTGCCACGCAATATTACCTCGGTCATCTGGAAAACGAGCGATTCTACCCCGAATTTCATGCACGAATGAGCTGGCCTGGCGGGCATCTCGGCGGTGCGAGGACGCTTCTGGACAATCAAAATCGACGTATCTTCTTCGATTGGATTGGCGAGATGGGCGGTGTGGAACGGGCGCGTGCCGCCGGTTGGTGCGGGGTTACGACCCTGCCGCGAGTGCTCTCGCTGAATGAAGACAACAGGTTGCGGATTGAGCCGGTGCCTGAGTTGAGCGTGCTCCGCATGAATGAGCGTAACCATCAAAATCTGCACGTGCAACCCAATTCAGAGTTAGTCGTCGAAGATATGGCGGGTGACTGCCTGGAATTGGCAATCGACATCTCCTCTGTGGACGCGCGGGAATTCGGTGTAAAAGTGCGTTGCTCTCCCGATGGCGTGGAGCAGACTACCATCTTCTACGACAGGGCGTCCAAAACGCTGAAGGTAGGTGTAAAGCAGTCAACCTTGGACGATTCCATCCGATACATTTACTACCGCACCTCGGAAGCGACGGAGCGGCTGCCCGAGGCGGAACGATTTGTAGCTGCCCAAGCGGCGCCGTTTGAACTCGCAGCCGGCGAACCGCTCCAACTTCGGATTTTCCTTGATCATTCGGTATTGGAAGTGTTTGCCAACCATCGCGAGTGCATCACACAGCGCATCTACCCGACCCGTCCCGATAGCACGGGAGTGCGTCTGTTCTCCAAAGGCGGGAGCGCCCACGTCAGATTCATTCGGGCTTGGGATATGGCACCAACCCACCTCTGACGCATACATCAACTATTATGTTCACCGGTAATACCATTTCGCTGCGCGCCAAACTCGGTTGGCGGGGATCAACCGAGCGGATAGCGAGGGCGATAAGAATCCCTCAAGCGACTGAATAAGGAGCGATCAAGTGAGTGAATAGCGAACGCGATAGTAATCCCGTAGAAATCCCGTGCGATAGAGCTCCCACAGGTAATAGCACTCAAATGCCCAAAAATGGCGTTGCTATCTATTTTTCAAACAGGAGTTTAGCTCGACTTTGTACATTTAAGAACCTGTTTGAATAATCGGTGGCAAAGCTATTTTTGAGATTTTGAGAAAGATTTTTCATGTTTCCATTGTTGGCTGCTACATACCTGTAGGATTTCTATCGCAGTCGCTATTCGCTCCCTTGATCCCACTCTGGGGCTTTTTGAGGCTGGTAAGAGTTCTATCGCACTCCCTATGCAGTCGCTTGATCGCAGTGCGCACCCTACAAACTGTACTTTTCAAACAGGCTCTAACAGGCTCTAAGTGGGATATCAAACGGTGTCAATCAAGCGTTGAAGAAAAGTGGGGGAGATTTTAACCATCTGGTCTTTTTGGTTGACCATTGAAAAAGTCTCAAGCGGTTACTGATACTATGCAACCAGTCGCCCCGCTGGCACTCTCAAAGGCTGGTGCGCAGTGCGCACCCTACAAGAAATGGTGGGCGGTGCCCACCCTACAAATGTACAAAGTCGAGCTTAGCGGTAATATGTGTAAACATGAATGTAAACGACTATAATAGTGCAGCATGTCCGCTCATGAAGGAGAATGACTTATGTTAACCGGACTATGGACTATTGGCATTAAGGTGCCCTCTCTTGAACGGGAATTGGCGTTCCATCGGCAGATGGGCAACGAAATTGTCCTTGATGAGATTTTGGAACTTGACGGTGAGTCCTTTCGCCTACCCCTAATCAAGATGGGCGACAAATACATTCATGTGGCGGAGAAGATGGCATACGAATCTCTCTTGGATGAGCCCCTCCCCTACGGCATGACACACGTGGTCTACATCAGCAATCGCTTTGATGAAGATGTCGCCAAAGCCATTGATAGTGGTGCCGTCGCCTTGAGGGAACCTGCTGAGGTAAAGGCGGAGTTCGGCGAGAGAAGGGTGGCATTTCTGCGCGCCCCAAGTGGTTGGATCTTCGAGATCATCGAAATCAAGCGAAATTTGGTTCCCGAGGTCTAAATGAGTAAATAGCGACGGAGCACTGACCGATTGAAGGCGCTAGAACTCCCATAGAGTTCTTTGTGCGATAGAGATTATCTGGAGCCACACGCCGAACACGGTAGGCGGGAATCAAGCGAACGAATAGTGAGTGGACAGCGAAGGCGATAGAGATCTTCTAGTGAGAGCGATAGAACTCCCATCACGCATTAATACTGTAAACTACTTCGTTGACTAATGCAGAATATGCCAAAATCTGCACAACCAAGGACAACCCCATGACCGAAACACAGCAACAAATCACCGAATCATTGATAACCGATCTTCAGAACAGAACCCTCACCGAAGCCAGATTGCGCCAGAAAATCGCTGCTATCGCGACGGAAACGGAAAAAAAATGCCAGGACATTCTTTATCTACAGGTTGGAACAACATCTCCCGCATCGCAAGTGGTCGGCATGACGTACATAGAGGCTGGAGTCCTCAAAGAAGCATCTTCTGACCCAAACGAATGGCAATATCAGACAGTGCTCGACGCCGTTCAGAGCGGTTGGCGGATCATCTCTTTTCCCAACATGGCGCTATTAGCCATGTCCGACGAAGAAGCTTATGGCCTCGGTTTTGAGTTTATTTTGGAACGCTGGAGGTAAATCATGAAACCATCCGAGATGAAAACCTACGATTGTGAACCCAACCTGACCGATTCGCAGGTCGTGGAATTTTGCACGAACGGCTATCTGATGCTTGAGGGTGTGGTATCCGACGAAACCAACCGTCGATCGATGGACTACTGCGACGAATTCTCCAATCACGAGCCGAGCGGTATTCTGGGACAAGACTGGTTCGTGGAGGATGTCATTATTAATCCGGTCGCAGCCGGTGCCGTGCGGTCGCTGTTAGGGGCGAACTTTCACCTTCCTATACTGATGAGTAACCACCGCGTCCCCTGTCCACAAGGCCCCACGCACTGGCACGTAGACGGAAACTACAAGCATCAATACGAGTTGAACTTCCTCCAAGTGTTCTACTATCCTCAAGATACGCCAATTGAGATGGGACCGACGCAGGTTCTGCCGGGATCTCACCTGATACGAAATAAGGCGCGATTCATGTGTCATCTAAGCGGAATTCGTGGAGCAATCCCGACCGCCGCCCCGGCTGGGTCTATTTTTCTCACGGTGTATCATATTTGGCACCGCCGCGGTGCATCAACGGCGACGGCCATGCGAAACTTGCTCAAATACTTCTACTGGCGCACAACACCACCCAAACGCGACTGGGTAATTGAACCGGATTTCGACTTTGCGACTGCCCGTTACGGTGGCCCCGGGCAAAACTATTCCGAACAGTTTCGCGATACGGTAAAGGTTGCCGAGACGTTCTTGTGGCTCTGCGGCAAGCACGATTCCTTTCGAAATTTGGGCGGACAGAGTTGGCCGCTTCCCGCGAATCGGCTTGATCTTCCCTACGGCTTTCCTGAGGGGCTACCGCAGCCCTGAGCCGCAAAGAGGCGCTGATAATATCCACTGGATTTTGGACGGTAATCCCATGCGCACAAGGCTACAGACGCTTAAGCATGTAAGGCGCATCGCCCTATTATGCGGCGCAATCTTGACGGCGGTAGTACAACCGGCAGACTCCTATGTGGCAGACCAGGCAGCCCTTCAATTATACGACGAAGGGTTACGGTTCGCTTTTCGGGGAAAAGTGGATGAAGCCATCTCTGCATTCAAGCAGGCGGCACTGCTTGACGACACGCTGGCGGATGCGTACGCCTATCTTGGCATGCTATACGGGATTCGTGGTCAGTGGAAGGACGCTATTCAAGCGTTTCAAGATGCCATAGAAGCCGACCCGACCTATGTCGAAGTCTATAGTGAGCTTGGAGAAGCCTACCTGAACACGCTTGGCAGCGTTGATCAGGCAATTTCACCCCTTGAGAAAGCTGTTCAACTCCATCCCCATGACGAACGAGCGAGAAGATTGTTGGGCACGGCATATCTCCGCATGAACCGGATTGATGAGGCAAAACACGAACTCCAAAAAGCCCTTGAACTCAATCCCTCTGACGCGGACGCCATTTACAACCTTGGTCTAGCCTTTTTTCGCCAAGGGAAATTCCAAGCGGCGAGTTTGCGCTTTAAGCAACTGCTAGAACACGACCCCCTCCATGCTCAAGCGCATTTCAACCTGGGAAATTGCTTGGCTCGTACCGGGGAGCGAGCCGGAGCCAATAGAATCCTCCAAACCTTTGAGAAACTCCGAATCCAAGAAGAGCAAATTAAGCAACTCGACCGAATGGTGAGTCGTCAGCCAAATAACCCGGATGTTTGGCGTCAGTTAGGTCTGCTTCGCTTGGAGCGCCGTGAGTGGGACAACGCGATTACGGCGCTTGAAAAATGCATCGGGCTGGCACCGCAGGAAACTAGATGTCAGGAGGCCCTCGGTTTCCTTTATGCCCAACTCAAGGACTACGAAAAGGCGCAAGAGATATACGAACAGCTTGTTCGTAGCCATCCCGATGTCCCTGAACATCGACATAACCTTGGTCTGGTTCACTACATGCTGGCAGATTACTCTCAAGCCATAGAACAGTTTCAAGCATCAATTCGTCTGGCGCCGTCCAAACCCCGATTCCGCGCGAGTTTAGCCAATGCCTACAAACTCGCGGGAGACGAAGCCAAAGCGGCAGAAGAATATCAACGTTATCAAGAGTTGCAATCCCAAGAGAAATGAGTTCACGTAAACCGCCGCCCCTCGTCCTACTCCTCGCCTTCGTGTGTCTCTTCCTGACCTTCTCAGACCTCTTTTGGAAACATAAATCCCCCGCCTTTGCCCAAACGCCACGAGCCCGGGAGGGAATGGTTCGAGTTCCTGCCGGTGAGTTTGCCATGGGCAACGATGCGGGGGCTCAGCATGAAAAACCTAAGCACAAAGTGTTCCTCGATTCTTACTATATCGATCTGCATGAAGTCACCAACGCAGAATATCACGCCTTCTGGATTGCTGATGGCGGTGAGAATAGCGCCCATACCCCTGTCAGTTATGGTGACAGGCTTGGCGTAGAAAATTGGCCCAAGATTGCCAAGACCAAGCCAGACTATCCGGTGGTGGGCGTGTCTTGGCATGATGCCGTTGCCTATGCAAAGTGGGCTGACAAACGATTGCCGACGGAAGCCGAATGGGAAAAAGCCGCGCGAGGAACGGACAGCCGGCTATGGCCCTGGGGGAATGCCTTCTCGGTCCGAATCCGAGGGACAAAAGTCCATGCCAATGTGTGGGGCAGCAACGATGGTTATCACGATGGTCTAGCCCCCGTGGGAACTTATCCAACCGGCGCAAGTCCGCATGGCGCCTTGGATATGGCTGGAAATGTCTGGGAATGGGTGGCAGATTGGTACTCCGAATCCTATTATCATTGGGGCCCGTCTCAAAACCCGAAAGGTCCCGAACAAGGTGGCAGGCGGGTAGTACGGGGCGGTTCGTGGGCAAATGGAGCACAACTGACACAATGCTCGAATCGTATGGGACACTATCCAGCCGTAGGAACGAGTTTTATCGGTTTTCGTCTCGCAAAGGACGCGGAGAAAGAATTGCAGGAATGAGTATAACGAAAAATGGGTTGACTTCTATACTCGCAAATTATGTACCTTGGTTTGCTTGTTTGGTAATACTGTTGGCGCCGCCTATGGTACACGGTGATGCGTCTCAAGTTCAATTTACCGATGTCACCGTGGGTGCCGGGATTGAATTTCGGCACGTAAACGGGGCGAAAGGTGACTACCATCTTCCGGAGACCATGGGCGCTGGCGGGGCATTCTTTGACTACGACACCGATGGCGATCTGGATCTCTATCTCATCAACAGCGGAGATTTAACGGGTACACATTCAGAGGTAAAATTCACGAGTGTTCTCTACCGTAACAATGGCGACGGAACCTTCACGGACACTACAGCCCAAGCAGGTATTGGCAACGCCGGGAATTACGGAATGGGCGCCGCTTGCGCCGACTACGACAACGACGGAGATACCGATCTTTACGTCACGAATTTCGGCGCGAACATACTCTATCAAAACAACGGCGATGGCACCTTCACGGACATTACGGATAAGGCGGGGGTCGGTGATGAGTTGCTGGGAAGTAGCGCAACCTTCTTCGATTACGACCGCGACGGGCACTTGGACCTTTACGTCGTCAACTATGTTCATTATGACGTTGATGTCCCGCGCCGTCCATGTGGCGTTAAAGGCATCCGCACCTATTGTCACCCGGAACACTTTGTCGGCGCCCCCGACCAACTTTATCGGAACAATGGCGACGGTACATTTACGAATGTCACTCAGGCGGCAGGTATAACAAACGTCAGTGGCCCCCACAGTGGGAAAGGTCTCGGAGCCATCGCGGCGGATTTCAGCAACGACGGAGAACCCGATCTCTACGTCGCCAACGACACCACTCCCAACTTTCTCTTCTACAACAACGGAAACGGCACGTTCACAGAGATAGGCCTTTTCTCAGGCAGTGCGTATAGCTTTGACGGCATTGCACAGGCAAGCATGGGAGTTGACGCCGGAGACTACAACCGCGATGGATTCTTGGATATCTTCGTTATTAACTTCTCTCAAGAAACGAACGCGCTCTACCAAAACAATGGCGATGGAACATTTACGGATGTAATTTACGACGTGAACTTGGGAAAGGAAAGCTACATCTTTCTTGGGTTCGGAACAGGTTTCTTTGACTATGACAACGATGGATGGCTCGACCTCTTCATTGCAAATGGACATATTAGCGACAATATCGAACAGATTACCAATGTCGTAACCTATGCACAGCGCGATCAACTGTTCCATAACAACAAGGATGGCACGTTTACGGAAGTGTCGCTAAGTTCCGGCAGCTATTTTCAATACGAGGGCGTGGGACGCGCCGCAATCTTCGGAGATTATGACAATGACGGAGACGTTGACATCGCCGTCACCCAATCCAACGGCCCCGCCCATCTTATACGCAACGATGGCGGAAATCGCCAGAACTGGCTGCGTATTAAGCTAGTCGGCACCATGAGTAACCGTGATGGCATTGGTGCGCGAATACACATAACGGTGGGTAATGAGTCCTGGATGCAGGAAGTACACGCAGGACACAGTTATCTGTGCAGCAACGATCCAAGAGTTCTTATTGGACTTGGTGATGTCGCAACGGTCGATCGCTTGGAAGTTCGCTGGCTCAGTGGCGCGGTGCAGGTGCTTGACAATATCCCTGCAAACCAAGAAATCGTCATTACTGAACCGGATAGCGAGAAGTGACGCCGGTAGGTTCAGATCAAAGGAACGAACAATGATTGCGATGGAGATTCATTTCCAACCGCACCCAACCCCGTCTCTACGGATCGGATGGTGCGGCCAGATTCTAGCAAAGCCTAATTCTCGGGTGGGATATTCTGCGTGGCGTTGATGTGGATGGTGCGCCGACCAGACTTGGAACTTAGCGCGGAATGAAATAACTTGTGATTCATGAAAAGAACATCGCCCGGCTCGTTTATCAAATCGTACCGGCCCGGAACTTCCTCAGCCGGTGCTCCCAACTTTTCGATGGATCTTATGCTTCTCTGATCGGGATCCGTGCCTAACGCCTCCCGAAACTGCGTAAAGTGGCTTCCGGGAATCACGCTGAGACAGCCGTCTTCAGGACCGAGCCGATCCAAATACATTGCCGCGCGCATCGTGAAATAGCCCTCTCTAGCCACATTGTCGTGGTGCCATCCACTCCCGCCCGCGTGTATAAGCCCTTCGGTGACTGTTATTCTGAAGTCGTCACCCATCAAGTTTCTAAAGATAGAGACAACCCGCTCATCATCCAACAGCGGATAAAACACATCCGGCGCGTAATCGAAGAACGGGATATACGGGAGTATGGTGTTATTGACTTGCTGCCTAACCGCGGAATAACCGAGAGCATCCTGGCGAAGTTCTGGCTCCGCTGCTTTGTCACGTGCGCTTTTCATCGCGGCATCAAAAGCGCCGGAGAGCACTTTCATCTCCTCGGCAGAAAACAACTGCTTGCACATAAGAAACCCGAACGTATGGAAATGAGTCACCCATTCCGCCATTACCTGTTTCTCAATCATGGCTAGTCCTCTACCCTATTCCTTCACCATTTTCGCTGCCGCTGGATCGAATCCGTCGGGAAACTGTGTTTGTGAGTTATAATGAACGCCTTTCAAGACTGTTTCAGCAAGGTTGGTTTCACGGAGATCTGCGCCACAGACAGTTGTTGGACGAGGATCTGCACCCTCAAGGTTTGTCGAACTAAGGGAGGTCCAGCGATAGCCGACCTCGTTCAGATCTGCAGTACACAAGTTCGCGCCCCGCAGATTCACCCCACGTAAATCCGCATGCCGTAGGTCTGCACCACGTAAATCTGTCTCTGACAAGTCTGCCCCTGCCAGATTCGATCGCGTCAGGAATATCCGATGCAGATTTGCGCTTCCTAAATTTGCGCCACTGAGGTCCATTTCGGCAAGATAAGCGGCACGAAGATCCGCCCCCGGCTCAATGACATATCCATTCACAGTTCGGCTCATCTCGTACCTTTTAATTGGGACGTAAACTCCGTCCTTTGATGGCGCCCCAAGTGGTGGTTACTTTATCACGTGCGGAAACGGCGAGGAACGCCCCTATACCACTTTCCATAACCTCTTGGACTTCGTCTTCCGACAATGGTCGATTCCAGAAACCGATTTCGTCCAGAGCACCGTTGAACCATTCTGATCTGCCCTCCCAAGGCAGACGGTTACCGAAGTGCATCGGCTTTCCGGTCACAGGAACTTCCCCTAGAATCTTGTTGCCAACTTCCTTGCCATCACGGTACACGATACTCGCTTCATTAGGCTCGTGCGACCACGCAACATGGTACCATTTCCCGAAACTCCCAATCGGCTTTCCATCGGAAAAACCCCACGCCCCTCCAATTCCCCAATGGTGGCGCTTATCACCGAGAATATACCACTGGATTCTTGTTCCATCTCCGCCCGATTTGTCCATGATTGCGCCGCCTTTCGTTGGCTTCATCCAGTGGGCAATCGTGAACCCCTCCGGTAGTTTGTCGAGAGCCTTTGCATTCTTCACCGTTATGAGCGATTGGCCCTTAAGTTCAAACGCCTTTCCAACTTGGGCGTCATCGATCCACACGCCTCTGTCGACTTTGATTTCGCCCTGGTGCTCGCCCACAGAATCTCCCATTACATCCCCGCGACCTTCATCAAGTGGCCAATAGGCAACAAGACCGTCAAGGATATCGGCGCTCACGCTTGCCTGAATTACCAGCACAAATACAACCATGAGTAGCGCAAGATCGAATCCGTTTTTCACTGTCACTCTCAACCTCATCAATCCTCCTTCATATACTCGGCATCGGGGACAATTGCGTTAATTCTTGGCAAAAATTGGGGATTATTTTGTGGGTCTGTAGGGGACACCCCCTGTGCTGTCCCATGCGAAATGCCTATAATACTGGACGGACATCCACAGGGGGCTGTCCCTACAATCGGCGGAGCACACCTGAAAACTTGAAAAGCGCAATTTCTGACAGGGCGTGGTGTAGCTTGCAAGCGAGTAGTCCAACCTTACCGACTCCCGGATAATTTCCGCCCAGACTGTTTAATCTCGCCCCAGGTTACCGTGCGCTTCGCCTTTGGAGAAACCGAAAACGCAATCTTCGGATCAAACCATGACGGATACGTATCAGACCCGGGATCATTCGTGACATTCGTAGGATTGTTACCATTGGCATCCATGATAAAGATTTCATTATTTCTAGCGCGATTGGAGGCAAATGCAATCTCCTTGCCGTTCGGAGACCACGTAGGGTGACCGTCCCAGACGAAGACATTCTTGGTCAACTGCCTGACATTGCCGCCATCCGCATCCATGACGAAGATCTCGCTATCGCCGTCCCGCTCGGACGCAAAAACTATCTTGTGGCCCAATGGCGGCTGCCATCCCGGCTTTTTCTCGTTCTTGGGAGTATTTGTAAGATTCTTTTTTTTGTCCCCCGTTCTGTCCATTACAAAGATGTCGTAATTGCCTGTTCGATTGCTCGACCACGCAATCCGTTTTCCATCGGGCGACCAAGATGGGCTCTCATCTTGCGCAGAGTCAAAAGTGAGTCGAAAACTAGTTTCCTGATCGCCGTCTCCAAGCTCGCCAAACGGAAATGGGTCAATCCGCTTCTTCCTGTCCTCAACAATGCGGACAACCCAAACATCAAAATTCCAGTTGTCGGCGCCGTGTGCGTGTACGACAGCAAGCCAATTCTCATTCGGTGACCATGACGGAGTGAGATCCCGGTTGCCGGCTGTGACGACTCTAATGTTCTCTCCATCGTTGTCCATAATGTAGACTCTCTCGAAATGTGATTCCCGATCGGAAGCGAACAGGATTTTGGTCCCATCCCGCGACCATGAAGGCGATATATCCTGCTTGCCATGCTTTGTTATTCGCTCCACATTCTGTCCGTCAGGGTCTATTGCATAGATATCCTTATTCTTCTTCGCCTTTCTATCCGACACAAAAACGATGCGTGCAGTCTCCGGAGGCTCTACCGCAATTACATTTGCCACCACCAGTAGCATACTCGCGAGAAAGACGCCGCATAGAACGACACATAGCCGCTTAATATTACGTTGCATTTCGACCTCCTTTGCCGATTAACTGACAGTTAACTCGTAAAATCAAAACTAAACAATTAATGAAAATGAACTGGTGCACCGCCAAAATTGCGTAACTCGAAAAAGCCTTAGCTCGACTATGTACAAACGTACAACGTTGGGTTGAACGGAAAGCCGTGAAGCACCAAACCCGTAGGCGGGGATCAAACGAACGATCCATTGAGTGGATAGCGAAGGATCAAGGAAATGGACAATGACTGCGATAGAAATCTCTTCACCTCCGCCGATGTCACGAACCTAAATAGGTACTAACCGCACCGATGACACAAACCCCGGCGAGGGGCAGTTAGAAACACCCCCTACCAGAATGAGAGGACCCCGTAGGTGCGGTTTCTAACCGCACCGATGACACAAACCCCCGGCGAGGCGCAGTTAGAAACACCCCCTACCAGAATGAGAGGACCCGGTAGGTTCGGTTTCTAACCGCACCGATGACACAACCCCCGGCGAGGCGCAGTTACAAACACCCCCTACCAGAATGAGACGACCCCGTAGGTGCGGTTTCTAACCGCACCGATGACACAAACCCCCGGCGAGGCGCAGTTAGAAACAGCGCCTACCAGAATGAGAGGACCCGGTAGGTGCGGTTTCTAACCGCACCGAGGACACAACCCCGGCGAGGCGCAGTTACAAACACCCCCTACCAGAATGAGACGACCCGGTAGGTGCGGTTTCTAACCGCACCGAGGACACAACCCCGGCGAGGCGCAGTTACAAACACCCCCTACCAGAATGAGACGACCCCGTAGGTGCGGTTTCTAACCGCACCAATAACACAATCCCCCGCGAGGCGCAGTTACAAACACCCCCTACCAGAATGAGACGACCCCGTAGGTGCGGTTTCTAACCGTACCGATGACACAAACCCCGCGAGGCGCAGTTACAAACAGCGCCTACCACAGGGGAAGCAATCCGGACACGTTGCATAGTATCAGGAACCGCTGGAGACTTTTTCAATGGTCAACCAAAAAGACTAGATGGTTAAAATCTTCCGTGCGATCAAGGGTTTGGATAACGATTGTGATAGAGTTCCCACAGGTGTATAGCAGGCGACCACAAAAGCATGAAAAAGCCACACCCAAAGTGACCAGAAATGGCTTTGCCACCTATTATTCAAACCGGCTCTAAAACTTCAACACGTCAATATAAAAGAAACCGAGTTTCTTGAAAGAAACTCGGCTTCATCGTCGCACGGTTAAACTGGGCTATTGAGGCGCATACTGCCTCTTTCTAGAAAAGTGAAGAAATCGGTAACACTACCATTCGTTATTTCTCAGCCCGTTTTCGCCCGGACTGCTTTATCTCGCCCCAAGTGACAGTGCGTTTGGTCTTGGGAGAAACCGAAAATGCAATCTTGGGATCGAACCAAGCAGGGCTCTGATCAGACGCAGCGTTATTCGTCAGATTAACGAGATTGTTGCCGTTGACATCCATCACATAGATTTCATTGTTTCTGTCACGATTTGTAGCGAAGGCAATCTCTTTGCCATTCGGCGACCATGTGGCCTGACCATCCCACACGAAGACATTCTTGGTCAACTGCCTGACATTCCCGCCGTTCGCATCCATCAGGTAGATTTCACTATCCCCGTCGCGGTCGGACGCGAAAACAATCTTTTCTCCCCACGGCGGCTGCCAATCCGGTCCCTTGTCATCCCTGGGATTATTCGTAAGGTTCTTCTTGTTGCCGCCGGTTCTATCCATGACGAAAATATCGTAATTGCCAGTCCGGTTACTTGACCATGCAATCTGTAGCCCGTCTGCCGACCACGCAGGGCTCTCGTCTTGCGCCGAGTGTTTCGTGAGTCGGAAACTATTTATCTCGTCGCCGTTCCCAAGTTCACTAAATTTATACGCACCCATCTTCTTCTTCTCATCTTGCAGCCGAACGATCCAGACATCAAAATTCCAACCATCCGCGACATTCGCGTGGACACAAGCAATCCAATTTCCGTTCGGCGACCAAGATGGCGTCAAATCCCGAGTTCCCGCCGTAATAGTTATAACGTCCTCCTCCCTATCAAGCGCGCTCAGAACATGGATATGCTCCCACGAATCGTCCCGCACCGCTGCCATGGCGAACCGAGTGCCGTCCGGTGACCACGTAGGCGATATATCGGCTTTGGCGTGGTCGGTTATTCTATCGACATTCGCCCCGTCCGCGTCCATGATAAATATATCTTTATTCTTTCTTACTTTGCGGTCCGACTCAAAAAGGATTCGTGCAACCTCTGGAGGCTCTTGCGCAGTCCCATTCCCTGCGACCACAAGCATACTCGTCAGGGAGATGCCGAAAAGAAGAATTATGCCTAATGACTTCTCACATCGTTGCATGTTGACCTCCTTTATTCATCCCATATCGAATTTCGGTCAGCTTTCAATCCATCACCCAGTCGACACAGTTGGTACCAAACTATCAAGCCGTGAAATGGAACTCCGCGGTTTCAAAAACTTATTCGCGCGCGTTATGAACGCGATTTAATTCCGCCCCAAGTTGCTGTTAATTTTCCACGATGTTCAACACTCAGCTTAATGCTGTTATTCATGAAGTTTCTCAGTTGAGTTCGTGTCAGCGCGACATCAAATAGTGCTACCTCATCAATCATGCCACGGAAAGGTTCGCCCGGCGCAGACACGGACCGCTCGCCAATAACAAAGATAGGTTTGCCGTCAAATCCGATTTTCCCCTTGCGGTCGTTGTGATTGGCTACCTCATCGCCATTCACGTACGAAATTGCTTCTTTCCCCGTGAAAATGAAGGCAATATGGTTCCATTTCCCGGGTAAAATAAGGCCAGCGTCGTATTCCCAATCGGCATCATCTCCATCGGGACCGGCGCCCTGGCGTCCGCCGGGAGCAGGTGCTCTTCCATCCAAGGTAAGCCAAGTCGCCATTTTACCGCCTCGCACTCCAATCTGGTGCCCCACCCAAGGATTATCCCAATTCCCGCCAGCATCGTAGGGCACGCCGCAACAAAACTGTGTTGGCGCAGCGTCATCCGGGTTAACCCACGCCATCAATGACAATTCGTCGGTCAGACGCAGACCATCCGAGTTTCGAATTTCAACTGCATTTCCGGCTTGTCCTGCAAACTGTACGGCCTCGCCGGCATCGGGAACAGGTGCTTTACTTTTAGCAAATTTGACATTGCCTTTTTTTCTGCCGTCATGCCCATTTCCCGTAGCATCGTCGTAATCCCCGTTAAACCGCCAGTACGCTAGTAGATTCCTGGGACTCTGCGCAATGCCAAGGACGGGAAACAACATACATATTAACAGGCTGGCTATCGCCAACATTGCTACATAGCATCTCGTTGAAGGCATTCTCATTCTACCTTTACTAATTCCAAGAAACAGTGTCTTTTTTACGAAGTGAGAGATAGGGCGGGAAGGTGGAGGTATGGGAAAATAAGATTTCCACGCCTCCACATAACTGATGGTGTTAAAGACTAACGGTCCTTGATGTTACCCCAAGTGGTAGTCAATTTCCCCACAGACTTGACAGCCGTTCCCACGTCCGACAAGTCCGCGCCGTTATTCATGACATCCTTAATCTCATCCTGCGAAAGCGCCGCGTGGTATATGGCGACCTCGTCGATCAAACCGCCAAACGGCTCACCCGGTGCGGTCGCGGAACGCTCGCCGATAATGAACAGGGGATTTCCGTTAAACGCGATAGTGCCGCCGCGTGCACCTTCCTCCTGAACCACTTCGCCGTTGACATAAGCGGTGGTGCCATCATCGCCGTTGGTAACCAAGCAGATATGCTGCCACTCCCGACCGAGTACCGTGCCATCAGCCGTATTGAATTCCCAATCAGCGTCATCAAGATCAGGACCGCCGCCTTCGCGTCCTTCCGGAGAAGGAGCCTGGCCGTCAAGCGCTATCCAGCACGCCATTCCGCCGCCGCGAACGCCGATCTGAAAACCAATCCACGGATTATCCCATTCCGGCTCGTCATCGTACGGGATGCCTGCCGCAAATTGCGTCGGAGCCGCATCATCCGCGTTCACCCACGCCATCAACGTCGCCGTGTCATTTGGGTGCAGTCCCTCCGAGTTTTCGATGATAATTGCGTTCCCGGGTTCCTGTACAAACGACATGGCAAATCCCGGATCTGCGACCGGAGCGTCGCTCGCTACCGGCAGGACAGGGCCACTCGGCCTACCGTCATGGCCGGTTCCTGTATCATCTTTGGCGGGGTTGTTCTCATCGTTGAATGTCCAGTATCCCACCGGGCTTACCGACATACCAACGAGAGGAAACACCATTGTCAAACTGGCAATAGCCAGTATCGCTACGAAAGACTTCATAGAATTCCTCCTTAGTTGTTTTTTGAACCGTGGACATCGGGTTTCTTTCCATCAATCCACGGATGGGTTAATCAAAATGCGTCGCACGTGATAGAGTTACTACCTAGTTTGACACATGATGAATGCGATACGTGAGATACACATCATTCTACTGACTTTAGTCTTACCATGTCAACGAAAAAACTAAGCCGGAGTTTCGGCTTCACCAAATTGACATCTCTCACCATCACCTTAACCGCTTGGTAGATGAAATGACATGAACGAGTCGAATCTATGTGAAAGCTTTTTATGCCAACGCGTCACGGACGGGTCTTCCGCCGCGGGAGAGCACAAGTCTGACTCCTTCAGGAGATTCGAGGCTCTGGTTGTAGTCAATACCGAGGCAGTGGTAGATTGTCGCCGAGAGATCTTCAGGACGAACTGGAGTTTCGGCTGGCTCGGTGCCTCGTGGATCTGATGACCCAACGACAGTTCCACCCTTGATGCCTCCTCCAGCCATCATCATGGAGAACACCTTTGGATGATGATCTCGTCCCGCATCACGGTTGATCACCGGGGTTCGCCCAAATTCACCCATCGCAATGACCAGCGTGCTATCTAGCAAGCCACGGTCAGAAAGATCGCTGACAAGTGCCGCCACTGTCTGGTCAAAACCGCCGAGTTTCCCGGCCAGTGAGGGGAAGATGTTCGTATGGGAGTCCCATCCACCGTTAGATACAGTGACAAACCCTACGCCCGCTTCCACGAGTCGACGTGCGAGCAAACAACTTTGTCCAAAGTCATCACGCAGATATGCATCTCTCACTTTTTCTGGTTCTTGTCGCAGATCGAATGCCTCGCGTGCCTCGGACGAACTGATCAGGTTATAAGCCGCGGTATAGAATTCATCGACGCTCCGGACTCGCTCACTACCGCTTTCGTGCTTCTCGAAGGCCGCATCAACCACTTGGCGCAGCGAGCGGCGTCTATCTAGACGCTCCATCTCAATGCCCTTGGGAGGATGGAGGTCATGTACCTGGAAATCATCCTTCGACGGAGCACCGCCGACAGAGAAGGGATCCAGGGCTGCTCCAAGAAATCCCGCGCCCGAATACTCGAACGCAGTCGGAATCGCAATATAGGGCGGTAGCGCAGAACGCGATTCTTTTAGCTTTGCAACAACAGAGCCGTAACTCGGTACAGCAAATCCAGGCAGTGGTTGGAAGCCAGTCATCAAGTAGTGTGTACCCCGACCATGATCTGCCTCCATTGAAGTCATCGATCGAATGATACACATCTTGTCCATCTGCTTGGCTATTCGAGGCATGTGCTCACAAATCTCAATTCCGGGGACATTGGTCGGGATTGGATTGAAAAACCCACGAACCTCCTGCGGGGCATCAGGTTTCAGGTCCCACAAATCCAGATGGCTTGGACCACCACCCATCCAAATCAAAATCACTGACTTTGCCGCCCCGTCTCGACCGTCAGCCGGTGATGCGAACGCTTTGAGTCGAAGGAGATCAGCCATACCAAGCCCAAACAGACCAAGGACACCAACTTTCAGAAAATCGCGACGGTAAAACCCCTCGCAATCTGTGCAGTGAGCCACGTTTTTTCGTTTCATGGAAATGACCTTTCTCATTAAGCCAAATTGCTACTCAAAACAGAAGTGTGAGATCCAACTGCTTCTATCCCATCGATCTACAGAATGCCGCTCATCAAACCCAAAGACTCACGTTGTCCTGAGATTCCAAGCACTCTCCTGATATGAGTCGCTATTCGAGTTAGTTAATAAACAAGAATGCTCTGGAAGAAACAAGCGCCCAAAGCAAGTCTTCAAAACCTTCCTGACGTGATGGACTTCCTGCAATGTATTGGTTCGCCTCAGCGAACTCTGTTTCCGAGGGCAAACGACTTAAAACCTTGAGATACAGGTCGTCTATTGCCTGTCTATTTGTCCGATCAGAATTTACCAATCGGCCAACTATGTTGTCGCCGGAACCGATCTTATCATTCACGTATGGCGAGTTGATAACGTGTAAAGCCTGTGTGAGTGTCGGCTCAAGCTTCGGGTCAAGCTCCGAGAGAACCTCTCGATTCGACATGCCGAAGAGCGATAGAAATCTTCGCCCAACTGGCAACGGAAGTTGAACAGTCCGCGTGCCCATAGGATATCGTCCAAACTTCTCCTTAACCTCCACGACATCGTTCAGGGCATCAAGGAACACCTGTGCAAGCATCGGGCGAGGGTAAAAACGAGAGAAAAAGCGGTCGTCAAGTTCGTTTGTTGTGTTGGGAATGGAAGACAATTGATATGTCCTCGAATTCAAGATAAGTTTAATGGTTTGTTTCGTATCGAAGCCGCTACGCACAAATTCCTCTGATAATGCTGCTAACAATCCTTCGACAGTCGCAGGTGTAGTTTCGCGCATATCGTCAACCGGATGGATAATGCCCCTGCCAAAATAGTAACTCCAGAGACGATTCACCGTTGCCTTGGCAAAATATGGATTGGTCGGAGACGTCATCCAATCCGCGAGCAACTTCACGTAATCGCCCTGATACCGCCTCTCGACCGGATCTCCGCCGAGAACGGTGGGAATTGCCTCTTCCCCTCGATTGCCTAGCACCGATTGATTGATAACTCGACCTGTAGGATTGTAGTAGATGACTCGTTCTTGGTACAGTTTTCCATCCCGCGTCGCAACCTTACCGCTGAACGCCGCGAAGTTCCAATAATCATCCGTGGTCCACCGATCAAACGGATGTTTATGGCAGCGGGCACAAGTCAGACGCAATCCGAGAAACGCTTGGGCAGTTGTTTCGGCACGACCATCTGGCGCCGCTTCAATGCGATAGTAGTTCGCCGGACCAACCTGATACGTGCTACCTCGTGCCGTGATGATTTCTCGTACAAATTGGTCATAAGGCGTGTTCTTTTCGACGTTGTCCTGTATCCATTCGTGAAAAAGGGTTGCACTCCGCTGGTCAAGTCCGGCACCGCCGAGCAACCGCGGATGACAGCGCAACATGTCGCCCAGTCTCAACGTACGAAGGTCAACAAATTCAGGCCGCTCAAGGAGTTCGTCAATCAAAGCGGCTCTCTTGTTGGCATCACGGTTTTCGACGAACGCCTGTAATTCATCCGGCGTTGGCAATTTAGCGATTGTATCCAGATAGACGCGTCGGATGAATTCCTCGTCGCTTGAGAGAGCTGAAGGGACGACATTCAGTTTCTTCAGCTTCGCTCCAACAAAAGTATCAATAAAGTTGCTTGCCGGGAATTTGGGATAATCCTCAATATCACTCGCGCGCGGAATGGTCACAAATGCGGCGGAGACCTGTCCCAAGAAACGCGCGAGGATTGCCGTTCCTCCCCAACGCATGCTCGTAACTAGACCATTCTCGCTTACCTCTGCAATCGGTTCATCACTCGATTCATAAACCGTTTTACGGGTAACATCCTCTACAGATCCATCGGTGAAATACGCTAACACCTTGAGTTGTTGATTGTCACCAACTGCTGGCAGCGCAAATTCGTCAGGGTACACCTCTAGGCGTTCAATGCGCGGATCAGAAGGAGAGAACGGCGCACCCGCCTCAAGCCAGCGCAGAATCGTGAGATAATCTTCGGAATTGACGCTAAAACGCATGCCACCCTCGTGGCTTACCTGCTCCGTAGGTTTAAGCAGAAACAGACTGCGCTCCGGTTCGATTAAATTCACACGTCTTCCACGGCCAGCGGAAACAATTGGTTGATAATCGGCCTCAGGATCCAATGTAAGTAGCGAGAGATCGAATCCCCCCTGACCGCCAAATTTTCCGTGACAGAGCGCTGTTGAACACCCGTTCCCGTCTAGAATTGGAGCAATGTCATTAAGAAATCTCGGAACGCCATCATCGGTTTTTGCGCGGGCAATCGCCGCAGTACATGCAATGACTACCATGCCTATCCACAGAACTTTCCGCATCATCCCTTTCCTCCTGAAATCTTTCCGCAAATCCAGGTCACTTTGTTTGTTGGGCTTTTTACAATTCTTACTTGGGATGTTCACAACGGCTAACGTAACGCAAGGGTGAATCCGCCTATACTATGACAATTCAAGTATATCATAAGACATCTACGGTGTCAATACCTGAAAAGCAAGTAATTTCATTTAATTGTGTGGTTTGTGGAGTTGGCGTGTGGTACGAGTATGATGATTGTGACGCTGCTGCCCAGCCACTGATCGCAGGAGAATCCGTCAATTTTTTTCAATTAGAGACTTGACATGCATACCATGAGCACGTATACTTTATATGTGTTAAGTATGACTACGTAGGCTTAAACTAAATTGTGAAGCCTCCCGTGCTCCATAAATGGGTTTCTAGCCATGCATCTAATATCCAAAAATATGAAACCCTCAACCAAATTGGCAGAGATGTTAACAGGCTGTTCATCAGGCTGGTTAGAAGCAATTGACACCGCCCTAGTGCGAGGAACGGCTGAACAGGTTCTAATTAAAGCTACACAACGTTGGTTAGCTGGTGCGTACAATCACGCTGATTTGCTTGTAACAATGGGCGAAACAGTAGATTACACGGTCGTCATCGATAAAAAGACCTTGGCATCAGTTCTTACGCCTCTTGCGGATGCCGATGTCGTTGCGATTGATACGGAAACATACGCCCCTTTTGAAGTCAGAACTCAGGCAGAATGTGCGGAAAACGAATTTTCACACCTGACATCAATGCTTGTCCTGGCTAGAGAAACGGTTAGGCTTGCGACAACACAGGCACAAAAGCGAGCGACGAAAGCTATGTGTGATGCGCTTAAAGATCAACTGAAAACGGCGAAGACGAGACTCAAAAACACAAAGGCGTCACTCAAAGAGGCGGGTTTAGATCCATATCAAGCGAGAATCCGACTGATCCAATTAGCGGTGAAAAACCAATCCGTAATTGTGGTTGATCTCGACGCTTTTGATAGTGTGAGTGAGTTGCAACCACTTCAGTGGGTGTTGATGAGCGATTCCGTAAAGGTATTCCACAATGCGAACTTTGATATAAAAATGTTGTGGTCAATCGGTTTCAATGTGAACGGTCAGATTTTCGACACGATGCTTGCAGCGAGACTACTCAGTCCAGCCGGGCGCGTTACTCTTTCCGAAGTCGCTCGCACATATCTTGATATCGCGCTGCCGAAGAGCGAGCAGACTAGCGATTGGAGTGGCGATCTGACCGATTCGCAACTGCTTTACGCCGCCCATGATGCGCGGATACTCTTGCGCCTAAGAGAACGCTTGAAACCCCGCCTCGCCGATGAAGCACTCACCGAGGTTGCAAAGATTGAGTTCGATTGTGCTCGGGCGACCGCGGAGATGGAGTACTCCGGAATGAAGCTGGATGCAGATCAAATAAATCGCTATCGGCGGCGTGTCGAAGCACAGCGGATAGAACTTCAAACAATCTTATACGGTTATCTGGGAGAAATAAACCTCACTAGCCCAACCCAACTCAAAGCGGCACTGGCAAACGTCGGCGTTGAAGTGGAAAGTACATCCCGGCGTGCGTTATATCTCCTGATCGATAGCCACCCCTGTATTTCAGCCTCATTGGCGTACAAGAAGCTATCCACCTTAATCACTTCATTCTTCAACCCGGTTCCAAAGGCAACCTCCGCCCACACCGGACGTGTGCACGCAAATTACTGGCAACTCGGTGCTGCGACCGGTCGATTCTCTTGTTCCGGTCCAAACTTTCAACAAGTGCCTCGCGACGTGGACGTGCGAAGATGCTTTATTGCTGACTCCGGCAGAAAGCTGGTCATCGCCGACTATTCACAGATTGAATTGCGTGTCGCCGCCGCAATCAGCGCAGATCGAAAAATGATTGAAGCGTATCGCGACGGCGAAGACTTGCATCGTTTGACCGCTTCACTCGTCCAGAATATTACTCCAGAGAGCGTGACTCAGGAACAACGCAATGCTGCCAAGGCGATTAACTTTGGATTGATTTACGGGATGGGGCCAAAGGGGTTGATGTACTCGGCGAAAGCAAATTACGGTGTCGAGATGAGCTTGGAGGAAGCAGAGACATTTAAGAGACGTTATTTTGAGGCGTTTTCCGGAATTCGTGCATGGCATCGGAAATCAGGTTGGGAATTGAAGTATACCAACAAACAGAGGACGCTTTGCGGCAGGCGATTTGTCTGGCGTGAGCCGCCATCGTTCACGGTTTTTGTTAATCGTCAGGTGCAGGGGACGGCGGCGGACATCGCAAAAATTGCCCTGGGGCGTCTTCCATTTGCCCTGAAGGGAACGGAAGCGAAAATCATTGCAATGATTCACGATGAAATCATTATCGAAGTCCCGGAAGCGAACGCACACGACGCCGCTGCGCTTCTCCAGCGGACGATGGAAACCGCCGGAAGTGAGGTGCTGAAAACTGTGCCCGTTGTCGCAGAGGCCCGAATCGCTGACAATTGGTCGCAAAAGTAATAAGCGCTTGTGTGTAGGAACGGGCGACTGAGTCACCTGAACATTCAGCGCGGTTGTTGACATCCCGGTAAATTCCTGATAAAATACACATGTTTAGTCCAAAAGCTAGAGTCAGTATTTAACCCAAGCTGCTACTCCTTCCCATAGGTCGGCTTCATGAAGATTAAGTATTTAAATCGGTAATTCCAGTTTTCCCTAAACTCGGTAGGTGCGATCAAGCGAACGGATAGTGAGTGCGATAGAGATTCCTTTCCTAACCGCACCGAGCATCGTTAGGACATTACCGAATTAATTTTTTAAACTTCATCTAGCCCGACCCACTTAATCGGAACCATCGCCAACCGGGACAATGAGGAGCGAAATCGAGTCAAGCACCGCCCGCAGTGGATTGTCAAATCCACTGCGTTATGTACGGGTATGGCTTGGATATGTCTATCCAACCCGATCAACTGAGCGGATAGCGAATGCGATGGAAATCCCCGCGGGAGCTGATAATTAGAACGCAGTACAACACTCGAAAAGTGCAAAGCCCATAATTTCCGGTAGGCAGCAACTTGGGTTATCTATTGTCATTGCAACTTTGAATTATACATGTGTTTATTAACATACCCAATTTCCCACCCATTCCCGTAGGTCGGGCTTCCAGCCCGACCCGCTCAATGGAAAACGTCGTAAACCGGGAGATTGTGAGCTGAGTCGAGTCAATCAACACTCATATGTGTAAATATAAATGCAAATGACTATAGTACATTGAGAGCGGACCCATTTATTAGAAACCGTTCTCACGGTTGACATGATGGCGGCGATCCAACCGATAATCAACAGACCAATACACCACCGTAAGCTCAGAGAGACTCAACAGGAGCAACAAATGATAGACAAAGCGTATCTCCTCAACGATAAACAGATGCGAGATTTCATCGTTAATGGGTATGTGATTGTCAAGACAGATCTGCCCCGGAGTTTTCATGATGAGATTTATAAAGCCACGAACACGGTGTTTGAAAGGGAGGGCAACCCTGGGAATAACCTTTTACCTCGCATTCCCGAAATTCAGCATGTGCTTGATGATCCGACAGTCCATGGCGCGTTGACGAGTCTATTAGGCGCCGATTACTATATGCAGCCCCATCGCCATCCGCATATTAACCCGCCAAAAAGCGAAGGACAAAGGCTGCATCAGGATGGCGGCAAACGCTGGTCGCATCGGACGCGCCGTTTGCTGGTCTTCTACTATCCACAGGATACGCCGGAAGAATTGGGGCCCACGAGCATCGTTCCGGGGAGTCACTACTATTGTACGTCTGATGGCGGTACAATTCGGGGCGAGCTTCCGCTTTCCGGAGAATCCGGCAGCGTGACGCTCGCGAATTACGACCTTTGGCATAGAGGCATGCCGAATCGAACCGACAAGCCACGCTACATGATGAAATTCCTTTCCGCCCGAATGTCGGAACCCGACTCACCTTCATGGAATACTAATCAATCGGACTGGATGAACGGCACGCCAATTGGCAATCCCGAGCATCAAGCAATGTTCAAACACGTTTGGGATTGGCACCACGGAAAAACTACCGCAAACCCGGAAGCCAACGGTGCCTCCAGTGACACGACAATCAGCGAACTGACAGCAACACTGTACAATAGCGGCGAGTCAATATGCCTCCGCGCCGCATATCAATTGGCAGAATTCGGCATTCAAGCCATCCCCGATTTGGTGGCGCGGTTGGAGGAAGAATCGCAGGTCATCCGTCGAAATGTGTGCTATGCCTTGAGTGCCATCGGTGCGCCCGCCGTCGCCCCCCTGATTCACGCCTTGGAAGCTAAGAATTGGTGGACTCGTGATAGCGCGGCGGAAGTGCTGGGAGATATGGGACTTAATGCGCAGGAAGCCGTGCCCGCGTTGACGCGTGCAGCGGATGACGAATCAGATACCGTCCGTTCTCATGCCGCGGAAGCCTTGGGAACAACCGGGCAACTTTCGCCAACGGCGGTACCAGCATTAATTACCGCTCTGCGGGACTCGAAAGGAATCGTCCGTCGCAGCGCGGCGTTCGCGTTGGCTCAGTTGGGACCGCACGCAAAGGATGCCGTACATGTGCTACAGAATGTCCTCTTCGACACAAATCGATACGTTCGCGGGGATGCCGTGCACGCGCTTCATCGTATTGGCACAAAGGAGGCGTCGGACGTGTTACTTTGCTATCTAACCAGGTCCCGGTGGTGCCCATTAACCACCCGAGAGAGCACGCATTAGCAAGTTATCTATTGCCCTTAGGCAAGTTTCAATAATAAATTTTACATTTTGACAAAGACCACGGCACGTCGCGTCCCCTGCCGCTCCTGCTGGATTGACAAATCCAGCAGGTTTTTATGTATCCATTTAGCTCCGAGCCTTTCGCTCCAGAGGATTGAAGGTGGCGCGGAAGGAAATCTTCCAACCTTCCACGCCACCTTCAATCCTCCGAAGGGGGTTATGGCCTGGTGTTGTTCAATTAACATGCTGCTCCTCTGGAGCAGAAGATTGAATCTATCGGCGTTCTATAGACATGCCGCTCCTCTGGAGCGAAAAAATGGAATCTAAATAGTTGGGTTTCACTGGCTAGATAAAGATCTGCTGAACGTCTATATTTTTTTGGAACTTACGCAATTCAGATTGTAGGGATCAAGCGAACGGGTAGTAAGTGCAATAGAGATCCTATACAGATCTGCGTTCCTACTTGCCTGATTCATAGAAAGAGACAAAGATGTAGAGAACAATGCGTATGTATGTAGGGAATAACAATCAGGCGAGCGAATAAAGAGCGATTAAGGGAACGGATAGTGACCGCGATAGAACTCCCATAGAGATCCCTCGTCATTCCCTACATACCCCTGCAACATAAAATTATCGCGGAAAATTATTCATTTCTGTTTTCAAGCGTGAGTCCTGTTTCTAATTTAAACCTGCTCAATACATCTTCAGAGCTTGTTTGAAACGCGCACTTCTCCTAATGAAAGTAGCGTCAACCTGAGATTTCAAATTGTTTTGAGTCGTTACTACAGTTTCATACCACCTTTCCCACGGCTTCAATGTCGAAACTGCGGAGAATCCAGTCATAGCAAGAGCTCTTACCCTTTTTCTGTCTCCACTGAAGACTCCCATTTGGTATGAAAGGTATGAATTTTCCAAGATTCCCAAACGACGCTTTTCGAATCGCACCAAGGGGTTTCAAGCAAATTCTAACTGTACACACTATCGCACATCGACAGAAGATAAATTGGTCGGAAGACAATTGAGGTGAAGTTAAAATGGATAAGACGGCAATTATTTCTGGTGTTGGTCCTGGTTTAGGAGCCTCGCTGGCGAAGAAGTTTGCAAAAGAAGGGTACATGGTCGGTTTGCTTGCCCGTTCTTCCGACTACATTGAAAGGCTTGCTCAAGAACTTAATGAACATGGCACAGGCGCGCTTGCCATTTCAACGGATATCACGCAACCCGATCAAGTTGCGGATTGTTTCGCGCAGATTCGCAAACAACTTGGGGCGGTTGATGTTCTGGTAAATCATGCGGGAAATGCAGCATGGAAAACGTTTACCGACCTAACCCCAGAGGAGTTCGAACAATCGTGGCGGGTTTGTGCACTCGGTTCATTTCTTTGCTCTCAGCACGCTCTGCCGGATATGCTTGCTCGCGGAAGTGGAACGATTCTTTTTACCGGCGCCACCTCTGCAATTCGAGGTAGGGGCGCGGCGTCAGCTTTCAGTAGCGCGAAATTTGCCGTCCGAGGACTCGCGTGGTCGCTTGCCCGCGAAGTTGGCCCCTTAGGAATTCATGTTGCCCATGTGATTATTGATGGCGTAATCGACACGCCGAGTGTCCGATCGATCCTGTCGGAGGACACGGATGAGCCGCTGCTCGACCCGGACGCTATTGCCGAAACATACTGGAGTTTGACGCTTCAAGATAAGAGCGCCTGGAGCTTCGAGGTTGATTTACGGCCCCATAATGAGGAATTTTTCAGTTAGTTGCAGACCTCACACCGTTTTTCTGAGAGGGATTTTGACAATGATAAATAACAATCAGGTAAAGTTCTTTTGGGAGCACGGTTATCTTCGCATCCCGCAGGTTTTCACGCCTGAAGAGACTGATGAATTGGCGGGGGAACTTGATTGGCTTATTGATGAGTGGGCAAATGTGACACCAGGTTGGTCGGGACCATGGCGCAGAAAGTATATGGACGCAGAGACTGAGCAAAAGTCCAAACTAATTGCGATGCACGATTTGTCGTTTTATTCCGAAGCGTGGATGAGGGCAGTCACCCATCCCGGACTATGCGATGCAATGGCTGCCCTGTTAGGTCCTCGCGTGGAACTTCATCATAGTACCATGCATGTCAAACCGCCGGAAACCGGACATCCATTTCCGATGCACCAAGATTGGGCGTTTTACAAGCATAATGATGGTCGCTATGTCGATCTGCTTGTCCACCTTGATGATACCTGTCACGAAAACGGCGAAATTCGGTTCCTTGATGGCTCACACAAGGGCGGCGCCTTGGAACATATTACCCGGAATCCCGATGGTACGACCTGCACACCACATCTGTCTACCGACAAATACAAGCTGGAAGATTCAGTCGCTGTCCCCGCCAAACGAGGAGATGTGGTAGGTTTTAGCCTGCATGCTATCCACGGATCGCACATCAACCAAACAGATCAGAGCCGTCGTCTCGTGCGGTTCGGGTATCGTAATCCCGAGAATGAACAGTTTGAAGGTCAGAGTTTGGGACGACCAGGCTTGATGGTTTGCGGGAGTCGGAGACGGGGAATAAAACAGGAATTGTTCTCCAACACGGCACCAAGATAAAATGACCCGAGTTGCGATTTATTAGCAATGTCGTGAAGCGGGAGGAGACATGCTGAATCGAGTCAATCACGGCTCGCATAGGATCGTCACGGGGTTTTTCAAAGGTTGGCGGGAAATCTAAGGCAATCTCAATCGCGGTCGTAGCTCCATCGCACGAGATTTTCTATGGGAGCTCTATCGCGCTCCTTGTTCAGTTGCTTGATCCCTCACTATTCGTTCGTTTGATTTCAGTTGATCGCTAAAAGCGTGATGACACGTCGATTCACGCGTGGTATAATTTAAAACACCGTGAATAATCACGTATGTTGAGCTATAGGATGTGATTGGCTTCACTGCCCTCTTCGACAGAAGCCAATTCGCGGTATTGTAGGTTGTCTGGTTCAATTCCTTCATTCGTGGCGTTGCAAGTTCTCAGCAGAGTCGACTGTGACTCGTCGTTTCGCGCCTAACCTATTGGAAACAGTCAAAGGGGTTTTAAGACTAAATCGCCGCCTGGATCAAGAAGAGTATGGGGGAAATTATGTCGTCCGCTGCTGTGCAATCTCATCTGACACCGGAGGAGTATCTCGCTTTAGAGCGCAAAGCGACAATCAAAAGCGAATATCTTAACGGCCAAATGTACGCGATGTCAGGTGCGACTCGAGTGCATAATCTCGTCTGTGGAAATGTTTTCGGCGAGCTCCGAAACCAATTGAAGGAGAGTGCTTGCGAAGTCTATACCAACGACATGCGCGTGAAGGTCAGTTCGGCAGGACTATACACCTACCCAGACGTTCTTGTTGTCTGTGATGAACCCCGCTTTGAGGACGATAGCATTGATACACTCTTGAATCCCACCGCCCTATTTGAGATTCTCTCGCCGAGTACCGAAGCCTATGACCGCGGGGCGAAATTCGGATACTACCGTCAACTCGACTCCATGCAAGAATACACTCTTGTCTCACAAGATTGCATGCGCGTCGAACACTACCTCCGACAAGGAAATCAGTGGATCTTGACAGAATTCAGTAAGCCGGCGGATATTGTTCATCTTACTTCAATAAACTGCGAGTTGTCCTTGCGCGAGATTTACGCAAAAGTAAAATTCTCCCCAAACGACGCTCTGCACCAAACCCAAGAATCTGTTTGAGCATCATTCCCCAAGCAGCCAAATCTTCTGATGATGCGCTTTACTACGACGACGCTAGTTATTCCGATGATACACCCACCATTCTATCAACAGCAGCAATACCCCCAAACACGCCGTAAATTTCCAAATCTCGCGATTTACTTCCTGTAGATGATTGGCGGGAGGCGTTCCAGCCGAAACCGATTCTCCCCGGTCCTCCCCGAGTTGCGGTGAAGAAATGCTCGATTCCTGTGAACTAAGAAGATTAACCGCAAATCGCCCCACCTGACGATCTTGGACAAACACGGAGTACAAGCCCACAAGCGATGTGTTCGCGAAAATGAGGGGCGTGGAGCGTGATGAGACATCTGTTACCGATCCGTCGGGTAATTTAACGGTAACGCCATCTTCCGCCTCCGGATCATTGAGCACGATTTTCACGGGAGTCCCAACCTTGAGGACATCAGGTTGGACGGTCGTATTCGGAACAGCGAGCCATTCAAGGCAGCGCGACAGCAAAATCGGCGCCGAAGGAATCCGGAGCGCGAACCGCGAGGTTTCAAGATTGAACGCATCAAACGCGAATACGACGTACTTGCGATTGGCGTCTTCCCCACTCCAGATTAACGCCCCCTCCACGGTTTCAACTAACGGACTTCCCCAACTTGGCAACGGAACAATCAGTGATTCCCTGACCGACAGAATGATTAATGGCACATCACGCATTATCGCGTGAACTCGGTCTTGGTAAATCACACGCACCGGTTCCGCCTTCGTTTCGGTAACCGGCATGAACGGTAGTCCATCGACAGGGTTCAGGAAAATAGCATTCGCATCCGGGAGATTTTCAGGCACATACCCATCAAAAATCACAATATCTTGGCTTCCTGCCCCGCGATAATCCTGGGTCTCGATCTCTACAAGTTCGATGTTCGCATCCGCTTCAAGCATCTTCGACAATAAGGGCTGGGAACGATCGCTCACAAGGAGAACACGCGACTGTGTATGGCGATGAAGAAATGCCAAGGCTGTATTATCCAGAGCAAAATCGTCATCCAGCTCAAGATTGACACTGACGACCAATCCGTCAAACCCTTTGTCATCAATGGCGAACACAATTGACTGGCTTTCCCCGGCAGGCAAGATTACCGTCTCATCGTTATACCACTTGCCTCCAACCTCTAGGCGCGCCCGAAACTCCCGCTCCTCCGAGCCGAAATTCCGTAGACCTACAAGTACCTGAAATTGACTTGGCTGATTTGGATTTCGTGAGACATTTAACCGCACTATCCCCACGTTCTCGCGCTGAGTCCCTACCACGATCTCTTGGAGGTTCGGTGGGGCGTTCGGTAATTCGCCAACGTTGTCGCCTATATAGATGATTCCTGTGCTCGTGCCCTTTCCATACGCCGCCGCGGATGAAACAATCGATTTAAGATCAGGTGGTGTGTGTTGTGGCGCTATCTCTCGAACTGCGCGACGCAGTTTCTCTTTATCCGAGGTAAACCCTTGATGAATGTGGCGTGGGGGGCTAGAAGTGTCCATAATCATCATCTGCCCACGATCGTCGAGTTGGTCGATTAACTCCAATGCTCGCCTTTTTGCTATTTCAAATCGACTCTTCCCCACTTCTGTCGATTGCATACTCGCTGAATTTTCGAGGATAAGAACGGACTGTCGCAAAAGCAGGCTGTGGCGGCGAAAGGCAGGGCGTGCAACGGTGACTATAGCAAGAGAAAGAAAAAAGAGTTGCAGGATTAACGGAAGGAAATTGCGAATACGCTGGAACGGAACATTGGCTTTCATATCCTCAATGGCTTCGAGCCAAAACATCACGCTGGGCACAATGTGACGTTTGCGACGTAGCTTTAGGAAATGCAATGACGCCACAAGCGGGATAAACGCCAATAGATAGAGTGCCGAAGCGTTCAGGAAGTGCATCTTCATTAAGTTCCTGGCATTCAGCGCAGCGCACAGAAAGACCGAGAAATTAGCGGATCGAACAGATTACTTCATGGCAAACCACAACAGGAGAATTCGTGCGTGCAATCTAGCGTTCAGTTGCAGGTGTGTTAGATTCAGCAGTGTTTTCCGCCGTATCGGTTTCGCCCGCCTCTTGGTCTTGAATTCGCTGCAACAGATCTTCTGCGTCCTGACGCCCCACTTCTCCGTATTTTTGCAACTGCTCGCATTTTTCTCGGACTTTATCGTATTCCTGTTGCTCAAAATAGATAGTCCCAAGATTCCTGTGCATTTCTCGGAACACACCAGGCCAGTTGCGCTCTGATTCCTTGCTGAGCAGTCGAGTCGCTTTGGTGATGGCGTTATTGACGACTTCATCAAGCGCCGTTTTCTCAGCTTCCGGCACGCTGCTAACGTCCTCACCGTTTTCGCTCATCTGCTTAATCTTTTCGTTGTGCTGACGTAGTTGATTAATCGCCTTGTCGCAATCGTTGTAGGTCTTCTCAATGCTTAGTGCCCCTTCAAAGAGTTTTGACAAAAATCCCAGTTTCATAGAATCCTCCACAAAATTGTGCTTTGTACCATATTGTTGCCTACCGGGTATTAACCAATGGCGCTAGTTTGAAATTTGGAGACTCATAGGCATAACACAATTTAGTGCTATTTCCGCGTAAATCTCTTAAAACATACTATACCATACTGCTAGAGTGGGTCAAGCAAATTGACGTTACTTCCGAATCAGCATTTTTCGTGTCGCCGTGAACTCGCCTGCCCTCAGCGTGTAAAAATAGAGACCACTGGCGACTAGCTCACCACGCCCATTGCGACCGTCCCAATACGCCGCGTGGCTACGGCTCTGATACAGTCCCGCCGCTTGAGGACCCACCGCCAAACGCCGAACCACTCCACCGTTCATATCATAGATTGTCAGCGTCACCTCTGCGGGGGCCACCAACTGATAAGGTATCCAAGTTTCAGGATTGAACGGATTCGGGTAGTTGGCGTGCAACGCGGTCTCTTGCGGAATAATAAGCGAGGCTAACAGTTGTTCAAGATTCGCAATGCCTTGTCGGAAGGCGATAGATCCGTCGTTCGCAAGTCGCGCCTGTGCAATCCACGCCTGTATTGTCGCGGCATCTACACGTCCCGTCGCAACTGCCGGCGCGGCGGCTCCTCCAATACCCTGTGCCACGAGGGTGAGGTCAAAGATGTTGACCACCCCATCGCCGTTAATATCCACCGGCGAATCGGCGGGTACGCTTTTGCCCAACTGCCGTGCGACGCGAATCAGATCCAGAATATTGACCACTCCATCACGATTTACGTCTCCGGTCAGTAGTCGTTCCTCCACCGTGATGCGGATTTCAAGCGGACCGGCGGGGATACTTTCCTCGGTATTAGAGCCGAACAGGAAGTTACCCAGCGCCAATTCCGATTCACCTTCGGATTTTGCCTTGAACCTCACCTGAAGCAAGGAACCGGTGCCACTCACGCCGCCATCGGTGAGTCGTGCCGCACTGAGTCCCGTGATTTTGCCCGCTGTATTATCAATGCGCCCACTCTGGAAGAAAGCCGATCCGCCGTCGGTCTTCAAGAAATCTCCCTCGCTCACGCCAACCGCTTCAAGAATGGCAGGGGCGAATGCAATATCAAATTGCCACCCCGCTAAGTCAAAGACATTTTCCGCACGAATGTCAAGAGTAAACGTATCGCCAACGTGAATTGGCGTCTCGGAAATATCGTAACCGACTCCGGGGTTTGCCGCAGTATATTCGGTACCGGGTTCAAACCCGAAAAAGGCGTTAGATTGATCATCGGGACGGGTGCCAACCGCGACTAATAAGACATTTCTCCCCTGCTTAAGCGAGACGGGGAAGAAATTGCTGTAATCATCACCCCAGCGCCAACGGAGGTCCTCGTGAATCAAAGCTCCATTGAGCCAGACTTTTAGTCCCTGCTCGGCGCCCACGTACATGGTTGTGTCCTGTGCCAGCGGTGAGTAAAGAGATATAACCCCGTAGACGACTCCGAGAAGATTGGGACGGTTCAGCATATCTCGAACGTTGTTTCGCCCTGTAGGCGGGAGATTGTGGGATGTCCATTCGTGATTGCCGACGGGTTTTCCCTCTGTCGCCCCTTGAGTAGCAATCCCCATTTCCGTCACCCTACCGTCGGTGACTTCCGAGAGTAAATCTGTGCCGCTCTCCAGTCTAGTGTCCGGCAACACGACCCATAGCCAGGGGCCCTCTATTTTAGGACCGCCTTTTGGGAAGCCCGGATTGCGGTACCAAACCAATTTCAGATTCTCGGGTAACCCATCCAAAGGCGAAAAGTCGGAAATCTGGTTGTCGATGACCGCCAGCCATTTCAAGTTGGTTAACCCTGCAAGCGGGGAAATATCCGAGATGTAATTACCTTCAAGACTCAGACGAGTTAGCCTGGATAATCTCGCAAGCGGCGAAATATCGGGTATTCCGCTGCGGATAAGATACAGCTCTTTCAAACCTGTCAAGCTCTCCAAAGGCGAAAGATCTGATAGTTCCGCGCCGCAAACATCTAACACTTCCAGTTGTGTCAATTCGGCTAGAGGTGATAAATCGGAGATGGGGTTGCCCCATGTGTGAATCGTTTTCAGGTTGATTAATCCTGCAAGCGGTGAAATGTCGGATATAGTGAGATGGGAGAAAGCTAAAAACTCCAGATTGATTAAGCTCGAAATTGGGGACAAATCCGAGACAATGGTACTTGCTATGTATAACCGCCTCAGGTTGACCAAACCCGAAATGGGAGACAGATTGGAGACCAAAGTGTTATTACATCTTAAGTAAATGAGATTTGTCAAGCTCCTCACGGGCGATAAATCGGATACTTGACTGTGATCGAACTCTAAGCGAACGAGATTTGTCAAGCTCCTCGCGGGCGATAAATCGGATACTTGATTGTGATTAAACTGTAGGCGAACGAGATTTTTCAAGCCCCTCACGGGTGATATATCAGATAAATGATTGTGATAAGCCCAGAGCTCGCGCAATTCGATTAAGCCCGCTATGGGTGAGAGGTCGGAGACCTGATTATTCGGGAGATGTAATTCTCTTAGATGTGTTGCAAACTGGAGTCCTGTCAAATCTCGAACGCCCTTGCCCCTGAATCTGAGCTCTCTCAGCTGTGTCATCTCCTCCACAGTAATCGGGGCATTGAGGCTTTTGCCAAGCGCTTCCGCAACGGCAGCACGCAGGTTCGCATCCGGAATGTGAACCTGCCCACCCGGTATTATCTCCGGCTGCGTCTCAACCGGGGGGTCCCCAACCTGCTGCGGGTAATCCAACGCATAAATTATATCTCGAAAACTTGATGTCCACGTGTCCCGTTGCACACTCCCGCTTTCATTGTCTAGCGCCAGCAATCCAACGTTCTGCAGTCCCGAATTTTCGCGTACCCTTTCGAGGAAGGTGTCGGTCTCCAATCCAACTACGGCAGCAGCGTATGCCGCATCTATCGGCCCTTGAAATGCCTCATGGAAACGTGAAACCGGTTCAACACCGCCAAACACGCCGCCGGTGGCTTCAAGTGCTACTCTATATTTTTCCATATCTCTTTCCACAAGAGCGTCCATCTCTGATTTTTCAACGTAGAGTCGCAACGCCTGCGCTTTGTTGTAGTGTGGGTTGGGGTTGCTCTCTATAACGGAACGTACTTCGTCTTCAAACGTCTTCATGCCCTCCGTATGGCAACCGATACAGGAGATTCCGTTGCGCACTGTCGGGTCGCTTGCAGCGGGGTTGGAAACGATGTTAATCGGGGCGTCGTCTAGACGGAAACCGGAGGCATTGGAAAGGTAGTATCCCTGCAACCCGTTAGGGAGATTGAAGATAACCTCTCCGCCATCATGCGTGAAATTGAGCGGGTTGGTTAAGATGTTCTGTTTCCCCACACTCCCCGCAAAGTCGTAGCTTTTCCAGTACGCCCCGTAGCGAGAGGTGTGCCGTTCCACTACCCGGTTGTTAGTAGAGACACCTGAATTGTTGAATCCCGCCCGCCAGACGCGAACTCCAGGCGCATTAACCAAATTGCGGGCGACATCGACCTCCAATCGTGTCGCCAAGTCCCCGTCCGTCAACGGCAGCGAAAGCAGGTCGTGGTATAACGGCGGAGTGGATGCGTTCGCGATAAACCAGTCGATATGAACCGATGGTACATCGGTCTTCATCTGTGTCTGCAACCGCGTCAGTTGTGCCCGCAGCGCTGTCTGTGTATCAAATGCAATATGGTAGGGATATTCCGCTTCTAACTTCGTCCAGCCGTCGTTGACGTCCCATTCGAAATGCCGCAGGTCGATGTAGAAGATTGTTCCTTGCGAGTCGATAGGGATTGGGTTGATGATTGTGCTTCCCCATGAGAGGCTGTTGACCAGTTTATAGAGCGCTTTGCGGTACTCTCCGAGTATCTCCGTTGTCTCTCCCGCATTATGTAGATGCGTGAGAGTGAAATAACGGGCAAAGGCGCGGTCAAACAGTTCGAGTGAGGTGAGGTGCTCCTCAATGGTATCAAGTACTTCATCAGGAGAGATAAACCGGCTATCGGTCGTGAGAGTCGTCGCCCAATCGGGTGCGCCTGTTAAAATCCAGCGTCGAATGGTGTCAATCGATTGAGGAGGCAGAGGTGGTTGTCCGAGCGGCATCTGTGCACCGCCGTTTTCAGTGGTTTCAAGCAGCCGCTTGTACAACTCGGACGCATCGGGGTTTCCCGGGACAACGGTACCCCCTTCAATAAGCTCGCTGTGTTCCATGAGGAGTGTTTCTCGATAAGCGCCATCGGAACCGTGGCAGATGAGGCAACTCCCCTGAAAAATGGCATACGCATCTTGAGCTAACTGCGATTGGGCAGATACGTTTTGAGAGCCTACGATGAGGGTCAATAGGCAGATAAATGTAACGCGATTCTGGGCACGAACCAGAGAAGAGATAGAATGACGTTTAAGCATAGGGAGTATCTCCTTTTGAATAACCAATTTCATGTCCGGAAAAATGGGGTCATTTCAATTATACCAAACATTAAAAAATAAGACAATGATCCTGATGGAATTCGTTGTTCGTACGCCCACAATCTCAGACTGCGGGAAAACGGTTGCGTTTGCCATCAAAACAGGGTAAAATATCCACAATTCCTATTGACTGATATCTCCTCATCAAATCCGTCTGTACTATGTCGGCTTCTACCGTCCTCCACACTAGAAAATTTGACACGCGCACTGAGATTATCTCGAATGAGGAGATTGCTCAAGGCCATTATTTGCTATATTGCACCTGTCCGGAAATCGCGGATAGCGCTCTCCCCGGACAGTTTGTCCACGTACTCATCTCAGACGATTCGGGACTTCTACTGCGTCGTCCGTTCACAATTTACAGCATTCACGGAACACGAATCTCAATGTTGTACCAAGTCACTGGGGAGGGTACTGGCGTGTTGGCTCAGATGTGTTCCGGGGCGCCGATTCAAGTCCTCGGCCCCCTTGGCAAGGCGTTCCATATTCCGTCGCGCCTTGAAGCGGCAATCCTCGTAGGAGGCGGTGCGGGTATCGCGTCGCTAATGCTCCTTGCGGCCGAGCTAAAAGAGGCGGGTGTCCGAACACTTGGGTTGGTCGGCGCCATCAACCGCGCGCGCCTCTTGAGCATCTCCGATCTGCGGCGGATCGACGTAGAGATGCACGTCGCTACCGACAACGGGAGCGTCGGACATCACGGCTTTGTTACAGAAATTCTGGGGGACATGCTAGAGCGGCCTCAGACATACTCACTGCGAAATCCTACCATCTACGCCTGCGGACCACACGAAATGTTGCACACAGTTACGGAGATGACCCTATCGCATCATACGCCAACTCAACTTGCCATGGAGAATCGAATGGGGTGTGCGCTAGGCGTCTGCCTTGGTTGTGTTTGCAGAGTCCGTACCACCGGTGGCGTTGAATATCAACGGGTGTGTACAGAAGGACCGGTGTTTAACGCAGAGGATATTGTCTGGTGAGACATGTTGGGACAGCAAAACGTATAATTAATTGGGACTTACGCAATTGAACGCCTGAGCGCCTCGTAATGGCAATTCATTATGCGTAATACGTGATGCGTAACCGATTTTCTTACATATTACGCATTACGTATTACTTTACACCCTCATTCTTATCTTTGAATCGGCGCAACTTGCGTAAATCCTAGATAAGAGAAGAGGTGACGGTTTCGACGGTCAAAAATCGGTTTCAAGGCAAATGATGTTACTCTAAATAGATTTCCAAACGGGCTGCAAGAATCCTCAGTATGAGACGTGGGAGAGTATATGGAACGGGCATTCTACGATGAACTCGCAGAAAAAAGTATTGACAGGGAAATTCCGCCTGACGAGTTGTGTCTTGAGATACTGACCTCGCCACGTGTCGAACTTCTGCGGTTAATTGACGCTGCCTATCAGGTGCGAAGAAAATACGCCGGCAATGAGGTGCAACTCCACATCATAAATAACGCACAAAATGGCGGCTGCCCAGAGGATTGTCACTACTGCACCCAAGCCAAATCATCGACCACGGGCATCGAAACCTATCCGGTTAAACCTGACGCCGAAATTTTGGCTGAAGCTCAACGTGCTTATGAGTCAGGAGCCTATCGATACTGCATGGTGTTTGCCGGGCGAGGACCATCGAAATCACGGATTGAGCGGCTAGCGAGGTTAATTGACGCCATCAAATCCCAATTTCCAATTCAGGTTTGCCTCTCCGCAGGACTAATCAATCGCGAAGGTGCGCAGACCCTAAAGGAAGCTGGCTTAGATCGGTTAAATCATAACCTCAATACATCAGAGGAACACTACCCAAATGTCTGCACAACCCACACATACGCGGATCGGATGGACACCTTACAAGCCGTGCGGGAAGTTGGCGTTGAATTGTGCTCCGGACTGATCGTAGGTATGGGAGAAAACGCCAACGACCTAGTTGAAGTGGCGAAAACACTGCGACGACTCCGTGTTTCTTCGATACCTGTTAATTTTCTTCTTCCTTTTGACGGAAATGTGTTTTCAGCCTCACCCGACATCACTCCAGACTACTGCCTCCGGGTTCTGTGCCTGTTTCGTCTGTTGAATTCCAACGCGGAGATTCGTGTCGCCGCCGGTCGTGAATTTCATCTGCGGAGCATGGAAGTGATGGCTCTCTATCCCGCAAACTCACTCTTTATTGACGGTTATCTGAACGCCAAGGGCGCATCCCGATCGCGAACTCTCCGGATGATCCAAGATGCAGGATTTACCATCAAGGCAGATCAATCTTTAGAACACCTATTGGACAGAGAGATAGAGCGCGGCGAATCGCTGTCGATTCTCAATGACAATAAACCGATGAAGAATCTCAATGAATTGAGACCAAACTTCCGTGTGAGTGATATTCCTAGAGGGAATGATGGGCTCTAAAGCTGTTGTGTTGATTATCGCCGCGGGCGTATGCATGCTGCTAATGTTCTTTCACAACCGGGCGCAGCGGCTGGTTGACAGCTACAAACCTGCGACAGAAGTACCGTCATTCGCATTGCCCTACGAGTGGGCTGGAAATATCTGCCAAACACCAATTGCAGAGCCGTCAGGAATTACCTTCCACACCATTCGCAAAACGATATTTGTCGTCAGTGACGAAGGTGAACTTCACGAGATGCGGAGGGACGGCAGACCGGTAAGATCGCAGTCCCTGAAACACACCGACTTAGAAGGGATTACCATGAATCCTTCAACAGGGCTGCTGTATGCCGTTGTTGAAGGCGATGACGCCATTCTCGAAATCTCGCCACAGAGTTTCGAAATCACCCGAAGATTTGGGATAAATCGCGGATTTGAGGGGCGTGAACTGCTAAAAAAAGGCGGAATGGGATTGGAAGCAATTACCTTCGTTCCCAACGATTCCCATCCTGAGGGTGGAACATTTTGGGTGGGCAACCAATCGTTTAGTTTGAAACCAAATCGTGAGCCATCAATCGTTTGTGAAGTGGTTGTTCCACTCTCATCAACCGATCCGACACCACCGGAAGGCAAGATTATTGGCTTCTTCCCACTCAGCATTATTGACATTTCAGGCCTTACTTACGATTCCTCTCGACACTGCCTTATCGTTGTTAGCGATACGACCAACCTTCTGGTGGAAGTCGTGCGCGATGGAACCGTCTTGCGTCAACATCTGTTGCCTGGCAATGATCAGGAAGGGATCGCTCTCGATCAGGAGGGGTTCATGTATATCGCCCAAGAAAATGGCGAGGTAATCAAAATTGAAGACCGGCGAGTCCAATAAAGTGTGTGCCGGCTGAATCGCTCCAAGAGTTTGAACAGAGGTTAAGCGCTTCAAGACATCTCAAGGCCTGCGGCGAATCATGCAGCTATCCTTGAAAGGAGGATGACCAAAGCGACCAGAGTTGCTAAGGGTAACAAACGCCCGCGTGAAAGAACTACGGCAGCATGAAAAGCGGAACTTTGCTGTTTTCGCTGTAAATCAGATACTGATGCGGATAGGTTGGGTTTTCAAGACTGAATCAGTAGTTGTACCGGGCTTCCTTGACAACTACACCACGTCGGATGTCCTTCGAGGTTTCCTACCGGTCAGTCTGAGACTAGGGCAGAGTCTTCCCCAATTTCTTATTGCACAATATGTGACGCAAATTCCGTACAAGCAACCGCTATTCACCATTTCCGCCTTTGGCATTATGGTGCCGTGGTTAGTTTTAGCGTTGATATTGAGGGGTACCCAGTGGTCATCAAGCGTCGTCGTTTGCCTATTTCTCACGCTGTACACGGTGCACTGGTTCACTTTTGGGTGTCACCTGCTAGCGACAGGTACGTTGCAAGGAAAGCTAATCCGCGCGGAAAGGCGGGGCTTGTTGCTCGCGTACGCCAATTCTGTCGGTGGTATTCTGGCGATAGGTGCAGCCGCTCTCTTGATGTATCAATGGCTCGGCAGCGAAACTCCTCGTTATTCTGCCGTGTTTGGCGCGACAGCGATATGTTTTGGCTTGGCGGCAATTGCCAGCCTATATTTTCGCGAACCTCCCTCTCTGCCCCAACAGCCGCAACCCTTCTTCAAATTCCTCGGCGCAGGGCTACTACTATTGCGGTCTGATCGCGATTTTCGTAAGTTTGCCCTTGTAATCGTACTGTTTTTTTCAAGTTGGCCCCTTTTTCCGCACTACACTGTTTTCGGTAAGCGCGTGTTGGGATTGGAATCGAGTCACTTCGTCACCTGGATTATTGTTCAGTACTCCGCGGCTGCGTTGGGCTCTTGGGTAATCGGTGCTATCGCAGATCGCCGAGGTAATCGGATCGCCCTACGAATACTCGTACTTCTCAGTTCGTGTACCCCCTTGGTCGCCGTTGGCATCAGTCGAGTACCCTTCGGTGCCAACCTGTATTGGCTCATATACGCCTTTTTAGGGCTGACACCAGTCATCCACCGTATCATCGGAAACTACACACTGGAGATTTCGCCCGAAGAGAAGCAACCACAATATTTGGGGGTAGTGAGTCTCCTAGAGTCTTGTCCACTCTTAGTTTCGCCACTCGTTGGTCTATTGATTTCAAGGGTCTCTTTTGAGCCGGTATTCTTAGGAGGCAGTGCACTTATCATTACTTCTGGCCTCTTGACGTTCAGGCTAGTTGAACCCCGACTCAACCGAGCGTCCTGATGGGTGCTACCGCTTTTCTTGAAAAGTTACACCGGTGCTACGCAAGTTTAAACATAAAAAATATACACGTTCAGCAGATTAGATCTGCTGGATTTGGCAATCCAGCAGGAGCGGGGAGGGCCCGGTGCGCCGTGGTCTTTGTCAAAATGTAAAATTTATCATTGAAAGTTGCTCATCTGCGGCACATCTGGAAATGTAACCCTAAATTCAGACACTGTCCGAGGTAAGAATGTCGCCCCGAAGTGAGACACGGCTTGCACCTCAGGAGTCACGCTTGTATGTCTCGACATCGGAGAGAGAACCGGGCAATGACGAATTCATTCTTTCGCCAACCTGCCTGTCTTGTTTACTAATCTTCGAAACCCAACATTTTGACCTCTATCTGGAGATCTACACCAGTCACTCGTTTAACCTGCTCTTGAATGTGTCGAACAAGACTCAATACGTCTTCGGCGGTCGCGTTGTCGATGTTTAGAATGAAGTTGCCGTGAATTTTGGAAACCTCGGCTCCTCCGATTCGGTGTCCTTTCAAACCACACGCATCAATCAATCTGCCCGCAGAGTCATTGGGCGGATTCTTAAAAATGCACCCCGCATTTTCTTCAGCGAAAGGCTGGGTGGAAATTTTCTTGTTGTATGAGTCATGCATCCGGTCCGTAATAATTCTCGCATCGCCGGGGGTAAGGCGAAGAACCGCCCCTGTTACGCTAAAGTACTTACCCAACTCACTACGACGGTAAGTAAACCGCGCCTCATCGTGGGTGAGGTGCACAATCTGCCCATCGTCGGTCATCACTTGCACCCGCTCAACCAAATCTCCGAAGCTGCTTCCCCATGCACCGGCATTCATAATTAACGCCCCTCCGACAGATCCCGGAATGCCGAGCGCAAACTCAATCCCACTCAGTCCCCGCCGTGAGGAAACCTTCGACAGCCTTGGCAGCGAAACGCCTCCACCTGCCCAAACGCGATCTCCGTCAAATTCCAACCGATCAAATTCGTTAACTAGCCGCAGCACAATACCTTTGTACCCGTCGTCGCTGACGAGTAGGTTTGAGCCCCTTCCAATCGTCGCTACGGGTAACTTCCAGCGCTTTTTCAACTTTGCCACGGCGGCAAGTTCGTGAGCGGTGCTTACTTCAAAATATGCTGCCGCCAATCCTCCAATACCGAAAAAAACGTGCTTCTCCATCGGCTCATTAAAACGTAGTCGTGACGTTGGCGCGTTCCCGTGAGTCTTGGCTATTACAGCAAGTTCTGCTTTCCATTCCATGTAAATTTATCCAACAACTATCGTAGGACGACTCAAAGACCGAACTAACCTTTGATAATTAGCCTCTGGTTCGTTGACCGCCCCTCGTCATCAACACAAGTGAGCCTATGTTTACCAGCTACAGGTACCAAGAAAACTTTCTCGGCTGGGTCGCCGTTAAAAATCAACTGCCCGTCGAGAAACCAGAAGATCTGCTTCGTCCGATTGGACACGGATGCTTGGAGCGAAATCTTCTGATTTTCAAGCGGAATCCCAGGGCGAATGTGATATTCACTATTTTCTGATGGAGAAATGACAATAGGACTGTGCCCAGCCACGAGACCGGTGCACGCGGAAAAATGCGCCGGTATCTCCGGGATAGCAAAACCGTTGCGCTTTAACCATGTTCCAATTGCCGCGGGCCACTCCTCGAAAACCGCGCGACGATGCGTCCGACCAACTCGACAGTGTGAACACAATGTTGTGCCCATCTCCTCGTCAATATGAATCCCTTTGTGAATCGAGCACTCAGAATTAGGAGAAACGCTCGGAATGTAGTAATCAAACTTTGAAGTAGGGCAGTGCGAGGATGGCAACATTCCACTCAACGAGCAGACTTCTCGAGTATTCACGCGTCCAGGACGCGCGAACCAACGATTGGTTGCGGGCGTGGTCAGCGCCGTGAATAAGGCGAACAGAATCGGCCCGGCGACTTCAGACCCGACAAGCGAGGAAACACCTGTGCCATTGAAATTGCCGACCCAAACACCAATTGTGAATTCGGGAGTGTAGCCGATGCTCCATGCGTCTCTGTGTCCATAAGAAGTGCCGGTCTTCCATGCGATCTTTGGAAGATTTGCCGCAGCTTCGTACGCCGCAGGCAAATCGGGACGGCGGACTTCGGTGAGCATCTCAGTTAAAATGTAACAGGATTCTCTACTCAAAAGCCGTTTTGATGGCACGCGACTTCTTGAGCTATTCGCGGGGCTACCTACATGTTGAGATGTGGAATCAAGGTGCTTGAACGCAGGCAGTGCCGCGCGCCCAGAACTTCCCAATTCTGCCCTGTTTCTTGCCGGATTCATTGTCAATCGATACGTCGCAAACTCCCCGGAGTTCGCCAACCCGGCATAGAGTGTCGTTAATTCAAGCAGTGTCAACTCGCAGCCACCGAGTATCAACGATAATCCGTAATGTCCTTTCGATTCCGGCAACGTGGAAATCCCGGCATTTTGCAGGAATGAGTAAATACCATCGCTTCCAAGCCGTGCGTAAAGGTTCACGGCTGGTACGTTGAGGGAGTGAGCCAATGCCTCACTTGCAGTCACATATCCGCGATACTCTCCATCGTAATTCACAGGCTTGTATCCCGAGTAATCAATCGGAACATCGTTCAAGAGGCTTTCGGGGGTAGTTAGTCCACGATCAATCGCCAATCCATAGATGAACGGTTTGAGTGTCGATCCGGGTGAGCGGCGGGCATTGGCTCCGTCAACCTGTCCCTCGCCGTTTTGGTCGAAAAAACTATAGGAGCCAACCAGTGCCAAAACCTCGCGGCTCTTCGTGTCCATCACGATTATTGCACCCGTAGAGATACCTTCTCGCCGCAGTGGATTCAGGCTCTCTCGCAGAATTCGCTCGCCGAGTTCCTGAATTCGGGTGTCAATCGTAGAATGGATGCGGTTAAACTGAATACCGGCAGATCTGGCGTTCTCACTGTAAGAGTGAATAGCGTGTGAGGGAGCAGGGGACGCAAAAGCCGGTTTAGGATGGGAACTCTTGAGCAGACGAGTGAGGTGTGGCGCTCTGAAGGGCATTGGGTAACGTGTTGCCGGAACTGGTTCACTCACTGCTTCCCGCAATTCTCTGTCGGAAATCTTGCTGAATGTCTTCATACGCCTCAGGACTTTCTCCCGGGCACGCACTGCGTTTGTATAGTGGAGGTCCGGACGCAACAGTGTTGGCGAGTTGGGGATAGCAGCCAATAGAGCAGCTTCCCCCAAACTGAGACGATTTTGCGGTTTGTTGAAGTAAATGCGAGATGCGGCAGATGAACCAACGATGTTACCGCCGTATGGAGCCATGTTGAGGTAGAGCGTCAGAATCTCATTCTTGGAATAACGAACCTCAAGTTGGAGCGCGCGGAACATCTCTATAATTTTGTTGCGAATCGTTCGAGGCTTCGGCTCCATCATACGCGCGACCTGCATCGTAATGGTCGACCCTCCCCTGACGACCCTTCCCGCCTTAATGTTGGTGACCATTGCTTGAGCGATTGAAAATGGGTTGATTCCAAAGTGGTAATAATACCACCTGTCCTCATAGGTTAGGACCGCTGTTTGCAGTTTTGGGGAAATGTCAGCCAAAGAAGGTTCAGGAATTCGCCACGAGCCATCGGACGCAGTAAACACTCTGAGCCATTCGCCATGTCGATCTAGCACTACAGTTGAAGATGGCGGATGTAATTTTTCCACTGGAAGCGGGAATACTCCGTTGGCTATAAGGAACATCAGCCCTGGGAAAATGATAGTGGCAAAAAACAATATATAAAGAGAACGTTTGGATCTCTTGGAGTCAAAGATTTTCCTCATCGTCGCTATCTGACCTTCACCATTCAAACTCGTTGGTCGTCTTCATGCTAGAGAGGGGCACCTGTCCCAATCTCAATTCCCCATTTCAATTTGGCAAAGTTGAATTTCAGTTCGGATGGTTTCTGCCAGCCGCCAAAGTCGTGAGTCACCGATTATGCATGTGGCTAAATTTCAACATGTCCAGAACAGGACTAATAGAGGTGCTCAAAGTCTCTGTCAGCTATGAATCCGCTTTGAGTCCACTCAGCAAAATGGTACTTGAGCAAATGTCATGCCAGAATCCATGCATCGTGACCTACCGAAAATCCGGCAGGACTAACACGATCCGTGAACGTGAGAAACGGGAATTGAGGCAATCGGAATCCAGTATATCAGGAGGGACATTCAGTCTCAAGTCAGAAACGGTTTGTAGTGAATACGTTGCTTGTTTATTCTTAATTTTGGGATTATCAGAGAAATGACTTTCATTTGTACGGCAGAAATGATATAATTCCCCTTGTTTAGAGTAGGACTTTGGCGGGACCGTCGGTGTCTAGGCAGCGAAACTCCGGAGGCGAGGGAAGGAATTAAACATGAACGGCAAGTCTGCTGGATTGTATCTAGTCGGAGGAATCACAGGACTGTTGAGCGGCATCTTGATGCTTGTTTCAGGGTGTCTAGTGATTTTCCGTTTGAAAGAAACTTTGATTGGAACCGCGGAGCAGCAGTTGGGATTTATCGCGCATCATCCACTGTCTGGAATTGTGCACGGATTAAGTGTTGTCAGTCTTATCTTAATCGTGCCTACCATAATCGCAGTGCTCAACCTACTTGGTACAACCGCGACCACACGTAGCTGTCTGGGAACCGGTTTCGCCACCCTTTGGATTATTGTCGAAATCGTCGGACACCTGTCTCAAACAGCACCGCTAAGGGCACTCGGCGAGTTGTACACTAATCCCTCTGCCAGTGAGATGGCCTTGTCAATCTATCAAGTGTCCCAGGAGTTCTGGGAAGCACTTTCGTTGACAGCAACATTTTTCTGTGTTCTGATGTGTTTATGTTCCGGATCCGCGTTGGTAGCAAAGCGAACTCGCGCATCAGGATACGTGTTTCTGGTTGCGGCTATTGCCTTTCCGATAGGCATTTTGTTTCCTAGCGTTGGGATTCAACTTCATGTTGCTGTCCGTGGATTGGCATTCATTCTTCTCTCAGGTATACTAATCCAGAGCTCTAGAATAAAGGAAGGATAGGCGTCTCAGGCTGCTCAATAATTCTTATAGCCGACCTCAGCCAAACGGGCTGCTTTTTTGGCTACTCCGTCACTTAACTCTGATTTATACGCCTGCAACTTTGATTGAAGTTCCGGGGTTTTCAGGCTAAGAATCTGGACGGCAAAGATGCCTGCGTTTCGTGCACCGCCAGATCCAATCGCCATCGTCGCGACGGGAACCCCCGGCGGCAGTTGCACGGTTGAATAAAGCGCATCCACTCCGTTGAGTGGACCTCCATCAATGGGAACACCAATCACCGGAAGCGTCGTATGTGCAGCTATTACTCCGGCAAGGTGAGCTGCTCGCCCGGCACCGGCAATAATTACGTGAAGCCCTCGGTCTTTGGCGGTTTTGGCGTACTCCATCGTCATCTCGGGCGAGCGATGTGCCGATGAAATGGTTATCTCAAATGGAATCTGAAATTCCTCCAATATCTTCGCAGCCTCTGCCATCTGATCGAGGTCTGAATCACTTCCCATCACAATGCTAACAAGCGGGGTTTCCTTAGAAGTCATGCGGTTATTAAATCACCTCTGATTATTAATTGGGATTGAACGATGTTCCGAAGAATCATGACTCATGCTGCCATGGCGTACTGCCAACACCGTCCTTTGAAAATAGATATATAGCACGCAGTAACTACGATGCCAAGCATAACTCATGACTAAACAACTCAAGCGAAATAACGTCTGATGTCTTTGCAAATCTAAAGGACTGTCCGGTCTTCTTGACTTGAAAAGGGAAAAGAGCAATGAGAGGAACATCAAGGGTTTTATTGGGGCTATTGATTTGCGGCTTGGTGCTGTTATTAGTAATATACGGCTTATACAGCAGTGGTCTTCGAGCCCAGGATAAGGATCGTAGTGGGCCGACTGTTCATCAAATTGAAACTAAACCAACAAAACCGGCCACTGAAGGTGCGCGTGAGAACATGGAGATTAAGGCTGAGCGGACACCTCCGCAGAGGCAAATGAACGAACCGGGTGACGATTTCTATAAGCCCATTGTTGAAAACAGTCTCTTCCGTCCTCTAGGTTGGAGAAAACCGGACCGCGAATCCGAATATACCTTGCTTGGGACGTTGATTGAATCAAATAATCAACGTGCGAAAGCATTCTTAATAGAACGGCGCTCCAATCAATACTATCCTGTGTCGGTTGGCGAAAAGCTTGGTGACGTAACCGTGGAAAGCATCAAGCCGTATGAGGTCAGCCTAGGCAAGAATGGTAAGACTGTAACGCTCAGGGCGAATTCCAATCGATTTCTGGATACCTCCACTACATCCGACAAAGGCAGGGAGCGTTTCAACGAAGGTTCGGAACATGTTTCGTCCGAGAAGAAGACACAAGAGGGCAAACCCGAGAGCCGCGGCAATCGCGGCAATCGTGGTTGGGATGAAGACAGAATGCGAAAAATGGCCGAGCGATATCGCAACGCTTCACCGGAAGAACGCAAACGGATGAAGGAAGAATTTAGTCGTCGCGGCGGGGAACGACGGCGGAGCGGAGAATCGGAAAGAAGAGAAGGACGGGGAAGAGGTGGAAATAGCGACGGAGATACGGATACCGGACGCCAAAAGGATTAACATCGTGCCGCCGGGAATCTCTTAAATGTAGCGTTGATTAGGTAGTTTTACAATACGATTCTACGCTTGAATCCCTTTATATCCAACTCGCCTGTATTACCCAACACATCAACTCAAGTCCTTCTTCAATCAGTTTGTTTTGCAAGCGGCAGTCTTCATCGGAGATCCAAAAACCTGAAGACATCTATAGAGCGCGGCTTCAGGTTTTTGGTTAGGACCTCAGAAACCGTGGGATTGCAGACAAACATCACATTCAAGTCCGGCTTCCCTAATCTAATCCCATGTAACTGCTCCCCCAGATCCGATCAACACGAGATTTTCCGGCTTAAGCAACACCTCTCCTTCTTTGACTAAAGGCATACCGGTGGGGTATAAAGCATATGCAATTCGCCGGGGCAGATGGTTTCCCAGGTCCGCCATCATTTCTTGCTCTGTTTTATAACGGACCATACCCCGGTTCTCAACTTGGAAAGCGTGCCAATATTTGAGATAGTCCAAGACCTTGTCATCGAAGATTAATTCCCCTGTCTTGGTGTCGACGATTTTTAGCCGGGTCTTTACGAGTGCGGTCTGGCGAGACCGGTTGTAATTTGAAGCGCCTGAAATTCCCCCTTGACGCCCCTGTTTCCTGAGTATCGCGTTATAGTCCCGACGGTTAAATTTCGGATTCTCCATATTCCCCGTGATGATTAAATCCACTTTCAACCCCTGCCCGACCTTCGCGGCTAATGCCGGATCTGTGAATATATCGTTAAGCGTCAGCCCGAGCTCCTTGAGTTTTGTCGCTACTGGTGCCACTTTCTCAGATTGGTCGTACACCCACTCGGTCTCCTTTAGAGCCAGTTCTAAACGGGTAGTGAGATTAATCGGTACCCATTTTCCGAGGACGCCGGACTCTTCTTCGCCAAGGAAAGGCGTGACGGCAACAGCTGTTGCCTGTTCTAATGGGGGCGGTGTGTTAAGACTTGCACCGCAGCCAGCAACTAAAACTAGAATAAACGGAACTAGGAAAAAACGAAGCAAACTCATCTGAAACAGTCCTCCCTTTGTGATATGTTAGAGATTTGCAGCCACATTTACAGAGATGTTTAAGAATAGCAATGGATTGATTCGATATCCATCTAAAATTTTCCCTATAGTCAATAGGATACCACAAAAGCATGTTAGATGAAACACATTTTTATCTCCATCGGGGATTTTCAGTTCTGAACGCGATTCATCGACTCATTAAACCTTCGACATAGCTTGCTGACCCACAAGACCTGAGAATAGATCTGCCAACTCGAAAGGTAACAGTCGCCGTTGTACGTCCTGCTGAGTCAGACTACTCAAGAACGCGGAACAACATATCAAATACAGCTCGCTCATCAACGCGATGCTTGAGTGTCGCTTGACATTTTATCGTTCGATGTTTTTTGTCTTTCAGGGTTAGTCGAACTTTAATTTGAGGACTAGGAATCAATTCGTCCAGTGTGAAGACCTCATAAAAATCCTGCCGCTGCTCCGGTTCAAGCGTTACCGGCAGACTGTTGCGGAGAAGGCTGGGAAAAATAGCTGCCTGAGGCGCTGCGTACCGGTCAGCCGACTGCCATCTTCGCCCGATTCTTGCTTGGAATTGATGCCCTTCAATGGTAGTAGGAATCTGGTCGCTGTCATTGTATACTCGGCACGAAATCAGGAACAGCAGATATCCACCGCGAGTAATAAAACAATTGGTTTGCCCTGCTATAAAATCCACGCGGCTCCGAGTTCTCGATTGTCGTCGCTGAGGGAACGCCGAGTGCGGTTGACCACGTAGAAAGTCAAAAAGCCACTTGGAAATGGAAAGCAGCAGCGCCATAATGCTCAGGACGAGCGCAATTGTCGTACGGTCCAATTCGATTTAAAAACCTCCTTGGTAACGAAGCCAATCCGCGAAAACCATTTCAACAAACAGTCAAGGAACCCATCAATAGTGTCAAGTCCTATTCGCTAGCCACTTTTTGTTTAGAGCTTGTTTGAAAATTCATTTGTAGCGGCATCATTTGCCTTGCGCCAAAGCCCCAGCGGGGCAACAGGTAATACCAGCTCAAATGCCCAAAAATGGTTCTGTCACCTATTTTTCAAACAGGCTCTTAGCTCGACTTTGTACAAACGTACAACGTTGGGTTGAACGGAAAGCCGTGAAGCACCAAGCCCGTAGGCGGGGATCAAACGAAAGATCAACTGAGTGGATAGCGAAGGATCAAGGGAATGGACAATGACTGCGATAGCTAATCCCGATAGTAAATCCCAAAGTGACTGCGATAGAAATCTCTTCACCTCCGCCGATGTCACAAACCTAAATAGGTACTAACGGTAGGTGCGATCAAGTGACCGAATAGGGAACGCGATAGAGATCCCTCTAACCGCACCGATGACACAACCCCCGCGAGGCGCAGTTAGGAACAGCGCCTACCACAGGGGGGAAGCAATCCGGACAGGTTGCATAGTATCACGAACCACTGGAGACTTTTTCAATGGTCAACCAAAAATACCAGATGGTTAAAATCTCTCCCGCTTTTCTTCAACGCTTGATTGACACCGCCTGTTATACTGCTTAAATGTACAAAGTCGAGCTTAGGGCTTGGCTAGACCTTTTGAAGATACGATCTCCGAATTGATGTGACATCAGAATCATTCCTTCTACCTCGTTGAGTAGTATAGTAATCTGGAGCGATTCATGTCAATATAATTTAGGACGGGGCATTCTGCGTAAACTCATTTGCAGGTGCATGCGTGAAAAGGCGACAAAGCAGCATGATGGAGGCGAGATTGGAAGTTCTGATACGTCTATCATTTGGTTGTATGCTCTGCTGGTTCAGTTATGGCGAGGTCCACAGCTTGGATAGGGGCACTCAGTTAACAGACCTACGCACGCGAAAAACCGGCAGTGACTGGCAGGGGTTCCTCGGTCCTACCGGCGATGGCAAATCTCCCGAAAAGGGACTTCATCTTCCTTGGCCCAAATCTGGGCCGCCGGTTGTCTGGCACAAACAGATTGGTACAGGCTATGCCGCACCGACAGTTTCCCAAGGACGACTGTTCACCTTCGATCGACACAGGAATAACGCTCGTTTGACCTGCATGAAAAGTGAAACCGGCGAGGAGTTATGGCGATTTGGATACGCAACAGATTACGAGGACATGTATGGCTATAACAATGGACCTCGTGCATGTCCAGTCGTGGACGGAGATCGCGTATATGTTTTCGGCGCAGAGGGCATGCTGCATTGCGTTAGCGCGTTGGATGGTGAGTTGATTTGGAAGGTAAATACGGGAAAGAAATTCAATGTTGTCAAGAACTTTTTTGGCGTTGCGTCGGCGCCTATTGTCGAGCGCAATCTACTAATTGTCCAGATTGGCGGATCGCCGCCAGATAGTCCCAAAGACGTGTACGCGGCTCAGGGACAACTCTCGGGCAATGGAAATGGCGTTGTTGCGTTTGACAAATTTTCAGGGGAAGTGAGGTATGGGATTACTGACGAGTTGGCGAGTTACGCCAGCCCGACACTGGCGACGATTGATGCCAGGCGATGGTGTCTTATGTTTGCGCGGGGCGGGTTGTTTGGCTTTGAACCGCGTACGGGCAAGGTGGATTTCCATTATCCGTGGCGATCAAAGAAGCTTGAGTCCGTAAACGCTTCTAATCCGGTCGTGGTAGGCAATCTGGTGTTCATCAGCGAAGCTTATGGGCGTGGAAGTTCACTCCTAAAGGTACGCCCAAGCGGATATCAGGTAGTATGGAAAGATGCACCACGCCGGCGCAACAAATCAATGATGTTGCACTGGAACACCGCCATCTACCACAACGGTTACCTCTACGGTTGCAGCGGGCGGCACGCTCAGGGTTCGGACTTGCGCTGCATCAAACTGGAATCAGGAGAGGTTATGTGGTCAGAACGGATTGATGAACGCACCTCATTGCTCTACGTAGACGGGTATTTCGTGGCACTGGGTGAGTACGGCACGCTGAGTTTGATTCGCGCTACCTCGGAGAAATCGGACGTAGTATCGCGCGTTCAAATCGCTGATAACCAGGGTCAGGAGCTAATCAGTTATCCGGCTTGGGCGGCACCGGTATTGTCGAACGGTTTTCTCTACATTCGGGGAAAAGATCGGTTAGTGTGTCTGGATCTCGGTTTGCCGAGGTGAATAAACGGCCATCTGACGACACTATCCCAATTCGCTAATGGAGTTAAAACTCATTAAACACTTTTACGGGTTGTCCTGTCTCAATTGATTCCCAAGCTGCAACTCCGACCGCAACCGTTTTTGCGCCATCAATCACATTCGGAGATGGTTCAAGGTCTTCCACCAAACACTGCTGGAAGTGCCGCATGTAACGGATCACGGTTTGGCCATGCCCGTAAACACTTGTATCGGTTTCAGGCGGACATGTCATTTCCAAGGGTTCTTTCGCTGCCGTTTTGTCCAACACGAGCTTGACCTGCCCTCCCTTGTTATCCGTAAAGTCGCCAATCATTGTCCCTTGGGTGCCGTAAACCGAAACCTGCATCATCGGCATGGGTGGATGGACGATGTCATATAACCCCATGGCGCGCCCTATCTGCCCATCCTTAAACTTCAGGTTGAGGAAAAAATTGTTCATTATCGGATATTCGGGGGTGATTTTTCCCTTTGTACCGTAGGCGTGTACTTCCTCAACATCTCCTAGAAAAGAACGTAGAATATCAACAGGATGCGCCACGCCCCCGAACATGAAATCTTGTGGGGTGTGCAGCCGCCAAGGGGTGGAGTCGTATACTGGGCGCATATCGTGGACGTAATAAGAATCCGCTGCCATGATTTCCCCGATATCCCCATCGTCAAAGAAACGCCGCATCGTCAGGAATTGGGAATCGAACCGCATCGTTTGACCTACGAGGAATTTAACCCCACTAGTCCGAACTAACTCTACCACGCGTTTGGCGTCTTTAAGGTTGGTCACCATTGGCTTTGTGCAGATAACGTGTTTGCCCGCCTCTATCGCCCCGATACAGTGCTCGGCGTGGAGGTGGTCCGGTGAATAAACAGCAACCACGTCAATGTCATCGCGGCGTACCAACTCCTGATAGTCGACTGTCCAGAAATCCGCTCCAATTTGCTTGGCATACGCCTCTAAAACATCACCTCGCCTTGCACATATTCCCCTCAACTCATATTTTAGATCCGGTACATCCCTAAGCAGGGATGTCGTCGATCCCATGTTCGTGGGATTTATCCCGATTACGCCCAATCCGATTGCCATTTTACCTCCTCCCCAAATTAGCTCTTCATTACTTTGGACTTCTCAACTAAGCACCACTTTGTATTGTAGGGCGGGTACTGCGCACCCTACAAAATGGTGCAGGGATTCCATCTTGATTTGATGATAGAAGATTCCTGCGCCTTAGAATCAGGTGTGATTCGCCTGTCACGTATTCCGTTTAGTATTGTACTTTCTACAAAGTCGAGCTAAGTCCTAAATCTCAACAAATTCTAAATCTTGCCACCCTGACTTGACATTTCCAAAAAACGACGCGCAGCCACTAATGCTTCCTCGGGCGAGTGTATTTTTCCGTCAAACTGAAGTTCTTCAACCTGTTTCAAGATCTCGCCGATTATGACGCCAGGTTTCAAATCTAGCGCGTCCATAATCTCATCGCCGGTAATCAGCCGTTCCTGCGCCATCATTGGGAGGATTTCTAGAAAATAACAATCTGCAATCTCCCTCATCACTTGCTCTACTTTTGATAATTCGGGAGGTTCGCGAAGATTTCCTTGCGATGCGCGTAAACCGGCATAAGAGATTAGCAATACACCCAACCAATCCTGATTGGCGGTTTTCAGAAAACGGATTATTAACTTACGTGTTGGAGCAGTTTTCAACATATCCATAAGGTGGGAATGATGCCGCACAAGACAACTCACCAACTTCGCTGCTTTACCGCCAAGTCGTAGTCGCTTCACAATCCGGACTGCAATCTCAGCCTCATCGGTTTCAGGCTTGATAGACTCTATCATTCCTTGAGAATCAGCCGTTTTCGTTACCGGCTTTGCGATGTTCTGTAGAATCAGCGCGAGTTTGATGATTGTTTTGCGCCTCAACCCGATAACCAGATTCGTATTGAGATAATCCTGAATCTCACGTTGATACGGGTGTAGTACGTCGGGAATTGATTGTTCCTCGAACATTTGGAGCGCAAGTAGCGACTGCTCCCATAGACCACGGTGTTCGCAATCATCCTGCTGAACTTCTCGCATGGACTCAATTTCCGGCAAGATTTGCGAAAGAATGCGGATGTCGTCCATTTGGCGGAGATAAGCGGCAGCATTGGTAACGTCCAGGATTTTAATCAATTCATCGCGGACACGCTCCGTCGCCACAGTATCGCGCGGATTTCCGCTAGGCTTCACTTGACCCAACAGATTTTTGTGCCGGGAAATCAGATGAACCGTTTCCTCAGGGATCGCAAAATCCAGTTGCGCGGCAAAGCGATAGACACGCAGCATTCGAAGTGGATCGTCCAGCACGACGCTCTCACTTGGAAAGCGCAACTGACCCGATTTCAGGTCTGACAAGCCGTTGCAGGGATCAACAAGTTGCGCGGATGGTCGCGTGATGAGTGACCAGAGCTCCATGCCAATAGCATTGATTGTAAGGTCTCGAAGGCGTAAATCCTCTTCGACTGTTCCACTGCGAAATTGAGCAAAATCGAGCGAGAGACCTGTCTCGCGAATGACAACGCGCGCCGTGGGTAATTGCTCCTCCAACGTGACAAAAGCCGCTCCCAAGACATCGGCAAAAGCGCGGGTAAATGACAGCGCATCCTGTGCCAAAGCGAAGTCGAGATCGCTAATTGGTCGGTTCAATAGAAGATCGCGCACGCAGCCGCCAACGAGGTAAAGTTGCACACCTCGCGTACTCGCAAAGGCATTCAACTGATTGATTAGTTTACGATCTGGCAGGCGCTGAAGTAGCTGCGTGGTTGGGACTTCTTGCATAGGGATGCTGAAGAGGCCATAGGTTTTATAGTAAAACCAATAGTTGCTTATACACTGCGGTAGGTTCGGTTTTCTAACCGAACCGGTATTTATCCAGTCTCGTAGGTGCGGTTGGAAACCGCACCTACCGAAATATGTGTAAATATGAATCGAATTGACTATAGCAAACCAAGGGAGTGCGCCGATCGGATGAGAGCATTCGCAGTTCGCCGTGCGAAACTTGGAGACCGAGATTGATATGGGTATGTTCCGCACGCCGTATCATTGTAAGACAGATTTGGGGGTTGCTTCAAGCCGTGTAACTTTGATTTGACTTCTGTCAATCAACTCGCCGACACGATCGGCGAGTTCGTTTTTCCATTCTTCGCTTTCATACACCGCTTCATAAAGTTGTTGCCGTTCTTCTTCACTCTCAAAACGGCGAATCCAAACGTATAAATCATCTTCCTCCTCGCCAACAAACCTCCCGAGAATTACCATCCCTTTTGAGATTTGGAAGGGGATGACTGTCTCGTCCATGTACTTGACCCAATTCTCGCGTTGGCCCGGTTTGGTGCGATACTGACGAAGTTCAAAAAATGCCATTGCTTACTTCTCCTTATTTGAGATTACTGAATGCTACACGCAATTTTATTAGGACTTACGTACTTTAGATTGTAGCGAACGCAGATCTACGTTTCCTACTTGCCTGATTCATAGAAAGAGACAAAGAAACAGGGGGTGAATCTTAATGTAGGGAATAACGATCGTTATTCCCTACAAAAGTCCTCCAATATGAGATTATACCATTTCTCTATATTGGCAGTGCATTAGTAGCGTTAATCAAATCTTATCAGCGCGGGGCAAGATGCCCCGCCTACGGGCTTGGTGTGGGGGGTATGGTTGGTATCGATCTTTTCATAATAGTATAATTGGGGGAAATTATATGCACTATTATTCAAGCGAAATGGTATTACCACAGAAAATCATCATTTTTGCTCTTTGCGCAAGCCCTGTTTATTATACCGATTCGCCCCCCTGTGTCAACCGTTTTCACAGTTTGCGGAATATGACCAGTACCATGCGTCAACCAACCGTCGCTAGTTCCAGATTTTCCTTCCAGTGTGTTCGCAGCATGCATTTCAACAGTTGGTGCTCCGGTTGCCGCAGGTTGAGATCCGCTTGGACAAGATCGCTCGCCTCGGTTTTCGCAGCTTCAAGCAACGGAAAATCTTGAATAAGATTAGCAATTCGAAGGTTTGGGAGACCCGATTGGCGAGTGCCGAAAAATTCCCCAGGCCCTCGTAGTTTCAAATCCGCTTCGGCGATTTCAAACCCATCGTTGGTGCGTGTCATCACCTTCATCCGTTCAAAGCTATCTTTAGACTTCGGCGCCGTAACAAGATAGCAGATGGACTTGTGTTCTCCACGTCCAACACGTCCCCGCAACTGATGGAGTTGCGCCAATCCAAAACGCTCGGCATTCTCAATCGCCATAATCGTCGCGTTTGGAACATCAATACCCACCTCAATCACTGTCGTGGAAACTAAAATGTCGATCTGCTTGGCTTTGAATTGAGCCATCACTTCTTGCTTTTCTAATGACCGCATCCGCCCGTGCAAAAGTCCGAGGCGCAGATGAGGAAAGACTTTGCACTGTAAATGATTCGCCATCTCTGTTGCGGCTTTAATCTCTTCGAGTTTTTCCGACTCCTCTACAAGTGGATACACGATGTATGCTTGTCTGCCGCGCTGAACCGCTTTTTCAATATCCCTGTAGAGCTCGCCTCGTTGGTCCTCGTTCACCCATTTCGTCCCAACCGTTTGCCTACCCGGCGGCATTTCATCAATCACCGAGACATTCAGGTCGCCATAGACCGTCAGCGCAAGTGTACGTGGAATCGGTGTCGCCGTCATTACTAGAACATCCGGCGTCACGCCTTTGTCCCGAAGTGTTGCGCGCTGCATGACACCAAATCGATGCTGTTCGTCGATAATCACAAGACCGAGCTGGTGAAAATCAACCCCCTCTTGTATAAGCGCATGGGTTCCAACGACAACATGTGCCGACCCATCAGCTATATCCGCAAGAACAGTTTCGCGTCCACCCTTCGTCAAATCCCCCTTGAGCAAAACGACATTCAATCCGATGGGCTTGAGTAGTTCCGAGAAGTTGTAAGCGTGCTGTTCGGCAAGGACTTCGGTGGGAACCATCAAGGCGCCTTGATAGCCGGATTGGATGGCGCACAGTAATGTCATGGCTGCGACAACTGTCTTACCGGATCCAACATCTCCCTGGAGGAGACGGTTCATTGGCTGCGTGTTTTCCATATCTGCTTTGATAGTCTCAAAGACACGCTTCTGCGCCTCCGTGAGTTGAAACGGCAAGCCGGAGATAAACCAATCCAGCAACTGGCTTTCAACCTTGAATGAGATTCCCTGCTCCTCAATCTGCCATCGCTTCTTCTTGAGCTCAAGCCCTAGCTCTAGCAAGAAAAATTCATCGAACGCGAGGCGTTTTCGCGCTGCCTTGCAATGTGAATCGGACGCGGGACAGTGAATTTCTTTGATGGCGGTTCTCCGGTCAATCAGTTGAAGTCGACGACGAACCTCCAAGGGCAAGATTTCAGGGAAAACGTCCCCGTATTCATCCAGCACGTTTTTTATCCATTGACGCAGCATCCGTTGTGTGAGTTTTGCTGTCAGCGGATATTTGGCGACGATTCGTCCTGTATGAATCAGATTGGCGTCCTCGTCCTCAAGAATCTCGAAATCATAATCAGTGGTTTGTATCTCATTGTTTCGGCGTCCGAACTTGCCGCTTATGACAACGCAAGTTCCCACTTTAAGCAGGTTTCTCAGATAGCCAATCCGACGCCCGAAGTTGACAAGCACCAAGACCCCGGTTCCGTCATAAACCATAATCTTGCCGACCGTCTTTGCTCCTTTGCGTCGTGGCGTAAATTTGTCGTGATTGACCACCTTGCCTTGGATTGTCTCCGGTTCGCCGTTCCGTCCGACATCGTAGATGTCTCGGATACTCCTACGGTCAATATAATCGCGGGGATAATACTGCAGTAGATCGCCGACCGTGTGAATGTCTAGTTCTGCCATCAGTATGTTCGCACGCCGTGGGCCAATTCCTTTGGTGTATTGGAGTGGGGTTGTCAAAAAGTCCAGTGTCTTCACATCTGTCTCAACAGGGGTGTCGGCGATTGTGACCTTTTCATTCGGTGCAGGGCTCTCAGTGTGCGATGTCTGGGGTTTGGGACGAGGATCGGAGGGATCGTTTGCACGGGTTGCCGGTGTATGACTGGCCGATTGGAAGGTGCGCGACTCTTCGGTCGGCTCGCGCGATTGTGTTCGTGGTTGGCGGATGGTCCGTGTTTTGACAGGCGGATTCACCGACTGCTCAGACACTATTGCCCCAATTTGTGCTGTAGCGTCTTCAATTATCTTCAGGCGATCGGTCGGTGACAATCGAACGTAATCCTCAAAGCAGTTGGCAAGTTTGTCAACCGTCTGTTCTTCGGAAAGATTAAGCGGGAGTCGGCGCGCCTTTTCAAGCCACAACTTTACATAGCTGCCCAAGCCGTTGATGACGACGTTGTCTTGGCAACCGTTACGAGTTTCTTGCTGAAACGGGCGATGGATTGTCCTCAAGATCTGCGTAAATTCGTTCATTATCTCTTGTGTCGCCCTCTCAAAATGAACGCCAGTATTTTACGAGGAGCGAGACCGAAATTTACTTGGCAACCTTCGCCTCAACAGTATGGTAGCTGACCGCACCAGCCGGTTCAGCATCAAATCCCGTTGCTTTCTGAATCAATCCGTCATTGGCAGTGGCTCTAGCGTAGACTTTAGCGTCCCCCTCCTTGTCCGGCACTTGCCAAGTGTATTTCCAGAGCGTCCACGCGAGCGGTGAATCACTCGCCCATATTTCCGCGGTCTTCCAAGTCTGTCCCTCATCGACGCTGACTTCAACGCTCTTGATTCCACCGTGATTTCCACTATCGAATGCAGCGCCGCTAATTGTATATGTCATTCCCGCCTTAATTGTAGAATCTTTGCCCGGTGTGCCAATCATCGTCGCCAACTTAACGCTCGCCACGGGATCCCACCCCCATTGCTCCCAGTATCCTTCATGCTTCTTCGCTAATTCTATCGTCACAATCCACTTCGGATTTTTTGTGCCGTAGTGACCGGGATTGAGCAGACGGATGGGAAAACCGTGTTCTTTCGGAAGGGGTACTCCGTTCATCTTATATGCCAACAGGGCATCCTCACGCATGGCATCGGCAATCGGGATAGCGGTATGGTAACTATCAGCGCAACGGAAAACCACGACTTTCGCTTCCGGCTTGACACCGGCTTTTTGAAGGAGGACGTGCAGCGGGGCGCCTTTCCACATGGCATTGCTCATCTGCTCGGTACCAATCGGATCTCCGATACACTTCAGCGTTCGCATAGCGGTTATTGATGGCAAGCTTGTGAGGTCATCATAACTGAAGAGTTCTTTCTTCTCCACAAGCCCTGTGACGAGCAACCGCCAAGATTTGGGGTCAGCTTTAAGATGTGGCTGGTTTCCTATTTGAAGTTGATAAAAATCGTCATTGCTGGTAATCATGGTACCGGGATTGAGCATAGGTTCAATTACACCCATCGCCTCAAAGTGGCGAATCGGCAGTGTAACCCCTGCAGTGCTGATTGCTAGGATCTTAACGAATTTTCTGCGTTCCATCGTCTATCTCCTTAGCGCTTTATTTCTTGGCGCTGTTTTTTCTCATGCGCATTGTAATCCGGACAACGCCTCTAATCATGATTAACGTTCCCGATGTTAAGAAGATCACGAGTCCCCATCGTCCAATCTGAGTAGATCGTTGGAACATGTACATCATAAAAGCGACGACCATAATTAGGATAAAGGTGTTCAGAAGAACTTTGTTCTCATACCATGTTCCCACAACTGTGTTCCTCCGTTAATTGACAACCCTTCCGTTTTAGGGAACTTCCCGCGGGTTGCATAGGGTGCAAGTCACGCGGTTTCAATGCCTTAAACTGTTAATCTCCATGTAGACTTGGGCGATGGAATACCAACCCATTCATTGATGGGGCCGCCACAGAAGATGACTCATGGCGCTCGTTTCCGTAGGGGCGGTGTTGGGTGCGGTTGGAAAGGGATCTCTATCGCACTCACTATCCGTTCGCTTGATCGCACCTACCGTATGGAGTGCGATAGAGATTTTCTCCCCGCCCAATGCGGACTAAGTTAAGGGTTTTGCGACGGAGAACCCCACCAATACTAGACGAACTCCCTTAACTTGATCCCTATGGGGGTACTTCCCGCGGGTTGTTTCTTCAATCTGTTTGGCCTAAACGAATCTCATTGTACGGCTTAAATCCGGGAAGGGCAACGGTATTCACGAAAACATCGATTGCCCGATGAGCGGTGTCTGGCGGAATATAAACGACGTTCCCGGGCCTAAGCGGGATTTCGTCATATTGCGTGAGATTCCGGAGGTCGGGAAAAGTGTGCAAGTAACTCTTGCGTCCATAAGTCTTGAGAGAATACACATCGGGGTCTACGACAAAGTAGAATTCATACTGTGGCTTTCCACCACCAATCGGTGTTGCCGGGTGGTAATGGGGTTGCGAGTGTTCCGCTGCGATATTAGCAACACGGCTGTTGACACTGTTGACTCCATCAGGGTTATTCTCTATTTCTGTGTTGCAATACCAAGCTGCCGATAATCGGCGAAAATCATCGAATTCGGAATTGCGCCCATCGGTCAAATTCCGCAAATGGCGTAAACGACGAGTCTTGGTAAGATGCGTCATAAAAATATTCGTGTCTTCAATCCACCAATACCGGAATTCCCCACGTACACGAAGTGGTTCATCCGGCTCTACAATAAGTTGATCTCCAAGCCAAATATCTTCAAACGAAGAAATCTGTTTAGTTGACCACCCGATAATCGAATAGTTTTCCAAAAGTACTTCAAAGGCTCGTCGTACTTTTGGGCGCGTTGCCCATTCCTTAGGTGGTAGCCCGCTCTCGACTACTGATCGGATATCACCGGCAATATCTCCAACAAGTGTTCGCCCTGAAATCCGATTCAAAATTGACTCAACGGGTGGTCGAACCTCCTCATGAATAGTATCAAGATTGTCCGCAAATGTCTGCAATATAGGCCACGTCTCGTCATCACACTCGTCCGGTTTGTAGAAGGCCGGCAACCTCTCGCCATCTCCCTCCTGTGTTCGATAGCCTGATTCCAAAAAAATCTCCCCGACGCCGTGATCAATCCAGATATATCGGACACCCTCATACGCCGCAACAAGTTCACCTTCATCGCCCCCAAAGTGTCCACACCCTATTTTGAATCCGGGGTGGTCTCGCTCGAATGCAGTGAAAACAGATTCAAGACTTTCGGAATGTTCAATATGTCCAACAATGACATCCGGCATAGGACGCTCATGATTTCTTTTGATGATTACTCGGCTAGATCCGCATTATAACGAATCCATCGGGAGCTGGTCAAGCGCTAATTCACAAGCCTTCGCCGGGAAGTTCTTTTTGATTGGATCGACCCTCGGTTTCTGGTATAATGAGGTTGATACTCACGTCACTATAACGAAGGCAGTTGTCATCGCAATTATGGATTTGGAAGATCGGGTAGGGCAATTCCGCGATCATTTTTCCCGCGTAAAAGCGGAAGTTCATAAGCGGATTACTGGACAAGACGAGGTTATTGAAGGAGTGCTGCTGTGTCTGCTAGCCAACGGACATGTGTTGCTGGAAGGTGTTCCCGGATTGGGGAAGACGCAGCTAGTTCATACCTTGAGCGAAGCGCTCCATCTTACGTTCAGGCGGATTCAATTTACGCCGGATATGATGCCCTCAGATATTACCGGCACAACACTTCTTGTAGAGGATGCGCAGGGACGAAAGCAGTTTGAGTTTCAGCGAGGCCCAATCTTTGCGCAGATTGTCCTTGCCGATGAAATCAATCGGGCAACTCCACGCACCCAATCCGCATTGCTTGAAGCGATGCAGGAGCACACTGTAAGCGTTGCTCAAACAAGCCACGTGCTGGATGAACCCTTCTGTGTCCTTGCAACCCAAAATCCCCTAGAAATGGAGGGCACGTACCCTTTGCCGGAAGCTCAGCTTGACCGATTTCTCTTCAAACTCCATGTGGATTTTCCGGATGAGGATCAGATTCTTGAAATCTTGCGGCGCACAACATCGGACACGGAAATTACCATTGAAGCAATCATTGATGCCGAGACAATCAATTGGATGCGCCAGTTGGTACGCCGCGTCCCAATTGCCGAGCACGTCGAACGTTATATCATTCGGCTTGTCTGCCTGACACACCCTGACCGTCCAGACGCTCCAGAGATAGTAAAACGCTACGTCGAATTAGGTGCAAGTATTCGCGGCGTACAGGCGATTACGTTGACCGCCAAGATCAAGGCACTGCTTGAGGAGCGTTATAATGTCGCATTTGACGACGTCCGCGCTGTCGCACTGCCGGCGCTACGCCACCGAATTCTTTTGAATTTTGAGGGTGAGGGAGAAGAGATAAAGACTGAAGAGATTATCAGCCACGTTTTGGAAACGTTGTCAGAAGCATAATCCCTATCATTCGTGAAAAAACACTGTCGGAAACAGTCCGCCTTCAGTTTTCAGAATCCAAAGTGTGTCAGTTCTAACCGCTTTTAGATCCTGTTTGAATAATGGTGGCAATGCCATTGTCGGTTAATCGAGGAACGGGCTTTTCATGTTCTTGTTGTCGCCCGCTATACACCTGTAGGATCTCTATTGCGGTTATTATCCATTCCCTTGATCGCAGAAAGAGGGGAAACCGTTGGTTTGACGATCGCCGAGGAATCCCTATCGCACTTCCTATTCGGTCGCTTGATCCCTTGCAAATAAACATAGAGCATAATAGCGGACGGCGAAAAGGCTATTCACCGTCAACTCGACGAGCGCGGTAGGTCGTCCTCCATTTCGTTCAGACTATCCAGTAACACATCCATCTCAAGTCGCAAGTTTTGCAACTCCTTGGAAACACCGTCGCCCTCAAAACTGGCGTTGCCAACTTCGGTGGTTTTTATTCGTACAATCTTGGCAAGCGCATTATCCAAGGAAATACGAATTGTGGTTAATTGTGCTCGAATCTTCGCTGCCAAGTTTGTCAGGTGCTCATGATTGGCAAGTCTTTCCTTGAGAGCCTTCAACGCTTCCTCATATTGTAATGCGACCCCCGCGTTGTTTGCAGCTGTCAGTTTCCCTTCAATTTCGTCCTTCTCGCGATAGAGATTTTGCACGCTGGAGGTCTGTAGATACTCCTCAATCTGTTGCAAGCGATTAATGAGGTCTGCCGCTTTCGAGACCACGCCGCCAATGTGCTCAATCGAGGATTCTAGCAGCGGTTTAACCCCTTCGTTGGCGGAATCAATCGCCTCGAAAATCCTATCTCGAAGTTCCCGTATCTGTGAAATCAGTCGAATGTACTGTGCTTTGAGCGTGAAAGAATATTGGTTTCCGAGCTTCGCTACATCCCCTAGCAGAACTTCCTCGGGTTTGAAGATTTCACGATAGGCAATCACTTGTGCGCAGATTGCAAGTGGAAGGGTAATGAATATACCAATGCCAAATGCAACGATGCCAAGGCAGGCAAGTAACGTCAAAACCAGTCCAAATAGCCAAAACCGCCACCAATTTTTCCATGTCAACACGGTTTGGAACGCCGTGGACACAGCCGAAAAAACACTCAGCTCTTGGTCAATTAACAGTGGAAATGCCAACATTGCTATTGCGCAAAGAAGCGGAACAACAAAAACACCAACCCCGGTTGAAAATAAAATAAACATGCCAATCGGGAAGATGAGCCATAAGAACAACGCTCCCCAAAATCGCTCGAAACCTCTGAAGATGTCACGGATGCGCGGCTTTCTTCCTCGCATTGACTTCAGTCCCATATAGCATAATCCACCATAAAGTGGTCCAAACAAAATTATCAACAGCAGTATACAAATCGTTCCAACTGGGGCGAAAATCCACGGGTACCCCGGCCCATCAAAACTACCTGACCACATAAACGCATCCGGGCGGTACATCCACAAGCGGGATCCCACAACACTAACGAAGATTATTGACAGGGGTGTACAGATTATCGTGCCTAAGAAACTGGCGAAGAAGAAGGTGAAGCGGTACTGTTTATGTATTTTTCTACCTTCGGTGAGCCATTTCTCAATAGCTACCGTGGGCTGATTGTTCGGTGAGTTCCCCATGTCCAATTTCTCCTAAATGGTGACAGTGCTTAATCCGATACTGCAAGAAATTCGCCGTTGAGAAAACGGCACGAATCTCAATTTACCCTCTGAAGTAATATCCTCGACAATCACAAAAGAATTCGTTCACTCATAGGACTGTGTTCGGAGAAGTGCCGGTGTCTTAATTATCTAGTCACTCAATCTTGCGCAATGGAACGGGTTCATAAACTCGCATTATGGGTACTTTTCATTGTATAGCATTGTGTTCGCTCTGTAAAGTTGATTTCTCAATCTCACCGCCACCAGAAGCCACTCCACCTAGGGAAACACCACAGAAGGTAGCGGCTTAGCACGAGGTACAATCGGGCGACGATGCATCATTCGCCACCAGATTAGTTTGATTGCATCCTCTAGGATGTGATAAAATTTTCCGCTTACAACATTGAAGAGTTTGTCATTTTCGTCAAATTCCATGTTTATCCTAATTGCAGTTTCCACCCGAATGAGATTCATCGAAAAGCGCTTAACTCATCAAATATCAACTGCCTTATTCATTCTACCGCTATATCTTTTTCCCAGTTTTTCCCAGCAATCAACCCCTATTGATTCGGGGATTCTAGGGTCAGTATTTCAGCAAGGTACCAAACAGCCCATAGCGGGGGCAGAAGTTCGCTTAGCCGAATATGAGGAACATACGACATCAACCGACTCTAGCGGGGTATTTCAATTCGACAATCTTCCAGCTGGGGATTATGAGATTCTTATATCTGCGGCAGGATTTTTCGTCTCTGAGGCGCCGGTTGTTACTCTAGAACCCGGCAAAGTCATCCAAGTGCAGGTATATCTTGAAAAGGTCGGATTCCTTTTTGACGAGGTTCTTGTTACAACAGAGCGTTTCCCCACTACGGTCAGCCGGCAGAGCGTGCAGGGACTTGCGATTAAGCGCATCCCCGGCACAGCTGGCGATGCGCTTCGCGCGCTGCCAGCGCTACCGTCCATCAGTGTTGCCAATGATTTTAATGGGGCATTGTACATCCGCGGCGGCGCGCCAGAAGACAATGTATTCTACTTTGACCGTTCGCCCATTGGATATCCGTATCACTTCGGCGGACTCGTCTCAACACTGAGCTCCGAGGTGATTGAACGAATTGACGTATATGCCGGTGGATTCGGCGCAGAGTTTGGAACAGATGCGCAAGCCGTAATTGATATCCATTCACGAGGAGGCAACGAACAGAATGTCGGCGGCAAATTAAATTTGAACCTTCTCTATTCAGAAGGATTACTAGAAGGACCAATTGGTGAGAAGGGTTCTTGGTACTTGAGTGGAAGGCGGAGCTATGTGGACTTACTCCCGATTGAGGTGGATTTGATAACCGCTTTTCCCCGTTTTTGGGATTATCAATTTAAAGCCACGTACGATTTGCACGCGAAACACATGGTAACCGTAAACGCGTTTGCCGCGGACGATTTCATGGAACTCAAATTGGGCTTGGATGATGTCAGCGGCGATCCAACCCTCGCGGGTAGGTTCCTTTTTGAGAACGGTTTCGATGGTCAGGGAATTCACCTGCGATCGCTGTTTACAGATCGGCTCACATCGTATCTGTCACTTACGCGTTCCTTTAACCACTTCAATCTCAATTTCGGCGAAGGGTTGTTCTTGAGGATTGGAGTCTCCAATTATCAATTGCGGCAAGATTTGAGTCTTCGTTTAACGTCCAATCATCGGCTGGAATCTGGACTGTTGCTCGCCACAGCGCCAACCACCGGCGCCGCCTTTTTTCCACGCAGGCCGGATGAAGGCGATCCGGATTTCGATTTCACATTCGAGGAAAAGATTCGGAGCGATTTCGGATTGCGATACAATCGAATTGAAACATATTTGCAACATCGCTATCGTCCCTTTCCGGTTTTATCAATTGCGGCCGGTTTTCGGATCGACTATCTTAACTTGACCGACGAAATCTCGCTCGGGCCCAGAGCCAGTCTTAAGTTCCAAATTCCAAGTGGCTCTGAAGTCCGTCTAGCCTATGGTAGGTATGAACAAAGCCCGCAGCCACCTCTAAACTTTCCCGACTTTGGCAACCCCGATGTAAAATCAAGCGAAGCGAACCATTATATTTTGGAGTTAGAGCGGCAACTTTCGTCACGGACTGGATTCAAGGTCGCCGGCTACTACAGAGATTTGAGTAATCTCGTTACGAGCGACAGCGAAGAAATTTACCTGAATCAGGGAGATGGAATGGCGCGCGGCTTGGAACTGTTCCTTCGTCACAACGAAGGTACGAGGTTCTTTGGCTGGGCGAGTTACGCCTACGTACGCTCTGAACGCCGCGATCGTCCCGGTGATCCTTGGCGTTTGTATTCGTTTGATCAGACGCACGTCACAACACTCACGGGGAGCTATAAACTCTCGCCGACTTGGGAGATTGGCGCCAAATGGCAATACTCTACCGGAAATCCGTATACCCCCGTGATTGACGCAACGCTTGAGCGACATCCGACAACCGGACTACCCACTTACCGTCCGATATACGGTGATGTTAATTCCGAGAGAGTGCCGCCATTTCATCGCTTAGACATCCGGATTAGCAAGTCGTTTATTTTCGATCTCTGGGAGATGGGGATTTACTTGGAACTCCTAAATGCGTACAATCGCAAGAACGTGCTCACCGTTGATTATAATTACGACTACTCTGAGCAGGATGTGGTCAATCAACTTCCACTGATTCCCTATCTGGGGATAACTGCCGAATTTTAACAATCACCGAAGTTCCATTCCGCCTGCCCTCCCAAGGCGGAACGCTTACGACAAGATCGCGTCAACGGATATCAGAGCGTGCAATCAACCAAGCTAACGAGGTTGTATGATGATGTATCAACAAGCCGTATTTGATATCCAGTGCTGGAAATGCCTCGAATAATCTCAGCAGAGTGAGGTTTTGAGTGATGACATACCTGGAATTCTGAACCACCACCACGAAAATTGGTCGAATCTGTAATAGCTGCTCAGTTGGCATGAAAGGTGCTACGCCTATATTCTAATGGGCGGTTTTAACCACGTTGTTTGTATGCAACTATTCTATGCCGGTGGAGAGATGAGAATGAAACAACTACTTGGCTCCCTTTTAACCCTGTTGATGATTATTTCTACGGGGGAACTTTGCACTAACGGCCAGGCTAACTTCCCATCAGCGATTTTGCTCCCCCACGAGGGTAACGCTCTTGAAATAGCCTTTAGTACGGATGGCAAATGGCTTGCGGCTGACGGGGACGACTACAAAATCTATATTTGGGATGTATCAACCGAATCGAAAGTTCACACGCTCACCGGACATGAAAGAAAGATAACAGGTCTTGTATTTAAACGTAACGGCGACCTGATTTCAACATCAGAAGATGGAACCGTACGATTATGGAACGTTTCGGAGGAACGAGAAATTCGCCGGCTTCAGGATGGGTTCGGCCGAGTAACTTCAATTGCTCTTAGCTCCGACGAAAAGCATGCGGTCTTCGGCGCTACCGATGGAACTCTACGGCTATGGGAGGTTGATACAGGCATACTGCGCAAGACACTTACAGGACATGAGGACGTTGTTTTATCTGTTGATTTCAGCAGGAATGGACGGCAGGTTGCTTCTGGATCAGAAGACAATTCAGTGCGTCTCTGGGATGTGTCAACGGGCATGCTAGTCGAGACATTCGTCGGACACGAAAAACGTGTCTGGTCAATCTCGGTCCATCCTAACGGGAGACACATCGCTTCAGGGTCATGGGATGGCACGGTACGCCTGTGGAAAATCGCATCAGCTACAGAGACGGACGACGAGAAGGGTGATTCAAACTTGCCTCTTGCTACGTACGATCGGCCAGTGCTCTCCGTAGCATTTAGCCCTGATGGACACTTATTAGCGATTGGTTTGGCAAATTCTGAAAATGACAACAGTGTTAAACTCTGGGATGTCGCAACACAACGGGAACTGTGGTCATTCGATACCAAGTCGAAGCATGATGTGGCATTTAGCCCAGATGGGCGGCTATTTGCAGCAACGGGCGGAGACAATGCGGTTATCCATGTATGGCGGGCAGATCCGACGAATCCCCTTCCGCTCTCACCCCAAGAGGGGACACTTATTGAATCGTCAAGCACGAATCTGCAGTGGGGGGCAGTTGAAGATGCACTCTACTACAGTGTTGAAGTCGCGGTCGATCCAGATTTCATCGGGCTTGTACCAACGGAATCCACAACCGTGTCGGCGACCGAGTTCACCTTCTCCTTCGAGAACGAACGCCCTCAATATTGGTGGCGTGTGCGTGCCGGGGGATTTGGCAGAGCCGGCGACTGGTCGGGAGCTCACTCATTTCTGACAGGGTTTGAACCGCCACGGAGCTGTTCCGTTCAGATGATCCCACGATACCAGCGGATAGGTTTAGAGGAGGAGTTCGCACTACAAATTCTCGCCGATTCTGTACCGGACCTTGCTGGTTTTCAATTTGACCTCCGATGGACGAATCCTGACCTTCTCACGTTTGTAACAGTAACCGAATTCAGAAACATTTTCGGTACATCCGGACTAGGTCGACCTGGAGAAATCCGCCAGGAGGAGGGGTTATATAAAGGCGTTGTCGCGACCAAAATTGGAGAAGCAAACGTTGATAACAGCGGAATTCTTCTGGAAGTCCTGTTTCGATCAAAAACTGTTGGCACAAGCAAAATTCAACTGGATAACTTTAAGCTTGCCAATTCTGCTCAGGAACCGATTGAGTGTCCTGTCATAGAGGCTACCGTTATCGTTGAGGCCCCTCTGCGCTTATGGGATGTCAACCGCGATGGTATCGTTGATGTGTTCGACCTCGTTACAGTTGCAAACTTCTACGGACGAGAAATCCCCTTAGGGCTTGAGATTACCCCGGATGTCAATCGTGATGGCGTGGTTGACATCCTTGATCTTGACCTCGTCACGGCCCACTTTGGAGAAAAATATGAAAGCGACGCGCAAGCGCCAGCGGCTTTTTCATCATTGAAAGTCAATTTTGAATTCACGCAACCTGAACTGCGTCGAATCTACGCTGAACTAATGCTCTTGTTAGATTTATCGCCGCAAGTGTTCCGAGCCATTCACGCTATAGAGCAACTCATGGTCTCATCCCATCCAGAACATAATCTGTTGCTACAAAACTATCCTAATCCGTTCAATCCTGAAACTTGGATGCCCTTCCAGATAACTTCCACTTCCGATGTAACGATGGACATCTATAACGTACATGGGTTTCTCGTACGTCAAATCCCGTTGGGAATTCTCCGACCTGGCCGCTACATTTCTCGTGCCGAAGCTGCATATTGGGATGGAAAAAACAGTTGTGGTGAGTCGGTTGCGACAGGAACGTATTTCTATACAATCTCGACCGAGACTTTCAGCGCGACGAAGAAGATGATTGTGATTAAGTAGAAAGGAAAGAAATGGATTCCGGGTTGAAAAGGTTCAAGAATCCACTCACACAGTGCGCCTTCCACTTTCCCGCATTCCTACTTTTCCTCGCTGTTTACTTTATGCCCTTCATTATTTCCGCTCAACATAATTTCCAATGGCGCAATTTTGCACGTATCAGTGATGGGGTTGGTAGCAATAATGTGCGATCGATTGCCGCTGACAGCAAAGGCGGAATCTGGCTGGCGACTAGTGAGGGACTAAGTCTTTTTGATGGGTTTTGGCAGAGCTTTGATGTCCCCAGCGGTAATGTTACGCAGGTGTTTGAAGACATCAACGGATTAATTTGGGCAACAACAGACTCTGGTATTTATCGAGGCATTGTCAACCACAGTCTTAATCAGATTGATTGGCGACACCATTACTCAGCCGAGACTGGGATAATTGACAACAGAATCCTTACCGCAATTCAGCGTGGTTTCGATGAATCGGATGGAAACGAAGAGGAGATTTGGATTGGTACACCTATCGGGGCAAGTTGGTTTGATGGAGAGACTTGGCATCCCGTGCTGAACGCTGCCGATGGACGACTCAATGTTGGTGTCCAAACCATCTATGAGGACAAATCAGGCGGGCTCTGGTTTGGTTTACTTCCGGGCGGCGCCACAGACATGCTCAGCCACTTTGACGACGTTCAGTGGCGAGTTTTCGGCGTAGATGATGGACTGCCCAAGGGGGTTGTACGTGCGATTGTTGAAGATGACACCGGTAACCTTTGGGTTGGATCAACTGAAGGTGTGGCGGTTTACGATGGTTCAAACTGGGAAGTTTTTACAACCATCAATTCTCCTCTGATCGATAATAGTGTGCACGCGATGATGCGGGATCGTGAAGGGGTTATTTGGATTGGGACAACATCAGGAATTAGCCTCGTTAATCATGGACAGTGGAGTCAACTAACGAAGGCGAACGGGTTAGCCAGCAATAACGTCCAAGCGATTTTTGAATCTCAAAACGGTGACATCTGGATTGGCACACGGGATAACGGCGTAAGCTTTTCGGATCGGTCCTGGCAGTCAGTTACGACATACAATGGATTGAGTGACAACCGAGTAACCGCGATGCTGACAGACCAGAATCAGCAGGTCTGGGTCGGCACGCCAGTTGGGTTAAATCGCTACACACCAAACGGCGTGGAGACAATTGAGCAATTGCAGGGACGCGAAATCCGACAGATAATCGCAGATGTGGCGGTAGATGGAAAAATATGGGTCGGCACCAATCAGGGACTTGGGATGTTCGACGGTAGCCTCTGGGAGCTTCTGCGGATTGAGGCGGAAACCAATGAAATTCAAGCAATTGCAGTCGATTTGGCTGGAGACGTGTGGGTCAGCACAGGTATTTTGCTCAACAAGGGCGAACCCGGGTTTCTCTCTAGCCTAAATCGCTACGATGGCGTTCAATGGTATTCGGAGCAGGAAATCTTTCAACAGATCGATCGAACCATTGTCGTTATGTTTGTAGATTCACGCGGGCGGATTCACTTTGGTACGCTCGGTGATGCAGCTTTTGACAGTGGATTATGGGTTTTGGATGTGGAAGTGTTGAAGCGCGTTAACCTTCCTGCGAGCGGTGACATTCGCGCCATCACAGAAACTGCAGACGGAACAATCTGGATTGGCACAGAGATAGGAATCCACGTGCTTGATGGGGAAGCCCTGCATCCTACTGCACTGCTGAGAACGGATCAAGGACTAGTGGATAACAATGTCCAAGTGTTCTATCGCGGTCAGAGCAATCGTATCTGGATTGGTACGGTGGACGGTGTCAGTCTGTTCCAAGATGGACAGTTTACGCGCGTACTGACGGCAACCGACGGGTTGAACAGTAACAATATCTCCGTGATTACCGAAGTAGGGGAAACGCTCTGGTTTGGGAGTCCGATCGATGTTGGGATTAGTGTTTTCGATCCGGAAATGACTCCACCTCTCACCCGAATTACAAGTGGACCGACACAGGGCGAAACTATCGGGGATACGAGCGTTATTTTCAAGTTTGAGGGCGGCGATGCAAGCACACCGAATGTAGCGCTCCGTTACAAATATCAAATTGATGATAAGGATCCCGCCTACACGGATGATGACGGGCACGATAAACGTGTGCTCCTGCAAAACCTTGACGAAGGCATCCATCATTTCACGGTACGTGCCATTGACAGAGAGGGAAATCCTGACCCCGTCGGGGCAGTGGCAGAATTTACTGTAGATTCAATTCCACCGCGAGTTAGCATATCAAGCCCGAAACCAGGCGAGGTAATTCGGGGAACTTATTTGGTTGAAGGCACAGCAAGCGACGTAACCGACTTTCTAGACTACCGGATTCAGATTTTCGTTGGTGACGGGCTTGCAGGCAAACCGGCCCTCGCTACACCTTTTTTCTCAGTAGATTCGGTTGAAAGCAATACTCTCTATAACTGGGAGACCCACACGCTATCTGACGATACATACACAATATGGTTGTCCGCGCGGGATGCAATAAATGGTAGTCTTGACCAACAACACTCTACCGAAGCAAGGGTCTCAGTTGAAGTTGACAATACGCCTCCAAGTATAAGCATTCAAAGCCCGCTCCCAGCATCTACGATTTCCGGGAGGACGACGGTGTTAATCGAGCTTGACGATGCGCACTTAAAACAATATACGCTCGAATATTCCCTCCGAGAGGATGCCAATGATGCAGACTGGAGTACGATTCGCGAGGAGCGGATCAGCGAATCATCGGTTGTCGTTGTACCTTGGGATACTTCCTCTTTAGACGGAAAGATTCATGTAAGAGCAAGCGCTCAAGATCTAGCGAGTAACACTAGCAGATCAGAGATTATTTCCTATCAGCTTGATAATGAAGCTGCGAGACCAGACGTTTCCTTAATCAGACCGGATGGAGGAAAAACCCCTGTCGCAGGGGAACTCAATATCATAGGAACTGTCAATGTTGGAATTGCCGACAATCCGACAATTGAGGAGGTTCTTCTTGAATATCGTAATCTCTCTGAAGATGATACGGAATGGACTGAAATCCCTACCTTTGCAGCGCGTGGACGGCATTTCAACGCGGAAGAGATTGCACGCTGGAATACGGAGGAAGTCCCGGATGGAGAGTACCAGCTAAGGCTTACTGCTGCCGACAGTCACGGCTACAAATCTGATGAGACAGTGCGCGACATAATTCTAGACAACACTTACCCCACGGCGTCCATTACATCACCGCAAGATGGTACCGTCTTACCGGCCGCAACTATTGATGTGACGGGCATTGCCACGGATAAACATTTCCTTCAGTATGAATTGCAAGTCGTGCACCGTGGAAATGACGAGGTCATCCGCACCGTAAGTACGTCCGTCGAGAATGGATTACTGGGACAATGGAATGCAGCCAGCCTAGAAGGTGAGAGTACACTCCGGCTTATCGTTCGAGATGAAGCTGGACTCGAGTCATCTGTCGAGGTCAACGTTATTCTTGATGCGAGTGAGGTCATTGCCCAAATCAGCTCGCCAAAGACGGATGAATTTGTGGAAGAGATTGTGCAAATTACCGGTACCGTACAGGACGAAAACTTCAGCCATTTTGAACTCTCATTCCGACCGTCAGATGCACGGAGTCAGTCCCCTAAGGGGGAAATCTCTGTTGTTGATCCCGGCCAACCGAAGAATGATGAGCCGTTGGGCGTGTGGGAAACACCAAAGCTTGACGAAGGGTACGAGCTCCATATTCTTGCTTTCGATCTCTCTGGCAAGCAATCCGAGCACTCGGTGTCAGTGTTTATTGACACTCTTGAGCCACAGGCCGAGATCGCCAGCCCCACTGGTGGGCAACTATTGTCGGGTACAGTTGAGATTGTGGGGACGGCGGACGACGTTCATTTTCAGGAGTACCAACTGGATATCCGTTCCGTAAGTCATACTGATGACTGGACACCTATCTTGGATTTCCCGTCAACACAACCGAAGCGAGCTGAAGTTCTCGCGTCCTGGGCCACTCCTCAAACCGAGGAAGATTACGATATTCGCCTAACGGTTACGGACTGGTCGGGGAAATCAAGCACATTTTCTGTGCGCGTGACAGTCGACAACCAGTTGCCACGGGTTAGAATTGATTCTCCTGCCAATAACGAACTAGTATCGGGAACAACTGAGATTAGTGGGGACGCTACGGATACAAATTTGGCTATGTATCGATTAGATGTCCGATCCACGCAAGACCGCGGAGGTTGGCAACAGATTAGTCAGTCCAATGCCTCAGGAAGCGGTGAGGTTACAGCTCAATGGACACCGCCGGAAGTGGAAGGCGAGTATGAAATCCGCTTGATGGCTGAAGATACGTCGGGCAATCCCGCAGTGGAGGCCCGCGTCACGGTAGTTGTCGATCGGATTCCACCTCAAGCGGAGATCCTCTCTCCCGTAGAAAACCAACAATTGCCCCAACAAGTCGAGATTCGCGGGACAGCATACGATCGGAATTTCGGAGAATACGTCATTGAATACAGCAGCGAAGAATCTCCCGATGTCTGGCTGCCCATTTCGAAACCATCAGCGTTCTTGAATCCTGTCACGCGCAACATACTGGGCATATGGACCCCCTCCGAATTGGCGGGACAGTTTAGATTGCGACTTCGGGTGGAAGATCGAGCGGGCCACCGCACACAGGATGCAGTCCGAGTGTTTCTCAGTCCTAGTGTAGAGCGAACAAGCGGTGGAGTCGTACAAAGTCAGGATGGGCGTGCGCAGATTGTCTTTCCATCCAATAGTTTGCTAGATCGCACAATTGTAACGATTAACCCGGTTTCTGACACCCGGTCAGAGAGGCGAAACGGGATAAATGAAGGGGGAGGAACTTCCATATTAAGTTTAGATTACGAATTTGCGCCGACAGATTTGCGTCTCCACTACCTGAAACCTGCTACAATTGAATTTGTCGTTGATGACTCTGACTCTGCCGAGTTGACAATCGTCCGGATGGAGGGCGGTCGTTGGCAACCAGTCGGGGGAACGATTGATAGGCAGAGCGGCAGAATCTCATCAGCCGTTTTATTACTTGGACGCTATGCAGTTACAACGACGCCGCGAGAAGATTCAGAAGGGGCGATTATCAGCGGTTTGACATGCCAGCCTCGTCTCTTTTCTCCAAATCGCGGCGAGACGACAGCAATCTCCTTTCGACTCTCCCGTAGAACTGATGTCACCATCAAGGTTTACAATGAAGCGGGGAGACTACGCCGGGTGTTAAAGAACTCGGAGCAGTTGTACCCAGGAACCAATGTCCTCAGGTGGGATGGGCGAGATGATGATGGGATACTCGTTGTCAGCAATTTCTATATCGTCACAGTCGAGGGTGAAGGATCACTGGGAACAAAAACGCTTGTTGTGAAAAACCATTAGCTTGGTACAAGCCTTGTTCGACATATCAATCAGAAATTTCGACACATCTAGCCTTCAAGGAATCACATTACCGCTGGCATGATTCCACAAATTGAACCAACAGAATGAACCACACCGCTAGATATGAACCTCACTGTAATTTCCTACCGAGGCCAAGCAACAAAGGCAAGTTTTCAAGAACCTTGCCCGTCAGAATAGCAGATGCCGACTACTTGCAGGATACGCATAGGCTGAGAAGGGGATTGATGAGTTCAAGCTTTTGAAACCCCTTGACAAGACTACAAGCACTCCAACATAATAGGCGAAATGCGATTCTGTCTTTCAATTTCCCTCCTTCTACTGGCCGTCACGACTTATGCCGTCGAAAAGAACACATTGCCAGGAACTCGTCCAATTGGAATGGGCGAAGCTTTCACGGCAATCGCTGACGACGGTAATAGTGTCCGTCGAAATCCCGCCGGGCTGCCGCGCGTGGGGATTTATGCCTTCGAGCTTGAACGCATACCGACCGACCTATTTGGTCAAACCGGTCTATTCGGTCAGTTGGAAACGAATTATCTCAGTGCAGCAATTCCGATTTCAGACAGGTCTGCATTTGGCGCCGACTGGGTTAGCGTCGGGATTAGTGACGACGAACTGAACGCCGGACGGAGCCGCTTTAACTTTTCTTACGGTTATCTTCCATCAACGTACCTTTCAGTTGGAGTGAATCTTAAATATGTCACTCAGTCAGTTTCGCTGGACAATGAATCACGAGGGGCGGCAAGCGGCTGGGGCACCGATATCGGTGTCATCGTTCGCCCTACCCACCGCTGGTCTGTCGGGGTGCTCGCCCAAGATCTCATTAGTTTTGGATCGGGTGAAGGGCTTACGCGCGGTGTGTGGATTCGTCACGATACGGGCCTGAGTGAGGAGGTTTCCCACACAACCTACAAGTTCGGGGTAGCGTATCGCCCGACCTCACGGTGGCTACTTGCGGCGGACCTCACCGACAGGTTCCACGTCGGGGCAGAATTTCTGCCGAATACCAATTTTGCGATACGCGGCGGACTTCAGAAAGATTTGTACACCCGTGAAGCCCCGACTTATTCTCTGGGAGGTAGTGTGAAATTCAGGTGGCTGAAGTTTAACACCGCTTATCTGTTGCCTCCAACATTACCAGCGACGATCTATGCCGGGCTATCATTCAACTTCGATTATCGCAAACTGCCAGTGCGCATTGAACACATACGCATGCGTGATCTTTACCCGGTTATTTATCATTACTACGCGTCGCCTAACCGCGACTCCCAAACTATCACGTACAATCAACCCACCGCACCGCCGGTACTTACTGACGCCGATCGAGAACGGTACTACCCGTTGACATCATCGGATTCTATTGGTAGAATATGGCTCAAAAATGAAAGCCATGAGCCTGTAACTGTGAATATCAAACTCTTCATGGACGAATTTGTTAGCAGAGATGGCACGGAAGTTGCTTTAGGCGATATTGAGTTGCCGCCGCGCAAACGCATTTCGGTGCCCATTCGCCAGCTCGTATTGACTTCAAGCGCCGTGGAATTGTCTCGGGCTCAACCTGTTCAGGCAGAAATCAAGGTCATTGAGAGTGGCGGAGCCGCATATCAAACCGCGACGACGACTGTCAAGTTGCATGGGAATCACACCACGCTTCTGGATGATGTCGCCAAACTTGGCTCCTTTGTCATATCTGAAGATCCTACAGTGCAAGCCTTTACTGAGGCGGTTTTCGCCGAGTTCGCTGAGGAGATTGATGATATCAAGCAAACTGATACGTCACTCGGTCTGTATAAGGCGATGCTCTTGTTTAACGCCTTGCATGGAATCTCGTACAAAACAGACCCAAACATACCGTTTGCCAGCGGCACAAATGATGATATCAAGTACCCTCACGAAATGTTGACACATCTAATAACGGAGCAAATTGCGAGTGACGGTAATTCCAGTAATTTTGGCGACTGTGATGACAGTACGGCGCTCTATTGTTCATTACTGGAGGCCGTGGGTATAAAAACCGCGCTAATCCAGCTTCCCAGCCATGTTATGATGGCATTTAATTTGGGGCAAATCTCCATTGATCGCGCGCAGCAAGCGAATTTGCCGCATTACACCCCAATTAACGGGCAGGTCTGGATTCCCGTTGAAACGACCCTCATTAAAGACGGCTTCGTTGCCGCGTGGAAGGCAGGGCATGAGGAGATTCAAGGGACAGGAGTTGGAGATTCAACCACAACTGTTGAGGAAGCATGGGAAAAATATGGAATAAGCCCGATTCGTGGTTCCAAACAGTTCTTCTCTATCCCCAAAGACCTGACATTGGAGAAGATTCAGTCTGATTTAGCAAGCCCTTGGTTACAGGAGTTCTTGAAGGCATATCGTAATGTCGGTAATTGACGACAATCATGACCAAATAGGAGATAATCACCATGAAAGCCAAATGCCGTGTCCTTATAGTTTGTTTGATGTGCGTGGCGCTGTCGAATTTTCCGTGTATCGCGGATGAAATAACAACTGCCTTCACTTTCGGCAGAATTGAAGTCTTGATTTTTGGGGAAGAGGAGTGGGCGTTCTTGGAAAAAGGTTTCGTGCTGATGGAGAAAGATCTTGTGCGCATGCCGCCAGATTCGCTTATCCGGCTTCATTCAAGTGGTGGCTTGTTGCCCACATTACCGGGTGGACGTGAACTCTCAGTCGGCGATCTTATTACCGAAGCAAAACGACTAAAGACATTGCCGAGAGCAAAGCGAATCAACCACGGCATCGAACATAGTCCCATGAGCGATGTGCTGCCAGTTGGTCGTCCAACGGAAAGAGTCAACCAGATGACTACAGACGGCAAAACGCGTGCTGTGGCAGTTTCCAATGATGAATTAAATGTACTGCGGATGGAGCTTGATGCGTTACCTGATGAAATTGCCCGGTTAATCCCCGAGTTGGAAACACACTCAAATCTTCCAGCTAGCGAAAAGGACAATCGAACAGAAAAGCTCTATCCCTATCCGACGTTGAATCTGGCACAAAAGTTGTACAATTCTCTCAGAGGACTCGAAGTGGACAGCCTAGCGGATTACAACCCAACTCTGTTGTATGTTCAATTACTCCGTCGCAGCGGAATTGCAGCCGATCTGGTTGTGAATAACAGCGGAAAATTACTCGGCGTGTTCAACAGTGGTATACCACTCACTTCGACAAAGAGGGTTGCAGCAAATCGAGCGCTTATTCAAGAAATAGATCCGGCAGACACCGTCTGGATTTCAGTTGACGTGCAACCCGACAAACAGAATTTTACCGCGGCGTGGTACGAAGGCAGCGAACAGATCGGCAATTGACGGTTGTCGCGTGTCTATTGTAATGTGTCTACCATGAAACTAAGTCAGGTTCAAAGGACACATTTACTCATCTGCCTTGTTGGTCTCTTGCCCTTCATCGTGGTAGGACTCTTATGGACTTTTGGCCTGTTCGAGTTCATGGAGTTGAAAACACTTGATTGGCGTTTGCATCTTCGATCTACCCGATCGGCACAGGTATCGCCCGACATTTCCCTCATCACAATCGATACCCAGAGCGAGGAGGAGCTCGGTATCGTGTTTCCTTGGCCTTCTTATCTTTATTCCTCTCTTCTTTCATCACTCCAAAAAGCAAACCCAAAGGCAATTGGTCTTATCATGCGTTTCGAGCGCGAATGGGGAGGCAGAGATGTCTTACCGGGGCACAACTTGTTTGTGATTCGACCCTATGACTCTCCCACTGACGCCGAAAATCGCCGCGCTATTCCAATAATTAAAGAAAACGATTGGACGAAAGTCCCTGAAAATCTAAAAAATGCTCAGAAGAGTTTCAGCTTTTTTCCGTTCAACCCGTCTGATGGGATTCGTCGATCTGCCCAATTAGTTGTTAACGTTGTTAAAGACGAAAAAGATGCGTACGACTATTCGCTTGAGATGTACCTTTTCTGTCAAACCTATGGGATTTCTCCGGATTCCATTGGCTTGCGAGAACAGTTCTGGCGTGGCAACTATCTGGAGTTCTCTTCGGCTGATGGTAAATTAACGCGTATCCCGCTAGATTCACAGGGAAGACTCTTCGTTCGCTTCGTCGATGGTCTTTCCCCAGTTCGTAGCGGCACACCCCTGTGGAATACAACGTCGTTCATTAACGCTCTAAACCAATTTGAGAATAGCCGTGCAGAATTTAACCGGAATTTCAAGGACAAATGCGTCCTCATCGGTGTTACGACGGACGCAGCACCCGAAACACCAACGTCATTTGGGAAGCAGTCGGCGCTCGCTTTGCGTGCCAACCTGCTAAATGCCTTGTTGAATCGAGACTTTATTTGGCGATCCACTTTCGGAGTCGCATTCATCTATTTTATCTGTCTCGCACTCCTTTCGACATCTGCCGCATTGGCTATTCACCGAACAGGACATGGATCTCGCGCGATGATATTGGCGGCTAGTGGGCTGCTCGTGCTGCACTTGCTTATTATTGTCTGCGGTTTTGTCTTATTTAATTTTTGGATTGAGGCAACAGCGTTTAGCCTAGCAATCATCTCCGCTGGCATTGTGAATAGTTTGTTTTTAGCCCACCTACGTCTCCGGTATGCGGTGATGCAACTGCGGGAAACCCAGGATCAGCTTGTTCAGTCTGAAAAGGAAGCGGTATTTGGGGTTATGTCGGCACAAGTCCGGCACGAACTACGAAACTCACTCAACCTGATTCGTGCACCGGCAGAAATGGTTCGCAATAACTTTCAACGTGGAGACGTACTGAATTTGCGCGCTCGCCCTAACGAGATTATCAATGAGATGAATACGATAATTGATACGGCGGCTACACTTGACGACATGATCGAGAATGAGTTGAGTTTTTTCCAAGATACACACTTGAATCTTGAAACTCATGACTTGAAAGCAATCATACTCTCTGCCAGCGGCATGAACCATCCGTTGATTAATGATAATCAGATCCGAGTAAACCTGGAGTTGTCGTCGAAAATGCCTCCCGTACGCATCGACGCCGATAAAATGCGGATTGCTTTCGCTAACTTAATAAAAAATGCCTGTCAAGCCATGCCGGAAGGTGGCGAACTAGAGGTTGTCGTTAAATTTGGAACCGAGATTAATCAACCCACAGGTCGGCGAGATAGACTTCTTGTCCTGTTCAAGGACGGAGGAACCGGTATTCCCGAAGGCGAACTCCAGCGCATTTTCGAGCCATTTCACACTACCAAACCACGTGGATTAGGGCTTGGCTTGGTTAATGTGAAGAACATCGTTGAGAGACACGGTGGGAGCGTATATGCTAAGAGCAATGTTGGCGTTGGAACAACGTTTTGCATTGAACTTCCCCTCCAATAACCATTGAGTATTGAGTACTAAGGGGTTTCACATATTAAGCAGTATGCAGTAAAGATTACATTCTGCGAGGACAATGAACCGAGCACGCATTCTAATTGCAGATGACGAGAAAGCGATTTGTCGCTATATCAGTCAACAACTCGAGATTGAGCCAACGGTTGAAGCCGACATAGACTTCGCTCATGATCGGGATCGGGCGATTCAAATGCTGGACACAGAGCCCGCGTATGATTTGTTGCTACTTGATCTCTGGATGCCAGATGCTCAGGGAGTGCTGGATAAGGAGGCAGGACTAAAAATCCTTAAACACAGTAAACACGGACTACAGATTTCTCAAGCCATCATGATTACGGCAAACAGTTCCTCCAAGACCGCGCTTGAGGCGAGTGGTTTAGGAGTTTACGACTATATCAGCAAACCCATTGACTATACCCACCTCACGGATATGGTCAAGATAGCTTTGATGCAGCGTTCAAGCGAGAAGTCCTATCAAGATTCTGATACAACTGTTGCACCCACCGACAAACCGCGTGATTATGAAATCATCGGCAGCAGCGATGTAATGATCGATGTGATGAAGAAAGTTGGACGGATTGCCGCCTCCGATGTGGACGTGTTAATCTGCGGTGAGAGCGGTACCGGCAAGGAATTAGTCGCACGTGCTATTCATGAGCACAGCGACCGACGGAAGGGACCTTTCATAGATGTCAATTGTAGCGCAATTCCATCGGAGTTGATTGAGGCGGAGTTGTTCGGTATCGGAAAACGGGTAGCGACCGCTGTCGATCAGCGACCGGGGAAATTCCTGCAGGCGCGTGGAGGCACGATTCTCCTTGATGAGATAGGCGATCTAAGTCTTGCCATGCAGCCAAAACTCCTCCGCGTACTTGATTCCAAGGAGGTGCAAGGGGTTGGTCTTCATCCCCAATATGTCAATGTCCGCGTTATCGCTGCCACGAATCGTGATTTGGAATCAGCTGTCAAAGCGGGTGAATTTCGCAGCGACCTCTATTACCGCCTGAAACTCACAATCTCCCTCCCGCCGCTGCGTGAACGAGTAGAAGACATTTCCATACTTGCCAACCATTTCCTACGGAAACATGCGCGTGCTCCGGATCAGAAGCGCATCCGCGGTTTTGAGGAAGGTATCCTGACAAGGTTCGAACAATACAGTTGGCCGGGAAACATCCGTGAGTTAGAGAAAGCGGTTGAATACGCCGTTGTAACGTGCACGGACACCCTAATCTCCCCGAGAGATTTGCCTGCCGAAATCTTTGATGGAAGCAACACCATAAAGCTGCCACCTGTTGATGGCAGCTCGTCAGATGTTAACCTTCTTGGCTTACTTGATGCTCCGACAATTAAAGAGGCCTCCCAAAGTTTTGAGCGAATCTTTCTTGAGCATAAACTCCAGCAGAATAATTGGAACATCCAAGAAACGGCGAGACAAATCGGGATTAAGCGACAGTCGCTGCACCGTAAACTTAAGGAACTCGGGCTGCAGCGAGCGTGAGCGACTGAGACGCTACTATGACACAATGATGCGTCAATCGCGAGTGACAGTGTCACATTCAAGCGACGGTTTCTTGAGTCTTCTCTAGGATATTAGATAGTGATACCGCCGGCGTGATTTCAAAGGCAACTCGACTTCTCGCCAAGACAATCCCCAGACATCGACCCTTAGCGACAGAGACGGTAAGCTAACTTGTAGGCACACATAGTTTATCTAATTTCCCTTGCATTTTTTCTTTACGCAAGTTTTCTCCGCATTGTCTCCCCTCCACATAATTTCGTTTACAAGAATTTCGCCTGGCATACATCTTGCCTTCATAGAATTCAAGGTATAGATTCGTGAAGGGTGAGATCTAGCTGTTTGGAGAAGATAATGGTTCCCAACAAGAATGAAGTCAACCTTGGTCAAACAACCCATCAAGCGCCAACAAGTGATTCTTGTGCGCCCGAGTTTCGCGGTGTTCCGGCAGAAACAGGGATATATCCGGCAATCGAGCGATTGCCAAGCCCTGTAAAAGCGTTGGAGGTTGAACCCTCTGAGCCATCCCCTCCAGATAGAGAAGCTGGCGTCTTTGGCACTTACCTAAACCAGATTGGGAATATCCCTCGCTTAACACCCGAAGAGGAATTTAGTGCGTTTCTCAGAATTGAGAAGTCTCGGAAGCGGTTAGAGGAATGTTATCACGAATTAGCAATACACCTGCCCCATATCGACCCCAAAAATCCGCCTCCGCTGGACACATTAAAGCGCCAGATTAGCGATTCTCGCCTTCCATCCCCTGACCGGGCGTACCTTCTTGATCTCTTTCGACACATGCAATTGATAGAGGATGAGATTCACGTAGCCAAAAATCGCATCGTTGAGGCGAATCTACGTCTGGCTGTTTGCATAGCAAAAAAATATCAAGAGCGTGGACTGGAATTGCCTGACCTGATTCAAGAGGCAAATATCGGGTTAGTCCATGCGGTCAATCGCTTTGATTGGCGAAGGAATGTTAAATTCAGCGCTTACGCCTCTTGGTGGATCCAACAAGCGATTGGGTGTGGCATTGCCAATCACGGACGGACAATTCGCATTCCGGCCCATCTCCTTGAAACATGTCGAAAGGTAGAACGTTCAAGATCTAATCTCCAACAGCAGCAAATTGATGAACCGAATCTAGTACAACTCGGCGAGGCAACAGGATTGCCGATTGAGAAAATCACACTGCTAACTCAGCTAACCGCCCGAGCAATTTCGTTAGAGACGTGTATTGACGGCGACTCGTGTGCCACCATTGAAGATACCCTCTCATGTGAACAGGGGCAGAATCCACTTTCAGAAATCGTCCGGAAAGAATTGATCGAAGAGGTCCGAAAAGCCCTCACAGAGTTGCCATCACGCGAGAAACAGATTGCCGAGCTTAGATATGGGCTGGAGGACGGGTGCGAACACAGTTTGCAGGAAATAGGGGGCATTCTAGGACTTTCGAGAGAGCGGATTCGGCAACTAGAAGCACGCGCGTTGAATTGCTTAAGCCATCCCACCCGAAGTAAGAAACTCCGCGAGTTTCTTGATGTCTAACGACAAAATGTCCACGTGCCTAAGAGCTTGTTTGAATAATCGGTAGCGAAGCCATTTTTGGTCATTTGTAGGAAGGTTTTTATTGTTGTCTGCTACGTACCTGTCGGGATTTCTATCGCACTCGTTATTCACTCGTTTGATCCCGCGCTGGGGCTTTGGTGCACGGAGTTTTGGCGTTTCTATACACCTTCTGCCCCTCTGGGGCTTTTAGAGGCTGGTGCGCAGTGCGCACCCTACAAATGTACTTTTCAAACAGGATCTAAAGGCGAGAAGGAGGAGCCCTAAAGCCCAAGAGTGGCCATACCAGCACGCTGCCAGTACCATGTCGAACTTAACGTCGTCTAAACTCAGTCTCCCAGCAAGCCACCGGTAATTTACGATGCCTACTCAGCAAACTTCAACTTTGACCACACACTTTCCAGGCGTTTGAGTTTTTTCATTGACAAAGTCGGTCTGCTTTGATATACTGTAGTTGTCTTGCGGGAGTAGCTCAGTGGTAGAGCTCTACCTTGCCAAGGTAGAGGTCGCGGGTTCAAGTCCCGTCTCCCGCTCCAAAGCGGCGGCGTAGCCAAGTGGTACGGCGAAAGTCTGCAAAACTTTTATACGTCGGTTCGATTCCGACCGCCGCCTTCCTTCCTCAATAAGGGCGGTTAGCTCAGCTGGTTAGAGTACTTGCTCGACACGCAAGGGGTCATAGGTTCAAATCCTATACCGCCCATCATCAAGAATATAATCTTTATCCGAGGGCCGAAAGGCTCTTTTTTTATGAGGTAAATTTGGCGAAGGCGCATTCATAGAACTTGACGGCCGGATTCAATTGATGAACGGGTTCGAGGCTCCGATGAATGGAGAAAATTATGTCAGATTCGGAAAAAGATCGGTTATACAAAATCAGGCATAGCGTAGCCCATGTGATGGCACAAGCCGTCTTGGAGCGCTATCCGGATGCCAGACTGGCTATCGGCCCACCGATTGATGACGGTTTTTATTACGATTTCGATCTGGGGGCCGAAGAAGATGGCAAGCCCCGCTCCTTTTCGCCGGATGACCTTGAACAAATCGAAAAGCGAATGCGGCAGATTGTGACTGATAAACACGAATTCAATTATCGGGAAATCAGTCCCGATGAAGCTCGCGAGTTGTTCAAGAATCAACCGTATAAGCTAGAACTGATTGAGGGACTCATCAAGGGTGGAACGGACGAGTACGGAAGCGAAGTAGATGAAACGCCGGCTTTAAGCACTTATCGTCACGATACGTTTGAAGACCTCTGTCGGGGACCCCATGTCACCGATACACGTGAAATTCGACCCGATGCATTCAAGTTGCTCAGCGTCGCCGGCGCATATTGGCGAGGCGATGAAAACAACGCCATGCTTCAAAGAATCTACGGTACCGCATGGAATACAAAGTCGGAGTTGAAGCAGCATCTTCAAATGCTTGAAGAAGCGAAAAAGCGGGATCATCGTAAACTTGGCAAAGATCTGGAGATATTCATCTTTGATGAGGACGTTGGACCGGGCTTGCCATTGTGGCTGCCTAACGGCGGAATCGTAATCGATGAGTTGGAAAAACTCGCCAAAGAGATGGAAGACCAACGTGGGTACGACCGGGTACGGACACCCCATCTCGCCAAAGACGCGCTCTTTCAACGTACCGGGCATCTGGCACACTATACCGACAGTATGTACCCCCCAATGGAAATGGAAGGTGTGCGTTACTACATGAAGCCAATGAACTGTCCTTTCCATCATAAGATTTTTGATAGCAGAATGCGAAGTTACCGCGAATTACCATTACGCCTAGCCGAATACGGTACCTGTTATCGTTTTGAAAAGAGCGGCGAGCTTTTTGGTTTAATGCGGGTGCGCTCCATGCAAATGAACGACGCGCACATCTACTGCTCAGAGGAACAGTTTGAAGAAGAGTTTATGGAAGTGGTAGCCCTTTACCAAGAATATTTTCGAATCTTTGGCATCGAAAAGTATGTGATGCGCTTCAGCACCCATCACAAGAGTGGGCTGGGCAAGAAGTACGTTGATGACGAACTGCTCTGGCGGAAAACTGAAGAGATGGTGCGCCGTGCAATGAAGAATGGGGGTATTCCTTTCGTTGAAGTGCATGATGAAGCGGCATTTTACGGACCCAAGATAGATGTCCAGATTTGGAGTGCCATCGGACGCGAGTTTACGCTTGCGACGAATCAGGTTGATTTTGCACAACCGGCGCGATGCAATCTAAGTTTTATCAACCGACAAGGAGACGCCGAAATTCCAATATGTCTACATCGCGCGCCTCTCAGTACACATGAGCGCATGATTGGTTTTCTGATTGAACATTACGCTGGCAAGTTTCCCGTCTGGCTGGCGCCCGAACATGCGCGCGTCATACCCATCGGTGACAGCCACAACAAGTATGCTGAACAAATTGTCCTCGAATTGAAATCTGCGAATCTCCGATCATCTGCAGACCTTAGCAACGAACGCATGAATGCGAAAATCCGTCAAGCCCAGTTGATGCAGGTACCATACATGCTTGTTGTTGGAGACAGGGAGATGGAAGCTCGTAGTGTTTCCATTCGAAGACGAGATGGTACCCGCCAGAACGGTGTGCCCACAGAGCAGTTTGTGACTTCAGTCCGAGATCGAATTACGTCGCGATCCGCCGAGCTTTAAAATCAAGGCAGCTCCGATTGAACACGTTGCTTGTCTTCGTCGCCCCAAAAATGTTTTGGTAACAAACCATGAAACGAATCTATTTGGATCATAACGCGACAACGCCACTCCATCCGGAGGTGTTGGAAGCGATGACCCCTTACTTGACAGATCGATTCGGCAACGGATCTAGCATCCACGCCTATGGGCGGGAAGCACGCAACGCGATTGACACGGCTCGCGAACAGGTGGCGGATCTGATTGGCGCAAAAAGTCCAAGCGAAATCGTGTTTACCAGTAGCGGGACAGAGGCGGACAATCACGCCATTAAGGGGCTCGCAGAACTGCAGAGGAGCCGGAACGGCGGAAATCACATCATTACCTCTGCGGTAGAACATCACGCGGTTTTGCACACATGTCAACACCTCGAAAAGCACGGTTTCGAAGTAACATATTTGCCAGTCGATCGGTATGGACGAATTCATACTGACGCGTTGCGCGAGGCAATCCGTGAGACGACAATCTTGATTTCGATAATGCACGCCAACAACGAAACGGGAACAGTCCAACCCATCGCTGAGGTTGCTGAAATTGCGGCGGCACATAGTATTTCGCTCCACACGGACGCCGTGCAATCCGTCGGCAAACTGCCTGTGGACGTTCAGGAATTGGGCATAAGCCTTCTATCACTTTCCGGACATAAGCTTTACGGTCCCAAAGGGATTGGCGTGTTGTATATGCGCCGTGGGACGCGTCTGGAAAACCTCATGCACGGCGGCTCGCACGAGCGTAATCGTCGCGCAGGCTCAGAAAATGTACCGGCTATCGTTGGCCTTGGAGCAGCGGTGCAGATTGCCAAAACGGACCGCGAAAGTTATGTTGAACACCTAAATCGTCTAACACGAAAACTCCGAGACGGTCTCAATAAGAGTCTTGATGGTCTTCACGAAAATGGTCACCCAGAACATTGCCTTCCCGGAACATTGAACATCTCCTTCGAATATGTCGAAGGGGAGAGTCTTATCCTAAGATTAGATATGGAAGGTATTTGCGTCTCGACCGGATCCGCTTGCACGTCCGGCTCAATGGAGCCATCCCATGTTTTAGCTGCCTTGGGACTTCGACCACAGTTAGCGCAGGGCACGGTACGGTTTTCACTCGGAAGAGACAACACGGAAGTTGAAATTGATGGAGTAATTGAAAAAGTGCCGGAGATTATCGAACAAATGCGCGGCATGTCCCCAGAGTATAAGCGGAAAAGGAACACACCCAAAGCAACGTAATGTAACTGTAATAAAACGCTGCGCGGCATGCTACAATCAGAACAGGAAGTTGACTTGACTGTTTGCTATGCCACAATTCGAGACCTTCCATTTCACGTCTAATAAGCACGGCACCCGACTCGATCAGTTTGTTGAAGCACAATATCTTGCCACAGTACATTCGACACGACAGCTTTCAAGGACGTACATTCAGCAGCTTATTCGCGATGGCGCCGTAACTGTTAATGGCAAAAGTAGCAAACCGGGCTACAAACTCCGCAGAGGCGACCAGATTGTCCTCACTCTTCCCGAACCCCACCCGTTAGAAGCAATCTCACCCCAATCTATTGCTCTCGATATCCTCTATGAAGATTCGAGTTTAATAGTAATCAACAAACCCGCCGGTATGCTAGTCCATCCCGCGGGCGGCGTTTATTCCGGCACACTCGTCAATGCGCTGCTCGGACACTGCCAGGATCTATCCGGAATCGGCGGCATAGAGCGTCCCGGAATCGTTCATCGACTCGACAAAGATACCTCCGGTGTGCTAGTTACCGCCAAAACAGACCATGCCCACCGAACACTTTCCGCTCAATTTGAAGCCCACACGACAGCTCGGCATTATCTTGCGGCTGTTTGCGGAGTCCCAGAACTTGGAGCCGGGACAATTGACGAACAGATCGCGCGAAGTCACAGGGATCGGCGAAAAATGTCGGTCGTGAAGACAAACGGACGACACGCTGTGACTCATTACCGTGTGCTAGAAGTCTATGAGGGGTTTAGCCTACTTCAGTTGACCTTGGAAACAGGCCGTCTGCATCAGATTCGTGTCCACCTAAGTTTTATCGGCTACCCGGTAGCGGGGGATGCGGTGTATGGAGGCGGCAGAGAACGTGCACAGTCAGATGCACCCTCAGTAACCATGCGACAAGCGCTTAAGAAACTAAACCGCCAAGCGCTCCACGCGGAGACGCTCGGGTTCAATCACCCTGAAACAGATGAAAGATTGGAATTCTCTGCACCGATGCCAAACGACATGCAGCAGGTTGTTAATGCCCTGAGAAGCGGCGATTACGGAACCACGAATGCGGACAAAACGTTGTAGAAACCTTCCTTGCCATCCCCACAAGAAATCTATAGGTCTAAGGTTACCATCACTCGCGTATGCGGTTTTCGGCATTGAGTGAAATTGCCTTCCCGACACCACACCCCGAAGGACATGCCAAACCGCCACTGGTTTGTACCCAGGCAATCCAAGCCGACAAACAACGTAGCTGACAACTCCTGACTCTTCTGGTTTTTTGTCATATCGCTTGCGACTGATTCTCCTTGTGTTTCGGTGAAGCTAGTGATCCTTCGAAGCCAGAACTGCCCACAGATAATTCAATTCTTACACAACCCATAATACGGAAAATAAGAGCCTGTAGGGTGCGCACCGCGCACCAGCCTCTAAAAGCCCCGGCGGGGATCAAGCGAGTGGATAACGAGTGCGATAGGGATCCCACAGGTATGTAGCAGCCAACAATGAAAACATGGAAAACTTTCTACAAATGACCAAAAATGGCTTTGCCACCGATTATTCAAACAGGTTCTAATACCATTTCTCGATATTTGAAGTGCATTAATTGAGTGAATCAAATCTTACTAATGCGTCTTACTAATGCGGGGCAAGATGCCCCGCCTACGGGTTTTGGTGTACGGGGCAATGGTTGGTATCGGTCTTTTCATACATAATCGTATAATTGAAAAACATTATACGCGCTATTATTCAAGCGAAATGGTATAAGTCCATTATTGTAAAACAGATTTTATGACAGCAAATCCGACCGAGTTATGCTATTGTTTTTCCCAATAACACCGAATGGAGGGAAGAGCTAATGGATACTGGCAAACTTATCGCCGAACATCGAAAGGCAAACGGTCTAACTCAAGAGCAACTCGCCGAAGAGATTCATACCTCTCGCCAGACAGTTGCGATGTGGGAAACGGGAAAGCAACTTCCCTCCGATAATGTTGCCATCCTTGCCGCCCGAATTCTGGGGATTGATGAAAAGGAACTTCTTGCTCAACTATCCGAAGATAGATTACATCAACGGATTGACCACCTCCAGCGCACGTACAACGTGACAATAACCATCGGAGACGAACAGGAAAAACGGACAATGCAAGACCGGCGAAAAAAACTTATACAGACCAATGATGACGTTACAGTAGCGATTACACGAATTTACAAGTCAATCTATTGGGATGAGGCTTATGAAGCACTACCGGGCAAAATGGATAGTCACGATTTTGCTCTGCAGATGGAGCACAGCAATCCAAGTCTTTTCCTTCACCTGCTCTGTGAGAACCGCAACGAACACCTTGATTTATTTGGCGATCCTCGCTATTACATTGAGGATAACCTTGGCAATCGCCCCGGGACGAATCTGAGGAGTAGTGTTACAAATGATGATGAAGGCGGTGCTTGGAAGCTCGCCGAGATTATCAGATGTGATTATCCACTGCAAGGAACAAAGTTCACCCTCCATCGCGATTTTGTTAATCATCATCCGCGCGACTGTGACGCACTTCTGTTTGAGGACATTCCGATTGACGGAAAAGGCATAACGAAGAGATTCAAGAATGCTGTAATCAGATACGATGGTTTCCGTGAGAACGAAATGAGCAATGGTAACGCCATCCACCTAGTGCATAACAATCCTTTAGAAGTGTGTTACTTGGGTATCAGACAAGTCATTGATAATTTGGGCAACACATATACGCCATGCATAAAAGGTCATTTCCATCCACGCCGCTCGGATCTTGGGGGCTACTTGGAATACTTCACGCTGAAGGGACTTAACCCTAATGCTACGGCGATAAGCTTCAAATACCTTTTCGCTCGAACAATTCTTTCTTTTGAATTCAACGATCTGCCGTTGCCGTAGCAGTCGAAACAGGATTCAAGCCATTATTGGCTTGCCAACCGAAATTTTTTTGCTTTTTTGTGTCCGCTGACCGATATCAATTGTCACAAATTGTCCAGTGAAACATTGACCATGCGAGTTCCAACACATTTTGTTTGCGGGTCATTGGATCCGATGGGGTTGACAATGTTGCCAAGCCAACTCTAACTTTCCGAGCTGTGTCCCTCTAGTTTACCTGAAAGCTTTCGAACGAATCCTAACAGAAGATACTCTGCCCATTTTCAGAATAGGAGCGCAATGTTAAGAATTATCATCTGGCGCGAGTTTCTAGCAAACATACTTACACTCCGTTTTTTGCTCGGTTTAATCATTTGTACCGGTTTGGTAAGCCTCAACACATGGGTGCTCGTGCGAAGTTACACACACCGCCTAGGAGACTATCGGCGCGCCGTGGATGCAAATACAAATGAGGTTCGTAACATCCGAGCTTATTCTGAACTTTCATATAGCCGTAATCCAACAGCCGAGAAAAAACCTCCTTTGCTAAGTATATTCAACGAAGGTCTGGGGGGACGCCTAGGCAATAGCGTGGAGGTCTCCCACACTCTGGTACCGGTGAAGGCAACGCAACATGGCTCGGACAATCCTTATCTCGTCGTTTTTCCCCGAACCGACCTGACACTTGTGTTTCAAATTGTGATTAGCCTGCTGGCATTTCTGTTCTCCTACGATTCCATTGCCGGCGAGCGTCAGAATGGCACGCTGGCACTCGTGCTGTCGAATGCTGTGCCGCGGGGCAAGCTGCTTTTCGGCAAGTATTTGGGCGGGATACTGAGTTTAACGATTCCCTTGGTATTTAGCCTGCTAGTGGCGCTGCTCTTTATGTTTCTATCGCCCTATGTCGTCATCAGTGCGTCGGATTGGGCACGGATTGGTATCTTCTGTCTGGTTTCTCTGATATACATGTCCGTGTTTTTCACGTTGGGCATGCTGTTTTCAACGTGGGTAGGACGCACAACGACAGCCTTGATTCTCACCATGTTCTTTTGGGTGTTGTTTGTGTTGATTTTTCCCAGAGCCAGCGCTTTTGCTGTCTCCAAGCTGCTGCCCATCAAATCGGATGCTCACGTAAGCTCCGAGAGCTATTTCCGCTCATTTTGGTCCGAAAGAGGAGCCCTCTCCCAGCACCGACTTCATGAATTATGGCAAAATTTCAATCGTGAACTTGAGGATTTCAAGAAGAAACGGGATTTCAAACTGGTCTTTAATGGTGGGACAAATTTTCGTATACTTATAGGTCACGAATACATCGGATCCTTCGCTGGTCCTCCGGATCAACTACCTACGTTTCACGAGTTCCTGAAATTCCAGGAGGAGTTGAACATTCAATATGCGGATGAAGTTGGCAGGTTGAGGAAAGAATATTTAATTCAGAATCCGATTCGACAAGCAAAATTGACCCAACAGATTTCCAGTTTCTCGCCAGCGGCGGTTTATTGGCACGCGACTGCAATCCTTACCGGAACCGATCTGGACAGCCATCTCCGGTTTCTGGATGAGGCGAGACAATACCGTCGCGAGTTAATCCGCTACCTGCGTGATCAGAACGCATTCGAATCGGAAGCGTGGTATAACCCGGAGGCATTCACAAAGATTGGAGGCGAGGACATCCCACTTTTTCGCGAACGTCCCGAGTCGTTGTCGGCAATTCTCTCACGGATGAGTTTTAATGTCGGGGTATTGATACTTCTGAACGTGGTTTTCTTTCTTCTTACCTATTTGCTGTTTCTAAGGTCAGATGTGAGTTGATTGGTAATACAAAATCTACCTCCAATTAAGGACTATAACAAGCCCAAAAGTCTGGTTGGCACTCGGTTATAAGGTTGTGACATAACACGATACCATTTTTCTAATAGGAGGAAGTGCTATGAGACCCAACACAGTTTTTTCGCTCAGTATTTCGACCTTAATAGTATGGCTTCTTGTCGCGCAGCCCGGATTCGGTGTGCCGGAGAGGCTCCCTCCGGATGTGCTTGAACTGCGTCCCGGCGGTTATGTCTACGCAGATTACCTCGGTGTTTTCGACGATGCCGAAGGTGACGGCATCACCATTGAGGCGTGGATTTATCTGACCGAGCGTCCGAGAGAGGCGGATTTCCGTAACGTTGGCTTGGCGGGAGGAGGATGGGTAATCTTTGCCAAGCCCGGGAGTTATTTTGTTACTGTCACCGGAAGAGACGGCACTTGGCTTACCCCGCGTCCCCCAGCGGGTCAAGCCCACATCTTCTTTGGAGTCCAACGCCCGAACCGTAACCACGAAATTACCCTACGCATTATTCCGCCCGGAGAATTCCCGTTCCGGCGTTGGGTACATGTTGCCTATCAGATTGTGGTGAAAAGAGATGTCACCGACAAGATTTCGTTTTATGACGGCGAATACATGCAGAAGGGTCTTCCTTTCGAGGGCGCGATGGGGCGCACGGCAGCGCCGTTACTGATTGGTGGCGCCACACTTGTAACGCTTGAGAACGGATGGAAATGGGGGCGCGCAAATGAGTCCATGATAGGCTATATTGACGAAATTCATGTTTCTCAGGGCTGGCGTTACGCCAAACGCGGAGAGATCCATCCAAAACGCCATTTTCTGGCAGATGAGCGGACGATAGCGCTTTGGCGATTTGAGGAGGGCCCCGGGGCGCCTCTTTATATGGACTCCTCTGGCAACGGCTACACGCTTGTTGCGGGCGGTTCGCTCGCCGTTCATCCTCACGGCAAACTGGCGACCACCTGGGGCAGCTTGAAGCACCGTTCAAAGTTTTGAGTTCGGCATATACGGAGAAACCGAGTTTATTCCGACGGGACGTACGTAGGCAAGTTTCAGGAAGAGTAGGACTCGAAAGATGGAAGGGTGGTAGATTCCTCTTTCCTGTCACCCTTGAACTACCGGAGCGAAAGGTTCGAAGTTGAATAGTTGGGTTTCACGGTGTTCAACCCAACCTACGAGCCGTTGACATTTCAACGGAGCCAGATTAGAGCGGAGACAAAACTCAGAGATTCAAAATAGCGGACAACCAACTTCACGCCCGTTGAGTGACTATTTCAACTTTTATAACCGAGAGCGACTACATCAATCGCTTGACTATCTCACACCATCAAGCGAGCGGATAGCGAGTAGGATTTTCTATTGCTCTCCCCATAGGGATCAAGTTAAGCGTTTTGGGTCGCAAGTCACGCGCTTTCAATGTCTTAAACTGTTAATCTCCATGTAGACATGGGCGATGGAATACCAACCCATTCATTGATGGGGGTGCCACGGAAGATGACTCATGGCGCTGGTTTCCGTAGGGGCCGGTGCGGTTGGAAACCGCACCTACCGTATGGGGTGCGATAAAGATTTCCTCCCTGCCCAATGGGGGCCAAGTTAAGGGTTTTGCGACGGAGAACCCCACCAATACTAGACGAACTCCCTTAACTTGATCCCTATGGGATTTTCTATCGCTCTCCCTACCTGGTCGGTTGATTGATCGGTAGAGATCCTCGTGAGGTGTATTTCCAATAATATCAGACGTTCAGACTTGTTTATGATGCGAAATTTCTGAACTCTCGTTGGCGACAAACAAAAACAAGGATATTATCATGTTTTTCCATATCATGAAGCGCGAGATTCTTGACCATCTGATGTCCCTCCGTTTTGCGCTAAGCCTTGGGGCTGTAACATCGCTCTTGGTTTTGGGGACATTAATCTTTGTCAGCGGTGATTATAAGCAGAAACTTGCGGAGTATTCATCGAATAGCGCCTGGGTCAACAATCAGGTCAGGGAGAGTTGTCAGCAGCTAAACGAGTTGGCTACGCGAGGTCCAATAGCGTTGTACAAACGTCCGAGTGCGTTGGCATTTTGTGCTGCCGACCAGGAGGATGCATTGCCGACGCACATTGCGGCTGAAGTACGTAGCAACTCTTCGTGGCAGGGCAGTCGTAGTTCATACAGTTATACCGAACCGTGGAGATTACAATATGTATCGGATAGCTATCAAATGAATTCGATGCTTCCGAGGGTTGGAGCGCTAGATTGGGGCTATATCATTGGTCTTGTAACGAGTTTTGTGGCAATTCTCTTTACCTTTGATGCCATTTCGGGAGAACGAGAAAACGGCACACTGGCACTGGTCTTGTCGAATGCCGTGTCGCGCGCGGGTGTACTCGCGGGCAAATTTCTTGGAGTTTTCATCGTCATCCTAATACCGATGCTGATTGGAATACTGCTGAGTGCCTTAATTGTGAGCCTTTCAGGGGTTGTGTCTCTCCACGGGGATGACTGGTTGCGCATCGGATTGATGGTGGCTTTATCGTTTATTTATATCGCACTATTTGTTGGATTAGGTTTAGCCATTTCGAGCCGTATGAGGCATTCATCAACTAGCCTAGTCGTGCTGTTGCTCATCTGGATTGTTTTGGTAGTCCTAATACCAAATACGTTCGGTACCGTGGTCAGCACGTTACATTCAGTGCCGTCACTGCGAGAAGTCCAAGAAAAGAGAAGCGCGGCATCGCAGATGGAGGCAATGGATTATGGGGAAATGTTCAAATACGGTTCCCCAAGCGACCCCAACCCTGACAGAAGAGCGCTTGAGTGGTGGGCGGACTTCATCACAAACCGGTGGAAGATAGCAACTCGTGTTGATGACGAACATCTTGATGCGCAGTTTGCTCAGGTACAATTCGCCCGTCAGATTTTACGTCTTTCTCCGACAATCATCTATAACTACGGGATGGAATCTTTGGCGGGCACAGGATTTGGCGGACACCATGAATTTGTAAAAGCTGCTCGGCAGTATCGGCAGCAGTTTATAGAATTCATCAAGGAAACAGACAGCGCCGACCCCGGGAGTCCCCACATCTTCTATCTCAAAGAGGGGTTGTCTAAAAAGCGTGTACCTTTTTCGAGCGTTCCTCGTTTCGAACAGTTTACAAATGACATTTCAGCGGTAGGCGAGATACTGAAGGATTTTGGTCTGCTCATCCTGTTTTTTGTCGTGATTTCTCTGGCGAGTTTTTTGGCTTTCCTAAGAGCCGAGGTACAATGAAGTTTTTGATTAAACCGACAAGGCAATGGACATATACGTCCCGATTCCTCGGCATTTGTCTAGCGTGAAAAGCCTTCGTGCCATCAAGACGGCTTGGACAAGCGCGGGTGGCGTTTACCCTTCCGAATCTGTGACAACCTCCGCCTTTACCGGATTCGCATAACACTGATAATGGCTTTCGACATCCGCTTGTGGTGTAACGCCTTCATGGACATAGACGCCGAATTGCAGACGGAACCGGTCATTTTCCAGTTCATCAGGCGGGTGGTGGAGAATGCTCATCTGCTCCGGCACGGCGATTTCCCCGAAAAAGCCCGGATGTTCGGCGTTTTGCGGGTGATCGAACATCGCCATTCCGTTTATTCCATCGCCCACTGTGCCGCTTAAATCGCACCACCGCGCGCGCTGATGGTGTACCTGCGTTCTGCCAATCTGCCCTTCGGAGTTTTCAACATGCCCTTTTTCCGGGACATCCATTGACGGATTCAGTCGTGCCACAAAAAGAAATTGCCGGGCGCCGATGTCCAGCGGCGGCGTGGTTTCGTGAGTGATTTCTAAGAATCGTCGTGCATTGTCTCCATACCAGACGCGGGCGGTGCGCCTTTCCGTCATGATAATATTCCCATCACCGCTAACATGGATGAGGTCTTCGACAAATTCGGCGTATACGTTACCTTCGGTAATTCTGACAAACCGTTGGTGCAGCATCTTGCCACAGGGGCCATAGGGTGGTTCGTCCCAGTCTGACCAGATGTTCGCGGATCCGCCTTCTCCGTGTCCGCCGTAGGCGAGATAAAGCCCAGTGTGATGGGGATGGTCACCTCCACCAGCTCCACGCACGACACTTCCGTGATTCCCGTTGAGGGGCCAAAAGTAGGGTTTCCAGACACCGAGGAAGTTGTACCGAGTAAATAGCGCGTCATCCGCAGAAATGAGCAGATGTGCGGGTTTCTGCTCAATTCGATAACGAGCTTCGGGTTGGTGCCCATCAGCTTGTCGAATGGCGTAATGCGCGGTTGTGCCTGCGGACAACTCGCCCGTAAGCCAAGCAAGTTCACGAGTCGTAGGTTCAAACTGGCACGGGATAATATCGTCTGTGATATTGCCGCCCGAATCACATCTGGACATAACAAGCCCCGAAGTTCCCTCCTGCCAATCGTGAAAGTGGAGTTTCGGTTTGAAAGTCAAGCGGACAAGGTCATTGTGCCGATTGACCGCGCCTGCATCAATTTTAACGATTATTTTTTGATCTTTTGTCAATGGTCGGCTCCTTTATGGTGTAAATGTACCGATCTGTTTGAATCTCTTGAACGTGGGCATGATACCACGCAATGGTCTTGAACGCAAGCCGTGTGAGTCACTAATAGGTTGCGATTACCTTGGATTAGAGGGTTCTAGGGCTTGTCATACGGATAGAAAACGGTTACAATTTGAGTACTCATGGGCTTCTCTGCTGCTGGGGTATCACGCAAAGATAATAGCTAATCTGGGAATCGGGATGTCATCGGGAGCAAAAGATTCAGAAACAGGTTTCCACTATGGTACGCAATCGAAGAGGAATTCTGAATTTCGTTATGTATTTGCTATCAATCATTTTGTTAGTCGTGGTAGGTGTAGGTATTTTCCTAATCATGAAGCTGCGCGCCTCTCTGCCTGTCCGGGATGGCGAGAGACAGGTTGAGGGATTAGATTTTCCAGTCACGATAACCTCGGATCGCTTCGGGATTCCAACGATTACCGCCCAAACCAGAAGAGATGCCGTGTTAGCATTGGGATATGTGACCGCGCGAGACCGGCTCTTTCAGATGGATTTGCTGCGCCGCCGAGCCGCCGGTCGGCTTTCCGAAATCTTCGGCAAAGCCGCTATAGAAACTGATAAGCGACAAAGAGTTATCGGGTTCAACCGGGTGGCATCGGAAATCGTTGCCCAACTTCCCAACGAACAGAAGCGGAGCCTTGCCGCCTACACCGCCGGAGTAAATGCATTCATCCAACAGATGGGAACCGCTCCTCTGGAATTTCTCCTCCTGCGCTATCGGCCCGAGCCTTGGAAAGCGGAAGACAGCATTCTTGTCGCCCTAAATATGTTTCAGATGCTATCTTTCAGCGACGATGAAGAGAGAATGGTGTCTATCATGGAGAAGTCACTTCCGCCAGAAGTTGTCGCATTCCTTACACCGGACACCGATAGCTATACGCAAGTTCTCGTGGGCGGAGCCGACTCCCACCGCCCCATTCAGCCAATTCCCGTTGAGGCACTTGCTTCAATTCGCCGAGATCCAAAGCAGGACGGCGTGCGGGCAGCAAAACTTGTTCAGCCAACGGACTTTGGCGTAGGATCGAACAATTGGGCGGTTGATGGCTCCAAGACTGTTGATGGGCGCGTAATTGTGGCTAACGATATACACATCGGTCTTTCCGTACCGAATCTATGGTATCGAGCGTCCCTTCGTTACGGGAACGTGAAAACTGCTGGCATTGTTTTGCCGGGCGTTCCCGCCACAATCATCGGATCTAACGGACATGTGGCGTGGGGACTCACGAATATCAGTGGCGACTTCCTTGACTTGGTTCAGTTGGAAATCAATCCAGAAAATCCGGATGAATACAAAACCCCAAGTGGATGGAGACGGTTTGAAGTTGTAGACGAGCAGATCAATATCAAGGGTGGCAAACACGTTATCCATCCCGTCAAGCTAACAATCTGGGGCCCCGTCAGCCAAACCTCGCTGATGGGCAAACCGGTTGCCATTCATGCCACGGCACAGCAACCCGACGCGGTTGATGTCGGTTTGCTTGAGATGAACGAAGCAAAAACACTGGAAGATGGCCTAGATGTAATGAATCACTTTGGGGCGCCGCCGTTGAACGCGGTCGTGGCTGATGTGAATGGACGCATCGGCTGGACCTATTGCGGCCGTATCCCTCTGCGAAAGGGATTCGATGGATCTACCACGAAATCGTGGGCGGATGGTCACATCGGTTGGGACGGCTATATACCACCGTCGGAACTACCGCGGCTCATTGCTCCACCAGAGGGGTTTTTAGCGACAGCGAATAACCGGACGCTTGGGAAGAACTATCCTTACACAATCGGGCATAACTTCGCCAATAGCTACCGCGCTTACAGAATTAGCCAACGATTGAATGCGATGGAGCGAGTAACCGAACAGGACATGTTTCAACTCCAGCTGGACACGAGGTGCGACTTCTATGAATTTTACCAACAGTTGGCGTTGTCCGTTTTGACCGAGGGTGTTATTGCAGATGACCTGCACTTATCGGACGCCCATAAACACATAGCCGCTTGGGATGGAAAAGCAGAGGTGGATAGTGTAGCTTTCGGGCTTCTCGTTCGATTCCGAAAAGTCCTGGCTGAAGATGTCTTTGAACCATTTCTTGCCCTGTGTCAAGAAGCGGATGGTAATTTCCTATACACGTGGCGGAATATGGATGTCCCACTCCAAATGCTGCTAACGGAAAAGATTGCAGAAACCCTTCCGGATCCGGAGCACTATCAAGACTGGGAGGGGTTCATCGTCTCAAAGTTGGAACAATCGGTTGAGCAACTTTGCAGCGAATACAATTGTAAATCTTTGGATCGATTGACGTGGGGCAAGATTCACAGACCGCGAATTTCACATCCTCTGGGGTTTATTCCGGTCCTGGGTAGGTTTCTGAACATGCCGGAGAATCCACTTCCGGGAAGTGACAGTTGTGTTCGGTCTTCCCGCGCGTCTGATCGCATGGTCGTCTCTCCGGGGCACGACGCAGATGGGATTCTGCACATACCTTGCGGCCAATCGGGCCATCCTTTGTCAAAGAACTACAAGGATCAGCACGACTATTGGGTGCGAGGCGAGTCTCTCCCGTTTTTGTCCGGGCGCACTACCCATACACTGAGACTGGAACCAAATCCCTGATAAAGGAAGAAAATCCAGGATCTCCTGAATTTCCCAATCCCAGGTTCACCGGGATTGGGAAATTTGGTTGTCGATATCGCAGCGAATCCGTCAGTGTCTATTATCGCCGACGATCACAATTCTCCTCATAACTCGCGAAAAGTGCATCCGAATCTGTGTAACAGTGAAAGATGCAGGGTTCAAGTATTCTAGGAATGTATTGCAGAACGATAAAAAGTTCGCCCAACCCGGCAAACACGCGCAACGCCTTCATTCGTACTAGTCGTGGCTGCTTAACGAAAAAAATGACACCATGTTAACAACACTCATTCGGAGAGAACTCCTCGCCCATCTATTGGCGTATCGCTTTTTCGTGGCGATGATTGTTCTGCTGGCGCTGGTCATTGCCAACACCGTAGTTCTAATCTACGACTATGAGCGTCGGTTAGCGCTCTACGATAACGCTGTACAAAGCCACCATGATGAGGTTGTCTCAACACAAACCTTTTCACGTCTCCGCTTGAATGTGGATCGACCGCCGAATCCGTTGAGCCTTTTTAATCGGGGGCTGGATAAGCGATTGGGCAACACGGTTCGTGTCCATCGCGCTTTTGTCCCGACGCTCTGGGATGCTGGGCTGCACGGGATGGACAACCCTTTCCTCAACCTCCTGTCTTCGATAGATTTGGTTGTTGTTTTACAAGTGGTCCTGAGTCTTTTCGCTCTGATATTCGCCTACGATGCCATCGCAAGCGAGCATGAAAAGGGTACCTTGCGTCTTATCATGACCACGCCCGTTAGCCGGGGCAAAATCCTTTTGGCTAAATACATCGGTGCCATGGCGACCCTGGTTGTGCCGCTGACAATTAGCCTAATCCTGACGCAGATTTTAGTCTCTGGTTCAGGCTCAATTGTCCTCTCCGGTGATGACTGGATTCGCATAGGCGGCTTTTACCTGACTTCGATTCTTTACCTGTCAGTGTTCTATCTGATGGGTTTATTGATTTCGGCAACAACGCGTCGAACGGCGACTGCGCTGATGTCATGTATGTTCGCGTGGGTGTTTCTTGTTCTGATTTATCCCAATCTCGTTCTTTTTGCTGTCAATCCGAAAATTAATCCCGAAGAAAAAGGACGTGCGGTTTTCCAAGAGCTTGCTCAAATTTGGGAGCAGTTTGATAGAGAACGACTACAGCTCCTGAAAAATGATTCGTTGGAAGGGGAGCATCCCCGATTGAATGTAGGGGGGCCCGGTTCTACTTCTGGTCCTAGTTTTCATTCCAATCCCATGACGCTCAGATATTTTCACGACCACGCTATGAGTTTCAGTGACCTTTCGGAAGAATCGGAAGCTGCGGTGCCGCATGCAAAAGCCTTTTTCCAACACATTGAGCCGCTGAGGATACGGGCGGCCGAGCGTGCATGGATCGTGCGACAACAGGCGCTCACTCGAATCTTTATGCGCCCAGTGCAGCGAGATCGGTTTTTGATAAGGGTATCGCCGGCGTCAGTTTATGATTTGGCAACCGAGGCGTGGTTAGGAACAAACCTTTACGGCCTGGAACATTTTTTCGAAGCTGCCCGGCAGTATCGACAAACGCTTGTCCAATATTTTTATGACAAAAACGCTTTCGGTTCGAGGCAGTGGTTTGCGAGCGACGAGGCTGCGGTTGATTGGTCGGATCTTCCGCGGTTTTCCTATCAACGACCGAATGTGGGGGTCGCCGCAAGGCAGGCGCTACCGGATTTGATGTTGCTGTTATTGATTAACGCCATTCTGTTCATGGGCTCTTATCTGATTTTTGTCAGACAGGAAATATAATCTCGCTCGTTAGGTGTGGTTGATTGGATGCGACATGAAGCAGAAAGCAACATGCGAAGCACAAGAGGCTATCCTTAGTATATTTCAGGAATCACCATGATCTTCCACATCGCCAAACGCGAGTTTTACGACAACATGAACAGTCTTCGCTTCGCCCTAACGGTGTTGCTGATTCTCACGCTGATGATTGTTAATGCCGTCAAACACATTGGCGACTATCGCGCGGAGATGAGTATCTTCCGAAAAAACGTCGCGCAATCCCTCGACCATCTAAGATCGAGATCGGAAAATCTTTACGACCTCGTTGAAAAAGGTCCGGGAAATTTCTATAAACAGCCTTCGCCGTTGTCGTTTTGCGCGGATGGTGGCGAAGCCTTTCTACCCGATCATGTCTCAGCGGCTAAGGGGCACTATATTGTCGGCTTGGATAACGCTGAAGGAACCCATGTCTGGGTGAACGGGAAATGGACGCTGGAATACCCCTACGAAAACCCTAATCTCAGGGATATCCGACCCAACTACACGCAGATTGATTGGGTGTTGGTCATCTCCGTCGTTTTGAGTTTCGTGGCAATCCTGTTCACGTTCGATGCCATCTCGGGAGAACGCGAGCGAGGAACTCTTCGGCTGATTCTATCCAACAGTGTCCCGCGTTCTCAGATTTTGATCGGCAAGTTCCTCGGCGCCCTCCTGAGTATTGGTTTCCCTTTTCTTATGGCGGCACTCATCAACCTTTTTCTGCTCAATGCCGCTAGCCACATCTCGTTGGAAGCGCGCGATTGGGGGCAATTAGGTGTCATTTTCTTGATTGCGATGGTCTACATGTCAATTTTCATCGCGCTCGGGCTATTGATTTCTGCCCGTGTGAATCAGCCGGAGACTAGCCTAACCATCCTCTTACTGATTTGGGTGGTTGTTGTCGTCTTAACTCCGAACACACTGGGATCAATTGTCAGCGGTCTAAAACCCGCGCAGACCTATGAAGAATCCAATATCCGTCTTGGCAAACAGTGGGAAGCGCTTCGTGAGGGCGACAAGTGGCCGTCCGGTTTGCCTACGCGAGAAGTTCCTCCGACAAAACATACGGAGATGTGGGCAGAATTCATTACGGCGAAGGCGGAGTTGTGGGAGAAATTACGCGAAGAACATCTGAAGACACAAATTGAACAGATTCAGTTCGCCCGTTCGGTGGCGCGCGTTTCACCCGCTTCAATCGTTCAATATGCCGTTGAATCTCTGGCTGGTACAGGTTTGGCTCGCCATTTGCAATTCCTGGATGGCGTGCGTCGTTATGCCGCACAATATCGCGAATTCCTCATCTCCGCCGACCAAGCCGACCCGGATAGCCCGCACCTGTATTTTGTAAGGCAGGGAATGTCTGAAAAGCCCGTGCCTTATTCCGCTATTCCGAAATTCGAGGATCGGATAGCGCTCCGAGAATCCATCGACGCCGCGATGACGGACATCCTATTGCTGGTCTTGTTCTTGGTGGTTCTGTTCGCTGGGGCATTGCTGGCATTCGTCCGTGTTGATGTCACATGACAGTGGAGATTTGGGGGGGTTCAACGTAAGATGTAGTTCCATTCTGGACTGTTAGTTATTGGTCGCCTCACAGCTCGAAGCAATTTTACTTCATTACATGGAGGTAACATGAGATTAGATCTAAGCAACGTGCCTCAGTGTTCGGCAAGCGTGAGGGTACAAGCGCATTGGGATCCGATTGCGGATTCTTTTTCCAATCTACCCAATAAGTCGCCGCAACATGCCGCGCTATGCAATCTGTCGCCAAGCCACCCCATCAAAGAATATGGGACGAGGGCCTTCAGAGTTTTTATTCCGTCATCTGCTGTAGCGGTGGGAGATGTATGGGCACTAGATGCGGACGGAGTTGTTCCATTTCTTCGCCAGTTTCATCCCGGTGCGACAACAACCCTAACCAACGGCGAGGAAGGCGCGTTCGCCTGCTTACGAGCGATGTCGTCGGATTATGCGGAAATAGTTTTTCGAATTCATGCAGAGATTACCTTGGCGAGTCTTGCCGATTTTGATTGGGAGTGGCAAGGAGAACGAATACAAGACGATTGGATGGATGCCGCACGCTTTATCCTATCGCAGTTTTCGGGACGACTGGTACTCAATCTGAAAACAGGGGCGGTTCGCGCGTTCTCGCTGGCGTTGCCAGCCCGCAATAGCAATGTTGACTTCAATTCTTTCGAGGAATGCGACATGCTGTTTGTGCCGCGTATGGAACTCGTTGCCGAGGACGCGGACGACCAAGGTGAAATCGCATGGGAAGATGCTATAACGGCGGAAGCGGCGCGCAAAAAGTTGGAATTGAAATTTTACAGATTTGCCGAAATTGACTGGCTACCGATTGATGAAGCCATCGTGCAAGCCGAAGTAACGCATCGCCCTATCCATGCGATTCTCCTCTGGGGCGCGCTTGACGATGAATCTTGCTGAGCGAACGGAAAACACTTCAGGGCGGGTCCGCTCTGCAAACCAGAAGTCATAAAGACGCTCAACGAGAAGTTTGTTAATACATGGGTTTTCGAAAGAGAGTTGCCAGAGCTGATAAGCGGTGTAAAAGGCGAAGCTGTCAGCCGTATTGCGGAGAAACTCAAACAGCATCACCGGGATTCGGTGAACATTCTCGCGTTAACGTCCGATGCAGAGGTGATTCTGTATCAGCGAGAATCGGAACTCCCCGGTGATGGGGAACAAACATACCTATCTTTGTTAAGGAGGGCTTCAAGCAGAAGAATAGAGTGAGCCGTGACGCATGGTCACACCTGAACTCGCACAAAGGCGAGATAGGCACCGGACATAAGAACAAGGACAATGAGCACCAACAGCAGCAAGTCGAGTGCCACAGCGTTGAAGTCACGACTTAGACTAAGGGTATCTTCAAATCGAGGAATCGACTCCGGACTAACGGGTTTCCGGGACATGCCCTCACGGACACCTATGATATGGGGGCTGTCAGGATCAGCCCTATCCGTGTCAATGACGAATTCGCGGTATTGACGGGCGTATCGCTGAACATTTTCCAAGAATTGCACATGGCGGTTAAATCCTGTTCCGGCGAAGGATTCCAGAAGGTGCTGGACAAGTGACGCGGGGGAGATACGGGTTGCGGCGCGCGCCACTTCAACTTGAGCGATTTGCTGAGTCAAGTGTTCCTGACTCAAACGTTCATGACCTTCCGCGTCTTTAGTAACGAACTCGCTCTTTGACAATGGTTTATCACCCCGAGCGTCATATTCATTCGAGAGCTTGTCGTGAAGTTGGCTTTTGCGTTCCCAAAATTCATCGAAGGTCATTGGCGCTTGTGAAAATCCACTCGCAATCGAGGCTAAGGTGCTCGGGATGAAAACGACAAGAGTGACCCAGGCCAACAGGAGAGTCACGAGACTTACCGCGCTCTGCTGCACCCGCGCCGAAACGAGCAAGCCCAAAGCGACGAAAAGACCGGCGTAGAGAACTGCGACGATGAAGATGATGCTCAAACGTCTCCACGCCTCTGCGTCGAGGAGGACATCGCCTGAAACGGAGATTACAAAAAGGTTAATCAGCACCGCAAGCGTGAAAGGTATGGAAATGCTGAATAACGCCCCCAAGAACTTTCCGATCAACACGATGTGACGCGGCATCGGATTTGCCAACATCAAGCGCAGCGTGCCGCGCTCGCGCTCACCGGAGATTGAATCAAAGGTGAACAGCAGGGCAATCAAACTCAGGACAAAGCCGACGATGAATCCCCAATCAATTTTGGTAACCTCCGGACGAACATTTGTGAGATTGGGCGTAGAAGATGGATATGCCAGACTCCAAAAGCCTTTTAAATCACCCCAATACCAAAAAACGCTGCCTGCGTGAACCCTATCTGACAAGAAAGCTTTGCCGCCCTCTGCACAGAAGCGGAGAGGTGAGGGTTTTTTGTAAAGAAATCCAGGCCCCTCTTGGGCAAGCTCGTACAGATTGGTTCGGGAGGTTAGAGCATTCCAATAATCGGTGACAGAGGTACGGTATTCTTGTATTCGTTCCGGATGTTCTCGGAGATGCACGACCGCATTGGTCAGCATCAATGCAAGCAACAGAAAGGTAGCTAGGGCAAAGCGAAGGCTATTGAGGTTATCGTAGAGTTCGCGTTTTGCAATGTGCCAAATCATTGTAATTCTTACTTGACCTAGGATTAGCAGGAACGTAAAGGTTTAAGATAAAACGACTTGACCAATGGAAGACGAATAACGCATTGTTACAGCATTCCTCCTCTTAGGTTGTCATACTGTCAATTTTTGTTTCTTGCACGGTCTGCGTCTATGTGTTGTTGACTACACTTCACTTTTTTGGAAAATCAGAAATATCGCCATGAACAGCGCCAGGTTGGATATCAATAATAGGCATAAATCAGGGAATGCCCGTCTCGCGTTTGTTGCAATATCGCTTCTTTGAAAGGAAAACTGTGGCAGTGTGCGCCAATCTAATGTTTTTTTGTCTGCACAAAACCATTGTCGAACTTCGAACGCTTTGTTATCAATGAAATAGTCAATCACCGTCTGTCGGTACTGCCGCGTCGCGTCGAAAAAATCTCGAAGCCCGAAAAGGTCTGTGCCGGACCACGCTTGTGTCGCTGCATCGTATACCCCTGCTGGAGAGAGTTTCAACAAGAGTCTATCCACGACTGCTGGCTTAACGAAAAAGTTTTCCAGTGCTGGCTTGCGGACGATCCATGTTTGCTCTGCTGTGTTGATGGTTCGTGGGCAGAGGAAGCGGAAATAATCCTGAACGTACGACACGTTTGGTTCGGATTCTTTCTCGAATGATTCCATGTACATTTTAATTTCGTAATAATACAGGAATGTTGAAGCGTTTTCTTTAGAAATGACCTGGTCATAACAGTCATCTCCTGTCGTCGTCCATTCTATATTATCTAAGATTAAAGAATAGAGATCCTCCCCAGAAACAGGGTCGTTGGCGAGAAAGTGTTTCCGATCTCTATCGAATTCGTCCCACATCTGTTTCATCTGATTGAGTGCGGATTCCGCACGCGGTTTAAGGTGCTCTGGAGAATGAGTCATGGCAAGGATCATGTTGGGATACACCAATACCAAAAAACCCCAGACAAACATTGAAAGCATGAGCGCGGTACCGGTTCTTTGAGTTATTGCCGAAATTAGTAAACCGATGAGATAGAACACGGATAGATAAGCGATCGATGCAAGGACAATTCCTCCGATGTGGAGAAAATCGGGCGTACCGAGAGAGAAGGAGGCGCTGGTTGTTAACAAAATGAGTGATAGCAACAGACTTAGCAACAGAGGGATGGACAGACATAGTAATGCGCCGATGTATTTCGCCAAGAGGATGCTCCCGCGGCTGACGGAATGCGAAAGCACTAAACGTAGCGTGCCGCGTTCGCGTTCCCCCGCCAGCGCGTCATAGGCGAACATTAGCCCCATCAAGCTGAGCACTACCTCGAAGATAAAGACGATGTCAATCGTATTGAAGATGTTGAGAAACGGGTTGTCCGAGCCGCTCATCCCGGCATCCCAAAGTGTGGGCACGAAGGCGTAGGATACCTTAATCTCGTTTCCCAGCCGTTTATCCAATCCGACGTTGAAAATGCTCAGTGGGTTGGGTGGTCTGTCAACAACGATGTCGGCCGCGGAATAGGTTTTGGTCTCCCGTAATTGCTGCCGGTGCGTTTTGACCGCGGTGTTATAGCTTGCCAATCGCCGCTCGTAATCCTTGATGAGGACAGCGGTATTGGCGACCACGAGCAACAACATAATGGACATTGCCGCAGCGAAGCGGAATGTCATCAGATTGTCAAGGAGTTCTCGACGAATGAGTGTAATTAGCATGAAGTTATCCTTGAGCGCGAACGCCCGCTACCTTGCAGACGTTGGTTCAACATATATGATAACATGATTGCACGACAAAGTCACCTAAACCAAAATGGAATTCGCCGACAAACGTGGCGAATTGGATTCCGGATGAAAACGGAAGAAAACTGCAAAATATCGGACGTGCCGATGTATGGCAAAGAAAAATGATACGACGACAGCATCGAATCTTGTTGGCGCAGCATTCAGAGAATTCACGTAGAGAAGAATTAACCCTTGAGGCAGTGCCCTTGAAAAAACCTTAACATTGATACGATTCACAATGTATAATTTCATTGAAGGAGGATGCCCCATGTTAGAAACCAGAGATCTAACCAAAGTCTATGACAACACGATTTTGGCTGTCAACGAGTTGAACCTAAAGATTGAACCGGGAGAGATTTACGTTATCCTCGGTGCGAATGGCGCGGGTAAAAGCACCACCATCTCCATGCTCCTGAACTTCATCGACCCAACCAGTGGCACAGCGCTAGTCAACGATATTGAGATTCCCAAGTTTCCGCTTGAGGCTAAGAAGCATCTCGCTTACGTTTCCGAAAACGTGGAGTTGTACCGCAACTTCACCGCTCGGCAGAACCTCGAGTTTTTCACCAAACTCGGCGGAAAAACGAAGGTGACTCGCGACGAACTGGATGCGACGCTTGCCCGCGTTGGGTTGCCGGAAGAATCATTCAAACGTCGGGTGAAAACCTTTTCAAAGGGGATGCGGCAACGGTTGGGGATTGCGATCGCCATTATGAAGGGTGCTGATGCGGTGTTGCTTGACGAGCCGACTTCCGGATTGGACCCAAAGGGTGGGGCGGATTTCCTGAACCTGTTGCGTGAACTAAAGAGCGAAGGGAAAGCCATCTTCATGTCCACCCACGACATATTCCGCGCCAAGGAAATCGCCGATCGGATTGGGATTCTTGTGCAAGGCAGTTTGGTTCGCGAGCTATCCCGCCAAGAAATTGAATCCGAAGATTTGGAAGCCCTATACCTGCGATATGTGGCGGGATACGAATCGGAAGAAGAAGTAGCATAAACAGTTAGCTCTACCTTGTACATTTGTAGAGTGGATCGGCGATCGTCAAATCACAGATTTCTCCTCTTACTGCCCACCAGCCTTTGAATGCGCCCGAGGCGATCAACTGAGTGAATAGCGACGGCGATGGAGATCCCACAGGTATAGAACGACTCAAATGACCAAGAATTGCTTTGCCACCATTATTCAAACAGGTTCTGAAGAAGGAGAAAATTCGCTTGGAAAGTAAATGTCTCTTGTTGCTTGCCAGTTTGATGTTTCTATCGGGTCATAAGCCGCTCTGGTCACAAGCGGTGGATTCACAAGATGCAGCACAATCTGAAAAGGCGCGCACCAGAGATGACCAGTTGCGCCAGATTCAAATCGATAAAGCCAAACTCCACATGGAACTGGCGAAAAAACTGATGGAGAAAAAAGAGGATGAGCTTAAGAACCTAAAGAATATGCTCCAAGAGGCGAACAACATTGTGACCGTGCAAGAGGTGAATCGGGCCGAGGAGGAATACGAGCGCGACAAGGCAGACTATGAGGGTGCGAAACTGGACTTGCAAAACGTTGAGCTCGATTCGTTGAAGGCAGCTTGGCACATCAGCATCTTGGGCACTCGCCGGTATGAAGCACGAGATGGCAAGGAGATGTTCTCTATCACGCTAAAAAACAGCTCGTTGCCTGTCAAATTGGAGGAGAGTTCGAGGGTTCTTGAACGGGACGTTATCATCAGCGCACAGATTGACGATATCTATGTCTCAATTAAAGACCAAGGGGACTTTGGGCGGCAAGGTGCGATTGTTGCCATTCCTTACGAGGTACGTATTCCATCCCTAAAAGAGGGTGAGGAGAAAACGCTGGAGTTCGAGCTAGTCAAGGATGAAGTACAAGACGTGGTCGTTAGCCTGAAATATCTTGATCTTGAGGAAGACCGTAACATTCATCTCAAACAGGAGGAACCCTACATTTCGGTGCTTTCTGCGCGGCGGTACAAGGAGGGAGATCGGCGGAGGATTGAGATTGTCCTCAAATACGGAGCAGTTCAGGAACGTTCCGTACCCCAATCCAATCGGGACATTGGCAATCCACCTACTGCGCCGGATGAAGGCGCGACATACGGTCCCGCACAAGAGATTAACAACGTCTACGTCTCAATTAAGGATGAGAAGGAAGCGATTATCGGCGTACCGTATGAAATCCGAATCCCGAATCTCAAAGATCAACAGTCGAAAACCCTTGATTTTGAACTCCGCCGCAACGTGGATAGCATTATCGTGAGTCTGCGGTATTTGGAGCAGACATATCCCTACAAGATTCATCTTGAGGAGGACACCCGCCACATCTCAATCACCAGCGCCAAAAAGTATCGTGAGAACAACCAGATAATGGTCACTATCCGCCTGAAGAACACCTCGACGACTGAATCCATGCCCGCTGACGCCACCCCGGAAGAAATTGCCGCCGCCAACGAGATTCGTTCTATCTTTGTTTCTCTCAAGGACATCGATTCAACTAGTGGTGCCCAATCGACGAATATTGCCCAACCGTACGAGCGGAAAATACCGCTGCTTGGTTACAATGACGAAGTCGACCTGACGTTCCAACTTCAGAAGGATGTGGACTCCATCATGATTGCATTGAAATATCCCGATCTTGTGGAGACCGACAACCGCCTAGTCTATCTACAGAAGGAGTCCGAGGAAGATGTAGTTAACGTCAGTTCGCTGCAGTTCTCCCAAGAGGGAAATCTCGGAAGCCGCGTTACCTATGATCTGACGCTAGACCGGTTGGCGGAGACGGAGAACACCTTTCAATTGCGGATTATCAATCTTCTTAATAGCCTGACTTTTGAATTTCAAGATAGGGAGAGCCAATCGCGCGTGTCGCAGGTGAAATTCACACAGGCACAATCCAAACGAGATCTGTCGCTGACTGTTTATCTCACTAAAGAACTTGATACTTCCTATCTTGATGGGACGCTGGAATTTTACGTTGCCGTCATTGATGCAAATGAGGCGCAACAGCTCGGCGGCGTGAATAATCGCCTAGAGCTATCTCCGGAACAGATTAGCCAAATCAAAGGCGGTATCGAGCGGTTTGAGCTTATCCCTAAAGGCGTGCCGAAGATTGAGCTATTTATTCCTAGCTCTTACCACACCATCAAAATCGGAGAACAGATAGACATGACTTTAAAACTGAAAAATATCGGCACGCGAGATTTGGTCGATATTCGGATGGTGGTTGATGTCTATACCGACTGGAACTATGTTGTTGAACCGGAGGTCGTCGCAGAACTGGTACGGAACGATGAGACCGACGTAAATCTGACGCTTATCCCATCTCCGGATGTGGGCGTCGGAGAGTACGAAGCGAAGGTCAATGCGGAGCTCACTGTTGATAATCGTCCATTTGAAGCGCGAGAAAAAACTGTCCGAGTTCACATCCAATCACAGCCTAGGCTCTCGGTAACAACGATTCTGTTTGGGGTGCTCGTTTTATTAGTCATTGGAATAGCGATTGTCACCGTACGGCTCAGTCGTCGATAAGGGATAGCGAAAACGGGCATCGGAGGAAAAGCGGGATGGGGGAAAAGTATCACACATCGCGCATTGGGCGCTACGTACTCCGCCTCATATTCAGCGCATTTTGTGCTTGGATTCTGAATATCTCAGAACCGACACTGGCGCAAGATGAGGTGACGCTGACGCCGGAGAAAGCATCGCGACTTGCGTTGAAAAACAATGAGAAGGTGCTCAAAGCGCAGAAAGTCTTGGAACGCGCAAAAGCCAACCTGCAAACCGCTCGCGCTGTTTACGTCCCTCAAATAGGACTCACCGGTTTTTATGAACGACGGAAAAATGACGACCTGGACTTGGACGAAAGGGATTACCTCTCCAGCGTTTCCCTCAGCCAAGTGATTGCTCGGTTCGGCGAAGTTCCGCAGGATCTGGATCAGGCGCAAGAAAACGTGCGCAAGTCGGGCATCGAACTGAAAAGTGCCGAGCAGGAGGTCATCTTTTCCCTGAGAAGGTTTTGGCACAACATAACATTGACGGAGGAGGAGATTCAACAACGAAGCATTATTGAGACCACATTGCAGGAAAAGCTCAAAGTTGCCAAAAGGAAGCATACGGAAAAGAGAATACCCATCCTGAGTGTGTTGAACACGGAGTTGGAGTTGGCTGAACAACAGTTGGCGCTCAACGAATTGAGACGGAGCTTGGATATCGATAAAGCGGAACTGATTCGATTGACGGGGTTGGACGCATTGGCGACGGTTCGTCTGTCCGGCTCTTTACCGGATGATGACCTCACGCTTGAGCGCGCGGTAGAGTTGGCGTTAGCGTATCGAACGGAATTTGAAGATCTCGCTGGCGCGATAACCCGTCAGGAAAGGCTAGTCAAGGAAACGTTCTGGGACCGAATCCCGGAACTAGACGCCGCTTTTCGCTACCGTGATGCCCGTCTGTTTCTAAACCAGCAGGATCGGACGTGGGATACGACTGCGGCGTACGATTATCCTTTTCTCGAACGCGAGATAGACAGTACCACTCCATTTGGAGAAATACGTGACAATCGGGATGGTTGGGAGGTTCGCCTAAACTTCAACCTTTCTCTTTTCGATGGCGGATCGGCAGACGGGCGTCAAAAGGCAGAGCGTGCCGAACTGTCACGTCTCCAACTGGAACTCATCGATTTACAGAAGCAGATTAGGGTTGAGGTTCGCCGCGCCTATCGGGAAGTGGCGAATGCCAAAGAAAGGATGGAGATTGAAGAAAAGCGTGTGCAAATCTTCGAGCAGCGTCTGCGGACGATAGAACGGGTTCTGGACGAAGGGCGGGACCTAGCAAGCTATCGCGGTTTGACATTTGACGACGCTTTCCAAGCTCAAGCCGAGTTTACCGAAGCGCAGCGAGTGTTCTATCGCACCCGTCGAGACTATGCGGCGGCAAAGGAACACCTTCGTGAGGTGCTGGGCTGGACTAAATAAAAGCCTGCAACAACGTCTGCAAGAATCGGTCGGCGATTGCCAGATCGCCGATTTTCTTTGCGAGACAGAACGCCACTACAACAAAAATTTAGATGTGATTGCCCTGTCCTTTCATGCAGGGGAAACGCATCTAATTATAGAGGATGTCTCATGGTGGTAGAATGTATGATTGATGTTGGGTTTCACTCAAATTTTGGCACGTTCAGGCAAAGCGGGCACTCGAAAACTCCTCTAAGATTCGCAATTATTAACGGATTCCCGTTCAACCCAACCTACGACCCCTAAGAAAATTATCACAAACTTAGCCCGATTTTCTTTTTTGTGAAGTAGAAAATTTAGATGCGTTTCCCCTGTCCTTTCATGGCTCAATACTTGTAGATGGGAGTGTTATGTGATATAATCGGTTCTGAACGGAACTAGAGGAACTTCTCCTCTCAGGAGAAATTTTGACTTAGTTGAGATTCATGAAAAATCATTAGGAGATAAATTTATGGCAGCGGAAGTTCGCGAAAGAGACGGTATTCTTATTATCAAACCCACTGGTCGAATTATTGGCCCCGCCGGTACCGAGTTGAGAGAGCAGATTAGCGGAGAACTTGAAAAGATCTCGGGTACCCCGAAAGTCTTGATAGACCTCGCGGATGTCGCTAGGATTGATAGCAGTGGTCTTGGCACCCTCGTCGCATGTCACGTTTCCGTCGCCCGCAAAGAAGGGCGCATAGGTCTTATCAACATCGGGACGGACATACAGAATCTGATTGTTATGGGGCGGCTAATTACCATTTTCGAGCGTTTCGATAGCGAAGACGAAGCAATCACGGCACTGAACTCAGACAATTAACGGCTGTTCGCGGGCGATCTGTATTCGTAACCTAAGTTGAATCCCCATAATAGGCTTAGCGCCTATCTCTCCCGTCATACTTTGGTCCGCTTTCACCTAACCTGCCGATGTTGCAATAGACCTTTGGATTATCCGGTCTTTGTTCACAGGTTGCCCAACGTATTTTCTACACGATTGAGGGATTTTGCGTATGAAGTCAAATGTCGTTGTTTTCACAGGAGGCAGGCAGGTTAGTTTTGTCGAAATAGATGTTCCCGATCCCGCGCCAAACGAATTTACGTTGCAGACGCTGGTTACGCTTATGAGCATGGGAACGGAAATGATTTGTTATCGCGGGGAGTCCGACCCCGGCAGCCACTGGCATAACTGGGTAAAATACCCGTTCTATCCCGGATACAGTAACGTTGGGCGGATTGTTAAGGTTGGCGCTGAGGTCGAAGGTTTCAAAGAGGGAGATCGGGTCTTCTGTACCGCGTCCCACCGGGGACATGTGAACCTGTCCGGCAACCAACCCGGAATCATTAAGATTCCCGAGGATGTGAGCAGCGATAACGCCGTATGGTGTATGCTGGCAACCATTACGCAAACGGCAGTCCGTCAAGCCGAGCATATCATGGGAGATACCGCCGTCGTCATCGGCTGTGGCCCCATTGGGCAGCTTGTGACGCAGTACCTGAAGGTGATAGGTCTTCGATCAGTGTTGGTGATAGATCAGATTCAGGCACGGCTGGACATCGCACTGGCGCACGGCGCGACGGTTCGTTTTTGTGGCAGCGTTGCCGATGCGAGAGATGCCGTCCTTGAGAGCACCGACGGCGAACTTGCGGATGTGGTGTATGATGCGACGGGACATCACGCGGTTTTACCGTTGGCGCTCCCGCTGGCGCGTCGATATGGCAAGGTAATTCTCCTCGGCGATAGCCCCCACCCCTCAAAGCAACATCTTACGTCGGATCTATTGACGCGGCAACTGCGTCTCATCGGCACGCAGAACGACAAATTACCGCCACAACACGCGGCGTGGACGGCGACCCGTCAGAGACAGCTCTTCTTGCAGTACGTGCAGCGCGGGCAGATGTGCGTTTCCGATCTAATTACGCATCGTTTTTCGCCAAATGAGGCGGCGTCGGCGTATGCACAGTTGGAATCGGAGCGTGGAGGTAGCGTGGGCGCCGTCTTCGACTGGTAGAACCAATCTCAATACGAAGGTCTAGAATGAGCGAAAATGGACTCTAATTGAGGAAATTGGGGGAGGAGGTAGACATGGGTTCTGCGCTTTAGAAGATTTTACACAAGCATAGCCCAAGTACCTCTCATGTCAAGTCCAAAATATAGATGTGTTTCCCCTGATGGCCGCATCGGCATAGCGGTTCCGCGCATCTGACGGAACAAAAAAAAGGCAACGCGCCTTGCAACGCGCTGCCTCTTAAGAACAGCATTTCAACAAACTGAGTGGCGAGATTACACCTATTCTTTTGCCTTCGTGGTAAACTCGACCGTGAAGTTATCGCTATTGCCTGCCGCATCGCTAACATTGAGTACGACTACATAAGTCACAGAGTTGGCGAGTTCCTTTCCCGCAACAGGGGTAAGATCGGCATTCATGCCAGTAACCGCCCCTTGCCAACCAGCAGACGTATTGTCCTCAAAGTTTAATTCGGCTGTACCGGTAACATTCTCATTAAACGTGATCCGAATCTTGTCCGCGTTTAGAGGTCCGGGATCAACATCTTTGGCTCCATTGGTTACCGTGCCACCGGTAATCTTCGGCGCTGTGTTATCGGGCGCCACTAGAGTATAAGCCAAAGTTTTCGATCCGGTAGAGCCATCCTTGTTGGTCCAGTCAACCGTTAGACTCGCCGCCACTGGGATGGTCCAGTTTTTCCCCGATCCCTCGGCACCCGCAACCGACTCAACCGCTTCGTCAAAGGTGAGCGAGATCGTCGCATTCTGAGGCACTGTGGATCCATCAGCTGGATCTGCCTCAACGGTCGTCGCTGACGGCGGCGCGTCCGGCACCGTCTCACCACCACCACAACCAATCATGTAAACAACTAACATTGCAGCCATCATCAAAGCTAAGGTTCCAAAGAGCCTGTGCATTATTTCTACTCCTTTTTGATTTGTGTATGAAAACAGCTAGGTTTAGCTGGACACCCCAAATTCAGTCCTCGCAATTAGCATTGACGTATGTGCCCGAAGATGAAGCGTTTAATAGACTTCCAATCCCGTTGGCAACGGCGCCAATTGCAAACCTCAAGAACAAGCTAGTGTTGTAATGCTTGCAATCAACCAAGCATCCGCATGTTTTTGACTTATTCGTGCAAGGTAGACCATAGTCTACCAGAATTTCTGATTGTTGTAAAGAAAAACCTGCACATTTTTCCAAATTTTCAACAACTAAAGTTCTTATGTCTTCAAAACACCTCCTAAAACAGTTCCATTTGCCCAGCTAGAGCACCATTCATGGGTTGCATTGTCAGCGGATCGGGATTCAATAAACGATTTTCAATATCCCTCACCTTGCCTAGCGTGATTGGTATTGCCCCCCGTTGAAGCAGGCGGCGAGGCCCTTCGCTCAAGCGATGACTTTTTTGCCAGTCGTAAGCGAAAACTGCACGTCCTTGTTCGAGAGCATATCCTGCCGTGCGCACTGCGCCTCCGTTCTCTTTCGCTTCAACCACAATGGTTGCCATCGACAACCCACTGATAATCCGGTTGCGCAAAACCAAGTTTGCGGGCGTGGGCTGCGTAGGAAACGGATGTTCAGACAAGAGCATGCCGGTTTTACAAACTTGCGCTGCAAGAAGGCGATTCTCTGCGGGATATATCGAAAAAAGATCCCCACCAAACACACCCACAGTCATTCCACCTGCCGATAGCGCTCCGATATGGGCGGCAGTGTCGATTCCCCTGGCAAAACCACTGACAATCGTGAAACCTGCTTGAGCGAGGAATTTGGACAATTCAAAGGTTGTCAGAATTCCCATCTCTGTTGGCTGGGTCGAACCAACGATTGCCACAGCATTCTGACCGATCTCCGTCAATTTACCCTTTTTACAGAGAATTGGCGGAGCGTTGGGTATGGAACTCAACGTAGTAGGGAAATTAGCGTCTGCCACACACAAAATCTCAATGCCTCGATTCTTGAGCCACGCAATTTGGCGCCGAAATTTACGGAGGCGCTCCCTAGCTTCCAAAACGCGCAACGCCAAAACCGGGTTGAAAAGCGGAATACAAACGATCTCTGAGAACTCGGCATCAAAGACCTTTTCCACGCTTCCAAAGCGATCCAAGAGTCGATTGATCCGAATCGGCCCGATGCCTTCAACCGATGCAAGCGCCAGCCAAGCTTCTCGTTGAGTCATGAATGCTGCTACCCTTTCCGAAATCTGAGCCAAATTTCGGGCAATCACTGCAGAACAGAGAAAAACTTATGCCACACAGCGCTCGCAGTGCTTTCGGACTTTGGATGCGCCAAGTATAGCACATTTCAGAAAAGTTTGCAAAGCCTTTTTCGCCGAAAAACAAATAAATCACCAGCTTACAAATCACGAGCGAAATTCTGCTTGACATTTTTGTTGGGGTCGAATATCCTAATGGGGCAGTAGGGGGTTTAGGCACAGTTGGGTTGTACCGCAAAGTTACATATTGTGCTTTGCGATATCTTGTCTACATCCAGAACGCATTGCTGCGGGTGAATGAGACAACCACATCTCTTCTTCGCTTGGTATGTTCTCTCAACCAAACCTTTGAGCGGAGCGGTTGCGTCGACAGTTTTTGATTTGTATGTTCGCCAAGGGTTGAATTTCAATTACCCGGCATCAGTAAAATCACCAAGAAAAAGCAACCTCCCAATGGCTAAAGTCTAGCGTGGAATTACCGAACTTGATTGTCGCTGTCGCTCTTATGCAGCCCCTCCGAACTCATAACCATCATCTCAAGACATTGCCCAAGCAATTTGCGCTACTCCTAACTAAGGAAGCGCTAAGCGGGGATGGATTATGTATCCGACTATATTTGACCTAGGAACCCTTCACTTTGGCCCGATTCACCTGCCCATAGCGGTACACAGCTATGGACTGATGATGGCGTTTGCCTTTCTCATTTGTATGTATTTGGGGCAAGGTGAGTTCAAACGAAAAGGGCTCGATCCAAGGCTTGCCTCATCTATTATTTTATGGGGCGCTTTAGGCGGTATCATTGGCGCAAAACTTTATTCATCCCTACAAGATGGTAGCCTTTCAGTCAGAGAACTGTTCTCAAATAGCGGGCTTGTGTGGTATGGTGGTCTAATTGGAGGGCTTGCATCCGCGATTTGGGTGATACATCGCTCTACCAACCCTCTCTTGCCAACGCTTGACGCCCTTGCTCCCCTACTTTTGCTTGGATATGGAATTGGACGAATCGGCTGCTTTCTCTCCGGGGATGGGGACTATGGTCCGCCGTCCGACTTGCCTTGGGCAATGCCATTTCCAAAAGGCACGGTTCCTATAAACGTTCCCGTTCACCCGACGCCTCTGTATGAGTTTGGATTGTCGCTCGTCGGTTTTGCGCTACTTTGGTCAATCCGTAAAAAGAAAGAGGGGATGGCGGGGTGGCTGGTTGGTGCGGGACTTGTACTAGCGGGAATTGAACGTTTCATTGCCGAGTTCTGGCGGACCAGTGAGCATGTCATCGCTGGGTTGACAACAGCACAACTAATCAGTATTGTGTTAGTGATCGTCGGTAGTTGGATTATCTATGGAACCACACAGAAGTCATCTAGCCCTGTGAAGGAGATAAGCGTCCCGACATCACATGTTTCAGGTAGACGTAAGCGGGCTAGCCGCTAGTGGTAGCCCATTGGAATTTAATATGGTATTTACGGTCAACGCCCACAGACCACAGCTTCAAGTAAGCTATCTGTGTTGAGCGCATCCTCACAAAAACCTTTGTGGTTTTCTTGAGTAACGAAAATCACGAATAAGGTCAAGATTCCTAATGTCCAGCCTAGAATGCAAGGATAAAGATTATGGAAAAAATGACCATTAATGAAATGCTTGCGAACTCGATTCGTCAGTACGGATCGAAAGCCGCACTTTCTAGCAAGATTGACGGTAGTTATCAAGATATCTCCTACGCTGAGCTTGGTGAGCGTGTGGAAAACTTCGCCTTGGGACTCCTCGAACTCGGTGTGGAACGAGGTGACCGCGTCGTATTATTGTCCGAGAACCGTCCTGAGTGGGCAATTTCCGACTTGGCAGTCATTGCTGCGGGCGGCGTGAATGTTCCAATGTTTCCTACGCTAACACCTGCTCAAGTAGAGTATATAGTGAAAGATTCAGGGGCCAAAGTCGTATGTGTATCAAATGAAAACCAATTGGAAAAGATTGAGGCCTTCCGAGAGAACGTATCACATCTTGATCGAGTTATTGTGTTTGACGCTACGAAGTCGGGCAACGATAGTCAAGACTTGACCTTTGACGAAGTATGCGAACTCGGCAAGAAGGTTGAGAATGGAACTCAAATCTACCAGCAAGCGAGCGAAACGGCAAGTCCCGACGATCTTGTTACTATCATTTATACTTCAGGGACAACTGGCGATCCAAAAGGGGCAATGCTTACGCATCACAACTTCATGTTCAACGCTCGTACTTGTATTGAGCTTGTAGGGGCTAGCCAAGAAGATGTATTTCTGTCTTTCTTACCTCTATCACACGTGTTTGAGCGAATGGCGGGACAGTATTTGCCACTTACTTGCGGCTCTACCGTTGCCTATGCGGAAAGCCCGTTTACGGTTGCTCAGAACTTGGGAGAGGTACGTCCTACTGTTATGGCGAGCGTTCCTCGCCTCTATGAAACGATGCATGAGCGAATTCTTCGCGCAGTGAAAGAGGGCTCACCTGTTAAACAGAAGATATTCGGCTGGGGGGTGCAAACCGGCAAAAAGGTGAGTCAGGCTATACAGTCACACAAGAAACCGTCTCCTCTATTGAAGCTGAAGATGGGGCTTGCAAACAAATTGGTTTTCGCGAAAATTCTAGCCAGAGTCGGCGGACGATTGCGGTTTTTTGTGTCGGGTGGCGCTGCCTTGCCCCAATCCATTGCGGAATTTTTCCATGCGGCCGGTATTCTGATTCTCGAAGGGTACGGACTGACTGAGACCTCTCCGGTGATTTCTGTAAATTGCCCCAACGCTTGGAAATTTGGCACCGTTGGCAAACCCATTCCCGGTGTTGAGGTCGAAATTGCCGAAGATGGCGAAATTTTGTCTAGGGGACCGCACATCATGCAGGGGTATTACAATCGTCCTGAAGATACGGCAGAGGCAATTACCCCCGACGGCTGGTTCCATACCGGAGACATTGGCCAGTTTGATGAAGAGGGGTTCTTGAAGATTACGGATCGAAAGAAGAACATACTCGTGTTGTCGAACGGGAAGAATGTTGCGCCGCAACCGATTGAAAGCCAGCTTGTGCAAAGCGACTATATCAGTCAAGTTATGTTGATCGGGGATGGCCAGAAAAGCATTGCGGCACTCGTTGTCCCGAATTTCGATGCACTCGGAGAATATGGGAAAGAGGAAGGCCTAGACACGGGGAATCATGCCGCGCTCGTTGAGAAGAAGGAAGTTCGACAACTCATCCGTGGAGAGATTAACCGGCTCGTCGTAGACTTCGCAGACTTCGAGCGCCCTAGAATGTTTGCCGTACTGAATCGAGAATTCACGCAAGAAGAGGATGAGATGACGCCGACTCTCAAACTGAAGCGCCAAGTTATTCTTGATCATTTCAGCGATGAAATTAACGCCATCTACGGTGAAGATAATACGGATTAAATCCTGTATTGAGACACATGCTGCAATTTAACAGCGTCCCGGAACATGGCCGAGGAGGAAAGACACTGTGAAATATGGTGATGGTTGTTGGGTGGATATTGAGCAAGCGGACAAGAATAAAACTGTCGTCGTGCCACTTGGTTCGATGGAACAGCACGGACATCATTCCCCGCTCCTAACGGACACGTATTTGGTCACCGCGGTCGCCGAACGTGTCGAACAAGAACTTCGCGAGAAGACGTACTTTCTACCGACGCTGTGGCTTGGTGCATCAGATCACCATCTTGATTTGCCTGGAACAACGAGCGTTCCCAACAACGTCTACACATTAATTATCAAGAACATCGTGCGTTCCATTACCAAAGCGGGGTTTCAACGGATTTTCTTCCTTAACGGTCACGGTGGTAACGTAACTCCAGGCACACAGGCAATCACGGAGTTATCTACCGAATCAGAGGTGTACGACAATCTTTGGCTGGCATTGGCATCCTACTGGTCAATCGCGGCACCTGTCATGGCGGCGGAGGACCACGGTATGCAGACGAAGCAGTTATCCCACGCCTGTGAATACGAGACTTCAATGATGTTGTCGCTGCATGGAAAAATCATGCGGATGGATCGGGTTACGTCAAGCCCGCCTCTGGTGGACTCACCGTTCTTCCATAGCGAACAAGGTGGGCGAGTCAATGTCGCTAAACGGATGAGCACCTGGACACCAACCGGTGCAATGGGGGGACCGCAGCACGCTACAGCGGAGAAGGGCGAATCTTTACTGAACGCTATTACAGCAGAGGTAGTCTCATTCCTCGGGGATTTCGCAACTTGGTAAGGAATTGGGGCGAGTTGAAATTCTCTGCTTTCACTCCCTCAAGCGATCTTCAACCTTACGGCGATCAATTTGCGTATCGAAACGGCAGTTGTCATTCAAGAACAAAACTGCCCACACAAACCGATGCTGAACAATTGCTGATGGTTAAGCTATCCAAACGAGCGTTGTCCTTCCCATTTTCTGACTGATGTGTTTTCAACACACCTGCCTGTACCCCATGCCAACTTCATCTATTCTTAATGTAGTTCATATCTCATTGTCAGTGCAGGTCGGTCAGTAAACATTGGAATTATACCTACCTGAACGTCCGTCGACTGAACTCCATGTCATACATCCATGGAAGCTCTTCGTGAAAAGCACATACGCGACCAAATAAAGTTTGATTTGCTGCCCCAATTATATTATACTATAGTTGATCTAAATATAATCAAATTAGTCTAAAATGCAATACGTAAACCCGACTAAATTGGTCGCCTTCAATCTATTATCGACAGGCTTGCACAGTCCAATTTTGAGATTAGCAGAGGATAGTTTCTCTTTTCATCAACACCGTTAATATTAAGGAGAAAGAAATGGCGACAGGAACGGTAATGCCCTATAACATGGATGCAATTCCTGAGGACGCTGCCCGCGCGATTGAGATTTTTGAAACGCAACTCAATCGTTTCCAAGATGGCGTCGTGCCGGAGGAGCTTTTCACGGAGTTCAGACTTCGTCACGGAGTTTACGGACAGCGTGATAATCAATCACAAATGATCCGCGTGAAGATTCCGTTTGGCGGTTTAAACGCTGCCCAACTCGAAATGCTCGCTGATGTTGCCGAAGAGATGTCGGATAATATCATCCACATCACAACACGCCAAGATGTGCAATATCACTACGTTGACATTAATCACACGCCCGAGTTGATGCGCCGACTCGCGTCCGTCGGCATTACAACGAAGGAAGCGTGTGGAAATGTCGTTCGAAACGTAACAGCCTGTCCACTGTCCGGTGTATGCCATGATGAGGCGTTCGATGTGACTCCGCATTCGCAGGCACTCTCCGCGTTTATGTTGGGCCACCCCGATGCCCAAGATTTCGGACGGAAATTCAAAATCGCGTTTTCCGGTTGCCATGAACATGCCTGCGGTTTGGGATACATGCACGACATCGGGGCAGTTGCAGTCATAAAAGAGGTTGATGGCAAACCGAAACGAGGTTTCAAACTGCTCGTTGGCGGCGGTCTTGGTGCGGTGCCCCATCAGGCAAAGGTTTTCGATGAGTTTTTACCGGAGGAGGAGCTGCTCCCGATTTCACAGGCGATTGCCAAAGTATTTACTCGGCTTGGCGAGCGGAAAAACCGCAACAAAGCTCGGATGAAGTTCGTTGTCGGGAAACTTGGGATTGACGAGTTCCGACACTTGGTGCTTGAAGAGCGCGAGACGCTGCGTCATGACCCCGTATGGACAAGCTATCTTGAAAACCTTAATGTGTATGACGAAGAACCGTTGAAACCGCCGACACAACTGAACGGCGTCGCAAAGCCGGACGGATTCGAGGAGTGGTACGCTTCAAATGTCCGTTCACAGCGTCAACCTGGTTATGCATTCGTCACTGTCACACTTCCGTTGGGCGACATCACCGCTGAGCAAACGCGGGTGCTGGCGGACATTGCCCGCCGATATGTGAAGGAAACCGTTCGCACGACCGTAGAGCAAAATCTCGTGCTACGTTGGGTCACGATGACTGACCTGCCCGCACTCTATCGTGAATTGAAAGCCGTCGGTTTGGGTGATCCCGGTGCGGAATCTACCGTTGATATTACGGCTTGCCCGGGCACCGATTCCTGCAAATTGGGGGTGTCATCTTCTCGCGGTTTGGCGGCGCACTTGAGAGACCATTTTATCCAGACCGGCGTAAACTCTGAACTGGAAGACCTGCGAATCAAGATTAGCGGCTGCCCGAACTCATGCGGTCAACACCACATCGCCAACATCGGTTTCTTTGGCTCTTCTCGGCGGCTAGGTGGACACATTGCACCGTACTACCAGGTACTCTTGGGCGGCCATGCCGTTGATAATGCAGGCTCTTACGGACTTCCCAATGGCAAGATTCACGGAAAGCATATCCCCGAGTTTATCAAAGAAATGACCGATAGGTACCTTGACGAGCGGAGTGAGGACGAAACCTTCACCGCTTACATTGAGCGGTTGGGGAAAGCTGAAATTAAGAAAGTCCTCTCAAAGTACGACAAGATCCCGACCTACGAGGAAGACCCGAGTTACTACGTTGACACCGGCGATACGAAGGAGTTCCAGCTCAAGACAGGCGTTGGCGAATGCGCGGGACAATTGGTTGCGCTGGTTTCGTTCAAGCTCGAAGAGGCTGACCGTCTGCTTTATGAGGCCGGGCTTCTGCTCGAACGAGAGGAGTTCGTCGAGTCTGCGACTCGCGCCTTTGAAGGAATGATCCGGGCTGCCGATGGCTTGCTGACGACGGAAGGCTTGCAACACGTTGACGATGAATCAACGGTTGCGGAATTCCGGAACCGGTTTTTTGAGCCGGGAATTGTCTTTCCCGGTTTTGGCGCACATATCTTCAAAGCCGTCGAGGAAGGCACGGCAAACCTCACCGCAGAATTGACACATCAGCGCGTTGAGGAGGCAACGCTTTTCGTTGAGGAAGCACATAACGTCTATAATCGTATGCAAATTCGTCAAGAAGAGGAGCAGCAACAAAGTCGAGGGCAGCGGAAACGGCGCGAGGCAAGCCCCGCCCGTATCCCGAAAGCCCCTCCGAAAGCGGAGACGGTTGAGGAAATCGTTGACAGCCTTGACCTGAAAGGCGTTGCATGTCCATTCAATTACGTGCAAGCGAAAATCCGTTTGGAGACGATGGATATCGGTCAACTCCTGGAAATCACCATTGATGATGGCGAGCCGATTGAAAACGTGCCCAAAAGTCTGACGAATGATGGGCACGAGATTACGGACACGAAGAAGATTGGTCAACACTACCGCCTTGTGATTCGGAAAGGCGAATAACAGAGTCAGGTGTTGTCAAGATAAAGCGTGGTGGACCGAAGCTGGGTTCGTCACGCTTTATTTTTTGGCAAATCAGGAGCGAAGGGACTTGTTGTATGATGTTTTTTCTGAGGTTCTTGAAGACATCGCTCTAGTGAACGCAATCAAAGAAGGCGAAAGCGCCGAGATTGTAAGTAGAGAGGAAATCTTCCAAATCTTAGAAAGTGAATCTTGAAAGTTGAATTTAGAGGTAGTTTTGTAAGAGATCTCAAGCGCGTCCGTGACCAATCTGTCAAAAGGCGTGTCAAGGCCGCTATAGAACAGATTGAGGAAAATGAGAAATACCAAATCTGTTCAACCTGATGCTAGTGCAGAAGGTGGCATGCAGGCTGAGTATTCGTTCGACTATAATAAAGCAAAGCCTAACCGCTTCTCGGGTAAGCTTGGACAAGACCGGTTAATGGTCTGTCTTGATGCGGGTGTCGCCGCTGGATTTAAAACTACCGAATCCGTTAATCATGTACTGCGGGCTATTATCACTTCTTTGCCAACGACGGAAAAAGAGAGCGATTGATTTTTGCGTCCTGTTTCGCATAGCTAGTCCGCCGTACAATGTGCTCAGCCTTGAACTGATTCGGAGGCTGCGTCGGAGTACGAATAGATTCTGGGAAGTCCCATAAATCGTTTGCGAGAATTCACATATCTAAACAGTCCCGTCCATTTTTTCGCTATATTGCGTGGCAGCTTTTTCTCATGCTCAGGAGATGTCACATTGAAAACCAGCCAACGTCAATCTCAAGGTGTTAGACGGTTTGTTTCTACCTGCTCATTCTTGCTAGTCCTATGTTGGTTAGGCATCGCCGGGTGGAACTTGAGCAAAAGGCCTGAGGCACTTAACGCCTTCTCGGTCGGTTTTGTCGTAGTCTTGGCGGTTATTCCTTATCTTATACCGAGAGCTATAGCCAAAGTTGCATTTTGGATGAAAGGCGGTTCACCGACGCGTGAAGCGATTCGAGAAATGCAGGCAATGCGGGTAGCCAATGACGATTTTCAACCCGTCCCTGGTCAGAACGAAATTGAAACGGGATTGTCGGCGGCGTGGAGTAAATTGGTGCAGGATGCGGATGACTTGCTGCTCAATCGAGTAGCGGAAAAGACAAAGAGTTTGCAAGGTCATAAGCCAAATCGGGCACAGGTATTGGAGTTCTTGAGAGGTTTGCAGGGATCTGAGACAGAACCGGACGAAGCGCCCGCTCCGCCAAGTCAGGCAGTAAGCGGGCAAGCGGAAACGCCTACGGGGAGAAAGCCACCGACGCGCCTTGTGGTTACCATGGAAGATGGTGAACGGATTGACCGTCGCGCCGCGACAGATTCCTTCGTTGAGGCAATTGAGAAACTGGGAATCGAGCGAGTGAGGAACCTTGGACATAATGTGGGGCGTTTTTCTCTCATATCAACTTCTCAGTCCCACAGTAGGCAACGCAAGTCAGGTCGGTATTACATAATGATCCATAACACTACCACAGCAGACAAGAAGCAACTTCTTGAGACAATCGCCTCCCAGCTTGGCGTCCAACTGAAAGTCGAAACCCCACTGAAGGATTGACCTACAATCTTGGGAATGGGGAAATAATCAGTATCCGTAAGAACTTATGCACTCACAAACTAATTTCTCCCTCTCGCTATCTCATAGAGGCGGTTTTGCCGGCGCTCAGGAGGTTTACGATGAGTACCAAGCCACCTCGCTCTGAAGGTGTTAGAAGAATTATCTTAGCTTGTTCAGTAGTGTTAGCTGTGTTGCCGCTTTTATGGCTGCTCGGTGCGTTAATCGGCAACCTAGGCGATTTGTCAAGTTCGGAGGTTGCATTCTGCATTCTCATCGCAGCAATAGGCTGCATCGTCTTATTTCTTATACCAAGAGCAATAACGAAGTTGGCATACTGGATAATAGACGGCTTTAGCCAAGACAAGAACAGGTGATGCAGTGTGTCGGGTACCGACTTTGCCAGGCGCTTAGTGGGGCGTTGCGGTTTTCGGCAGCTTCCGTCCAGCTAAATTTTTACGTTAGAATGCACAGAAAATGCTCATGGACAAATTCGAACAGCTAATAAGAGAACTTACCACAGAGATTAACGGACAGTACCCTCGGCCATGGATGACCGATCTCAAAGCCCCATCGCGCGCCGAAGTGTTCATTGTTGGCTATAATCCGGCAACCGCATATCTATCAAATGACGTTAGTTACGAACGTTTCATTGATTCACTCTTCAATAGAAACGGCGAAACATGCAGGAAATTCTACGCCGAGATAACAAAGCAAACTCCAACTAGAGACAACATTGAGATGTTTGCCGATAAACTTGCGAAGGTCGGTATAAGTTCAATACTTGAGACAAACGTAATTTGCTACGGAGCCAAGAAGAAAAAATACCTTCGTAGGCGAGAGCATATTGGCGGGAAAGCTCGTGGTATGGAAATATTTCGTAAATTAGTTGAAGTAATTCATCCAAAGGTTATCCTCATTCATGGGAAGGGAGTTTGCGATGAGTTTCGTCAGGCATTCAATTTGTCATCAGTTCCGGATCCACCCGACGCAAAAGATAAATTTGTACAAGTTAAATTGGATTGGGGAGCTGAACTCTTTGTCATACCTTCATTGGCACTGCCGGGATTTCACAATTGGCCGCAATCTCCTCTTAGACCTTTTTGCACTTGGGCGGACGCGTACCTAGACGAGGTAGCAAAAAGAATTCTCCAAGTCGTTGAACCGGACGAATGGCCGTGTCAAGTCCTAAAATAGATTCATATCGTACACGAGTATCATAGCAGGCGTCACTTGACTCAACTGGTCATATTTTTGACCACAATCTTGACTCGGTGATTTTTATTCATCTCATCGCGCCTTAGAGCCTGTTTGAAAAAGAAAAAAGTTGTCTAAACGGTTGATGTTTACGTTTACTCATTGGAGCAGTTAATTCTGAATCAATGAAAGGAGTAAACATGAACCGCAAGAGTTATCCCAGTGATTTGACCGATGCACAGTGGAAGAAACTGTCACCATTTCTGCCAACACCTCAACCCTTAGGCAGACCTCTCAAGTGGGAGATGCGTTTAATCATCAACGCCATCTTTTATGTCGTCAAGTCCGGTTGCCAGTGGCGAATGCTACCCCATGATATGCCACCGTGGCAAACCGTCTATTACCATTTCAGAAAGTGGAAAGCCGACGATACATGGCTCTTGATTCATCAGGCACTTCACGAACAAACACGTCGTGATGTTGGCAAGGAACCATCACCGACAGCAGCTATCATCGACAGCCAATCCGTTAAGACGACGGAATTAGCGGCGACTAGAGGATTTGATGGTCACAAGAGAGTCAAAGGGCGCAAACGACACCTTGTAACGGATACAACTGGTATTCCATTGATGGTTAAGGTCACTGATGCCAATGTCAGTGATAATCAGATAGCTATTGAGTTACTCACAGAAGTGTTTAGCTGGTACATAACAATTCAGTTGGTGTGTGCCGATGCTGCCTATCGCGGAGAATTGGAAGACTGGTTATATCTTGCTCATCAGTGTCAACTGGAGATTGCATCTACGCTAGGGAAGCAGGGGTTTGAAGTTGTCCCGTTACGATGGATTGTTGAGCGCACATTTTCTTGGCTTGGTTGGTTTCGTCGATTGACTTTGGATTATGAACGCTATCCTAAGACTGCTGAAACTATGATTTACATCGCTTCCATTTACTTGATGCGAAACCGAATCAAATGACTTTTCAAACAGGTTCTTAGTCGGTTGTCAAGATTATTTACAGAAAGGGAATTTACGGTTATAATTACGTATGGACTTACAACAGATTAACATTAAGGTCTTCGTCACAGCGGACAGTCATATCAATTACCAGAATTTCATCAAGGTCTTCAACCGATGGATGGAGGAAGGAGATCAGGATGACTACCTGAACTACGCCGACTATTCTCACACTTCTGCCGGTCCTGGCGTGCTACTGATTTCCAAGCAGGCAAACTATAGCATTGATAACGCGATGAATCGGCACGGTTTTCTCTACAACCGAAAGCACAAAATTGAAGGTGAGAATCGCGAGAAGATTCGCCAAGCGTTCGTCGAAACGCTCAATAGGTGCCAACACTTGGAGAAAGCCGAAGAATTGGAGAACGAAGTGCACTTCACAAGTGCGGAAATTCTGTTCATGATTAACAACCGGCATATCGCTCCCAACACACCAGAGATTTTTGAGGCGATCAAGTCAGAATTGGCCCCTGTGCTTGAACAGATGTACGGGAGTACCAACTTTACGCTTGACCGCGCATCTGAAGATGTGCGCGAACGATTTGCAATTCGGATTTCTGCGAGTTCAAACAGCGAGATATCGGAGTTGCTGACAAACTTGGAAAACCATTAGGGTCAATTCAATCGGACAGGGAGAGCGTCAGATGTATAATTTCAATAACGAACAGATTGAGCGTTATAGCCGGCACATTATCCTCAAGGAAGTCGGCGGGATGGGACAAACCAAGTTGCTTGAGTCGAAGGTACTGCTCATCGGTGCGGGCGGGCTTGGCTCACCCGCAGGGCTTTACCTGGCGGCCGCCGGCGTTGGAACCTTAGGCATCATAGACCACGATGTTGTAGATTTAAGCAACCTCCAACGTCAAATTCTTCATGGAATGAGTGACATCGGACGTCCGAAGACAGAGTCCGCCAAAGAAACAATTGGTGAGATGAATCCGGATGTGAACGTGGTTGAACACAGAGACCGTCTTTCGTCGAAGAATGCGCTTGATATTATCGGTCAATATGACGTGGTTGTTGATGGATGCGACAACTTTCCAACCCGTTATCTGATCAACGATTCTTGCGTGATGCTTGGCAAACCGAATATCCATGGCAGTATTTTCCAATTTGAGGGTCAGGTCACTATCTTCTACCCGGGCAAGGGGCCGTGTTACCGTTGCCTCTACCCGTCCCCACCACCTCCGGGGATGGCGCCAAGTTGTCAGGAAGCAGGAGTGTTTGGTGCTTTGCCGGGAATCGTCGGAACGGCACAAGCAATCGAAACTATCAAAATCTTACTTGATATTGGCGAGCCGCTGATTGGCCATCTGCTACTTTTCAGTGCGTTGGCTATGGATTTCAAGAAAATGAAACTGCGCGCGGATTCGCAGTGTCCGGTCTGTGGAGAAAACCCAACAATTCATGAGTTGATTGACTACGAAGAGTTTTGTCAGGTGCATTGGTAACATTCGCTGCGGTACGGAACACCAATAACACAAAAGCCTCAAGACGATAACACGGTAAGTCTTGGGGCTTTTTTGTGCCAACAACCTTTCCGCCATTGTATCTTTCGTGGTGCACTTCAGGTCAGCGGCTAGAAATTTCGATTTCTTTCCTTTTGATCTCCGTACGATCTATGATATAATAACCCGTGACACTATTCTTAATTGCAGCCGCAATGCGCCGCATTATACTAAATCGAATGAGGCCATGGTGTGGCGAGAAGGTACTAATTCCAATTTCAGACCGAGCGATATTGCGCCTGATTTCAAATTGAAAGGTACCTTGTCAGTAACATACCGATTAGGCTGTGAGTAATGGAGAATTTGAATGCTTACTGTTTTTCAACTGTTGTTATCGTTAGTTTCACACCAATCAGAGGACAACCAACACAACACAACTGACGAGCTAGCACAAGATAATCAATCGGAGCAGACGCAGGATCAATCAGAAAATGCTGAGGAGAACGCTTCTACTCCAGGTGAACAAAGTAGATTGGACTTGGGTGATGACAATCTTACGACTGTAACGCCGACAGAGGCCATTGAGACGGCTGATGATCAGTCGGCACGCGCTGATGTCGCTAACCCAGTACCTATTGTAGTCAAAACTAGTGAGACAGAACTAGAAGCTTCAGACGTAACGGCTGATGCTGAGCAGACAAGCGTCTTCAGATCAGATACCCCCTTGGCTGAATCAGAGGCAAGCGATGTATCAGAAGACAGTCGTGACAAGGTGGATGCCGATATTCTACCTTCTAGTGAACTCGAGAAGGGGCCCCTTGGTGAGCTGGCTGGGGAGGCAACCGACGCCCCCGCCGCAATTGCAGCAAACACCGATGACGTAGTAGAGGGCCACGATGAGACAACGCCTCCGGCTGATGTCGCAGCAAATGGCGGCACCCCCGAGACAATAAGCGAAGAGTCAGAAGCAATTAATCCCGTTGCGCCGGAGTCACCGGAGGACGCAGAGGTGTTAACTACCGTGCCTTTGGAAGCCGCAATATCTGAAAAGGAGAGCTCGGACGCCGCGACTGAAACACCGCCCGGACTTGATGTTTGCGAGGAGGATGCGGAGACGGTCTCCGATGAGGTGGCAGCTTCAAATGTCTTCGATGCACAGCCGGCCGAAACTGCCGAGCTAACAAGTCAAATTTCAGAAACGGACATCGCGGTGACGGCTGAATCACCTGTGGAATCAGAGACTGCAGCCACTGACCAGTCGGAATCCGCAGCCACTGAACTGGAAACTTCTCGCGAAACTGTCGAAACACCGCTTGGATTTGGTGTCATTGATGAAGTTTACAACTTCATAGACTCCTTCAATAGTAGCCGAGTGAGCGGTGCCGAACAGGTTTTAGTGAATAGCCAAGATAGCGCGGGCGGAGTGGTAAAACCCGCAATATTTCAGCAACCCGGCGAGGAGGATGTTGCGCGAATTGAATATGAACTTTCGCTGTCTCAAGTAGAGTCCGAGGCTACGCTAATCTTGCATTTTAGTACCGGTCTGCGAGACGGAACTGATTCTGACGAGTCACAGCCAAGCCCCCGCAGTCTTCGATTCGCGATTGAAATCTCGGGCGAGACGCATTTTGAGGGAGATTGCACCGAATGCAAATGGGCTGAACATGTGATCGATATTTCCGAACATGCAGGCAAAGAGATTCGGGTCACCTTCCTAACCGCGTGCAATGAAAAACCAGATGCCGATAGCAACTCCGCACTCTGGGGAAATCCGCGCATCCTCAAGCTTACCCGTACATCGCCCCCCGTTGAAAAAGATGAGAAAGAGCCAACTGCCATAAAAGGGCTTGTCATCGGAAGCTTCAGCGACACAAAGCTAACTGGTGAAGGAGCTACTCATGTTAGCGAACCGGCCGACGGGCACAATGGCAAAATATCTGCAATGGAGTTTTCATACGAGTCACCAACGCCTGCATCCCAGATTGCCGATGAAATCAGTCAACGCATGGTCGCTGAGGCCCAAACGAGAGGATTTTCAATTGAACTCCCTTCCCAAGAGTTCGGCATGGCACTGTATACAGAGCTGCCTAAACTTGAACTTTCAACCCTGGGACTCAGCACGGCAATTGTCACCGTGAGCGAAGATTTTGAGGTGCAATGTATACTCCGCAACAAGGGAACAGTTGCCATTACTCCAACCAATCAAACCAATGTTACGATTAATCGGGTGAAGTTGCGCCGTGGACGACATGCCTATCCGATTAAGACACTAGGTGCTGGAGACGAAACCAAATTAGTATGGAATCTCCGCAGGTTTTCACGGGAATCTGTAGTCCAAATTTCAGTCTTGCTGAAGTACCAAACGCCAATGGGTGAAGTACGGCAAACGCTTGAAACCGTTATTGAAATCCGACCAGCGGCACCGAAGGTTTCCTCGCAGATAGTCCCAGAATTACACACATACAACCTCCAAGAACATGTAGTGATTGGGAATAAAAACTTGCGGCTCCTCTTCGTTCAAGGTAGCCGCGGGTTTGAGTATTTCACACTTTTTGCAGCGAGACACGGTAGCTATCGCCAAGTTGCTACAAGCCATGCGATGACAACGATTCGGTATCGAAATTCAAAGAGGAAAGCCCAACAGTTACGCATCCTGCCGACAATCTATCGTCTCGCGGGGAATAGCTTTGGGGAGTCAATTGTTATCCTTGCTGGCGAACAACAGGATGATGATGCCGTGAAATGGTCATTTGAGGCGCGTTTTGCGTTGCACGAGAACGGCAAACGCGTGCGGGCGGAATACCGTCTTTCAACCAGCGCCCGGCGGGAGATTCTCGCTTTTAATGGCCCTATGCTTCATGCAGGCGATTGTAGTTTCGGCGAAAGCAAAACCGCGGCCATCTTCCCTGGTCTGGAGTTCTTAGGAACGGACGAACCTTCCTCAGATACGCGAGATGTAGCGCCGCCATACAGAAACCGCCTCGTTCCACATCCTTACAAGATCACTGTTCCTCTGATGGCGGTTGAATACAAGAAAACGCTGGTCGGTTTGGCATGGAATCCATTGGAGACCTGGGATGGCGAACACACGATGCTATCCGCCGTTTTTGCGTCGCCGAATTGGCATGAAAAACAGCAAAATCACCTGATGGGGTTGTTTCTTCCAGCACCGGGTGACTGGGTCGAGGAGAATTGCTTAGAGGCCTCCACGTCATACGCGTTGAAAGCGAACCGACAACTTACGATTAGTGCACACATTATTATTGATAGCAATGCTCGTATTTCCGATGCTATCTCCCATTGGACCGAGGCGAATGATGCACCTGAACCACTAAAATTCCCGCGGAGCGATGAGGACCAGCTTGCTCTCTCACGACACGGGTTTATGCGCGCGGTGCGGGATGAAACTACCGGTAATTCTCAGAAATTCGCCGACTCGGAACCAGCGAATGTCCTCGGCGTTGCGACGCTGCTGTGGTACGACTATCTTGCAACGCAAGATGATGTCGTGAAACAACATGCCCTTGCCATCGCGGGAAACACCATTCGAGAATCCGGGCAGGGAGGGTCAATCTCTCCAGCCACGCGCGAAACCTTAAACTGGGAATATCCCTTCTATTTCGGCAACATTGAAGCGGGTTTGGAACGCTTTGAGGAAACAACCCGGAATTTGATTGAGAAGCAGGGGGATGATGGACGTTGGTGTTACCGCCCCACAACGGAAAGCGCGAAAAAACTCGGACGAGACGGCGACACTGTTTTGGGTATCTGCGCACATTCCGCCTTGATCCTATTAAAGCATGCTAGAATCTCTGGAGATGAGAACGCCTTGAATGCTGGATTAAAGGCGCTAAAGGGCATGGATCGATTCAAAATCCCTCGCGATGCTCAAGGGTTTGAGTGTCCGTTGAAAACACCGAATCTTCTTGCTGCAGCCCACGCTGTCGGTGCGTATGTTGAGGCCCACATAATAACTGAAGATAAACGTCACATTGAACGCGCCGAATATTGGGCTAAAGCCGGGCTCGCTTTTATCTACCATTGGAACTTGCCGGATCGACCCGCTATGCGTTTCGCCTCCGTTCCCGTGTTTGGTGCAACCTCCCGCACTTCCCCGTGGTTTGGAGTTCCGTCCCAATGGAGTGGGCTTGTTTTCGCGTACCACCTGCAACATCTTGCACGCTACAATCAGCGATGCGATTGGAGAAATATTGCCAGAGGCATTACTGTGAGCGGAATGTACCAACAGTGGACGGAGGGCGAATTCAGAGGAACATACCCAGACAGTCTTCATGAATTCTGTACAGAGGGACGCCCACCGCATATCAACCCTGGTAGCATTATGGCAAACCTATACACTTTGCGTGGGCAGGATCCGGACATCTCCACGGCAATCATACGTCATGAGAACGGGCGTATCCACTTAAGCAGCGGAGCCCGGATAGAAACCAGCGACAAGGGCAGCGACGGAAAGTTGGATTTCAAACTGTGTTATGTCGAAAATGAGACAAGCCACACTATCATCACGGGGTATGGTAGTATTCCAAGCGCGGTGAGAGCCCACGGTCAGGATCTGCCCTGCGTAGAAGATTTGGAAGCGGCTGAATCCGGCTGGCTTTATCGGCAGGAGAAGGATATCGTTTTCGTTAAATGCAAACATGTGGAAAACGAGATAACCTTTGAGGTTGTTCCACCTCCAGAAGAAGAGATTTCCAAGGTAGACGAGGAGGCGCAAGAGCAAGTTGCCGAAGACGCGACTTCGTCTAGCAACCCTCACGTTGAAGCAACAGCCGAAACCCCGGGGTCGGAAGAGTGAATTGTTCTTTAATGGTTCATTAGGCGCTAACTTCACATACCATAAATAAGGAGATACCAATGGCTATGAAAATCGTCCGCATCGCTTTCTGTCTATCTATTCTGTTGATTGTTACTTCGGCGGCAGTTACTGCACATGCTCGAACCGTCTCCACCGACGATGAGGGAGGCATGAGCACTGGTGGGATGCTCGACTTGAGAGTGCTTGTAGGTTTGATTATCGAAAGCATAGTTTTCAGCATCGTTGGCCTAGCCATCCTGCTAGTAGGGTACAAGATATTCGACATGGTCACTCCATATCACTTAAATCATGAAATCGCCGAACAGAACAATACAGCTGCTGGCGTTGCAATTGCTGGTATAATGATTGCGCTGGGGTTAATTGTGTCTGCGGCGATTGGCCTGTAATCCTCGGCACAGTTACTTCATGAAAGCAGTCGTTTTCCATGAACAGGGCGGAATCGACAAATTACGTTACGAAGAAGTGCCAGATCCGACCATTTCTGCGTCGGAAATCTTAGTCAAAGTTTGTGCTTGTGCCGTCAACCACCTTGATATTCGTGCGCGTCGCGATCGCCCGGAGGTGCAGCCTTACCCGCATATTCTGGGTTCTGATATCGCTGGTGAGGTGGTTGACATCGGCACCAAGGTGCATAACGTCGTTGTTGGAGATAGCGTTGTATTGTCGCCTTGCATTCCGTGTGGCCAATGCGTCGACTGCCTCAACGGCGACGAGAATCTGTGCGACTTTCAGATTCTTCTAGGGTTTCAAACCAACGGCGGGTACGCTGACTACGTCAAATCTCCTGCCGAAAACGCCACGTTACTCTCCTCACATTTTTCCTACTATGAGGCGGCTGCGATGCCGATGGCGTACCTCACGGCTTGGCACATGCTGGTGACCCGTGCCGAGGTTCGTCCCGGGGAGGACGTGCTGATTTTATCAGCGGGAAGTGGCATTGGCAGCGCCGGGCTACAAATTGCCAAGTTGTGCGGCGCGCGCGTCTTCGTGACCGCAAGTACCGGCGAAAAGCTGGAACGCGCGCGGCAACTGGGCGCCGATTTCACCGTTAACTATACTGTGACCGATTTCAGCGAGGTAATCCGCGAAGAAACAGGAGACCGCGGTGTTGATGTCGTATTGGAGCATGTTGGAGCAGCGACGTGGGACAAGAGTGTCGCATGTCTCGCGAAGAAGGGTCGGCTCGTTTCGTGCGGCGTCACTACCGGCAACATTGGTGAAATCGACATCCGTAAGATGTATCAGAAGCAGTTGACGCTTATGGGATCGGCGTTGGGTACGACATCGGAATTACGCACGATTATTCGTCTTGCGGAGCAGGGAAAGCTGCATCCGACGATCGATCGCGTGTTGCCACTGCACCAAGCCGCCGAAGCACACCGAATTATGGAAGCGCGCGAGAATTTCGGCAAGATTTGCCTGAGCCCAGCCGATATACTGTGAGCAATGCTGCTCGGCGTTTTTATACTTCCCGGAAAGAAACACCATGCAAGAGTTCGAGTTGATTTCAGACTATACACCTCAAGGTGATCAGCCAGAGGCAATTCGTGAGCTTACTAAAGGTTTGAAAAACGGCGACCGATTACAGACACTGCTGGGCGTCACCGGTTCAGGAAAGACCTTTACTATGGCGCACGTAATCGCCGAGATGCAGCGTCCAACGATAGTCGTCTCTCCGAACAAGACACTTGCCGCACAGTTGTACAGTGAGTTTCGAGCTTTTTTTCCCAATAACGCGGTACACTACTTCGTCAGTTACTACGACTACTATCAGCCTGAAGCTTATATTCCATCCACCGATACTTATATCGAAAAGGATATCCAGATTAACGAAGAAATCAACCGCTTGAGACTTGCCTCGACAGCGTCGTTGGTCTCCCGGCGTGATGTCATTATTGTCGCCAGCGTATCCTGTATCTACGGCATTGGGTCGCCGAAGGAGTATGAACTTCAAAAGGTTGAGGTTAAAGTAGGAGAAGTGATTAAGCGTCAGAAACTCTTGCGGGCACTGGTCACCATCCAGTATGAACGTAACGATATTGAGTTTTGGCAAGGGAATTTCCGCGCCCGTGGCGATGTTATTGAGGTCTTCCCGGCCTATGCGAACACTGCTTACCGAATCGAACTCTTCGGAGACGAGGTGGATCGTCTTACCGAAATTGATACAGTGACCGGGGAAATATTGTCGGAACATGACGCTGTTGAAGTATACCCCGCCAAACACTTCATGACTGATGCTGAACTCTTTGAAGAAGCATTGGTGAACATTGAAACAGAACTTCAGGAACGAATTGACCACTTTGTCGCAAATAACAAGCTACTGGAAGCACAGCGAATTGAGCAGCGCGCCCGCTTTGATCTTGAGATGCTGCGAGAAGTTGGCTACTGTTCCGGCATCGAGAATTACTCCCGCCATCTCTCCGGTCTAGAACCGGGTCAACCACCGTACTGTCTGATTGATTATTTCTCTGATGATTACCTGATGTTCATTGACGAATCCCATGTGACCGTGCCGCAGTTACGTGGGATGTATCGCGGTGACCGTTCACGCAAAGAAACCCTTGTAGATTACGGCTTTCGCCTTCCCTCTGCACTCGACAATCGTCCGCTGCGCTTTGAAGAACTGGACTCATACATCAATCAAGCAATTTTCGTTTCCGCCACGCCCGGCAAGCACGAATTGCACAGTAGCGCCCAAGTAGTTGAACAGATTATTCGTCCAACAGGGTTAATCGATCCGCAAATCGTCGTTCACCCGGTAGAAGGGCAGATTGATCATTTAATTGGTGTAATCAACGAGCGGGTTGCCCAGAACCAGCGCGTAATTGTTACAACACTCACCAAGCGAATGGCGGAAGACCTTACGGATTATCTTGCCGAAGCAGGGATTAAGGCGAATTACTTGCACTCTGAGGTTGAAACATTTGAACGCGCGCAGATTTTGCGCGAACTTCGAGAAGGCGTTTTCAACGTTATTGTAGGGATTAACCTCCTGCGCGAAGGCTTGGATCTCCCTGAAGTATCGCTCGTCGCGATTCTTGACGCAGATCGCGCGGGTTTTCTTCGATCTGAAACATCTCTCATTCAAACCTCCGGGCGTGCCGCGCGAAATGTTGATGGAGAGGTGCTGCTGTATGCTGATGAGGCCACAGACGCGATCCGTAACGCCATTGATGAAACCAACCGACGCCGCGAAATTCAGATGGCATATAACGAGGAACACAGCATCACCCCAGCCACGATTGATAAAGCCATCCACGATCTCATAACAAAGTCAACGGACCAACCAGACGAATCAGAAACGTCTGATACGGTCGCAACTTTGGCGGATGTCGGCGCCGAAGAAATCGAAACGTTGCTTGTTCAATTGACATCTCAGATGCAAAAGGCGGCTGCCGATTTAGAGTTTGAGCAGGCGGCGGCGTTGCGGGATCAGATTTCTGACCTGAAGCGAGAGCTTGCTGAGACATAGGCCGGGATGAGAACCTTCTTCGCGATCGAAAAAGGGTACGCTTAAGAGCCTATTTGAAAATAGATTGCAAAGCAATTAGTGGTCACATGAGAAAGAGTTTTCATGTTTTCGTTATTGCCGGCTACAGACCTGTGGAATCTCTATCGCAGTCGCTATTCGCTCCCTCGATCCACGCTGGGGCTTTCAAAGGCTGGTGCGCAGTGCGCACCCTACAAACTATTGTACGTAAAAGGCTTTGCCGAAGTATTTGCATATGGCGTCAACTAAGGCTACGATTCTTATTGTAGATGACGAGAAAAACGCCTTGGCAATGGTCTCACAGGGCATGAAACTCGAAGGCTATACGGCGTTAACGGCTGCAAGCGGCGAGGAAGCAGTAAAGGTCTGTGCCTCGAAAGCCGTGGATCTTGTGCTGCTTGACATCATCATGCCGGGCGGAATGAATGGCATAGAGACACTGGTGAAGCTGAGACAAGCTCATCCAGATTTGAATGTAGTAATGATGTCCGCGCAACAAGACATTGAGACTGCGGTTAAATCAATGGAGCTCGGTGCCAGACACTACTTAGTCAAGCCCAAGACTGTATCCGAGATTCTTCACGCTGCTAATCCCCTTCTGGAACTATCGCGCCTATCTCGCGAGAACGAAGTCCTCAAATCTCAGATTGGCGTCAAAGATGAGATGATTGGGACGGAGGGCGCTATACAGCAACTCCGGTCACAAATTGCGCAGGTGGCATCAAGTGACCTGAGCGTACTAATCACAGGAGAAAACGGTACTGGTAAGCAACTCGTCGCAGACGCAATCCACCAGCAGAGTCAACGAAACCGAAAGCCGTTCATTCCACTGAATTGTGCCGCTCTCCCAGACGAACTCATTGAGAGTGAGTTGTTTGGGCATGAGCGCGGCGCATTCACTGGCGCGGCACACCAGCGTCGCGGCAAATTTGAACTGGCAGATGGCGGTACTCTGTTTCTTGACGAAATCGGCGATATGAGTCTCAAGGCACAGGCGAAAGTGCTGCGGGTGCTTGAGTACGGTGAAATCCAGCGCCTAGGCGGTAGCCAAACCTTGCATGTTGACGTGAGAGTTATCGCAGCCACCAACAAAGCCGTGGAGCAAGAGATTGAGGATGGAACTTTTCGGCAAGACCTTTACTATCGCTTGAATGTGGTTCCCATTGCCGTGCCACCATTACGGAATCGGCTTGATGACCTACCGCTATTGGTACAACACTTTGTATCGCGATTTCATCGGGACAATGCGCGCTCGCCTAAGACGCTTGCCTCATCTGCAATGCGCGTCATGCAATCTTACGATTGGCCCGGCAATATTCGGGAGTTGAAGAACATCGTCGAGAGATTGCTTATAATGGTGCCTCGTGAAATCATCGTGTCCGATGATGTCGCCGCTGTTTTGCCAGTCACGCGTGAGGCTGCAACAGGCATTGACGCAGCGCCTATCAGTCTTCAACCGCAATCAAATAGCTCGTTGCAAAAGATGGTCGATGAGGCCGAAAAGAGTTTCGTTCTTCAAGCGCTTGAAGCTAACCACTGGAATGTAAAACAAACCGCGGAGCAATTGAAAATTGAGAGAAGTAACTTCTACAAAAAACTCGCCAAATATAACATCAAACGTCCAGATGATGAACCATACTCTGAATAACGCAAAAAACAAACTCGGGACCTGCGCCGCCGGCATGACTCGAACCCAGTTACTCATTTTGGTCGGGATAGTCATTCTTGTTGCCGCCCTCTCTATACCAGCCTATCTAGAATATGACTGGAAAGTCCTGCCTGCCGATAACGACGTGGACATGATTGCCGGAGCGATCGGGAAGTTTCACAAGCATACGAACGAATATCCTACGAAGCTGGAGGATTTGGTTACCAATCCTGGTCTTGAAGGCTGGAAAGGAAGCTACCTTGAAGACCTTCCCAAAACACCGTGGGGCGGGAGCTATCAACTTTTGCCGGATATCTATAAGGTGTGTATTTCTGCCAATCATCCCCGCGTACCGGAAAAATATAGACATGGAGGCGTTGCGGAGATAAGCCGTGTGTATCATGAGAGTCCAGAGGAAGGAGCCAAGTATTGGTGGAAGTAGCGCCGTTCTTGATATTCGCGCTTGGTCTGCTAATCGGCAGTTTCCTGAACGTCTGCATCTACCGTATCCCACGCGATGGGCTTTCCGTAAACTCTCCCCGACGGTCGATCTGTCCCGAATGTCAGGCGTCGATCAGGTTTTACGATAACATTCCTGTCCTAAGCTATATTCTCCTGCGTGGGCGGTGTCGGCACTGCAAAACCCGAATTTCGATTGTATACCTGCTCGTCGAATTGATGACGGGCGGGTTGTTTCTGTTTATGTACTATCGGTTCGGCTTAACGCTAGATTTCGTCCAAGGGTGTCTTTTCGTTACGCTACTCGTGCCGATTTCGTGGATTGACGCGCGATGGTACATCATCCCCAATGCCATTATCGCCATCGGGCTATTGCTGGGTCTAGGCATAACTGTCGTCATATTCGCGCAACAACAGGACTGGTATTACCTTCTTGAACATCTGATCGGGGCGCTTGCAGGGGGTGGAGTTATGCAGTTAATAGCTATCCTCGGAAAGGCTATCTTTCGCAAAGAAGCAATGGGTGGTGGAGACATCAAGTTGATGGCGCTGATTGGGCTGTTTCTCGGCACGTGGCCGCACCTGTTGATTGTGGTTGTCCTATCCGCGCTTATCGGATCAATCGTAGGGGTGCTGCTGATTCTATTTACTGAGCGCAATCGACAGCATCCGATTCCTTACGGTCCATTTTTGGCGATTGCGGCAGTGCTGAATCTCTTCTGGGGAGAGGAGATATGGAAAGCATACTTGAGGTTAATTGGCTGGGTTTGAGACAGATTAGGTTCTGTTGACATTTATGTTAGGCGTGTGCGTAATTCGAGGGAGGCACCCAACGGGTTGGGAGACCCAACCCCTACGGATTCCGGTGCATGCCTAACCGGGCCTTGGTTCCTTCGCCCATCCCTCCTACGGGTTAAGTTGTGTGCACAAGTCAAAAGAACGTGCAAAGCACAAAGCGAACCCGTAGGGGCGGGGATCAAATGACATCAAGCGAGCGAACAGCGAGTGCGATAGGAATCTTCTTGCCCCGCCCTGACTTAACACAAACTCGGTTGCTTTGCCCAATTTTATTATATGAGCGAACCTATTTATGCCTTCCTCGATCATCTGCTGACGATGAAATGTCAACAGAACCTAGGAATTAGGTATTTAGCTAACGTTCTCGGATTGAACGTCCGCAACAAGACAAACTTTAGTTGGAGGCTATCTGACCATGACAGTTTCAGAGACAGTTATGTCACGTCGCACGATTTTTAGGTTCAAGACAGATCCAGTACCGAACGAGGTCATTGAGAAAATCTTGGGTTTCGGGATTTTCGCACCCAATCACAAACTCACTGAGCCGTGGCGATTCACGGTCGTCGGCGAAGAAACAAAACTGACCCTCGCAGAACGGTATCGAGGGATTCAAATAGAGAAAGCGGCAGATCACGTCAGTGCAGAAAACAGGGTGAAAATTGGCGAAGCCGGATTTCAGAAATTGATGTCAAAACCCACCATCATCGCGGTTTCCTGCATTCAGGACGGTGACGAACAACAGCGTCGAGAGGATTATGCGGCTGCCTGCTGTGCCATGATGAACGTCCAGCTCGTCGCCTGGGAGATGGGTGTTGGTATGCAGTGGAGTACAGGAAAGATTACCATGGAGCCGAACACTTATCATTTGCTCGGTATTGATGGCGAACGTGAATATATCATTGGCTTTTTCTATACGGGTTATCCGGCTGAGATTGGAAATTCGCCTCGAAAGCCGCTTAGTGACGTGTTGCGCTGGGTGCCGTAATATCCCGTCCAAGAAGCGAGTGATACTTCAGCCAGTTGTGTGCTTGTCAGGGCTATACAACTCCTCAAAATCCGTGGACCAACAGATTCGAGTTCTCGCCCACTTATCTGTTCCTACCAAAATGTGACCACAGTCTACCTGCTCTCTGTCGCCAATCAGATAATCATCATGCTTACACCACCGTCTAATCGGCTACACACCTCGATTCGTATTGTGCTCAGCGCCTGGCTCATATTCTCAGGTTGCCAGCCGCCCGATGAAGCCACGCAACGACAAGAGCAACTTAAACGCGAAGCGTTCAAACTTAGAATGGGAATGGGTTTAACGCCAGAGGACGCGGAGGGACACTTTCAACTCGGGAAAGTCTACCATGATATGGGTGAGCACGAAAAGGCGATTGAGGCGTTCCGGACTGCAGTGAGCCTTGATGACGAGAACGCGCAAACTCATAACCACCTTGGATTGGTGTACCTGAGCTTGCGGCAAAATGACCAGGCAGTTAAGTCGTTCCGGGAGGCGATTCGAGTGGAGCCGGACAATCCAGCGTTCTATAACAATTTGGGGTACGCTTACGACAGTGAGGATGAATTTGAGGAAGCGGTGAAAGCCTATCGTGAGGCAATCGAAATTGACCCGGAATTCCATGACGCCTACTATAATTTAGCGGCGGCTTATCACGCGCAGGCAGAGTTTGAGGTTGCTATCGAGAATTACGAGAGGGTAATTAGTCTAGATGAGAGCGACGCGGACGCACACGTCAGCTTGGGTGAAGCATTTCAAGATTCAGGGCAGCTTGACCAAGCGATTCGCACGTATGAACAAGCGTTATCGCTCGACTCAGCCGATCCGGAGGTTTATTACCGGCTCAGTCAGTTGTGCAAGGAGGAGGGCAATGCGGGCATGACCCAATTGTATCTAGACCTTTTTCTGGAAAAGGCTGGTGATTTACCACAATTCGAGGTTCAGATTAAGACCGCCAAACGGATGAAACGCGAGTTAGCGGTCAAGTAATAACATTTGTGGATTGCCCCCGTGGCGATTCAAGTGGCAGTTGCATTGAATTCGGGGAAATCGCATCTAATTTTTTTGGTTGTGGAGGCGTTCTCTACCCCGGTCTAGACTAAGGACGCAATGAATTGCGCTACTACAAACCTACTGTAGGAGCGATCTCCCGGCGCGACCTCGAGTCGCGAGCAAAACTCGCTCCTACAGAAGACGCGCAGTGAATTGTGCTACTACAAACCGAGTTGCGTAAGTCCTATGAAGCTTACTCTTGAAACTTGCTTAAACAGCAGAACTCAAGCTGACTGTATCGCACTTACTACGCGATCCCCAAACTCCGAAGTAGAAAGCACCGTTCCCTGTTTCACCGCCGCGGCAAGATCTGCCGTAACATACCCCTGTTCAAAGACACTAAAAAGGCAGTCCCAGATCAGATTAGATTCCTCCTTCAGCCCAAGTCCTTTTTCAAGCATCAAGGCGGCACTGCCAATCATGGAATAAGGATTAGCTTGTCCGGTTCCCGCAATGTCCGGCGCTGAACCGTGCACAGGTTCTACGAAAACTTTTTCGGGGCCCACGCAGGCTGATGGCATAAGACCGAGAGATCCGATGATTCCGCCTGCTTGATCGCTCAAGATGTCACCGTTCATATTCCCAAGTAACATCACGCCGTTGAATTGTGTTGGATCAATGACGAGCTGGTACGCCGCATTGTCTACCAACATGTGCTGGAGTGGTACGTCCGGAAATGAACGGGCGGTCTCCTCCACGATCTCGCGCCAGAACCTTGAGGTGGCAAGTATATTCGCTTTATCAATGTTGGTGAGGCGTACATTCCGACTACGCGCCTCTTCAAAGGCAGTCGTTGCAACGCGCCTAATCTGTTCCTCCGTGTAGACACAATCATCCTGGGCAAACTGCATTCCGGTGGCCTTTCCCTCTCGCTTTTTGCCAAAGTATATATCCCCCGTGAGTTCTCGAATCATGAGAATGTCAATGCCTGTTCCCAAACGTTCCTCACGAAGAGGCGAGAAGTCAGCCAAAGATGCAGGCAGTTTTGCGGGCCGATAATTGGCGTAAGTCGTGTAGCGTTCGCGTAATTCCAGCACCGCTAACTCAGGCCGCTCCTCAGCAGGAATCCTGTTCATTTCTTGAACGGCAATCCCAACCGGCCCTTTGATGATAGTATCGGCCTCGTCACATACTGCCTGGGTTTGGTCTGGAAATGCTGATCCCTCGGTAAAGTAGGCGGCAGCACCGAACGCGCATCGTTTATATTCAAAATCGTGGTTGTATCTAACTGCTATGGCATTAAGGACTTTCAGTCCCTCCGCCATAATTTCGGGACCGATTCCGTCGCCTTCTAATACTGCAATCGTCGCTTTCATGCTTTTCGTTTTCCTATGTGTCTGGCTACAATTTGTAAATCTTTAGTTCAGTTATAGTGGCAAATACTATTTCTGCTATGTTCTGAAAGGTCGAGGACTTACGCGCATCACATTATAGTAGCCCGACTCATCGGGTATTTAGGGATGTGACCGAGCATTGAAAATTATACCAGATCTGAATAGGAAAAAACAGTGATAACACCATTCCTCTAAAATGACAGCGCATATATGACGTGAATTAAAGTCGCGATTTGGAGATCGCTACTATCGTAAAACCAATAGTAATTTATACACTGCGGTAGGTTCGGTTTCCTAACCGAACCGGTATTTATCCTGTCTCGTAGGTGCGGTTGGAAACCGCACCTACCTAAATATGTGTAAATATGAATGGATTCGACTATACAAGGCGTTACATCAGCTTGGAGTTGGGTTTCACTGTGTTCAACCCAACCTACGGGCCGGCGTTGGGTAAGATTGCTTTGTGGTAGCTGTCGATTTTTATTCTTAACTTTTCGGAAAGATGTTATAATTTTCAAAGTCGAATTTGCTAGTACACATTGGCGGAAATAATTAAGTGAATTAAACGTCTAAGGGGCGCCCTTTATACGTCCACTTAAACTGTACCTTAACTGACGGTGCGATTAGGAAATCGCACCTACCGTTAACTCATTCGGCAATTACGCCAAGCTGTACTAGTAAGGGCAACGAGAGATAGTGTTGCTCTATCGCTGTCATGCAGCATCGAAAGATTTTACATACTTAAGGAGATATTGATGGCTAAGGAAAACAGGAAGAATGACGATCCAAAGAAAATCAAACGGCCGAAGATTCAGCACATGGCTACCCTTTGGACCTTGACTGACTACGGTGGAAAGAATGGAGAATGGTCGATTGACCAGAAAATCAAGCGGATTAAGAAGGCTGGCTTTGATGGGTTCTGTGGACGGGTGCCAGACATCACCTCCGAGCATGTCGAAAAACATGGACTTCTCTTCGCTGCCACCGTCGATATAGGAACCGTAAAGGAGATTCGACCGAAGCTCAGGGCGATTAAGGCGGCTAATGCGCGGTGCGTGAATGTGCAGCTACTCGACCATGATACGCCTACTCAGCGAGCAGTGGCTACAGCACGCCGAGTTATGGAGGAGTCGGTCAAGTTGGAGATGGATGTCGCCATTGAGGTTCACCGCGATACGTGTACCGAGACCCCGGAGAAGGCTTATGCACTGGCGGAAGGGTTTGAGAAGGAGGAGAAACGCCTACTGAAAATGACGTGGGATTTCTCGCATCCGGCAGTCATCAAGCATCTTTCACCGCCTTACTGGGATCGCTTGGCAGAGCGAATAGACCTAATCCAGTATGCGCAGCAGTTCCATTTCCGACCGTTTAATGGCCATCATTGCCAAGTGCCTGCACTCGGACGAGGTGGGAAGCTCACACCGGAGTTTCTAGATTGGCTAGAATTCGCCGAACAGGTTATCGAGTGCTGGCTACAGGCGGCTGAGCCGGGCAGGGAAATGTTTGTCTGTCCAGAGCAGGGAGCGGGCGGGTATTTTCTGTCCGTCTTCGGTGACCGCTGGAAGGATGTGCAGGCGATTCGGGGTGAGGTAGATCGGGTCTGGCGGAAGCAGTTGAAATCGTGGAGACCATCGGCGGCAGAATAGCACGCTTTTCACCTCGTCACCGGTGGTTCAAACGTAATGGGTTATCTACGACCATCGACAAACTCCAATCCTGTAACTCCTCTCGCTGTTTAGGAAAAGGAGGTCGCCATCATGAAGATGAAGGCTGCCGTACTGCACTCGACACCAAGCACGCTCTCAATCGAAAGTTTGGACATCGCCGCCCCCGGTCCGGGTGAGGTTCGCGTAAAAATCGCCGCCAGCGGACTCTGCCACACGGACTGGGAAACCATGCACGGCTACCAGCCGGTGAACCTACCTGCCGTGATTGGCCACGAAGGCGCTGGCGTGGTTGAGTCGGTCGGACCGGGGGTCACTCGGGTGAAAGTCGGCGACCACGTGGCGTGTTCATGGAGTCCAAATTGTGGACACTGTTTTTATTGTGACCACGGTCAGCCAATCCTGTGCGAGGTGGCGAAGTCCGCCGGTGGAAATGGGGTGCTATTCGACGGAACAACGCGTATGTCACTTGACGGAGAGCCAGTCTATTACTACAGCCTTGTGTCATCGCACGCCGAGTATAACGTCATCCCTGAACAGGCAGCCGTGCCGCTGCGAAAGGATTTTCCACTCGACCGCGCGGCGTTGCTTGGTTGCGCGGTTATGACTGGATACGGGGGTGCCGTTCATGCCGCTCGTATCAAACCGGAGACCAGTGTGGTGGTGAGCGGTTGCGGCGCTGTGGGGCTCAGTGCCGTGCAAGGGGCTCGTATCTCCGGCGCCTCGATTATTGTGGGTGTGGACGTCAATCCCCTGAAGTTGGAATGGGCTCAGAAATTTGGCGCGACACATGTTGTAGATGCTACGAAAGATGACCCCGTCGTGTTTGTGCGAGAGCTTACCGAAGGGCGCGGCGCTGATTATGCGATTGAAGCCGCTGGCCAGAATATCTCGATTCGGCAAACATTAGAGGCCTCACGCCCCGGCGCGAAGATTGTCCTACTCGGCAAAACGCCGTTTGGGGAAGAGGTCACGCTGCCGTTCCACATCTTGATGGGGGAACGTGAAATCGTACGCACTTCCTACGGCATGAGCCGTCCCCGAGTGGACTTTCCGCGCTTGGCAAACCTGTACATGGATGGGCGACTGCTACTTGACGAGATGATTAGTATGCGCTTGCCACTGTCCGAGATTAACACCGGTTTCGACGCGTTGGAGAAGGGCAATGTGGCGAGGTCGCTTGTCGTATTTGATTCTTCCGGGACAGCCTAGAGCGAACAGAGATCGGTAACGAGTGAGGAATATTATGAAATTAGATGGAAAAGTGGCAATCGTAACAGCTGCGGGACGCGGGATTGGCCGCGCCATTGCCCTCTGTCTTGCCGAGGAAGGTGCTGATATCGTCGTGAGTTCCTTCCGTGAAGAAACAACCAATAGCACCGCTGATGCGGTGCGTGCAGTTGGCCGCAAAGCGGTAGCCATGCCGGCCGACATTACGACAGCGGATACAATCGTGCGTGTGGTTCAAGAAACCCTCGACACCTGTGGCAAGCTCGACATCGTTGTTAACAATGTGGGTGGTGGACGTGCGACACCAAAGGAAGTTGGCACCGGCCCGCTCGCAAAAATTGAAGCCCTGTGGGATGGCACCTATGAACAGAACCTCAGGGCATCCGTTTTGATGTGTGAAGCTGTCGCACCGCATTTCATAGAGCAGAATAGCGGCAAAATTGTGAACGTCTCGTCAATCGCCGGTCGGTTTACGCCATCATTGAAAAACATGGCGCGTTTCGTCCCGCCAGCTTACTGTGCGGTGAAGGCAGGTTTGATTAGCTACACCCAGACGCTTGCCGAACGACTTGGACCTCATAACATCAACGTGAACTGCGTTTGCCCGGGCATCGTATATACAGATGCGTGGAGAGGCATTTCTAAACGTATGGTCGAGAATATTCCAGAGTTTCAAGGTCAGGACTCTAGAGAATGGTTCGTCGGTATTGCCCACGGTAAATACCCTGACATGTTCCGAGCGACCCCTATGAGGCGGGAGCAAACCGCCGAGGATCTCGGACGCGCTGTCGCGTTTCTGGTCTCCGAAGATGCGATGAACATCACGGGCCAAACCTTGAATGTCGATGGTGGAATGGCCAAAAACTAAGGTGGAAGATTGGAAAGATGCCCTCGCTTTAGCTCCAGCAGTGCGACGGATGCCTAGGTCGACTCGGAAAAGTTTTATAGTCTTATTGGGAGTGAACAGCTATGGACAAAACGATTATCTCGGTGGCGGTGTGCGGTTCAGGGCCCATGAAGGACAAGAATCCGGCCGTGCCGTACACCCCAAAGGAAATTGCGGATGCGGCAATCGAATGTTGCAAAGCGGGTGCGGCGATTACGCACATCCATGTTCGTGACCCCGAGACAGGAATCGTGTGCTCAAGGATTGAACTCTTCAAAGAGGTGGTCGATCGAATTCGGGAGCGTTGCGATATTGCAATCAACCTCACGACTAGCGGTGGAAATATACCGGGCAAAAACATCATTGAGGAACGCCTTGAGCCAGTGACGTTAAAACCTGAACTCTGCTCACTTGATGTGGGTTCTATGAACTTTGGGGATGGCGTGTTTCTCAACCCGCCCGAGTGGGGGACCGCCGCGGCAAAGCGGATGCGGGAATACGGCGTTAAGCCCGAAATCGAAGTATTCGATCTCGGTCACATGGCGCAGGCGCACCAGTTGATTGATGAGGGATTGTTTGATGAACCGCTGTTTGTCCAACTGTGCATGGGTGCCGGGTGGGGGATTGAAGCCACACCGGAGCATCTGCTGGCAATGGTAAAACAGTTGCCACCTAATGCCCAATGGTCTGTCTTGGGTGTTGGCCGGTCACAGTTGCCGATGATTACGATGGGCACACTTCTAAGTGGCCACATCCGTGTTGGGTTTGAGGACAACATCTATCTGCGCCGTGGGGTTCTGCTCAAAAGCAACGCTGAAATGGTTGAAGTCGCCGTGAATTTGGTCGAGCAGTTACAGCGTGAAGTCGCGACCCCCGACGAAGCGCGTCAGATTCTCGGTCTCTCCCACCCGACAGCGGGTTAATTGAACGCATCTTGAACCCCGTCCACGATACAAGACGGCGCTGAAACACGCTGTATTATCTTAGAGCCCGTTTTAAATGTGAAGGGATTATGGCTAAAGAACCGGAAATACTTAGTTTTTTTGACATTCCGATTGAACACTTCCCTGACCGTAGCACACGATGGCTATTCCAAGACAACGAGAACGTCCGAGGATTGTTAGAAATCGTCGCATCCGAGTTAGTAGAGCGGATTGATTTTAGTCGAATGACACACATCAGCAGGAGTTTTATTCTCGACAACCTGCGAGAGCAGGAATCCGACATTGTGGTTAGCGTCCCGTTTCGTAATGAATCGGAAACGGACGACTTGTTAATCTATATCCTCATTGAACACCAGTCTACGGTTGATTCGACAATGGGGTTTCGAGTACTGCTTTACATGACCCAGATTTGGGATTCCCAACGTAGGGAGTGGGAATCGAGGGATGTTCCCAGAAGTAAGTGGGGTTTCCGTCCGATTCTCCCGATTGTGTTTTACACTGGGGACCGCAGTTGGAATACCCCGTTGTCCCTTGAGGAAATAATGGGCACGCCCGATGTGCTTTCTAGATTTGTACCGAAATTTGACACGCTGTTTCTGAGCGTAAAAGAAACAGACGAAGCGAACTTAACCAAAACTGACCATCCACTCGGATGGTTGTTAGCCGTTCTACAACAGGAAGATGCGACGAAGGAAGCGTTGCGCAGCGCGTTAATTGAAGCGATGTCGCGGATGAACGCTCTTGACCACGAACAAACACAGCAACGGCAACGGGCGATTGCGTATCTGCTGTTGTTAATCCTACATCGCCGTCCGGTTGAAGAACACGGAGAATTGAGCACACTCGTCGATCAGCATATCCAGAATCCAACAGACAGAGAGGAGGTAGAAATCATGGCACAAACAATGGCTGAGCATCTCATTGAACGCGGCAAAGCACAGGGCCTCGAACAAGGACGAGAACAAGGACGAGAACAAGGACGAGAACAAGGGCGTGAAGAAGGTGCTACACAAGCGAAACAGGCAGCCGTTCTCAAACTGCTTCGATCGCGGTTCAACTCCGTTCCTGAATCTGTTATCAACCAGATTACCTTGATACGCAATCTCTCCCATCTTGATTCACTCTTTGAGAAAGCACTGAGCGCAAAGACGCTTGATGAGATTAATTTGCAAAATCACGACAGCTAAAAACCGTGCAAATATGCGCGATTCGTCCGTGAGGATGATTTTCTGGGCAAATGGCTTTGAAGACCGTCTATTTGAATCTCGCAGTACAACCATTGACCCTCAGACAGAGAGGAATTGGAACCCATGGCACAAACAATGGCTGAGCATCTCATTGAACGCGGCAAAGCACAGGGCCTCGGACAAGGACGAAAACAAGGACAAGAACAAGGGCGTGAAGAAGGTGCTACACAAGCGAAACAGGCAGCCGTTCTCAAACTGCTTCGATCGCGGTTCAACTCCGTTCCTGAATCTGTTATCAATCAGATTACCTTGATATGCAATCTCTCCCGTCTTGATTCGCTCTTTGAGAAAGCACTCAATGCAAAGACCCTTGATGAGATTGATTTCCAGAACCATGATAGCAAAGAACCTGCTTAATGTCCCAAATTCGTCTTTGCGAGTGTCTATCTCAATACAGAGTTCTTGAGAGCCTGAGGATTTTGACGCCGAATGAGCGGAATATGAGTTAAACATCTGCCGATTAAAAACAGGTTCTTACCCAAGTTTCAAGACGAACTTTATATTTTCAGCATGCTGCGGCATGGGTAAGACTCGGAGACTGGAAGGGAGGCAAGGTTGGAAGGCAACCTCCACTCTTCCGAGTCGCTTTAGAATAACTTCAGCACAACGATTTACCTGCGAGGGAATATATGGTTACTCTAGGCAACGAAGATTATAGCTATGAAACGTCCGGGAATGACTGGGGAAATCTGCCAGAGAACTGGACCTACAAAGAAGCTACGGCTGTCGCCGTGGATGAAAAAGACAACGTCTACGTCTTCAATCGTGGCACTCACCCGATGGTCGTATTAGGCTCCGATGGAAACGTCCTCCGTACATGGGGCGACGGTATATTCGGGAATCCGCACGGTGTCACCATCGGACCTGATGACATGGTCTACTGCGTTGACAACGGCGACCACACGGTTCGCAAATTTACCCCCGACGGAAAACTGTTGTTAACCTTGGGCGAAGCGAACAACCCTTCGCCCGCGATGAGCGGCATTCCGTTCAATTTGCCGACGCACAGCGCCATCGATCCACGTGACGGAGGGTTGTATGTCACAGACGGTTACGCGAATGCTCGGGTGCATAAATTTTCGCCTGACGGAAAACACCTATTCTCTTGGGGCGAATCCGGCACGGGACCGGGACAATTCAATATTGTTCACAACATCATCGTAGACAAGGACGGTTGGGTCTACATTGCAGACCGTGAGAACCACCGTATACAGGTGTTCAACCCAAACGGCAAGTACGAAACGCAGTGGGTCAATCTTTCGCGTGCGGCGTGCATCTGTTTCGACATGAAAGATGAACCGCTGATTTACGTCGGAGAATATTTCTGCGGACTCGGGAGCAACCGTACCGGCACGAATCTAGGGCCTCGCGTGACCATCATGGATCTCAAGGGCAATATCTTGTCACAATTGAGCGACCAATCTTACGGTGACGAACCCGGCAGATTCTACTCGCCCCACGGAATCGCGGTTGACTCGAAAGGTGACATCTACGTTGCAGAGGTCTCTTGGAGCGACTACGGCAGCCAAATGGATCCACCTCGAGAACTTCGGTCATTCCAGAAGCTAATCAAAAAGAGCTAGAAGTGTGAGATGCCAAAATCATTTTTGCACCAAGAGCCTGCTTGAAAAATCGATGGCAAGGCCATGTTTGGTTATTTGAGTTGCTGCTACCTATCACCCTCTGGGAACATTGACGCAAGGCAAATGGTGCTACTATATCTGTAGTGATGGTCATGTAACACACAATAAGGAGAATGACCGCATGACGGCATTGGTTCGAGAATACCGGAAGGAAGACGAGGATCGAGCTCGGATGATATGGTCTGTCGCCTTCCGAGGTGGTGCCCCGTATCCGCCCGAGAGAACGATTCCTTTGGAGGACGAGGAGACGTTCGTGGCGATAGCAAATGATCGAGTGGCTGGCGCATATAGAATCCTTTCAACGACGGTCACCTGCAGGGGAGCGCTCTTTAATTGCGGCGGCATAAGCGCGGTTGCCGTTGCACCGGAGGATCGGAAACGCCACGTGGGACGCGCAATGATGACACATGCCGTGCAACATATGCACGAAACTGGCCAGCATATCACCAATCTGCGCGCCTCTCATGAGGTCTTCTATCGGAGGTACGGTTGGGAGTGTTGTGGTCGAGATTATCGCATCTCGTGTCCGGTCGCTCGCTTTCCACGGCTTGAGTGCCCGCTACCCGTTCGCTAGTGGGATGTGGCTGAATCCGAAAAAGATATAACACTGGTACCCGAGGAGGCGTGGTCCGAGCTGAATGCCGCCTATGAAAAATTCTCCTTCAAGTATTCCGGGATGGCGATGCGGAAAAGTTTTCGGTGGTCCCGAATTAAGGCGGCACAAGGCAGTCCGGCGCGTGTCTATGCAGCGGGCAATCCCGTGGAAGCCTACATGGTTATTCGGTTCACGCACAGTTCCATCGGGATGGGCAGAGATATGGACCTGGAGGCAATCGAATTTGTGTGGTCAACGCCGGAGGGGTATCAGTCACTGCTCTCAACGCTGGCTGGTGTAGGCATAAATTTCACGACCATCAGTTGGCCCGAACCGTCGAATGGGCCATTTCTGTCATCGGAGTGGTTCACCCGCGGCATGACGACCAAATTAGCCAACCCATCCCTATTTCGGGTACTGGATGTGCCGGGCGTTCTGAGGGGGCTGTCGACGGAGCAGTCGGGAACGTTCACCATGGCAATTGACGATGAGATTCTACCTGCCAATCGTGGGCCTTGGCGGGTGTCTTTTTCTCCGGAAGGCGTGGAGGTTGAACCAACGGAATCCGGCGACTTGAAATTGGACATCCAGCAGGTTTCGCAGGCGATTCTAGGTGAACCGAGTCTGACAGACCTCTTGGAACACGATTTCGTGCAGGCGCCGAGCGCGGAAACTATACAGGCAGCAACCGCACTCCTTACTCCAAAAACTACATATAGCCTTGAGTATTTCTAAGAGAGCACGAGTTGTTGGGAGTAGCACAATTCATTACACAGGCAGGTTCGTAGTGTCGATTTTCGATTATAGATTGAAGGCAATCTCTGTTTGAACCGTCAACTGCCTAAGTCCGACATTATTGAGGAATAACATGAAAGACATTGATCTGAGGAGTGATACAGCCACCAGACCTACAGAGGGTATGGCCGCTGCGATTGCGGCGGCTGAAGTCGGTGACGACGTTCTTGGGGAAGATCCAACTGTCAACCGCTTGGAGGCACTAGCGGCGGAAACCATGGGGACGGAAGCAACCGTATTTGCCACCAGCGGCACGCAGAGCAACTTATTGGGGATAATGGCGCATTGTCAGCGGGGTGACGAATATATCGTCGGACAGGATGCCCACACCTACAAGGCAGAGGGCGGCGGTGCCGCGGTGTTGGGCAGCATCCAGCCGCAACCTCTCGATTTTGAACCCGACGGCACACTGGATTTGGACGCAGTTGATAACGCCATCAAACCCGACAATTTTCATTACGCCCGGACCAAACTGTTATGCCTTGAGAACACACGGGCAGGGATTGCCCTGCCTCTCGACTACCTTCGCAAAGCGCGAAAGTTCGCGCAGGAACGGAATCTGAAACTTCATCTTGATGGCGCTCGCGTGTTCAACGCCGCCGTGAAGCAAAGGGTTCCTGTGAATGAGATCGCCTGTAATTTCGATTCCGTCTCCTTCTGCCTTTCAAAGGGATTAGGCGCACCCGTCGGATCTGTGCTCTGCTCGACAGCCGACGTAATAAAGGAGGCCCGACGATGGCGTAAAGTGCTCGGCGGCGGTATGCGACAAGCAGGGATACTCGCGGCTGCCGGCATCTTCGCACTGACCAAGCAGGTTGATAGGCTTGAGGAAGATCACGTGAACGCGGCTCTTTTGGCTGAAGGCATCGATGAAATTGACGAAGTTACCGTCAATTTCCCGCCTACGCAGACGAACATGGTATACATTGGGGTTACCGACTCGGATTCAGCGGTACTGTCAGAATTTATGAAGGGCAGAGGCATTCTGATATCAGGAGGCACATCAATCCGTCTGACAATTCACTTGGATGTCAGCAGAGAAGATATTTACACGGTTATTAAGGCGTTTAAGGATTTCTATCAGAAGGGGAATGCCTAACGGGCGTGGTTGATACTTATTTGCGATTCCTGCTGGCGGTTTGTAGTGGCTATTGTGGGTTACGGGCGACAGACTATCCTTGCATGGTACCGTCCGGACGCGCAGTGAGTGAGGAAGATGGGAATTCGGCGATTGATGCGTGTGTTCGTTCTAATGGCAATCGTATGGACGGAGGAAGATTCTTCGATGGTGCAGCTTCGATTGGATGCAGCTACAACGCAACCGGAGCGGAAGATTGCCTTTAGCGAAGGATTCGAGGCTGACGGCACGATGACCTTGATGTACACAAATGGCAGTTATAAGGTCAACTTCATTGGCGTTTCTCAAGAGCGGGCGGCTACGGGGGAGCGCTCGTTCAAGGTTGACGTAACTTGGCTAGATGGCACGAGCATGGACTGGGCGTCAGCGCTGCTAATGATTCCTCTCTACGGCAACCCGGTTGTTCGGGGTAAATTGTATGTCGAGCGTGGCGCCGTACGATTTGGCCACGCCATAACTGTTCCGGAAGCCGGCACTATGGGCAGCGTAGTAAGTGGCGTTAAAGTCCGCGAACTGCGGGATGGATGGACAGCGTGGCAATCAACCAGCCTTGGGACGCCGGGCGATGCCGCCTATATTCAGGCAATCACCGTTTTCACGGGACCGCCCGATGACGAAGGACGAACGGTCTTCTACGTTGACGATATGGAAGTTGAGGCGGCGCTTGCGGACAGCTACGAAGCTGAACTTAAGGCTCGCATAGGGCAGATTAAAGCGGAGCGAGAAGCCCCCCTACAAAAAGTTGTACGCGCACTCGGGAGGCGATTCGCAGAACTGGCTGACGAGATAGACGCAGTTCAGATTACCTTTCCAGCTCTAGTCTCAGGAGAAATGAAGGGGTATTGGCAACGGTTGCATCAGTATCGTGACGAGGCGCGGTCGCACGTTGAAACTCAACTTGCAGAATTACAGCGTAAACCCACCCCGGCTGCCGTTAGCTCAGTCAGGCAACTTTTGCGGCGTCTTGAGAAAGCTCACGCCACCTACGGATCTCTGGCGGCGTATGCAGAAGCTTACCCGAGGTTTCCGTATCTCGTCTGGATTATCGATCCCATCAGCAACGAGAAGGTTCTGCCAAATAAGTTCCCCGTGCCCGGAATCGTCGGGACGGAGTTATCTATATCGGCGTGTCCCGGCGAGTATGAGCCTGCAAGTTTTGCAATTTACGGGTTCAAAGCGTTACAGGACGTTACCGTGGAACGGGGCGCCGCTACGTCCGGCGAGTTTACGCTGCCCTCTGTGCAGATCGAGGTACACATCGTGAAATGCTGGTGGCAGGCGGGAGTGGGGGTCGCTGACGTGCAACATCCCACACTGACGCCAGAACTTCTCCTCAAAGATGCAGATTTTGTTCGTGTAGAGGATGAGACCAAACGCAATATGCTGCGGGATGCTAAGGCACCTGTGGACGCCCGCGAACTACAACCTGTGTTTATCGCAGCCAGGGAGACGCAGCAATTTTGGGTTACGGTTCACGTACCTGAAGGAACATCGCCGGGGACTTACACAAGTCAGATCACTTTGAGCGTGCAAAATGCCCCGGAGATGATACTGCCGTTCACGGTTGAAGTGCTCCCGTTCACATTGGAGCGACCTGCCCTCCGCTACTCCATCTATTATCGTGGGAGGTTGGCGGAAGATTTGAAGCGGAGTATCGGTTCAAAGTGGAAATCTCCCAAGCAGTACCTGGCAGAGATGCGCAACCTGAAGGATCACGGCATCACGCATCCAACCTGCCATCAAGATTTCGACAACCCGCAACTCCTTGACCGTGCGATCGAGTTGCGAAAGCAGGCGGGCATTGCGGTAGATCCATTCTACACTTTGGGCTTGCAGACTAGAGGATATACTTCTCCGGAGGATCTAGAAACGCTTAAAGAGCGAGTGCGTTCCGGTCTCGCTCACGTCCGCAGACACGGAATCAAGGAATTGTATATTTACGGTATTGACGAGGCGAGCGGCGAGGTGCTGAAGAGTGAGCGTGCCTCGTTCAAAGCGGCACACGAGGCAGGCGTGAAGGTCTTTGCGGCTTGCGCGTCGGGCGCCTTCGAACTCGTGGGAGATTTACTCAATCTAGCCGTTTTTAATGGGCCGTTCAACCCCAGTGAAGCAAAAAAATGGCACAGCCTGGAACACAGCATCTTCAGTTACGCCAATCCTCAGGTAGGGGTTGAAGAACCCGAAACCTACCGGCGCAACTATGGACTCGCGCTCTGGAAGGCTGGGTATGACGGGGCAATGAATTACGCCTATCAGCATAACTTTGGCGACATTTATGTTGATGACGACCACGAGACCTTTCGTGACCATGTATTCGCGTATCCGACCGTAGATGGCGTGATAGACACCATCCAGTGGGAGGGTTTCCGAGAGGGAGTGGACGATGTACGCTATCTGACGACACTTCTGAAAGCCATTGAGAGCGCCACGGGCGACAAAGACATCTTGGCAAGAGAAGCGAAGGAATGGGTGAAAACAATCGATCCTTCCGGCGACCTTCAAACGATACGAAGGGAGATGGTCAAGTGGATGCTGCGCCTTAGCCAATGAAGTGCACCGTGTAAACGCTTCCAAATCGAGTTTTGTCTTGAAAACACAGATTAGCGGAAAAATCGGGATTTAATGAACTCAGAGGAATTTTTATCGCATTCCCTATACGGATAAAATGAAGCCGAACATCTTGTCAAAAAACGCAATTGAACAGACGCTTCTTAAGCACCAAGATACACTGAGAGAATACAGTGTGAAATGGCTCGGACTATTCGGCTCTTATGTCAAAGATGCCGCTCATGAGGACAGTGACATTGACCTGCTCGTAGAATTTGAGAAATTGTCATTCGATAATTACATGGGGCTACGGATTTTCCTCGAAGATTTGTTTGAGAAAAAGATTGACCTGGTGATTTCTAATTCCGTCAAACCGCGCTTGAAGTCGCTCATCGAAAAAGAAGTTGAGTATGTCGCAAGACTATGAGATTTACCTTGAAGATATTTTGGAAGCAATCAATCGAATTCAAGCGTACGCGCAGGGAATCACTCGCTCAGAGTTCGAAACCGATCGGATGCGGTTTGATGCGATTATCCGTAACCTTGAAGTCATTGGTGAAGCTGCCAAACAAGTGCCTGAGTTTCTTCGAGAAGAGTATCCAAGCGTTGAGTGGCGGAAGATTGCCGGCTTAAGAGACATTCTCATTCACAGATATTTCGATGTCAATATTGAGATTGTCTGGGAAATCGTGCAATCAAATATTCCGGTTTTGAAAACGAAGATTGAACAAATGATTGAGGAATAACGCAAATGAATCTCTTCCCTACTATCACCGTGCCGCGCAGTGATATTCAAGAAGAAGGATGTAGTGCAGTTTTTCGATAGAACGTACAGGACCGATGGACTGAAAAATCTTCATTTGAAAGGAAGCCCTGGACCAACTCGGAATTGATGCGGTTGATGAATGAATCGGTATCATGAACCCGAACCTGAATCAAGGAGAACATCATGCCTAAAATCATTGTTGCCCACTACTTTCAGGAAACGAACTCGTTTCACCCCAATCCCACGACGTATGAGAACTTTGGCGTGACTCGGGGCGAGGATTTGATTCGCGGCAGCAGAGGTGTCCTCAACGGCGCGGTTGACCAGTTCGCCAAACGCGAGGATGTGGAAATCGTGCCGACGTACGGTGCGGGAATGGGAGCAGGAGGCACTATCACCCACGAGTGTTTCGAGCGAATCTCCAGCGAATGTTTGGAGGCGATAGAGGAAAACAGCGCGGGCGCGGATGCACTATACTTCTCCATGCACGGCGCGATGGCGGCTGAAATCGAGAAGGACCCGGAAGGCTATATGCTTCAGGAGGCGCGAAATATCCTGGGGCCCGATGTTCCCATCGTTATTTCTCTGGATATGCACGGCACGGTCACGCGGCGTATGCTGCGACATATGCAAGGGGCGTCTATTCTGCATACCTATCCCCATATTGACTGGTATGAGACGGGCGAGCGGGCGGCCACCATGCTGCTGAGCATCCTTGACGGCGCAAAGCCGATTATTGCGAGCGTTTATACACCGACGATGGTGCGTGGCGACGAACTCAAGACAGCCACCGGCGTGCACGGCACATTCATTCGGCACCTTGAACGACTTGAAGATCAGGACGATGTGTTGGCTGGAGGCATCATGCTGGGCCACCCGCCCACAGATTGCCCGGAACAGGGATCCAGAATCATCATTGTCACCGACAACAACAGGGAGTTGGCGGAACGCGAGGCTTTGAGGATTGGACAGAATTTCTGGGATATGCGGGAACGGATGCAGTGTGTACTCTACAGCGTGGAGGAGGCAATTGAGAACGCAAAGAAAGCTAACGGTGCGGTTGTTTTCTCGGATGCTGCCGATGCCACAAGTTCAGGTGCACCTGGAACCAGTAATGATATTCTCAAGGGCTTCCTCAGAAGTGATTACACGGGACGAGTACTTTTCCCCATTCGTGATGAACCGGCGGTGAGACGCGCGATGGAGGCGGGGATTGGCACTACCATCACAGTTCCGCTGGGCGGGACGAAAGATTCCCGATTTACGCCGATTGATGTGGAGGTCACGGTGGAGGTGCTCTCACTGAGAGGGGATGTGCCGATCGCCGTGCTGAGAGCAGGAAATATCACGATTGTCGCCGCCACGCAGGGGGGCATTCTGTGCGACAGATGGATGTACACTGCGCTTGGACAGGAACCGAAGACGTTTGATGTCATTATCCAGAAACTGCCTCATACACCGTATGAATATTATGATGAGTGGGCAGTCCGAAATATGACCATTGACGTACCGGGCGCGGCAAGTCCCAACATCAAAACATTGGGGCACGAGATTGTCCCGCGACCCATCTATCCGTTGGATGAGGACATGACCTTCACGCCAGAGGTGGAGGTGTTCGAGTGATCAAAGAATTAATGCTTAAAGAGTAATGCGTAAAAAAATCTGTAAATCTACTTTAGGACTTGACTAACGCTAAGCTCGACTTTGTACAAAACTGAAGTCTGTAGGGTGGCCACTGATGAAAACCTTGGTTTTGAGGCGAATTGTGCTACAAAAATGAATGTTCAAACAAACTCTAAGATTCCAATTAACCGGGAGAAATTTTTATGGTTCATGTTCCATACGCAGCACTTAAGGAGATGGTGTACACCATCTATATTACGGTCGGCGCGGTGGAGGAGGACGCACGGATTGTCAGCGATCACCTCTGCGATTCCAATCTCATGGGTCACGATTCGCACGGCGTGATGCGCACCGACTCTTATATAGACACGATGAAAGCGGGACCGTCGGCGGAAAGGATGGAAACTATCCGTGAAACGCCTGCGAGCGCGGTCATCAATGTCAACGATGCGCTCGGCATGGTGGCGGCGAAGAAAGCCATGGATCTCGCTATCGAAAAAGCGAAATCAAGGACGCTGGGCGCGGTTGCGCTATACAACTGCGGTCATGCGGGACGGATGGGAACCTACCCACCGCAAGCTGCAGAAGAGGGGATGATCGGTATCGTCCTGCTCAACGGCGGCAACCGCTTCATGCACCCGTTCGGGGGAACGTCGCGACGGTTGCCCCCCAATCCGATAGCCATCGCCGTCCCTCGCAAGCACGGTGAACCGCTGATGCTTGATATGACGCTTAGCGTCGTTGCCGGCGGTAAAATCGCCATCAAATCGGCACGTGACCAAGAGATGCCGGAGGGCTGGATGATTGATTCGGAGGGCAACTCAGTCACAGATCCGAGCGCGTTTCACGACCGGGAAGAGGACACGGCGGTGATGCCGCTGGGAGGATTTCAATTCGGACACAAAGGCTTTGGATTGGGATTCATGATTGATGCAATTGCCGGTGGTCTCTCGTGGGCTGGGTGTAGCCGCGATGAACCGACCCGCGGCGGGAGTGGAATTGTGATGATCGTCATGAAAATACAGGATTTTATCAATCTCGACACCTACACGGAGGAAATAGAGTATATGGTTGAGTGGGTAAAATCCTCGAACAAGCTTGCCGGCGTGGATGAAATCTACGTCCCCGGCGAATTTGAGGCACATAGTCGCGCCCAACGCATGAAGGAGGGCATCCCAATCGAAGAAAAAACCTGGAACCGGTTGGTTGAAACTGCCGAATCCTATCGTGTCCCGGTGCCGGAGGTTTAAGGCGTTATTCTAATCAAAACTTTAACAACCCATCTACCGCCTTCTAGGCTGGCGGATACCGAGGCAACCAGTATCCGCCGTCAACGCGGAGCGTGGCACCGGTGATGTAATCGGCTGCGTCTGAACACAGAAACGCAGCCGCCTTCCCAATATCCTCAATCGTGCCGAGCCGCCCCCAAGGCAGTTTTTTCGCACCTTCCCGCTGCTCCTCCACAGTCGAATAGGTCCGCTCTCCGGGTGTATCCGTCCATCCTGGCTCAATGACGTTCACGTTGATGCGATGTCCCGCGAGCTCCGTTGCTATTGTGTTTCCCATGTTGATGATGCCCGCTTTCGCCGTGTTGTACGGAACGGAATTCCCAAACGGAATGAAGGCGTGGACGGAACTGATGATTAGGATTTTTCCGCCTTCGCCACGCGCGACCATGTGCCTTGCGACGACCTGACTGAAATGAAACACACCCCACATGCAAACGTCAATCGTTTGAGCGGCGTCCTCAACAGAGAGTTCCAGAAACGGGTTGCGGAGACTGCTTCCGGCGTTGTTTACCAAGATGTCAATCTTGCCGAAACGGTCGACACTCTGTTGAACCGCCGACTCCACAGCACTCCGGTCGGTGACATCACCAACCACGATAATCGCTTCCCCGCCAACGTGGCGAATCATTTCGACCGTCTCCGCTGCCGCCTCCCGATTCCCCCTGTCGTAGATGACGATATCCGCACCACATCTCGCCATCTCAAGCGCGCACCCGCGTCCAATCCCACGTGCTCCGCCGGTAATGAACGCGACTTTGTTCCGTAAGTCGATCATGTCGATTTTTCTCCTTGAAACGCTGATATAGATGGCAGATTCGACAGTAGGGCTAAACGTAGCAATTTCGCGCCATGCCAAGTGAAGGATTGTTTCACTATAGCTCAACGCCTCGAACGGCGCGGCGACCATCGATTGATAAGGTTTGACGGGATTTCACGAGTGAACATGGAGGGCGCGCGCTCCAGATCGCCGCGACGACGGAGGACAGAGGTCAGATAGAGTCGATCCTTGGCACGCGTCATGCCGACGTAGAACAACCGGCGTTCCTCTTCAATTTCCTCCAACGGCTGGTCCTTGCGCCTTATAGGAAACGTGCCTTCTTCCATGCCTGTCACGATGACAACCCGAAACTCCGTGCCCTTTGCCGCATGAAGGGTCATCAGCGTAATCTTGTCGGTTTCGATCTCGGTTTCGTCGGCGCTATTGATCAACTTTTGATAGTCGAGGAAGCCGGCAATTTCCTTTTCGCGACTATTTCTTTCAAAATGCAGAACACCGTTCATAAATCTAGCTCGCCTGTTTTCCCAATCAACATCTTCCGGGAAATTCGGGAGCGAGGTACGGCGGAGTGTCTGAAGAAATCCTCCAATCCTTTCTGCTTCGGTTGATTCCATCATGGAAGACAGCAGCTTATCCGTCTTTGCGCGATGGCGTTGCACGTATCGCGCGGACGCCTGAAGAAATACTTGTACGGCTTCCGAAGGTGCTTCATCGTTCAAGGGATTCTCAAAGCCTTCAATTCTCCCGCGCTCCGCCTGATTAGCGAGAATCCCGACTCCCACAAACGGCAAGAACTCTGTCAATGAGCGCACCTCGCGATGGCGGAGATTGACCTTAATCAGCTCCTCAAACACACGGTGGTTCACTTGTACGTCCTCAATCGCTCGGTGCATGGTATCATGCTCAATGCCGAATTTTTCAGAGAGCGCCCCAAGATTGCAGGACTCACGCGGATAAAGTCGTTGAGCGGTGACGAGGGTATCGTAGCAAGGATTTGATAAGCCGACATCCAATCGCCTGAGATCTCGTTCCAAGACCATATTGTCAAACTCAATTACATTATGCCCGATAAGGATGCGATCTTGGATAAAACTGAGAAATCCCGGCAGAACCGCTTCAATACTCGGTTCATTTTTGACCGTTTCGTTGTTGATACCGTGAACGCGGGTGCTTGACGCAGGAATAGCGCGGGACGGTTTCACCAACTGATGGTATCGTTCAAGTTCGCTCCCGATGATGCTGAGCCGCTTGGCGGCGATTTCGACTATCTCCGCCCGTTTGGGATTGTAGTCGGTGGTTTCGAGGTCGTAGACAATCATGTCCGCGAAATTTGGGGTTTCAAAGTAGCCAACCACTCGCTGACATAACTTGAGTGCGATAACAGCCTTGGCAATTTCCAGATTTTTGCCCGGATCTTCGTTCTGTCCCAACTGAATTACATTCGCGCCTCCGTCTGTCTCGGATGCGATGAGAATTACCGTCCCCCTTGTCTCGGGCAAAGCTGCAAATCGACCAATCAATACGTTAATGCAGTCTTCGTCGATTTGGGGTATTTCGACTCCTGAGGGCAAAAATTCAACATGAACATCACAGTTGAGATAGCGCTCTATTGTCTGGTGAACGATATGTGCGGCGCAGCAGGCATCAATCTCATAGGTAGCCGTGATTCGCACCGACCCACCGCGCTGTATGGCACTGTACAAAGCGTCCGCAGCTATCCTGAACTGCGGCATTTCTTCCCACTCCTCAATTTTACGGATTTCCTCATCGCGATAGGGTGAACGGCGGTTTTCAAGCAGATTAAATAGTTTCGACGCAACTCTGCCGATCTTTGCACCTTTGATTTCTTCGGCAAAGCCATCAATGTCCTCAAGGAATTGGCGGATGTTGTGGCGTGTCAAAGGCCCAACATCTTCCGGATAGTCTTCGATCTTACTGAGTAGTTCAACCAGCGTTAGTTTATCACGCTGCGCCAACCACTTCAGTCGTGCAAGCGTTAGGTCGTCAATTAAGCCCTGCGGAAAATTGAGTGCCCGCTCAATGTCGCGCGGGAGCCGCCACTGAATAAAGCTCAGATAGGACGAGATGTCTTGTGCGTGTGTGTCTTGAAACGAGTTTTCTCGCCCGACACGTTGAAACTGGATCCCCTCATAATATAACCGATCCGCCAGTGCCTCGGCGAGTTGATGCGTCCGGTAAAAGACGGCGATATCTCCATAAGAGTAGTGCCGTTCATTAACAAGCTGGCGGATGAGCTTGACAATGTGTGACGCCTCCTCGTCCGGTGCACCCAGCGTATAGTGGAAAAGGGTATGTCCCGCTCCCTGATGTGTCTTCAGGGTGCTCTTTTCCTGACGCGTATTCTTGGAAATCACCGTCTGTGCCGCCCGCAGAATTTTCTCGCTGCAACGATAGTGTTCTTCTAATCCCACGATGGTTGGCTGGAAATCGGCCCTGAATTTTTTAATGTATTCCGGCATGGAGCCTCGCCAACTATAAATCGACTGATTCTCATCGGCAACTACCATCAAGTTACGATCGGGCAAGCGGCACAGTAATCTCAGCAGTTCATACTGGGCGGCATTGATGTCTTGATATTCATCAACAAGGATATAGCGGATATCGCGATGATATTTGGCACGGACGGTGGGCGTTTTCTCAAGCACTTCGACAGTCTTGTAGAGTAAATCGTCAAAGTCGAGGGCAGAATGTGCGGCGAGTTTGCTCTGGTATGCCTTGATTAGGCCCACGATATTTTGGACGGCGGACGGGTTGTCGATCACATCGCCATCCCTTGTGCGAATCTCGGGCATTTCACCGCCTGTAGCGAGCGGGTCTTCCAACTTCACCTTATACCCACCGATGATGTCGCGCAACTGCCAGGACGGGTAGTCGAGTCGATTCAGTCTCAATTCTCGCAGGCACTCAATCAGAATCTCTTCCTGTGTCTCCTGGTCGAAAATCGTAAAGTTCTTGCTCAACCCGATTTCTGAAGCGTGTTCTCGCAGCAAGCCAACACAGAAGGCGTGAAACGTATGAATCTTAACGTCTAGTCCCTGCGTTGTGCCGAGAAGATCCTTGATTCGATCGAGCATTTCTTGTGCGGCTTTATTCGTAAAGGTGACAGCGAGAATTTGTTCTGGTGGGACACCGTGTTGGTGGATGAGGTGAGCGACTCTGTGCGTGATTACCTTCGTCTTTCCTGTGCCTGGGCCTGCGACGACTAAAATAGCGCCATTTGTATGGGTTACCGCTTGCCCTTGTTTCTCATTGAGTTCCTGAAGGATTTCCATTTTCGAAATTTACCAAAGCCGGTCAACTTCTGCCGTGAAGGCAAGCGTGAGTGCCATTACAACGCCGTTCTTGACAGTGGGACTTTCTAACTCTAAGAGCTGTTTCCGTAGGTTCTTAGCCGTCATGGTTTTGTACGTCAATTTCATCAAGGGTGCGTGCAGTCAGGGCTTTCTCAAACAGCGCATCAAGACGGGAGAAACTCTGTATCAAGCTAATCTGGTTGATAACAGATTCAGGTACGGACTCAAACCGCAACCGAAGCAGTTTAAGCACTGCCGCCTGCTTTTCCTCCGCTCTGCCTTCCGCTCGACCTTCTGCTTTGCCCTGCACTTTGCCTTGTTCAACGAGATGCTCAGCCATTGTCTGTGCCATGGTTTCTAATTCCTCTCTGTCTGAGGGTTGTTGGATGCACGGGCGAGGTTCAAATCGGCGGATCTCGAATATATCTTCCAAAATACCACCCTCACAAGCGAATCGAGCATATTTGCGCGGATTTCAACTGTCGCGGCTTTGCAAATCAAGTTCATCTAGACTCTTCGCATTCAACGCGCTCTCAAAGAGTGCATCAAGACGGGAGAAATCCTGTATCAAGCTAATCTGATTCGCAACAGATTCAGGTACGGACTCAAATCGCAACCGAAGCAGTTTAAGCACTGCCGCCTGCTTTTCCTCCGCTCTACCTTCTGCTCTACCTTCTGCTCTACCTTCTGCTTTGCCTTCTACTTTGCCTTCTACTTTGCCTTGTGATTTGCCTTGTTCAACGAGATGCTCAGCCATTGTCTGTGCCATGGTTTCTAACTCCTCTCTGTCTAAAGGTTGTTGGATGTGTTGATTAACGAGTGTTCTCAATTCTTCGTGTTCTTCTGCCGGACGGCGATGTAGGATAAGCAACAGCAGATAGGAAATCGCTCGTCGCCTCTGTTGCACCTGAGCTTCATCCAGTGCGTTGATGTGCGACATCGCTTTGACCAACGCGGCACTCATCGTTTCCCTATCTGCATGTTCCTGCTGCAAAACGGTTAGCAACCATCCGAGCGGATGGTCAGTTTTCGTCAAGTGCGCTTCATCCGCTTCCTTTACGCTTAGGAATAGAGTGTCAAATTTTGGGACAAACCGTCCGAGCGTATCGGGGATGTCCATTATTGCATTGAGCGTCAGCGGCGTATTCCAACGCTGTGCACCCGTGTAAAACACAATCGGTAGAATAGGACGGAAACGCCATTGACTTTTAGGTACAGCCTCCGATTCCCACTCCCGGCGTTGGGAATCCCAAATCTGGGTCATGTAAAACAGCACCCGAAACCCCATTGTCGAATCAACCGTGGACTGATGTTCAATCAAGATGTAGATTAGCAGTTCGTCCGATTCCGATTCGGACCGAAATGGGACGCTAAACACCATGTCGGATTCCTGCTCTCGAAGGTTATCGGGAATAAAACTCCTGCTAATCTGTGTGATTTGGCTAAAATCAATGCGTTCCACTAGCTCGCTGGCAACGATTTCTAGCAATCCTCGAACATTTTCCCTGTCTTCAAGCAACCATCGGGCGCTGCGGTCGGGGAATTGTTCAATCCGAATATCGAAATAATTGAGTATTTCAGTTTTTTCTGTCATAGTCCCCCAGATTTCCAAGCACACATGAATCAATCAAGCGGTTAATGTGATAACGCTATGAATTTGCGAAAGGTTGATGATCCTGAATGAAATTAAGTAATGTGCCGTAATGCTGGGCGAACTAAATGTGCATTGTCCCTCAATTCCCCCAAAGTGATGCGATCCCTTCCTTAATCATGCCTTCAATCCCAACGGCAAGTGATGTATGCAGGGAACGCACATTGTGCGCCCACAGTGAGGGAAAAGAACCTGCCTCGTAACCGCCTTTCTCTCCTCGTGCCAACTCTTCGTCTATTCCGACGTACGTCTTTTCCCCATTTGTGTAGGCAAAGGTCATCGTGTGGTCAAACGGCGCGTTCTCATCGACCCACAATTCGTACTCGCAGAACATCTCGTATTGCAGCGTCACGAGGCACCACTCCGTTCCGATCATGACGGCGCTTATCTCCAACGGCAACTCCGGCTGTTCGCCACGCTCGATTGTCCTCTTGATGGCTTCAAGTTGCTCCTCTCTAACCCGAAAGCCGTGAAGATCGAAGACTTTGAGATCTCGGCTCGCTTTTCTCCACTCCTCCATTGTCGGGATCGGCCGCGTCGGTAGCGTTATGTGGGTGGATCTCGCTGTGAGTTTGTCGGCTTTAATCTCCGTGGTCTTACCTAGCGCTTCAAGGACGGCGTTACCGAGCTCCCTGCCAGCAACCTCTGCCTTATCCCATCCACCCTTCAGCGGAAAACCGTTAATGTTCGCGCCACACCCCTGCGCGAAGATGGATGTAACATCGTTCCCCAATTCTTCCTTGATACGTTGGACGGCAAAGCCAGGATAGTCCGCCCCGGTGAGGCCGCTGCTGCCGTGAACAATGACCGGGTGCGCGGCGTGTTCAAAGAGCACGACGAACGGTTTGCCATCCTCTCTACGTACTTCCATCACATTCACCCACGGCACAACACTGCCGGCTTCATTGACCGCCATAACGACGACCCCGTTTTCGTCAGCCAACCGGCGATTGAATCCGACCTGTGCGGGCGCTCGACCGGCGTGAAGAGATACCGGTACACAATTAGCGTAGGCTTCCGCTACAACCTCGGGAATCACTGCGTTAAGCCGTTTAATCCATTCTCGCTCATGCGGCTCGTCATCATCACTAGGAACACTCGCGGCGCCCGGTGCCGAATGAGTATGGGTAAAGTTGATCAATGTGTGTTCAATCCCCGTCTGTTCTTGTATACACTGACGCGCCTTACTATGGAAATCCGGCTCACCTCCGCAGAGGTCCGCGGACACAATCGCCACCGGGTTTTCACTGTCGTCCAGCACCAGGGCTTTTGCAAATAGCGGGTCATGTACACCGGTGCTGAAACGCGTGTGATCGGCTAACCTTGTGCGGGTAGGTGGGGTGATGTCTCTACAGCTTACTCCGGCTTTCATGTACATCTCCTTTCGCGTTTCCGCCTGCTGACTTGCCCGCGAAGGAAAGAACTCAATTCCTAGGGAAACCGCAGACTGGATTGAGTCGAAACAAGGATGCTTTGTCGAATCAGCGTCCTGTTGGTAGGTACGTTTACGGTGATGTGATTAAGATAGATTGGTGCCTAAGGAATGTATTCACAACGAAGCATTCACTACTAGACGATGTTAGTGAATTCCTTTAGCTTATACCATTTCTCTAAAATGTATGTGCATTGATTGCGTGAATCAGGTAAAGAAACTTGCGTGGAGCGGAACAAGAAGTCTTGTCTCCGCGCAAAGTCGGCGGGGCAAGATGCCCCGCCTACGGAGTAAGTGAACGATATAGCAAAGACATCATATGCACTATTATTCAAGCGAAATGGTATTGGTTAGTTGTCCCTTATGAAACTGCCTGATACCGTTCAATGTCCCCCGTCTCAACAATGTCTTCGGACAAGGAGATGTTCAAATCCACGGCAGCGTCTCGGATATGTTGAAGCGTGGTCTCCGGCAACTCAATTCCATTGGCTAACCGCTCCGCGCGGTGGCGGTGCGCCAGATCGCCAGGCACCATCACCTCATCATATCCCGGTGCCGGGGGTGTCTCCCTCATGCCATCAAGGAAGGCGCGTACCCCGCGTTGATATTTATCCAACGGCGTAAAGGCTTGGACGTTAATCACCTGCATAAACGCGCCGCTCATGCCGTCTACTTGGAGGTCAATGTCGGGTGACAATCCTCCCAAGAGACAAGTTATTAACGAAAGTGCGTACCCTTTATGTCCGCCGAGCGGGAGCAACCACCCACCGTCGAAAAAGTCGGCGGGCTTAACGGTCGCATTGCCGTGTTTATCAAGGATACAGCCTTCAGCGAGATCTAGATTTTTGCTGAGGGCGACTCGAACTTTCCCTTCAGCTACTACACTTGTGGCAAAATCGGCGATAAACGACTCCCCGTCGCCTGCCGGAACACCGATGGCAATCGCGTTGGTGTCTAGCTTACCAACCGCGCCGCCAAAAGGCACAACGCGAGTAGGGGTCGTGCAACCGAGACCGACTCCGCACGTAATGATGCCGATGCAGCCCGCGCGCGCCGCGGCTTCCACGTACTCCCCCAGCCGCCCGATGTGGCTCATGTGAACGAGGTTGGCACAAGCCACATTACCGGCTTTCGCCTTCTCAATTGCCATGTGGATAGTCTTTAGGGAGGCATAGTGCCCAAACCCTTGACCTCCATCAACGAGCAGGGAATTTGGCGTCTCTTTCACCACCTTTGGCTCGGCAGCAGGCCGCAAGGAACCATCGGCTATCCAACCGAGATACTGCGGGATACGGAGGACGCCGTGCGAGTCGTGACCAGAGAGATTTGCATTAATCAGAACTCCCGCCACGCTGTCGACGATATGGCGGGGCGCCCCCGCCCCCACGAAAATCTGCCGCGTGATTGCATGAAGGTGGCTTGCGGTGAAGTTGTGCGTTTCAACCAAGATTTGTTTCCTATTTGATGTAACTCTGTCTCCAATGCGCAATTTTTCACCCAGTTGTTCGGGCAGTGTTTACGCGTTATGACTTCACCTGATATCGCGCGATGTCACCCGGCTCGACGATATCCTCACCCAAAGAGATTTTCAACTCACCCGCATGCTCCTGAAGTTTCTGATGAATGGTGTCCGGAATATCAATGCCATTGACTAACCGTTCAGCACGGCAACGAGATTCAAAGTCCCCCGGGACTAGCACTTCATTGAAACCCGGCGCCGGCGGAGTCGCTCTCATGCTGTCAAGAAATGCTCGCACAGCCTGTTGGTATTTTTCCAAAGGTGTGAATGCCTCGACATTAATCACCTGCATGAATACGCCGACCATGCTGCCTTTTTCGATATCAAACTCTTCGGACAATCCTCCCAATAGGCAGGTTACCAACGACAGCGCATAACCCTTGTGACCACCGAACGGCAGCAATGAACCGCCATCGTAGAAGTCCATTGTATTGACGGTCGGGTTGCCGTGCTTATCCAGAATATGTCCTTCGGGCACATTTGTACCCTTGCTTCGGGCGACACGGAGTTTTCCTTCGGCAATAACGCTGGTCGCGATGTCGGCGACGAACGGAGAATCGTCACCGGTTGGACAGCCTATGGCAAGCGGATTTGTACCCAAGCCTCCAACCGCGCCACCAAAAGGCACTACGGGCCATGCGCCCCGTTGACCGGTGCCAAAGGTAATGATACTGATGCATCCCGCGCACGCGGCTACTTCCAGGTATTCTCCCAGCCGCCCAATATGACTGGTGTCATAAAGGCTGGCGCAGGCAACATTAAAACGCTTTGCCTTTTCAATCGCGAGTTCGATCGATTTCTGGGCGGTGTAGTGTCCAAAACCGAAACCGGCATTCACGACGAAGGTATTGTCGGTTTCTTTAACCACTTCCGGCTCAACCTTCGGACGCAATCTGTCTTTCCCCATCAGCTCCAAATACGAGGTGATGCGTAACACGCCGTGTGAATCGTGTCCGGATAGATTCGCGTTGACGAGGATACCCGCAACAGTGTCAGCGATATGGCGCGGTGTTTCGACCGCCATGAATATCTGCCGTGAAACGGCGTGAAGGTAACTTGCTTGAAAATTGTGAGTTTCAGCCAAAATTTCGTCTCCCTATGCTAAAAATTTTGTAGATAAACTCCTCAGATAACTGAAGGCGTAGAATTGTTCAAGATGTGCCCGATAGCAGGAACTATGCGAAGTCCGATGAGCCCTGTCCTCCCCGTACCGGGTGTCCATTCCCGCTCGGCACTTTGCCAACCGGGTTATGGTTGTATTCGTCCACGCCGCGCACAAGATAGCTTTCAAATGTTGACCAACCTTCTACACTCAGATCGCATTTGACGTTAGTCGGAGCGAATCGCATCGTCTGACCTGCACGGATTCTATCCGAATCATTTGGGCCCGAGCCGTGCAGTAGACGGTTATCGTGCAGCGATATTTCACCGGCTTTCAGATCCAACGTCACCACTTCGCCCTGATCGATTGCCTTTTGGTCAGCCTCCAAATGGAGCACGTAGTTTTCACCCGCTATCCTGTTGTGCTCTACAGGTCCCCAGAGGTGGCTGCCCCGCACGATTCGCATTGCACCGTTGGTTTCGTCCGTGTCAAATAGGGCAAGCCATACACTCGCGGTTCTCTTAGGCTCCAGTGGCCAATAGCGTGAATCCTGATGCCAAGGGACAACGGTCTCATCGTGTGGAAACTTTGCAAAGCAGTGCGCTCCCCACTGAAAGAAATTCGGTCCCAGCAAATCCTCGACATAATCCAAGATTGTCGAGGTTCGACACAGGTTGTACACATACCGATTTGCCTTGTGCCAATGATTCACGCGACTCATGTGGACACCTTCGGGCAACATCGCGGCTAATTCCTTAAATCGTTGCTGCAGCACCGGTATAGCGGGCCCATCGAAAACGGGTAGGTTCTTGATGTAGCCCGACGTGTGAAACTGTTCCTTTTCTTCCTCGGTCAATCGACGTGCGTCAGGACTAATTGGTAAGTTAATCATGTGTTGCCTCATTCCTTTAGGACTTATGCGGTTGGGGGATTCCCTCTAAGAGGGTAAATCGGAGATTTGAAAATCGCCGATTGATTTCGTCGTGGAGCCGGGGCTTTCAGTGTATAGTTGGGTTTCACTATAAGATATCTAACACGACAGGCTACTTGAAAAGCAATGATGTTATTTGCATTGATAAACTATGCCTGTTCTTGTTCAACCTAACCTATATGGCTGAAGTGCGCGAGTGCTATCCTTATTGTTAAGAGCTATTGATTGCTTACCCGCCGATTTAGTTCATGGCGACAACCGCGTCTTCGCCAAGCTGTTCAATGAGCCACTCTCTCAATGGCACATCCTCGTCTTTCGGCGAATAGCGTCCATTCTCCGTGGATGCGGCACCCAACAACTGCTTTCGAATCAGGTCGCAGCGTTCGTGCTCATACAAGCGTTCTATAGTCACACCCACGGTCTTTGGGCGAATCCACCGATAACCGTAGCCGTAGAAAATCGCCTTTCGAGTAACATCGGAATGATTGGGACTTCGGGAATGCCACATCCGCCGATCGAAAAACACCGCAGTTCCGGGTTTCACACATATTGGTATTGCTCCATCTGGCATACCATCGGCGCCAATGAGACGCGGATCGCGCCCTACCTCCGAGAAGGATGACGGAATGCCCGACGAAAGGTGGCTGCCGGGGATGATGAGGAAGTTGCCCCTACCCGGCTCCGACATATCGCTCAGAAAATAGGCGACTTTAAGTGACAGGCGTGGACCTATCGGTGTTTTTAGCTCGACATTGACTCGAGCGCTGTCTTGATGCCACTCCAACCATTCCTTCTCTTGGTCAGGTGGTCTGATATCCATGTGCGCGGTGTATGCGTAGATGTTCCACCCCAGAATGCCCCAGACTTTCGGAAAGGTCGTGTGCCAATCAAGCAGATCCAGAAAAGTATTGTCCTCCTTCGGGGAACGGAAGATGAAACTATACCACGATTCGCCGTTGGCTTCTCCAGCTTTCAAGTCCTCTTCGTGAAGGCGGTCCATGGCTCCGGAAAACCGATCTACCGCCTCCGGCGACAAGGCATTTTCAACGATAAGGTAGCCTTGCTCCTCGAAATGCCGGTGTTCCTCGTCCTTTAATTTATGTAGAAGACAGTCTTCCCGCATTTTGTATATTCTCCGATTATTTTTTCCTTTCGTGAATGTTCAGTTGGATTCCGAGTAAAACTCGCGTCTACAATGTGCGGTGCGGGTGTCGTGGTTCGGGATGGTGGGCAGGGGATTCCTATCGCACTCGCTATTCGTTCGTTTGATCCCACCCTACATTTACTGTTGGGTTTCACTCCATTTTTGTTGTTTATGATTGTCTTATGGGACAGCAGAATCTTAATGGGTATTGATAGCCATATGCTATTTGCCGTTCAACCCAACCTACATATTGTGGGCGCCTGTTGGAAATAGATAACAGACTCATATTTTTTGGGCATTTGAATGCTATTACCTGCCGCCCCGCTGGGGCTTTGATGAGGTGGGGCGATTCGGTTTTGCTATACACCTGAAGATTTCTATCGCACTCGCTCTTCACTCGCTTGATCGCCGCTGGCGCTTTCAAAGGCTGGTGGAATATCTATCGCAGTCACTACAAGTTTCACAGTACCGGTTGAATGTTTAGACCAATATCTTGCAGGATGCTCTTTTTGACTTTGCAAATCATTGTGTAGGCAGGGTCGAACACATTTCCTACATCATATTCCACACATTGACCGAGCAAAATATGCGGCTCGTTCGCTTCCAGACCGAGTTCAATCAGCCAGCGAACCATCTCGGTCGTTGCGTGCTGAACGGCTTGATCTAGCGGACGAGCGTTTCCAGCAGTAAAGATATAGTCTTCATTCTCCCCTCGAGGCCAGTGGATGCGTTTCTCTTTGATTAGATTGACCGTGAATTGGACATCAAATGAGACTTCAATACCGGTGCCAACAATCTCGCCATCCCCCTGAACAGCGTGCCCGTCGCCGAGAAAAAACAGCGCCCCTTCGGCGAACACGGGGAGGTAGGCAGTCGCACCTTGGCAGAATCCACGGTAATCCATGTTTCCTCCATGCTCCGCAGATGTTGCGGTTGAAATGGCTTGCCAGTCCTGAGCTGCCACACCGAAACACCCCACCATCGGTTCAAGGGGGAGGCAAAACTTACCCAATCTTGTCTTTGGGGAGATAAGCGTCGCCGTCCACTTATCTACGTCAATTTCCCATTCGGCGCCACCGCTCTTTGGCAGGTTGGCAGCGACGTAGTACGGATCCAGGACATTGGGCGCAACAACGGTTGCGGTGCGTCCAATCCTTCGGTTGGGGATAACTCGATCGAAGTGAACAACGAGTGTATCACCGTACGCAGCACCTTCAATATAAAATGGGCCCGTCTGAGGATTTCCCCCTCGCGTGACAGCCTGATCCTCGGAATCACGCCCACTATTGTCGACGGTCGTGGTCACGACGGTGTCACCACTCTCAATGTGGAGAACGGGTTCGTATGTACCAAGGGCAGTGTAGTAAACGGTCGGCTCAAAACGGTGTGTTGCCATCTTCTTCTCCCAAGTGTCTCAATCAGATGCGATGAGGCGCAGTTAAATTATCATATGAGGTGGTGATGGATATAATGAAATACCGCTGCAGCGCGCAGTCGCGCAACTTACAGCGGTATCGTCGCAAGACTTCGTTTCAAATAATGTTTACCTGTGCCTCAGCCTTTATTCATGCCCTCGAAAACGGCTCACATAACGCGCTACTTCGGAAAGTTACAGGAGTCCAAGACTGCGGCAATCTCCTCATCACTGAGTAGGACATAGTTCTCATCCATGACCTCATCCAACATGGCAGTCGTCCATACGTCATAACCGGGATGTCCTTCGAAAATCCACGGCTCCCATGCAGGCTTTATCACCACGTTCGGATCAAACTTCCATCCGATGTCGAAGACGACCTCAGGCTGCTGTCCCATAAAGACCAGCTTGCCACGATACTTGCCATCGACCAGATATACGTTGGGACAGGTATAATATATCTTGAAACCTTCGCGGCGCAAAGCTTCCTCGGCATAGGGTTGGATTATGTCCGGATGGAGGCTGGTGTGCACGTTGATGTGCATGTGACAGGTCGTCGGCATCACCGGGTATTCCAGTCCCTTCAGAAAGTGATCGGATTTGAAATAGGCTTCCAAAGCCTTCTCTTCCGCTGCCCCAACCTCTCGGAACTGGAATTGACGATAGTATTGATTGATGTACCAACGATTCCAGACCAGCAGGTTGCAGCCTGACTCCCCGCCATCAAGTGGCCTTAAGCCGACCTCCTCCCGGAAGAACCATTGAAAATCGAAATGGACTTTACCCTCGGGTTCTATGCCGTGGAGGCTTCCCATTCCCGTCCTTGGCGACATGTGGTCTATCTTGCGGCTTGACGGCCAGCCCACTCTCGCGAAGTAGCCCGTCATTATCGCTTCCAGGGAATCGGGGTGCACCGATGTCTCGACATAGGCGTGGAGGTGGCTGCCTTGCGGATCAGGGTCCGGCATGGCAGCGCAGAGGCGGTGCCACTGATCCGAATCCGCGAAATAATATCTGACCTCTTCTAGTAGCGCTTGTCGGTGCATGTTGGCTACGGCACACGGAGTGTGGATACTACTTTAGGCGCACGGAGTGTAGCTGCTACCATTGTATTTAAAGACAAATTTCAAGCCATTTCCGCGCCGCCTGCGACGCTGATAGAGAGACCTGTTAGGTAGTCTGACTCGGCGGACGCCAGGAATGCCGCGGTTTGCGCGACATCGTCGCCGTCCGCAACCCGCCCCCAAGGAAGCCGCGAACCACTCTTCTGCATCTGCTCGGCATGGCGCCCGGTTTTCTGAAACTCCTCGCCGGTAATGTCCTCGTCCGACAGCACAGCTCCGATGTAGCTCCACCGCTCGGTGTCCACGATGGCCGGACAGATAGCATTGACATTGACTTGATGTGAAGCCAATTCCATTGCCAGCGCTTGGGTAAAGCCGACAACCCCAAATTTGGCCGCACAGTAAGCGGCAAAACGCGCACGCCCGCGCTTTCCCGACGCAGATGCCATGGTAATTATCTTCCCCCCGGGCTCACGCGCCAGCATGTGGCGGGCAACCGCTCGACAGCAGAGAAACGTGCCTTTGAGGTTGACGTTATGAACGGTGTCCCACGCTTCCTCCTGCAAGTCAACCACCGGCACCCTATCCGGGCCGGGACGAGAGCCGGCGTTGGTTACAAGTATATCAATCCGTCCAAACTCCTCAACGGCTCGGGATACCATATCATCCACCTGCCCCGCGTTGGAAACGTCGGCTAAGATACTGATTGATTTCCTCCCCAGCTCTTCAATTTCTCGGACGACGGAGGGTGCCCCTTCCCAAGCTGTGCCCCAATCCGCGTATGGATTACTAACGACGTCGTTGACGATAACATCAGCGCCCTCTTTTGCAAGTCGTACCGCAATCGCGCGGCCAATTCCACGTTCACCACCGGCGCCTGTCACTAGTGCAACTTTTCCGTCGAGATTGTACATATCAATTTACCTTTCCGTTGGTCGAGTTCGTACGAATTACTTCACACACGGAGCGTCGTCAAATCTCTCCGCCGGGACCGTCGGCTTTGGAGACCTTAACGCCTGTTCCTTCCATCTGTTTCCGCACATACGTCTTGCATTCCTCGACCGTCGAAAACGGTGAATTGGGATGTGTTGCGATGCTGATGCCCAAATCCTGCGCCCCGAAATACAGCATGGCGATGCCGGGCTTGGCAAGTTTGCGTGCGTTTACCACCGCGTCGACCGATTCTAGCTGGAAAGTAAGAATTCCGTTCTCGTTCCACCACTCTATATATTCTTCACGTTCAGTATACTTGTCCCTACCGTAGCCGTTAGGCGGTGGGAAACTTCGGATGCCCACGGGCGGATAGTAAAACGCGCGGATGGCTTCATCCACGTCATTCTCCTCTTCAAGCTGCGGAATGACAATGGCGGCGGGACCCAAGTCACACAGATTTCCGATGAGATAGGCGTGTTTAGGATTCTTGATACGTAGCTGAATCGGTATTCCGAGTTCATGCGCAGTCGCACAGAATGACCACAGTTTTTCTTCGTCGAATGGACCGTGTTGACTACACACCCCAATCATATCGTAGGAGCCTTGCTTGAGAATCTCCGCAAGCTCGTCCTTGGTCGCATCCATGGGCGCGCCACCAACCTGTAGGGTTTCTCCGTTGCGAATCCGTTCCCTTAATGTAGCGTTGTCGGGCATGTCTAATGCTCTCCTTGAGATGGTGCTATATTGTTCACCGAGCGAGATGTGTTTGGTGATAATTTGTTATGGGCAACGATAACCCATGGCGAAAAAACTAGCGCCCTATTTTACCTACCTTTGGTGTTCTCGTCAACCCAAATCTTCCGAGCTATGAGGGCAATTGCGCTGACAAACCGAATGAATGTTATTGACTGGACTCTTGGCTTCAAATATAATAAGCGGAGATGTGAGTGCGTCTACACCAACACATCAATGTGGAGTAAAGGAAGAAAAAGTAGCAGCATCCCTCGCACCAAATCTAGTCTATCCTGTTGGGAAATCTGGAGGTTACACTGTGGGTTACGACCTACTCATCAAAGGCGGGACGCTAATTGATCCCGCGCAAAGCATCCACGCGAAAAAGGACGTAGCATTTGCTAACGGCGTCGTTGCAGCTGTCGGTGACAATCTGCCCAAGGGTGATGCACGGGAGGTGCTGGATGCGAGTGAGAAAATCCTCACGCCGGGGTTAATTGATTTGCACGTCCATGTATTCTACGGCGTTGGCCATTACGGTATCGAACCGGATCCCACCTGCTTGGCAAAAGGCGCCACAACGGTCATTGACGCCGGGTCGGCGGGCGCGGACAATTTCACCGGTTTTCGGAAGTATGTGATTGAGGTGAGCGAGACGAGCATCTTCGCCTACCTCAACGTCTCGTCGCAGGGGATGATGACCGAGGAGATTGGCGAGTTTGAGATGCCGGAATACGCCAATGTCAGCAAGGCGTGCCAGATGATTGAGAAGCATCGTGATCTCATCTTGGGGGTCAAGGCGCGGCTGACGAGGCACAAGATTGCCAGTGAACGGTCGGGGCTGACGCCACTGTATCGTGCTCGCGAAGCGGCGGATGCAGCCGGTTTACCTATTATGATACACCCACAAAACGCTTGGTGCGATTCACTGGATGACATTCTCGCCGTCATGAAAGAACGAGATGTCCTGACACACTGTTTTCATGACCGGGCTTGCGGCATCTTGGATGAGGATGGGAACGTACGGAAATCCGTCCATGAAGCAATGGAGCGGGGTGTGATATTTGATGTTGGCCACGGCGCCGGCTCGTTTTCGTGGGATGTTGCCGAGCGTGCAATGGCGCAAGGTGTTGAGCCACAAACCATCTCCTCGGATCTGCACGCCTACAACGTTAATGGTCCCGTCTACGACCTGGCAAACGTCGTCACCAAGTTTCTGCATCTCGGCATGGGGCTTGATAACGCCATTGCAAAGGTTACGTCCGTACCGGCAGAGATAATTTTGATGCCCGATAAGATTGGGACGTTGGTTGTTGGCGCTTGGGGGGACGCTGTCCTATCCGAGTTGCGCGAGGGCGAATTCCAGCTTGAAGACTCGCGTGGTGACGTGCGCACCGGCAAACAGAGTTTTGTGCCCGTCACCGTTGTCAAGGGTGGACGGGTGTATCGGCAGCACGTTTAACGTAAATGGGGGCGGACATGAATATCAGTCAGGAAACTTATGACCACTACTGGGAGAAGGGATGGGTCGTCGTCGAAGGGGTGTTCGCGCCGGAGGAAGTAGAGCGGATCGCTCAACTTGTACTTGAGGTGACGGACGAAGAGATCAAACAAGGTGAATCATCGCATCACATCGTCGACTACGCGGGAGATGGTAGAATCGCGCCTCGAAAACTCAATCACCCGTTCGAGAAGGGATCCGCATTCCAAACTTTCGTGCTAGACTCCCGACTCCGTGTAATCATCAGAGATCTTATCGGTGTCGAACCGCTGCTGTTCAGCGATCAGGTTTTTATGAAGCCGCCGCACTTCGGCACCGCCAAACCGTACCATCAGGATAACTTTTACTTCAAATGCCATCCTGCCGATCATGTCATTACCGTGTGGGTAGCAATGGACGATTCCGATGCAGCTAACGGTTGTTTGCGCTATATTGAGGGCTCACATAAGGGGCCGGTAATACCCCATGAGGTGCCGGATTCGGAGCATTGGCATAATCTGGTGCCCCCACCCGACCTGATTGACTTGTCGAAAGAGATGTTGGCGGAGGTAAAGAAGGGCGGGGTGGTTTTCCACCACTGCAAGATGCTACATACGTCCCATCGTAACGAATCGGACCGCTGGCGCCGTGGGTACGCCAGTCATTGGGCGAGCGCCGAGACAACATCCGAAAACGAGACGATTGAGAACGGGTATTTTCGACGCTACGATTTTTTGAGGGAATAATGTACCTTAGAGATAATTGAGGGGTATGCGCAAATAGGCTTGCTGATATAGACACATTGTGCAAAGCAACCAAGTTGAGTCGGGGCGGGGCAACCCCGCCCCTACGGTTTCTCTTTGTGCTTTGCACTTCTTTTGCCATGTGGAAACGGTTCAATCCGTAGAGGCTAGGTCTCCCGATCTGTTGGGTGTTGCGCTCCGAATTACGCTACACTGTCGGTCGAAAGCGATATCTTCTTGATTAGCGCTAAGAGTTGGGTTTCACAGTGTTCAACCCAACCTACAGGTTAGGAAACTTTAGTCAGAACCAAGTTGCCAAAGCGATTAACTAAAGCCTGGTATCTCGGGTGAATCACTGTGGTGGCGTCTATCTCCTCAACGATGGCGGGGCCTTCCAATACAAATCCGGCAGAGAGACGATAGCGGTCATAGATGAGGCATTCAACGAAACCGGCACACTCATCAAAATACACGGATCGGATGGCCTTCTGCGCGGCTCGTAGGGAACTGTCGTCTGCCCCGATCTCGCGTAGTTGGGGTTTGTTGATTTTTCCGATAGCGGAAAGGCGGAGGTTTACAAATTCGACCGGCTCGTCCGACGCGCTGTAGCCGTAAGCCCGGTGATGTTCACGATGGAACTGAGAGAGTACACGTGCAACCTCAGCCGCCCCCAGTCTTCCGTCAGGTAGAGGGATGGTGAGTTCGTAGCTTTGCCCAACATAGCGCATATCAACTTGGTGCAGGAAGGTGATTTCTTCCGGGTTCATTCCCTCGCGCTCAAGGCTCGCACGCCCATCTACCTCCAGTTCGCGGTAGATTTTTGCGACCATCTCCGCGTCCACTTGGTCGACACGCTGGATGAGTGTTCTAGAGTAGTCATGCTTGAGGTCAGTGACCAGCAGTCCCATGGCTGAAGTTGTACCGGGGCTTACTGGAATGATGGTTCTCGGTATCTGGACTTCAATCGCCAATCGGTTGGCATGTACGGGGCCCGCCCCACCAAACGCCACCAAGGCGAAATCTCTGGGATCGTATCCTCGTTGCACCGAAACGAGGCGCAGCGCGTTGGTCATAGCGGTATTGGCAATTTCCACGATGCCGTGCGCGGTTTCGACAACCCCCATGCCTAAAGGTTGCGCGCATTTCTCGAAAACTGCTTTTCGCGCCGCCTCAACCTCCAATTCGATTTCGCCGCCTAGGAAATAGCTCGGATTCAGACGTCCCAACACTAAATTGGCATCCGTGATGGTTGGCTCTTGCCCGCCCTTGCCGTAACAGACGGGACCGGGGTCGGCGCCTGCGCTCTGAGGACCCACTCGCAGTATTCCGCCCGAGTCTACCCACGCAATGGAGCCACCGCCAGCGCCAATCTCTACGAGATCAATCACCGGTGTGCGAATCGGATAGCCTGCACCGCGGGACGCACCAACGCCAGATTGCGCGGCCGTTCCGACCTCATACTCCTTGGTCACGCGTGCCGCCCCGTTCTGAATAAGCCCCGCCTTTGCTGTGGTTCCACCCATGTCGAGGGAGATGACATCAGGGTGACCCAAGGCTGTCCCAAGGTAGGTTGCCGCGATCACGCCTGCGGCAGGGCCGGACTCGACCATGAAGACGGGTTTTTCGCTCGCCGACGCGAAGGTAAATACGCCGCCGCTGCTCTGCATGACGAGCAACGCCGCCGTAATCCTTTTCTCTCGCAGTCGATCTTCGATGCGCCGGAGATAATGCGCGACGATGGGACGGATACACGCATTAATCACCGTGGTACTCGCTCGAAAATACTCTCGAAATTCCGGAGCGACCTCGGAAGAGAGGGAGACGATGGCATCGGGAAAAACTTCACGCAGAATTTCACCCGCTCGTTTCTCATGATTCGGATTAATGTAGGAATGAAGAAAGCAGACGGCGACCGCTTTCACATTTTCACGCTTGAGTTGCTCAACCGCCTCCACGAGAGCGCTTTCGTCAAGAGGCGTGAGCACTCGTCCCTGAGCGTCCAGCCGCTCCGGTATGCCGAAACATAGGTATCGCGGCACCAGCGGGAGAGGTTTCTCGAAATGTAGATCGTACAATGTCGGCCGAATCTGGCGCTGAATTTCAAGCAGATCTCGAAAGCCATCGGTTGTAATGAAACCCGTCGGCGCGACCTTTTTTTCAATAATGGCATTGGTTGCCACGGTCGTGCCATGCACAACATACTCGACCGCTTCCGGCGATACCGATGCCTCGCGAAGCATCCGATCGGTCGCTTTCATAAAGCCGATTGACGGGTCGTCCGGCGTGGAAGGCACCTTGCCGACGCGAATCTCCCCTGTGCCCTCGTTGATTAAGGTTGCATCGGTAAACGTGCCACCAATGTCAATTCCAAGGCGATACCTTGAGGTCATACGTTTTGCCTTTTTTGTCGAGGGCACATTGTTCGCGCCGGAAAACGGAAACGGTATATCCCCGGTAGGAGGGATCAAGCGAGTGGATAGCGAGCGCGATAGAGATCCCTTCCGATTCCCGACCATGGGTCGTGATTTGGAGTGTCGCGATCGGGAGAGGGATTTCTATCGATCAAGCGAGTGGATAGCGAGCGCGATAGGATGTTTTACTCACTATCCGTTCGGTTGACCGCTGTTCGCTAGTTCGATCTCAGTTAATCGCACGCTGACGCTTTCAAAGGCTGGTGGGCAGTACCCACCCTACAAGAGCCCTAAAACATGCTATCATTGTAGAGAATCAGTGTTTCCGCTTTATTGTGTGAGTTACACGTCATTTACTTGAACGTAGTTTGGCGGTTTCTTCGATGTCTACGCTCCACGTGTCTGTGTTGATGGCGACTTGATAGACCTCTCTCGCTCTCTCCAAACTTACTTTTCCATCTCTTACATCACGCAGTACCGATTCGGGATGGCGTGTCGCAGGTGGATTGTAACCACCGCCACCGCACGTGCGATAACTCACGACATCTCCCGGCTTGAGATGAACAGTCACTTTGGAGCCGAGCTTGGTCGCTTCGGCATCGGGATTCAACACGTAGCTTGCCACCTTCCCGTCCGCTCCGCCGAACAATCCCGAAGGTCCCCATCGATCTCGATCCGCCAGAATGGTATACGAAACCTCATGGTCGAAGAAGTAATCACGGCGTAAGCCAAGCCCGCCGCGATATTCACCGGCGCCCTCCGAATTCTCCACCAGTTCATATCGAAGGATGCGCACCGGATAATTGATTTCGGTTTCCTCAACCGGGGCATTCTCGGTATTTTGACTGTGAGCCTGCACAGCGTCGGGCCCGTCGCTGGTCGCACGACCGCCGTATCCCCCCGCCATCGTTTCGTAATAGGCGTAAAGTTCACCCGAACGGGGATCCGTACCTCCAAATCCCAGTTGAGCCATCATCCCTTTAGTGCCGGCGGGAACGCGTTCCGGGAGAACTTGCGCTAACGCCTTGAGAAGGATTTCGCTAACCCGCATTTGCGTTTCCCAACCCCCGACCACCGGCGCTGGCGGTGCGCAATTGACGACCGTGCCCAGCGGCGCATTCATGCGCACCATGCGGTAGAAACCCGCATTGACCGGGATGTCGGGATCTATGAGGGCTTTCAGAACATATGCGCACGCCGCGAAGGTCTGGGCGTAGGTCGAATTCACGGGTGCGCGCCTTTGCGCATCGCAACCGGTTAAGTCAAAAAGAACGCCGTCGGCATCAACTACCATTTTTCCTGCAAGGTATACCGGTTCATCGGTAAACCCGTCGTTGTCAACATAACCGTCGGCGGTGAAACTACCTTGGGGAAGTGCGGCGATCTCGGCACGCGTGCGTCGTTCGGTGTAATCAAGGAGTTCGTTGATGTAAAAAGCAATCGTTTCCGCCCCTTTCTGGTCCAGGAGAGCAATAATCCGGCGTATACCGGTGTTGTTCGCCGCGACCTGCGCTCGAAAATCCCCCGCGGTTTCACGTTTTGAACGAATCTGTTCCAGCACTAGCCTAAAGACATCATCGACAATCTCTCCGCGATGCACCAGTTTCACCGGCGGAATGATGATGCCTTCCTGAAAGACTTCGCGAAAGGCGCCTATGCTGGCAGGCGCACCACCACCCACATCAACATGATGCGCGAGACTAGCCACGTAGCCGAAGAGTTTCTCTTGGTGATACACGGGCGATATAAGGGTGATGTCGTTAAGATGGACGCCACCCAAGTAGGGGTGGTTAGAGAGGATGGCATCGCCGGGACCAAGGTTGTCGACGCCGTATTCCCGGATCGCTCGCGGTACAAATTCGGACAGCGAGCCAAGATGGGAAGGTTGAGCGAAGGCTTGCGCAACGGCTTGCAACTGGCGGTCAAAGAAGGCACAAGAAAAGTCTGCGCGGGTTTTAATATTGGTCGAATAGGCGCTGCGCCGCAGTGCAACTGTCATCTCCTCCGTTGCCTCAAGGAGTGCGTTACGTATAACTTCAAACTGGATCGGATCGAATGATATTTCTGAAGATGGCAAAGTGAGGGCCTCCGATGCGGTGCGGGGCATGGTCAATTTTTAGGAATTGTGCGGTTATTGCGGTATCTTCGCGGCGGCGATCAAGCCAGCGCACACGGCAATAATCATATCATAACTCGATTGAAACTTAAACTCAAAATGTACGCGGAGCAACGTATCAAAAATCCATTGATTTTGGCAAGGTTCGTCCTCTTCACTCATAAACCGGTAAATTACCAACGGGTTGTAGGGTGGGCACTGCCCACCCTACAACCATCTGGTCTTTGACGATTGTACACTGTTCGGTTAGGGCAGTCGTAATCGCCTCTCACAATCATGGGACGGCACAGGGGCCGTCCCCTACAAGCAGATATGACTGGCCGGTGGTTGTACGCAGTTTCAATGGTGGGCAATGCCCACCCTACAACCATTTGGTCTTTGACGATTGTACACTGTTCGGTTAGGGCAGTCGTAATCGCCTCTCACAATCATGGGACGGTACAGGGGCCGTCCCCTACAAGCAGATATGACTGGCCGATGGTTGTACGTAGTTTCAATGGTGGGCAATGCCCACCCTACAACCATTTGGTCTTTGACGATTGTACACTGTTCGGTTAGGGCAGTCGTAATCGCCTCTCACAATCATGGGACGGCACAGGGGCCGTCCCCTACAAGCAGATATGACTGGCCGGTGGTTGTACGCAGTTTCAATGGTGGGCAATGCCCACCCTACAACCATTTGGTCTTTGACGATTGTACACTGTTCGGTTAGGGCAGTCGTAATCGCCTCTCACAATCATGGGACGGCACAGGGGCCGTCCCCTACAAGCAGATATGACTGGCCGGTGGTTGTACGCAGTTTCAATGGTGGGCAGTGCCCACCCTACAACTCAAAATGCGTGCGGTGAAACGACGGGAAGAGATTAGCCAGATTGCGTTCGAAGCCGATGATTTCGCTTGACTAGGATATTGAAGAGTGCTATAGTGATTTCTTGATTGAGCGCAGGCTTTAAGCAACATTGAACATCAAAAAATGCGGATTGAAAACCTCCTGCTTCAGTAGGGGAGACGCTCGCGTAGGTGCGGCTAGGTTGCTAAAATTGAGCCTGGAAGGACGGACAATTTCGTGTACGATTCGTAGCAAGGTAGGAGGAGACTGATGCACGTCGGCACGCAACAGTTCAACACATCTGATGAGGATTTGGAATACTTGGCAAGACACGGCGTGTTCAATAAGAATGAGAACTTCATCACTTTCCATCGCGGGTATGGCTGGGATGTGACCGAGCTGGTGGAGAAGAAGGAGAAGTGTGCCAGATTCGGGATTGACATGGAGATGGTCCAGTTGCCTATCACGCTACTCAATGTGAATGGGGGTGAGATACCTAACTTCATGCTAGGCAATTATGAGGAAGGGGACAAGGAGATTGATCTCGTCTGTAGCATGGTTCGACAAGCAGCCGAGGCAGGCATACCCGCTGTCAAGTATTACCTCTGCGAAATGGAACACCAGCGAACCAAAAGCGAAGCGCCCGGACGCGGCGGGACCATCTACAGCACTTGGGATCTGGAAAAAGCCAAAGACCGTGAACCGAGATTCGATACGCCTATCACTGCCGAGATAAACTGGGAACGCATTACCCATTTCCTAGAACGAGTGGTTCCGGCAGCCACCGAGTGCAAAGTCAGGTTGGCTTGCCACCCGTGCGATCCGTGGCTGCCGCCCGGTTACCGCGGGGTGGACCGGGTGCTTGGCGGCGCCGACGGTTTCAAGCGTTTTATAGAGATTTGCCCCAGTGCCTATCACGGCGTCAACCTGTGCTTAGGCTGCATGGCGGAGAGCGTGCAAGACCCCAGAAACGAAGTTCCCGAGATCATTCGTTACTTCGGCAGTCGCAAGAAGATGTTTCTCTGTCACTTTCGAAACATTGTCGGCGGCCGCAACAAATTTCAGGAAGTGTGGCCCGATGAAGGGGAGATGAACATGCACCGTAACATGCAGGCGCTCAAAGAGGTTGGCTACGAACACATGGTCGTACCTGACCACGCCCCGGGACATAAGGATCCGGAGAGTAGCCGTCAAGCGTTTGCTTACGAGTTCGGTTACATCAACGCAATGATGCAGGCGGTTACGGATAAGAATGAAGCGTGATGGCGTTCTGGATTGCCAAACTCATTATGGGTAATGCGTAATACGTGATGGGATTCCTATCGCGCTTATCGAAGATTGATACCGTTGTGTTAGGCGCTGTTTCCAACTGCGCCTAGCAGGGGGTTGTGTCATCGGTGCGGTTAGAAGAATCTCTATCGCATTCGCTATTCGCTCATTTGATCCTTCGCTTGATCCTCGCTACGGGTTTGGTGCTTCACCGCCTTCCGCTCACCCAACCGTTGTACGTTTGTACAAAGTCGAGCTAAAGGTTTCATGAGATAGGAATAAAATATGAGAAAAAGCAAGACCCTGGAGAAATTCCGGGAGGGTAGGTGTTCCCGTGTATGTGGCCTCGGGCATTATATCCCATTTTTTGTGCGTCACGCGGCACATGTCGGTTACGACCTTATCTGGCTGGATCTGGAGCACCGGATGATGTCCGATCGCGAGGTTCAGAGCTTGTTGGCGCTATGTCATTACAATGATATCGACTGTATGGTGCGACCTCCCACACAGGAACACTCCCGCCTCTATCGTTACCTTGAGGACGGCGCGACCGCTTTAATGATGCCGCTAATCTCGGATGCGGAAACCGCCCAGCGTATTGTGAATGCCCTGAAATTCCCTCCGTTGGGCAATCGCGGATTGGACGGGGCAGGTCTAGATGCAGACTTCGGTCTTGATGTCTTTCGCCCGAACAGCACTTATACCGATGACATCAATCGTGAAACCTTCGTCGTCGTCCAGATTGAGACACTCGAAGCACTCCAGAACGTGGACGAAATTGCATCCGTGCCGGGAATCGACGCGCTTTTTGTAGGTCCCGGCGATCTCGGACTGCGCCTTGACCAGGTTGAACCCAACGCTCAGGTAGCACTTGACGAAGCGATTGGTCAGGTCGCTGAAATCGCTCGTAAGAACAAAATCGCTTGGGGTATGCCCGCCGGTACACCGCAGCGGATAACGGAACTTCGGGAAATGGGGGCACAATTGCTTGCATATTGCGGAGATTTCGAATTGACGAATGTCTTGAAACGCGGCATCCAAGACTTCGACAAGGCATTGGGAGAACCCGTATGAAAACCTATCGAATTGTGATTTTGGGCTGCCGTGGGCGCGGTACTGCGGCTGCGCGCGCCTATCATGCCCACCCGCGCACTGAAGTCGTAGCGTTGTGCGACCTGATCCGAGAACGACTGGACACACTCGGCGACGAACTAGGTGTAAAAGCGCGCTTTACCGACTTGGACGAGATGATTCGCCAGACTGCACCCGATATCGTTGCAATACCGACGGGCACCGAGTTTCACTACGACCTCTGCATGCGCGTGCTGGAACACGGCGTTCACATTGATGTTGAAAAGCCGATGTGCATAGACCTTGAGCAAGCCGATGCGGTGGTGGCAAAAGCGAAGGAAAAAGGAGTTCGCATAGCCGTTCATCACCAAGGCCGCGTTGGCGCCTATATGCGGGCAACGTACAAGGCGTTCACAGAAGGAAGTATTGGCGAATTGTGCTACATTAACAGTCGCGGCAAAGTCTACTACGGCGGTTACGGATTGATGAATATTGGCACACATCAACTCAACGATATGCTCAAATTCGCTGGCCACTGCCGCACCGTTTCCGCCACGGCATTAACAGACAACCGTCTCATCACGCCTGAAGACGTTGTCCCTTCACCGCACGGTATGGGCACGATTGCCGGAGAACGCATCACTGCAACGCTGCACTTTGATAATAGCGTTACAGCGAACCTTTTGCAGCACCGTCTCGCGACAAAGACGTCCACTTCGATGGAGATCGTCGGGACTGAAGGACGATTGCTAGGGACAACCGGGCTTCTCATTCAAGGAGGGGCGTGGCGGTTGACGCAGTGGTTTGAACCCAACGGTTGGAAAGCGTTGGAACCGATCTATCCTGAGCATTACGATCAATCTAGCTCGGCCGCCGTTGATGATTATTGGTTTGTCGAAGAATACGTTAACGCTTTGGACGAAAATCGTGACCACGAATGTAGCGGCGCAGAGGGACAGCACAATATTGAAATTATGATGGGCGTCTTTGAATCGGCGGCGTATGGCAATCGTGTGGACTTACCGCAGCGGCACCGAGAACACCCACTGCTGCGTTGGCGGCGGGAAAACGGGTTGCCCGCGCCAGAGAAGATGCCTAGACCATACAACGAGTGGCTGGAGGCAGAAGACCGACGCCTTGGGAGGAGCTAGAGGTGACGCATTAGGTATTAGGATTTACCTCGCCGCCCCCAGCTTTTTCGGCTTCTGAAGCGACTAGGAAGATTGGGGGGTTCTCTTGCAACCTGTCCATACCATCCCTAGGCAATCGCGTCTAACTTTGGAGTGCAAGGATCTCTCTACCTCGCTCCGGGCCGGACATGCAATGAATGCAGATGCGAAGAGAAGAAATCGACGATTTGATGGTAGCAGATGGGACTTTCAAGGTAAATAGCAACACCGATTCATTACACATCAAAAGCCCTAGAGTGGGATCAAGCGAGTGGATAACGAAGGAGCAACTGACCGATAGGGAAGGCGCTAGAGTTCCCATAGAAGATCTTGATAGGAAGTCCAGTGAAACCCAACTATTTAACTTCGAGCCTTTCGTTCCAGAGGATTGACGCTAGCATGGAAGGAAATCTTCCCCCTTCCATTCGTCCATCCTTCCAATCCTATTCTTCCTGATCGCTTCAAAAGATAAACTTTAATACCCCAACTTGATTACGCCTCGTCAATATCCCAGTTGAGTCCATCATGCTAGACTGGCACGCCCAGACGATTCCACATATTTTACACGAGTTCAGCACAGATATTGAACGTGGACTAACCCGTGATGCGGCAAGTGCCCGACGCCAGCGCTATGGCGATAATGAAATAGATTCGCCGTGTGAATCCCGCCTGCCCCTACTCTTCCTCAAGCAAATTGCGAACATTCCCGTGTTATTACTAGCGGTTACCGCTGTCGTGCTATGGTATCCACAACAGGCGATTCACGAGGCGGCGACAGTCTCTGCCATCCTGGCATTCCACGTTATTTGGAGGTTTGCTCAAGCGGCTAAGGCTCAAAATCAGCTTCAATCCATCCGCAAACACTCAGGCATACACATATCCGTTATTCGCGGAGGCCTAGTTACCAAGATTCCCCCGAAAAATGTCGTGCCGGGAGATCTGATAATCCTTGATGAAGGCGATTATATCCCAGCCGATGCTCGCATCGTTGAGACAGACTCACTGATTATTGATGAAACACCGCTGTTCAATGGGGCGGCCTCCGTCCAGAAAAGCGCTGAAGGCACGCCGGGAGGCGTCGTCGTACCGCCTGAGAAGCGAAGAAATATGGTTTTTGGAGGCACGTATGTGGTGGAGGGGAACGCTCGGGCAATCGTAGTGGAGACGGGCAAAAATCTGGAACTCCATAACTACGGCAATCAGACACCTCCTGACCCTCCGACGGAAGCTGAGACGCAGATGCGCCTTTTCTACAACTATTTCAGTTTTGCCGGGCTTATCATTGCCGCCCTCGCAATCGCGATTACGTGGGGGTTGAATAGAACCGCCGATGTCCGAACGGAATGGTTGGAGCTTCTTCTCCTTGGATTGGGGTTTGCTATTGCTGCCGTCCCGGACGGTATTGCTTCAACAGCTCGATCGATTCTTGTCGACAACGCCCACAAGTTGGTGAAAAAAGGAGCGGCAATTCAATGTCTAGCGACGCTTGAGGAACTGAATAACCTCACTGCCATTTGCGTAGACGAAGTTGGCGCTTTTACAAAAGCGGAACTGTCTCTCTCTCATGTATTCGTGGACGAGCAATTGATTGAGCAAGCCACCTGGGAAGGTTGGCTCGCAGAGTTAGAAGTAGCATCTCGTGAAGCGGATGCAAATACGCTTCCGGTACCGCCGCGAGAGTCCCAAGTACCGTTCGGATTTTCACTGTTGGTATTGGCAGCGAGCCGATGCGCAAGCGGTAGGCAGTATCAACACGGCAATACGGCTGGCGGAGATGTCCACGCCGCACTTAAGGAAGTTGCCCTTCGAATTGGTTACGATCTCCGTCGTTACGATGCAACGCTCCCCTTGGTTGATGAGATCCCCGAGACACCGAATCATCCATATAAAGGATTTGTGTTCGAAACCGAAGGTGATAAACATTTGGAGATACTACTTGGTAAGCCGGAAACCGTGCTCCGAGACTGCCGAGTTATTCAGAATCAGGGATCCGCATACGAGATCACTCCGGATCAGGTGGAGTTAATTCGGCAGGTAACCGAACATCTACACTATAACGGAGCCCACGTCTTCGGCGTTGCACATAGGATGTCAGGTGCCTCCGATTCTCGGCACGAGATGAAACGCAGCGCCATGTTTTTAGGGCTAGTGGCGCTTTCATCAGCCGCTCACGAGAGAGCAAGGGAATCCGTTGAATCCTGCATGGACGCGGGTATCAAGATAGTAATGACCACGGACAAAGATTGGCAGATGGCTACCGAACTAGCCAAGGAAATGGGGATCACTCAGGATAGAAACGCAGTGGCGGAGAAAACCGATCTTGAGCACCACGCCGAAGATTACGATTCTGTTGTCAATCGATTCTTGGTCTATTGCAAGCTTTCTGCAGCGCAGAGGCTGAGAGTTGCGCAATATCTAGGACGCCACGGATATGCCTTGGGTTTTTTGGGGCGGCGGCCTCGGGACACGCTCGCCATGAAAGCCGCCGACGTGATTTTTGCTTCGGTGTCACATGCCTGCCACGCCGTACAAAAACATGCGACTTGCTTGATGCTAAAGGAGGGTTTTCCGGTAATTGAGGCTTTGTTACACCATACTCGGGAAGCCTATGACAACCTTCGATACTCAATGCGGTGGCTGCTCTCGTGTACGCTTGCCCAACTGCTCACGCTTGTCGTGGGGTTTGGCCTGCATCAACTGTACGGTTACCCGATGCCGCTGACCCTGCTGCAGATTATCTGGATTCACCTCCTTGTAAACCTCGTTCCGCTCGTCTACTTGGGCCGTGACCGGATCCAGGAGCGTTTCAGATATCGTAGATCCCGGAAAGTTCCGCCTTTCCTGCATACTCCTTACCGCCCCGATCTGTTGCGCGGTTTGTTCATCAGCGGTTTCGCAATCGCCGGTTTCCTTGTAACGCTCGGGGTTACCTCCGGAGACTGGACACAAAGGGAGACGGTTGCTCAAACCACAGCGTGTACCATTCTTATTTTCACGCAATTACTCTCAAACTTCCAGTATCGCCGCCATCCTTGGGAATCGCTCTTTCAAAGGATAACGGCAAACCTCCCGTTACTCGTCATCCTCCTCCTCTGTATGGGACTGCACGCGGCGATTGTTTACCTTGAACCAGCAGCCAAGATATTTGGAACAACCCCTCTGATGTTACGAGAGTGGCAGTGGATTGGCGCGTCGTGCATCCTCGCCCTGCTGCCGCTGAACCTCGCAAAGGTCAAGAAACTGTCATCGCATTAAGGGAGAATTCCCAGCAATCATCAAATCCCCGATGATTGGCGATCGTTACATCACCGAATATCTTCTTGAAAACTCGGTTTCTACTATTCCTCGCTTGGGTGTTTTCTGACCATAAGCCACTAGCCACTGACCTCTGCTTTTTGCTTGACGGAATAATGTCAGCCTGCCATAATGCCCTATGGATTTCTATAGTCATTTACATTCATATTTACACATATTGCCAGTAGTAGGCATACTCCGTATGCCGTAACCCTTGCGCAGATTACGGCACGGCGAAAGGATCTCTATCGATTAAAGGAATGGACAGTGACTGCGATAGAAAATCCTACTCGTTATTCACTCGGTCAATCGTGCCTACAACCGTTTCTCGCTTCAGTTGGATTGGGCGTTGGGTTTCACTATACCACCGAACTGCGTAAGTCCTATATGTATAATTCTTAGTTGCAATGACTTTAATAAGACTCAACTGGGACTCAGGGGCTGAAACGCTTCGTTACGGTTGTCGACCATGAAGGAATATACCTCGCCCTGTCAGAAATTGCGCTTTTCAAGTTTTCAGGTGCGCTCCGCCGATTGTAGGGACAGCCCCCTGTGGCTGTCCGTCCAGGATTATAGGCATTTCTCATGGGACAGCACAGGGGCTGTCCCCTACAGACCCACAAAATAACCCCCAATTTTTGCCAAGAATTAACGCAATGTTCCCCGATGACGAGTATAACCTGCCTTCCCCCAATCTTTTGCGGCATCGTTGCGCTGCTAATCCATCAACGCGACCCGCGTCCGACAGCACTGGAAACAGCATCCAATCCACTAGCCGCCGAATCTATCCAACACACACAATGAGGGAATTATGATCGCAACCGATTTACTTGCGCGCCGTGAACGACTACTAGGCACCGGAATGCCACTTTTCTACCAAGAAGCAGTAAACATCGTGCGTGGACAAGGGGTATGGCTGTTTGACGCCGATGGACGTCGCTATCTTGATATGTACAACAATGTGCCTTGTGTGGGTCACTGCCACCCGCGCGTGGTCGAAGCAATGCACCGGCAGGCGAGCACGCTCAACGTCCACAGCCGCTATCTGCACGAAGGCATCCTCGACTATGCCGAATGCCTAATCGACCACCATGCCGAGGAGTTGGCGAGTGTCGTGTTCTCCTGCACTGGAACGGAAGCCAACGAAGTCGCCATGAGCATGGCTCGGATCGCCACCGGCGGGCGGGGGATCATCTGCACTGACGCCGCGTACCACGGCAACAGTGCAGAGGTTGGCAAGCTCACACGCGCTAGAGATGGGGATCCCGAGATTCATGCCATTCCGCATCCACAGCGTTATCGTCCGTTGCGAGAAGGCGTGTCCGAATCAGAACTGACTGATCTTTATCTTTCGGAAGTCCGCACGGCGATCGATAGTTTTGCTGCGAATAATATCCCCTTCGCGGGCATGTTAGTTTGTCCCATTCTCGCCAACGAGGGGTTGCCCGACATCCCAAACGGTTTTATGCCGCAGGCTGCCGAAACTGTTCGCGATGCAGGCGGTCTGTTCATCGCGGACGAAGTACAGGCAGGCTTCTGCCGAACCGGTAGGTGGTGGGGTTACGAGGTGATGGACTTTGTTCCGGATATCGTCACAATGGGCAAGCCGATGGGTAGCGGGTTGCCTCTGGCTGGGACCGTTGCAAGGACGGAACTGGTGACTGCTTTCCGGGAGCGTAGACGCTACTTCAACACCTTTGCCTCCAGCCCGCTGCAGGCAGCAGTAGGCATGGCGGTGCTGGAGGTCATCGAAACTGAAAATCTACGACAGAACGTCGCCCATGTCGGCAACTATCTGCGTGCCGAATTGACCAAACTCCAACCACACTGCCCACCTATGGCAGAAATTCGCGGGCACGGTTTGTTCATCGGGTTGGAGTGGGTGAGTGACCGCTATGCCAAAACCCCGGACCGCGACGCTGCCGCAGTAGTTGTCAATCGCCTGAAGGACAAGGGCTTTCTCATCGGTAGTGCCGGATCGCTGGGTAATGTTCTCAAGATTCGTCCGCCGTTGGTGTTTACCCGTGAACATGCCGATCTGTTCCTCACTGCGTTTGCAGAGATCGCGGAGAATATCTATGGCAAAGGCACTTGACCGCGCCGCATTGCGGGCAATCGCTGAGCGGGCGTTGGACGAGTGGGATATCTGCGCCATGGAGCTAGAGCTAATCTCTATCTCCGAAAACACCGTGTTTCGTGTTGATACAGACAGCGGCGAAACCTATGTCCTTCGTATCCACCGACTCGGCTATCACAATCTTGCGGAACTGAACTCCGAGCAACAGTGGACAGCCGCGTTGAAACGAGCGGGAATAGGTGTGCCGTTACCACTATTGACTCGTGACGGTCGTGGCTACGCGACGATCCCCGTGCCCGGATCGACGGAAACCCGACATGTCGGAATCGTTGAATGGTTTGAGGGGGTAACGCTTTCGAGCATCATGGCGCAAGTACCCGATATGGGGGCTTTGGCGCTGCATTTCGACCGACTTGGACGCATCGCCGCCAGAATTCACAATCAGGCAGTCAGTTGGCAGATTCCGGAGGATTTCCAACGACACGCCTTTGATGCGGACGGCTTGATGGGCGATACGCCCTTCTGGGGTGCCTTCTGGGTGCTGCCAGAACTGAAAGCGGCAGAGCGGGAGCATATTCTCAATGCGCGTCACGCTATCCATCGCACCTTGTCCGACTACGGCAAAGAGAGAGGCACCTATAGTTTAATCCATGCGGATCTGCACCCCCATAATCTGCTAGTCAATGGCGACCGGTTACACGTGATCGATTTTGACGACGCCGGTTTTGGCTGGCACCAGTACGAAATCGCCGTTGCGCTCGACGCCTATCGGAGGCCGCCCCATTTCGAGGTGGCCCGCGACGCGCTGGTTGCCGGCTACCGATCGGAGCGCCCCCTCTCAGACGGGGCGATTGAATTACTGCCTATGTTTCTGCTAATCCGGTCGCTGGCATCGCTGGGTTGGCTTCACGAACGCCCCGAACACAATAGAGGTGATCGCGTGCGGAAGTTGATCGAGTCTGCCTGTACACAAGCGGAAGCATTAGGGATCAAACGAGCGGATAGCGAGTGCGATAGTAATCCCTCAAACGAGCGAATAGCGAGTGCAATAGAGATCTCTCAACCGAGTGATTAGCGAGGGATCAAGGGAACGAATAGTGACCGCGATAGAATTCCCATAGAAATCCCTCCGCCGTGCCGTAATCCGCACAAGGGTTACGGCATACGGAGTATGCCTACTACTAGCAACTTGGGTTAACATACATTCCACAATCTGTGTAAATATGAACATAAATGACTATAAAGACAAACAGAATACCGAGTTTGCTGACTGGCACGAGATCGTCGTTACGTTAAGACAAGCCAAAAAGATACTCTTGTCCCCTTGCCCTCGGCGCTCTGGATTGTCACCTCTCCGCCGTGTTGCTCCAGAATCCGCTTCGTGTTCGCCAGCCCAAGTCCCGTGCCCTGCACCTTGGTTGTGAAAAACGGTTCAAACAGTTGCTCCAGATCTTCGGAGGGGATGCCGGTTCCGGAGTCTACCACATCAACTCGAACGCGATTTTCACGCCGTGAGGTCTCTACCTCCACTTTACCGCCCTCTAACATTGCCTCCATTGCATTCAGCACGATGTTCATGAACGCCTGTTTCAGCTTGTCCCGATCAAACTGAATTGGAGGGAGTTCAGGGTCAAATTGCTTGACAAGCGTAATCTGGTGATGGTTTAAATTCGCCTCCATAACATTCAGCACCTCCTCAAGCGCTTGGTTGAGATTGTGCGGTGCAAGCTCCAGCGCTGCCGGACGGGCAAAATCCATGAATCCTTTGACGATGACATCAATCCGTTCAATCTCTTCAAGGATGTAGGCTATCGACTGTTCCCGTTTTGAGAGCGGCAAATCCCTCTTCTGCATCATCATTTGGGCTAACATCCGCATAGAGGACAACGGATTCCGTATTTCGTGAGCAAATGACGCCGCCATCCTTCCAGCCGTAGCAAGACGTTCAGCGCGGATAAGTTCGTTCCGCGAATCTCGCAGGTCGCGAGTCATTTGATTGAAGGCGGTCGTTAAATCACCTACCTCATCGTCACTTTTCACATTGCACTGCCCATCCAGCCCGCCCTCGGCTACCCGCCGTGTAAATCCAACCAAATCTTTGATCGGTTCCGCGAGATTTCGCCCAATTAAATGACTCGTAAGCGCAACTAATGAAATGACGATGACTGCGATTCCCGAAATCAACCACGTCAGTCGACGCTTGGCTTCCGCAATGTCATCCATCGGACGGAGCAAGCAGTACAGCCGTCCCTGTGCTAGGGAATCATAAATTACCTTATAAGGCTTACCATCAAGAACGACGTTTTGCGACACCAGTGCGTCATCCGACTCTGTTATCTTCTGTCGGGCTTCTCGCAGTTTCATATCGGATGTCAAATTGACCATACCGTCATCCGACAAGTCGCCCAGTGTGGTGAAATTCAAAACGTTGCTCGCGCCGAAAACCATAACTTCCACGCTGTACGCTTGTTGAACTTGCTCCGGCATGTCGACATAACCCGTGTCTTTAATCACCTTTAACCACCCCTCGGTTTCACGGCTGAACTGCTTATTGTATGTTCGATCAAAGAGTGCGATGGTAATGAGCGGAACAACGAGGAGAACAGCCGTGAAAAGCACGATGAATGGCAAAACAATTTTGTTCTGAATGCTATATCGAGGCATAGGACGTATCGGGGCAATACGAATGGCAGGATCCGTGCAGGAAGGATAAACGATTGATGGGCAAAATATCGGGAAGTCGTGAAGTTATTTCAATACTGGAGTTCGTGCATTCAACCCCACCTCTGAGTGTCCATAATCTTTCCGAACTTTGGAACGATTGTTCGGTCTAGGTGTACAACTATGGGGCAGCGGTTTACCAGCTAATACCATTTCGCTTGAATAACAGTGCATACAGTGTTTTTCAATTATACTATTATGACACGGCCCATACCAACTGTTTCCCTTCACACCAAACCCGTAGGCGGGGCATCTTGCCCCGCCTTGGAAAGACTTGTTTGACGCTATAAATGCACTGCGAATGTAGGAAAATGGTATACCTTGTTCGCAAACTCAATACTCAGAGGACTTGACCGGTGTTAGGGAGCAAACAATATGGCAAAGTCCAATCGTATTTCCACGATCGATTTACTATCAGATCCGAATCCTGTTGACGAGTACGCACTTATTGACCGATTCCAGTGCGGTGAGCGGGAGGTCTTCAACGAGCTGATTATCCGATACCAAGGCAGAATCTACAGTTTGGTCTATAAACACATTCCCAATCCTGAGACTGCCAAAGACCTTTGCCAAGAGATTTTTATCAAAGCGTACCAAGCTCTACCCAGTTTTAAGCGGGAATCGGCATTTTATAGCTGGATCTATCGAATCGCAATCAATCGTTGTATTGACTTTATTCGCCAACAAAACCGCAAGCGCACCGTTTCGTTTGATGAATTGCACCCAACAATCTCCGACGACGAACTCATCTTCAACGACTCAACGCCACGCCCGCCCGATCAGGCAGAATCCAGTGAACTCGGCCAAATTATAGGCAAAGCGGTCCGCCAACTTCCTCCGGGACAGCAGCGGGTCTTTAATCTTCGGTATCATGAAGGGCTGCAACTGAAAGAGATTGCCGCTCGGTTAGATAGGTCTGAAGGAACAATCAAGGCGCATCTTCATCACGCTCACCGCCGCCTCCAAACCCTCTTACGTCCCTACCTACAAAACGAGCCATTGGACTGGGCGGTCAACGCCTAATTGCTCCCCTGAAACAAAGTTTTTTCTTGAAAACTCGGTTTCTACAACCCCCCTTTCCAGCGACTGCAAGGAACGGCCCCTGTGCCGTCCCATGATAACTTCCCTCTGCGTCGCACGTCCGCATCGCACTCCCTACCTGCTCGGTCTGGATTGCCAAATCCAGACCATCAAAGGATCAATTGAGATCGATCGACTGAATAAAGAGTGCGATAGAGTTCCCATATGGATCCCAGCGCGGAAGAAATCCACTCATCACTAGCCAGTAAACACTTACTTGTGTCCTAAATTAGTGCGGATGGTGTTCCTTCAGCGCCTGTGCTCTTCGGACAAGCTCCGGCACTTTGGAAAACTGCCGGGTAGCATCAATTAGGTGGTCGATGTGCGCTGCCATGTCCCTCTCCACCTGTGAGATACGGCTGATTAGGTACGGCTGGTCACTTTCGTAAATTGCTTTTTTGATGGTAGAGAGCAAATACATGTAGATAGTGTCTGCCTCGCTGCTCTCAATGGCAATGGCAATCTCAAAAGCCCCATTCAGCGTAACCTGCCCACTATCAATCTTCTGCTCATGTTCACTCAACGCGTCTGTAATCTGTTGAATGGACACCCCCGGCAACCCTGTGGCAGGTGCGCTCAGGCCAAGCGTCTGAGTGCATAGTGATCGACCAAAATCGACGAGCATGTAGTGTTGCCACTCCTCTGTACTCATCTGCTCCCAAAACCGGGAAATTCGTTCGTCGACATCACCCAAGAGTAAGGATAGCGCGGCGTATAACTTGGCTTGTCTCAGTTCAATATCCTGACATGCGTTAAATACCTCTGCTAAGGTCACAGGCTTATGCCTTTCTGCGGTTCCAAGCGAAATGGGCGTACGGAAATCACGGAGGGCCGGATGCGAGATCAGACATAAGTATAGCAGACAAAGGATAGCAAAGCAACATAAACCTGATTCTTGGGATCTGCGATCAAGCGAGTTCAAGTGAGCGAATAGCGAGCGCGATAGGGATCCCTCATCAAATCAATCGGCGATCATCAAATCACCGATTTCCCCTCTTAGATAGAATCCCTTCATTGCACGTCCGACGGTTGTAGTGGCGAAACCGAGTTTTTTCCCGAAAACTCGGTTTCTTACCTTATCCATCCTTCCACCCGCCCGTCGCCCCGCTGGGGCTTTTTGATGTGAGGTGAAATCCAGTTTCTATACACCTTCCGCACCTCTGGTGCTTTCCCATCAAGGGTGTAATCTTGCATTGTCAAATCCCTGAGTTCCCCTATACAACCAAAATTCAATGCGATTTCCCTGAGAAAACTAAGATCTCCATGCTTGGTGGCTAGGGCCTGGAGAGGTTAGCGCAGAGATTTTGTCCGAATAGGTGACCCTGACCGCTCGGAATTCCAGGAAACGGGCACGGAATTTGCTAGTAACTTCATCCGACAATCAGCGTTAATTCAATTGGGATTTTTGGCGAGTAACTGAAAACAACATAACCATCTGCCCTGCCTAAAGCCGCGCAGAGCCGACCAAACAACCATGCTTACTGTTATCAAACAATGGTGAAAATTCGAAAGACTGGACGATTCATCTCACTCATCATGATCGCCTATGCTGAAATCTCCGGTAGTGCACAGGCGAAGAACGAAAGCATTCTGGACACCGTGCACAATTCTTCCGCAAGCGTGTTTGCAGAGAAGACGTCGTCTTCCGCTCTTCACTCCGAGAACGCATCGCCGTTCCATGGTAGACTGGCGTTGAGCGGTTCAAGCGTCCATGAAAGCGTGCCTTCCACCGAAGCCGTGCGTCACGACATCGACCATGAACCCACGGAGCTAAGCATCGTCTGCGTGGGGGACATTATGTTGGTAGGCAGCGCAAAACCGATAATTGAGCAACGCGGCGTCGATTACCCGTTCGACAACACGCGCGCGATTATTGAGGCGGCGGATCTCGCGATTGGGAACCTTGAGATGCCCCTCGGCGTGACCGGCAACCCTCTACCAGAGAAGGAATTCACGTTTATCGGCCAACCCAAACTTGCAAAAGGCATTGCCAATGCAGGTTTTGACGTGCTCGCGCTTGCGAACAATCACATGGGCGACTATGGGGATAGCGCGCTGTTAGAAACATTGGAGGTTCTAACCGCCAACAAACTTCGGTATTGCGGCGCGGGACGCGATCTCCAAACGGCGAGACTGCCCGCCGTTGCGAAGGCAAAGGATGCACAAATCGCGGTTCTGGCGTATTCCAAGACATATCCGGTTGAATTCTTTGCCGGTGACGCTAATCCGGGCACGGTGAACGGAATTGCGGAAATCTTCGTTCCCGACATCAAGGCAGCGAGGGAATGGGCAGACCTTGTCGTTGTTTCCTTCCATTGGAGTGGCGAACTTGTTACGCAACCACGCGAGTATCAGGAATGGCTGGGCAGGCAGGTCATTGATGCTGGCGCGGACCTTGTTTTTGGCCATCACCCCCATGTCTTACAGGGCGTTGAGATTTACAAGGGCAAAATCATCGCCTACAGCTTGGGGAATTTCGTGTTCGGATCTCACAGCGAGAGCAATCACACGGGCGCAATCCTGCGCGTTACCTTTAGGAATGGAGAGACAAAACTAGCGGAGATTATCCCGATAAACGTTGACAACCGTGAGGTGCAATTTCAGCCGCGGAGGTTATCGGGTGCTGCCGCAGAGGCTGCGATTGATGAGATTCGAACGCTCTCACGGAAATGGGGGACAGAGATTATTGTCGAGGATAATCTGGGAATCATTCAACTGTAGTAGTAGGATGTTTCTCACCAATCCTGCGTGTTAACCCGCCTTTTGCGGCCACCGCGATCAAAATATAATAGATGGCCGTTTTCACGCGCATACTCGTGCAGTCGCCACGTTATTTCGACATCCTTCCGACAGTATTCTGTCACCAAATCGCGCTTACCAGCCTTCCACCATCGCAGGGATTGCATCCCATCAGCCGATTTGGTTTCGTTCAGTGTTGCATCGGCCAAAACATTCAAACTCAAACGAAATCCAAGCGTACGAGTGACGTGTTCCAACATATCGAACGTTGGCAGACGCCAGGGAGAGACCACGGTATACGGCGAAAGCACAGTATAATCGAATCGTTTGATATTGAAACCGACGACAAGATCCGCGCGGGATAGCTCTTCGACTAATGCATCCGCAGCCTCCTCGGAAAATGCTTCATACCGCCCCGTGCCTGTGCTATAGGTGACACCGACAGCGAGTCTCATGCGGCGGATATTTGACCAACCGCCGACTTCGGCAGCGCTCTTCTGCGTCTCAAGATCGAAGTAAACGATATTTGATTCTGGGGAATTGAGGTCTTGGCGCAAGAGTGTATCCTCTTTTTCGTTAGCTTGCTCGATCCGAGAAGCCAGCCGACACCGGGTAGGCGGGGCATCTTGCCCCGCACTGGAGCAAACTTGATTGATGCTATTATAGTCATTGCAGCTAAGAATTACACAAATAGGATTTACGCAGTTCGGTTTGGAGTGGCGATCAAGGGAGCGAATAGCGACTGCGATAGAGCTCCCTTTATTGCACGTCTTCTGTAGGAGCTAGTTTTACTCGCTACAAGAGGTCTCTATCGCACTCGCTATCCACTCGCTTGATTCCCTACAGTAGGCTTGTCGTAACATTCTTCAAATCGCCAATTTCTCTATTTAATCTGTGTAAATACGAATGTACATTATTTTAGTAAATCCAATAATTATTTATACACTGCGGTAGGTTCGGTTTCTTAACCGAACCGGTATTTATCCAGCCTCGTAGGTGCGGTTGGAAACCGCACCTACCGAAATATGTGTAAATATAAATGGAATTGACTATATAATGCGCCGCAAACATGGCGAAATGGCATTATCTTGTAGCAAAGAAAAAAACGAGCACATGCGCTCGCTTTTGGATGTTGCCTTGTCACAACCATACACCCCGCCGGCTTCTAACCAATAATCCTCCCAAGCGACGCCCTCGACACCTCATAAACGGTGTTCCAGAATCCGATAACAAGCGTCGGCACAACGAATACAATCAGCAGCGCAACACTACCGCGTGAAAAAGGGATGGTCTCCGTCTCATCGGAGGTTTCCAGAAACATCGCCTTTACGATACGCGCGTAGTAGTAAAGCGAGACAACCGAGTTCAACAAGCCGACAATTGCCAGCCAGTATAGCTCCTGCTTAATGACCGCCACAAAGAGCAGCCATTTGCCGAAAAATCCGGCAAATGGCGGGATGCCCGTCAGCGAGAAGAGAAAGATTGCCATTGCTACCGCAACAAACGGCGCGCGAGACCAGAGATTCCGGTAGCCGTCAATCGTTTCACTCCCCAGCTCGTTGGCAATCAGGATAACCACAAAGAACGCCCCCAAATTCATAAACAGGTAGACAATCAGGTAAAAGAGAATGGCTTGGAGGCCCTCGGGAGTCAGCAATACTGCGCCCATGAGCAAATAGCCGCCGTGCGCTATGCTTGAATACGCGAGGAGTCTCTTGACGTTCTGCTGCGGCAGCGCGGCTAGATTTCCGACCGTCATCGTCAGTGCGGAGACAATCGCCAGCATAAGCGACCAGTCGACAGCACCAACGATAGTTGAAGCCTGAAATGTCGAATAGAAAAGCCGAATGAACAGCGCGAATCCTGCGGCTTTTGACGCTACCGACAGGAACGCGGTGATGGGAATGGGCGCGCCTTCGTAGACATCGGGCGACCACATGTGGAACGGCACCGACGCCATCTTGTAGCCGACGCCCGCAAGGATAAACGTGACGATTACCAATACAACCAGCGGATAGGCTTCGCCCGCGCTAAACATCTCTGTTAGTCGGCTGCTAATCTGCACCACATCCCCCGTGCCCGTCAACCCAAACAGAAGTGAAAAACCGAACAGCATTGTCCCCGATGCCACCGCCCCAAAGGTGATATACTTGAACGCCGCTTCGCTCGAACGCGGGTTGTGCGTCAAGAATCCCGCCAAGATGTAGGAGGTCAGACTCACGGTTTCTAGCGAAATGAAAATCATCAACAGATTCGTCGATGACACCATGAGGAACATCCCGAATGTTACGGCAATTAGGAGCGCGTAGTATTCTCCCTTCATTCGCGGGTCAAGCTCTTCGGACTTGATGGAGAACACGACCGTCACCGCCGTGGCTGCCAGGATGAGGATTTTGAAAAACACCGCGAAGCTGTCGAGCCGAATCATGCCGAGGAAGAGCCGGTGTTCCGAAGATCCGACGGCGATGACCGCAATTAGCGTCGCCGCCACGCCGACGAGCGCGACATAAGCGACCCGTTCAGTATTTTTGCCCCTGTTCACCAAATCGACCAAAATGGCGCCCACGGCAAAAATGACGAGAACCAGTTCGGGGATAAAATAGGGAATGCTTTGGATATTTGTCAACGACGACACGTGGGCCTCCCCGCTACGGCACGAGCGGCAACATACTTACCGCCTGATTGAACATGTTAATGAGAAGGGACGGGCAAACACCAAAAACAATGGTGAGAATACCCAGCGGTACGAGCGTTAGAATCTCGCGTCCGTTTATTTCGGAAATACCCTCATACTTCGGGTTTAATTTACCGAGAAACACCCGCTGCAGCGTCCAGAGGAAATAGGCGGCGCCAACGACAATCCCGATTGTCGAAAGAATTGTCAACACCTGATACTTGCTGTATGCGCCCAGCAGGGCAAGCGCCTCCCCGACAAATCCGCTGAGCCCCGGCAACCCGAGCGATGCCATGAACGCCAATGTGGTAATGCCGGTGTAGATTGGCATCTTGCTTCCAAGCCCGCCGAACCCGTTGATTTCGCGGTGATGCGCCCGGTCATAAACCACGCCGACGAGTAGGAACAACATCGCGCTAATCACGCCGTGGTTGAACATTTGAAGAATCGCGCCCGTCACACCGCTCTCGTTACGCGCAGCAAGTCCCAATATGACGAACCCCATGTGCCCGATACTGGAGTACGCGACGAGTTTCTTGAAATCGGTTTGCGCCAGCGCACAGAACGAACCGTAAACGATATTGATAAAACCGAGGATTGCCAGCCCGTACCCCCATGTGGCTGAACGTCCCAGCGCCATTGCAGCGTTTGGGTCCGTGAAGAAAGCCATCCCTGCCGGCAGCATCGCGAAATTGATCCGAATAAGCCCGTAAGTTCCCATCTTCAGTAGGATAGCCGCAAGGATAACACTAATTGCCGTCGGCGCTTCGACGTGCGCATCCGGCAGCCACGTGTGGAAGGGGAAAATCGGGACTTTGACGGCGAATCCAATAAAGAAACCGAGGAACACCCAAATCTGAAATACCGGATTGGCGAGCGCGTGTCCGTCCTGCTGAGCCAGTGTAATCAGCGTCGGAATGTCGAATGTTTCCCCCTTTAGGTAAACGGCGATCATCGCGATAAGCATCAGCACACTGCCAAAGAGGGTATACAGGAAGAATTTGATTGCCGCATATTCGCGTCGAGGACCGCCCCAGATGCCGATAAGGAAGTACATGGGCAACAGTGTTAGCTCGAAGAAGACGTAGAAAAGGAAAAGGTCGAGCGCCGCGAAGAATCCAATCATGCCTGTCTCTAGCAGCAGGAACAACGCCATATAGGCTTTGATGCCCTTCTCAATATTCCTCCACGATGCAATCACACATATTGGTCCTAACAGCGCGGTTAGGAGTAGCAGCGTCACGCTCAGTCCGTCAATTCCGATGTGGTAGTGAATATCGAACGCCTCAATCCATACCACGTTAACGGCGTACTGAGCGCCTTCGCTCTCTCGATCATATCCGGCAAGGAGAATCACTCCCAGGATCAGCGGGATAAGGGTGAAAACAAGCGCTGTGCGTTTAATTTTTTCCTCTGCGTCCCGCGGTAGGCATAGGACAACAACCATCCCGATCAGCGGAACAAAAATCATCAACGTTAATAGCATCTAATAAATTCCTCCCAATTAAACCGATACCTAAAGAATCAAAAGAACGTCCTCTATTCAGGTCTAGCACTCCTGTGGGGTGCGCACTGCGCACCAGTATTTTTTAAGCCTCTCTTCAAATGCCCAAAAATGGCTTTGCCGCCGAGTATTCAAGCAAGTTCTAAACTCGACTTCGTACATTTAAGCGACATAACGGACAGTGTCAATCAGGCGTTCAAGGAATGCGCATGAGATTTTAACCATCTGGTCTTTTTTGGTAGACCAATGAAAAAGTCGGTCGCGGTTTCTGATACCATACAACCTGTAAAGAACTCTATCGCCCTCGCTATCCGCTCGGTTGATCCCCGCCTACGGGTTTGGTGTTTTACGGCTTTCCGTACAACCCAACCGTTGTACATTTAAGCGACATAACGGACAGTGTCAATCAAGCGTTCAAGGAATGCGCATGGGATTTTAACCACCTGGTCTTTTTTGGTAGACCATTGAAAAAGTCGGTCGCGGTTTCTGATACCATACAACCTGTAAAGAACTCTATCGCCCTCGCTATCCGCTCGGTTGATCTCCACCTACAAAAACCGCCGGAAAATCAAAATCAATAGCACGACGCCGCCCAAAACGACTAGAAGATAATTCTGGATGGCGCCGGTTTGAAGCCGTCTAACCCGCCCGCCGAATGACCACGTAATCTGCGCCACCCAATTGACAAGCCCATCAACAAGTCTATTATCAAACCAACCTGTAAACTTGGCAACTACGAATCGTGTGACAAACCCTACCGCATTGACAATGCCATCAATCACGGTTAAGTCGAAAACTCTGAGAAATCCTGCCCATAGGACAGTAAACGCCACAATCACCCCATCGTAGAATTCGTCGAAGTAGTATTTGTTCCAGCAGAGATTGTACAGGGGACGCAAACGCGATGCCACGCCTTCAGCGGAGAATACCTTCAGATGATAGAATAAATAGGATAGCAAAATCCCGCTACCGGCAACAATGATGGAGAGAACCATCGCAATCGCGTGGGCGGGGCTGTGAGCATGATGGTCGTCCGCGGCGTGCTCCCCGTGTGTATCGTCGTGGGCTGCACGGTCTCCATGCGGGGCATCCTCGGCGGCGTGTGCGTCGGAAGCGCCTGCCATTGCGTATAGAACCTGACGCTCGTCGCTCGCATGTGCGGGTGCGTGCACGTGAGGTTGTTTTGGCGCTTTAACATGTTTGTCAAAAGACCACGGGTTGGAGGACCACGTGTTGACAATCGGAAAACTGAGAACTGCCAGAATAATCAGTGGAACTGCCATAGTGCCTGGCGATTCGTAGGCGTGGTCGTACATCTCTTGATTGCGCGGTTTGCCGAAGAAGGTCATGAAGATGAGACGGAACATGTAGAAGGCGGTGATGCCGGCGGCGCCCAGCGCAATGATGAAAAGAATGTAATAATGCACCGAATCCCATCCCATCGCCCTTTCGAGAACACCGCCCAAGATGGCGTCTTTGCTCCAGAACCCCGAGAACACGAACGGTACGCCCGAAATTGACAGGGTTGCAATCAGCATGGTTAGGAAGGTGATGGGCATCTTGCGCCGAAGTCCGCCCATGTGGCGCATATCCTGCTCATCCGGGATGCCGAAACTGTCAAACTTTGGATCATCATTGTGTTCTGTGTCGTGGTGCTCCGTCTCATGCTCGTGTTCGTCGTCGTGAGAGCCGTTATGAACAGCCAACGCATGGATAACGCTGCCGGAGCCGAGGAACAGCAGCGCTTTGAAAAACGCGTGCGTGGTGAGGTGGAAGAGACCCGCGACATAACTCCCGGCGCCAATTCCCAGCATCATAAAACCCAGTTGGCTAATTGTCGAGTAGGCGAGCACCCGCTTGATGTCAAACCTTACGAGGGCGATTGTCGCCGCGACTATGGCTGTTATACCGCCCACATAGGCAATCGTCAGAGAGGAGTCGGGCGTCAGAATGGGAAACATCCGCGCGGTCAAGTAGACGCCGGCTGCCACCATCGTCGCCGCATGGATAAGTGCACTGACGGGCGTGGGACCTTCCATGGCGTCGGGCAACCACGTGTGCAGCGGCACCTGAGCAGACTTGCCGATAGCCCCGCAAAAAATCAAAACGCCCGCGATGGATAACCAAACCATGTCGCCAGACCCCAAATTTGCGACTGCTGCGAAAATGCCGCCCTCGCCGTAAAGTGCGAACGTATGGAATTTTGTGAACAACATCATCATGCCCACGAACATCCCCACATCACCCACACGAGTGGTTAGGAACGCCTTCTTGCACGCATCTGCGGCGGAGTCCTTCTCAAACCAGAACCCGATGAGCAGATACGAACACAATCCAACCAGCTCCCAACCGATATAGATGCCCAACAGGTTGTCGGAAACGACGAGGAATAGCATCGAAAAGGAGAACAACGAGAGGAAGGCGAAGAACCGAGGGTAGCGGGGGTCACCGTGCATGTAGCCGATGGAGAAGATGTGAACGAGGCTACTGACAATCGTGACGACGAGCAGCATCACCGCGGTTACGCTGTCAAAATAGAAACCCATTGACAGCTTGATTTCGTCGATTTCGATCCAGGTAAGCGAGATGGGTTCCGGGTGAGAAGTAATCTGCGGCAGTAGAAGGAAGGAGCAGATTGCGGCGATAAGCATCGCCGCCGTCGAGACGAGGTCTTGACGCGAATAATTTCGACCGGTCAGTGATAGCAGTGCGAAAAACGCGAACGCCGCGAGCGGACAAAGCAAAATAATGCTGATTAAAGGTACGACCATACCACCCTTTCCTTACTCAATTTCTGCGCTGACACCACTTGGATCCCGTGGCAGCAGTTTCTGGGCAACACAATCCACAACAAAATCAAGCACTTCAAGGACAACAGCGCCGATAAGGGCTGTGTTTCGGTTTGGCTCAACAATGGCGCGAAACGTGGATTCACGTCCTAGAAGTTCCAACGACATATCTCCAACAACCTTGCGTGTTTCTCTCCGCCTGTCGGCATAGCGAACTCTCATTTCACCAGTTTCGGGGAGCCCCAATTGCTCCGCCACCGTGGCAGGGATTACAAGCTGTGTGGCGCCCGTGTCGACCACGCCGCGAACCGTGCTTTGGCGAATCTCCTCTGGACGCAACATGCCTTTTTTAGCAAGGAGAAGATCTTCACTGCTTGTTAGTTTGAGATCCACCGAAAAACGTCCCATCTAATCATCCCTTCAAGGCATGCGTTTAACTTCATCACTCTTGATGCACCCATGAGACATGAAGTTGCGTGTGGCGAGATCCGCGCCAGAAGGAGAAAGCAACATAACGCTGATTAAGGGTACGACCATACCACCCTTTCCTTACTCAATTTCTACAATGATACCATTCGGATCTCGTGGATATAACTTCCGGGCATCACAGTCCACGACAAAATCAAGCGTGTCAAGCACCATCCTGCCGATAACGGCTGTGTTACGGTTTGGCTCAACAATTGCGTGAAACGTGGATTCACGTCCTAGAAGTTCCAACGACATATCCCCAACCATCGTGCGTGTTGCCGTTCGTCCGTCGGCATAACGAACCCCCACTTCGCCAGTATCGGGCAGCCCCAACTGCTCTGCTACGTTAGCGGGAATTACGAGTCGCAGCACCCCCGTATTCACTACGCCGCGAACTGTCCTTCGACGAATTTTATCAGGAGACAACAAGCCTTCTGCCGCGAGGAAAACATCCTCGCTGTTTGTCAACTTGAGATCGACCGAAATCCGGCCCATCTTATTACCCCTTCAATGTATCCGTCTGATCAGGCTGAATGGTGCCAAACTCCCTGTAAATCGCCAATATAATCGCCAAAAACACCGCCGCCTCCGCCGCGGCGAGAACGATGCCAAATATGGCGATGATTTGGCCATTGATATCTTCCGCAGGTGTCACAAAACGGGAAAAAGCCGCGAAGTTCAAGTTGCAAGAATTCAGGATTAGCTCAATCCCCATCAAGATACTGATAGCGTTTCGGCGGGTCAAGACAGCAAATACGCCAAGCGTGAACAGAACCGCGCTGATAACGAGATAGTGTTGCAGCGTCATTCTTCGTCCCTGACCTCCTTGCGGGAAATCAATGCGGCACCGATGAGCGCCACTAACAGCAGGATTGAGACAACTTCAAACGGCAGCAAGAACTCGCCCTGCATAATCATCTCGCCGATATGGCGTGTCGTCGGCTCCAAGGCTGCCCCGTCGTCTTTAATCCCGTCCCATTGAGGCGTATTCGAAATCACGCCGAATAGGAGCACGAGAATCAACAGCGCTACCAGTCCACCCAGGATCAACTGTCCCCGCTCAATCTGAATCCTCATTTGTAGGCGGCCGCTCGTCATCATGACGCCGAAGAGGATGAGCACCAAAATTCCGCCGACGTAGACAATCACCTGTGTGGCGGCGAGGAAGTCCGCCTGTAGAAACACATAAAGCCCCGCAACGCCAAAAAGCGTAACCATCAACGAAAAGGCTGCGTGAACAATATTCCGCACGGTTACCACGAGCAGTGCGGATACGACCGTCAACAGAGCGAAAGCATAGAATATGAGAGATTTAATGCCGACAAAATCCATAATCGTAAGTGTTTAGTGGCTAGTAGGTCGAAACAGAGTTTTTTCTTGAAAAGGGAACTCTATCGAAGATTGATTCCCCTGTGGTAGGCACTGTTTCTAACTGCGCCTAGCGGGGGGTTGTGTCATCGGTGCGGTTAGAGGGATCTCTATCATGGTCGTTATTCACTCCCTTGAGGGATCTACTATCGCACTCGCTATTCACTCGCTTGAGGGCACTTATCGAAGATTAATCCCCCTGTGGTAGGCGCTGTTTCTAACTGCGCCTTGCGGGTGTTGTGTCATCGGTGCGGTTAGAGGGATCCCTATCGTGGTCGTTATTCACTCCCTTGATCGCACCTACCATTAATACTTGATCGCTATTCACTCGCTTGAGGGCACTTATCGAAGATTAATCCCCCTGTGGTAGGCGCTGTTTCTAACTGCGCCTAGCGGGGGGTTGTGTCATCGGTGCGGTTAGAGGGATCTCTATCGTGGTCGTTATTCACTCCCTTGAGGGATTTCTATCGCACTCGCTATTCACTCGCTTGATCGCACCTACTCGGTTGAGGGATCTACTATCGCACCTACCGAAGATTAATTCCCCTGTGGTAGGCGATGTTTCTAACTGCGCCTAGCGGGGGGTTGTGTCATCGGTGCGGTTAGAGGGATCTCTATCGTGGTCGTTATTCACTCCCTTGAGGGATCTACTATCGCACTCGCTATTCACTCGCTTGATCCCCTCTGGGGTCTTAAAGGCTGGTGCGCAGTGCGCACCCTACAGATGTACAAAGTGTAGTTTAGGTTTTCACTAACCACTGACCACAAATCACTAGCCGCTACCCGGCCGCTTCCGTCTCGGAAGCGGGCTCGTTCTTGTACATTTCGGGCTTGGCAAACGGAAATATCAAGTCCATTCTGTCATACGTCGAATACTCGATACCCTTCATATCATCAATCATTATCAAGCACTCCGTCGGGCACACCTCGGTGCAAAGCCCGCAGTACATGCAGAGCGACATATCAATATCAAACTTGTCAAGATAGAAGATGACGGGCTTGCGTTCTACGACACGAGCAATGTCGTCACTCGGGATGTTAAGGGTTTGGTCGTCGCGGGTTTTGACGGTAACCGTCGTGTCTGGAGCTACCTTCTCATCGCCTTCGACGAAACCAACAACCTCCGTGCGATCCGTGAGATGGAGCACATTCATGCTATCCCAAAGCCGTTCCCCTTTGGGAAGTTTTTGGGTCGTGATGGCGATGCAATCCACAGGGCAGATCATTTCGCACTTCTTGCAGCCGATACAGTCCTCAATCCGATTGAACAGTTGCCCCCGATAGCCTTTGGGAATCTCGCGTACATTCCGCTTTTTCTCGAACGGACGTTCATAGGGATATTGATGCGTTACGGCGTGCTGGAACATCTGCTTAAACGTAATGCGCATGCCGATGAGCACCGTATAGAGCGCTTTGTAGATATTATAGAAATAGTTATTCATCGTGAACCCTTCCTTCTCTATGTCATGCCGAACTCGGCTGAGGCTCGGGGCGTTTGGACAAGCTCTTGCCTGCCACTGCGTATGCGACGATAATCCCTACAAGAATGAGAACCATGCTGATTATTATACTTAGAGTGGAGTCCGTTGGGAAGATCAATCCCCAAATCCCGACCCCCAGAATATTGAAGAATGCGATTGGAATGAAATATTTCCAGCAGAGGTTCATCAACTGGTCGACTCGCAGCCTCGGCAGTGTCCACCGTAACCACATCATGATGAAGACCAAGAAGAGCGTCTTAAGGACGAACCCCGGCATTCCGCCGAGGAAGTCGTACCCCGGCAATATGCCCTCCCAACCGCCGAGGAACAGCGTTGCCGCGATGGCGCTCACGGCGAACATGTTTGCGTATTCCGCAATGAAGAAAAGCGCGAACCGCATCCCGCTGTATTCGGTGTGGAAGCCTGCGACGATCTCCGATTCCGCCTCCGGCAAATCAAAAGGAGTGCGATTCACTTCGGCGATTGATGAGATAAAAAAGACGAAAAAGGCGATAAACGTAAAGGGCGTGCGGAAAATCAACCAGCTAAACAGTCCGTCGGATTGACTGGCGACGATGTCCTGCATTCTCAGACTCTGAACCAGCATCACAACAACCAGAATGGAAAGCCCCAGCGGAATTTCGTAACTCACGATTTGCGCGGCGGATCGGAGCGCGCCCAAAAGCGACCATTTGCTGTTGGACGACCAGCCCGCCATAATGACGCCCATCACAACCACGGAGGAAATCGCCATAATATAGAAGATGCCGATATTCAGGTCGCTGATTAGGATTCCTTGGCCAAACGGGATGGCGGCGAACGCGGCGAACGAACACGCGAAGATGATGTACGGCGCGAAGACAAAAAGCAGTTTGTCTCCCTGAGGCGGGACGAAATCCTCCTTAAAAATCAACTTAACCCCGTCCGCCAGCGTTTGAAGAGTTCCCCATGGGCCTACGCGCATGGGACCTGTCCGGTTCTGAATTTGGGCGGAAACCTTGCGCTCCGCCAATACCAGAACTAGCGGGATAAGGGGCACAATGGCGGCAAAAACGGCGCAGGCTCCAAACATTACGAGAATCGTTCCCAGCGAAACCGGAAAATGTTCGGCGACCCCCGCGGGAACAAACGGGAGATGTTCCAAGATTGGAATCAATCGGTTCCGGGCAAATTCCTCCGCCCAGTTTCCCGCGGCTTGGGAGGATACTCGTGAAAAACTCGCAATAATTTGCTGTATCGCGTCCAACGCTCAACTCCTAGTTGGAAGATATAAAAACAGTGGCTAGTGGAGCTCTATCACACTCCTTGACTGGTTAAATCGGTGCTGCACTCTTTACCGGTTTTAGCGGTCAACCTCTCCCATCACAATGTCGATACTTCCGATAATCGCAATAATATCGGCGATCATCAATCCTCTGCTCAACTCCGACAATGCGCTCAGCGCACTAAAGCACGGCGACCTCGCCTTCAGGCGAAGCGGCTTCGGCGTGCCGTCGCTCACGATGTAGAATCCCAGTTCGCCACGCGGCGCCTCGCTCCGGTAGAAGATTTCGCCCTTGGGTGGGCGCACCGCTTTGAATTCTGCCACAATCGGTCCGTCGGGAATGCCGCCCTCAAGTATCTGTCGGACAATCTTAACGCACTCCTTCAACTCATCCATCCGCACCTTGTACCGATTCCAGCAGTCACCCTTGACCGCGCCAATCTCTGGTATATCCTTGCCGACCGGGATGTCGAAGTCGAACCGATCGTATATCGAATACGGCTCATCCACCCGCAGATCCCACTGCATCCCGGCGCCGCGCAGGTTTGGTCCCGTCGCTCCGTAGTCGATCGCCATCTCTTGGGACATCACCGCGACCCCGGTGGTGCGTTCGGTAAAAATACTGTTGCCCGAAAGAAGGTCATTATAATCATCAATCTTCGGCTCAAAGTAATCAATAAATTCTTTCACTTCGTCAAGAAATTCAGGCGGCAAATCCCTGGAAACGCCGCCGATACGAACATAGTTGTACGTCAATCGTGCGCCGCAGACTTTTTCGAAGAGCAGCAGAATCTTTTCGCGGTCCCGAAAGGCGTACAGAAACGGCGTAAAGGCGCCAATATCCATGCCGTAGGTTCCAAACGCCAGAAGATGACTCGCTATTCGATTCAGTTCACAGATGAGCACACGCAGATATTCCGCACGTTCGGGGACTTCAAATGTCTTCTTCTCATCCGCCGCCATCAACTTTTCCACCGCCAAGCAGAATCCCCAATTTTGGTTCATGGCGGCGATATAGTCCATCCGATCGGTAAACGGGATGATCTGCGGATAAGACAGGTTCTCGGAATGTTTCTCAAAGCAGCGATGCAGATAGCCGATATGCGGGATGGCTTCCCGAACAACCTCGCCGTCAAGCCTCAACTCCAGCCGCAACACGCCGTGCGTGCTCGGATGCTGGGGCCCCATGTTGACGACCATCTCGTCGCAAAACGGCTGTATTTCAATGAATTTGCTTTCAAGTTGTGGCGCTGCCATAATGAATCCGATAAAAATTCAAAGTGAGAAGAAGATACTATTCCAGTTAAGACAAATCGGGAATCGGTCAGACAACGAAATGGTTGATTTTCTAAATAGAATAGTGCTTATAATGCGTCTGGTGATTATCTGAACTATGATTTATAGGATTATGCGATTGCCTTGATTGTCTGTGGTTAATTGCCAGTGATGAGTTCACTAAACCGTTACCTTGAAGCCTACTAGCGATTTAGGGAAGAAACCGAGTTTTCAAGAAAAAACTCGGTTTCAAATGAATTTTGAAACAAGCACTAGCAGTGTTGAGAAAGCGATTTCACCCCCGCATAGTCAGGATTTACCTTTTTGATAAGGTCGGCAGAATACTCAGGCTCGTTCCTCCCGTATGCTTCTCCCAAGCCCCGGATTGATAAGTTCAACCATGCTTGATGCTCATTCTCCAAGAAATCTCTATCAGAATTTTCTCTCAAGTAACACTTTCTCCAAAGCTAGCCATAGAGCGAAAAATGAGTGTTATTTGATGATGCGCTCTACACATTGCGCTCCGCTGGAGCGCGGAATTTGGACCTATCGCATTCTATCAACATACCGATCCTCTGGATCGAAAACCTGGATTCTATGTAGTAATAGGTGTTACTTGCTGAAAGAATTATTCCGACAGGAATAATGGCGCGCTCTCAAGTAACACTTTCACAAACGGGTTCAGGCGGAGTTATGCTTAGAATCGCTAGTCTCTCAAACGGGGTACCAATGCAATAAACCCCATGACAGGGAATCTTGCTTGTGTCCACCAATGAACAAAACATGCATAACTCGGACGATGCTATCAAGCGGGTTTACAAACACCAAGAAAATTTCCGTCTTTAATTGCCCGAACCAACCCTATTGTACCATAGGTGTTACTTGCTGAAAGAATTATTCCGACAGGGATAATGGCGCGCTACCAAGTAACACTCGACATTGCGCTCCGCTGGAGCGCGGGAATTAGGTTCGTCGCCTTCTACTGACATTGCGCTCCTCTGGAGCGAAAAACAAGTGTTACTTGGTGAAAGAATTGTTCCAATAGGAATAATGGCCTGCTATACACTGTTATTCAAGCGAAATGGTATTACTTGCCGACTAACATTTTCCTAGTAGCCGTAAAATCACCGGCAGTTAACGAGTAAAAATAAACGCCGCTTGCGACAAACTGGCCTTGTCGATTACGTCCGTTCCAGTATACGGCTTTGCTTCTATCGGTGTAGAATCCAGCTTCTTGATGTCCCAAGTCCCATTGACGTACCGTCACGCCGTTTGTGTTGTATACCGCAATCTGCACATCGGAGGCACTGGCGAGGTGGTACGGAATCCATGTCTCCGGATTGAAGGGATTTGGAAAATTGGGTAACAGCGCCGTCTCTTTCGGGAGCAATGTTTTGAGGAGTTGCTCCAAAACGAAAATGCCTTTCAGCGAAGTGGGATCCGTTAGACCGAGCTGCGAGGCTTGTGTCAACCATTGCTTCAGCTCTGTGGCAGTGAATCCCGCAAGAACCTCTTGAGCGAATGGAGGAGCTCCCGGAGGGGTGTGTATGGCAGAGGCAACCCTTACCAAATCAACGACATCAACGACACCATCTTTATTGACATCCGCATGATTCCTCCCCCGGACCCCAAAATTGGTGAAAACGGATCGTAAATCCAGAATATTTACATCACCATCACCGTTTACATCTTCTTGGAATCCCAGTGGACGCGCCCATACCTTCGCATGAGATACAAGAGGATATGAACGAGCTCCATCTGGATTCACGAGAATCGCTCGGGACAAAATTAGGTCGGATAGTACCCATCCATAAGGCTTGAAAGCAGTAACTTCAAACTTAATTACAGCAAGTACGCCATCGTCATCCATTACCTGGGGGAAGCCCGTTGCCGCCAATGTCACCTGGTTTTCGCCGTCTATTTTACGTGCGAACTCATCCCCTTTGAGGATGTAATCACCCTTCAAAGCCTCCACATATTTAAGAACGGAACCATCAAATCCTACGGTTACCTGAAAACCTGCAATGTCCGTCCCGTTGTCGATTTCGAGAGAAACATCAACTGTGTCGCCAATATTCCAATTCGATCGCCGAGGGAGAACAAGGCTCACCGTCGGGGGATTCAATTCTGCGACGAGTTTCTTGAGTTCGCTGGATGGAACGGCGAAGTTGATATTTTGAGCCCTGTCATCTGAACTCGATGCGACGGAAACACCTATTACTTCGCCTCTGTTATTAAGTACGGGGCCGCCACTGTTTCCGGGCGAAATCGGAGCTGTCATCTGTAACCTCTCCACTCCATCATCCCAACTTCGACGGGCGCTAACAATACCCTCGGAGAAGGTCCCCCACCAGTAACCCAGCGGATTACCGGCAACATAAACTGTCGCGCCGATTCGTAACGACCTACTACCGCTGTCGCCGATAGGAAGCGGTTCGACATCCGGAGCTGATACTTCGAACAGCGCCAAATCTTGTTTTTCATCGCTCTTAAGAAGCTGTTTGAGGGTATACGATTTGTTTTGAGCAACGCGACGGGCGGTGCCCCGGTGTGTACCTTCAATCACGTGAAAGTTGGTTGCAATAACATTCGGTAAAACAAAGAATCCGCTCCCATATCCGATTACTCTATCGTCCGCATCTCTCATCGTTAGCAGAACTGTCGCACTTAGCGCCTTCTCGGCAATCTCTTCGGTCGTAAGGATGTTGGGTGCGGCGGCTCTTCCCAGCAGAAGAAGGGGTAGTAAAATAGCGATTAATGATGTTTTGCGCACCATGATATTCTCTTTTCGGAAACAAGGAATAATAAATTTGCGACTTTGGCGGTTGAGGCCTCTAGGCTTCGTAGCTCGGCGATTCATTGAGAAAAAACACAACTATCTGTCGATATCACACAACGTTCCCATATAGTGGGGGTTTACCTCTTCAATAAGGAATGGTGGGCGGTGGATCCCTATCGCAGTCGCTATTCGCTCCCTTGATCCCACCCTACAATAGGAGTCGCAACAACAATCTTCATTCATCAATACGGCACTCGCATCCCCCGATAGAATTCGGGATCCTTATAATCCTTGCGTAACGGATGCCCCTCCCAATCCTCCGGCATCAAGATTCGCCGCAGATCACTGTGTTCTTCAAAGGTTATTCCGTAGAGATCGTACGCTTCCCGTTCGTGCCAATTTGCTGTCTTCCAGATATCTTCAACGGAGGGAATGTGCGGATCTTCCTTGGGCAGGTGGACTTTAAGGACGATTGTGTGACGGTGGGTCATCGAGAAGAGATGGTAGACGATTTCAAGGTTCGATTCTTTAACGCCCACGTCAACCCCGCTTAAGCACATCAACGAATCGAACGCCAACTCGCTATCTTCGGCGAGATAGCGGGCAATATCAGCGATTGCCTCGGGTGCGATGAGGATAAATGAATCTAGGACAACCTCTTGAAAGGACAGGATGGAGTCTCCAAACTCCCCTTTGAGTTTTGCGTAAATTTCTTCCGATGTCACAGAAAAGGCAACGCATCCAGAACTTGAAATCAACAGATTGCGTTGCAGTTCTCCTTTCGCTCTTCATCCGGGGGTGTATGTTAGGTAACCGAAGTTGCCACCTTTTTAGTAGATTGTGTGTGGCCGCAAACTAAATGGTAAATTTTCTAAGAGTATATGGTAAGTGTTGGGTGCCGGTGCGGTTAGAGGGATCTCTATCGCCCTCGTTGTCCACTCGGTTGATCGCACCTACAGAAATTGTGGAATAGGTCTCTTGTGCCAGTCCAGAAAGACATAAATACTTAGCGAGTAGACCACTAAATGAAGTTTAAAAATAATTCGGTAATGTCCTAACGATGCTCGGTGCGGTTAGAGGGATCTCTATCGCCCTCGTTGTCCACTCGGTTGATCGCACCTACCGAGTTTAGAGAAAACTGGAATTACCGATTTAAATACTTAATCTTCATACAGTTTGCGGTACAAAGGTGGCAACCTGGGTTAGGTAGTCGCCTCTTCCTGCTCCTTGCCGCCTTCCTCCACCGCTGCCGCAATCTCTTGGTCTTTGAGGTCGGTCGTGGTGTGAAGCCTTCGCAAGAACGGAATGTACGACCGCTTGGCGACCGTTTGTGTTTTAATCTTCTCCTGGAGTTTCAGCAAGCCTTCGATCAAGGCTTCGGGACGAGGGGGACAACCGGGCACATAGACATCGACAGGGATAATTCTATCGACGCCTTTAAGAACATGATAACCGTGCTGCCAATAGGGACCGCCGCTCGTGGCGCAACTCCCCATCGATATTACGTATTTGGGTTCCGGCATCTGTTCGTAGAGCCGCTTAATTCGCGTTGCCATCTTCAAGGTGACGGTGCCGGAAATCACCAACAGATCCGATTGCCGTGGAGTCGCACGCGGGACACCCGCCCCGAACCGGTCCAGGTCATAGTTGGAAGCTGCCGTCGCCATGAACTCAATCGCACAACACGCCAGTCCAAAGGTCATGGGCCACAATGAGGAAGCCCGCGCCCAATTGGCAACGGCGTCCACAGATGTGACGAAAACGTTTTTGTCAAGTTTCTCATCAAAAATCATAGCGAATTGTCCTCCGTCCCCGGTTAGGCTTCAGTTTCTTCACGGTTTCCCTGAATCTCCTGCTGAATCGAACGAATCCATTCAAGATCTCCCTTCGCCCAAACGTAGGCGAGTCCAACCAGTAGCACAGCTATGAAGATTAACATCTCCACAAACGCAAGCAGACCGATACCGCGGAAAACAACCGCCCACGGAAACAGGAATACCACCTCAACGTCGAAAATCAAAAAAATGAGGGCAATGACATAGAAGCGGGTATTGAACTTGATGCGCGTATCGCCAATCGGATCCTCGCCACACTCATACGGGATATATTTCTCCTCCATGAAGACTTTCGTGTGAAGCAGGCGAGACACGGCGAGGTTGAGCGCCACGAAAACAGAGCCGACGACGAGGAAAATTAGTATATTTGCGAAGTTAAAAAACATTGTCCGTGTTATCTTTCCAAGTGATTGTGAAAAACTTCACAAAATCGGATATCAAGAAGCCGTGTGCAAAGTGAAGCAGGCTAAATTATATATTAGTTTGAGACTGTTTGCAACAAAAAATATGCGCCTGAGCAAAGTAGTAGGCATACTCCGTATGGCGCAACTATTGTGCAATCTATCGCAGTCATTGTTCATTCTTTTGATCGCACCCTACAAATATTATCGGGACGGAACGGGCGCGGGAAGAAGATCCCTATCGCAGTCGCTATAAAATCTCTATCGCGCTCCTTATCCAGTCGCTTGATCTCCATTGATCGCCCCTACGAGAAAGAGGTCGGGGCAAGGGAATCTCTATCGCCTTCCTTGTCCAGTCAGTTGAGGGATCTACTATCAGGACTTTCTATCAGGATTCACTATCGCACTCGTTGTCCACTCGTTTGATCCTTCACTATCCGTTCAGTTGATCGCTCATTATTCATTCGCTTGATTGCAGGGGATTTCTATCGTACTTATTAACCATTCCTTGATCGCACCCTACAAAAAATGGTGGGCAGTGCCCACCCTACTCACTCCTCATTTATAGTAGAACCAATAATCATTTTTACACTGCGGTAGGTTCGGTTTCCTAACCGAACCGGCATTTATCCAGTCTTTTAGGTGCGGTTGGAAAGGGATCTCTATCGCACTCACTATCCGTTCGCTTGATCGCACCTACCGAATTATGTGTAAACATGAATCGAATTGACTATAGTCGGTTGATCGCACGCTAGCCAGTCGGGGCAAGATGCCCCTCCTACAGGGGTTGAAAGCTAGAATTAGTTTTTACACTCTCACGACGAGGCTGCGTTGTTTGCGGGCGGCGGTTAGGTCGAGCCTCTGACGCGCGGTGGTCGTGATGCGGGCGCGGCAGGCGCCTTGGACGGCGTCGGGGGCGTCGTTATGGTCCGCCGACGGGAATTGCCTGAACTGCGTCCAGAATTCGGGAGGCAAGTCCCGCTCGTTGAACGCGAGCCATCCGTTGGCTATGGCTGGCTCAAGGGTTTCGATGCGGTCTTCTTTGTTTTGGTGTTGTTTGTGATACATGATTCTGTTTTGAAAGCGGTAGCGCTCTTTCATCGTACGGAAGGCGTGGTCGGTCGCCATCTTGATCGTGCCGTCTTTGTCGGGGCGCTGTTCGCAAACAAAGTTGGATTTCGGATACGCCGGCGCCAGGATTGTCTGGGTGCGCTGGGCTAGGAGGATGGCGTGCTCCATCTGCTGGGTCAGCGCCACGCGGTCAAGCCACGCCAGCAGGATGTATCCGTTCACGCCGGAGAGGGAGTCGGGGTTCATGGAACCACCGCCGGGCAGCGGCTCCCAGACGACAATAACGGCGCAGGCGTAGCTATTGGCAAGCGCATCGCGTCCGCCCATAGTGTCGAGGTAGGTCGTGAATCCGCCGATGTCGTGCCAAGGGACGAGGCGCCCGTCGCTGCGGCGAAAACCTTCGTCTGCCACGGAGAAGGTGACAGCTTGATCCATCTTGAATAACGCCATCCCCGGATCGCGTGCATCGTTTTGGAGTTCGCGCATCACACTGTGGTAGCCGCGCTCAACCATTTCTTTTCGGACGCGGACGTAGGGGAGTTTTTCTTCCCAGAGCATCTGCACGTTTGCGTTCATGTCGGATTTTCGGGATTGGAAAAAGGTGTCGGCGCGCGCTTCGCGTTCAGCGTCGTCGAGGGTGGTGTCGCTGTAGATACGTTCCCACTCTTTCCAGAGGCGCTCGGCAGTGGGGTGGTAGATGTCTTTGGGATAACGGACGGCTTGGTAGCGCAGCGTCTGCCAGCCGGGTACTGTGCGGAGGTGTTCGGATAGGGATTCGGGGTGTTTGACGGTATCGACTATGATGGTGTTGGAGTGCCCGCTACCGAGGTCGCCGGCGTACATGAAGTCGGTCATGAACCAATCTCTGTCTTCTCCTCGCAGGTCGGGATTGAGGCAGCGTTTCGGGTCTTCGATGTCGTCGCAGAGCTTCAGCGTGGGCCGGACATCACCGAGGAGGGCGCCGCGGGGTGAGGCGCCGCGTCCGAGCGGTCTCAATCCGATGCCGTTGCGGGTGTCGGTTTCGGTCTTTGTCCAGGGGGAACCGACGAGGTCGCCGAAATCATGGCGGATGCGGGGATTGTGTTCGAGAACGTCGCGGATTTCGGTTATGCGTTGGCGCGCCATGCGTTCGTTGCGACCGACGATAAGGATGAATTCTTCGGGTTGCACCCCCATAACGAGATCAAAAGCCTTGTAGCAGATTCGCCATAGGGGGATTAGGCGGTTGACGAGGGTGGTCTTGCCGGTGCCGCGGGGGGCTTGGACGTTTATCTGCTTACCGTACTCGCCGGGTTTGACGGCGCCGAGGATTTGGATGTGGAAGTCTTTGAGTTCGAGCATGCGGTAGCTGATGCCTTTGATGTAATAATCGACGAAGAAGTTGGGACGGACATAGCCGGCGTGGGTGTTATACGTCCGAGCCAGGTCCAAACGTTTCATCGAGATCGCCTTCGAAATAAATGCGCGCAAGTCGTTCTGCGTCATCGTCTGGAACTGTTGAATCAGATACTTGTTCGGTTGGATCATCGGAAATACCGTTAATGAGGGCGTCCGAGATTACATCAAGGACGACTTTCTTGATTGGAACGAGCGAGCGCGAGGCGGCGAGCAGATCATTCGCGGTTTCGATTGGGACGTTCGGCGCGTGCTGTCGCAGGTTTATGGCAATGGCTGAAATCGCGGCGGAAGCGGGTCGCAGTGCGGCTTCGACCAGTTTTTGGCAGTATGCGATGTACTGCGCATTTATGCGATTATATTCTCGGCTCCACTCACCCGTGAATGCGTTTGAGCGTGGATTGGAGGTTCTTAGTGCGTCCGCGATTTTTTTTCGAGGGACATTCTTCCATTCGGGATGGGTTTCCAACAGCCAGTCTATCAGCGAGGAGGTGGTGGCGCCTTGAAATACGCGGCGCCACAGGGTCGCGCGATGTTCTTCGTGGCTGAGTGAAATATCGGGCTGATTGTTTTCTGTTGACATAGTTAAAACCTTTCAAGGTTATTTGGGGATTAGATGGAATAAAAAAAGCCCACCAGCGACGGTCAGTAAAAAGCAGTGGTTAGTGACCAGTCGCCAGTGACCAGTAAAAGCCAAGATATTCTCTTGGTATTACTGACCACTAACCACTGACCACAAGCCACCGGGTTTCAAAGACTGCCACCAATGGGCTGTTTTCGGTTGCGAAATTTAGTTCAGGGCGGTTCGCCTTGTCATATAGATGGCTGCAGAGCGGACCAATGCCGCGGAGTGCAATTGAGGGTAATTGTATCATGTTAGGGCGGATTTTTCAATCGTTGAAATTTTTTTTGAACATTGGAGGAGGGGGAGAAATCGGGAAGAAGGGAAGGATGGAAGGGGAGAAAACGGGGAAATGCAGTGGTCAGAGAGGGAGGTGCGGGGATTGTCTGAATCGCAGATTACACGGATTTCGCGGACTAGGATTCGCTAAATAGTATCTCTTGTAGGATTGGGCTGGAAGGGCTCTCTATGGAAACTCTATCGGGATTTACTATCGCGCTCCTTATCCAGTCGCTTGATACCACTCGACAGAGACTTATGCTTGACAACATTGGCTAGTTGTGAGAGTATGGCAATGGGTTAATTTAGACGCGCTAGCTTATGAATTGAATACTATCAGCGAGAGAAGGGGAAATGCCAGAAACGGAACCACTGTACTTAGTTAAGCAATCGAAAGGGAAACTCCACGAACATACATTTAACATTGAGTTTGGCAAGGTGCTAGCGGAAACAGAGGCTCGTTGGCTCGCCCATTCTGATGAATACATTCTGGCAGAACGGACGGGTACTCTGAATTCTGGTCGGGCGGATATCTTGATCGATGACCCGCAGATGCCAGCTGCAGCAATTGAGGCATCATTCAATGCGGCAGATGCCGATAGGGATGCTCAGGACAGGCTAGGTCAGAAAACGACACGAGGAGGCAGACCTCTGCTGGCGGTTCTGGCGGTCCACATTCCTGAGGAATATCGAGAACTTTCCGCAGATTCCGTATACGCGAAGTTAAAGGACGGATCGCAGCAGATTGCGTACGCACTGCACCAAAGCGTGTTGAGTGACGGAACTAAACGTCGGTGGCCAGCTAAAGGGTTCATCCAAGGCACGGTTCATGATGCTAGGCGACTGATCGCCGCCGCCGCGATGCCTAATGAAGTGGTAGAGGCTCGCGCAGCAGAGGTAGCTCAGTTAGTAAAACAAGCTGCGGAAACGCTGAAATCGACCCTCCACGAGAACGCGCAACGGAAAATTGCGGGACAAGTGGGGCAAAACTCTCCATTGGAGGGATTACGGACTACGATGGTGCTCTGGTTGAACGCACTATTGATTCAGCAACGGCTGCAAGTTCAGGGAGTTAATGGCATTCCTCCGGTTCGGACGGTATCCGGTGTCACTCCTAATCCATTCGAGCAAGTCGAAACGTGGCGGCAAATAATCGAAATCAACTGGCGGTCGATTTTTGAGCCAGCTGTCAATGCGCTAGCAGTTTGCGGTGACTTTTATCGTGCCGGAACGACCGAAGCTCTCAAACGGTTGATTGAAGCGGTGGGTATGATTGAAGATGCGGATTTGGGGCAACACATAAACGTGGGGGCGGAGTTATTTCCTAAGCTTGCTTCAGATCGGAAGGAGAGCGCGGCGTTCTATACGCAGCCGGCGACAGCGGAGTTGCTTGCGAGTCTAACGATTCGGCAATCGGACAAACTAGAGTCGGAGTGGGGCCGGTCAGACTTTTTGCGTCGGTCGATTATCGCGGATTTGGCCTGCGGTACGGGTACGCTTTTAAGGGAAGGCTATTTGCGCGTACAAACTCTGCATGAATGGGCCGGAGGAACGGAGGACTCTGTCGCGGCACTACATTGCGGCGCCATGGAACACGGGTTAAGGGGCACTGACATTAGTCCGATTGCAGCGCACCTGACCTCCTCAAGTCTCGCCAATATAGGGAAAGGGGAAAGTTACGGTGAAACGCAGATTGGCTGGGTAAAGGTTGGTGGTAGGACAGCACTGACTGGTGCGCTCGAATATCTAGAGGCTACGTTTACAGAAGATTTGTTCGGGCAAAGTCTCGGTAGGGCTGGTGGGGTCCAACACGAGGCGTCAAGCGTGGAAGTACGTCACGGCAGCGTGGACTGGATTCTTATGAATCCGCCGTATTCTAGGACACGCGGCGGCCAGAGCGCTTTTGATTTGAAGGGTTTGACTGAAGAGGATCGGAAGCGCTGTCAGAAACGATGGGGCGTCCTAGTGAACGACAAACCCGCGCGGCTGCGAGCTGGGATGGCTGCGTCATTTCTTGTGCTAGCCAAGCATAAGGTCAAGGCAGGAACAGGGCGAATTGGGTTTGTATTACCCCTCACATGCGCTTTCGCCGATACATGGACGGAAACGCGGCGAATGGTCGAAGCAGAATTCACGGATATTGTTCTGATTGCGACGGCAAGCGGGGCTTCGCTCAAACAGGCAAGTTTTTCGGCAGACACTGGGATGGAGGAGATGTTGCTAGTTGCAACGCGGCGCAAGCATCCTCAAAAGAAGGGTCGTGCTTTGCTGCATTGTGTGACACTCTATGAACCGTGCACTCGGAACGGCGAGGCGAGAGAAGTGACGAGGGCAATTGAGCAAGCGAAGGCGCAGTGCACCGCGACCAACATGACACACCCAATTACCGTCGGTAACAGCGAAATTGGGTGCATCACAGTGATGTATGCCAATGGTGAAGGATTGCCGTGGAACATGGTTGGTGTAATCCATGGTGGGTTGGCACTGGCTGCCGATGCGCTTACACGGGGGACGCTCGATCATATTGCGGGGACACCAATTCCTTTGGGATTGGAGATGGGGACCATTGAAGACATCTTTCATGTGGGACCAACGCACCACTTAATCGGACATCCGAAGGGGAATGAGCCGATAGGTGCATTTGAATTTCATCCGGTAACGAGCGAGACCGATGCGATTGGAGTAGATCGAGCTTTGTGGGAAGCATCCGCCAAAACGCAGCGCTCGTTGCGTGTGCTACCGACTCACAAGGGACTGGCACCACCGGGGGTGGGCTCGCAGGAGCAGCGTCAGAAGATGAGATTGTATGCCAGCACACTGTTTTACGCCCGCAATCTCAGGTGGACCAGTCAGGCACTCTTGTCTGCATCGACTCCGCAACCTACGCTCGGTGGATCGACTTGGACTGCCCTCATACATGAGGATGTCCGAGTGCGGAAGGCATTTGCGCTCTGGTGGAATTCGACGCTCGGAATGATTGTGCACTGGACACAGGGGCAACGGACGCAAAATGGGCGGTCGAGGACGCAGATTGGGGCTTTGAGGAAGATCCCGTGCCCGCGCCTAGACAGACTGCCGGACGCAGTGCTCGAAATGGCAGCAGCCCGATTTGACGCTCTGTGTAACCAAGCGTTGCGTCCAGCCAAGGATGCGGCCATAGATCCTGTGCGACAGGAGATTGACGCTGCGGTGTCGTACATGTTTGAGATTCATAAAGCACAGTCTGTCTCGGAGGAAGTAACTTCGTTGCAGAGCATTCCAGAATCGGGCATCAGAAACGCTATGGAAATCTTGCGGACGTTATGGTGCGCTGAGCCGTCCGTTCACGGTTGGAAGGGGTCGCGGGCTGTGCAGTAAAGCCGGGTCACTATTGTCTTGAGATTGTTGAGACCTGACCAACCACAAGGTCTAAATGTAGACTGCGGTGTTTGGTAGTCGAGCCATGCTCAGGCGGAGGAGCATCGGTATGTTATCAATGGTAGAACGCCGCTGGGGTGGTACATTGATAGTTACAGGATTAAGCAGGATAAAGAGAGCAGGATTGTCAACGACCCGAACGGGTGGTTTGAGGATCCGCGGGCCCTGGTTGCGGCGATTGAGCGGATTGTGTATGTGAGTATGGAGTCGACGCGGATTATTGAGGGGTTGCCTAGGGAGGTAACTGAGGGGTAGGGTTTTCCCCGGGGCAGCGATAAAACCACATCGCGTGTGGGGCACAATCTTAGTGTCTCCAGAAGATCGTCTTACAGTGTCAGGTTGAGCTTGTAGAGGTTGGACGGATGGCGGATGTTAATAATACCATACCGTCCAACAGAGTGGTATTCTACCAAATTTATTTTGTCGTGGTTTTTTTTAACGCACTGTTTAACAATTTGGTAGCGTTATTTTCCCGTAATAGTGCTTTGGTATCACTAATTTCGTGTAATAATTCTGAGGGTGTGGGAATCTTTGGTCGCCCTAAGTCTTTTAGCCATTCGAGATTCCTCTTGATTGAATTGATAGGAGCATAAAGTTCCCGTAATAGTGCCCTGGCAGCATCAAATTCCTGTAATATTGCCGAGGGTGTGGGAATGTTCGGTCGCCCTAAGTCGTTTAGCCACTTGAGCTGCTTGTTTATTGATTCGAGTGGATCGCGAAACGTTGTCTTAATCATCGTGTTTTACCACCTTTCTAAGATTGGCTGGTGTGTTTACACCAGCCTTTTTATTTTAACATCAAACAACATAAGTGTCAATCTGTTCAGACATTATCTAGGAGCAAGGGATTAGAATCATTCTGCTCAAACGTAAATACATGGTAATAGTTGCAAACAGCACTTGTTTGTGGTCAAAATTACCGTTGGCACTTCACACACACACCTTTAAACCTTATTCAACCTTAATACATAAGGAGAGCGAAAGATGTTAAGAGTATTCCTGATTCTATCCTCGCTGATTTTTGTAATGGCTTGCGATCATACCCACCCATTAGCTGAACACGAACATGGTGTTGGAAGGCATACCCACCCTATTGCAAACGAATTACAAGAATTGATAGGGCATTGGCATGAAACACCCGAACATAGCCACCAACACTCTCATGAGTTGGAAAATCACAACCATCCAATACCAAATGAAGTTCAGCAATTATTGAATCACTCACACCAAATTGAAAGCCACACACACGAATCTTCAGACATCCCCAACGAATTACAAAAATTGATAGGGCATTCACATGAGACACCCGAACATAGCCACCAACACTCTCATGAGTTGGAAAATCACAACCATCCAATACCAAATGAAGTTCAGAGATTATTGAATCACTCACACCAAATTGAAAGCCACACACATGATTTTTCAGACATCCCCATTCCAGAGCATGTGCACCCATTTCCAGAACACTCTCATGGAGAAGAAACCATACTCAACCCGCCCACGGATTTCGTTTTCGATCCCGATAACAACTGGGTCGGTGTTTGGTCACAAGTTAATCTAGGCAAAGAGTTCCAGTTTTTTGACGATGGAACATATGCAGAAGGCTGGGACTTAATGACAGATGAACCTTGGGGGATAGATCTAGGCATTTACAATGTAGAAGGAAATAGGTACTCTTTAACAGAGTTTATAGAGCTGGACGACGGAGTTTGGGCAATTACCGAAGTGGGCACATGGGAGTTAAATGGTAATCTGCTCATTCTTACATCTGATAGTGGTGAAATTACAGTGTTTATGCGAATAGGTTAAGGAAGTTATTCAGGCTCAAACTGCCTAGGGATGTTATCGTCTGTTAGAGGATTGTCCTCTATATCAAGCCGACGCAACTCAAGAAAATATCTTAAGTTTGCCAGAGGGGTCAGGTCGGAGACGTTACACTCTCTCGATCGCAGTGTGCACCCTACAAGAATTTTGCACAATGTCACATCGCTGCCATAGATCTTGTTGTCCAATGGCGTTTTACTTCAACTGCTCGGAGATTGGAGTTATGTCTCTACATGGTATCAATGACAGTTTCATGAGATTGAAGAGATCTTTTCCTATCCCTTGAAGAGACATACCGCTTGGTATTGCACGCGTAAGTCCGTCTATTGTTGCACCGAAGTCGGCAAATTCCCTGCCATGAAGATCCGCTTTACCCCGAGAGTTGATGTATTGCTTGTTGTCAAGTTCGGCACACTCGTAAAGTACCTGATAGAGGTCTTTCTTGTCGACATCCTGGTCACGGTAATCTTTATCACGTAAGTTGTATTTGTCTTTCACGTCGCAGAGCTTCAGGATGCATAGTTGTCGGTAGGTAAGTTGCTCGGCGACCTTAATCAGCTGGTGTGCCATTTGTACGCTGATTTCCGGATTGAAGGCGATGCTCGCAAACAAATGTCCCATGTACTCGATTTTCTTGTCTTCCGGCTCTCTCTGAGCCTTCAATAACACGCTCTCTGCGACTTCTTCCGCATCGGATCTACCCGCTTGTTTCGCGTCGAAGAAGCCATCCGCACGTACACTTTCACCAGCTTCTACCCGCCGACGTATTTCGGTAATCACGACGTCAAGCACAGTACCTACGCGCATTCTCTCTCGCGCGCTTGACTGTCGCGCCCAAATCTCTTGGCAAACTGCCCTCAACGCAATTTCAATTGCCTTACCGCCCGCGCCCCCGCACAATGCTCCCACCAAACCTCCGGCGGGACCGGCGACTAGCAATCCCAAAAACGCACCTGCTAAACTACCACCACCGCTGCTGGCAATTTCTAGCATGTATTTAAGAGACTGTTCGTCTCCGTGGTTCTCCTGTGCTGCGTGTTCCGATTTCTTAGACATCGTAGAACCACCTCTTACATTTGGCATGTAGCTCAGGGATTTTCAACCTTTTTGAAGTGAGTGTACATATCAATATTATCAATTTTGTCTTCATGGTTGGCAGCCTACAGTGAACGGTAGTAAGTTCCTGATTTCATAGTGCGATCCGGAGGTGTCCAAAATGGGTCGCAGTGTAAGATTATGGCATAGGTGCCGGGGAATTGCCAATGGGAAATGGGGATGGGGCGGGGCGGCGGTTTGTGGGGAAAGGGAAGATGTCTATCGCACAGGATTGGGGTTCGCAACAGAGTGGGGGCGGGGTACCCGCCCCTACGGCGAATTGGGCGGGGCAAGATGCCCCGCCTACAAGTTTTGGGGGCCTTTATCGCATGGAAAACTTCATCGGGATTTGCTATCGCCCTACAGAAACCAAAAGGCTGGTGGGCAATGCCCACCCTACAATTACTATCCGCTTCGTTATTGGGTCGCGACCGGGAGGGGGATCTACTATCGCCTTCCTCATTCAGTCAGTTGATCGCTCCTACGGGTCGGTTGCGGGAGTTTTATCATTTGCGATTCGGTCGTATGTTTGGTATACTAAATTGACCACAAAACCTTTATGAAGGAGATTGAAATGGCTGAGTTGCTAGAAGAACAAGAGCTGGATGAGGCACAACTAGGTGAAACACAACCAGATGAGGCACAACTAGGTGAGACACAACTAGGTGAGACACAACCGGATGAGGCACAACCGGATGAGGCACAACCGGATGAGGCACAACTAGATGAGACACAACTAGGTGAGACACAACCGGATGAGGCACAACTAGATGAGACACAACTGGATGAGACGGATGAAGAGGAATTCGCTTTAGAAGAGATCGGTGATAATCTGGGATTTCTCCGTGACAATAGCGACAATCTCAACCTGTACGAAGCTTTCCAAGCGTACCATGAGCACCGGAATTTCGAGGACGCGATAAAGAAATTCAGAGCCGCTGCCGCATACGAAAGGAGGCACGGTGCATCCTCAGAAGCGGGGAGTGACGAAAACCCGAACGCGACGCTCGTCAAGTGTCTTTATTGGTTGGCTGAATCCCACAATAAGCTGGAACAGCGCAATAAGGCGATAAAAGCATTTGAGACGCTCGCGAAAGATTTTGATAGTCACTATCTGGGAATGGCTGCCCAACGACGCGCGGAAACGCTAAAGGCGGAAGCGTAACGATTGGGATACCGACAGATGAGTCAACTCGTGGTTTGGATAACCGTGCTGATCGTGCTTGGCTTGGTGGCTGCCATAGTGGTCGGCATGCTCAGAATACCCCAAGCCACTCTCAAGACTTATCCCGCCGATAAGGGGCAAAATTACGTTGATGTCTCAGGCTATCCGCCACAGATGCAGGAATACTACCAACTGTTCGCAAACAAATGCAGCCGCTGCCATACGCTTGCCCGCCCCATCAACTCGACGTTCACGGACAAGGAGTGGAAAAAGTACGTCCGGCAAATGATGCGTAAGCCCGGCTCGGGGTTGACACCGAAAACCGCCAGCCAGATTACGGAGTTCCTTGTCTACGACGCTCAAATTAGAGAGCGGTGACGTTGTTATCCAATCTTCGTAGCCGGTTCGAGAAGGTGGGTAGCAGGCAAAAATTGAACAGTTGAATAAGGTAAGTCTGCGTTATGGAAAGTATTCTTGATGGTCTCAAGTTGTGGGGACCGTTTGCTGGATTCTGCGTTGCGTTTTTTGGGTTCGGCTGGCGGGCTTTGAATCGGAGAGAAGACAAACTTGATGCGCGATTTAGAGAGTCAATCAACCTGCTCCGAGAGGACACTCGCCAGAGGGATGACAAACACGAAGCGCGGATCGAAGAATCAATAAATCTGCTCCGAGATGATATGCAACAGAGGCAAGATCAACTTGAAGTGCGAATTGACAAAAAGCAAGATGGGCTCGAAGTGCGAATTAAAGAATCAATCAACCAACTCCGCGACGAAACGCGGCAGATAAACGTTCGGCTGGATGCTAATTCTCAAGCGTTCCATGCGGACATAAGTACACTCACCGAAAAGATTGAGGCGAACGCTCACGACCTCCGGGTGGAATTCAGGCAGTTGAATCAGAGCTTCGTAAACCATCTGGAACATCACGAAGAATCCCGCCAGCAGCCTGAGTAGGAATAGGGAGCAGGAATTGCTATCGGGATTTACTATGGGGGTTCCGCCCGTACTTTCTATCGCACTGGGATCTCTATCGATCAACTGACTGATTAAGGAAGGCGATAGCTAATCCCAATAGAAAATCTTACTCATTATTCACTCCCTTGATCTATTCGCGCGCTTGATTGTATCTTTTCTTTTCACTAACCACTCCTCCTGATTCATCCGACAATCCTCACTAGAAAAGTATAGCCACAGTTCAACCCCCGGCAACACCGACCATTGTCACACACAAAAAGGAGAATCTATCATGTACGCGATTAAGAAACACGGATCCTTCGTCCTAGCCTCCGTAATCATGTTTTGTTTCCTGTTTGGCGCTTTCACGCTGTACACCGCCAGTGAACCGGGCGAACCCAATACCGACCACAACCTACCCGCGCCCAGTTCCCAAATCGAAAGTTACTTAAGCAGCATCACCAGCAGCTTAAGCAGTATTCAAAGTACCTTGGACAGTATCAACAGCAATTTAAGCAGTATCGACAGCTCTTTAGACAATATCGAAAGCTACTCGGGGAGCAGCAAAAACTACCTATACGAGATTGAGTATGACTTAAGCGATATAGAAACCGATGTAGACGATGTCGAAGCCTACTTACGACGTATTGCGAATAACACCGATTAGACATTAACACCTCCGTGCCAACCTTGAAGTCTGGTATGCCCTGAAATCCCCCTTTTCCAGTAGGGGACGGCCCCCGTGCCGTCCCGTGATAACCACATACCGAAGACATCGCCAATCAGTTTGTAGTATACTCTACGCTGTTGGAAGTTGCGTTTTTTAAGAGTCAAGAAATGGAGCGTGAGTTTTGCAGGTGGTAGGAGGGAATTCCGATTCCCGACCGTCGCGATTCGGAGATCGCTCCTACAAACCTTCGGTGCACAATTGCGCAAAATCAACCGATGCTGAGTATAGCGCAATTCATTGCGCGTCCGAAAATTCTAGTAACGAAACGAATCTTCAATCATCAAATCCCCGATTTCCCCTCTTGCCGCCCGCCATCTTACTTCACAATCACCATCCGCCGCAGACTACGAAACGAAGGCGTCGCCAATTCGTAGAAATAGACTCCACTAGCGACCGACTCCCCATTGCTGTTGCGACCATCCCAATACGCCGCATTCCCCCGATCCGTGTAATACCCCGCCGACTGATGCCCCATCTCCAATCGGCGTACCCGTCCACCCACGATATCATAAATTGTCAGCGCGACATGCGCATCCTCCGCCAACCGGTACGGAATCCACGTCTCCGGGTTGAACGGGTTCGGGTAATTCAGCAATAAGGCTGTTGCCCTTGGTGTGAGGGATTCCAAGAGCCCCTCAATCACCACAATCCCCCGTTTCACGATTGCATCCTTGTCTTCAATCGACCTTGCCGCGGTTAGCCAATTCTGAATATCCACCGCGGTCAGCGCGCGAGATGCCTCCCGAAGGGGTGAAGGTGCCGCTGCGTCATCGTCAAAGGCGGTCGCCACCAACACCAGATCTTGGATGTTTACAACCCCGTCTCCGTTGACATCTGTCAACGAACTTCGACCTTCATTCCCCAAACCCGACGCAACCGCCACCAAATCCAAGATATCCACGAAGCCGTCACGGTTCACATCCTCGGCTCGAGGAGGTCGCTTGGTAAACTGAACCTGTACCCCTCGCCCCTGTAAGCTCGGAATGTGGGTGTAGATCGAACGAAAACTCAGAGGATTTTTCTTCACCTGAACTGCATCCTCATCATCTAATCCGGTATTCGTTACCAAGGGAGAGATATCCGAGATACGGTTGGAATTAAGAATCACAAATGTCAGGTTGGTCAGACCCGTTAAGGGAGAGACATCCGATATACTGTTGCCGGCAACAAAAAAGAGCCTAAGGCTAGTCAAACCCGCCAAGGGGGAGATATCCGATAGTGAGTTCGCCCCTAGATCCAACCAACTCAGACGAGTCAAACCCTCTAGGGGCGATAGCTCCGATATCGAGTTCTGCGGGAGAAGCAGCGTTGTCAAATTAGTTGCGGCCTCTAACCCGGTCAAATCGCTAATCGAAGCCTTTCGTGCCCCCAGCTTGGTCAAAGTCGCCATGTCGGCGCCTCGAATGGTGGCGCTTGGCGACACTCCGAGAGCGGTTGCAACCGCCGCACGCAGGTTGGGGTCCGGAATGTCAATCTCGGCAGCCCACTGAATCCACTCGGACGTATCCCATAGTCCGACCATGCCGGTTTCCGTCCCCGACGCGAGGGGCGTCCCGTCAGGCGAAAACGACACGGACGACATCCTATCGGTGTGTCGAAGCGTGGCGAGGTTTTCCCCGCTCGGCACATCCCATAGCTTAAGCGTGGTACTTCCCACGGACGCGAGGGTACTCCCATCGGGCGAATACGACACGGAAGTGGCGCGTCTATGCTTAAATGTGTGGATAGTTGAGTTCGTCGTCAGATCCCATACCTTGATTGTCCCATCCCACGACGCGGCGGCGAGCGTACTCCCATCGGGCGAATACGACAAAGTAACGCCCCGCGAGTTTTGAAGTGTGGCGGTAGTTGAGTTGGTCGCCACGTTCCACAACTTAACCGTCCCATCCCGCGATGCCGTGGCGAGCGTACTTCCATCGGGCGAATACAACACGGAAGTCACCTGACCGTGCCGAAGCGTACGCATGGTTGAGTTGGTCGCCACGTCCCATAATCTGACCGTCCCAGCCCACGATCCGGTGGCAAGCACCCTCCCATCGGGCGAATATGACACGGAAGTCACCTGAGTATGCCGAAGCGTTCCGATAGTTGAGTTGGTCGCCGTGTTCCATAACCGAATCGTCCCATCCCACGACCCCGACGCCAGCGTACGTCCGTCCGGCGAAAACGCTACGGTTCTGACGGAATCCGCATGCCCCTCAAGCGTGGCGATGGTTTCCCGCGCTGCCGCGTTCCACAGCTTGACGGTGCCATCATCAGACCCGGAAGCAATAGCCCTGCCATCCGGCGAAAACGATACCGAATTAACCCTCTCTGTATGCCCTCTGAGGGTGCCGATATAACTGGGCGGAAGTTCCGTAAGCATAAAACTCCTAGAATGCCAATCCCCCGCCACATTAACAACTTGAATAGTAATCGGATGGTTAACCCGGTTGGAAATACTCGTCAAGCCATTAGACGGAATAACGCCATCATAATCGAATTGGAGGAGGGCATTTGTTTCGCCCCCTAGTCCGTAACACGCCTTGACTTCACGTTGTCCGGCAGCCGAGTGCGGTTCTATTGTCTTAACGAATAGCTGTGCTTGGAGAAGCCCGCCGGAATCGCCAATCTCGAATTCCAGGGAGACGCTCTGCGAGCCGGCTAGATATCCGCGCGACGATACAAGCTTGAGGCTGGGCCGCGATCTTTGTTCAAGCGGCACGTCGGGATTTAGGTACGGATGAACGGTTAAGAACTCCGCGCTGCACACGGATAACTGATCGTAATCCGGTCCATAAGACATGATGTACCCGCCATCGTGAAAATTGTGCTGCAGCCCGAAGGCATGCCCCAGTTCATGTGCCGCTTTCGCCCAGTGAAATTCATCGGTAACCAACGCGCTCCCACCATTCTTGGTATACCGTCGTCCTAAACCCTCTATCTCTCCGGACAGCCTATATGTACTATTATCGATGACAATTAGATAGACATTCCTACTAAGACTAAATGCAGCTCCAATCTCGGGAAATACAGCCTCGGCGTTTTTGAGCGGACCAATGTAGCGACTGTCGGGATGCTTACCATTCACGACGTGAACCACCGGTTCGTCCTGTGAATCGGTTTCAACGCGGAAGGTATTGTTCCCATATCCATGCGCCTCCATCTGATCGGCAAAAAAGGTCTGTATAGCCCGCATCTCATCCTTCATCCTCTGCACCACGTCGGCGCGATACGGGCGGTCATTCGGTAAGAAGTAAATCAGCCGCACCGTTCGTGGCTCCCCCACATCCAAGGTTGGGGTCCCGACATCGCACGGCTCGCCCGGCTGCCAATCGGGAGTCTCGCAAATCGGCGTGCTGTCCTTCGCCGACGATTGGGAGTAGACTGAATTCACTGTGGACGTAGCGAGACAAACCAGCAGCACCAGCGTGAATCGACGAAGTTGTCTCGTCAAGATTAAATCTCCTTGTGTTGCACTCTGGAGGAATGCTATGTCCGTAGTCAAGAGGTGGTCGTGCCTTGCTCCGGAGGGAATCAAGCGAGCGAATAGATCAAGCGAGTGGATAACGAGTGCGATAAAAATCCCATAGCGCGCAATAGAGATTCCCTCCGAATCGCGACTATAGGAGGCGGTCCATGAAGGACCAATCCCCCGCTCGCGACGAAACCGAGTTTTTCTTCAATACTCGGTTTCTTCCTTCCACAAGCCTGCAGGATTGTCTCTACAATCACCAAATCGAATACGATAGAGGATATGCTGCTTGAAAACCCTGAGCGACTGCTTTTCGGTTGACTACATAGCCCGCGTATGCCATAATGTTATCATCGATTCTGGCAAGGGAATCGCGGTTGCCAAGTGAGGGAAAATCAGCGATTACGGAAACGAAGTAACAGAATGGAAAGAGCGATGAATCTTAACGATACAGTTCAAATTGTAGGTCTGGTCATAATGTATTTAGGCGGCATCTTCCTTATTGGAAACTTCATGGCAAACACAATCGGCAAACGCATTGATGAGTTAAGCAACCGCATCGGCGACATGCGATCCGAGATGAATAGCCGCTTTGGCGAGATTAACAATCGCTTCAACGACATCAACAACCGCTTCGACGATGTCAATATCCGTTTTGACGATGTCAATGCCCGCCTCAACGATGTCAACAACCGCATCGACGACCTACGCTCCCAAATGGGTAGAGAACACGACATCCTCGCCGCCAAAGTCGACAACATCGACCACAAACTAACCAGCCACATCACCGACCACGAAATCCATAGCAAATCCTAAGGAGTTCCTCAAGTCGTCCCGCAAGAACTATACGGTTAAACAAAGCAAATCTCTGACTAGCGCATCAGTTATCATCTGGACGAAAAAACGCTCTGCTAGCACTTTGTGACGCCCCCACCTAGTCTTCACCGCCAACCACCCGATTTGATTCGCCCCCATTGAGTCAGACGCTTCCCCTTCGAACCAACCGCCGCCGTTTTCTCAAGTGAGTAGCCTGCTTCCCCCCATGCAGCGATCCCCCCTTCCAACACTCTCAACCGCTTATGCGCATATCCGAACTCATCCATTAGCAATCGTGCCGCCCGGGCACTTGTCGCTTCCGCAGGTCAGCTTCAGTAGAACGCGATTAGCCCCTCTTTGGGAAGTTCCGCACGTCGCATATCGAGTTGCGCAAGCGGAATAGAGAGCGCGTCCGGAATATGTCCTTCCCTGTATGCCCGCTCGCTGCGAACATCCACCACAACCACCTTCTCTCCACTATCAATCAAGTGCTTGAGTTCCATTGGCGCGATCCGCTCCGGTTCCTCCGCAAACCCCAGTATCGGAGACAGCGGGAGCAAACATACGAACGCACAGCCAATGAGGACGCTAAAGTTCATGTTCAAGCGCTTCATAAATTACCTCCGTTTACCAGTAGTAGGCATACTCCGTATGCCGTAACCCTTATGCAGATTACGACACGGCGGAATTAGTTGCAATGACCATAACCTGTAGGTTGGGTTGAGCACAGCGAAACCCAACGACTCAGTTCCTTTCTAGTATACCACTGTATACAATTTCTGTCACCTGACAAACCACCTGAACCCAGGGGAAACGCATCTAATTGTAGAGGGTGTCTCATGGTGGTAGAATGTACGATTAATGTTGGGTTTCACTCAAATTTTGACACGTTTAGGCAAAGTGAGCACCCGAAAACTCCTCTAAGATTAGCAATTATTAACGGATTCCCGTTCAACCCAACCTACGAGCCTAAGAAAATTATCGCAAACTTCGCCCGATTTTCCTTTTTGTGAAGTAGAAAATTTAGATGCGTTTCCCCTGCACCTGAACCACCAAAACCTCATTCCTGTAGAGATCTTTCCCTCGTACCGTCCAATAGCAGTAGGGGACGGCCCCCGTGCCGTCCCACGATAACTTCCCTCCCGAAGTTTTCAGTGATCTCCGCGCGAGTCAGAGGGCAATACCAGAACCTTCACCGAGCCGTGTTCATCACGTCCGGCAGCGACGGCAAACGCCTGTTGAATCTCATCAAGTGGAAAACGGTGGGTGATTAATGGCATTGGGTCGAGTTTGCCGACCGCCATCAGGTCGAGTGCAATCTGAAATTCCCGCTTTCCATCTCGCCGACCGTAACAGAATGACCACGAGACGGTCAATTCACGACCCCTTGCGTGTCGCGCGTCCAACTCAAGTGCGCCGGTGTGTCCACCGACCATACAAATCTGCCCTCGTATCGCGGCAATCTGCGTCGCTTGCTGAAGCGTTTGTGCCCTTCCGCCGACCGCCTCAAAGACGACATTCGCGCCTCGGCCGTTCGTCCACGCTTTGACTGCCTCAACCACGTCGGTTGCGTCTACGTTAATCGGGAAGATGCCGATCGACTCCTTGGCAATTTGTAACGGCGCGTCCGGTTTGCCCAAGACGGCGACTGATGCGGCACCAGCCACTTGTGCCATCTGCGCGAGCGCCAAACCGACGGGACCGCTGCCGATGACCGCCACGTTATCGCCCGGATGGACTGGCGCCATCGACAAGGCGTGGACGGCTACGGCGTAAACTTCAGCCATTGCTCCCGCCTCAAACGAAATCCGATCAGGTAATTCGTAGACGTTATCTTCGGGCGCAACCATATACTCGGCAAATCCCCCGCTGAAAACATTGCCCAGACGTTTCCCTCTGGAACCGCCGATGTGGACGAGCTTTGAACACAGATTGTAATTGCCGTTTAGACACTCTGGGCAATTGTTGCATGGGACGATCGGCTCGATGGCGACATGATCGCCAATCTGATAGTGACCAACCGCCACCCCAATCCCGGCGACTCGTCCCGTGAGTTCATGTCCGCCTGTTGCCGGCGGACGTGGTTTTTCCGGCTGATGGTGATAACCGTGCAGGTCACTGCCACAGATGCCGGTTGCTTGGACTTCAACGAGTACTTCGTGCTCTTCCGGCTCGGGCTCCGGCACAGCTTCGACTCGAATATCTCTACCTCCATAAAAACGTGCTGCTTTCATCTGTTCCTCCAGGGTTGATTTAGCTATGTATCCCATGGCGAGGACTGACATAACCTCAAATGCCGACGACAACAGGGAAAGTATAACCCATAGCTTTATATGTTTGCCGATATATAATGTTGACTCTCCCTCGTAGTAGGGTTGCAGGATGCTCTTATTGCTTACCGATAACCAGGATGGTATGTACTTGGCAAAGAGATTCTCCCAGTCATTTTCTGGTGTGGCAAACCTGAAGGGATATTCCATGACAGGCAGGAGCGTCTGCATCATCTGGAATGATTGTATCGCTGAAGTCAGGCTCAACATAAAAGACCCGCTCGATGGCTTTTGCCACCAAGCGGGCCTCTAATTTTGGTATGCGCTCAGTTTTCCTGAGCAGTTGAGCTTCTTATTCGCTTTTCTTATTTCTGCTTAAGCCAGCCCCATGTTACTCCGAGCTTGCCACCAGGGGAGACAGCCGTCAGAAAATTAGGATCAAACCAATCAGGATTACCAGCGCCATCCACTGTCAGGACGCGTTTATTTCCCCCATCGGTATCCATAAACCAGATTTGCTCGTCCGGATCAGCACCGCCCCACAGGGAGTAGGCGATAGTTGTACCGTCAGGAGACCACACTGAACCATCCTGATGAGCATCGTTATTCTGTGTTAAGTCGCGTTGATTTCCGCCATCGGCATCCATAATGCCGACATTATAGTTCCCCCATCGACGGGAGCCAAAGGTGATCTGGCTACAGTCGGGAGACCAACCTGGATGGAAGTCAGAGGCGGGATCGTCCGTTAGTCTGCGTATATTCCCCCCATCTGGATCCATAAGGTGGACGTCCCACCCTCCGGCGTCTGCTACTTGGGACCCGTAGGCGATAGTTTGACCGTCAGAACACCAGGCTATATGGGAGTCTCCCCCGGGATTGTTCGTTATTCTGCGTTGATTGCTCCCATCTGCATCCATCATGTAGATTTCCACGTTTTCATCATCCCGCCTGGTCTCGAAGGCAATACTTCTACCGTCAGGAGACCACGCTGGACAACAATCAGCACTGCCGGGATTGTTCGTTAGGTTGCGTGGATTGCTCCCATCTGCATTCATAACGTAGACTTCACGGTCTCCATCCCGATCGGACCCGAAGGCGATACTGTTGCCGTCAGGAGACCAGTCTGGATCCCAGTCCAGCCCCTCACTCGTTGTCAGTCTACGGACATTCGTGCCATCTGCATTTATAAGGAAGATTTCACGGTCTCCAAACCGATGGGAGTGGAAGACGATCGTTACTTCTGTGGGCGCAAATTGTGCGTTTACAACTAGCACAAAGCCCGTGAACAGGAGTGCGCAACTTAGCGCGATACACGTAACTTTGGTTTTCATTACTTTTGCTTTCATTATAAACTCCTTTTCGAGTTTTGGATGCTGTAAAAGCATCCTGAATTCACGTTAGCTAGAAACTGCGGCGCATACCAAGATTAACAAAAGCCCCATCAGCAACAATGAAAATCCAACAATCTCCGATTATAGATGAAGTTTGCGCGATTGTCAAGGGAAAAATTCTACTGTAGGGGCATTTAATTGAGTGACCGTTGCATAGACCTAACCTCCTAGTCTCGCGGGGTTGCGGGGCAACAATTGAGTAAAATCAGGGGTGCATTTCCAAATTGACATCCCCCTCAAACCCGCAGCCGGGTTGACATGTCCAAACACCGATTTTTGGCAATTTGCCAAAATAGCTAATTTTGAGGTGGAAAACAAGCACTTTTTAGGGGAAAATCCGCTTCGGCTGTGGCTTGATGCGGTTTGAAGATGGCAGATTCTTACTATTTGAGTGGATTGTGTCGATCATCGTCCGCCACACGTCAACGTACTTTTGGTCGCCGGTTGCAAGGAGGGCATTTCCGAAAGCGTAGTGTGTTCGGTAGAGAAACGTCGGGCGCAGCCAACGCGGCATTTCGGGTGTAACCGGAACGATTGGTGCCATGTGCCCCCAACTGCCAACGCCAAGCCACCACTTAACTCCGAACGCGCCACCGACGGCCCCATCGAGGCCGACGTTACCTGGGATTACACCACCGTTGGCGGCCGCGCGCTCCGCCCAAGCACCAACGTACTCAACAATCCAGTCCCGATACTGGTGCTCGCCGGTCGCAAGATAAGCCTGCAGCGGCCGAATCGTGGCTGCCAAGTTCATTGGCACGTCGCCGACGACATCGAGGTAGGTCTCGTAGTGCCTGACATAGTCATCGTAGCCGCGATGACCCCGCATCGGCGTAAAGCGGCCATCTGGGAACGGGTCACCTGCCCAGTCAGCCGGTTCTCCCTTGCGCAAGATGGGACCACGGCTACCGTTCAGGACGCTACGGATGATGCACCACCGAAGAATATTCCCTGATGAATGATGTCACCGATTATTACCCAGAGACTTCCAATGATGTACTCTCCCAGGACAAATCCCAGGAAAAGAGGGCGCGCTCGACGATATCGCCCAATCCCACCGTAACTAATCAACATCCGCTTCACGAAGAAGCCGACCAGCATCGAAAACCAAAAGATATTGATGTCAGCACCATTTGCAATTGCATACGCCGCTGGATGCAGCCGCCACCACAGAAATTGCTGACGCATCGCCGTCAGGAAAACCACAACGAGCAAACCAACACCTATTCCCTGGATGCCTGCAAAGTCTATATCGCTCGATGGGTAGCTTATCCAATTGGTCAATCGTCCGTAGGTAATGTTGGCAAAGCGTTGTACACCGTGGTTTGCGCCGAAAGAGTAGGCAACGTGTAAATAGATCCAGAATAGACTGAGTGTGCCGGCAATCAGAGCGACCCCCATCGCCAGAAACACCCGCTTGTTGCTCACGCCAGCGCGATTTAACAGTGCGAACCCCTCCATCTGGTGCGGCTGGGGATGCCCCCGATACGTAAAGTTGAAGAAAAATAGCATCGACATCACCGTCACATTTCTGTAGCCCAGACGACGGACGCCGAGAATATCGCCCAGCATCTGATCCGGACCAGTGAAGTTCGAACCGCGGGCGAAATCATGGAACGGAAGCCCCATTTCGGCGCGGAATCGTGTTATGCCAAGAGATATCAGGTAATAGAGCAGGAAAAAAACGAGGCTCAACCAGATTGCCATGCCCGCCTTCCACAGAAAAAGGGTCATAAACCCTATCCCTAAGACTATACCCAATCCCGCCTTGCCGTAGCTCAGAGACTCATCAACATTGGAAGTATAGGAACCTCTGAATAGACCAATGAAGTGTCGTCGATTCACCCATATCGCGACCAGGGCGATCCCCATCAACGCCCCAAATGCCTGTTGACTCAGGAAAACCATATACTCAGTACCGGCAACCTGTCGAGTGCCCAATGCCCCCAGAACAAACCGTTGAATTTTGCCCAGGAAAAAAAAGAAGACACACGAGAAGGACATATCCAGGGGCATAAAGAAAGCCAAACCAACAACAGAAAAGATAACACCGACAGGCAGCCGTCCTATAGCATTCCAGGGCTTGGATGTGACATATTGGGTTAAATTGTGATCGGTTGGATGGATAGGTATTCTCGGTAAGATGGGATGGAGTGATGCCAAACCGTTTATCACGGCCATCCCCCCGGAGATACAGAGGCCAATCCATAACAACCTGTCCCTGAAGATGGAGGTGCTGGGGTTCGTTATTTCAAGTGGAAGCTGAATAATGGGATATGAGAGTCTTTCATGTTCAACCCAGGGACGTCTGAAGAACATGGCTATGTATCCCATGACGAGGACTAACATAACCACAAATGCCGACCACAACAGCGACGGCGTAAGCCACCCCTCTATATGTTTGTCGATATATAATGTGGATTCCCCCTTGTTGTAGGGTTGCAGGACGCGTGCATCGCTGACCGAAAGCCAGGATGGGATGTAACGCGTAAAGAGGTTTTTCCAATCATTCTCGGGGGTAGCAAAGGAGAACGGATATTCCATGGTCGGGACCAGCGTCTGCATCATCTGGTACGACTGTATCGCCGAGGTTAGACTTAACATAATGTACAGGGCGATCAACTCTCCCTGGGTAAGTGATACTCCGGGGGCAAACCGGATCAGCATACGGTTAAGCAGGATGATGATGATTAGAATAAAGATGACATTGAAGAAAGGGGATATGATAGTGGGGATGGGCTGAGACTGATAGTCTTGGCGGGAAATGACTAACCAGTAACAGTTAACCGGAATGAGGAACAGCGCGAACAGGATAATGCGCACTGAAACGGCAGATGGGTACTTTCGGTTCAAGACAATTCTCTTAGCTCTCTTCTCTCGCGGGGGCAAGTTGTACATCTATCTCTGTTGCGTGGTATAAAGCTCACCTGGAAGCGCGAAACAGCCAGTCAGGTTAATAATAATACCTTGTCTTTTCTCTCCCCTTATACCAGTTCCAGATCTAAATACTACTAACCCTCCTTGGAGGATCAGTGATGGACGAAACTGCTTTCGTATTAGTAGCCGGCTGACGGCCGATCCAGATTTGGTATTAATTAAGTTCGGCTGATCTTTGTCTCAGGAGTTCAAAGAGACATGAAATAATGGGGTTCTTTGCATAACCCCCATACGGATCAACTTAAGAAGAATTGGTGGTTCGTAGTTAGGCACGCAACGGCCTTGACCAAAGGTGACTACGCCACTCCGCTCGTGTTTTGAACCTCGAATCTCTCTCGAAAATTCTACTGTTAGGGCTATTTAGTTGTCCAAGTTCTCAACGCATTTGCCAGCCGACGAACGACCAAAGACCAATGTCCGTCGTTCGTCGTTCGTCGAATTTTGAGAGTTTCCACTACAATTCTGTTACCCGAATAAATATTGAATCTTCAAAAGTATCCGGTACCGATACCACCCAGAGGCAACTCGTTGGAGAAAGAGACGGTTCTTGCTGCGAGTGCAACTGCCACTTGCTTTTGCCACTTTCTCTTTGCTGCTACTGCCACTGCTACTGAGTATATCGTGCGAGTCAACTGAGTTTTGTCACTCAATCAGCCCAACGGGTAATTCTCTAAACCTACCTTATACCAATTCCGGATCTATAGACTACTAATTATTCATTGGAGACCCGCAATTTCAACGTTCAACATTCAACTTCTTACTTTTGGCGCTTGGTTCTGTTCCTCTCTGATGTTTTTATACTTGCGAAGAATATCCTTATCAATTCCTCCCTCGGTAGGTCCTTGACTGAGGTCAATGTCTTAGGCAAATTCATTCCATACCTCGTGGTAGGGCCGTAGTGAGCCATCTGATTCGATGAATGACATGTTACGTGACTTACCTACTGGGCCAAATTCGGGACGGTGTAAAGATGCGACCAGGCTATGATGTAATGCGTGAGACATCCACCCAATCTTGCGTTTGTTCAGCTCGCCCAGGGTATATCGAATTATCTGTGCTCGCCTCAAATCATCAAGAGAACCCGAGCATGTCTCCGTTGCCAAAAGCGGTTTCTTCACCGCCAATGAGAATTCCTCGTAGTCATCCAGGAGCCTCTCAAATCCGGTCTTTTCCGTCTCGTCTCCCTTGAAGTATGGGTGAATCGTCAACACGTCGGAAATAGGTTCAATGCGCTTGATTCCCGGAATGCCATGTAATGAGTGGATGCCGACGCAAAGCGGAGCTTGAGTGCCTAGCTGCTTACACTTCTGAAAGACCCCTTCTAGCCAGGCAAATTCTGCCTTCTCCACCTCTGGAATCTCAGATGGCGGAACCGAATAGGAAAAAGGCTCGTTACACAGGTCCCACATGAGTATTCTCTCGTCATGAGCGTGTTCTCCGACAATGGACTCTAGGTAAGGGGTGAAGAGACCTTCCCGCTGAATCCAACTTACTCCTGGCAAGAAGTGGTCAACATAGATTCCGCCGTGGTCAAGGGTAGAACTATGCCACCGATTGAAAAGAACAGGCACTACCTCCAGTTCGTATGCTGCTGCCAAGCTCAGAGCAGCCTCAAAGTTCTTGGAGAACCGTTTTGGTTCTCGAGTAAACGCATTCCAGGAAAGCCACAGTCGGATAGCGTTCCATTTTGGGAAGTACTTTTTGCCTCGAGCAAGTTCTAGATTGATAATCCGCTCATCAAACCGTCTCCATACCTCAAGAGCGCTACTTCCGTAGCTTGGCTGGTAATTGAATCCCCGTACGTGCTCGTACTTTCTTGTCGTTTCCATGAACGTAGAGCTCCTTTCTTTCTCAATAGTGCTTTCCAACCTGCCCCATTAATTATACTATCCGCAAAGTGCTTACGGGTAATATGCAAGTAGAACATGCTGCCAGCTTGTTCCAATGCGCCCAATTGAGTCTTTGAACGAGCTAGCAGCACGTTCTACGAGATTAACTGAAAAACTCGTATTTACAGCTGATTAACAGCATCAATCGGCATACATGCTGAAAGTCTGCTAATTCTTAGTATAATATGCCATATTACGCACCAACCAAATTCCCCTTGACATAGGCATCGCGAAAGAGCGTCTGGCGTTTAGGCGGCATGGATTCGAGCAATTTCGCGTGAGGTTTTGACCGCGTCCACCGTCTGTCAACCGAATTGTACGCATTGAAGATGGCAACACGGTCATATTCTTTGTTTGTCCACGGTTGACCACCTCGACAGCGTCGGTTGCGCCTACGTTAATCGGGAGGACGCCGATCGACTCCTTGGCAATTTGTAACGGCGCGTCCGGTTTGCCCAAGACGGCGACTGATGCGGCACCAGCCACTTGTGCCATCTGGGCGAGCGCCATACCGACGGGACCGCTGCCGATGACCGCCACGCTATCGCCCGGATGGACTGGCGCCATTGACAAGGCGTGGACGGCTACGGCGTAAACTTCAGCCATTGCTCCCGCCTCCAACGAAACCCAATCAGCTAATTCGTAGACGTTATCTTCGGGCGCAACCATATACTCGGCAAATCCCCCGCTGAAAATATTGCCCAGACGATTCCCTCTAGAACCGCCGATGTGAATGAGTTTTGAACACAGATTGTAATTGCCATTTAGACACTCTGGGCAATTGTTGCATAGGACGATCGGCTCGACGACGATCTGATATTGACGAACCGCCACCCCAACCCCAGCGACTCGTCCTGTGAGTTCGTGTCCGCTTGTTGCAGGCGGACGTGGTTTTTCCGGCTGATGGTGATAACCGTGCAGGTCACTACCACAGATGCCAGTTGCTTGGACTTCAACGAGTACCTCGTGGTCTTCCGGCTCTGGTTCTGGCACAGTCTCGACTCGGATATCTCTACCTCCATAAAAACGTGCAGCTCTCATCTGTTCCTCCGGGATTAATTTAGCTATGTATCCCATGACGAGGACTAACATAACCACAAATGCCGGCCACAACAGGGAGGGTATAGCCCATGGCGTAACCATTCAGGAGGCGGTTCGTAGTTAGGCACGTTTCCTAATCCCGATCTATCGGGGCAACGCCCAACAACGACCGAAGAACGCCACTCCGCTCCGTGGGTAGTTCGGATGAATCTGACACGGAAGAACTCACCAAGTGGAGTGCCGTATTTTGGTAGTATGCATCGCTTCGTGGCTAACTATAGTAAAACCGACAATCGTTTACACACTGCGGTAGGTTCGGTTTCCTAACCGAACCGGTATTTATCAGTCTCGTAGGTGCGGTTGGAAAGGGATCTCTATCGCGCTCCTTATCCAGTCGCTTGATCGCACCTACCGAAATATGCGTAAATATGAATAGAATTGACTATACAAACAGAAATCGACTCATGACCTGAACGGTTACGTATAACCCACGGCTGTATATGTTTGCCGATATATGATGTTGACTCTCCCTCGTAGTAGGGTTGCAGGATGCTCTTATTGCTTACCGATAACCAGGATGGTATGTACTTGGCAAAGAGATTCTCCCAGTCATTTTCTGGTGTGGCAAACCTGAAGGGATATTCCATGACAGGCAGGAGCGTCTGCATCATCTGGAATGATTGTATCGCTGAAGTCAGGCTCAACATAAAAGACCCGCTCGATGGCTTTTGCCACCAAGCGGGCCTCTAATTTTGGTATGCGCTCAGTTTTCTTGAGCGGTTGAGCTTTTTATTCGCTTTTCTTATTTCTGCTTAAGCCAGCCCCATGTTACTCCGAGCTTGCCTGCAGGTGAGACGGAAACCGCAAAAGCAGGATCAAACCACTCAGGATGACCACCGCCATCCACTGTCAGTACGCGTTTATTTCCCCCATCGGTATCCATAAGCCAGATTTGCTCGTCCGGATCAGCACCGCCCCACAGGCTGAAGGCGATAGTTGTACCGTCAGGAGACCACGTTGATTGATCCTGATGAGCATCGTTATTCTGTGTTAAGTCGCGTTGATTTCCGCCATCGGCATCCATAATGCCGATATTATAGTTCCCCCATCGACGGGAGCCGAAGGTGATCTGGCTACAGTCAGGAGACCAAGCTGGATGGATGTCAGCAGCCTCATCGTTCGTTAGTCTGCGTACATTCCCTCCATCTGCATCCATAAGTTGGACTTCCGACCCCCCACCTTCTATTGCGCCCGAAAAGACGAGAGTTTGACCGTCAGAACACCAGGATGCAGCGCGGGTGTGCCCGGGAGTGTTTGTTAGTCTGCGTTGATTGCTCCCATCTGCATTCATAATGTAGACATCGTAGTTTCCAGTTTGGTGGTCGGCGGTCCCGCCAGCCCGATTGGACTCGAAGGTGATAAATCTACCGTCAGGAGACCAGTGTGCATTTTCTTCAACACTGTCGGGACTGTTCGTCAGGTTGCGTGGATTGCTCCCATCGGAATTCATAACGAAGATTTCACGGTCTCCATCCCGATCGGTGTTCCAGGCGATACTGTTGCCGTCAGGAGAAAATTCTGGACTCCAGTCCAACCCCTCATTGTTTGTCAGTCTACGGACATTCGTTCCATCGGCATTTATAAGGTAGATTTCACGCTGCCCAGCCCGATGGGAGTGGAAGACGATCGTTACTTCTGTGGGCGCATATTGTGCGTTTACAACTAGCACAAAGCCGCTGAACAGGAGTGCGCAACTTAGCGCGATACACGTAACTTTGGTTTTCATTACTTTCGCTTTCATTATAAACTCCTTTTTGAGTTTTGGATGCTGTAAAAGCATCCTGAATTCACGTTAGCTAGAAACTGCGGCGCATACCAACATTAACAAGACCTCCATCAGCAACAGTGAAAACTCCACGCCTTTCCAGTATACGTGAAGTTTGCACGATTGTCAACGTCAAAATTCTACTGTAGGGGCGTTTAATTGAAGATTAAGAACATAACGGGGTACTATCCGTAGTGGCGACTTCAATCGCTTTGGATGCCGATCCATCGGGGTCGCTCTCTGAAAGCGAATAAATTCGCCACTTCAATTCTGTTACGCGAATAAATATTGAATCTTCAAAAGTATCCGGTACCGATACCACCCAGAGGCATGCCACTCGGACCTGGATGATTGTACAGGTTCATATAATTGAGAGCACCGTTGCGCAGTGGTTTTTAAAGTGGGGAAGTAATCCCCTTTCCGCGGCCAGGGCTATGCCAGGCCATGAGTACCACCTACCTTACGACGCCACGGAATCCGAGCGTGTCCTATAATCTTCGTCCTTAACTTGACCCCAATAAGTCTGGTTGACTGACAAAAGTGGCAGTAGCACTTGGCAGTCCGATAGGATCGGACGAGCATGGCAGGATAGAAGAAGTCGCAGTGGCAAATCGTTGGAGAAAGAGACAGTTCTTGCTGCGAGTACAACTGTCACTTGATTTTGCCACTTTCTCTTTGCTGCTACTGCCACTGAGTATATCGTGCAAGTCAACTGAGTTTTATCACTCAATCAGCCCAACGGCTAATTCTCTAACCTACCTTACAAGGGCAGAGCACCCATCAAGCTTAGTATAATATGCCATATTACGCACCAACCAAATTCCCCTTGACATAGGCATCGCGAAAGAGCGTCTGGCGTTTAGGCGGCATGGATTCGAGCAATTTCGCGTGAGGTTTTGACCGCGTCCACCGTCTGTCAACCGAATTGTACGCATTGAAGAGGACAACACGGTCATATTCTTTGTTTGTCCACGGTTGACCGCTGTGGGTGATTGCCTCCGTAAAAATGATGACCGAACCCGCTGGACATGAATAGGTATCCCAAAGTGCAGAGTTCGGATCGTGCAGGGATTCTGGCGCACTGAACGCAGCCTTATGGCTTCCACTCACAAACAGCGTCCCCCCGTCTCCCTTTTCAATCGGGTTGAATTCCCAGACGACGCGGGTGAGTCCCGAATACGCCTTGCCCGGAATGCAGTGGTACTCATGGCAGTCACCCGGCAAACGAAACATACCATTGCCGTTGTGCGGCACGAAAGCATACGGCTTATCTTTGGCTGAACGCAACGCAGGGAAGCTCATCTCCATGCGGAAGCCGTAGCATTCCTCACTCTGTAGATGCGGGCTCCCTAAAAACTCGTTCGCAAAGCCGACAACGACCGGATGATCAGTGAGGGTTTGCAAAGGACCGCCATACGTCGATCTTTCGTGCTCGGGGATCGATTCTCGATCATCACGCAGACGATAACAGAACTCGCGCATCTCCTCAATCTCCGATTCCGTCAGGACACCGGGGATCAGAACCCAGCCGTTCTTATCCAAGATGTATTTCTGTTCTTGTGTCGGTGGAATGATAGGTCTGCCATCGGCGTTGGTTTGGCTGAAATCCTCGGCCGTGAAATTGAAGGGCTTGCCGAAATCTTTGTTGAAGATTAACGGATTGCCGTAGTTGCTTTCTTTGCTTCCCATGTTTATCTCCTTCTATGACTCAAGTTGCCACCTATCGCGAAAATGAATCGTAGCCTAGCCCCTTGTGGGCGTCAATCTCGCCAAACGCCCACAAGGGGCTTGACTACAGGCGGATACTGAATTTCGTAGGTAGCAACTTGGGTTCTATAACACCATTAGTATTGCGTTTTCTGAATTGACGATTGTAGTGACGATAAAGTGGTTAAAAGCGAATGAACCTCCGACCACTGTTGAAGATTCACTATTTATTCGCTCAACAAATCGTAGGGTGCGCACAGCCTACGATACTTGATGGGTTGTTCGTTTGTAGTAAGCCACGAAGCTCGGTTCAATTTCAAGAAACGGCACTCCACTTCTTTGGCGGGATTGGGGGAGTTGGTTAGCCCATGACTTAATGCGGAGTGGCGTTTCCCCACGACACACGGCGTTCCCCCGATGGATCGGGATTAAGAAACGTGCCTGACTACTACTCTGTCAAATAAATCTTGATTGGTTGTACCATTTCTCTAAAATGTTTGTGCATTGATTGCGTGAATCAGGTAAAGAAACTTGCGTGGAGCGGAACAAGAAGCCTTGTCTCCGCACACAGTCGGCGGGGCAAGGGGATTTCTATCGCACTCGTTATTCACTCGTTTGATCCCCGCCTACGGAGTAAGTGAACGATATAGCAAAGACATCATATGCACTATTATTCAAGCGAAATGGTATTATTACAGTTTCTTCTGTAGGGTGGGCACTGCCCACCCTACAGGTCAGGACTAATTTTACAGTGCACTACGAACTGTCCCCAAAAAAATCGGGATGACTCATGTAACAAGGTGAATAGTTACTCGAAATCAAGCGAGCGGCGTTGCTTGGTCTCGATACGTCGCGCAGTTTATCCCGATCTCATCGGGGCTCCTACTCGACCGCCGCCGGTTGCGGAGCTTTGTTGTGATGGAAAAAGGGAGACTTTATTCGCTTTTCTGCTTAAGCCAGCCCCATGTTGCTCTGAGCTTGCCAGCAGGGGAGACAGGATACTTAGCAGTACTAAACCAGGCAGGAGTCCTGTCAAAGACGGGGTTGTTCGTTAGTCTGCGTGGATTGTTCCCATCGGCATCCATAGCGTAGATTTCCCAGTTCCCATCCCGAGTGGACTCGAAGGCGATACTTCTACCGTCAGGAGACCAGGCTGGACTGCCGTCCGATCCAGTCGCATTGTTCGTTATGTTGTGTTGATTGTTCCCATCGGCATCCATAACGTAGATTTCATCGTTCCCATCCCTACGGGAGCTAAAGGCGATCCGTAGGGATGGACCCGGGGCTGGAGAGCCTTCAATCGCGGGATTGTGCGTTAGTCTGCGTTGATTGTTCCCATCGGCATCCATAACGTAGATTTCATCGTTCCCATCCCGATCGGAGACAAAGGCGATCCTGTTACGACCAGGACCCCAGGCTGGAGAGCCTTCCTTCGCACGATTGCGCGTTAGTCTGCGTTGATTGTTCCCAAGGGGAGTCATAACGTAGATTTCATCGTTCCCATCCCGATTGGAGACAAAGACGATACTCGTACCGTCAGGAGACCAGTCTGGACTGCCGTCCGATCCAGTCGGATTGTTCGTTAGGTTGCGTAGATTTCCCCCACGGGGACTCATAGCGTAGACTTCACTGTCTCCATCCCGACTGGACTCGAAGGCGATCCTGTGACCGTCAGGAGACCAGCTTGGATTACGGTCATTCGCGGGATTGTCCGTTATGTTGAGTTGATTGTTCCCATCCTCATCCATAACGGAGATTTCGCTGCGCACCAGTGGATTCCCCGGATGACGTCGACCGGACCCGAAGGCGATCTTTGCTTCTTCGGGCGCTTGTGCGTTTATAAATAGCACAACGACGCTCAACAGTAGCACGCAACTTAGCGCGATATACCCAAGTTTCTTTTTCATCGTAAAACTCCTTAAAGCTTTGGATGCTGTAAAATAATTTGATTTTGTCAAGATAAAATTATCTGAAAAATGCGAAAGTCAACAGATTTTAAGTACCTGGATAGAAATTCTTGCATATTTACGTAGCATAGGGGCCCCGATAGATCCGGATCCAAAGCGACTTGCCCCCGTCGAACGCCCACAAGGGGCTAGGCTACGAACGACTTTCGCGATAGGTCGAAACTTGGGTAAATTCACAAAGATCCCTGTCAGCACTAACTTGACTTTGTCACATTAGGACAAATAATGGGCGAACGTGAAAAGTTACATAGTCAGCATTGCTGCGCGGATATCGGAGGGCGGACCTTTTAGACCTTCATAATAGATCAACACGAATTTTCCGTCGCCCAGATCCATGATAGAAGCATACGACACATCCGGCCAGTTCATTGCTTCGTCCGTGTGGCCATCGGGATCGGTTGGCCGAGCAACACCGCGGGAATGCGGAATCGCCAATGCCGGCTCCCATTGGAGTGTGTCTGGATCGAATACTCCTAACATCATGCCACGCAGTCGTGCACGGCAGAGGTCGTCCGCCAACGGCGTCCTGGGATCTTCGAAGTGTGCTCTGGTCGCAGTCACCAGCTTATCGCCGACAAGCCCAATGCTCGGCCCATTATTTCTGAACCCGAGCTCTACGGCCGTCTCCCACTCAGTATAAGGTGGCGAAGCGAACTTAATCTCCGGCATGTTGTTTTCATCGTGCCTGACCAAGGCGAACAGGCGCTTATCCGGTAGAAAAGCCAACGCGGCCTCACCCGCCCGATTTTCATCAGAGATAATACCGACCTTTTCCCACGCTAGGCCGTTGTCGCTACGCCACAACTCTGTCCATTTGCAATAATTAGGGCTGTCGGCCCTAACGCCGTCGCCCCTACCCGCTCCGTAAACGGAGGCATACAGCGCATCAGGCCCAGGCGCTACCCACCAGATGGCGCGATGTTCGGGCAGCGCCAACTGCGGTTCTGTCCAGTTGACGCCATCACTACTACTGGCTATAAAGCTGCTCATGCTGACGAGGCGACGCTCCTTTTCACCCTCGTGTAGCTTGGACATGCTGTTGACAAATAACTGCTCGTTACAGATAAATACAGTCGGGTCGCGGTCATCGATGGACGTGTTGATGACGGCCTGCGGCTCAGACCAAGTTTCCAGATCGGCTGAACTCATGACCATAATCTGGCCGTCGTGGGATTTGTGAGTAGCGCCGTGTCTGAAAGCCACCCAGTACTTGTCTTTCCAACGCACCATTGATGTAAAGGCATTGTGCTGACCATTGTGATAAATAACTTTGTTCGATAGGAGTTGCATGTGGTAATCTCCTTGAGATTTTTGTATCAGATTAGACGTGCTGTGAATCTGCCGGAATGGTGAAGTATCACTAAATCCATGAGAATTCGCACAGCCCTGCTGTCGCGGGATTAAGAAACTCCGATAGATCGGAGCAGGCTCTGCCCAGATCCAACTGACGCACAAGCTGCCCCTGGATATTGTAGATGCGAAAGGCTACTTCGGCATCAGTGGCTAAGTGATACGGGAGCCACGTCTCTGCGTTAAATGGATTCGGAAAGTTTTGGAATAGCGCTGTCCGCTTAATTCGCCCCAAAGCTGTCGTCCTCAGCACAGATGGTTCAACAGGGTAAGTAAGATCCCAATCCTCTTGGGTCTCATAGATATACACTTTTAACCATCTTGAGTCCCCCTTTCGTCCAGCTATCTGATTTAGAATGCAGAACACGTCGCGGTGCACACGTGAAACCCTAATTGTATTAGACATCTTTCCAAAATAATGGCTTATCAAACACGGAGGCACAGAGACACGGAGTAAAGAAAAGACTCCAAAAATCGTGGTTGCGGTGTTCTCGTCTTGGTGTGTTGGCAGTCAAAACTTACCACACGCTAGGGCAGGCACAAAGCAATCAAGCAAGGGGAGCACATGCGATCATGGCGTGCGAGTGTCTTAGTGCATTGAGGTCGGCATTTTTCGCCAATCACTGCATTGCCTCGCCAATACCTCGTCACTCTTCCCTCGTCTACCCTCTGTGCCTCCGTGTCTCCGTGTTTAATTAGGAAAGATGTCTATTATCTTTCGATTCAACTCCGAGAGCTCTCTATTGTTCTTCCACCTGGCCTTCAATCACCGGAGCTTCAATCACAATTCGTCCCACTCTTTGGTCGAGCTCGTGCAGCTTGAAGCGTACGCTCACCACTGAGTGCTTTTCCGGACCGGGTTTGTACTTGATGTACGTCGTAGCCACGAAAGTTCCGTCCGGGAGCACTTCCAAACCCGGATAGCCGCAATCCGTTCCAGCATAGCTGTGCAACAGCTTAACCCGGTATTGGCCAGGCCGACCGTTTCGGATGTCCTCGTACGGTCCAACCCAGGCCACGAAGTGCCCGAATGTCGGACTGTACGGCGCCCGGTCGCGAAACGGCACCACGAGTCGACCGTCCGGAGCGTACTTCGGACAGTGGCGGTGACCGCTGAGGCCCCATGGTGTGTTCGCCGCCTTCGACCACGTCTCGCCCTCGTCGTCGGAAAACATCATCAGACTGTTGTGCGCTTCCGCGCCCCTAGTGAACCTGTTCTCGCGCATCAGACACAACAGCTGTCTGCCGTCAGGCGAACGGACCACCGCCGGCTCGCAGAGAGACAAGCCAGGTATCTCCCAAATGCCCTGTACTTCACACACCTTATGGTAGTTCTTCCACGTCAGGCCGCCATCAGTGGACTCAGCCTGCCAGACAGTTGCCAGCTTATTACCGATCCCACGATGCGTCCACATGAGGTGTTTCTTGCCGTCTTCCACGGGAATGACGCTCATTGGGGAGACAATCCCCTTTAGTCCGTTGGGCTCCATTTTCGTCCAGGTCTTGCCCTGGTCCTCGGAGATTGCCTGGACGTACGGGGTTTCTTCACCGGGCGATGCCGGTTTACGGTCAAACAATAGCAACCGTTCCTTTTTGTCCGGGTCAACGACGCGATGGATTGTTGGGTCCTTGCCGTACGGTTCCCAGCCTTCAGGTAGCGGCCGCACACTGCTCCAGGTTTTGCCGCCGTCGTCGCTCCGCTTCATGTGCGGTGCCCCCCAGCCATGGATTTCCGTCCAGACACAATAGATGGTTTTGCCATCGGGTAAGAGCAGCGTATGGGGATGGCCCTGGTACACACTATCTGTGCCGGCGGCTACAATCACGTGGCGGTTCGTTTGGCCGGATATGTCTATTGTGGGCAGATCCGGCTTGCATCCCCCAAGTGCAATTCTGTTCATAATCATGAGCAACACCCCCATTGCGAAGTCAGTTCGTTATGGCAGCTTGGACAGATTTCTTCCCCATCTAGACCATTGTGATAGATAACTTTGTTCGGAGGTTGACTATTATCACGACTGGAAACAATTGTGAGCCGATGCCGGTGCCATTCACCTTAAAACGGGAAACAATGGACGTTTCATACAACCATTGAAACCCGTAACGGGCGAAGAAAACCGTTTACCCTCGTACAATTGAGCGACATTCCCATTGAACGACATACCAAGGTAACCCGAAGTTCGCCGGGTTCCAGCGATTTGACCTCGTATTCCTGGAGACACGCGTGACCGGGGCGGTCGGCAATCAGTTCCAGTGGCATTGCTATCGCTCCTCCTCAGATTCGCTCGTTCTCAATATTACTCCGCGCTCCCCTCAGAAACGGATCGTCAACCGTTCCCATCTGCCGCAGGAGCCGCGCGCGGTACTCGGCGAGTCGCGCCGACTGTTGGTTTCCAAAGTCAAGCTCTGTTGTGATGGAAAAAGGGAGACTTTATTCGCTCTTCTGCTTTAGCCAGCCCCATATTGCTCTGAGCTTGCCAGCAGGGGAGACAGGATACCGAGCAGTACTAAACCAGGCAGGATCCTTGTCAAACACGTCTTCTTTCGTTAGTCTGCGTGGATTGTTCCCATCGGCATCCATAACGTAGATTTCCAACTTCCCATCCCGAGAGGAGTGGAACGCGATATTTAGAGCGTCAGAACGCCAGGATGGATTGCTGTCAGTCGCGGGATTGTTCGTTATGTTGTGTTGATTGTTCCCATCGGCATCCATAACGTAGATTTCATCGTTCCCATCCCGATCGGAGACAAAGGCGATCCTTTTACCAGGACTCCAGGCTGGAAAGCGTTCATTCGCGGGATTGTTCGTTAGTCTGCGTGGATTGTTCCCATCGGCACCCATAACGTAGATTTCCCTGTTCCCATCCCGATCGGAGACAAAGGCGATCCTTTGACTGTCACCAGACCAGCTTGGACTACTGTCAGCCGCCGGATTATTCGTTACGTTGCGTTGATTGTTCCCATCGGCACCCACAACGTAGATTTCCCTGTTCCCGTCCCGTAAGGTCAAGAAGGCGATACTTTTACCGTCGGGAGACCAGTCTGGTTCTTGGTCCTTCCCGCGAGTGTTCGTTAGGTTGCGTGCATTCTCTCCATTGGCATCCACAACGAAGATTTCGGTGTCCCGCAGACCCCAAAGACTGCGCTGGAAGACGATCCATCTACCGTCAGGAGACCAAGCTGGGTGTAGGTCCGCGTCCTGGGGTTCGTCGATCTCGCGTATTAGGGGCTGTTGATTCCGCCCATTCTCATCCATAACGTAGATTTCGGTGTGGTTACGTCGACGGGACTCGAACGCGATCTTGTCTCCGAGCGCTTGTGTGTTTATAAATAGCAGGGGGACGCTCAACAGTAGCACGCAATTTAGCGCGATATACGCAAGTTTCTTTTTCATCGTAAAACTCCTTTTCAAGTTTTGGAAGCCCGGTAAAATCTAAGCGTCAATAGTGGAGGACTTCTGCTCTAAAGAGGTCGATTCTATGCCCTGCATAATGGTAACTATTCACCTCCTTCATGTTTTCATACTCGTGTTTACCATACCCGCCCCGCACTGTCAAGAAAATCGCAACTTTAGATGGGAGCTGTCCATGTCTCTTAGTACGTGAACCCCGCGGCAAGAACAGTCTGTTAAGACTGACTGAGTTTTCTCAACTCGCGTCCACAGATAAGAACAGAAGCATATAGGATAAGCGCAAGGAACAGACCTCAATAGCATGTTACCAAGCCAAGCTGCTTAGACGTCGATTATCTCCTGAGGCGTCGAATAGCTGCCAGCGATATGCGCAGCAAGCCACTCCGTCTCGTCCCGCCGCGGCAGCGACAGCTCCGGGTTGCCCTTGCAGCTCAAGCGGTAGAGCAGCCGGGCGTCGTCAATCGAACTGATATTCGACTTAATCGGCGGCGAGTTGTGCAGGGTCATATAATTGTCCCAGATCGTCACGTCGCCCGGCGCGTGCAGATGGTCGTAGCGGAATTGCGGCTGCAGCACGTGTGCTTCTAAGCGATCCAAGAAGGCGCGTGATTCCTCCATCGTCTGCCCCCTCACCTCGACTGCCGGCCGCACCCCCGGCCGCGACGCCCAGATCGGGCTGTGAAGGGACTTGAGCCCCGAACGCGGGTTGGTGCGCACCAGAGGCGCGAGCCACCCTTCGTCTCTCTCGTTCAACCGCCGCCGCAATTGGACGCATTCCAATGCCACCTGCTCCTCGGATGGCAACGCCGCAAAAGCCGCCGCCGTGTCGGCAAACGCCGTCTCACCGTTTAATGGCAGCCTCATACGTAGCTGCCTCAGCTTGTTGTCAGAGCACTCGTCGTACCGATTGGAGGCGTCACTGCTCGGGTGCGGTACCCAGTTTCCGCCTGGGGCGTCGCGCGAAACGGGCATCCTGTGGGCGAGAAACATGGACACGTATATTGGCAACAGCTCGTACTCGATATCCGTATGCCACGTGCCTCCGGCACTCACCCGGGCTTGCCCATCTCCCACCTTCCCCCTGAAATTGGACACAACCAGTACTGTCGGCGATTTATGCGGCAGGCACCGTAACCGGCCGGGGAAGGTTTCATCGACAGCGGCCGCTGTCCGTTTCTCGTATGGGATCAACTCGATCGGGCCGTCGCTGGCCCCGTCCTGCTGCCCCGGCTTGCCCGCGCGCATGAAATTGTTTGGGTGCGGAACAGGCGCGCCCCAGTGATTGGCAAATCGCTCAAAGTGGACGAGGGAAAACCAGTCGAGATTCTGACCAGCGATGCACACGATCCGAAACTGGCTCAAGGCGTCGAGCAGAAAACCCACCTGTCCCTCGCTCATAGGGCGACACAGGTCGATACCGGTCAAGCGCACCCCGGCTCCGCTTTGGGCCAAAGGGCTCTCGCTGTGCGCGTTGACGCCAAACAACACCTGGAGGCGCCGATTTAGCAACTGATTTTCCATTCCATGGTTCATAACTAACCCAAGTTACTACCTATCGAAAATTGGGGTATTTTGCCAGCAATTCTCATTTTAGGATATAGGGTCTATGGGGGCAAGTCAATCTCGAGTTGATTCAGCATGAAATCCATGAGATGTTCCCAATTATCAAAAATAAGGTAGCGAGTTAAGGCACGGATGTCATTAAAAAAGGTGACCCGTGTGGCGAGTGCGCGGCGGAGTTTCTGGTACTTCCGGTCGACTTTGTCGAGCACAGTGTGAAATAGAAATGCGAGCAAATTAAGCACCAACAATACCGCTGACAGATGCTGTTTACCGTGACCGAAATTGTGCTCGAGATGATAGCCTCGATTTTTGAGCACATTATTGTTTTCGTTTTCAGTTTTCCATCGGGCACGTCCGGACTTGACGATGAGTTCGACGGTATCATCACACAGCCAGTGATTGGTGGCGAATGCATTGCGATACAAAATCTCACGAGTATCTTCTCGGGTAATGGTTAATTCACACCAATTGACACTCAATGTATCATCGCTGGCACGTAGCGGCAGATTGGTCGTATAGCGATACTGCCAAAGTTCGCGGAAACGTCCGTTCCATTTCCGCTTGCTGATGCCGTCCATTAAATCTTCTGCCTCACGGGCTTGTAGGGCTCGGTAAAGCGTTTTATGAGACTGTGGTTTGCAAACCACAATGAAATTGAAATGGGAGTCAAGCAGCAATTTTAAGAGCGGTTGTTTGCAATGCAGGTCGTCAGCTAGAATCGTAATTTGGTGTGGTGGAAAGCGGGTTGCATTTCGCTCAATCCAGCGTTTGATTGCGTTTTGTTCGCAATCTTGCTTGTCATAACCATCTTGAGTATCAATGAACTCCGGTTCAAGGGCAATGACGTGGTGGGTGCGTGTTGAAACCAACACTGAAGTGATGACTGAATGACTATAAATAGTACTCTCGTCCCGACTCTGCTTTTGCCGACAGTTTGCGCAGTGAATTGTTTTTGACGAGAAATACTCTAATCCGTCAAGGCTCAACAATAGATTCTGAGAAAAACCGGTATATTCTGAAAGATAACCGCCATGTTTCAGTCGGTCATAAACCGACCAGAATACCGGATACAGTTCATCGGGACTGATGGCGTCAAGCAACTTTCGAATCTGGTTATCACACGGAATCTTTTCCATGCTAAACAGTGTCGTTGCGTTGCTTTTTCCTCGATTGGTTTCAAGCAATCGCTGATGGGCTAAAAACGATGGACACTGAGTAAAGAACACCGAAAACGCACTCATGCCTGCATCAGATAGAGTATACCCCGCATCGGTTAATATTGCGCTTGTCTTCTGGGCAACAATCGCTTATAATGTGGATAAATTGTGTTTGTGGATTTAACATAGCTTTCTTAGTTTTTGACGAGGAAATCCTATGATTGCCATTGACTTTACTGAAGAAGACATTGAAGCGCTTGATTATGAACGTTATCACCATCCTCATCCGAAGGTGCAGCGAAAGATGGAGGCGCTTTGGCTCAAACACCAAGGCTTACCGCATAGTCAAATCACTCGTCTAGCCGGTATTTCGCCTAACACGTTGCGGGCTTACCTGCGCCAATACCAAACTGGCGGCATTGACGCACTCAAACAGCTCAATTACTGCCCACAGGAAAGTGAGCTGTTGGCTCATCAGACCTCAATTGAAGACTATTTTCGGACAAATCCAGCAGCTACTATTAAAGAAGCAGCGGCAAAAATCTACGAACTCACCGGTATTCAACGCAGTGAAAGTCGTGTGCGTGTGTTTTTCAAAAACATAGGCATTGAGTACCGGAAAGTGGGGCATATACCAGCCGAAGCCGATGTCGAGGCACAGGAGGACTTTAAAAAAAAGAGTTGCAACCGCGTCTGGACCAAGCTGCTGCTGGTCTGAGAACCGTCTTTTTCGTTGATGCCGCCCATTTTGTCTTAGCTCCCTTTTTAGGATTTCTCTGGTCGTTCACTCGTGTGTTCATCAAAGCCCCCGCCGGCAGAAAGCGATTTAACGTTTTGGGTGCCTTGAATGCCGTGACACACGAACTGATAGCGGTACAAAACGATACTTACATCAATGCGCAAACCGTCTGTGATTTGTTAGTGCGTATTGCAAAGTCGGCAGGTGAGATGCCGATTACATTGGTTTTAGATAATGCCAGATATCAAAAGTGCCCAATCGTCCGGGAGTTAGCTGAGAAACTCACTATTGAGTTGCTTTATCTTCCACCATATTCTCCCAACTTAAATCTGATTGAACGGCTCTGGAAATTCGTCAAGAAAAAATGCCTTTACTCAAAGTATTATGCCGAATTTTCCGATTTCAAGCGTGCGATTACCGATTGCCTCAATCAGACTCACACCACCTACAAATCGGAATTGGCAACTTTACTTACGCTACGTTTTCAGACTGTTCAAAAAACGCAACTTCCGGCAGCGTGAAGTATATATTGCGTGTTTTTGCCTTGGCGATGGTCAGGCAAGTTTTCCAACGTGCCGCGCAAGTCACTTGTCAAATGGTCGAATGAAAGTGGTTCTGTCATCGGATTGCCCTCCATCATGAGTTAGCAAATACGATAACAGAATCAAACCACAAAATCACTAAAATTCAAAATGAGAATTGCTGTGCAAAACCCTTTCATCCAGAATTTTGCCACATCAAAATCAGGGCACTGTGCACATTCGTGGGTGAATGGGCGCTAAGGGATTTACAAAGTGGACAATTCTCGCAGCCACACTTCATAGGAATAATCAGGGTCAATTCTATGGCCAGAAGTTATACATTGGCGTCTTTGTGAATACTCCAAGCAGGCTCCATAAACCGCCTATGATGAAATCGCCAAGTATAAGACCGATGGCAAAGATGACAAGTTGCTGCGATGCTCTTCGCCCTCCAAGCTTCAGCACCATCCATTTTACAACAGAACTGACCAACATGCAACTCCATAAGTATTTCATGCCCCAATCACCGGATATCACAAAAGCGATGGGGTGGAACGGCCAGAAAGGGAACCTTGACCTCATGAACGTCAGTATAAGCGAGAACAGCAAACCGAAAGTCATTCCCCCCACAGCGTAATAGTTGGGTTCCGTCGAGGAATAAAGCCAGTTCTTTAGCCCGTCATATACATACCATCCAAAACCCAGGGACCAACCGCGCCCCGATACCGCACCGACTTTATAGAATGAGTGGAGTATGACCCAGAACACGGTAACCGAACCTAGAGCTGTTATTCCGATGATAGAAAAAAACAACCTTCTGGTGTTGATTCCGGACCTATCAGCCAGTTTAAACCCTTCCATCTGATGCGGCATCGAATTGCTGGTAAAACTTCTATTGAACCACTTGTAAAGTGATAGCGCTACGAGATTGTTTGTACCTAGCGTTTGCGTCCCGATAGAACCTGTTAAAATGCCGTAAGTCGGCATATTTTCCATGGCGTGAACAGGGAAACCCAGCTCGGCGCGCATTCTGGTTATCACGAGTAATATGACAAAGTAGATGGCAAAGAATATGGGAATGAGCCAGGGAGACATCCCAATCCTTAGAGAAAACATAACGAGAAAAGCGAATCCCAGAATGATGCCCACTATGGCAAATCTGTATCCCACAGGCTCGTCTTCATCATCCATGGGGCTATTCGTAAACGCTGCCTTGAAAACGCCGAATACATATTTCCTGCTGCATATGAGAAGTGTCAGGCATATTCCTACTGCCGCTCCGAAGCATTGCTCATTGTGATAGGGAAATCCGGGTATGTTTATGCCCAGAGCGCTGGTGAGTATCAGTTCCGCCTTGTAGAATAGAAAGAAGAGCCAACTGCTGAATGCAAGATCCAGAGGCATAAGGAAACCGAGACCGATGACAAACGGGTAGAATGAGAAGCGGATGTGGCCGATGGCATTCCACGGTTTTTCTGTAAATAGATGACCGATGCCGTGCCAACTGCTGTCTCGTTTTACTGGGATGGTGGGTATGGCGGGAAACAGAAAGCTCAACCCGTTAATGATAGCTATCGAGGCGGCTACCGCAAACCCCATCCAGAGCATCTTGCTGGAGAAGAGCCTGTTGGTGTTGCAGGCTAATTGATAGGCGATCTGTGTGACAGGATAAGCCAGATGATCGCGCTCGATCCATCGCTTCCTCAAGATCGAGTTTATACACAACATCACGAATATGAGACAGGTGGTGAATATCGTCCAGTATGCTGCCGGCTGAAGCCACGCCTTGACATGAGAAAGCGTGTATAAAGTTGACTCTCCCTCATAATAACCGCCCAGGACGCTCCTGTTCTTAACGACAAGCCAGTCGGGGAGATAGTTCCAGAACAGTTGCTGCCACTCGTTCTCCGGAGTTGCGTACCAGAAAGCGTGACCCACGCTCGTAACCAAGAGCGTCATCAACGTTATTGAGGGGAGGGCGCAGGCTACACTCAATAGGACGTATACGGTAAGCAGTTCCGCATTGTCAAGGATGGAAACGCCGAGAGCTCCTCTTACGATAATCCTCAGAAGTACGAGCACAAATACTGAGAATATGACATTGTAGAATGGGACAGCGTAGGTGTTCAGAGCATATCCGACAAGTCCCACTTCACCGGCGATTATCCAGTAGAAGTTGAATGGAATTAAGGCGATCGTTATAGCTATGGATTTCCAGGTAATGCCGGGGGACATCCTGTTCACCCTATTCATCTTCTACCGCTTCGCAGAACGTGTCATAATCTTGTCTATAGTCATTTGCATTCATATATTTACACATGTTGCGGTACGGGCAAGTGGACGCCCCATCAGACACGAAATGGAAAGAACGAAAATGCTTGATTTGACGACTGAAGATTGTTACAACAAAACGTCTGTAGGAGGGATCTCCAGGTCGCGACTTCTTAGCCATAATTTGACTTAATGGTGAAGTGAAATCGGTTGAACCTTCGGCGTGGTTGCTGAATTGCAACTTACACTGGACCACCGACAGAGAACCAAAAATTAGATGGCTCTATTGGAATGTAGAGAAAGCTTTAAATTTCGTCAAGGCATCGTGTATAATTCGCACAAACTTTACGCTCTTGCCACACGGAGGTCCGAGTGTACGCAACCCCACAAAACATATTGGAAGCATTCAACCAACTCCCTGAGATTGAAAAACATGCGATAGCCTCTGAAATCAAAAAGCAGGTGGCTCTGTTGAATTTCTCACCTATAACAGATGAGACGCTCACGAAAATTGCGGTGCACTGTTTGCTGAACATTACAAAAGGGAGGCGGAGGATGCCGAAGCAAATTAGAACGGAGTCAAATAAACGGAGATGAACATGGCGATGAACAATCAAAGCAACCTCTTGCTACCCGACAAATCATTTTGGAGGTCCTTAGATCGTGAACAACGTGAGGTCTTATACCAATTACAAATCTAAATATTACACACAATCCAGTCGAAACCGGTAATGGATTGAACGATGTCTGATTGAGCCTCAAAGTAAAGCAAACCTTCAATCAACTTGTCTTCTAAGTGTGTCATATCGTCAAAGATTAGGTTAGGGAAGTATTTCTCCCGCAATTCGTCCCAGACATTTTCAACCGGATTGAGTTGCGGGCAGTAGGGAGGCAGCGTTTCAACCATCATCTGCTCCGGAATTTGCAAGGCGGATTTGCTATGGCTTGGTGCTTGGTCATATATCATTAAAATGAACTCATCGGGGTGTCTTTGGGACACTTCATTAAGGAAAAGGTTCATGGAATAACTGTCCATCGTAGGCAAAATCAGGAAATCGCACACGCCATCAACCGGACTAACTGCTCCATATGCATAGGTGTATTCTCTGACAGTTTGTTTCAAAACCACAGGACGAATGCCTTTGGGAGCCCAACATCGTTTCGGTTCATTGATTCGACCAAACCGCGCCTCGTCCTGGAGCATGACTCGCAAAGGCAGGCCGCTTTGCTCGGCTTCCTGTTGAGCTTGTTCGATGAGTGTGGGGAATTTTTTTAAAAGCATCAACAGCTTGCTCATCGTGTTTCGGGTGTTGGGGTCTCGGTACCACTTTTCGCCATTGATGTCGGCGCAACAGCGCGTAAACTGTCGATTTTCCTACCGGTCTTCCCACTTTTTCTTCATAGGCGCGATGAATCTGCGAAATCTCAATGAGTTGACCACTTTCTGCCTTTGTCGCTAAATCGGCAACAAACACTTGCTCATCAGCAAGAGATAGGTTTTGATGATATCTGCCCCCTTTAGACTTGGGTGTTAGCGCAGCAATCCCATTTTTACGATATTCACTTTGGATTCTCCGGACACTTACTGGGTGATAACTGGTTATTTCAGCGATTTGGTGCGAGGAATAACCGTAGTTCTCTCTTAGATAGACGCATTGCACACGGCGGTACTCCGAAAGGGTGGCGGCTTGTTCAAGCCGCTGCTTGAGTGGGTCTATGTTCTGTTCGGGCATGATGCCTCCTTTGCTCGTGCGGAGGGGTGGTTCATTGATTACACACTAAATTTGCTGACTCTAATCAACGCCGCAGAAGTGTTGCAGACTATCATTATACCTATTCGTAGCTCATAGATCAACAATTAGTATAAGTATATCATTGTATACGATTTCCGTCGCACGACAATCCACGCGAATCACTGAAACCTTGAAATCGGAGACGACTGCCCTACGAATTGGCGATCATTCTATTGACGTAACCAACAGTATATCATACAATCACATGAAGACGTGAACGTTCCCTCATTCAGATGCGATTCAAGGGTTGTTTGTTCCGTTTTTGGGGTTTTCTGTACCTGAAAGCAAATCGCGTGACAATGAAACCCTAATTTACATCATTTTCGCTGCGTGGTGGCGTGTTTGTGCAACTGGCGAAAAGCATTACGATTTTTAGCGGAGCAGTAAAGTGTAGAGCGAGGATCAAAATAGAAGCGTACGCGTACGCCGGAGGTTTTCGCCATGTGGAAATCCCGATTCACTATGTTAACGATTTTCGTGCTATTGAGTGGTATTGTGGTAATGATAAAGCCATCGGCGCAAGAGACCGAACTAGCGCAGATGGTCTTCCACTCCAATCGGGATTGGCACTTTGAAATCTACGTCATGAATACCGATGGGAGGAAACAAACCAGGTTGACAAACAATCCCGCTACGGGACAGCGAGCCAGCTTGGTTCGAACCCGTTTTGCGCGGGCGGTGGAGCCCCCGGGTAAGTTGAAGTCTACCTGGGAATAGATCAAGGGATATCAAAGAACGAATGGGTCAAGCGACCGAATAGGATCAACTGAACTCAATCCAACTGAGGCGGAAAAACGTAGTAGGCACGCTCTGTCGTGCCGTAACCTGAATCGTAGTAGGCATACTCCGTATGCCGTAACCCGCACAAAAACGGAGGACAAACCGATTGACCGACGACAGAACACCGGTCGCTTCTGATTCCCCCGACTCGAATCCACTGATATACACCCCGACCGACCGACTCATCCAAGACTTCGCCTGCCGAGGGCTGGTTGTCCTCGCGCCGGAGGACCTGGGGATTCCCCTCAATACTCACGACCGCATCTATAAGCGCCAAAAGCGTGCGACCGAACCCCCGCAACGTGCTCTGCTTTCTCAAGTCCCGGAGGTGCTAGAGATACTCAACGCGCCCGGCGTCGTCGCCGCGTGCAACCGACTCGTGGGCAAGAACTGGGCAATCGTTCCGTTTACCGCCGTGCCCCTCGCCAGCAACGGCAAAGATCAGATTTGGCACAAGGACGACAACAGCCCCGCGAACGGCAGAAAACAGCGTCACCACCACGCCGTGCAGATCGAGATACTGTACTATCCGCAGGCGGTCGCCGATGACATGGGACCGACGGCGATCGCGCCCTATTCTCACTACTGGACGCTCAATCACGAAGAGAATCAGGACAATTTCGCAGGGTCGGACCATATTGATTTCAACTACATGATTGAGAACATGAAAAATCAATCTGTCACTGGACCCGACTCCCCATACGACGAAGACGACATCATCCACCGCCGTACGGCGCATGACATCCGGATGAAAAAGGCGGTCTCCGATTTGAATTGGCCGCTTGTGCGCCAGTTTGAGGTGGCACCGCTGCGCGCCGGCAGCGTCATCCTGTGTTCTCACAACATCTTCCATCGAGCGAATCACAGGCGCGACGACTGGCGTACGTGGAACGTTCGCCCGCGCTTCATGTGGCGGTTTTGGCTGTACCGCACGACCGAGCCTGCCGATTACCGCGGGAACGGATCGCCGCCCGAAATTGATTGGAACGGGCTGGGCATAGACCCGCTGACCCGCACCGATCTGATCCAAGCCGGCGACGACCTGACTGCGGTCTGGCGGCATCACTATCACTGGATGCACACCGGTCAACTGCCTCCGCCGCGATCGGATGCTGCTACCTTGGCGGCTGAAAAACGGGAAAAAGAGGCTGCAGGACTATCGGAGCAGCTTTACGCGAAACACGACCAAGCGGAGCCCGCACGAATCGGCGCAGCCTATAGACTTGCCTCCATCGGTGACAACGAATTGGCGTTAAGGCTGCTTGCCGATGCCTTGTACGACGAACGGGAGAGCGTACGGCGAGCCGCTACCTATGGACTGGTTGCCGTTGGACGGGACGCGACCGGCGTCTTTCTTGAGGCGGCAACCTCGCCGCTCAAATGGGTCCGCAAGGCGGGCGTATTCGGTCTGGGCGATGTCAGCCCGCTCAACCATGAGGTTTTGAAAGCCGTTGTAACCCGTCTGGAGGATGACCCGTCGGTCTATGTGCGTTCCGTTGCCGCCGGAAGTTTGGGGTGTTTGGGGCGGCGCGCCATCGCCGCGGGCGTCGGCACATCACTGATTCCCGCCTGCCTTGAGGCGCTGGCGGCGAGTTTGGAGCGCGAGGCGAATCGGCTGTGTGTGAACCGGGCGCAAAACCGGGGCATCAAGTTTGCACGTCCGACGGAAGAGTGCGATGTGTGTGAGGGCGGACCGATACAGGACGATTACGAGCGTTTTGAGCCGGTGCGTTCGGCGGTGCGCGAAAACGTCCTGTGGTCTATCGTCATGCTCTGCTCACATGGTGCCGCAATCATGGGCGATGCACTCGAGCCGACGATACATGCGCTGAAAGCCGTCGTGCAAGACGATCGGAACACTGTATGCGTCGGATTCGCTTCCGATGCGTTAACCCGCCTCGCCAACTTGCAGCCGCAGGGAGAGTCGACACCGCCGCTTATCCGCGACCTGCGGGAGCACCTCCTAACGACACTCAAAACCTCGCCGGTTCATAGTTGGGACGCGCTTGTCCGCGCCGGCCTCAACCCCAGCGCCATATCCGAGTTTACCCAAACGGATTGACATAATCCTTATAGGGGCGATCAAGGGAACGGATAGTGACCGCGATAGAAAATCCTGTGCGATAGAGTTCTTATAGAGATTCCCTCCTGGTCGCGACCACGGTTACTACCCATTTTCGGTAGGTCGGGCTTCATGAAGTTTAAAAAATAAGTCGGTAATGTTCTAACGATGCTCGGTGCGGTTAGAAACCGCACCTACCGAGTTTAAGGAAAACTGAAATTACCGATTTAAATACTTAATCTTCATCCAGCCCGACCCGCGTGCGCAATAGAAATCTTCTTGCCCCGCATTAGAGAGACTTGATTGACGCCATTTATGCACTGTAAATATAGGGAAATGGTATAAGAATCATCTCGCCCGTGAAAAGGAGGAGTGAGAATAGATGAAACTGCTGACATATGACACAGGAACCGGACCGCGTTGTGGTGTCCTTCAGGACGACTGCGCAGTCGATGTGACTGCGTTGCTCGGCGTTGATCGAACCTTGCGGGATGTCCGCGCGCTGCTTGAGCTTGGAGACTCGCCAATAGACCGAGTGGGCGACGCACTGGCGGAGAACACCGCCGCGCCGCGCGTGCCTCTGGGCGACGTTCGGCTGCGCGCCCCCATCCTGCAGCCGCCCACCGTGCGCGACTTCATGAGTTTTGAGGAACACACCACAGGTCAGGGTACCAGGAAGTGTGCAGAGGCATGGTACCGCATGCCAGTCTTTTACTTTTCCAACCCGCTCCGTATCTTCGGACCTGATGACCACATTCCATATCCGTCGGCATCCGAGCTACTTGACTACGAGCTTGAGCTCGGATGTGTTATCGGTCGTGAAGGAAGCAACATCTCGGAGGCGGATGCGTTGTCATACATCTCCGGCTTCTGCATCTTCAACGACTGGAGTTGCCGCGATCTCCAGCGTGATGAGATGGCCGTTGGTCTTGGCCCCGCCAAGGGCAAGGACTCGGCATCGTCCCTCGGCCCGTGGCTAGTCACGACAGATGAAATGGCGCCATACCTCCGTGACGGCAGACTACACGTGAATTGTACCGCCACGGTCAATGGCGAGGTCTGGTTGCGAGAAAGTAAGGGCGGCGTCTCGTATCACACGTGGGGATCGTTTGTAGAGCGCGCGTCTAAGGATAGCCGCATCGCCCCGGGGGACGTGTTGGGAAGTGGCACTGTTGGGGGCGGCTCAATTGGGGAAGCGATTCTCAAGGGCAACGAAAATGCTCGCTTCCTCCAGCCGGGAGACGTAGTTGAGCTTGAGGTCGAAGGCATCGGCGTGTTGCGCAACATCGTTAGCCCCAAGGAAAACGCTGATCCCGATTACCGCTACAAGGCAAAAGAGCAGCCCGGCCCGCCGAAGCTGGGGATCGCGAAAGACTACAAGTACGAGCTTAGACTACGCTGAATCCGCGGAAGCAGTACGACGTGTAAACCATCTCGTTGACTAATACAGCTTCTAGCGCAATCCAGGAAGATCAAGCGACTGAACAAGGAGTACGATAGAGATCCTACCGCGATAGAAATCCCTCATCAAATTAAAGATGGGGGCCTCCAAGTGTAGGTCCTTGTAGGAGCGATCTCCCGGTCGCGATGTCTTGTTCAATCGACAATCATCAAATCCCCGATTTGCCCGCTCCTCTTTGCACGAACATCAAAAGCCCAGCGTGCGAGCAACTGAGTGTACAACGAGTACGATAGTGATCCCAGCGTGATAGAAATCCCAGTGAAACCCAACTATTCCGCTTCCATTCTCTCGCTCCAGAGGATTGAGAGTGGCATGGAAGGGAATCTTCCACTCTTCCAGCCTTCCAATCCTATTTTTCCTAATGAAGGTGCGAATGCCGGAAAAACGTGGGAACTCCATGGCGTCAACGGGGAAAAACATTTCCATGACAACCTTCCCGCGGATGCTTATTCAACGCAAAGACGCGGAGATCGAAGTGCGCGTGAGGCGCCTGGAAAGAACCAAGTCACTGTGACGGCACTTTGCTCGCTTGTTCTTGGTTTTTGCCCCATTCCTCTGTGTCGAAATCGCGTCTGGCCGCTCCCAACTCTCCCCATAAAAACTCATCCCACAATTCTTCAGAGAGCATTTCGAGTTGTCGCTCACGAATATACGCTCTGAACCGTTCGCTCTTTGGATCGTCTGAGGTCGGTGTTTGTGCCTCTTTAGTCATAAGTGGAGCTCCTTTCTGAAGCCGTGACAGCGTTAAATTCTGATAAGGTCTCCAACGAGACGTCCAGCATGGCAATCATTCTCAATAACAATCTGACCGTTAACAATGGTGTAGTCGTAACCCTGCGCCCGTTGCGTCCAGCGCCCCGCTCCGACTGGCAAGTCAAAAACGAACTCAGGAACTTCCATGCGGAGATTGTCGAAGTCGATGACGTTAACATCAGCGTAGTAACCAGGCTTCAACACGCCACGTTGCGGAATCTGAAACGCCTCGGCACCGTCGGAAGTTAGTCGTCGTATCGTTTCTTCAAGACTGAAGACATTCCGCTCTTTGTGCCAATGCGTCAAGGCATGCGTTGTCAGTGAAGCGTCGCAGATAGCGTTCACATGAGCGCCCGCATCTCCCAAACCGAGAATTGTGTCGCGGTAAGTCAACACCTCCTCGACATGGCCGATGTTGTGATTATTGGTCGCGTAGTTGAAAAGTTGACGCCCATCGGTTTCGCAGAGAAGTCGAACGATTGTTTCTACCGGACGTTCGCCATTTGCTGCTGCAACGTTGGCTAATAGGTTTTCCGGCGTGGGAACATATGAACACTCTTCAGGGCCGAATATGTACAACAGTTTACCCAGACGTTCATCGCTGTCTGCCGGAACATCCAGCAGTTGTCGCCGAGTCGCTTCATCCTGAATCGCCGTTAGGCGCTCCGGATATGGACGGTTGTACAAATCTCTCCAGCCGGCAGAATCCCGAACATTCGGCATCCAGTTGCAAAGCCCGACCATCACCGTATTGACACGTGAAGAAACCATTGGTCGCGCGTCCGCGCCGGCCGCTCGTTCTTCATCGAGCCAACCCAGATATAGGGTTTGAATCGTTGGTACGGACTTATGTGTGAACGCACTGAAGATTACTGGACGCCCGCTCTGCCGATTGACTTCGGCGATACGGTGGATCTCCTTCCGCGCTTCCGGATAGTCCTCCGTGGGGTAATTTTCATATTCCCCGAAACCAGGCGCCCATTGGAAAACCCCCTTGTTGTGTCGACCAACTGCTTGCGCCATAGCGACCAATTCCTCAAGATGTGCGAATGTTCCGGGAATCGGAACACCTGTTGAAGTTCTGTGGCTCAAGGTTCGAGAAGTCGAGAAGCCGAGTGCGCCCGCTTCCATCGCCTCATCGACAAGATGTCCCATCGTCTTCAGTTCGTCGGGAGTGGGTTGTCTGTCTTTGTCGACACTTTCTTCGCCCAGAGCGTAGTGACGTGTGGCAACGTGCCCAATCATGCCACAGACATTCACGCCCTTCGGGCAGGCATCAAGCGCATCATAATATTCGCCGAACGTTTCCCAATTCCAAAGCAAGCTCGCCATGATACTCTCTGCAGGAATACCCTCGACGCTTTCCAGCACTTTCGCGAGCATCATGTGATCTGTTTTTTTAACAGGCGCAAAACTAACACCACAACTGCCCAAAACTAGCGTCGTGATGCCGTGCCAACAGGCGGGTGTACCCAGCGGATCCCACATGAACTGACCGTCCATATGCGTGTGTGTATCAACGAACCCTGGTGTTACCAGACGATCTTTAGCCTCAATCGTCTTGTATCCCGGTTCGGTCACCCTGCCAACAGTCGTAATACGTTCACCATCAATGGCGACATCGCCCTTGACGCCCGGCTTTCCGGTGCCATCGATGATAGTTCCATTGCGAATGACTAAATCGTGCATCGGTTACCTCCATGGTTTTGGTGGTGTTGCTGCCTCAGCTTTCGCAATAATAAAAATTCTGGCAACTGTTTAGCTCAGTTTATAGCACCCCACCATTCCTGTCGGAATGATTCTTTCAGCAAGTAACACTTATTACTACATGGAGTTCAGGTTTTCGATCCAGAGGATTGATATGTTGATAGAATACGATAGATCCAAATTCCCGCGCTCCAGCGGAGCGCAATGTCGAGTGTTACTTGATAGCAGTGATAAAAGGTTGTCTCATCAGGGCAATCGCACCTGATTCTAGAGCTGGAGGAATCTTCTTTGCAATCACTAAATCACCGATTTTTCCCCTTCTCTTTACACGAACATCAAAAGCCCCAGCGCGATAGAGATCTCCACGGTGCATAGGAACTCAAATGACCGAAAATGGATTTCCTTCCCATTAGCCAAACAGGTTGTAAACAGTTACGATTCGCGGTTCTCCCTCTGCAGTGCCATTTTATCATAGGCAAACAGGGAAAGTAACCAAAAATCGCCAGAAACAGAAAAATACACCCGACCCCGCCTTCGTGCGACCTCAGGGCTATGGCTGTATCACCGTGCGGGTATAACATCAAGGACTTACCTCCGGGAATCAGAGTCCCAAAACGAGAGCAAGATGTGAGTTCTTGGAGATATGGTTTCTGTTTAACTGCTTCTGCAATTTTGCTATAATAGAGATTGTTAGGATAGTACGTTTGATGTTCTCACCCTTAAAAAAAGGAGGCAACGATTCCACAACCCAAACAGAAACTCGCAGATGTCGGATTTCGCTATCGTACACTCTTAAGGAATATCTAGCCGAATGGAGGCAATAATGGCAAAGAAACTGGAAGGACGAGTCGCAATCGTAACCGGCGGAAACTCCGGCATCGGCGAAGCCGCCGCCCATCTGTTTGCGAAAGAAGGCGCAAAGGTTGCTCTCATGGCACGCCGAGAGCCACAAGGTCGAGCCGTGCAGGACGCAATTCAGAGCGATGGCGGAGAAGCCACGTTTATCGCCTGCGACGTTTCGGACAGTAGCGCGGTTGATACGGCGGTGGCAAAGGTGGTCGCAACCTACGGAACTGTCAATATCCTCGCGAACAACGCCGGTGGCGGCAGCGGCCAGAACTTTCCGAACGAAGACGATGACAATTTTGATGCCGTGATTCAAAGGAATCTCTACGGCACGTTCTACATGTCCAGAGCGGTGTGGCCCCACATGATAGCCGCCGGAGGCGGCGCCATCGTCAACATCTCATCGTTGGCGGCAACAGCCGGTTTCAACAAGAACATGCTAGATGTCATCGGTGGGGGTATTGCCTCCTCCTCCTATTACGCCGCCAAGGCCGGCGTGGACGCCTTTACCCGCTACACCGCGGGCATAGGTGGACGGCACCACATCAGGGTTAATGGTATACGCCCTGGCCAGGTCAATACTCCCGGTGCGACGAACGATCAGGGCGACCACTGGTTCAAAGCACTCTTTGACATGACGCAGATTCTGGATGGCCCCGGTCAACCCGATGATATCGCCAACGCGATGCTGTTCTTGGTGTCAGACGATTCTCAATTCATCACCGGCGAAATGCTAAACGTTGACGGTGGCTGCCCCAGAAAGTTGTAGCAATCTCCCGACCGTGACGAAGCCGAGTTTTTTCCTCAAAACTCGGTTACTTTCTTGCACATTCCTTTAGGATGCAATCTGCGATCACCGAATCCCGACTTCCTCTCGTCGGCTCCCCTGCCCTCTGTGCCCGCGTACAATCTCCTAATCCGTGATTCAGACATTCCCTCCAAAACTCGACACCGAACTGTATACACCCATTCTCGAATGTGTTATAATGGCTTGTTACACCCAACTCTAGATTATCGGTATAGAATCAATCTTTCATAACCGTTCAGGGGATCCAAAATGGCTAACGATCAACCGACCGAACAGGGAGGGCGATAGAGATCTTCTCCGAATCGCGACCAAAACCGCTGTAGGGGACGGCCCCTGTGCCGTTCCATGATAACTCGTGCGCGTCTATATCAACCGCGAAATAGATTATCCGTAGAGAATCAATTTTACATAATCCTACAGGAAACCCAAAATGGCTACCACAACCATCAAAGACGTCCAAACAATCCTGACTCAACCCGAAGGCTCACGATTAATCATCGTGAAAATCATCACATCGCAGCCAGGGCTATACGGTCTCGGCTGCGCCACCTTCACGCAACGCTTTCACGCCGTCCACGCCGCAATCGAAAAACACCTCAAACCCTTTCTGATTGGACGAGACGTTTCCCGCATTGAGGAAATCTGGCAGATGGGGATGGTCAACGGCTATTGGCGCAACGGACCCGTCCTAAACAACGCCATCTCCGGCGCAGACCAAGCCCTCTGGGACATCAAAGGCAAGCAAGCCGACATGCCGCTCTACCAGCTCTTGGGCGGGAAATGCCGCGAGGGGGCGGCGGTCTACGGCCACGCCGACGGAAGAGATGAGCACGAAGTCGAAGACAGCGTCCGAAAGTACATAGCGCAAGGTTACCGCTACATACGCATCCAGATGGGCGGCTACGGCGGTCAAGCCGAAAAGCTCGTCAAACCCGAGGGCGCTCCGCCGGGGGCGTACTTCGATCCCAAGGCGTACATGCGCGATATGCTGCGAATGATGGAACACGTACGCTCCAAAGTCGGCGACGAGATTGAACTCCTGCACGACATCCATGAGCGCTTGATACCCATTGACGCCGTCCAATTCGCCAAAGATGTCGAGCGTTTCAAGCTGTTCTTCTTGGAAGATCCCTTGGCGCCGGAAGATTTGGAATGGTTCCACCATATCCGACAGCAATGCAGCACGCCAATCGCCATGGGTGAACTCTTCAATAGCCCGCGCGAGTGGCAGCCCCTGATTGCCGACAAGCTGATCGATTTCCTCCGCATGCACGTCAGCCAGATGGGAGGAATAACCCCTGCCCGCAACGTCGCCGCGTTCGCCAACATGTACGGCATCCGAACCGCGTGGCACGGCCCCGGCGACACCTCGCCCGTGGGACACGCCGCCAACCTGCACCTCGATCTCTGGGCGCCGAATTTCGGCATCCAGGAATGGTGCCGTTTCTCCGAAGCTGTGTACGAGGTTTTCCCCGGCACCCCCGAAGTTCGCGGCGGATACATGTACCCCAACGACCAACCCGGCTTGGGGATCGATGTCAACGAGGAGTTAGCCGCAAAATACCCCTGCACCGACGAGGTAGTAGGCTGGACACAGACCCGACTGCCCGACGGCAGCCCGACAAGACCATAATACCATTTATTGCCTTTCTGTAGGCGGGGCATCTTGCCCCGCCGGATTGTGAATAGAGCACGCCATCTTGCTCGGCCTACTGCTATCCCCGTAGGTTGGGTTGAGCACAGCGAAACCCAACAATTCAGCTCTCATTCTTGATAATTGCTTACGATTATTGTACCCGTTTAGTCCATTTATTCCTGGGGCGAATGCAGAGCCATCGCCTCCGATTCTATGGAGGCTGAGAACAGCATGCATTCGCCTTATCATTATACACGTACCCCAAGTGGCATTGGTCACTGATTTCAGGTTTGTAGTAGTGCAATTCATTGCACGTCCTGTACTGATGCACAAAACCACAACCCTCCTCAGAACGACGGCTCTCAATCTTCTCTTCCTCTCCGCGACAATCCACGTTGCAATAGGAAATCCTCCACCCACGACCACCGATGGGATCAAACCACTCTTCACCGAAATCACTTCAGACTTACTCTTGAACGCCACGCCCAATCTGCTGCCCGACGGCACCTATTCCCTGCCGGAAATTATGGGTGGGGGCGTTTCCCTGTTCGATTACGACGGCGACAGCGATCTCGACCTTCTCCGGATATGCTTCCCTCCGCCCGGTCAGCCTCACCTGCCGGCACCCAATCGGCTTTTCCAACAGCAGCCCGACGGGACGTTTCTGGATGTGATATCCACTGCCGGCTTGGATGACCCGGGTTATGGACAGGGCGCCGCAGTCGGAGACACCGACAACGACGGCGACTTGGATGTCTACGTGACCAACTTTGGACGTGACGCTTTTTACCTGAACAACGGAGATGGTACCTTCGTCAACGCCACCGCTACCGCCGGATTTTCCGGTGACCATTGGAGTTCGTCGGGTGCATTCCTCGACTACGACCGCGACGGCGATCTTGACCTCTACATCGTACACTATCTTCTATTCGACTCCGGCATCGAGTGTCGTAGCAGAACTGACAGACCGGTTTATTGCGGCCCCCAAAGCTTCGAAGGGGTGCTTGACGCGCTCTACCGTAATAACGGGGACGGTAGCTTTTCCGACGTAACTGCAGAGGCTGGCATCACCTTACCGGGCAATGGATTGGGTATAGTCTGCGCAGATTTGACGGGAGATGGTTGGGTAGATATCTATGTCGCCAACGATCAGGAGGCAAACCACCTTTGGGTCAACGGAGGGGATGGTACTTTTACTGACGAAGCCGTTATACGCGGCGTTGCGTTCAATGCCTACGGAGAGGCGGAAGCAAGCATGGGTGTGACCGCCGGTGATGTAAACGGCGACGGGCGCCTCGACCTGTTCATGACACACCTGAGAGATGAGACCAACACGCTCTATATCGCCACGGAGTACGGGATTTTCATTGACGCATCGGAAACTTCGGGCTTAGCGGCAATCGATCGAGGTTACACCGGTTTCGGCTGCGGATTCTTCGACTATGATAACGACGGAGACCTTGACCTCGCCCTTGTCAATGGCAGCGTCAGGCGCGGATCGAAGTTCCCGGGAGCGAATCTCGGCGAATTCTGGAACTTGTACGCCGAGCCGAACCTGCTGTTCCAAAACGATGGCAGCGGCAATTTCACCGATATCAGTTCGCTCGCGGGCGCTTTCGCTGAGCAAGTTGAAGTGAGTCGCGGACTCGCCTTTGGCGACACCGATCTGGATGGGGACATCGATTTGGTCGTTGGAAACCTCGGTGGGATGCGGGTGTTCCGCAATGATGCCCCTCCGCCGAGCAATCGCTGGCTGCGCGTGCGAGCCATTGATGGAAACCGAGACGCAATCGGCGCAGAAGTGACGGTCGTGACGGCGGAGGCTAACTATGTCAGACTTATACTCCCCGGCTACAGCTATCTCAGTAGCAGCGAACTACGCGCACATTTTGGCCTCGGCGCAACCAAGGTAGTTAAATCAATTGAAGTAAAGTGGCAAGATAATAGCCGAGAACGTTTCACGGTACCCGGAGTTGACCGAGAACTGACTGTCCGTAAAGGAAGCGGGGACGCATTATGAAGCAACTCTTCTTCGTGATACTCTCTGTTTGTGTTGGCGTTACCGGCATTGAAGCGGCAATCCCCCAGCCAATCGCACCGGACGGAATACCTCAGCCGCGCGATCTCGCACAAGTCTCCAATGACCGGCTCCTGCAGGCAGTCGAATCCGCCCAGAACGCCCTCGCGAAAAACCTCGCATCCGCCGCCGCTTGGGGTCGGCTGGGCAATGTCTATCTGGCTCACGAGTGGCGCGCCGAAGCCACCCGCTGTTACCGAAACGCGGCAAAGATTGCCCCTGATGCGTTTCGCTGGCTTTACTACCTTGGGAGAGCCGTAGACAATGATCCTGTGAACGCGGCTGATGTGTACGCGAAAGCAATCCTTTTGGACTCGACATACGCGCCCGCCCATATTCGCTATGCCAATGCCCTCAGAAATATAGGCAAGTTAGAGATTGCACAACGGCATTTCGAGCGTGCCCTCGAACTGGCACCCCAAAATCCGTTTTCCGAATTGAGATTGGGACAGCTTGCGCTCTCCGCCAAACAGTTCGAGACGGCGCGTGACCACCTGCAGCGTGCCTTGACGCTGAATCCAAAACAGAGTGAGGTGCACGCCGCGCTCGCGCAAGTCTACTTGGCATTAGGTGACAAGAACGCCGCCAATCGGCACGCTCAAGCGACGCAGGTGCCGACAAAATACAATGAGATGCCCGACCCGCTATACAAGGAGATCGAAAAAGCCGGTGTAAGCAAGTTCTGGTTCACGCGGCGCGGACGGCAGTACTTCATGGCAAAAGATTTTGAACGTGCCGTCGAAGAACTGGCTGTTGTAGTCTCGGAGGGCGAGAAAAACCCGTTAATCTGGTATCTCTACGGTGTCTCTTTGCTCGGAATCGAACGCTACGAGGCGGCAGCCGAAGCCTTGGAACGTGCGCTGTCTGCCAGCCGCAGCAATGACCATCAGAACGAGAAAGACCTGCTGAAGATTTATAACAGCCTTGCAATCGCCCATGGTCGAGCAGGACATCCGGAACTGGCTGAAGGGTATCTGCAGAAGGCTTTGGCGCTCGACCCAACATCGATCAGAGCAATGAACAACTTGGCGTTTTACTATGCCGAGAACGGCAGGAATTTGGACGAAGCGCTGAACCTTGCCCGGAAAGCCGCGAAAGTTGGACCCGAGGATGGGGGGCACCCCATGTCTCTCGATACGCTGGGCTGGGTGTATTTCAAGCGAGGCAATTACACTGCCGCATTGAAAACTCTCACACTCGCCCTCCAATTTATCCCCGATTCACCCACGGTTTACTACCATCTCGGCATGGCATATTTCGGCAATCGGGACACCCGAAATGCGCTGAAGGCGTTCAAGATTGCTTTGGAGCTTTCGCCTCGCTTCCCGGAAGCCGATAAGACAAAAGCCATGATTCGGCAAATCGAAGCGCAATAACCTGACGTTAAAACTCCAATCGACTGTCATGCTAAGCTCGACTTCGTACAGTTGTAGGGTGGGCACTGCGCACCAGCCTTTGAATGCCCTAGCCCGTAGGTTGGGTTGAGCGGAAATCCAATTGAAATCGCGCACAGAGACAAGACTTCCGATATTTCATTCTGCCCGAAAACGCCGCAATTCAAGCGAAACCCAACACTGTTAGCCAAACCTAATCCGTCCACAACCCCGTACAAAACATGAGACTCGTTCCATAACTCCTGTGAGCAGGCTTCCACCTCGTAGGTTGGGGCAACATTGGTGCTCTACCAGAATTGTAGGACACAGGCACTGTCCCGAGAACTGCCAATGCCCTTCTTGCACAAAAAATGAACATTGGTGTTCACTTGTTAGATACGAAAGCACGGAACGCCGTTGCGTCTCCGGAACACATCGGACGACAATGCCGATGAAATTCGTGTGGTAGTGCCAAGTCGGGGCAGCTTGTGGGCGTGGCACATAACTTGCTCATACTCTACTAACGCAATCAATCCGATAGCCATCAGTTCTGAGGGGGGCAATCCAATGATATGGACTCGACGTTTAATGCGAACCGCTTTCATTTTCTTAGTAACGATGACTATGTTAGCGAACGAATCGGATGCGAATATCCGCGCCGAGTGGGCTCAACTCACTGACGGGCAGCCCATGGATCGTGTGCGCGTACTTGAGACTGATGGATTCCGCCTCTACGCCGCGGCGGGAATCAGAGCGGAGAGTGGACTGTACATCTCCCGAGATAACGGTTACACCTGGAATCCAACCGAGCTGAATCACAGCGTTAATACAATTGCAATTGATCAGAATACTCTGTATGCAGGAGGAGATTCGCACGGCGTATTTCGCTCCGACAATCTCGGGGACACATGGAAGCCCATAAACAACGGAATCCGCACAATTAATGTTGATAACGGCGAAATCCGTCTCCCATACATTGAGCAAATACTGGTCACTAGTTCTGGCACAGTCGTCGCTGTGGGGTACCACAGCGGTACGCATACATCAACCGACCGATGCGACACATGGGACGACGTAACACTAGAGTGGAAAGTGCGCCAACGCGTAGCGCCCGACTGGATAATAGGCGATAGCATCTGGTCGATGATCGAGTTCGACGGCTATCTGTGGGCAGTCTATTCAAGCACCTCCAGATCCATATTCCGGTCCACTGACAATGGCCAAACGTGGGAATATACTCGCGAACAAAAGTACGGTCAGATAGCCGACTGGTCGGTGCTCAATGGTCGATTATACGCTGGTACGCGAAACGGCCTTGCCCGATGGAACGAAACTCAACCGGCTTGGGAGTATTTCTCCGAAGGGCTTCCAGTCCTATCCATCGGAGCCACAGCCAGTATAAAAAGCCTGACCGTTTATCGCGGCCGTTTGTTTGCCGGACTTTACGATCACGCCGGAGCTGAGGGAGGTGTTTACATGTTTGATGACCGCATAGACACGTTCGTTCCCGCAGGTCTTCAGGGCTCTTCAGTTAGTGTGCTCATTTCCCATCAATCCGAGCTGTACGCAGCTGTCGATGACAAAGGCATCTACCGCGCTTCAATCCCGGCCGTGCAACCCTACGGCAAAGCCGCCACCACTTGGGGCGCCATAAAACAATGAATCTGTGAATTAGAGGTGCGTGTTATGAAAAATGTCAGGGACTAACTGTTTATTTTCTGAATGTGTGCACCTACCTTTCCCAACCGACGGGATGCTCCGGTATCCCGTCACCTACACTCGGAGGTACAGTACCATGAGAATCTCCATGTTCCTACTCATCTTCCTCACCCTCCTCGCCTGCAGCGAAACCCCCGAGCGGGACGAACCCGTCACCGGCGCCTATATCGTTAGCATCGACCCCCCGATCTTGGACGAAGGCCAGCCCGACGACGATCAGATCAACATTGGCGAATTAAGAACGGACGGCTGGCAACCCATCACCATCACCTTCTCCGAAAGACCTGACGACCTATGGATAAATCTCAATGACGGCCTGGCATCGCAATGGGTGCTGATAGGCCCCGTACTTACTATAAAAACATTTTGCGACTCGCGATGGTACCCCGGCCGGACGTTTACCTATGTCGTCTCTTGGGATGCAGGCTTCATCAAGCTAAACTATAAGTGCCCGGACTAAGAACAAGGAGGCCCTACACCATGACACGAACCCTCGTCTTACTCCTATGCTTTACCCTCCTCGCCTGCAGCGAGACACCTGAGCGCGGCGAGCCGACTACCGGCGCCTATATCGTTAGCGTCGACCCTCCGATCCTCGACGAAGGGCGTCCCCACGAAGCGCAAATGAACCTTGCAGACTTAACCGAGGAAGGCTGGCAACCGATCACCATAACGTTTTCCGAAAGACCTAAAGGCCTAGGCGTATCTTATACATACCCTAAGGTGTCTCAATGGGTGCTGAAAGACCGCGTCCTCACGATACGAACATCTTGCGGCTGGGTAGGGCGGCGAGCCCCGGGTCGGACGACTGTTTTCAGAGTCCACTGGGATACAGGCTACATGCAACTCAGCTATAGGTGCCCGGACGAATAACAATAAAGTGGAGGGGCGGCAGGAAGAAAGGATAAAACCACCATGTTTTCACAATTTCAGCATGATTACCGTATCATTATGCTCATCTGCCTCGCCCTCAGTGCCTGCAGCGAATCGGATCTCGTCGAACCGATAAACCAGACGTTCAAATGCACATTTATCCTCGCGAAAGCCGTCGGCCATGACATAATGGATGTCGGGGGCCCCAACCGCGACGATCCTATCGTGTATACCAAGGTAGAAACTACCTATAAATATCCGCATATCACCGGGCAGTTAACACTAGGAACCGGTACATTTGCAATGGATGTGCAGCTGCCGCAGGAACGCATTCGTATCAAGGGTTTGTATCAGGTTCTGAAACCAAGGCCCCAATATGACGAGCCCGATCGCGTCGCCTTAACCTATCTGCATCTCGATAGCGATGTCCGCACCATTACTGGTGGGAACCATTTTTGGTGGCTGGGAAACACCCTAAAATTGGAATTTGGTAGATTTAAAAGCGGTGTTCATTGGATTTTTTATTGGGAACGCATTCCCAATCAGTGATCGTACTTATCACGTATTGTTGTAATAAAAATGGATAGGCGGCAGGAAGAAAGGATAAGACAACCGCCGCCCGTCCGGCTGCTTAACCCCTCCGTTAAGCAGCCCTCACCGCCTGGGGCGCCATAAAACAGAAAGTTCGATAATGGGTGTTATCGGACGTCCAAAAAAGGAGATAGAATTGGCGTCGCCGGGAGAAACCGCTCTCGAATTCCTGTCAAACCTTTTGTCGCTCCTGGCGAATGCCACAATTCTCATGTTTAGCTACCTTATCGTTCAACGCTTCCGAGGCCACGGAACACGGAACACGAGCCTCGTTAAGCCGCGTACCCATCGAGTACCTCATAATCATCCTGCTCCTGGCGCTGAACATGTGCCTCGGCTGCAGCGAGACGGATAATCGCCCTATGCCAGCCCCCGAACCGCCGGTGCCCACCATTAGCTTTTCTCCAAAGGACAGTGGAGGGGGTAGGGGGACTCGCTCGGATAACACCATCCGCCGCTCCGCTTATTTCTGGCTGGCGTCGGATATCCCCAAACCGAACACAACCTACATTTTGGTAAACGACCGTTTCGTCCGCATGGCCGAAGGCGAGCTCGAATCCGAGCGCGTCGTCTTCTCGAAAGTATGTCCTTTCGAGAGCTATGACTACTCACCGTCCTACTTAGAGCTGCAAATAAAGTCGATGGACGAACGATCCCAACACCTGCCGTACCATCAGGGGGACATCCAGTTGCCCGAAGGTTATCAGTTCAACCCGTACAAGGTTGGCGACCCGTCCACCATTTGGTTAGGCCTCTGGTGCGACTGAAAGGAGGCACCATGACACGAACCCTCGTCCTATTACTCATCGCCCTCCTCGGATGCAGCCACGCCCATGCCCGGATTCACGCCGAGTGGGAGCAACTCGTTGAGGGCGAGGATATCAATTATGTGACCACGCTTGAAACCGACGAGAACCGCCTCTACCTCGGGAGGAGGGATGGGCTCTACATGTCCCGAGATCACGGTTATACCTGGCGCTTAACCCTCCCGGACCACGAAATTACTGCAATTGCTATCAGTACGAATGCTGTCTATGCAGGCACATTTAAACACGGCTTATTTCGCTCCGACAGTCACGGCAACACATGGAAACCCAAAAACGCCGGATTCGCCTTATTCACCTTCGCTGGCAGACCGCCCCAGTATTCCCCCATAGAGCAAATACTCGTCACGCGGTCCGGCACAGTCATCGCTGGCAAGTACCACGCCGGCACCTATATATCCACCAACCGAGGTGAGTCGTGGCACGACATATACGACGACTGGGTCGTTGAATCTGGTCGCCTAGGCGGTAATATCTGGTCCATGACCGAGTTCGACGGTTATCTTTGGGCCGCCACCTCAACCGGAGGCATGTTACGTTCCGCTGACAAGGGCCAAACCTGGAAATGGACTAGGCACTTTAACCACGGCCGGATAACCGACTGGGAGGTGTTTAATGATCGATTATACGCCGCCGGAGAGTACAGTTTCGGGCGATGGAACGAAGCCGAACGAGCCTGGGAGTATTTTAGCGAAAGTCTTGAAACCGGGACCGACGAGCCGCATTTTACAAGCCTGGCAGTGAATCGCGGCCGTCTCTTCGCCGGACTACGCTACTACGGTGTTTACATGTTTGATGACCGCTCCGAAACATGGATTCCCGCAGGCCTGCAGGAGTTCGGAATTGCCGCGCTCGTATCCCATCAATCCGACCTGTACGCGGCAGCCTCTGAGAAAATCCGCAACAGCACCGAACCCCTAGGCATCTACCACGCTTCAATCCCGATCATCCAACCCTACGGCAAAGCCGCCACCACCTGGGGCGCCGTTAAACAAAAATGAAATTCCTAACCTTTATCGTCACCCTGTTAAGCCTTCTCATTGCCTCTGCTCTGCTGGCGATCGCCATCAGGTCTTGCGCGCCAAACGCCCATGCCGAAATCCGGGTGGAGTGGATTCCACTCCCCGGCACGGAGGGCTGGGGCGTGAACGCGATTGAAACCGATGGACGACGCCTCTACGCCGCGACGTGGGAGGGGGTCTACATCTCCCTTGATAACGGTGACACCTGGCGTTCAACCGAGCCGCAACACGGTGTTAGTGCAATTGCAATCAGTAGGGATGTTGTGTATGCAGCCACGTTTCTCCGTGGCGTATTTCGCTCCGACAGTCCCGGGGAAACATGGAATCCCAAAAACAACGGCATCCGCATGTGGGAGCGCGACAACGGAGAGAGTGGATACCCAATCTTTTCGGATATACTCGTCACCAGCTCCGGCACGGTCATCGCAGTGGGGTACACCGGCGGCACGTATATATCCAACAACCACGGCGAGACATGGCACAACGTCGCAGACGAATGGATACGGCCCGGAAGAGACGGCCCGCGCGGATTCCCGCCCGTCTACATAGCCCACCGCGTCCGGTCGATGACCGAGTTCGACGGCTATCTTTGGGTGGCCTATTCGAGTAGCCAGGCATTCCGTTCCCCTGACAACGGCGAAATGTGGGAAGGTCTTCCCTACTGGGCAGACGGCGGCAGCATTGCCGACTTCGGCACAATCGTCGACTGGGCGGTGCTTGACGATCGATTATATGTCGTCGGGCACGAAGGCATTGGGCGATGGAACGAAACCGAACTCACATGGGAGGATCTCAGCCAAGGACTCCCGCCGAAAGGCATAACAAGCCTGGCTGTTAATCGCGGGCGTCTCTTTACCGGACTCTACGAATTCGGAGTTTACATGTTTGATGAGCGATCCGAAAAGTGGTTTCCCGCCGGTCTGGAGGAGTTTCATGTTACCGCACTCGGATCCCATCAATCCTATCTTTACGCCGCAACCGACGACCCCGGAGCCATCTATCGCGCTTCAATCCCGACCGTGCAACCCTACGGCAAAGCCGCCATCACGTGGGGTGCCATTAAACGACGATGAAAAAACGCGAAAAAGTCCGCTCCCCGCTCATCTTCCTACTCGCCTGCGCCCTGCTCGGCGCCGGCATCATGCTCATCGGCACAATCGTTGGCACCACCATCCGAGTCAGCTCCCTCAGACCTATAATCCAAAGCATCAAGAAAGGTGAAAACAAATGACTCGCACGCTTCCCCTCGTCTTTCTCCTCATCCTTTTCGCGTCAGGTTGCGGCGAGGCTGAACATCCACGTGAAGAATTAATCGGAAGCTATCGACCCGCCCCCGTACAAGTGAACATCCCCGACCCCAACCTCCGTAAGGCGGTTGAACGGGCGCTCGGTAAAGCGCAGGGCGCCCCCATCACCGACGAGGAGATGGCGACGTTGGCCGATCTTAGCGCGGTAAATAGCAACATCGGCGATTTAACGGGTTTGAATTTTGCCACCAGTCTGACAACGCTAGAACTTGACTCCAATCAGATTGTAGACATCACGCCATTGGCGAGTTTAACCCGATTAAGAGAGTTGTGGCTTTTCTACAATCGAATTCTGGACGACCCGGGCAATCCAATTATTATGGACACCACGCCGTTGGTGGGCTTAACCCAATTAACCAGGCTATTCCTTTCCCACGATCAGATTGCCGATGTCACGCCGTTGGCAGGTTTAACCCAATTAACCGAGCTAGAACTTTCCCACAATCAAATCGCGGACATCGCGCCATTGGCAGGCTTAACTCAATTAGGCTGGCTACACCTTGCCCATAATCAAATCACGGACATCACGCCGTTGGCGGGCTTAATCCAATTGCGCGGGCTCGGTCTTTACCACAATCAAAGCCTTGTGGATACATCGCTGCTCTGTGTGCTGCTTGAGATTAACCCCGCCTTGGAGCTAAGTACCGATGTCGTGGTCAGGTGCCAGGACTGACGTACACAGAACGCGCAAAATGATGATTTTGGCAATAATTTGATATTGCGGCAAAGGGTTTGTAGAAATCGAGAATCATCAAATCGTCGATTTCCCTTCTTTCAACAATCGTTATTCCCTACTGCCGAACGACAATAATAAATTCTGATACGATTTCAAAATCTAAATGTTACAGCAGATACGAGACGCGCAATGAATTACGCTACTACGAACCCCCAGTTCTTGTAACTTATGGATTACGAATTGGTATGAGGAGACATTGAGGTTGTGCTATGTCCATTAGGGCAAACACCACCGCCAAAGAGAGAATGGCTCCGACAGGGCTATGCCTCTTGTGATGGTATTACCAACACGAGGGTAGGTCAGCACCGGTGCTCTATACTCTACGCTGTTGGAAGTTGCGTTTTTTTAGAGTCAAGAAATGGAGCGTGAGTTTTGCAGGTGGTAGGAGGGAATTCCGATTCCCGACCGTCGCGATTCGGAGATCGCTCCTACAAACCTTCGGTGCACAATTGCGCAAAATTAACCGATGCTGAGTATACCAGAATTGTAAGACACAGGCTCTGTTGCGTCTCCATGGCACATTGGGGGGCGAGTTTGATGCAATTCGTGGATTAGTGCCGAGTCAGGGCAACCTATGGATTGAGACAACCACAAATGATGAAGTGAAATCTTGGTGCGTAATAGATAATGGCACACAACTTGCGTTAGCTACTCTAGCGCAATTATCCTCGAGAAGGAGACCGGCAACACCGTGCATGTCCATACCGTGCGAAGCATCATCGCGCGCATCCGAAAAGGTGAAAACAAAGGAACGCTTTCGACCTGCTCGAACGAATCGTTAAGGCTGCGGTGACCATCGCCCTGTTTGCCTACTGGTTATAACAGAATTGCTCCAACGATCAAGATTTGGAATTTAACCCGGCTAGGGCGTCGAAACAACGATTCAAACGGAGTTACCAGCGTTATTAGCAATGGGGAATCAAGGCGTACCTCCTCAGTCGAATGGTATTGCTTTTTCGACTAATTTTACCTTATTCCCCTTCAGTTTTGTACAAAGTCGAGCTAAAGGTGGTCGGCGTGTTTATATGGGCATGAGAATGCTCGTGCAGCATTGCCGTGTCCGCAATCGTTTGACACCCACTTGTTTCTGCCGGATGCCAGTTGTTTTCCTCGCCCTCGTGCCAGTGGAACTCATAGGCGTATGGTGCCCCATCTTGTTTCGTCGGTCCTGTAATATGATGACCCACACGATGAAAATGAGTGGGCTTGTCATGTCTAATAACGTGCCCCCACTGATTTTTGCCTTTATGCTCGTGATAATAGTAATGTTCCTTAACCCCTTCATCACGCACCTTGTGCGTACCGCCTATGTCGCCGTCGTGGGCGAAACAGAAATGGTGAACCGTAAGCAACAACGCAACCAACAGCCAAAAGAAAAAGCCTACCGCGGCAGATTTGCCGTAATTTCTCCACGTCATTCTAACCTGCGATTACGGACTACCGTGATAGGTGTACCACAGTCCCCACTTGTCTTCGCACCGAAGGTCCTCTTTTGTGTGTTCGTTCTTACCAGCCGTTCTCCACATTGTGTAATGACTATAGGAGCTATTACAACCGTTAGTTTGGCCTAAGTCGAACAACCGAACCCAATGTCCAAACTCATGTGTTGTTACGTTTTGAATACAATATTCCGTATCGTTCGTACTTCCATGCTCGTCATAAGGCTGGTAATAGTTGAAGCCGAGATCGCATTCTATGATCCGGCTGGAGTCGGTGGGGTGCAAATAGGTATACGTATGAGCCAATGGATACCCGTCGCCGTTGCCCAAGTTTCTCCAGCCTATGGTATTCTCGCCGTCCGAGTTGCCGCCCGGCGTTTCATACGTTGTCCCGGCGTAGTGCAACGAAAATTCGATGTCCACCCCGTTAACGCGCAAATCGCTCCAGGCGGGAGTCGCAGCTTCCAGGGTTGGCCTTAACTCATCCTTGCCATAGTTATGCAGCACATTGACTTTGTAATCGATGTTAGGGTTGCTCCAAGCTTGATTCGCCACCAAATCATTTACCAGGTCTTCGCAGCTGTCCGTGTTGTGGCAATGCGACCAGACGAGATAAGCGGAAGAAAGAACCAGACAAAAAATAAATCCAACCAATGCCGCGCGTTTCCGTAACATGATATACCCTCCTATTGTTTGTGGTTGTGAATAGACCAGCCGCCCGTTTGCGGTTTAGTCGCTTTCAGACTCGGTGTTGTCATCGATGATTTGTTGCGCATTCTGAGTCAAAACGGCCGATATCGCCGTCGTGATAGAAACAGTGTCTTCCGATTCGGCGAGCACCAGTGCTTTGATGACGTTCTCGACCAGGGCGGCACGCTCCATGTCCAGCACCGCCGCTTGCCCGAGTGTCACAGCCAAATCGACCGGCACCTTGGTAAGTTTCAGTCTCTTACCCGCGCCCTCGTATAAGAGCCCCACGATATCATCCTTAACCAGCCGCTTGCCGTAATCACCAAAATATAGATGTAACCCGTCATGAGCAAAATTGGCGTGGTAGGCGTCGCCCTCCGCCTTTCCCAGGAAAAGCAGTACATCCTCTCCAACCTTAAAATTGCCCTGGTGGGTAACCTTTAAATGCTGCCCCTCGCCGGTCTCGGGATTGACGCCTTTGCCCCCTTCGATCATAAATGTGACAAGCTCTTCCCCCGCGTTGGGGGTGCCTTTGATGACCTCGTCAACCGCGATCGTGACGTCGGTCGTGGGCATACCGCCTCCGGCCGGCGTGACGTTGGTACGGTGCGCAAATACCATACTCTTCACCCGACCCGTGACGACCAATTCAGAATTCTCAACCATTTTCAAATGCGATAAAATGTCCAGATTGTCCCTGCTTATGCCCATCGCTCCATACGAAACATTCATGAAGCAAAGCGCAAGCAGCGTTAGTGTTGACACAACGTATTTCATCATAAACCTCCCTAGTTAACATCGTTTAAGTTATTGAATCAGCCGGCGTCCGCCGCCGGCGGGCTCTTGCAGCACACTACCATTTTAGACGGTAATGTTCTGGTTAGTTTTAATCAGAACGGAGCAGTTCACAAAATCCCGCACGAAGCCCACAATGCCGCGCGTCTCGTTGTAGAGTGGCGACCAGCGGTACCGCTTGTTCAACGGCAACCTGATCGTCCGCATCGCCCAGCGCGTGGCGTAATTCTTTGCTGACTGCGCTGTATCTGCCCAGCACTGCGTCTTCTTGGTGCATTCGCCGCTCTGATAGATTTTCAGGTCGTACTTAATCATTTTGAACTCTTGAGCATTGCAATGTCGTTGACCAATCCAGCCTTAACAATGTACCGCACGGAGGAACCGCACAGAATGAAGAATTGTGTCCCCTTCAGATACTACGACTTCGCCTACCGCCGCCGCGCAAGCTCTACCGACTCTACCGAGCCTCGGCCGAACAAACAAAGGAAATGCTTGCCAAACTCGTCGATGACTGTCGGAGCGTGAGACGCTTTCTCGGCAATCAATCCCCAATTTGCAGCGCTTCAAGCGTCCAACGGTGTTAATCCAAATAAATAGGTTTCAGGAATCCTGAAACCTATTTTTCCTATCGAGATCTCGGAAGTGCCAATTTTTCCGACACAACAGCTTAATCTCTACTAAAATGTACCATACATATGTTAAAAGGAGCGCGATAGAAATCCCATAGAGTTCCCACTAGCAGCGTAGGCGGGGCATCTTGCCCCGCCCACAGCTAACCCGTAGGTTGGGTTAAAACCAGTGAAACCCAACACCTCATCTGCATGATATCATAAACCACGGGCGACATTTTCAATGGTCAACCAAGAAGCTAGACAATCAAAATATCTTCCGTTTTTCCGCAACACTTGACTAGCGCCAGCCATTAGTCAAGCAGAATCTTAATATTTGTGCTTGACTTCGTACCCATCAACCCCTATAATTCCTGATATCCATTCGTTCGCATAAGCTACTTTAGAGAATGTGGACGGTAAGCCATGTGCATCAGAAGGTCAGGAACCACGGAAAGAGTCGCTCAACTCCTCACGGTGTCTGCGTTTGAAGCCACCCAAATTGATGTTAATCGGGTGGTGAATTGGGATAATTCGACACTGTAAGGCTCAACTAAAACATAAATTGGAGGAAACCAAAATGGTGCGATTGAAACACCTCGCAATCTGCTTTTTTATCGTCGTGTTTGTCAGTGTCTTCCCTGTTCTGAGAAATAGCGCCCAAGTCCCCGAAGTAGCATTCCACTTCACCATGGATGAAATAAATGGTGACGAAACCATGGATGTCAATGGCATGGTGGGAATTCTTGAAAATGGTCCCGCCGTGGTTGCCGGTAAACACGGAAACGCAATTCAGTTCACACGTGCTAGTGAACAAGCCATTGAGATTTTCCCGGATCCCGCCACAAACTTTGGCACTGGCGATCTTAGCTTGGAAGCCTGGGTTAAGACTCCTTTTGACCAGGAGCAGTCTTACATCTTTAACAAGTGGGGCCCCTGGGAGGCGCCGGAAACTCCGTGCTGTAGGGGATACCGGCTTACTATTGAGCCGGGCGGCCAGCTTGATACCATATTCAATGATGGCGTCCCGGACGAAGACCGGCTCGCCAACGAAGGCTTCGTTAGGGGTGGTGACACCTCGGTTGCCGATGGCGAATGGCATCATGTGGTTGTGACTCGGAAGGATACATCAATCATCCAGTTCTGGATAGATGGTGTACTCGACCACGAAATTGGAGAAGCCGCAGCCGCTGGTTCAATTGATAACACCACCAATCTGTATCTTGGCAGAAGCCACAAGAATAGGGGTTGGTTTGACGGTCTGATCGACGAGGTTCGCGCGTGGAGGGGGGCTTTGAACGAAACACAAATTGTTCAAGCAATGAGCGGAGCCGCCGTTACTGCTGTTGAACCCGTGGGGAAACTTCCGCTAATCTGGGGTCAGATAAAAGCTGACCATTAGCCCTGCTTGCAGCCCATCGGTAGTTCGGGTGCAAGCGATATCCGATTTTCGTGTGGATTCTAACATCAACGGTATGGTGCGCACGTCAACCCAACGCCCTTTTGGTTTGTCGTGTGCACGCCACCGTTGTCACTCCGCTAAATCAAGAATCGCATCCAACCTCTGCATGTGCGCTGTTCTATCTACCCCTGAACCTTTCGTAGGTTAATAACCCCATTTCACGAGACTTAACACAACTTTTGCGTTTCAGCCCTTCCCGACCATTCCTTCTCAACGGGTGCAACAGTTCTCGCATTTCTACTGCCCGATGAACCGACCGGCTTCAGCAACCAGAAGTTTTGGCCAACCACCATCCGCTCGCTTGATTGGTTTCTTTCTTGCAAAATTCTGTAGCGCTCCACGCTCCAGAGGTGCGGAATGTTGATAGAACATGATTAGCGAGGCCCTCCCGCTCCGGTGGAGATCTTCGATCATCAAATCGAAGATGAGTCTCGCATGTTGATAGCACGCTATCGGCGTTGAAACCCAACGTATTCTGAGTCCACCATGAAAAACAAAGTGCGTTGCGCAGTCATTGGCGCCGGTTGGTGGGGCACCACCGCCCATATACCCGCGTTACTACGCCACCCCAAAGCAGAACTGTTGTGCGTCCATCATCGCGACCAAGACACTGCACGAAAAATTGCCCACGATTTTGGAATCCCCCTCGGTGTGTCCTGCGTGGACGACGTGCTTGCGATTGATGTCCTTGACGCGGTGGTTATCAGTTCCACGGTAAATATGCACTATCCGCAAGCCAAAGCGGCGTTGGAACAGGGGCTTCACGTGCTAATCGAAAAGCCGATGACATTCAACGCAACCCAAGCCAAGACACTGGTCGATCTCGCGGATGAACAGGGGGTGCAGTTTCTAATCAGCGGCCCCTGGCATTACACCGAGCATGGTGTTGAGGCGCGGCGTTTGATCCAATCAGGTGCGATTGGCGACATCAAGATGATTAGCGTGTTGATGACAAATTTCTGTTTGGGTTTTTTTCGCGGGCTGCCCTGGGAGGAGATCTTCGCAGATACCGACTCGTTTGAGACCGCGCAGCCGCCCTACCTGAAACCGGAACCGGCGGGGAGCAGCGACCCGGCGGTGTGCGGTGGCGGTCAGATTTACAACCAAGTCTCGCACGTCGGCGGACACTTGGCATTCATTACCGGTCAAGAACCCATTGAGGTATTCGCACGGTTTGACAATCATGGTACACGCGTTGATGTGTATAACACACTGAACGTCAAACTCGATAGTGGAACCCTTGTGTCGATTTCCAGCACCGGAGCCACTATGCCTAGCGATCGGAACTATGAAGTGCGCGTTTTCGGGAGCGAAGGCATGATATTCATGGAACTATGGAAGGGAGCGATGCAATACCACCCTCGTGCGGGCAACGTGTACAACTATCCGAATCTTCCCGAGGATGCGGTTTATCCCATATACGCGCCAACCGATAATTTGGTAGATGCCGTCCTGGGCGTTGCGCCCAACCAGTCGCCTGCAAAGCTGGGATTCAGTGCCATGAAATTGATTGAAGCGGCGTGCGAGTCGGCGCGTACCGGTGGCAACGTGATCGTAGAGGAGGGTTCGGCGCCATGACACTTAAACTCGCCTGCGCTGACTATACATTTCCATTATTACCGCACGACGACGTTCTGACACTGATTGCTATGCTTGGCATTCGCGACGTGGATATCGGTCTGTTCGAGCATCGGTCCCACTTGCAGCCGTCCGACCAATTCGAGAACGTCACCCGTTCGGCAAAAACCTTGAAAAAGAGGTTGGATTCCAAGGGCTTGAATCTCGCGGATGTGTTCCTTCAAGTTGACGACGATGGCATGTCTTACGCCATCAATCAGCCGGATGCCTCGCGCCGCCGAAAGGCTCGCGACTGGTTTGAGCGCACGTTGGATTATGCCGCTGCATGCGGCGCCAAGCATGTGACGATAAGCCCGGGCGTCTATTTCGATGATCAACCCCGGGCGGATTCGCGCGCACGTGGTTGTGACGAACTTTCGTGGCGGATAGAACGTGCCGACGCCTACCAGATTGTCATGGGCGTAGAGCCGCACATCCGCTCAATTGCCTCTCGACCCAAATCGGCGCTTCGGCTGATTTCCAAGGTGCCGGGGTTAACCTTCTCTCTTGACTACGGACATTTCACCTGCGTTGGCGTCCCCGACGCCGAGGTTGAACCCCTCATCCCCCATGCGAGCCATTTCCACGTCCGTGGCGCCCGACGAGGAATGCTCCAAGCAACATTCCAAGACAACACAATCGATTTCGCGCGGATCGTGAAAGCGATGAAGTCAGTCGGGTATTCAGGCTTCCTCACCTTGGAGTATGTATGGGTCGACTGGGAGGGCTGCAACCGAGCTGACAATCTGAGTGAAACAATCCGCTTCCGCGATTTTCTGCGTCCGCTCCTTGACGAAACATCCCGCATTTGAATTTATTGGGACTTACACAAAAAGCGCAATTGAAATCCTACAAATTCAATTCCGCCTCACGCCAAATTATCTTGAAATTCATAGTTGATCGGAATATACCTAGCCGCCGCGGCGTATGTATACCAACTGTGATTTGAAAAAAGTGGACTTACATGGTATTATTCTGACTGGTTTTCTGATACGGTTACGAGTTCCGAAAAAACAATAAATGTAGGCCACTTCAAATTAGAATGAGGATTTGTTATACCATTTCTCTATATTTGCAGTGCATAAAAAGCGTTAATCAAGTCTTTCCAAAGCGGGGCAAGATGCCCCGCCTACGGAGAAGGCGAACGATACAATTCAGACATCATATGCACCATCATTTAAGCGAAATGGTATTAGTATTGGTTGAGCTAGGCGCTGTAAAGATTATCGACTGTCCATTGGGGAGGATGCACAGTGTACTATAAAGTGCGTGTGGCACTGGAGTATCAGCCAGAAGATTATTATGTTGTAACGTCTGAGGATTTTCCTGGGTTAGTAACGGATGGCAAAACAATTGACGAAGCATTGGAGAATGCTGCAGATGCGTTTGTTACCTTACTCGAAACATATGAATCATTAGGACGTTCATTGCCAGATAGTGTTATCGTAGATGAGTTTCCTAGCGCAAAGTTCCAAACAATTACTCCGAAAGACAATGTAACTAATTTGTGCTTCCAAACCGCTGTATCTCCTAGTGGATCTGCTTTCCACACGCCGTGAATTATCGAAGAGTTGCAACAAAACTCAGACGATTAGGATGTTCGGAGCTAAAAAGATACGGCAAGGGTTCGCACCGAGGGTGGTTAAACTCACGTAACCAAAGGATTGCCACTTTGCCATGTCACGGTGGCAACGATGTGCCAATAGGAACTTTCCGTGCAACTGTTAAGGATTTAGGAATAGACTGGAAACCTTCAGGAACGCATAATGCCCTTTCTTATGCAATCCCTTCTCTTTCCCCAAAAATGCCCACACGGCCATCTCTACAACTCGCATTTTCCAGCCGACAATTGCAAACCTCACCACCGAGAAAAAGTCGGAAACTATCTAGTGTGAAAAATTCTCGGCACAATGAGCCAAAATCTACTAAGTGCGTAAACTATTATATTGAAAGCTGCAATTCCATCAAGGTTTAGGTCGCTCCTGCTGAATTTACAAATCCGGAAAATCTTTATCTAACCTATAGGTTGGGTTGAACCCTGTGAAACCCAACTTTTTGGCTTCCATTTTTTCGCTCCCGAGAATTTAAGGTGGCGTGGATGGGAACCTTCCACCCTTCCATCCTTCCAATCCTATCTGTCCTAGTCGCTTCAAAAGGCAAACTGCAACACTGAGATTTGCATGTCTGCGCTATTGCAACAAATGGAGCCTACTCCATGCCGCTTGAACCAAGCCAATTCCAAGCGTCCTCGCACAAACCAAGTTCCTCTACCCTCACGCCTTGGCGCACTATTGCGCTCGGATTGGTGCTGGTACCCCTAAATTGTTACTGGGTTATCATGTCGGAGGATATATGGAATGCGGGGCATCCGACACTTACAACGCTATTCTTCAACACCGTTTTTAGTCTATTCGTCCTCCTGTCAATCAATCGGTTACTGCAGAAGATTGCCCCGTTAAGGGCGATGCGGCGCGAGGAGTTATTGACAATCTACGCCATGCTGTGTGTTGCAACCTCAATTGCCGGACATCATTTTCTCCCCTTGCTTGTCCCAACTATTCCTTATGCCCATTGGTTTGCAACCCCGGAAAATGAATGGGCGCAACTCATCCACCCTCACGTTCCCACCTGGCTTACCATCAGCGACAAACGCGCTGTACAGGGATTCTTCGAGGGGCAGTCCACCCTCTACACCGACCTGCACGTCTTCACGTGGATTGTTCCCGTTTTCTGGTGGTCGCTGTTCATCCTGGCGCTCCTCACAGGTATGTTCTGTCTCTGCGTAATTGTCCGAAAGCAGTGGGTCGAGCGTGAAAAACTCGCCTATCCTGTCATTCAGGTGCCGCTCGTGATGACACACAGGCAGTCTAGGGTGTTCAAGTCAAAGTTGCTGTGGGCGGGGTTTGCCATTGCTGCGGGGATTGATACCCTTAACGGACTCCACTTCCTATTCCCAGTTGTTCCCTATCTACACGTAAAACTGCGCAGTATTGGCCCACTTTTCACAGAGCCGCCTTGGAACGCTATCGGCTGGACTCCCATTTCGTTTTATCCCTTCGTCATCGGCATGAGTTTTTTCCTGCCGCTGGATCTATCCTTTTCTCTCTGGTTTTTCTATCTCTTTAGGAAGATACTTCAGGTACCGGTAGCCATTGCAGGCGGCCACAGTTACCCGCGGGGCAGCGGCCGTTTTTTCGATTATCAAGCCCAAGGCGCGTGGTTGGGCATAGCCGTTCTGGCGTTGTGGCTCACGCGTCGACATTTCGTGACGGTTTTCCGGGGATTACTCCGACCCCGCACCGCATCGAATTGGGAGGAAGTACGGCATCAGCGGTGGGCATTCGTAGGACTCGCTGGGAGCATGTTGTTTATCTTTGGGTTCTCCTATTATGCCGGGATGTCACCTTGGGTCATTGTGGTGTTTTTCGGCATCGACTACGCCATATTCCTCGCATTGTCGAGAGCGCGTGCGGAGAGTGCCCCCGCTCACCAGAATTTGTGGGCTGTCAATGCAAGCGGAATCGTCGTAAATGTTTTCGGCCCTCGTCGATTGGGAGCGTCGAACCTGAGTGTTATTGCCCTTTTCCGGTTTTTCAACCGCAATTATCCCAGTCATCCGATGCCGGAATACTTGGAAAATCTTAAAATCGGCGAGCAGGCGAATATAGGCTTACGGCATCTCGTGATCGGCATGATGTTGGCGGCAGTTGTGGCAATTCCCACCTCCTTTTGGATTCTGTTGCATTATTCGTACGAAGGCGGGATGCCGTTTACCTTCAGCGGGAGGGAGGGCTTCACGGCGATGCACAAAGGGTTGTCTCACCCGTCAGGAACAAACTACGGTGCGGTTCTAGCTATGGGGCTCGGGTTTAGCTTTACCATGCTGCTGATGGCGATGCGCCAGCGATTCCTCTGGTGGCCATTTCACCCGGCAGGCTACGCCTTCTCCATCAACTTTGGTACAGACTATATCTGGTTCTGCTTGGTGATTAGTACCGTTGCAAAATGGGTAATCATCAAATGCGGCGGGTTACGCGCTCATCGGAAAGCCATTCCGTTTTTCTTGGGGCTAGTCCTCGGCGAATTTGTGGTGGGTAGTTTTTGGAGCGCGCTTGGCATCATCCTCCACATCCCGCCCTATACCTTCTCAATTCACTAAACCAAGGCGCGTCAATCCCTCAAGAGGACATCGTTAGGCGCGACATAGGGATCAAGCCATTTTGTGGGGTGGGATCAAGCGAACGATCAAGTGACCATATAGGGCACGCGATAGAAATCTTAAGGCAATAGTAAATCCCATGGTAGGAGCAACCTCCCGGTCGCGACCCCATAAGCGTGGCAGGGAGAGAGAGATTGGGGAGTCGGTGATTGTAGATGGAGGTGCCGTAGGTTGGGTTGAGTGGTTAAATGCGAATGGCAATCAAGCACAATGAGATTCTGCTTTTCAATGAGGCGGACTTGAACCGAAATGGAACGAAACCCAACTTATACTAATTCGTATTCCGTAAGTTACAAGAACCAAGGGTTCGTAGTAGCGCAATTCATTGCGCGTCTCGAATCGGCTGTAACATATAGATTTTGAGTAAGTGTTTAGTGGCTAGTGATTAGTGGTTAGTAAACCCCCTGAAGGCATAAGACGGGCAATGAATTGCCCTACTACGAACCAGAGGAATGGGTGTCCACACGTTGTACGCCTGAAAAAATAGCAAAAAGACCGTCTATATTTATAGCACTCGACCCCAGAAAACAATGGACTAAACAGTTACGATTTTGAGATCGTATTACGTGGACCTAAGCACTTACGGAGGCGTTTTCTCCTTAGGCGGATTGTCCTCAAACTCGCGGGCTCTGGTGAATTTCCTGATTGGCGATGTGAGCGGTGACTGTGTCGGTCAGGGTATCGACTTTCCGGGAGAGGTTGTCGTGTTCCCGGTTCATTTGTGTTCGGAGGTCATCGATCCGGGCGTTCATATCGCTAAAGCGAGTGTCCATCTGGTGGCTTAAATCGCCTAACCGCGCATTCACATCGCTGAACCGCGCGTTCATATTGGAGTTAAGATCGTCTATCCGCTTGTCGAGACCGTCTATCCGCTTGTCGAGACCGTCTATCCGCTTGTCGAGACCGTCTATTCGCTTGCCTAGTGTCGATGCCATATAATAGACAATACCCACCACTGCAACTAGATTGGTAACGACAAGTGCCAATAATGGTATTAGTTCCGACAAGGACACGATTTAATACTCCCGCTCAATGTGCTGAAGGTTGGACCTACTATCTATCTCGGTACAAACCAATTATAGTCTAGTTTCGCGATGGTGTCAAGCGGAAAGACAGTGGCCAGTGCCGTGGGTTGGGTTGAGTGGTTAAACGCGAATGGCTATCAAGCACAATGAGCTTCCGCTTTTCAATGAGGCAGACTTGAACCGAAATAGAACACCTCAAACTGTGCGGGTTGTTTTTGCCGATGGTGCTGCCCAACCCATCGAAGATGGACTCCTTCGCAAATCTTTGGTTTTAACTCACCCCTAATCACCGACAACAGGCCTTTAGATGCGGTTCTCCTGTACCGACTTCTTGACATTGTCCCAAAGATTGAGTAGAATCACCAATGTTGGGCGTGTCCGCTGCCAAAAACGCCGTCTCACGGAAAACTAATACCATTTCGCTTGAATGACAGTGCATATGATGTCTTGGTGATATCGTTCAATTTTTCCGTAGGCGGGGCATCTTGCCCCGCCGACTTTGCGCGGAGACAAGGGTTCTTACTCCACTCTACGCAAGTTTCTTTACTCGATCACATTATCAATGCACTTTCGTTTTATAGAAATGGTATAATTTTTAATGACCGCTATCCCCGGATGGAAAACAAGGCGACAGGAGAGTCACCGACGCTAAGTTCTCCTATAGATACTTGACCAGGAAAAATCATACCATGCAAATATCAACTTTTTTGGGCGCTCTAGTATACAATTCCGTTGGCAACACCGCTGAACAAGCAGCAACCAAGCCAGGCTGGCGCAAGCCGCCCCCCGAAGGAGTGGTCGAAATTATCGGTACCGGCGTCAGCAGCCTTGTGGAGCTGCCCGATGGAAGCCTGCTGGCGCAAAACGGGAGCGTCTCCTCGGACGGAGGCAGAACCTGGAGCGAGCCACGCTCATTCGGTGACGGGGTAGACGGAAACGGGTTGACCTGCCTCAATTCAGGCGCAATAGCGCTGACGAGCGACGACCGGATATGGATATCGCAAGACAATGGAGAAACGTGGGATAGACCTCGCCATATTCCCTTGGATACCGCTAAACGCGGCTGGTCTGACACCATAATCCAACTGTCCGGCGGTAGACTGTTGTGCCCGCGAAGAACCGTGTTGGGAGGCTACCATCCTGACGATGGCTTTGGGTTGCCGATAGGCGGCGCGTCCCGTGTCCCGGAGTGCGAGGGATGGGGCACCTGGAAAGGGTTGCCGGCTTCGGTCGAAGGAGAGGGGCACTGCCCACAGATGGAGATTGCCTTCGTGTACTACTCCGACGATGAGGGGCGCACGTGGAGCCCCTTTAAGGAATACGGCTGCCTGATGGGTTGGTTCGATTTCGAGGGTGTGGTCAACGGCAATTGCGGCGTGACGCCCTGTGATGAGCCCTCGGTAGCTGAAACCAAAGACGGCGGGGTGTTATTCTTTGCTCGATCGACCGTTGGCAGGATACTCTACAGCTACAGCAGAGACGATGCCCAGACGTGGAGTGCCGTCAAGCCCACCGAATTGGGGTGCTCCTATTCACCGCCGCGGCTGCGTCGCATCCCTGGGACGGGCGATCTAATATGTGTGTGGAATCAGGTCTCTAACGCAGAGATACGCCGCGGATATCTCAGAGGGCGATTATCAGCCGCAATATCCCGTGACAGCGGTGCAACCTGGGAGAACTTTAAGACTTTGGAGCTTAGCGCGGGGCTGGAGGATGTGGAGCGCATCCCCGCGGAATACCCCATTCGACCGGTGCGATCCCAGCACTATGTCGGCACTCTGCCCGATGATTACGCGAACATCTACTATCCCAACATCTGCTTCGCCGCCGACAAGGTCTACGTGATCTACTCCCGCGGTTGGATGGCACAGCAAGGCGAGGAGGCACGCTTGACCAGTGAACGTGTACTGCGCATCTATCCATTGGAATGGTTTTATCAGTAAAAACCGATGGACTGCATCAGATGGGCAGCAAACCCATTGTCATAAATGACCGGAGTTACTGCCTTATTAAACCCAACGGATTTCTAATCAGAATTGAATCGCTCACTCTTTCGCTCCAGCGGAGCGATCAAGTGACCGGATAGGGAACGCGATAGTAGATCCCGTGCGATAGAAATCCCATGAATCACAATTCAGACAATGTAAACTTCCGACGCCCAATACCTACCATAAATTCTTGGCGAATAGATATTTTAGGAAGATTGTGAGCACATGCTATTTGAAAAGCACCGAAAACGACGCCTCATCTATAACGATGACGCATACCAGCAAACAAACCAGAGCAGCCGCAAACACTGGTACAACGTCACCGACGAGCAATCGTTCATTGATGCCAGAACCACACCGACCTTCGACACGCACGTCGACACATACGTCTGGTGTGTCGGAAACGGCTGCGATCCGCCGTGGGGGCCCGTTTGGGGTCCCAAACACCGTGGCCCTGTCTGGCCCGTGCTCGGTTCATCACAGCGCGCAACCGACCTCATCGTCGAAGCGTGCCACGCCCAGCAGATGGAGATCTGGGGTTCGCTTCGCATGAACGACCTGCACGACCACGAACTCGACATGGAGGAAACCAACGATCCCCTTAAAGCCGAACATCCCGAATACCTAATCGGAAAGTCCGACGACCGCAATCTCCCCGAAGAACAGATTGAACGTATGTTGCGTACCGCCTTCAACTTCGAGCGCCCCGAAGTGCGAGAGTATCGGCTCGATTTCATCCGCCGCAATGCCGCCGCCCACGACTTCGACGGCTACGAGCTGGATTTTTCGCGCTGGATCTGGAACTTCCCGTTGGGCAGAGAACGCGAACTTGCCCCGCTCATGACAGACTTCGTGCGGAGCGTACGCTCTGAGTTGAACGCTATCGCCCGCCAACGTAATCGTCCATACACATTGGTGGTGCGTGTGATGGATTCCATTGAGAGCTCCCTTCTCCTTGGACAGGACATCGAAACCTGGCTGTCGCAAGGGCTGGTGGATGTCTTGGTTGTCGGCATGGGGTTAATGCCGTTCACATTCAATCTAGAGGGCTGGAAAGCCGTGGGGGAGCGTTACGGGGTGTCCGTCTATCCTTCGTTCTGTGCCAGACCTCCTCTCCGGTGGTGCCCCGAGATAGCGGCGCAGCCTTACGCATGGCAGGAATACATCCGTGGAGCCGCCGCCTGGTGGTGGCACGAAGGCGTTAATGGTATTTATCTGTTTAACATTTTCACCCACGTAGACGTGCGGGGATTGGATAGCAAGCGTGTCCACGCGCCGCTAAAAGAAATTGGCGATCCTGCCGAAATTGCCGGCAAGAACAAGCTTTACGGCATCGAACCGCTCGCGGTCGCAGGAATGTTCAGTCAGGCTTCCGAGATCGCTCCGCTTCCCATTCCGTTGGACATCCATGAACGCAGATTACCTCTGAAGATGGGACCCGACGCGAATAATCCCGACGCGCACTTCCGGATTCATGCACTGACCACCGGCGGAGGCACTGACGCAAAGGTCTGGATGCGCCTCAACCATACGCTGCTAGACCTGCAGCCCCGGAACGGCTGCTATTCGGCAGAAGTACCCTCCGACATCATGAACGTGGGACGCAACGACCTAACTGTCTGGTGCGATTCTAAGCTAGATAAGACAGACAACCCGATCATTGTACACGAGGTTCTGACCTCAGTGGCGTACTAACCCAATTCGCTACTATAGTCAGTGCAACTAAGAATTAAACATATAGGATTTACGCAGTTCGGTTTACAGTAGCGCCCTTCGATCGTCAAATCGAAGATGGGATCTTCATTTATTGCGTGTCCTCTGTAGGAGCGAGTTTTACTCGCAACTCCGTAGAATCAACCGACCAATCAAGCGAGCGAATAGCGAGTGATGAAAGGAACGAATAGTGACTGCGATAGAAATCCCATAGAGATCCCATGAATCACAGTTCAGACAATGTTAAATATCGACACCCAACACTTACCCTATTCACTCGGCGAGAAAACCACTAATACAGGAATAGCTAAATAGCCAACCCTTGTAGAAGGCATAAATCCGTATGCTAAAAACCATGAATCATCATGACGTTGCCATTGGCGCCCCACCCGGGGAGCACAATACGACTACTGCCCCCGATACGCTCGATTTGGCGGAGCGCGCAACGCTGGCGGTTAACGCACTGACGAATTTCCGCCCCGATGAAGGCTATGCCATAACGCAAACATATCGCTTTAGCCAACAGCCGCCGATGATAGGACCGCCGAACTGGCTGACACCCAAATTCTTGAGGACATTGCCGCTCGTCCGCTTGATGTGCGGAAGCGATCAAAATCTTGATGCGGAAAACCTAGCGTGGCAGGCGTTCCTCAACCAAATTCATCCCGATGGCTTGCTCTATTGCCCCATCAGCGGCGATGGTCCCCCTCCTAACACCTCCTACCCGATGTTCAACGGTATCTTGGCGCAGGCATTGGCGTTGCGGATCGGAGTCGACGGGGACGATGTCTGGTTGCCATGGCTTCACCTACTGTGGCGTGGTCTGAAGCGAGGGATGATTGACTGCGGAGAGTACGCCTATATCCCCCCTGAATGCAGCCTCGATTCGTCAGGTGTTTGGCGTTGGACGCTGCGCGGTCGCGGCGACGCACCCGGATATCTCCCCTACTCGCCGCCCGACGAACCGATACACGACTCGCAGGGGCAGGAAGGCACGGTGAAGTTCGAGCACGCCGCCCCCATCAAGGCGCTAATGCAATGTTACCAAATGACGGGCGATGAGGAGGCGCTGATTTGCGCACGAAAGCTGGTCAAGTTTTGCCTGAAGCCGGCACTCTGGAGCCAGGAGACTGACGATACGAGCGTCCCGCCGCATGAACATGGTCAGTTTACCGGACATTTCCACGGGAATATGGGTTTCTTGGAAACCCTTCTACATTTTGCCCTTACCGAAAACGATTCAGCGCTCTCGCAAGTTGTGCGGGAAGGCTACGAACATGCACGTCGCCACGGCGTCATTCGGCTAGGCTTCATGCCCGGCTGGATCAAGCCGATGATGGGCAGGGACCGAGAGTGGAGTCTGGAGCAAAATGAAGGCTGCGGGGTTGCGGACACGCTGATCCTGGCGATTCGACTCACCGATGCCGGGCTGGGCGACTATTGGGATGACGTAGACAGCATTGTTCGCAACCATTTCGTGGAGTTACAGGTGACAGACCTAGAGCGCATGCAGCATGCCTGTGGCAGCCACGCATACGATGAAGTGCATCGGCAATTTCTGGGCGGTTTCACGCAAGCAAAGTTACTCGTCAACCCGCACTCCTCCGTTTTCGGATGCTGTACGGCAAACGGGAGCCGCGCTTTATATACCGTGTGGGAAGGCATCACGCGGTTTTCCAACGGCGCAGCCACCGTGAATCTGCTCCTCAATCGGGCGGCGCCGTGGATGGACATCCACAGTTATCTCCCCTACGAAGGCAAGGTCGCCATCCGTAACAAGCAGGCGCGGGCGGTTTACGTGCGCCTCCCGAGGTGGATTGATGCGCCTCAAGTTGCCTGTTACGTGGACAATAAGCCGATTGGTGTACACCGCGTTGGCGGTTACATTCGGTTCGACGGTCTTGCCGGCGGAGAGGAACTTCACCTTGAATTTCCCATGCCGGAAACCACCGAACGCTATACCATCTGTGGCACGCTCTACACGGTGAAGTTTCGAGGCAACACGGTGATCGACATCACCCCGCGCGAATCCGACGACGAAGCCGCGGAGAACAGATATCTCTTCTTCCAACGCGAACACCTCAAATCGGGGAGTACGCCAATGCACGACGTCAAACGGTTTATCCCCGCACAAGTCTTGCCTGTGCAGTAAGCGACACGTGACCACAAGGAGGCAAGGGACATAGGCAATTTCAGCGATTTTGCTTTGTCGAACAGACTGCGTGGCGTCAGTCAAGGCTGGGCTTCGTAATTATGAACAGCAGGCAGAATTGAAAGATGATTATGTGTTGGCACTTGAGGAAACCCGATTACGATTTCCCTCAAATGTAGTCATTGAGAATGAACTGTTGGGCAAAGTTGAATCGGCAGTCAAAACACTTCCCCCGATTTGCGAAGCGATCTGTGAAGTGCTAACAGAAGGTAGGGAATCTCCATATAATTCTACCTACCCATTGTTAAAGGGGAATAGCGGGTGCAATATCGCAAACTCGACAAAGGGGATGAGAAAAGTGATTAAGCAAGTGTTGGAGTCATACTAGATGTTGAGTAAGTAAATATAGGCGCAGGAGAACTTTACAACTAGGGATTAGAACACGGCGTGCGAAATGTCGAACCAATCACTCTGATTCGTCCGAGCTGGATTCGTTTCCTGCATCGGAAGCAGTTTCATCATACGACTCCTGTTGTGCCGCTTCCATCGCTGCTTCGGCCTCAGCACGTCCTTGACGTCGCCCTTCTTCTCTGGCCTCTTCAAGTTCTTTCTCACGCTTGGCATTGCGGATTTCGTTGTACCAATTTGCTAACAACACGAAACCTAGCCCTCCTAATTCTAAGTATAGTGTTAATACAATGGCAACAGGTATAGCTACGCCAACACGATCAACAATCCAAATTATGCGCTCTAGCCCCGTATGAGATTTGTCCAGAAATAATATTAAAATATACACACATAATACGACAGAAAAAAAGACCAAGTCTGATTTCAGATACTTGATTCTGAAACTTAGCGGAGAAACCCGATCCCCGTCACTCATTGGCATTCTGCCCTGCTAATTCACGAGCGAGTTGTCGTTTCGCAAAGATTGACCCTAAATCGGGATGTGTGAGGGACTCACTTAGTGCCTCTTCGATAGCATCCATAATCTCTCTTGCCATTGCAAAATGACAATACGAAATTACAATGGGTGAATTTGAATGTGCTAGGTATGCTACAACTTTGCAATTCGGCGGAGGAGTGAAAAATGTATTACCTCGACTAGTATGTGGTTCTACGACAACCTTACTTATTGCGTCCCAATTAAGGATAATACCAGATTCGGTCTTGATAAACATCCGTATCTCCTCGACAGGTTCTAAGACAAGCAAGACACTTCTTTAAAGTCTACCTTAAATGCTCCCACTCGAGCCAGTGGGTAGATATAGCCTACTAATTGCAACCTATTGGGGGGAGTGGCAGAAATGGACCACATTAGACCATGTGCTTATCATACACGATGCTACGGGCAAGTAGCAAGGAAATTCTATTGGGTTTGAGCCATGAACACTTCGACGGATTACAAACAGCACATGGAGCATAGCTATCCCTAACCTCTGTCAATGATATAGGCTTATTATCCCAGTTGCAACTCTCCAGGTGGTATTTCTTTAGGTGGTATTTCTTTCCCGATTTAGTAATGTAAACAGTAACCTCCCCATCGACACTTACATCGGTTTCATCAATCGCTCGATTACTGTAAACCAGCAAGCGAGCGGATAGCGAGTGCGGTAGAGATCCCTACAAGGTGTATTTCCAATAACCTCAGGCGCTGAATTTGACCAAGTTTAACCGGACTTTATTACTTAAATCTCGTTAGTTTCTGTCTAAAGGATGGGGGTAAGTTCAGTATCGTTCTTCGTCGAAAATGATGTCCCGGTCCTCCATGGTGCGAAGGAACCTGCGGATCAAAAACTCATGGTATTCTGGATCCCGGGAATCTTTATATTCCTCGATCAACGACACGCGCAGTGCTTCGAGGTATTCGCGGCGCTCGGCGAGGGACAGGCGTCGCAGTTTCTCCGCGGTTTGGTCGTATATGTAACTCGGATGGTCGCGTTTTTTCGATTTCGGCGGCTCGAGGTGGTGCTTGAACTTCTCATCAAGGGCGTTGTTGATCTTCTCCTTGAGATAGTACGACACATGGTCTCTAAATTTGCTCAGCGAGGTGTGCAAGGCTCCTTCGGCGAACGCTAGATCATCGGCGACGCGTTCGAGAAAGTCCTCGCGGTTCTCGGTAGCCAGGGTTTCCGGCGAGAGGAAGGGCGTGAAGGGCTTGCCGACATGGTCGGGCAAGTTGGTAATCACGTTCCGCGGGTCGACACCGTTGACAAGCAGAGTGAGAACACTCAGGTCGATCGGTTTGAACCAGGCGTTGAGTCTGGCCACCAAGGCTTCTCGGCGCTCGCGGGTTCTGTTGTTGTAGTCGTACATGGCCCGTGTGCCGTCCGCCGTCGTATTCATGTTGCCCATGTCTATGGAATTGCCCTGTTTATTGGCCGTGACGAAATCGCGCGTATCCCATGCAAAACCCGCGACTTGGGCGACGATCGTTTCCTCGATATAGGGCAGTTCGGCTGCTTTGTGGGCGCAACAGCCGGCGGCTAGGACGATGCTTGCCACAGCGAGTATAGGTAGTCCGGCTAAAAGCCGGCGTCTGAACGGGCTATTCATGTTGGATCTGCTTGTCGGTCGATTTCAGCAGCTCCCGGGTTTGCTCTTTCAAGGATTGGAAAGCGCTCTTTGCGTATCCGATTTGCCGCTCATATTCTCGAATTTCGGATTCGGTTAAGCCGGGCCTGTTTGCTTCGAAGAGTTCTTCGACCTCCTTTAATGCGGTCTCGGCACGTACCATCTGTGCCACGCCAGATTCGATGACGTGCCACATGGTTTCGGCGTCCTCCAATTGGTGCTCGGCGTCTGCGATCTCGGCTTTGATGTCGGGCGGAAGTTCTATTGTAACTTCGTCTTGTCGTTCCGCCTCGATCCCTTCCTGAATGTGGTAAAAGGCTGCCGAAACAAACTGCTCGAGGGACATTCCCAATGTGCGTTCGGCGAAGTAGAGTTCCTCGGCGAGGCGTTCCATGAAGCCGCTCCTGCCGCCGTCCTCGGCGGTCAGCGTTTCGTTGGACAGGAAGATGTTGATGGGTTGGCCGATCTCGTCCTGTAGCTGGCGGAGCACCACCCGCACATCGCCTCCGGCCTTCATCTCGTCGTCCACGCGCTTTACGATCGAGGCGAACCAGTGGTTGAGTCTGTCCTCCAACGCTTCTCGGCGGTGCCGCGCCGCTCCGGAACCCACGTGGAATTGTGCGGTGCCGCAGCTTATCGCCATGTCGGAGCCGATTTTGACCACGTCCTTATGGGTCAGGTCAACGAAATCGTTCGTGAGCCAGTAATGAACGACAGGCGCCTGTTTATCGTCTGGCCACGGCTCGGGGGCGGGCGCTTCGACGGGTTTATGCTGGGAACAGCCGGCGTGGACAATGGCGAGAAGGACAAAGGCTAGGCGTAACATGGTTTCCTCCCTATTGGGCCGTGGACGGTTATTCGTCGTCGGACGACGACTGGTAAAAGTAGAGCGCCAAGATGAACACGGTGAACGCCGCCATCCAGAGCAGGCCGATGTAATCGAAAGCGTAGTCCAGAAACCAGTACAAGAGTTCAATACCGTGGATCTGGTCTCGTCTCATCACCACGATGAACACCACGGTTATAATGATCGTGCAGAGCGTAAACGGGATGCCGGCATTCAAAACTGCTTTCTTTATAGCATTAACAGTTCTCTTTTTCATTTCGCGCTCAAGCCGAAGTTGCCGCTCTGTACATCCGGCTCATTATCGGGTTTATCATGTTTCCGGATCGCCAGTTGCTCAAGCGCCTGTTCTCCGAGTGCGTCACCCACAGTTTCGGCTATCCTTTGAAGTACAATCTTCTTCAAATCCTTCGAGGTCTCTTTTGTCTCGTAATACTGAATGGTTTGTTTGGATACCCCATACTCTTTCGCAATTTCCGACTGTGTTACCCCAAGGAGCCGTTTTGCGATAATCTCAACGAGTGTGGTATCCGAGATTTTGCTTGTTCGTTGCGGCACTGGTAATTCTCCTTCCCAAAAAAAGTGGTGCTCTATTTTAGCTGATGGGAATGAGAATTGCAACTTCTCTTGGTATTTCTTAATTGTTTCTCTGTTTACACCTCGATTTTACCTTTGCTATGATGCCCGCCAATCGCAATGGTTGATGCGTTCTCTCACCTTAATTCATCCTTTCCCGGCGAGAATAGCCCACCCGATTCCACCCTCGCCAGTGCACACAAAGTGAACACCACTGTCCATTTTGTTGTAACCGCCGCCCCGCAAAACCACGCCCGCGACGGCGTTTGCGCTAGTGGCACGCTACTTGCCCTCTATCGCCCGTCATTGTCTATCCGGATGCCGTCACTTCTCAAGGACAACCTAAATGCACAGCTTCGAAGCCTACGAACGCCTCATAAAATTGTCTCTGCTCATTGCGCTCGCCGTGCTATTCATCGTCGCCGCGTTAAGCCTGTTAGCCGGCTGCGGCGAGGAAGCCCTGGAGGAGGACTTTCCCGATTCTGACAGATACTACCACTACAAGCTGGTTGCGAGAGAGCCGCTGCCTTATCAGGTAGCCGTCCGCGTGGGGGCTGCGTACAAAGGATTCAGCGGGGATGGCGGTAATTTTGTCATAGACGACGCCCCGTACTACGTGACCGTATACCCCGACACAAGCGTTTACTACGGCATCTTTCCCAAAGTATTGGATGACTTTTACTGTTCCCTTTACAATGCGTGGCCCTATGATTGGGACAAAAACAATCACGACCCCGAATGGCGGGGCATCGTGACCTCCATAGACGTCGAAATATCAAGCTTCATCAGCGGAAACGATTTCTACACCATCGGCGAGTCCAAGCTAACCCTCGGCATCCGCTAGAGGAAACCATGAAATACCTGAGCCTAATCGTGATCCTGCTCGCCGCTTCCGTCCACGCCTCGCCCTGGACGCCAATCGACGGCCCGGAACATTCGGCGCACATCATTAAAAGTGACGGCGGCAACATCTACGCCGGCACTGCCCGCGGACTCTACCGGTCCTTTGATAACGGCCACTCCTGGCGTTTAACCGGATTTACTCAACCGGTGCGCGTGTTGGAAGCCACCCCGGACGAGGTCTATGTCGGCTCGAATGCCTATGACGGCGTCTATCGATCAGATAGCCGTGGCAGAACATGGGAGCACGTCGGCGGCGGGCTGCACTTTTTCGATACCCAAAGAGACTTCCCGGCTGGTGCTGACTACGGCCTCTACCGGTACAAATTCTACACCCCTCACGGCGTTGTATTCAGTGCCATGGCGTGCTGCACCGATGAGTCCCCCTACGGCCGCAATTTGTGGCGCGATGCTGGTGGAAACTGGCGCATCGACGCCACCGACTGGCATGTGGGACGCGGCGTCGCGATATTGGACAAACACGGCAGCCCCACCGCCGCCGTACTGAAAGCCGAAGAGGATGCCCGCTTTCGCATCTTCGAGTATAGTAACCTGGTCTTCCGTTGGCTCGCTTGGCCTACCGGTTGGGCCGTGCTCGATGATACCGTGTTTATCACCGCCAAGGAGTACGGTCCGATGAGCAACTCGTTTTTAACGCGGTTCGACCGCATCAACCAGTGGCGGTATCCCGTAGCCGGGTTGCCGGACAGCAGCGGCGTAACCCTCCGTTGCGAGGTAAACGCCTTGGTTCTTAACCGCGGTCGTGTGATCGCCGGACTCGTGAACCGGGGCGTTTACGTGTTCGACGAGCGCTCCGAAGAGTGGTTCCCCGCAGGCCTCGACGGCGTGACCGTGACCTCGCTCTTATCCCACCAATCCGATCTGTACGCCGTCACCGAGGAAGGGATCTACCGCGCGTCCTTCCCCCGCTTGAGTTCCTACAACAAAGCCGCCGTCACCTGGGGAGCAATCAAACGACCATGAAATACCTAGTTCTGCTCGCGATGCTACTCGCTGCCGTCGCCCACGCCGCGCTTCAAGTTGACTGGGAGCTCGTCTATGATTTCGACGATCTGAATTATGCAACCATCCTTGAATCCGACGAGCACCGCCTCTATCTCGGGTATTCGGGCGGATTTTACATGTCCCGGGGCCCCGGTTATACCTTCCGATTAACCCTGCCGGACCGCCACGTTACTGCAATAGGCGTCGGTAAGAATGCCGTCTATGCAGGCACGCTTAAGCACGGCCTATACCGCTCCGACAGCGGCGGCGTCACATGGGAACACAAAAGTGTCGGCATTGACACGTTTGACATTGGCCCGTTTGTCGACGAGCGCAGGTATGCCGAAGTAAACCAAATACTCGTTACGCGCTCCCCGGCACCGCCATAACCTGCAAGTATTACGCGGGCGCCTATATATCCACCAACCGCGGCGAGTGGTGGAAGAGTACCTACAAACTCTGGCGCGTTCCCGGGAACTTTAACAATACGATTCGCATTAGCCACGATATCTGGTCCATGGCCGAGTTCGACGGTTACTGGTGGGCCGCCACCACCGGCGGTATCACCCGTTCCCCATACAGAGGCAAAACGTGGCGATGGACTAAAAAATTTAAGTTCACCCGCATAGACGACTGGCAAGAATTTAACGGCCGATTGTACGTCATCCGCCACGTGTTCGGCCGGTGGAACGAAGACGAACACGACTGGGAGTATTTCAGCGAAGGGCTTCCACCCTCACCTGACTCCCCGCATTTCACAAGCTTGGCCGTGCATCGCGGCCGCCTCTTCGCCGGTGTTTACCAGTTTGACCACCACACCGAAACGTTTGTTAAGGCGGGGCTGCACGATGTTCTCGTCGTCGATCTCATACCCCATCAGGATTACCTGTACGCCGCCGTCGAAGACAAAGGCCTCTACCGAGCCAGAATACCTGTCGTTCACCCCCACATCAAATCCGTCGTCACCTGGGGCGCCATAAAGCAAAAACAATAAAGAGGCAAAGTTTCATGAGAATCTTCATGTTCCTGCTCATCACCCTCCTCGCCTGCAGCCACGACCACCCGCTAACAGACCACCAACACGAACACGACCACACCCACGAGCATACGCTCATAGCACACGAACACAGCCTGGCCGACCATACCCACGCCCCAGTCACATACCCCGATGCGCAAATCATCTGGGAAGACCCGGGCCAATCCGTCAGCGATAAACAACCAATCGGCATCGGAAAACTCACATACGAGGGGCTGCAGCAGGTCTGGGTCCTTTTTTCTGAACTGCCTATCGACCTCACCGTCACCGACGTACCCGACCCCGACGGACGTTCTACAATACCCATATCGGGATGGCGTTTGGAAGGGCGGACACCGAAGATTTCCACCTACTGTACGGAGGAAACAGCGGCAGCCGGCGGCGGTGGCTTTGCAGTACGACTGCAATGGCATTCCGGCGGCGCGTTGTTACGGTACGCATGCGCAGATCCGTCGGAGCGGCTCCTTCATTGAACCGAGCGTTCGCTTGTTAGATACGAATAAGACACAGCAGGAGGTGAGTTTGATGCAATTCGTAGGGTAGTGCTAATACAGGGCAGCTTATGGACTAGGACAGCCTTGGTGCGTGATAGATAGTGGCGCATAACTTGCACACACTCGAATAACGCAATCAATTCAAGAACTATCAACTCTACAAGAGACGGCAAATTTTGTGCACTCAACTCGGATCGACTTTCACGAAGTGCTGCCGCTATGAGAACTAACACTGCCGAAAAGGTGAAAACCCTATGAACGGCTCCAATTTGTTCGTACGAATCGTTAAGGCGGCGGTGATCGTCGCCCTATACGCATTCTTTTTCATCGGTGCTGTCGTCCTGATAACCGGCTGCGGCGAGGAATCCCCACCGCCGCACGTCGTGGCGGACGCCCCCCGCCCGAACGTCCAGATTGTGAATATATGGCCGGATAAGAGCAACCGCTGGCCGCCCCCTGGTGGCTCGCCGTTAAAAAAAAATGAAGGAGCCCATTCATGAATAACAAACTCGGCTTAACATTTATCCTAACCCCACTCCTGCTACTACTCGCCGCCTGCAGCCACGAGCATGACGACGGTCATGAACACGTCGTATCACAGCTTGTTGTGGACGCCGACGCGGCTATTATCATAGACATCGACCCGCCGCTCAAGCCCGTAACCGACGAGTGGGACGCACACCCATCGGTCGTCAAGCAGGCCGTTATCCTCGAGCCGGCCGACAAAGAAGACCACGTCATCACCGTCACCTTCTCAAAGCCGCCGCTATACGTGCACATTAGTTACCTCGGACCGCATCCGCCTCCGGTAAACTGGTACGGCACCGGGGCCGGGGGCCAAGATTACGTGCAGTGGTCCACGCGGACTTATCCGGGGCGCTACCTGGAATTCGAACTAATCTGGAACTGCGGCAGCGCGCGAGTGCCCGTTTGGACGCCGTGAACCGGCGAAAGGAGAAAAACATGATACGCTTAAGCCTGCTGCTGATGGTCGTTCTCTTCGCTTGCGGCGACCACCAACACGACCCGCAAGAGCATAACCACGTCGTGCCGCACGTAATCCTTGATGCCAATCCCGCTCTACTGGTCAGCGTATCTCCACCGATGCAGGTCATTACAGCCGATTGGAGCGCCCCCGATGATGTTCCCAAGCGTGCCATTATCCCTGAATTCGACGCAACAGGAGACGCGTCGTTCACTGTCTACTTCTCGGCTCCCATCGGCTATTTACGAGCTAAACACGATGGGCCTCGTCGTCCGATGTCGTACAGCGCTGGAAACGAGGACATATCCCGCATTCGTTTCACGCCTGTCAGCGGCGAGGTCCTCGAATGGGATTTAATGTGGAGCTGCGGACGCACAACACTGCGCACATGGACACCTTAATGAAGCCACTAATCCTACTGCTCCTACTCGTAGGTCGTTTTTTCGGAACCGCCTATCGGCCTCACCGTCACCAATGCACCCGACTCCGATAACGGTCCGACAATCCCCATCTTGAAATGGTATTTGGAAAGGCGGACACTGAAGATTTGGACGTACTGTACGAACGAAACTGCCAATGCCGCCGAAGCCGGCATTGCGGTACGACTGAAATGCCATTCCGGCGGCGCGTTGTTACGCTACGCATGCGGAGATTGACCGAAGGAGAGGTACCTTCATTGAATCCCTAATGCGGTCGATCGTCTTGACCGAATGAGCCGGATGCACGTCGGCTGCCTCTTCCACTCAGAACCGTATCAGCACACTGCGTGTACGGCGCGGTGCTCTATCGTACCGTCGCCCGGTCGCATCAAAAACAGCGGCCACAAACACAGCATGTCACCCTACTCCGGGGTTTCGTCCAACCGATCCGGAACATTCGGTATCCACCCCAGATGCGCCTTGCACGGATTCAAACATTCATCGGAGGCTAGCCCCCTGTCTTGATACATCGTTCACCTCCCCTCCCTGCATGTGGCGCCGGGCAAACGCTTCGGCCTCCTCCAACGTCGCAAACGAGCCCCAACTCATGCCCGAACGCTCCACCACCAGCGTATACGAACCGCTCTCCAGACGGTAGAATAGCAGCGTCCGCTTGTTAATCACCGTTTCCCTAACGAGTTGGCGTTTCATAGACACATCCTAGAAATTGAACCGAGCGTTCACCGCCCTGCACTCTCACGAAATTGTAAGACACAAGCACTGTTGCGATAGCTGCCAACGCCCCTCTTGCACAAAAAATGAACATTGGCGTTCACTTGTTAGATAGGAAAGTACAAACCGCCGCGACACATCTGGGCAAGTTTGATATAATTCGTGGGATACTGCCGAGTCACGGCAACTTATGGGCGTGGCACAAAACTTGCTCAAGTTCTACTAACACAATCAATCCGATAGCCATCGATTCGAAGGGAGGAAATCCAATGGTATGGACTCGACGTTTTATCCGAACCGCTTTCATTTTCTTAGTAATGATGACTATGCTAGCGGACCAATCGAATGCCGACATCCAAACTATCTGGATTCCGGTCGGCGGCGCCGAGGTCAATAATCGTGTGTACAGACTCCAATCCGATGGGCGCCGCCTCTACGGCGCGACAGAGCGCGGACTTGAAGTCTCGGACGACAACGGTGCCACTTGGACTTGGCGTACGACCGAATTCGAACGTGGTGTTAGCGCATTCACCGTCCATGGAAATACCATCTATGTCGGATCGTATAGGGATGTCGGCATGTTGCGATCCGACGACCGGGGGGAGACATGGAAGCCCATAAACAACGGGCTCCGCCTATTCGAATATGCCGACGGAGGTACCTATTACGGCTGGATTAAACAAATACTCGTCACACGTTCCGGCGCGGTCATCGCCGTGATGCGCGGCCCAATATATATATCTTACGACCGGGGCGAGACCTGGCTGGACGTAACGCTGGAGTGGATCGTGCCGGCCGAGGGCGCACTTGATGACTACCTCTCTTATAATGACGCCCAGTTGCTAGAGTTCGACGGCTATCTGTGGGCAGCCCTGAAATATACGATAGTACGTTCGCCAGACAACGGCCGCACATGGGAATTCGTACTCCCCCAGCACGGAAGCCTCCGGTTCCCTACCGCCTGGGTGGTGCACAACAATCGAATCTATGTTGCCGCAGAGTATCACGAAGGGGACGAAGGGGAAACCGCCTATTTCGCACGATACGAAAACGCGTTGAGTCACCCGCTTGTCCAAGGCCTTCCGCCGCACCCGCGCGATCACCGATCGGCTTCGCAGTGGGCCTATATAGATGCGCTGGTTTCCCATGACAACCGTATCTTTGCCGCAATTCGACGCCGGGGCGTGTACGTGTTTAATGAGCGATCCGAAACCTGGTCCTACGTAGGACTAAACGGCGCCAAAGTAGACTCGCTCGTATCCCATCGATCGGACCTGTACGCCGCCACGGACGAGGGCATCTACCGCGCCGCCTTTCCCCGCCTTCAACCCTACAACAAAGCCGCCGTCACCTGGGGCGCCATAAAGCAAAAACAATAAAATGGGGGAGGCGGTAGGAAGAAAGGATAAAACAACCGCCGCCATCGTCACATCCGGGGCGCTGCGCCAGAAGAACATCGGCAGCCACCACAGGTGCGCCTCGTACGGATTCAAACATTCATGGGAGGCTAGCCCCCTGTCTTGATACATCGTTCACCTTTCCTCCGTGGGTGTGGCGCCGGGCAAACGCCTCTGCCTCCTCCAACGTCAAAAACGAGCCCCAACTCATGCCCGAACGCTCCACCACCAGTGTATACGAATAGCAGCGTCTGCTTGTTAATCACCGTTTCCTTAACGAGCTGGCGTTTCATAGACGCACCCTAGAAATTGTTAAGACAGAGGCACTGTTGCGAGAACTGCCAATGCCCCTCTTGCATAAAAAATGAACATTGGTGTTCACTTGTTAGATAGGAAAGTACGAAACGCTGCGACACATCGGAGGGTGAGTTTGATACAATTCGTGGGGTCGTGCCGTGTCAGGGTAACCTATGGGTAGGGACAACTACAAATGATGAGGTGAAATCGTGGAGCGTAATAGCTAGTGGCACATAACAGCCATTATCGGAAGTGGTTTGTTAGATAAAACCAGAGGTCAATTAAGCGTAAGTCGAATACTATGGGGATCCAGACCTGCCATAGCCGGTGCTCTACTTTAGGGCGCAGGGGCAAAGACTCAATAACCATATCATATTCGGCCAAGTAACGGTCGGCGGCGGCGTCCCATTCCTCACTGGGGTATTCAACGCCTCTTGTCAATTCGGACAGCCTAACGTGCACGAAATCTCGGTGGACACGGCCCTCGTATTCGTCGTCGACGAATATCATGAACGCGCTAAAACAACAGAATAACAGGAAGCAAGCGACGGGGACGATCCACCACCAATGCTTTTTATTCACTATGCACCTCCTTTAACAGCTCTTACCGGACGTTTTTAGCATGTTGACCAACGCCAGAACATGTAGCACAACACAAGAAAATATATCAATCCTACACCCTTAGCAAACATAGCCTTTAATTTAAAGTCAGGTCGTGTGGGTGATTCGTTCATATAATCGTGGGCCGTGCTGTAGGCGACGATGCAAAGCCTTTTCTTGATGCAGGCTACTGTGTCCTAAAGTTTATATAGCCTATCCTGGCTTCGCAAGTTACGGTGATGCCAAAACAATAATAATACAGGGCCTGCACACCATATCAATACTTCGGCTGGCCAGCCGGCCTCTCGTACGTCCAATGAGGTTAATACAAAATAAGCCGGGACAAGTGACAGAGGCATGATTATTCTATCATAATTTAGATGGTCTTGAGACAATTGTACGCCGTATTGCATTAGAGCCTGCTTGAATAATCGGTAGCAAAGCCATTTTTGGTCATTTGTAGGAAGGTTTTTATTGTTGTCTGCTACGTACCTGTGGGATTTCTATCGCACTCGTTATCCACTCGTTTGATCCCACGCTGGGGCTTTGGTGCACGGGGTTTTGGCGTTTCTATACACCTTTAGGATCTCTATCGCACTCGCTATTCGCTCGCTTGATCCCCTCTGGGGCTTTTAGAGGCTGGTGCGCAGTGCGCACCCTACAAATGTACTCCTCAAACAGGCTCTTAGGGCTTTGTACCCCTCAATCAGGTGTTGTCTCTGATTCTCAGTCATAGTGTCTTCCAAGCTTTAGATCGCCTAGCTTTAGCTTGCGCTAGTGAATTTATTCGTTCTTTGAGAAAATCATTCAATTCTCTATAGAATTGACTTTCGGCGTCCGAAGTACACGGTGGCATAGAATCTTTCGGGTAATTCGTACACCCTTTGTAAATGATTTCAATCAAATCTTCGGCACGAGTGTCTATGAAATCACGAGTTCGTTCTACTACGAATTTCTGATAGCCGTCAAAACTATAATGACAAATATTCTTGGCTGAATCTGCTCGAAACTTAGACTTCGGATCTTCATTAGAGTAGGCAGTAGAGCCCCACCAATCGCATACCATTTCAATTAGTGGAAGAAGTTTCATGTCTTTTTTGCAGTCTTCGTGGTACTCTGGGTGATGATCATTAATCTTTTTTTTATGATTATCGAAAGCGTTGAGCCCGGCATACGCCGCTGATTTGATTTTACGATATTCTTCAGAGTCGTATTCCATATCTGCAGCTCCATTGCCAAAGAAATAGTCAGAGCCCACGGTGTATTCGGCAAACTGAAAAGGTACTTGCTTCCCATTGATGATAACATCATCATCGAACTTATCATTATCATGAATCAACGCTCTTCTAATCAATTCTGCTCTGAAGATGTTTACACATTTATTGTAGTTCGCAGCAATCTTTTCTAGGGAACTTTCTATAGAAAATAGAGCGTCTTGTACAATCCTGACATGGGCTTTGGCTGTTACAGCAAAGTCTATGTATTCTTCGTACATTTTCTTCCTCTTCACTTCGGTGGATTACACTTGTTACATGGCGAGTAGATTTCCCTTGCCTTTGCCAATGATAACGGTCTATTTACCCAACGGCAATTTTCCCTGTGATATTTCTTGCCCGATTTAGTAATGTAAACAGGAATCTCCCCATCGACACTCACATCGGTTTCATCAATCGCTCGATTACTGTACACCAGCAAGCGAGCGGATAGCGCGTGCGGTAGAGATCCCTACCAGGTGTATTTCCAATAACCTCAGACGTTGAAATTTGACCAAGTTTAACCGGATTTTATTACTTAAATCTCGTTAGTTTCTGTCTAAAGGATGGGGGTAAGTTCAGTTCACGAATACTGAGTGATTAGCTAGGGGATGGATAGCTATCTGGGGAGATTAGAAAAAAGTTGCGAGGGCTACTCAGAAAAACTAAAAGCGGGCGAATCCGATGGCAGTTTTCGGACAATAAAAGTCTCAACTCTGAAACCATTCCTTAACCTGCCACGATAATGGAGGGGTATTTTGGCGGGAAGAGTATCTAGTATGCACCCTCACGGCTTACTATTGCAAGGATGGTACACATTCTCTCCTGTTTGTCTGTATGGTAAACAATCCTATAATCCCCAAGTTTATATCTGTATTCATCTTGCCTTCCCTTCAACTTGCTAATATGAGGATTTCGGAACGGTGATTCCATTATATCGTTCAGTGCTTCGTTTACACGTTGTTTTGTAGGCTCATCAAGGTTTCTATATTGCTTCCTTGATTCATTGATGAAGCGGTAATCAAACATCTTCTATTACATCTTCTTTTGGGATGAATTTTCCCTGCCTCATTTCTTCTCTTGCCCGATTCAAAGAAGCTACGATAGATTCATCGGTGTACAAAAAATCATCCTCATCTTCAGGGATTGCCATACGTGTAACTAACATTGGTGGCTCTGCAATCACTTGATTTATAGATTTCGGATTTTTCGTTGTGCCCATGATAAACCTCTCTCTGTTTTCAAATTCTGCTAACTTGAAATCACCCATTTTTGACTATGGCATATTAACACTTGGCAGAAAAGGGTGTCAAGTAAAAAGTCAATAAAATATAAAGCATATGTAAAGCAATTATGAAGCAAAATTTCAATAAGGGTAAGTTCTACTACCCGAAAGTTACCTTTTTGTTGCGAATACTCGTAGCCAAACGTGAACTTATCCCCATCCTTTATACAGAAAATAAGGAGATTTTAGTAATAAAACCCGACTAATTCTGGTCAAATTTCAACGCCTGAAGGATTCTGGTGAGTGCATTACACCATTCAGGTCTAGAATCGTACTATCTGCATTTTCTACACACAACAGACTGAGAATGAAAATCAACACGCTTGCACGTAATTTCATGGTGGAATCTCCCTTGGTATAATAATAAGGCTGAAGTAACTCATTTTCAATCTTGACAGAATACGGATTAACTGTCAAGATGAAATAGGAGCGATTGGCTATCTGCAAAAACCCGTTCGTAAAACCCCAAAAGAATTGAATACAGGGCAATTATGGGCTATTCTCAGGCATGTTGATCGTTGTAGCCAACCCCGAATAGATGAATAAGTCAAGATATGCCAAGCGTAATCACTGAGGAAGTTTTAAGTAAATTACTAGAACACACAGCAACCGATAGGGCTTGCCTACAGGTAAAACTTGAGCAACAGAAAACCCTAGTAACAATTTCGGGTGATAGGCTAGTATCTAGCAACCTGAAGATTACTTATTCCACAGTGCGAAATATCCACCTTAACCCCCAAACAAATAAATGGCAAGGACAGGCAAAAAGGGGTGATTTTGTGTATCGGGTTGAATATGTACCAAACTATAACCCAACCGATCACGGGCATTGGAAACCCATAAATTTGGAAATGGAATAACTCAAACGTATAAGTTAAAAAGGGGGATAGGTTGATTAAAAAACATATAATGTGATATAGTAAACTTGAAAACATACGTAGACTCATATCGAGATTATGTGCAGATCGCTCTAGGCCTCGAGTTGCCGTGGACAGACCCGAGAATTCAACAGCGGTGACATTGAAAATTTCAGCACGTTTTCGTGATATGAGGTGTGTTTCTTCCCTTCCCTGCTGCACTCACTTTTGGATTAGGCATGTTGCCGTTCGCATTAACAGGTTACTTGCGTTGAACCCGTATACATCCAATCACCGGTTCGTCCTCAAAATGGCCAAGCTATACGAGAACGAACTGTAATTTTAAGAGGTGAACCAATGAAACGTCTACTTTATGCGTCACTCATGGTAACTGTGGCAATAGTCTCTCTCAGTCTGATGATGGAAACCAGCGATGCCGAGATTAATATCAGGAGCGCCATAGTCGCGTTGAGCTTTGATGAAGGTGAGGGAAAGCGAAGCGCAGATCTCAGCCGTAATGGGAACATCGGAACACTCAAGGGAGGTGCCACTTGGGGAAAGGGGAAGTTTGGCGGCGGCATAGTGCTGGACGGCGAGGATAGTTATGTCGAGGTGCCGAACGCCAACGATGCTTGGGCATTTGGAGACGACGACTTTACCATCGCTGCCTACGTCCTTATGGATCAACGAGGAAAAGACAGACGTTACAACATCATGGGCTATACAACTGTACACTTGGATGCGGTATTCTGGGATGGATGGTGGTTTAGGTTAAGGCATTGCTGCGCCGGCGAACAATTATACTTTCACTTCTGTATAGGTTGCGGCGGAGGAGGAGGCGGTGGTACGGATATGGGCCCCCAAGTCCCTGGTCGCTATAAGTATATGGAGTGGCATCATTACGCCATGGCGCGCAGCGGAAACAAAATGAAGATGTATTACGATGGAAAACTGATTGGCGAGAAAAACTGGACCACCACCCTCGCGGCGGGTAATGCTAAAGGGGCGCCTCTAAACATTGGAAGAACGGCAAAGCCGCGTGACGAACACTATCTGGACGGCATGATTGACGATGTTGCCGTCTTTAATCATGCGCTGTCCGATGAAGATCTCGGACAAATTGTCGAGGAGGGATTGGCTGCTGCGCTAGCCGTTTTTCCGACAGGCAAACTCGTCACGACATGGGCGCACATAAAAAACCCTAGGTGACATCGTTTCAAAGTGGTTCTCCATGTGCCGTAAACCACCTTACGTTAAACGGTAGGAGCGATTTTCGAATCGCGACTTGTCGGGAATCGGAGCCGCGATTAGGTTAACACGCTCCAGACAAGATCTCGCACTCGCTGGCGCAAGCATATATCAACTACCTACTTGCTTGAGCAGGGGAGATGCTACGTTCATTTCCAACAATCTATCACTTGGAGGCATTAAGATGAAAACAGCATTGACATCCCAACAAGTTGAACTTTATCAGCGCGAGGGTTGGCTCATCATCGAAGACTTTCTCACCTCCGATGAGCTGCAGGAAATGCGCTCCGCTGTCAGTGAAACCGTGACGCAGATGGGAGACACCAGAATTGCGGACGGAGGAACAATCAACAAAGCGCTCTTCAAAGATGTGAAGCCGTTTAACCGAAGAGTCTTTCTGCAGCGAGTCAACCTATGGAAAATCAATGACACCCTCAAAAGGTACTTCCTGAACCCCGAATTGGGCGAAATGCTATGCAAACTCGCTGACATTGACGGCATCCGCATGTGGCACGATCAGACGTTGCAGAAGCTTGCCTGGGACAACCCCACGTCTTGGCACGTGGACGATCCAAGTTGGTCATTTCACTCTCCTAACGCCATCTCCATTTGGATTGCCTTGGACGACGCAACGCTTCAGAATGGTTGCCTGTATTATCTGCCCGGTTCACACAAGGTAACAGACTATGAAAAGAAAGGGCACTTTGGACCTAATATGGGAGCAATCTTCGACGAATACCCCGAATTCAGAGAGATTGAGCCTGTGGCCGCCGAGATGAAGGCTGGCTCAGCCGGGTTTCACAACGGACTCACTGCTCACGCGGCAGGTCCCAACATGACGCCGAATCCGCGCCGAGCGATGACCTGCATCTATATGCCGGATGGAGCGACCTACAACGGCATCCAAAACGTCCTGTCCAATGAACAGGTAGACAGCCTCAATATCGGAGATGTGCTCAACGACGAATCTCAGACCCCGCTCGTCTGGTCCAATCTGCCTGCTGCAGGTAGCGATCAACCGAGTGAATAGCGAGGGATCAAGGGAATGGATAATGACCGCGATAGCAATCCTGTTGCCCCAACTCACGTCGATTGCCCGTAGGGGCGAGGTTCCCTCGCCCGATAATGGTAGGCGAGGATCAAGCGACTGAATAGCGAGCGATCAACAGAACGGATAGTGAAGGCGATAGAAAGTCTTGATAGCTAATCCCGTGCGATAGAACTCCCAATGCGATAGAGATTTTCCATGTTAGGCTGCCTTAACATGGAATATTTTCTAACTATTCAAATCTTACGGAGTTAGCACAAGAGTCATGTTTCGCAACCCCTAGGGGATTTACCGCTTAGCCAATCTTAATCCGTGAAATCCTTTAATCTGTTTAATCCGCGATTCAGGCAAGTTTTGAGATGAAAACCGCATTAACCTTTCAACAAATTGAAGCCTACCAGCGCGAAGGCTGGCTCATAATCGAGGACTTTCTTACCTCCGACGAACTCGAGGAAATGTGCTCCGCTGTCAATGGAGCCGTGACGCAGATGGGGAACGACAGGATTGCCGACGGAGGAGAAAGCAACAAAGCGCTCAATAAAGGGATGGATTCCTATTACAACAGAGTCTTCCTCCAGCGCGTCAACCTGTGGAAAATCAATGACACCGTCAAAAAGTATTTTCTGAACCCCGAGCATGGGAAAATGCTGTGCAAACTCGCAAGCGTTGACGGCATCCGCGTATGGCACGATCAGACATTGCAGAAACGTGCCTGGGACAACCCCACGTCCTGGCACGTGGACGATCCCAATTGGTCTTTTCACTCACCTAACGCAATCTCCATTTGGATTGCCTTGGACGACGCCACGATACAGAATGGTTGCATGTACTACCTGCCCGGCTCACACAAGTTAACAAATTATGAAAAGAAAGGGCACTTTGGGCCCACTATAGGAGCTCTCTTCGACGAATATCCCGGTTTCAGAGAGATTGAGCCTGTGGCTGCCGAGATGAAGGCTGGATCTGCCGGTTTTCACAACGGACTCACTGCCCATGCCGCAGGCCCCAATATGACACCGTATCCGCGTCGGGCGATGACCTGCATCTATATGCCGGATGGTGCGACATTCAACGGTATCCAAAACGTTCTGTCCGATGAGCAGGTAGAAAGCCTTGATATCGGAGATGTCCTCAACAACGAATCTCAGACCCCGCTCGTCTGGTCAAATCAGAGCGATTAAGCGAGCGGATAGGGAGCAAGATTTCTATCGCGGTCACTAGCCGCTCCCTTGATCGATAGAGATCCCTCCAGCCCGGCTGTAGGAGCGATCTCCGAATCGCGACGAAACCGAGTGTTTCTTGAAAACTCGGTTTCTACGCCCCTTCAATCCCGTAGGTTGCGTTGAACCCGGTGAAACCCAACAATTTGTCCCCCATTTGTTCTGCTCCGGAGGATAGGACGCGGCGCGAAAAGGAGCCTTCCAACCTTCCCCGCTTCCATCCTTCCACCCCCTTCTTCTAGGAGGTTACAGAAATGCCACTGACTCAAGAACAACTGAGCTTCTTCGACACCTTTGGCTACCTGATGATTCCACAACTGTTTCCACCCGAAGAGACAGACGAAATCATCGAAAGATTTGAATGGTCAATTCAGAACTGCGGCGGCGGACGAGATCACGACGGTTCACACCGCACCATGTTTCTGAAACCCATTGAACATAGACCCGACATGTGCGCGCTACTCGATCACCCCGTGATACTTGACCTCATCGGAAGTATTCTGGGAGAGGATTTCAATTATTGCGGCGGTGACGGCAACTATTACAGCGGCAACACCGGCTGGCACCCTGACGGAAGCTGGGGAAAACTCTTCGCCGCCAAGATTGCGTTCTATTTGGATCCGCTAACCCGCGACACCGGCGCGCTGCGTTTCATTCCCGCGAGCCATAAACCTGATCACTACGTTCGCACACAGAAGATAGATGTCAATAATTCGCTCGAGCTTTTCGGTATCCCGCCCGGGGAGTTCCCCGGCAGCGTCGCTATGGAAACCAATCCCGGCGATGTTGTGGTTTTTAATCACGATCTCTATCACGCCTCTTTCGGCGGCGGAAATCGAAGGCGCATGTTCACCATGAATTGCACCCGCCGCGCCAAGTCACCTGAAGATTTCGACATTGCGCGTCGATACCTCAGCACGCATTCGCCGGGGGGTTACAAGCTCAAAACGGGAGCCGGCGTATACTATCCCACCATGATAGATACCGCTGACGAGAACCGCATGGTTCACCTCCGCCAGCCGATGGAAATCCACGACCAACTCTTCCCACACTTGGCGAGAGCCGTGGTTAGCCGAGAACTAACAACGTAGCTTGCGACGCCCGCTAACTTCAAGGTCCTGTAAGGTGGGATCGGGGATAGTCGGATCCCTGATTCCCCCTCTTACTGCCCACCATGTTGTAGGGTTAATCGAGCGATTAAAGGAGCGGATATCCTCTGTAGGGTGCGATTGGCCTGCTACGAATTCTCCTCAGTATTCTAGTTTTGTACAAAGTCGAGCTAAGAGCCTGTTTGAAAATTGATTTTTGTAGCACAATTCGCCTCAAAACCAAGGTTTTCATCAGCACTCTTGTAGGGTGTCAGCGCACCAGCTTCTAAAAGCCCCAGAGGGGATCAAGCGAGCGAATAGCGAGTGCGATAGAGATCCTAAAGGTGTGTAGCAACGCCGAAACCCCATGCACCTAAGCCCCAGCGGGGCGACAGGTAATAGCACTCCAAATGCCCAAAAATGACTTATCCATCTAGTTTTCAAACAGGTTCTAAGAAGGGAAATCGACTTCAGGACAAATGGGGCGGGTCCAAATAGGTTTTCAAGCGGGCACTTAATTCGTTGGTTGGATGAGTTGTACCGTTGCGCCCGTTGCATCAATGGGCAGAATCTTGACATCACAAGCGACTTGATGGCGGGCGAAAGCCTGAGACATCTTCTCGGCAACCTCATGCATCGCGGTTGTGCAATAGGCGGCAACCGACGGTCCCGCCCCACTCAGCGCAACGCTCAACGCACCTGCCTGCGTTGCCGCTTCCGCGATTTCATCGTAACCGGGTATTAGGGGAATTCGGTAGGGCTGATGTAGCCGATCGTTCATCGCTTGCGATAACATCTCGAAGTTCCGCGTCGCAACGGCGGCGACTAGCAATGAACTGCGACTCACATTAAAAACCGCATCGTTGAATTCGACCGATTTGGGCAAAAGCCGACGTGCGTCCTTGGTTGACAGTGGGAAGTCCGGAATTGCCAACACAACATGGAGATCCGTACCGCAATCCAACTTGAGCGTGTGGACGACATCCGAGTCCATTACGGAAACAACCAAACTCCCTAGCAGCGAGGCAGCTACATTATCGGGGTGCCCATCAATTTCGCACGCGAAATTGAGGAGTTCGGAGTGCGAGAACGGTTCTCCACAAAGCACGTTTGCCGTCAACAGACCGCCAAGGATGGCAGTCCCGCTACCTCCCAACCCACGGGTTGCCGGAATTCCGTTCGTTAGAGCTAATCTAAGCCCTTTGGGTTGATTTCCGCTGCGTTTGTAGATTAGTTCTGCCGCTTGGAAGCTGATATTTTCGCTAGTGCCGGGAATCTTGTCCGCGTCAATACCGGATACAACAACTTCCTTGCCGCTTTCCGTCTCTTCTAACTCGACGCTGCTATACAGTTGGAGCGCAAGCCCAAGCACATCAAAGCCGGGACCGAGGTTGGTCGTGCTTGCAGGGATACGCGCAATCGCTTTACGAGACATACACCTAGGCTATTTTTGCAATCCCTGCTTCCATACGGTTTAGGGCTTCATGGATATTTTCCAAGGAGTTTGCGTACGAAAGTCGTAAATACCCGTCGCCGAACTTTCCGAACGCCGTTCCCGGCAAAAGCGCGACGCCAACTTCATTGAGCAGATGGTCGGCTAGGTCGCGACAAGAAAGGGGGAGTTGCGTCACGTTGGGGAATACGTAAAACGCCCCGAGCGGCTTACGACAACTAATTCCCTCAAGTGCGTTTAGACCGTCGACAATGGCGTCGCGACGAATCTTGAATTCGGCAGCCATATTCGCCACAAAGTCTTGTGGGCCTTTGAGGGCTTCAATACCCGCAATCTGTATAAACGTGGTTGTACAGGAAGTGGAGTTAATTGTCAACTGGGTGATCTTATCGGCTATGGGCTTAGGCGCGATGCCGTAGCCTAACCTCCAGCCGGTCATTGCATAAGTCTTTGAGTGTCCTTCAATCATGATTGTTCGTTCTTTCATGCCGGGACGATTGATTACGCTGTCGTGTGTGCCTTCATAAAGTAGGCGAGAGTAGACTTCGTCGGTGAGGACGTAGAAATCGTGTTTGATTGCCAACTCCGCAATGGCATCAAGATCTTCCTTTAGGAGTATCCCGCCGGTCGGGTTTTGGGGCGAATTGACAATGAGCAGTTTTGTCTTGTCAGAAATAGAACTTACAAGGTCGTCAATACGAAAACGGAAATCGACTTCCTCGCGGAGCGGGAGCGCGACGGGCGTGGCACCAATGAAGTTAATAACGGACTCATAGATGGGAAATCCCGGTTCCGGATAGATGACTTCGTCTCCCTCATCAACCAGCGCCAAGATGGTGAAAAACATAATCGGTTTTGCGCCGGGCGTCACCGTGACCTCGTCCGGATGAATCTCGACACCTCGGGTTCCCGAGATATGTTCAGCCACGACTTCGCGAAACTCTAACAATCCCGCTGATGGACCGTAGCCTGTATGCCCATCCTTCATTGCCTTGAACGCCGCCTCACAGATGTTCATTGGTGTTATGAAGTCGGGCTGCCCAATTTCAAGATGGATAATATCTCGTCCTTGGGTTTCAAGGGCTTTCGCCTTAGCCAGTACCTCGAATGCCGATTCAGTCCCCAGGCGCTCCATACGAGTCGCAAAATTCATTAAGTTGTCTTCTCCCTCACGCAATTTATGGATGTGGGTCGTAGCCGCAAAGACTCAGGTAACCGTGACAGACTCGATCTCGCGCGGCACGATAAACGCAGAGCCATCTCCAACTGTCCGTTTTTCGTGACGGTCAAATTCTGAAGAGGCTTACCTGTACTGCATGACCAGACCGTTGTTACCGGTAACCCAAGCCTTATCGCCTCTTATGAAAATGTCCTTGACGGGGACTTTGGCAGCGTCAGGGTCACTTAATTCTTGCTGTTCCCATGTTTTGCCGCCATCCATGGTGTGAATGATTACGCTAACCCCGAAGTCTCCACCAACTGCCCACCCCGCGGTGTCACTGGCAAACTGGACACTCAGAATGTGTTCTTCTGTGCCGCTGCTCTGGCTCTCCCATGTATCTCCACCGTTGGTGGTGTGAAGAATGACGCCATTCTCCCCAACTGCCCAACCCGTTGAAGCGTTAACAAAGAAAACGTCTTTCAGGATATCCTCAATGTGGGTTGGCTGGTCTACCCAATTTTTGCCGCCATCGACCGTTTTTTGGATTAAGCCATCTTGGCCTCCCGTACGCGGACTGAGCCTCACGCCTGTCACCCATCCTGTGGAATTATCGGCAAAGTGAATCGCATTGAAAACGCTTGTATCGTCTTCGCCGACGCCGCTGCCGGCTTCACCGCCGCGAAGAATCTTCCACGTATTGCCGCCATTCGTCGTTTGAAGAATGGTTTCGCCCATGCCAACCACAAAACCGGTCTTCGGACTCACAAAAAAGACGCTGTAGAGGTCGTTACCGACTTTGCTAGTTTGAATGTCCCAGCGCTCACCGCCATCCTTGGTGGCGACAATCGTGCCCTCGGCGCCAATCGCCCAGCCGTGTTTTTCGTCGTAGAAGTACACGGCTGACAGATTCTTATTGACATCAACCTCAGCTTTCGACCAATTTAGGCCGCCGTCTTTTGTGTGGCCAATAAAGCCCGGGTAGTCCATGTCAAAGACAGAACTTCCAACGACCCACCCCTCTTTTGAACTTGTGAACGCGATCGAGAAGTAATCCCTTATATCGGGATCTTGCTTCTGCATCACGCCCCATTCTCCATGTGCGTAAGCGAAACTATAACCCGTTACGAGCAACACAATGACTCCGATTTGAAGCCATCCCCGTTGGTATATCATTAGAATTTACCCCTTCCTTAATCTTTGCCTTAGTATAGCACCCATCAAAAATGGTGTCAATGTTAAAAACCTTGTAGTGCAGGGCAATTCCACCTGATTCTATAGGAAAGCCCCAGCACGGCGACACGTACAACGAAACCGCTTGATTGTTGAGTTTAAGCTTCGTATACTATGCGCAGGCAGTAACCCGGCCACAAACCACGCTGAAAGGGCAAAAGAAACAACTGCAAAATACTTCTCGTGAGGGGGAAACCTTTGGTACATATCATGGAAACCCGCTTTCCCTGTTCCCCACCCTTTGCCACCGTCATCATAATCGTCATCCTATTTTCCCTTAACTTCTCGGTTCGTAAGTGTTTAGTCCATATTGACTCCTTGTGGCGAATACAAGGCGAACCCTTTATTCCACGACCGATGGCAATTTCTCTCATGTACCCAACATGCGAGCGATATCCCTTGTGGGAGGGGCATCTTGCCCCGATATTCCGCGTTCACGATACATCAACTCCCTAAACAACTATGCAATGAAAATCCACTTTCGGTAGGGAATCGCTCCTGCATCGGGGCAAGATGCCCCTCCCACATATAATCCAAGAATGCACCGCTGCCGATAGTCAGGCGCGATACACTGCCAAACTAATATTGCCACTCGTTTTGGCTGAACTAAACAGTTACCTCGGTTCTAATCTGCGGGCGCGTCAGTCCCTTGGATGGAGGTTCATCCTCCCGACATTGAGGAACGGAACAGCAGAATACAGTTCATCCGTTTTATGGACGCAGACACCGGTTGGGCTGAGGCGTACGGTGTTCTCTTGCGTACCTCCGATGGCGGACTGAGTTGGCGGAAGCATGAACCGCGTGACGACAGTCTCGGTTTTGGAATTCACTTCATCTCACTTGGCGACTAAACACTTACGAGACTGGTGCAAGGCGGGGAAAATGGCTCAATGCCACGCCCTAGGAAACCGCTCATGATTAGAGGGAGAAATCAATGAACCTTCGACAGAAAATCACACTACCTCTTTTGCTCTATATCGCGTTGTGCAGCACCGCATTCCCGCAAGTCGTTGAGATACCCGACCCGAACTTGCGACGGGCGGTCAGTGAAGCCCTGAATCTGCCTGCTGGCGCCCCCATTACCCAAGAGGATATGAATCGCCTGACACACCTTGACATGCGGGAGCGAGGCATTGGCATATTAACCGGCTTAGGTTTTGCCACCAATCTGAACTATCTTCTAATTGCCGGCAACCCGACAATTGACCTTAGTCCCATAGCCACCTTGAAGCAATTGGAACACCTGCATGTGTGGGCAATTCCTCGGCTAGACATTACGTTGTTATCCAATCTCACAAATCTGCGAGGGCTTACTATTGCAGCGTGTGATATCGTCGACATTAGCCCGTTAGCACAATTAACCCAACTGACTGGTCTAAACCTGAGCCATAACAGGATTATCAATATCGCTCCACTCGCCCGTCTGACTCACCTTGTAGAGCTAGGGCTAAATGACAACCGAATTGCCGATGTTACCGCTTTGTCGGGATTGAGCAGCCTTGAATCCCTCGAAATCCAGGATAACCAAATAGTCGACCATAGTCCGCTCGACGCGCTCCCGCTTTCTCATTTTATCTACGATCAAACGTGCGAAATGCCGTCGCTTTCACTACACGGTAGAATAAAAGATAGAGACTTTCCTTCTATAATTACGGCATGGGCTGGCCCACATTGGGTTTCTATTGTCAATCGCCCTGATTTGTCAGGTGTTGAAAACCTGGCGAAGCACGATCTGTGGTTTAGTGCACCGCAATTCGGATTGGGATTCAAGGAAACTCCTGACGGATTTGGAATAGCGGGCAACGTTGACGAGGCTATACAAAGGCGTGACGAATTTCTTGCCCTAAATCCCAATATGATTTTCCTCGTTGACATTAGGATGCGAGAAGATTGGGCAAGCAGTTTTCCTAAAGACTGGCCCTATTGGGTAAGAGATACAAGCGGTGATGTCGTTAGCAATTGGCCAGGAACCTACTTACTTGACTTCACTCATCCCTACATCCAGGACAGAATTGTTCAACAAGCTGTTGCCGTATCGAAGTGTGGTTTGTACGATGGCATTTTTTTCGATTGGTGGAACGAACATGATGCTGTTCTGAGTGATCCGGGCGATTGGTCAAATAAATTCCGGGGGAATGAAGCCGAACAGCACGCTCGAGACAGCATTCTACGACGCATCCGCGCTGAAACCAGGCCCAACTTTTTGATAATGGGCAACACTAATTATAGTATAATCCCAAGAACCGGACCTTTCATCAACGGCGGTTTTATGGAGACTGGTGTGCCTGGGAATCTTATAGGTGAACAGCTTGAGATAGCACTTGCTGAGATTGAGAGTTCTTTGCTTTGGTTAGACCAGAACCTAAGAGAACCGCGGATAAACGCTCTGCACGGCGGGGGCGATGCCCCGGAGTTTAGTTCGACGACTCTCCGCCAGATGCGCGCTATGACAACCCTAACTCTCACGCATTCCGATGGGTATGTCCTGTATGCAATTAGTGGTGGTTTCGACCATTACTGGTACGACTTCTGGGATGCGGATTTAGGTCAGCCGATGGGGGAGAAGGGGCAAGTGTATCAAGGGACAGATGGGCTTTATATACGGGAGTATACGAATGGTTGGGCAGTGTACAATCACAGCGGGTCGCCACAGGTGATACGGCTGCCGGAGGAGGTGCAGGGGGTCGCCAGCGGCTGGCTGAACACGGAGCATGCGCTCCCCAACTTGGACGGCGAGATGTATCTGCGGGTGACGCCGAAGAATCCTGCGGACGTGAACGGGGATGGGGTGGTGAATATATTGGATTTGATCTTGGTGGCACAGGGGTTCGGGACGGACAAGCCTGAGGCGGACGTGAATGGCGACGGGGTTGTGAATGTGTTTGACCTTGTTCAGGTTGCCGGGGCGCTCGGGGGTGGCGGAGCTGCACCTTCGGCATATTCCCTAGACCCGTCGATTATAAGCGCCGCGGATGTCGCGAGGTGGCTTGCGCAAGCGCAGGGTTTAGGCGTCGGCGATGCGAATTTTCAACGGGGAATCCGCTTCCTTGAACAGTTGCTTGCGGCGTTGGTGCCGAAAGAGACGATGCTGTTGCCGAATTACCCGAACCCCTTCAATCCGGAGACGTGGATACCGTATCGTCTCGCGCGAGAGGCGAAGGTCGCGATTACGATTTATGACACGAAGGGGACGCTGGTGCGGCGGTTGGCACTCGGGAATCAGGCGGCGGGGTATTACGCGGAGCGTGGAAAGGCGGCGTATTGGGACGGACGGAACGAAGACGGGGAAGTGGTTGCGAGCGGGATTTATATCTATCAATTCCGGGCGGGGGATTATGCGGCGTCGCGGCGGATGGTGATTGTGAAGTAGGATCAAGCGAATGGATAATGAGCGCGATAGAGATCCCTCAACTGAGCGGATAGCTAATCCCGATAGCGTTCCCATAGAAAATCCTGCTCCCTATTCACTCGCTTGATCGGATTAAAGGATTTCATGGATTAGAGGACGGTACGCACACATAAACGACAGAGAAATCGAAGAACCTAGGATCGTTGAGGAAACGTCGATTTGACGATCAAAGATCGCTACTACAGACGGATTTTCAAACAGGCTCTTAACCTCAACTAGCTGACTTACTGGTAAATTGTCTAAGAGTATATGGTAATACCATTTCTCTAAAATGTTTGTGCATTGATTGCGTGAATCAGGTAAAGAAACTTGCGTGGAGCGGAACAAGAAGCCTTGTCTCCGCACACAGTCGGCGGGGCAAGATGCCCCGCCTACGGAGTAAGTGAACGATATAGCAAAGACATCATATGCACTATTATTCAAGCGAAATGGTATAAGTGTTGGGTGCCGGTGCGGTTAGAGGGATCTCTATCGCCCCCGTTGTCCACTCGGTTGATCGCACCTACAGGGATTGTAGAATAGGTCTCTTGTGCCAGTCCAGGAAGACATATATTCTTAGCGAGAAAACCACTTACTGCTTGTAATTTTTGGTCTAGGCAATGAGACGACTTTACGAGAAGTTGAGACGTGTCCTAACAGATACTGTGAAAATTTGCCACAGTATTGGCGGATCCGGAACGTGCTGGGGTTAGAAATCTAGGAAATGTGCCGAGAGGTGATTCAGGCTCGTAATATACGCGCAAAGGGGGACGCTCCGTGCGTTCTCGACCCATCAAGGATCGGATCTGTGCTGCCGGAAAATGTCCTCACGCTTCCGAAATAGTTGGCACGGCACTTGCCTAGAGCTTCTAGAAGCACATTGGCGTATTTTCGCATCAAAGGAACAGCACACAGGAGAATATAGGTAAGTCTGCGGACGTGTTTTGTCCGTTGTTCTTCTTGCACCGTGTTTTTAACGGTTCCCGAAGAAAAAAAGGCTCACCGTATGCTGGGTGCAATCGCAAAGGAGAAAAAAAATGTGTGGCATTATCGGGTACATCGGTAAGCGGCAAGCCACGGGCATTTTGGTTGACGGCTTACGGCGACTGGAGTACCGCGGGTACGATTCTGCAGGGCTTGCGGTTCTCAATCGCACCGGGCTAGTTGTTCAAAAGTCGCAGGGAAAACTGCGGCAGTTAGTCGATCAACTTCAATGGGATGAGTGCATTGGGAATGTTGGCATAGGACACACCCGATGGGCTACGCACGGCATCCCGAATATAATAAACGCCCACCCGCATGCTGATTCCAAAAAAGAAATTGCGGTCGTACATAACGGAATCATCGAGAATTTTCGGCACATCAAGACACATCTCGAAGCAACCGGGCGCCGATTTCGATCGGAAACTGACTCGGAGGTCCTGCCCCATCTGATAGAGAGTTTCTACAAAGGCGATCTCCTTCAAGCGGTTCAAGGTGCCCTGCGGCAGGTTGAAGGAAATTACGGACTCGCTGTTATTTCAGCAAATGAACCGACGCGCATGGTCGCCGCACGTAAAGGAAGCCCACTGGTAATTGGACTCGGAAAGGATGAGTTCTTTGTCGCGAGTGATGTCCCGGCAATTCTTGAGCATACCAACGACGTCATTTACGTCGAAGATGATGAGATTGTCGATATCAACATGGATAGTGTTCGCATTTCAACGCTGGCTGGTAAATCAATCCGACGAAGCGCCACAACAGTTACTTGGGACATATCTCAGGTTCAAAAAGAGGGATATCCTCATTTCATGATCAAGGAAATCATGGAACAGCCGATTTCCCTGCGGCAAACCATCAGTGAACGAATCCAAGCTGGGAGGGTCATTTTCCCGGAGCTCAAACCTCTCCGCGGAAACCTTGGCAATCCTGAGAAGATTAACCAGATTGTTTTCCTTGGCTGTGGCACGGCATATCATGCGGGATTTGTCGGAAAATACATGATTGAAAAATTCGCTCGCATCCCCGCGACGGTAGATATGTCGAGCGAATTTCGATACAGTTCACCTGTTATTACACCCCGCACGCTAGTCGTCGCGATTTCACAGTCCGGTGAGACCACTGATACGTTGGCGGCAGTTCGCTATGCTAAAGAGCAGGGCGCGACGGCAATCGCGATAACCAACGTCGTCGGAAGTTCCATTACGCGAGAGGTAGATGTCACAATAAACATGTACGCCGGTCCCGAAATCGCTGTAGCCGCCTCAAAAACGTACACCTCACAGTTAGCCGTTCTTTCCCTTTTCGCGCTTTACGTGGCAAATTTGCGAATGCCGCTAGGCGTCAATACAATCGAAGCGCTCCTACACGACATACTGAATCTGCCGGCACAAGTTGAGAAGGTGTTAACCCTGTCCGCTTCTATTGAACACATCGCAAAACGCTACTCAACATTTAACCACTTTCTCTATCTTGGACGTCATATCAATTACCCTAGTGCGCTAGAGGGAGCGCTTAAGCTCAAGGAAATCTCCTATATTCACGCCGAGGGTTATCCCGCCGGAGAAATGAAGCACGGTGCCATTGCACTGATTGACAACAACATGCCCGTCGTCTGCATTGTCTCGGAGTCAGATGTTCACGAAAAGATGCTTTCCAACATCCAGGAAGTTCACGCGCGAAAGGGCAGGATCATCGCCATAGCAACGAAAGGCGATTTGGAGATTGAGGGATTGATTCAAGACACCATTTACTTGCCGCAAATTCACGAATTCGCCAGCCCGATTCTCATTGCCGTGGCGTTCCAACTGTTTGCCTATTACGTTGCTGTCCATCGAGGGCTTGATGTCGATCAGCCGCGCAATCTTGCCAAGAGTGTCACCGTCGAATAAGAGGAGAGAGAATGCCAGCCCGTTCCCAAGGGATAGTATTTCCCGAGACCCTCTTTGAACTCACGCGGTTTGCGCATCGTGAACTGTTTGATGGCGAGATCTATGTCTGGGAGGCGCTGCTTCGACTGGAAGAATATGTTTCCGGCAGAGTGGCGGATTCATCGTCGTCATCCAGTGCGCATGTCATGCAGGGGGCGATTGTCGGGCAGGGCGTGATCCTCGGAAAAAACGTGGTCGTCGAACCGCACGCCTATATCAAAGGACCGGCGATCATCGGTGATGGGGCAGAGATTCGGCACGGAGCGTATGTTCGTGACCATGCGGTAATCGGCAGAAACTGCATAATTGGTCATGCCACTGAGGTAAAACGTTCCATACTGATGGACGGCGTTAGCGCGAGCCATTGGAATTACATCGGTGATTCGATACTCGGTTCCGACGTGAATTTGGGGGCAGGCACAAAACTCTCGAATAAGAAGATTGTAAATACTGAGGTCACTATTCGAGATCTTGATGGAAACCGATACCCAACCGGGCAGCAGAAACTCGGCGCAATTATCGGCGACAGTACACAAGTCGGATGTAATTCGGTTTTGAATCCTGGCACGCTTCTTGGCAAACGGTGCTTAGTTTACCCGCTCGTTTCCGCTCGGGGAACCCACCCCCACGATCAGATTATCAAATCGTAACCCGCCCATTGTCTACATACTCCTGTAGCGTGCGATCGGTGATTCGTCAAATCGGCGACTTTCATCGGGTGCCATCAAATCCCCGATTCCTCTTGAAAACTCGGTTTCTAAGCAAGTTTCAATATAAAAGTTTATCTTCCGCATCGACTAGGAAGAATGGAAGTTGTGCCCGTTTTACAAACATGCAGGATCTCTATCGCACTCGTTATCCACTCGCTTGATCTCCTCTGGAGCAGAAGATTGCAGCTATCAGTTTTCTATCGACATGCCGCTCCGCTGGAGCGATACCCTTTTAGCAGCGTTATGCTTCTGTAGCTAAGTGTTAATATGTCTTGCACTCCAACGGAGTTCAAGCGAGTGAATAACGATCAAACGACCGAATAGATCAAGTGACCGGATAGGGAACGCGATAGAGATCCTGGTGCGATAGTAAATCCCCATAAGGATCAACTTAAGAGAGTTCGTTTAGTATTGCTGGGGTTTTCCGTCGTAAAGTTCATAACGTAGTCTCTATTGGGCGGGGAGGAAATTTCTATCGCACCCCGTACGGTAGGTGCGGTTTCCAACCGCACCTAGCCCCTACAGAAACCGGCGGTATGAAACATCTTCGTAGGCGGACAGATAGTGAATTTATACGATTTCAAAATCTAAATGTTACAGCCGATACGAGACGCGCAATGAATTGCGCTACTACGAACCCCCAGTTCTTGTAGCTTATGGATTACGAATTGGTATTATAGGGATTCCTTCGCCCAAATTTACATGGAAATCAACAGTTTAAGACATTGAAACCGCGTGACTTGCACCCTAAAACGCTTAACTTGATTCCTATGGGGAGTGCGATAGTAAATCCCTTTATTGCGCGTCTTCTGTAGGAGCGAGTTTTGCTCGCGATAGGAGGTCGCGACCGGGAGATCGCTCCTACAAAATCCGTGTCGATCCGTGTCCAGCCCATTCTTCCATCTTTCCAATCTTCCACCCTTCCATGAATGGCTTTGCCGCCATTATCCAATCAGGCGCTTAACATAGCTTTCCTGCGGCTGGGGTAGATCGACCAACACGCTTCCTCGCCATTTGAGAAACTGTCCGTTAATCATCCCGCACCACTGGGGATGTCCCTGTTTGTCGAAACGCAGAACCAGGTATTCGCCGCGAAATTGCACATCTGACGTACAGATCTCCGCAAAGCCATCGTCCGATATCAGCACGAGATCGGTGAACTCGCCGTGCGCGACGGTGAAGGCTGCCCCCAACACATCCGCATCGGCAGCTACGTCTATCAAATTGATTTCAGGCAGCATCTCTAGGCGTGGCGGCAATGGAAACAGTACGACATTCATGGCGGTCGGGAGCGACCGGTTCGCCACATAAGCCAATTCGTACGACGAGGTTTTGCCGCTCTCAAGTTTTACGTCCAGACCTGCTGCGTCCGTCGGCGCAATCACGATGTTGCTCAAATTTGGATCGGCTGTCCGCACAATTCCAGCTTCCAACGCCTCCACACACCCCAGCTTTCCAGCATCACCTCCATCGTTGTACACCGGCGCAAGGTGGAAGATTTGCTCAAGCTGGTGCTCCCCTTCGCCAAGAACCAGATCGTGGAGGATGAAGTACTCTCCTCTGATGTAGAAGACAGATCTTTTGTGAAGAACATCGCGCAGCACAAGATCTTCACCATCACTGGCGTATCCCTCTTTGTACCAACCCTCGACAAAATCAAACGGCGGCGCGGTAATCCAGCGCGTATCCGGGTCCGGTACAATCTCCTCTTCACCCATCTGTTTCCGACACTGCCCTTTCCCATCAATGATTAAACTATTGTGGGCTAGGCTAGATCGGAAATAGCTTTCCGAGGCGGGTTCTCCCAAAACAGTACCTTCCGCAGCATCTCCAATGCCCGAATCGATGATTAGCGGTCGTCCGTAGGCGTGCAGCAGAAAACTGAGTTTGTCCTCATGCGGGTGCCCTGCCTCACCAAATTGCCCCGCGTCGAAGAGCAGATAGTGTGCTTCGGGATGCCAGCGATCTCGCATGACATAGTAACCTGCATACGGAAAAGCGTGTGAGGTTTCCTTGGGCGGTGCGCCTCCCTTCCCCTCCGACGCGATGTACTTCAAATCCTCACGATCGAAAATCTCAATGCCGCGGGAACAGGGTTTGACGGCACGCACCTCAAACGGATTGCAATCACCCAGCGCAGGCAAATAGTAATCGGGTTGGCTCAAATAGATGAACGCCTCAAGGATTTTCTCCATCTGTGGGTCAAATTCCGGTGGGAGTTGAAGTCCGCTGAGCTTGGCGAGGCGGTAGAAACGGTAGAGGTGGGTGAACACATCGTGGTGAGCGCGCGTTGAACCGTCAGTATGACAACCATCCGGAAAAAAGGTAGTTTTGATAATCCGCCCGCAGCGTCGCAGAGCAAGTTTGAGCAGTTGTCCGCGATGGCGCCATTCCGGATAAAGCAGCGCCGCGATGCCGATTTCGCTTGTTTCCGAAACCGTCTGATTAACGATAGTAGAGGCGCACAGGCCCGTTTGGGTTGATAAGCAGCGCACACGTTCCAAGCGTGATTTGGCAGAGACGAAGGTGATCAAAGCAGATTGTAATTCTACCGTGACATCGCACCCATCCGGTGTACGGTACAACTCAGAGTCATTTGCCCGCCGACGCATGAACACCTCGTACGCCAACTTTCCCCCCTCAACATTCCCAAGGGCAAGCTCAGATTTGACACCTTCCAAACCACCCCAATCCAGATTCAACCGGTCAAAATATCCCGAATCGGTCAGCCGTAGATGCTCAAGTCTTTCCCACCGGAGCTCCCGTTTGAAATCGGTGTTATAAGCGTCAACGGCTTTCTCCAAAATCGGCAGATTGAGTGCGACCGCCATTTCAAATGCGGCGTCGACGAGTTCAATCAGATAGGATTGAAGGGACGTATCCGCCACGCCCTCCACCGCTTCGGCAATCCTTGCGAAACCAGCGAGTCGCCACGCCCCCGCCTGTGGCGTCAAATGACACACGCCACCCGCCAAAGCAAGCGCCGCGCCTGCACCCAACTTATTATGTTTCCGCGGTGAGTTGTGATAGGTATATAGGTATTCGGCGTGTTCAACGATGATTCTTGCCAAGACCTCCCAACTGTTCCGCGGTAGCGGCTCATGCGACGCAATGGCAAATGCCTCAATCAGTCTCGCTGCAACCGATTCCAATCGCCAGACGGGGTTTCGAGTTCCGCTGAAGATGGGGGTGGGGTTTTCTGCCACGAAAGTGCTCAGCTCTTCATAGTCGGCGATCGGATCGAAACGGTCGATAACTGGGATTTCACCTTGCGCCAACGTTTCTGCTAACAGACGAACCTGTTGTGATGTGATTGTAGAATAGGTTGAGAGTTCCATTTAGTACCTAACCTAAACCGCGATGTGGTTGAAAGTCTGTAGAAGCGAGCTTTGCTCTCGACAGGAGGTCGCGACCGGGAGATCGCTCCTACAGAAGACGCGAGGAGCAACCTACCCGCCCCTTCCACTCTTCCAATCCTAAACCCGAGCCGGCTCCCGAAACCTCATGGCTAAGACCACCAAAGCGATTGAATTAAATAGCAGTAATGTTGAAATAGCGTTGATTTCCGGGGTAATCCCAAACTTTAGTTTAGAATAGATGTGTACAGGCAACGTGGTATAGCCGACCCCCGCCGTGAAGAACGAGATGACGAAATCATCAATCGAAAGTGTAAAAGCCAATAAGGCGCCGCCGACCACCCCGGGTGCAATGAGCGGCAGCGTGATTGCCCAGAACGTTCTCCATTCATTGGCGCCCAGATCTAACGCGGCTTCCTCAACCGACCGATCGAACCCCTGCAATCTGGCGCGAACGATAATCGTGACGTATGAGATGTTGAAAGCGACATGAGCAATGATGATGGAGGCAATTCCGAGCCGAATGTGCGCTTGGGCGTAGAACATGAGCAGCGCGATTCCCATGACGATGTCCGGGATGATAATCGGGAGAAAAATGACTTGAGTGAAGACATCGCGTAGTGGAAATCGATACCGTTCGATGGCGAGCGCCGCCATAGTACCGATAATTGTGGCGATGAAGGTCGAGAATCCCGCCACGACAAAGCTATTGAGACACGCACGCCATAAATCCCGGTTTCCGGCAAGTTTGGCGTACCAATCGAGCGAAAAACCCTTCCAAACCGCGGTATGTTCCGAAGCGTTGAACGAGAACACGATTAGCGCGATTATCGGAGCATAAAGGAATAGCAAGACGAAGATTACATTGAGTTGGAGCAGTCGTTTCATAACACACCACGCCTAATTCGTAACATGTTGGCACCCGACGCAATTTATATGAAAGCACCGATGCCAACCACTACCTTGCACATCAAACCTCGTAGACGGTCGCGACCTGGAGAGGATCTCTATTGCAGTCGCTATTCGCTCCTACAGTATGTCCTACGTCTCTTACTGCCCCGCTTTGTCCTGTCCTTGCAGCGACCGGAAATAGATTATGGTCGCAACCAAGACAACCCCCATGAGCAGAAATGAGAGTGCGGATCCGAATGGCCAATCCCGGGCAGTCTTGAACTGACGCGCAATAACGTTGCCGATATAATTGGCTTTGCCGCCGCCAAGCAAATCGGGTGTAATGAATGCGCCAACCGTCGGGATGAAGACCAGTACGGAGCCGGCAGCAATACCGGGAAGACTCAACGGCAATGTCACATGCAAGAATGCACGCCAAGGTTTGGCGCCGAGATCTTTTGCGGCGTCAATCAGCGCGCCATCAATCTGCTCCAAGGAAGCATACAGCGGCAATATCATGAATGGGAGATAACCGTAGATTAGACCGATCTGCACAGCAATTGGCGTGTAGAGTAGTTCTGGTGGCGTGATGCTAGGGAACAGAGCCACCAAGAGCTTGTTCAACACCCCTTCTGTCCGCAAAATTATAATCCACGCATAGGTGCGAATCAGGAAATTTGTCCAGAAGGGGACAACCACAAGCAGTAACAGTACGTTACGCCAACGATATTGATAGCGGGCAACGTAGTAGGCAAAGGGATAACCCAGAATTAGGCAGATGGCGGTTGAAACGGCAGCGGTCAAAATCGAGCGCCCAAGGATGCCGAGATAGAGGGGATCCAGCAGCCGTCCGTAATTCTCTAGTGTAAGCGTCCAGTCAACGCCGCCATACGTGCCGCGCTCGGCAAAACTGTAGATGAAAATGGAGGCGATAGGGAGGAGAAAGAAGAAGATGAGCCAGAATAGGGCAGGAAAAAGAAGGATGAGAACGCGGGTAGTGGAATGTTCACGGACGGATTGGCTGAGTTGAAACCATTCTTTCACGGCGGCATATCAGGCAAGGCGAGGGCGAGGATAGAATTAAGGCATGGGGTTTAGCCCAACCCCAAACCTCCGCTATTCATCAAGAGCGTCAGTGACTTCTTCCGGCAGCGTCACTGTACTTGGATCAACATCAATCGGGAACTCAGTTCCGTAGGCTTCGACCAGGTCGCCGAACGACGTGTCATCAACACGTTCAAGCTCCTGGCCAGGGCGACTGAGAAGAACGACCTGACAACTATCACAACTTACCAACTCGACATCTGGTTGTTCAAGCGGAAACTGTGTCAACGGATTATTGCAATCAGGGCAAGGTAACATATCACGTATCCTTTCAAAACAACCTTTGTTTTATAGTGAAACCAATAATTATTTATACACTGCGGTAGGTTCGGTTTCCTAACCGAACCGGTATTTATCCAGTCTCGTAGGTGCGGTTGGAAACCGCACCTACCAAATTATTTGTAAATATGAATGGAATTGACCATAGTTCCTTGTAGGGTGCGCACTGCGCACCAGCCTTTCAAACTCCAGTGCGATAGAGATCCCTCTCCCAACCGCGCCCCCCTACTGCCGCACAAACCCCATGTTAACAAAACTCCGGAGACACTTCAATCCGCAGCCGCCGCAACCTGCCCCGCCGGTGAATTAACCCAATATTCATCATACCATGTGTCGTAATCGTCAAACAACTGCGTAACCTCCGGCTTGTCCCCGCAAGCCGGACAACCCGCGTCCCGGCTGAGTTTCAATTCTCGAAATTGCATGCGAAGCGCATCATATAGCACCAGCCGACCGATGAGAGGATTGCCAATTCCCACCAATAGCTTAATCGCTTCGGTTGCCATCATTACACCAACCACGCCTGGGAGCACGCCCAGAACACCCGCCTCACTTCAGCTCGGAACCATGCCCGGAGGGGGCGGCGCAGGGTACATGCAGCGATAGCAGGGACCGTCGCCGGGCTTCAACACCGTGACTTGCCCCTCAAACTCGGAAATACTCCCATGCACAACTGTTTTGTTCCTCAATACCGCGGCGTCGCTTACAAGGTAGCGTGTCGGGAAGTTATCGCATCCATCAACGATTAGGTCGTATCGATCAAAAATTTCAAGCACATTCTCGGCTTTCAGGCGAGTCTGATGAGGAATAACGTTGATGTCCGGATTCAAGGCTTTAATTGTTGTTGTTGCGGATTGTACCTTAGGCGTGCCAATCGCCTCGGTGCGATGCGCAATCTGTCGTTGCAGATTACTGATTTCAACAATATCAGAGTCAAGCACACCGAGTGTACCGACCCCCGCTGCAGCCAAATAAACCGCAGCAGGTGAACCTAGTCCGCCAGCGCCAAGGAGCAACACCTTCGATTCAAGTAGCTTTGCCTGCCCGGTCTCGCCAATTTGACGCAGCATGAAGTGACGACTATACCGATCCAACTGCTCGTGCGATAACGGTTTATCCTGCGTCGTGGGATAACCCGCGGTTAACCAACCTCTATATCCACCCGCCATTGATATCGTGTCCGCGTAACCCATGTCTTTGAGGGATTTCGCGGCGAGGAGAGAGCGTACCCCGCCTGCACAGTAAAGAATAACCTTCTGATCGGGATCAGTTACATAATCGTCAATCGAAAGTTCAAGCATTCCTCGCGTCACATGGATTGCGCCGGGGATATACCCCGCCCGACGCTCGTCGTCGTCTCGAACGTCAAGCAGGACAAAATCTCCGCCCTGATCTTGCTCGGCTTTCACCTCGTCAACCGAGACTTCCGGAATTTCCGTTCTCACCTCTTCAATAATCTCTGCAGACGATTTCATAAGATTCGCTCCCCCTTAAGGACGTGCGGCACGACCCGAGACAACAACTACAAACCGGTACTGGGACTAACACGGTCCATTCAGTTAAATTTCATTATATCACAACCCCACAAGCCTGTCAAAACTAAAATCGGGCATACGACATGTAGGATCAACCGAGTGGATAAATCAAGCGACTGAATAAGGAGCGATCAAACGAGTGAATAGCGAGTACGATAGAAATTCCATAGAGATCCCTCGGCAATCATCAAATCAATGATAGAATTTCTTCATTGTACGCACGGTTTTCCCGTTTTCCGCGGTTCCCCACCACTTTTCCCCTTCTCATTTCGCCACGGGTATGCTAAGATGAAAGTCTACTTTCCAATGACATCACGAAAGAGGAGGAGCTCTGTGGAAAACCTAAACCCATTCAAACAACCGGGACAGTGGTATCGAGGGAACACGCATAGTCACAGCACCGAATCCGACGGCAGGATTCCGATGGATGAGCGCTTTGCCGCCTATCGCGAGGCTGGATACGACTTCCTCGTGCTTACCGATCATCGAACGGTCAACGATGTATCCCCTTACAGCGATGAAAACTTCCTCGCCATCTCGGGCAGCGAAGTTCATCCTGATAATCCGTACGGAGGTGGAACCTATCACATCGTCGGTATCAACCTCCGCGAACGGATCAACTGTGCCGAACTCCACCCCAACGATGTCCTCGCCGAAATCAAAGCCCAAGGCGGGGAAGCGGTGCTCTGCCACCCGTATTGGTGCGGACACACGATTCAGGATTACGAGCAACTCAACGGCTACTTCGCCGTCGAAGTATACAACGACACCTGTATGGGCGCCTGCGGAAAAGGATTCTCCGAGCAGGCGTGGGACGATGTGCTAGATCGGCTTGGACCTGTCTTTGGGATTGCAGCCGACGATGCACACGGTACCGAACACGACTGTTTTCACGCTTGGGTTATGGTGAAAGCAACTGAACTCACAATTGATGGGATCATGAATGCCTTTCGCAGCGGTGCCTTTTACTCAACGCTCGGTCCGGAGATTGTGAATCTCGATCTCGTTGGCGATACCGCTCGCGAACAAAAGGTCACCGTCAAATGCTCGCCCGCCCGGTCCATCATTTTCAAAGGACAATGTAACCGTGGACGACGCATTGTCGCTCCGAAAGGCGAGAGCCTAACCGAGGCGGAATACCCTGTGCCGAGCGGCACGAAGTATGTCCGCGTGGAAATTATCGATGAGGAAGGCAAGAAGGCGTGGTCAAACCCGTTCTTCTTCTAAGCTAAAGGCACACAATGAAGGACGATCAAGGGAGCGGATAGCGAGCAGGATTTTCTATCGCCCTCCCTATTTGGTCGGTTGATCGATAGAGATCTTACAGGTTGCATGATATCAGAAATCGTTGGCGACTTTTTCAATGGTCAACTAAAAAGACCAGATGGCTAAAATCTCCCCTGCTTTTCTTCAACGCTTGATTGGCATCGTCTGTTATTCGGCCTAGATGTACAAAGTCGAGCTAAGTGGTATACTCGCTAAGTATTTATGTCTTACTGGACTGGCACAAGAGACGTGTTCCACAATTCCCGTAGGTGCGGTTTCTAACCGCACCGGCACCCAACACTTACCATATATTCTTAGCGAGAAAACCACTAAGTATACGAAGTCGAACTACGTTAAGGGTAAATGACACCTTATGAAGGGCGAACTGACAGGTCAACAGATTGAATTCTACCGAACCAACGGATTCATCGCGGTTGAGAACTTTCTCGACCCCGACGAACTGGAGGAGTGGCGTCGCTGCACAGACGAAGCCGTCGCCGATCGGTTGGGGAATTCCATTGATGTTATGACGAACCAGATGCAGCCCGAGGATTTTTATGCCCAGGTCTTTACGCAGTGCCTCCGGCTCGCCGATACACACCCCGGCATGAGAGATTTGATTCATCATCCCCGGCTCGGACGGATGGGAGCGGCGCTGGCAGGCGTGGAGGGGATTCGGATCTGGCACGACCAAGCGCTTATCAAGCCGCCCCACGGCAACCCGACCGCATGGCACCTTGATGTCCCGTACTGGTCGTTCGATTCACGGAAGGCTATTTCTTGCTGGGTGGCGTTGGATGATGCGACACTTGCCAACGGCTGTATGTGGTACATTCCAAGCAGTCACCTAACCGCGCGCTTTGAGAACTGTGGCATCGGTCAAAACCTGGCGGAACTCTTTACGATTTATCCGGAATGGCGCAAAATTGAGCCCCAACCGGTGCCGTGCTCCGCGGGCTCGATTGTCTGGCATAGCGGTCTGACGGCACATGCCGCAGGCGCCAACATGACCCTTACGCCACGCCGCGCGATGACTTGCGCCTTCATGCCCGATGGATGCACCTTTAACGGGAAACGTAATATCTTGCCGGAAGACTACTTCAATTCTCTCAAGATTGGGGATGTTTTGAACGACGAAAAGCAGAATACACTCGTCTGGCACGATTCATGGAAAAACTAGGTTGCCAATCTCAGGGGCCTCAAGCTGCGACCCAATCAAGGCAACCAAAAAGAGACCCGACAACTCCATTGAGTTTGGGTCTCTTTTTGGTTGGGGTGCCGCTATAGACTTCAGGAGATTGGTAAAACGCACGGTGAATCGTCCAACCATGCCAGCGAAACCGACACATCTGATTGAACTCACCGCTCATCCTATCGCTTCATCAATCAGTCGGCAGCCATGTCGTTTAACTTCTGTGCGAGGCGCGACTTCCGGCGGTCCGCTGCGCCTTGCTTGATTACGCCTTTCTGTGCCGACCTATCAAGGTGTCCAGCAGCCTGACGGTACAATCCCTGAGCGAGTTCGGAATCCCCGACTGCGATGGCAGCCTCGGTTTTCCTCAATGTCGTTCTCAGGGTCACCTTCCGTCTTCTATTTACTTCAGCTTTTCTCTTATCAGCACGAATGTGCTTCATTGCAGACTTTTTGTGGGGCAAACCTGATTCCTCCGATAATAATCGTGTGTATAAACTCTAAAGAGTAGTTTCTCGCCGATGGTTAACTAATACCATTTCGTTTGAATAACGTTGCATATAACGGTTTCAATTATACTATGACTAAGAGACCGATGCCAACCATTACTCCGCACACCAACCCCGGTAGGCGGGGCATCTTGCCCCGCATTGGAGAGACTTGATTGACGCCAATAATGCACTGCGAATTTAGGGAAATGGTATAATTCCCAACGCGGTACAGCTAGTATGTTCCGCAAATGCTTCCCAAGGAAGAACCAAGACCGCTCTTCTTCAGCGCTCCATTAACACCGTCTGTAACGCCGCCTAACTGTACAAAGCCGAACTGATACTTCAGTTTAACACAATCTATCTAAAAAAGCCAATAAAAGGCCGAAAAAGTGAAGGGGAATCGCACCTGACTCTAGCCCGTAGGTTGGGTTGAACAATCAACTGACCGATACGGAAGGCGTTAGAACTCCCATAGAAGATCCCTCAAGGGAACGATCAAATCCCCCATTTTCCCTCTGCTCTTTGCATCCTCATTCATCCGACGCATCTTTCAGCCAATCTGTCAGAATATCAGGTTGAACGAAACCCGCTGTGTTGTGTTGTCCTCTAGGTGGCCCGTGAGGATTTGAAATGCATAATCAAGTTGCATGATAGTTGCAATTTTCACACTTCCACCTAGGGCAAGAGTCGTTGCGCTGTTGATGGCGTTCTTGACGCCATAGCCAGCGCGGACGGCAACTGATTTATTCAACCACACTTCCGCACCGGCACGCACGTGACTTTCGCCATTTCGAAGCCCCACTTCGACAAGCCCTAGTCCCGAGCTCAAAATTTTACGCAGAGATTCCTGCTGAGTGCTTTCAGCTATCTCCGCAAGACTGAATGCCAGACCGATGCGTAAACTCACGGGAACATTATCCGCATCGGTCGAGTCAAAAACGCTTACATCGGCGGGTACCAGGTTCTCCGCTGATAAACCGATGCTTATCCCTGCAGATGGTTTTACCATGACGCCCGCATCTGCGGAAAAAGCGGAGGAAGATGTACCATTCTCCGCGGATAGTGCTCTGACGAATTCCTGATACTCATCAAAGCTAATTCCGAAAGACTTTAAGTTGAGGCCAAGCGCGATTTTCTCAGAAAACGCCTTCCCGTAAGAAAATCGTAGCGTCCGTTCGGTGTAAATTTCCGAGCTTTCGCTCAGAATCCCGATACTTGCACCCAACGTGCCCACGGCGCCGAGTGGTAAGACGCCACTGAGGTGCTGGTAGTTAATCAGTCCCTTGAACTGCTGTGCCAACGTTGCGTTCAGGTAATTCTTATCAATGAAACCTAACCCCGCCGCATTATAGTTCGCCGCGCTGCCATCATCTGCAAGTGCGACGAACGCCTCTCCCAGCCCAAGAGGACGGGCGCCCACTCCGATGTCTTGGAATGCTCCGAAAGCAGTGGTGGTGTAGGTGCAGATGATCAATCCAATTGCACAGATGGCAACTTTCAAATTCGCCATGTCTTGCTCCTTAACTGAGGTTCAAAGTATCTCCGTACGCGTCTATGTTGCGTTGGTATCCGTAATTCTTCACAGGTTGTGGCGTGGCGTCCGTCACAATCTAGCGCGGGAATCGTAACGCCGATTACGCGTTCGTCCCGGTCATCGGGACAAAACGGACTCCAGTGATTACCGTCTGCTCGATTCCGCGATTCGTCTTCTGAATCAGCACCAGTTCTTGATTGAAAGCGCCAATCGGGAGAACCAATCTGCCGCCATTTACAAGCTGATTGATGAGCCGATTCGGAAGTTCCTTTGGTGCCGCCGCCACAAGAATCCCATCGTAGGGTGCGTGTTCTTGCCAACCGTAGTAGCCGTTTCCAATCTTCAGGTGGATATTCTGATAACCGAAGGTGTTGAGACGCCTTCGCGCATCTTTCGCGAGATTCTCTATGATTTCTACGGTGTAGACCTGATCGACGATTTCCGCTAACACGGCAGTTTGATAGCCGCAACCCGTGCCGATCTCGAGCACTTTGAAAGCTGGCTGTAGTTCGAGAAGCTCTGTCATCAGGGCAACGATGTAAGGTTGAGAAATAGTCTGGTTATCAGCCATCGGCAAGGCGTGGTCGGCATAAGCCTCGCCTAGAAATGACGGTTCAACAAACCGGTGGCGAGGCACCTTCCTCATCACCTCCAACACGCGTGGATTGGCAATTCCACGATTGCGAATCTGTTTACGAACCATCTTGTTTCTTAATTCGGCATAGCTGTCCTCTGCTGAGTGAGTGTTGTTCCGGGACTTTCGGACACTGAAGCGCATTATTATCACCTTAGGACTTACGCACTTCGGTTTGTAAGCAAGTTTCAATACAAAAGTTTATCTTCCGCATCGACTAGGAAGACTAGGATTAGGAGGGTGGAAACTTTCTTCTGCGCCACCCTCAATAGGTCATTCCTCTGGAGCAGATGACGGATCTGCCGTTTTTCTATAAACATGCTGCTCCGCTGGAGCAGAAGAATGAAGCTATCGGAGTTCTATGGACATACCGCTCCTCTGGAGCGAGAGGATGGAAGCTAAATAGCTAGATCAAGATTGGCTGAATTCGTCAATCTAGCATGAGCGACCTGCACCTTCCTTCCACATCATCCTCGAAGCGTGAAGCTTACTTTTCAAACTTGCTTAGTGGTTCTCTTGGTAAGTAAATATGATTAAGTGTGAGCGTCGGTGCGGTTAGAAACCGCACCTACCGGCGTGGTGGAACGGGTTTCTTGTGCTAGTCTTATAAGCATTAAATACTTAGCGAGAAAACCACTTAGTGGTTCTCTTGGTAAGTAAATATGATTAAGTGTGAGCGTCGGTGCGGTTAGAAACCGCACCTACCGGCGTGGTGGAACGGATTTCTTGTGCTAGTCTTATAAGCATTAAATACTTATACCATTTCTCTAAAATGTTTGTGCATTGATTGCGTGAATCAGGTAAAGAAACTTGCGTGGAGCGGAACAAGAAGCCTTGTCTCCGCACACAGTCGGCGGGGCAAGGGGATTTCTATCGCACTCGTTATTCACTCGTTTGATCCCCGCCTACGGAGTAAGTGAACGATATAGCAAAGACATCATATGCACTATTATTCAAGCGAAATGGTATTATGTCTTCCTGGACTGGCACAAGAGACGTATTCAACAATTCCGGTAGGTGCGGTTAGAAACCGCACCTACCGGCGTGGTGGAACGGGTTTCTTGTGCCAGTCTTGAAAGCATTAAATACTTAGCGAGAAAACCACTTAGTAGATTCGCGATCATCAAATCGTCAATTTCCCATCTTTTCATTGCATGTTCGCTCAGGCACACCCAATTACCCTTGGCAGAATCAAAGTCTAGGTAGGATTTGCTAATCATTAACCTCTATTGCGTATGGCGTCAATAAGAACGTTCGGTGTTGGCGCAGTAGCTCCAAAAGCGATCCGTGACGGCTGCCATTCGAGCTGTTAGCCAAACTCTTTACGGTATTATAAGCCTTGACCCATCGGGTAAGCCAACTTTCGCGAGGTAACCGCAGGAGTTCAACTTCCTGTTTTGCTAATCCAGCCCTCTTCCGTGCGACCGAAATTGCGAGATCCAATCCGCCAAGTTCATCAACGAGTCCATTTTCCTCCGCTTGCTTACCGGTCCAGATACGGCCTCTGGCAATGCGATCAACTTCATCCTTCGTCATGTCCCGAGCCTCTGCTACTTTCCTGATGAAATCGTCGTAAATCTCTATAATCTGCTGGCGAACAATCTCGCGCTCTTCCGGCGGATAGTCTCCGTAATCCGTGTAGAAATCGGCGTGCTTTCCGCGCTTAATGATTTCCTTGTGAACGCCAATCTTATCGTACAGCCCTTTGAGGCTGTATTTGCCGCCAATAACGCCGATTGAGCCGGTGATGGTCCCCGGCTCGGCAATGATAACATGTGCAGGGACGGCGATATAGTAGCCGCCAGACCCCGCCACATCGCCCATCGAGACAATTAACGGTTTAACCATTTTCATGCGCATCAATTCTCGCCAGATGATGTCCGCGGCGACGACCAGCCCGCCACCGCTGTCAATCCGCAACACAACCGCCTTAATTGAGTCGTCTTCGCGCACGGATCGAACTGCCCGCGCAATAGTGGTAGAACCCATTGCATGGGTTCTAGTGAAGGGATCCGAAAAACTTTCCCCGGTGACCATCGTTCCGGCGGCTTCAATGATTGCGATTTTCGGCAACGGCACTTCCCAATCAGGCTGAAATATTTCGGTGTTCAAATATGCCTTCGCCTTCACCAGTGAGAAAGGTTTGCCCGTCAGTTCTTCTGTTATGGCTTTCAACTCATCGCGATAGGCAAGCCGATCAACAACGCCATTTTCAACTGCCTGCTTTGCCGTAAAGGGACCTTGATCAATCTGTTGTCTTATTTGATCTTGGGTTAGCTTCCGATCGGCGGCAATTGAGTTGCACACTTGATTGTATAGATTGTCCAGAATCGAATTTTGGACTTCCCGGTGGGCATCGGACATTCGCTCGCGAGTAAAAAGATCGGATGCCGATTTGTAGTCACCGATGTGTTCAAGATCCGCTCGGATGCCCAGCTTGCTCAGCGTTTTTTTGTAGAACGAAGTCTCCGATCGCAGCCCGATTAACCGTACCTCTCCGGACGGGTGGAGGATGATTTGATCGCACGCCGATGCGACGATGTAACTACCCGTGGAGTAGTTGTGCGCATAGCAAATCGCTCGCTTCCCAGCCGATTTGAAATCCATAATCGCATCGCGTATCTCCTGCAATCGCCCAACGCCGTAGTTGCTGTTCCCAACCCTGATCAGCGCCCCCGCCACGTCAGCGTCGCGCTTTGCAATCTTCAGTGTCCGTGCGGCATCGTGCATCTGAGTCTCAAGGATGATTTTGCTTCGTATCCGAGGTTTGTTTTGATCCACGTTGGAGAGGTGGATGTAGCTGAGACCATCCTGATGCTTCTGATTATCATCGAATCGATTATACGTTCCCAGTCCGACCTGACCTAACGTTAAACCGAAACGGATATCGAAGCTGCCATTCTTGTTTAGACTCGCTCGCAGTAGCATAGCTTGTACAGGACGCAGTTCAACCGCATAGTCAAGATCCACGCCGCGGGCATTCTCCGTCTTGCGAGCATCGAAAGAGAAGGTGAGTCGCCAAGTCCTTGGTCTAATTGCCAAACCGAAATCATAAGTTCGATTTTTGTCGAGGAGCTTCGGCCGATTCAAATCTCTCGCAACCATGCCAAGCGAAAGGTATCGGCGACGTAACATCAATCCGATCGACAGAGAAGAGAACTTATCGTAGCTTTGATCATCGGAATTAATCCAACTGTAGCCTGTTCCCCAATACAGTGAGCCCCACAAGGGACTCCCGCTAGAAACGGTATATCGGGTGAAATCAACATTGCCTCCCGCGAACTCTATGCCAAACCCTGTCTTTGAGTTAGAGACAAAGAAGGCATCATCACCGCTTGAGGTGCCGCTGTAGGTGCGCAGATAATAGAAATTGAAGCCGCTGTCCACGGCAAGCCCCGCGGGATTGAAAACGGTTGCCAGCGTATCGTCACTCACAGCGACAGAATTGGAGGGGAGTGGTGTCTGTGACTTGGGTACGGCAACTGCAAGGCGGGAGATGACAAACGTGAGATATACAGCAATAATAATAACTTTCGGGAGGCTCAAATGCTTTCCTTTCTAATCAAGCCGATTGCGCTACGGACCGGTTTCTTGCACTATGACTTAATGTACGACAAAACCGGCCGCTCGGAGACACCGACCCGTGCGATGCGGCGCATGATTGACTTCTTTCGCATTATACCACCAAAGCCAAGTGTTAGCAATTCAAATTACTTAACGCTTGCCCGTGGGGTGTGAGTTTGATCGTCAAATCAGGATGGAAATCGGGGATTTGATGATTGCAGGGAAGATAAGAGAAAATGACGAAGGGAAATCGACGATTTGATGATGGCAGATTTTATGAAGAAAGAATTGTTGTTCCGCGTGGAGCTTTTATTGATATCCTTTATTAGGAGTATGGGTCGGGAGGCGCAATTTGGGGATTCAGAATTAGAGCCTATTGCCTTTGACGTACTCCCAAGGGTAAAACATTGGGATTCTTCTATTAACGAGACTAGTACAACTTGGCATAATTGCCGTATGAGTTATATGTTCAGTAAAGGTAGGTGCGATTTTCTAATCGCACCGTCAGTGAATGTACAGTTTAAGTGGGCGTACAAAGGCGCCCCTTAACCGTTTAATCCACTTAACTATTTCCGCCAACGTGTACTAGCCTGCCGGGGCAACTGGGAACAGAGATTGCTTATGCCCTTGTTAAGATTCGACCTAATCCTACAATCCGTTTGCCTATCGTACTGGGGGACCAAGCCATGATTGTTCAAGAGCCGATCTACAAAGGCAATTACCATCACCAAAATCAGTGCTGCCAGATTCCAACTGTTCGTTATACCGCCGCGAGTATTACTCAGATTCAGTTACTCTATGTATTTCGTAGTTACAAATGTGAGCGTCCAACTTCCGGTCAATAGCATCGACTTTTTGAGCCAAAGCATCATGCTCTCGGCTCATCTGCGCGCGGAGATCGTTGAATCGTTGGTCCATGTGTTCGAATCGTTGGTCTATGTGCTCGAATCGTTGGTCGATATGCTTGCCGAAGTCATCGAAACGATTATTTATGTTCTTGCTCAAATCGTCTACACGCTTGCCCACAATGTGCGCGACCGATAAGATGCCACCAACATACAGGGCGATTAGCGCGGCGATCTGTCCCATCAGTATCCAACTCATCGTTATGAACCTCCCCATTAGAAGTACGTGCAACTGTTAATCGTCTAGCTGAAATTCGCTCGTCTATAATAGCCTGCCGGGGCAACTGGGAACAGAGATTGCTTATGCCCTTGTTAAGATTCGACCTAATCCTACAATCCGTTTGCCTATCGTACTGGGGGACCAAGCCATGATTGTTCAAGAGCCGACCTACAGAGGCAATTCCCATCACTAAAATCAGTGCTGTCAGATTCCAACTGTTCGTTATGCCGTCGCGAATATTACTCAGATTCAGTTACTCTATGTATTTCGTAGTTACTAATGTGAGCGTCCAACTTCCGGTCAATAGCATCGACTTTTTGAGCCAAAGCATCATGCTCCCGGCTCATCTGCGCGCGGAGATCGTTGAATCGTTGGTCGATGTTCTCAAATCGTTGGTCGATGTTCTCAAATCGCTGGTCAATATGCTCAAATCGCTGGTCAATATGCTTTGCGAAGTGCTCGAATCGTTGGTCGATATGCTTGCCGAAGTCATCGAAACGATTATTTATGTTCTTGCTCAAATCGTCTACACGCTTGCCCACAATGTGCGCGACCGATAAGATGCCACCAACATACAGGGCGATTAGCGCGGCGATCTGTCCCATCAGTATCCAACTCATCGTTATGAACCTCCCCATTAGAAGTACGTGCAACTGTTAATCGTCTAGCTGAAATTCGCTCGTCTATAATAGCCTGCCGGGGCAACTGGGAACAGAGATTGCTTATGCCCTTGTTAAGATTCGACCTAATCCTACAATCCGTTTGCCTATCGTACCGGGGGACCAAGCCATGATTGTTCAAGAGCCAATCTACAAAGGCAATTCCCATCACTAAAATCAGTGCTGCCAGATTCCAACTGTTCGTTATACCGCCGCGAGTATTACTCAGATTCAGTTACTCTATGTATTTCGTAGTTACAAATGTGAGCGTCCAACTTCCGGTCAATAGCATCGACTTTTTGAGCCAAAGCATCATGCTCTCGGCTCATCTGCGCGCGGAGATCGTTGAATCGTTGGTCCATGTGCTCGAATCGTTGGTCCATGTGCTCGAATCGTTGGTCAATGTGCTCAAATTGTCGGTTAATGTGCTCGAATCGATGTTCAATGTGCGTGCCAAAGTCATCAAATCGATGTTCAATGTGCTTGCCAAAGTCATCGAATCGATGTTCAATGTGCTTGCCAAAGTCATCAAATCGCTGGTTAATGCGGTTGCCAAAGTCGTCAAAACGTAAACTCATGTTCTTATTCAAATCGTCTACACGCTTGCCGACAATGTGTGCGACCGAGAATATACCTCCGACATACAGAGCGATAAGCGCGGCGATCTGTCCCATCAGTATCCAACTCATCGTTATGAACCTCCTCAATATAATTACGTCCAACTGTTAATCGTCTAGCTGAAATTCGCTCGTCTATAATAGCCTGTCGGGGCAACTGGGAACGGAGATTGTTCATGCCCTTGTTAAGATTCGACCTAATCCTACAATCCGTTTGCCTATCGTACCGGGGGACCAAGCCATGATTGTTCAAGAGCCGATCTACAAAGGCAATTACCATCACCAAAATCAGTGCTGCCAGATTCCAACTGTTCGTTATGCCGCCGCGAATATTACTCAGATTCAGTTACTCTATGTATTTCGTAGTTACTAATGTGAGCGTCCAACTTCCGGTCAATAGCATCGACTTTTTGAGCCAAAGCATCATGCTCTCGGCTCATCTGCGCGCGGAGATCGTTGAATCGCTGGTCCATGTGCTCGAATCGTTGGTCGATATGCTTGCCGAAGTCATCGAAACGATTACTCATGTTCTTACTCAAATCGTCTACACGCTTGCCCACAATGTGCGCGACCGAGAATATACCTCCGACATACAGAGCGATCAATGCGGCGATCTGTCCCATTAGTATCCAACTCATCGCTGATGGACCCCCTCAAAAAAATTACGTGCAACTGTTAATCGTTTAACTGAAATTTGCTCGTCAATGTCTTCCCGTTACATGTAGTTATCAATCTGCAAACACACCGCGCCACGTATTCCGCGATTGTTTCACGCGTATATTCATCGTCAAACGTGCGAATGAGCGCGCTTTTTTCATCGTGTCTGCGCTATAGCTTAGTGCATGACAGAACCGGTCGCTCGAAAACACCGACCTGTGTGATGCAATGCATGACTAACCTGGTTCGCATTATACCACCAACGCAAGGTTTTCGCAATTCAAATTGACCTGAACCTCAGTACTCCTGTAGGACATTCTTTTTTTGCCTGACGGTGTGGCATCCAACACTCTTGGCGACCAATCGGAGTTCAGAAAATCAACAATCTTCTTTCCTACTGCCCGCCAACCTTTCTTGAATGTCGCGTGAAAAGAGATCTGACTGTTGCCCGCTAGTGCCGTCCAATGTACGGTGCATCTCTGTACGGTGGGCACACCGTTCCAATCTCAGAATCTACTTATACCATTTCGCTTGAATAATAGTGCATATGATGTCTTTGCTATATCGTTCACTTACTCCGTAGGCGGGGCATCTTGCCCCGCCGACTGTGTGCGGAGACAAGGCTTCTTGTTCCGCTCCACGCAAGTTTCTTTACCTGATTCACGCAATCAATGCACAAACATTTTAGAGAAATAGTATTATTTCTGCAAGTCCGTACGGGATGTGAGAGCGTACATTGCAGAACGGCGTAATGATGTGCTAAAATTCACCAAGCTTTAGAACTTCAACAGAATGAGTGCCGGACTTGAGAAATGGACAAGAATTTGACCTCCCTACTGGCCATTAGCCTGTCTCTGTTGCTCGGATGCGTTCCAAGTGCGAACACAACCCGTGCCGTCACGGCGGCAGAAGTAGATTATTCAAGGGACGCCATTCAGACGCTTCTACCCTTTGATGCGATTCCGGCAATCAGAAATCCACGGTTTGTAACTGCAAATGAAGCGAAATTGGGCGATGATGCTCCGGTTATCGGAGTGAATTTCAACGGCGAGCAGCATGCCTACTCGATTTATCTGCTAAACGGACACGAAATTGTCAACGATGTTGTCGGCGGAATTAAGATTGCGACCACGTGGTGACCGTTGTGTAATTCGGCTGTCGTGTATAGCCGCGAACTTGACGGACAAACCTACACATTCGGTGTCTCCGGCAAGCTATGGCGTGATGCACTTGTCATGTACGACCATCAAACTCGATCGCTTTGGTCTCACATCACGGGCGAAGCCATACAGGGAAAACTCAAAGGGAAAAGCCTAAAGACATTGGCGGCGATGCCCAAAATCAACTGGCAAACATGGCGATTGAATTTCCCGGCGACAAAGGTACTTTCTGTGCCAGTCTATTTCGATAAATCTTCATTGATTGAGGAACAGAGGCGCGATAGTTACGCGCAATATCACGCAGGGCAGGAGACAGGCGTCAGCGGTATGCAGTATTCCGACACCCGTCTAAACAATAAGGAACTGGTTGTGGGCGTGAAACATCACGACCAACATCGGGCTTACCCATTTTCGGCGTTTGAGGGTCAGCCAGTCCTTAATGACCGTATCAGTCATGTTCCAATACTGGTGTTTCACGATCAAAACTCCGGCGCTACCGCTGTGTACAAACGCACGCTTGATGGAATGCCGTTAGTCTTCGAGTGGTCTAAAGAGTATTTTGCCGTGGATAGCTCCGAAACGACATGGAACCTTATCACCGGTCTTGCCACGGAGGGTAAGTACAAAGGAAAGCAGCTTGAGCGGTTGACGTCAATCAATGTCTACTGGTTCGCTTGGGCGCGTTACCATCCCGATACGACAATCTACGGTCAGTGACATCGATAACGTATGGAGTGGTACAGCCCGTAGGTTGGGTTGAACGCAGTGAAACCCAACTGTATTCACTGCCAAGTGCGCAATTGCGATACTATTACAACCTATCACCCAAGGCAAAGCAATGAGTTCGTACGATTGTAAGGCGAGGCTAAATTGATGAATGCATTTGAAAAGGAAATTGGGCGTTACAATGGGAAGGGACTAAGCGGCTTAGATATTGAGACGATTCAGGTCAATATTGGTCTAAGGTGTAACTTGGAGTGCGTCCATTGTCACGTCGTGTCCTCTCCGCGTCGAAAGGAGGCGATGGATTGGACTACGATGGAATATGTGATAGCGGCTGCGGAGAATGTGCGTGCCAAGCTCGTCGACATAACCGGAGGCGCCCCGGAAATGCACCCTCACTTCCAGCGATTTATTGCCGCGTTGCGCGGTAAGAACCTGCCCGTAATGGTGAGGACGAATCTGACAATCTTGCTTGAAAGCGGGTTTGAAACCTTGCCGGAGTTTTTCCGCGACCATCAGGTCGAACTTTGTGCGTCGCTGCCATGTTACTTGAAGGAGAATGTGGATACACAACGAGGCACGGGAATTTACGAAAAAAGCATCCAAGCGCTAAGAGTACTCAACAAGTGCGGATATGGGATAGACCGGCAGCTGCCCTTGAATCTGGTATACAATCCGGTAGACGCTACGCTCCCGCCAAATTCCCTCGAACTTGAGGCGGATTATAAGCATGAACTGCGGGAGAGATTCGGGATCAAATTTTCCCGTCTTTTGACCATTACGAACATGCCAATCGGTCAATTTCGCAGCGATTTGAAGCGGGAGAATAAACTCGAAGATTATAACCGACTGCTTCGAGACTCCTTTAATCCGGGAACATTGGACGGATTGATGTGCCGTCACCAGATTCATGTGGGCTGGGATGGACGATTGTACGATTGCGACTTCAATTACGCGCTCAAGCTACCCGTAGGTGCGGAGTTTCCACAAACTATCAAGGATTTCAATTCCGACCTGCTGATGAATCGAGCGATTCAAACGGAATTTCACTGTTTCGGATGTACGGCAGGCTGCGGATCATCCTGCGGTGGCGCATTGGTCGAATAACCGGACAAAGAATTATTCGTAGATATTCCTCATCTGCCACGCGTCGAGCGATTTCAGCGTCGCGTCTTGACTTTGGGAGCGTATCGAGACGCCGGTGCTATCCTCTCGCTCGGGATATACGCGTACCGCGACACACTGTTTCCCGTTGACGAATACCTCGACGACACTTCTGTCAACAAACACGCGCAGCTTGAGCGACTCCTCCGTTCCGATTGACACGGGCGCTGTCTCGGGAGGTCGAGGGCGTGCGTCGGGGAGCGTGGATGAATAGGAAGAATCTATCGTAATCACGCTGTCGTGCCCACCGGCGTCCCGATTCCTTAAGCCCCGGTTCCTGAAGAACACAATTCGCGTAAACTCCTCTTTGTCCGGTGAACGGAAGACGTTTAGTTCCACCATGCCGGCCATCGGTGCATCCGTCGCTTCGATTTCGGCGAAGAGTTCCATAGAATCTCCACGGATCTCGTCTAGCACGACTTCCTGATTGGCGGGGAGTTTCGTGCTGCCAACGTGCTGATGGTTGTATCGCAACGATTCAATGTCCCCCGCGGGTTCCATCCCCAGCTCGTTCTCGCCTACCACCGTTAGTCGCCGCGGCAACGACATAATCTGATTCCACCCTATGGTGTCCCTGCCCGCGTTCATGTTGAAGATGATGATGACTCCACCTTTTCTGTCCGGGGTAGCCGATGGAGCGTGTGAGGCGGCGGGGTGTGATGCCCCAAAGGTAAATTTACCGTGTGCCGTGACGACGAATTTATCCCGATCTTTGTCATAATCGCCTAACAAATACTGTCCGCCGCTCATGTGGCTAAAGAACGGCAGGATATGACGATCGCCGATTGGCCAGAAGTACGGGCAAGCGCCGTCATCGCCCACCAGTGTAAAGCGGTCGTCTTCGACGAACGGGTGCAGATATTCCCAGGTTGCCAAGTCCTTTGACCGAAACAGGAAATTTGCACGCACGGGCATACCGCCGGGACCGTTAGGCAGTGTCCCGCCCGAGAGCGAGTAGTACATACCATCTTTCTTCCAAATGCACGGATCGAAGACTCGATACGGGAGCGGCGACCCGTCGGAGCTTTTCATCGGAATAACAGCGTTGCCCGTGACCTTCTCCCAATTCAACAGAAGGGGATCGCTCGACACGGCAACCATGTTACCCACCTCCGTGCCATGGTACATCGCGATTACCCGATCTTCCTCGACAAACGCCGAACCGGAGTAACAGCACCTTTCCGGGTTCGGGTAGATTGCATAGGGTAGGTCTCGCCAGTGGATTAAGTCGTCGCTGATGGCATGCCCCCAGTGTTGGCGTGAATCCTCCGGGGGATAGGCTTGATAGAAAAGATGCCACCGCCCCTGCCAGAAACAGATACCGTTGGGATCGTTGAGGGTGTGCTCCGGGTTGACGTAGTGATAAATTGGACGGTGTTTGTCGCCGGATATCGCTTTGCGCGCCTCAATCAGCCTCAGCATCAACGGATTGGTTTTGAGTTGTGCCTCCTGCTCTTCGATCGTGTCAGCAAACGTATATTTCGGAACTTTTGAGGTGTAGTCGGGTTGGGTTGTCGTTTCAGCTTGTTTCATAAGGGGTCTCCCTCTCGCTAGAGAATCGCTCTCGTTGGTTCTCGTGCCACCGTGGACAGATTGAGTACCTAGATATTATGTTCCAGAATCTAGCAAATGACAACCACAAAATGTTGGAACCTCATTCGGCGAGTTCAGACAGCTACCCCGTAGTGTAGTATGGAAGGTCTTGCGCACTTCAATTCGTAGGTTGGGAAGTACACAAGCACTGCGGAGGTTTTATTGGAAACACATCTTGCGGCGTTCTCGTATTATCTCATTATGTCATTATGTCATTCCTGTTGGACGTTCTCAGAGGCATACCTTGCGATTCTAAACCGGCAATTGTCTAGCTCCGTCTCTATAGTCATTAGTCATTTACACTCATATTTACACATATAGGACTTACGCGACAACGGGAGGTCGCTACCGTAGGCAGGATCAACCGAGTGGATAGCGAGGGCGATAGAGATCTTTTTGCCTTGCCCCGCAAGGCGGTCGTGACCAGGAAATCGCTCCTACAGAAGATGCGCAATGAAGGGATCTCTATCGGGATTTTCTATCGCCTTCGCTAACCACTCAGTTGATCACTCGCTTGAATGTAACCAAAAATCATATGCACTATTATTCAAGCGAAATGGTATAAGTAGACACAATGACAACGGAAATCATTATGAATTCCCGAGGAGCATATAAAAAAATCATAGCCTTAATTTTCGCGGCGATGGTCGTGGTCTGTGGTATACAACGCACCGTTTATGCGCATAATAGCGATGGTACTGTACATTTTCACGATGTGGCTGCCCTCTCAGTGGCAGAAAATACGGCGAGCGGCACGAATATCGGTGCTCCAGTGACAGCACATAATTTTGGCGGTAACCAAGACGAGTATCGCCTTAGCGGCACCGATGCCCTGTCATTTCGCATTGACAAAAGCACCGGTCAGTTGAAAACCCATGCAGCCGTGGATTTTGAGACTAAGAGTTCGTATACGGTAGAAGTCGAAGCATGGCAGAGCCAACTACAAGATCCTGTCAATTTCATGCGTGTGGGGTCAACCGTAGTCACCATCAATGTCACCAACGTAGCTCCGAATGTCACGATCACAGTGCCGATGGACGTGCAATTCGGGCCATTTACGGTGACCATCACCTTCAATGAATCGGTGAGTGATTTTACCGCGAGGGACATCACGCTCGGTGGCGAGAGTGCCACTGTGACAAATGTGACAGGAAGGGACAGGATCTATACCGCTACCATCACACCCGCTACCACTGCCGATGGCGATGTGACGATTCGAGTCCCGGCAGGTGTCGCCCAAGATGCTGCAGGGGACGGGAACACTGCCTCAGACACCCATACCGTGCACGTAGAACCCGACGAGACAATCTGGATGCCGGACGCTAACCTACGCAGAAAAGTGCGCAACAGGCTCGGATTGGCGGACAATGTGCTCCTTACACAAACAGCGATGCAAGAGTTGGACGAGCTGTTTGCCGGGGCCAAAGGGATAACCGACCTCACCGGTCTGGAGTATGCAACAGAGGTATTCCGGTTAGAACTCTATGACAATAGTATTCGTGACCTCACCCCCCTCGCTGGATTGCCCAGTGTGACGATTTTACACCTCTATAACAATAACATTCTAGATCTGACACCGCTTTCAGGGGAGGGTTATTGGGTATTAAGCCTTTGGGATAATCCGTTCCTTGAACTCCCTGCGGCAGAGATAACTGTACCGTCAGGTGTGCAAACGGGTGCGTTTGATGTGGCGATTTCGTTTGGTCAGCCGGTAGTAGGTTTTGAACCATCAGACTTGTCTATCAGTGGTGCAGCGAACGCCGTAATCACGAGTTGGGATGCAAACATCACGGGAGATCAATACACCGCTAGGATTACACCGGCTGCTGATGGAGATGTAGTGTTAAATGTTACCGCGGGTGCGGCAGACGGGACGCGGCGGGCAGTACTCCGTCAGTCATTCCAAAATGGTTTATTCCTAACGTTGAACATTGAGCCACCGGTAGGAGACGCGAGTCCCACGGATGCAACGTTAGCTGACCTCCAAGAGCAGAACATCGCTGCAGTACAGAAGACCGTTAATGTAAACATGGCACTTCCGACGACACGGATTGATGTGCCATCGGGCGTACAGACTGAGAGGTTTGAAGTGACAGTCGTATTCAGTAAAGCAGTGACCGATTTTGAACAGACGGAGCTCTCTGTAACAGGCACAGCAGGGGCTACGATTACTGATTGGCAACCACAAACCGGTGGCACAGACTACACGGCAACTATTATCTCAACAAATGATGGGGTTGTGGTGTTGAACGTTGCTGTAGATGTCGCCCAAGATGCTGCGGGGAATAGAAATACTGCCGCAACAGAGAAACGGGTTCAAGTAGAGATTCCTGACGAGACAATCTGGATGCCGGACGCTAACCTACGCAGAGAAGTGCGCAACAGGTTCGGATTGGCGGACAATGTGCTCCTTACACAAACAGCGATGCAAGAGTTGGACGAGCTGTTTGCCGGGGCCAAAGGGATAACCGACCTCACCGGTCTGGAGTATGCAACAGAGGTATTCCGGTTAGAACTCTATGACAATAGTATTCGTGACCTCACCCCCCTCGCTGGATTGCCCAGTGTGACGATTTTACACCTCTATAACAATAACATTCTAGATCTGACACCGCTTTCAGGGGAGGGTTATTGGGTATTAAGCCTTTGGGATAATCCGTTCCTTGAACTCCCTGCGGCAGAGATAACTGTACCGTCAGGTGTGCAAACAGGTGCGTTTGATGTGGCGATTTCGTTTGGTCAGCCGGTAGTAGGTTTTGAACCATCAGACTTATCTATCAGTGGTGCAGCGAACGCCGTAATCACGAGTTGGGATGCAAACATCACGGGAGATCGATACACCGCTAGGATTACACCGGCTGCTGATGGAGATGTAGTGTTAAATGTTACCGCGGGTGCGGCAGACGGGACGCGGCGGGCAGTACTCCGTCAGTCATTCCAAAATGGTTTATTCCTAACGTTGAACATTGAGCCACCGGTAGGAGACGCGAGTCCCACGGATGCAACGTTAGCTGACCTCCAAGAGCAGAACATCGCTGCAGTACAGAAGACCGTTAATGTAAACATGGCACTTCCGACGACACGGATTGATGTGCCATCGGGCGTACAGACTGAGAGGTTTGAAGTGACAGTCGTATTCAGTAAAGCAGTGACCGATTTTGAACAGACGGAGCTCTCTGTAACAGGCACAGCAGGGGCTACGATTACTGATTGGCAACCACAAACCGGTGGCACAGACTACACGGCAACTATTATCTCAACAAATGATGGGGTTGTGGTGTTGAACGTTGCTGTAGATGTCGCCCAAGATGCTGCGGGGAATAGAAATACTGCCGCAACAGAGAAACGGGTTCAAGTAGAGATTCCTGACGAGACAATCTGGATGCCGGACGCTAACCTACGCAGAGAAGTGCGCAACAGGTTCGGATTGGCGGACAATGTGCTCCTTACACAAACAGCGATGCAAGAGTTGGACGAGCTGTTTGCCGGGGCCAAAGGGATAACCGACCTCACCGGTCTGGAGTATGCAACAGAGGTATTCCGGTTAGAACTCTATGACAATAGTATTCGTGACCTCACCCCCCTCGCTGGATTGCCCAGTGTGACGATTTTACACCTCTATAACAATAACATTCTAGATCTGACACCGCTTTCAGGGGAGGGTTATTGGGTATTAAGCCTTTGGGATAATCCGTTCCTTGAACTCCCTGCGGCAGAGATAACTGTGCCGACGAGTGTGCAAACAGGTGCGTTTGATGTGGCGATTTCGTTTGGTCAGCCGGTAGTAGGTTTTGAACCATCAGACTTATCTATCAGTGGTGCAGCGAACGCCGTAATCACGAGTTGGGATGCAAACATCACGGGAGATCGATACACCGCTAGGATTACACCGGCTGCTGATGGAGATGTAGTGTTAAATGTTACCGCGGGTGCGGCAGACGGGACGCGGCGGGCAGTACTCCGTCAGTCATTCCAAAATGGTTTATTCCTAACGTTGAACATTGAGCCACCGGTAGGAGACGCGAGTCCCACAGACGCAACATTAGCTGACCTCCAAGAGCAGAACATCGCTGCAGTACAGAAGACCGTTAATGTAAACCTCCCGGACGAGACCGGCCCCAGTGTCGAGATTACGGGTGTGCCAACAACCACGCAAACGGGTGCGTTTACGGTGACCATCACATTTAGTGAATCGGTGACCGGCTTTTCAGCGGGGGACATCACGCTGACTGGTGTTACTGCCACTGCAACGCTGACGGGGAGTGGCACAACCTACACCGCCACTATCACCCCCACAAGCACAGGCACACTGACAATTCAAGTGCCGGCTAACGTTGCCCAAGATACCGCAGACAACTACAACACTGCCTCCCAAATGCATACTGTACAGGTAGATGTCACAAAGCCCACGGTCAGTATTAGCGTGCCATCGGGCGAGCAGACGGGTGAGTTTATGGTGACCGTAGAGTTCAGTGAGGCGGTGAACGGTTTTGTACAGAGCGAGTTGACTTTTACTACTACCGGCACAGCAGATGCGACGATTACCAACTGGACTGGGCAAGACGGGAACACAACCTACACAGCGACTGTCATGCCAACGGGCACAGGCAACCTTGTGTTCAACGTCGCTGCGGATGTCGCAACGGATACCGCAGGCAACCCAAACACCGATGCAACACAGCAAACAGTTGCTGTAAATACCGCGGCAGACGCGACGCGCCCCACGGTGAGTATTAGTGTGCCATCGGGTGTGCAAAACGGGGTGTTTACGGTGACCATCACCTTTAGTGAATTGGTGACCGGCTTTGTGGCGGGGGACATCACGCTGACGGGTGCCACTGCCACCGCAACACTGACGGGGAGTGGCATAACCTACACCGCCACTATAACGCCCACAAGCACCGGCTCGCTGACGATTCAAGTGCCGGCAGATGTCGCCCAAGATACCGCAGGAAACTACAACACTGCCTCCCAAGCACATACTGTACAGGTAGATCCGACACAACCCACGGTCAGTATCAGTGTGCCATCGGGTGTACAAACGGGTGAGTTTATGGTGACCGTAGAGTTCAGCGAGGCGGTGAACGGTTTTGTACAGAACGAGTTGACTTTTACTACTACTGGCACAGCCGGCGCGACGATTACCAACTGGACTGGACAAGACGGGGACACAGCCTACACAGCAACCATCCTGCCAAGCGGCACAGGAAACCTTGTGTTCAACGTCGCTGCGAATGTCGCAACGGATACCGCAGGCAACCCAAACACCGCTGCAACACAGCAAACAGTTGCTGTAAATCTCCCGGCAGACACGACACGCCCCACGGTCAGTATTAGCGTGCCATCGGGTGTGCAAAACGGGGTGTTTACGGTGACCATCACATTTAGTGAATCGGTGACCGGCTTTTCAGCGGGGGACATTACGCTGACCGGTGTCACTGCCACTGCAACGCTGACGGGGAGTGGCACAACCTACACCGCCACTATCACCTCCACAAGCACAGGCACGCTGACGATTCAAGTGCCAGCTAACGGCGCACAGGATGCCGCAGGAAACTACAACACTGCCTCCCAAACGCATACTGTACAGGTAGATCCGACACGGCCCACGGTCAGTATTAGCGTGCCATCGGGGGAGCAGACGGGTGAATTTGATGTGACCATCACATTTAGTGAATCGGTGACCGGCTTTGTGGCGGGGGACATCACGCTGACTGGTGTTACTGCCACTGCAACGCTGACGGGGAGTGGCACAACCTACACCGCCACCATTACCCCCACAAGCACAGGCACGCTGACGATTCAAGTGCCAGCTAACGGCGCACAGGATGCCGCAGGAAACTACAACACTGCCTCCCAAACGCATACTGTACAGGTAGATCCGACACAGCCTACGGTCAGTATCAGTGTGCCATCGGGAGAGCAGACAGGTGAATTTGATGTGACCATCACCTTCAGTGAATCGGTGACCGGCTTTGCAGCGGGAGACATCACGCTGACCGGTGTCACTGCCACTGCAACGCTGACGGGGAGTGGCACAGCCTACACCGCCACCATTACCCCTACGACGCAGGGCAACCTAACCATTCAAGTGCCTGACGGTGTCGCACAAGATGAAGCCGGCAACCGGAACATTGCCTCGGAAGCATATACAGTGCCGGTAAATCCGACGGCCCCCGGTGACCCGATTGCGGAGGACGGGCCGGAGCCGCTGATAATAGTGGAGAGGGATGGGACGAAATATGCCACCGGGACCCCGCCGTTTGCCGGCACCGACACCGCCCCGGTGATATTCTACGTAGTCATTAAGTTTGACGAAGTTGTAACCGGTTTTGTGCTGGATGACCTCATACTCGGCGCGCCCGAAGACAAGGATGCTCCCAAAGCCAAAAGGCGTGTCTCCATCACGGAGTGGAGTGGGCAGGATGACAATCCGAACTACACGGCGAAAAATTACACCGCGAAAGTCAAGGTGACGAAAAACGCGAATGTGGGGATTTGGGTGCCTGCCAATGTGGCACAAGCCGCTGATAATGATTCGTGGAACGTTCAATCCGCAAAGCAATCAGTGACTGTCTGGATTGATGGGGCTGCCGAAGACGAAGACATTGTGCCGCCTAGTGCGAGGATTGAGGTGCTACGGGGACCCGGGGTGACGATTGTGGTGTCGTCGGGCAAGCGGACCGATATTATTGAAGAGATAAGGGTAACCGGAATCTTTAAAATAGAAGTCGTATTCAGTGAGCCCGTTTCCGGTTTTGAGCAGACAGACCTCAAAGTTAGTGTCGCAGGGAACACCTCAGCCAACATTACGGATTGGGCCGCAAACCCCGACGGTGCTCGCTACACCGCCACCATCACACCTACGGAGCAGGGCAACCTAAAAATTCGAGTGCCTAGCGGTGTCGCACAAGATGCAGCGGGGAACAGGAACGTCCCTACGGTGACATTTATTAAGGTAGACTTTCCTGACCAAGCAGACACGACGCGCCCCACGGTCAGTATTAACGTGCCATCAGGTGAGCAAACGGGTGAATTTGATGTAACCATCACCTTCAGTGAAGCGGTGATAGGTTTTACGCAGTCTGACCTTTCTCTCAGCGGCACGGTGGATGCCACCATCACCGCGTGGACGACTACAGACAACATCACCTACACCGCCACACTTACCCCCCCCCCGCAAACGGCGAGGTGACGCTCAACGTGCCTGCCAATGTCGCACGAGATCTCGCGGATAATGGGAACACCCCCGCAGAAGCAAAAACTGTTGCCATCTCAAACTACATCAGCCGCCCGACCGTCAGTATTATGCCGCCCACAGGAGCACAGCACGCCCCCTTTGAAGTGATAGTCGAATTCAGTGCGGCTGTGACGGGCTTTGTTCAGGACGAACTTTTACGCACCGGGACGGCTAGAACCAGAATTAGCAACTGGGTGGCAGACTCCGGCGGCGCGCACTACACTGCCACACTCACCCCAACGCATAGCGGTACATTGGTACTCACGGTAGAAAGTGGGGCTGCGATGGCAGGTACTGCCGGCAACCGTTCCGCAGCGCCTGTCACGGTGTTAATCTTGCCGGAGGATGTCGACCGGGATGGTGACGTTGATATCTTCGATCTGTTTGAAGTCGGTCTGAGGTTCGGGCAACCGATTGTGGGTGACCCGGAGGAAGGAAATCCGGATGTAAATAGAGATGGCGAGGTGGATATTATGGACTTCAACATGGTAGAGGGACGGATAGGGACGAATATCGGTGGTGCCGGTGCTGCCACTCCGTCCTCTACCCGCCTAACAGCACTTCGGCAAGACATCCGAGCACTTGGCAGCTCAAGTGCCGTCCCGCAAGATGCCATTCAAACGCTTGAAAAACACGTGAGGGCTCTCGCTCCGACGGATACGTCTCCACCGGGTGCCAGTATTTCTATGCCTTCGGGTGTGCAGAACGGTGCGTTTGATGCAACAATTACCTTCACCGAGGTAGTTTCCAGCTTTGAGCAAACAGACCTTTCCCTCACCGGTACAGCGAATACCACCATCACCGCGTGGACGACTACAGACAACACTACCTACACCGCCACGATAATACCCACGACGAGTGGGGAGGTGACGCTACATGTCCCCGCGGGTGGTGCCACCGATGCGGCGAGTAACACCAACACCGCCTCCGAGACTAAAACAGTCAGCGTGGATATGGACCGACCGAGTGTAAGCCTTTCTGTACCTTCCGGTGTGCAAACCGGCGTCTTTTCTGTGACCATCACCTTCTCAGAGGCTGTCTCCGGCTTTGCGCAGTCGGACGTTTCGCTGAGCGGCACGGCGAGTGCTACCATTACGTCATGGACTGCCTCAAGCAACACCGCCTACACCGCCACGATAACACCTACGACCAGCGGGAGTGTGACACTCAACGTGCCTGCAAATATCGCCACCGACGCCGCTAATAACAACAACACCGCGTCTAACACAGGAACAGTGAAGGTGGATATGGACCGACCGAGTGCAAGCGTTTCTGTACCTTCGGGTGTGCAAACCGGCGCATTTTCTGTGACCATCACCTTCTCAGAGCCGGTTTCGGGTTTCGCGCAGTCGGACGTTTCGCTGAGCGGCACGGCGAGTGCTACCATTACGTCATGGACTGCCTCAAGCAACACGACCTACACCGCCACGCTAACCCCCACTACCAGCGGGAGTGTGACGCTCAACATCAACGCAGCCGTTGTGACCGACGCTGCAAACAATCAAAACACCGCTGCCACCTCACAGACGGTGACTGTCAGTGTGGATACTGAATCACCCGGTGTTAGCATTTCTGTACCATCGGGTACACAGACCGGTGCGTTTAATGCGACAATCACGTTCACGGAGTCGGTGTCTGGGTTTACGCAGTCCGACCTCTCGGTTGGCGGCACGGCGAGTGCCTCAATCACGGCGTGGAGTGCTAACAGTGACAACACGACCTTCACCGCGGCGATAACACCCACGACGAGTGGAGAGGCGACGGTCAGCGTGCCTGCAAATGTCGCTATTGATGCCGCAAATAACAACAACACCGCGTCCAACACAAAAGCGGTCAGCGTGGATATGGACCGACCGAGTGTAAGCCTTTCTGTGCCGTCGAGTGTGCAGACCGGCGTCTTTTCTGTGACCATCACCTTCACAGAGACTGTCTCCGGCTTTGCGCAGTCGGACGTTTCGCTGAGCGGCACGGCGAGTGCCACCATTACGTCATGGACTGCCTCAAGCAACACTACCTACACCGTTAGGATTACACCGACGACGAGTGGGGAGGTGACGCTCAGCGTGCCTGCAAATGTCGCTATTGATGCGGCGAGCAACAATAACACAGCGTCCAACACACAAACAGTCAGCGTGGATATGGATCCACCGGGTGTAAGCCTTTCTGTACCTTCCGGTGTACAGACCGGCGTCTTTTCTGTGACCATCACCTTCTCAGAGGTTGTCTCCGGCTTTGTGCAGTCGGACGTTTCGTTGAGCGGCACGGCGAGTGCCACCATTACGTCATGGACTGCCTCAAGCAACACCGCCTATACCGCTACGATAACACCCACGACGAGTGGGGAGGTGACGCTCCATGTCCCCGCGGGTGGTGCCACCGATGCGGCGAATAACAACAACACCACGTCCAACACAAGAACAGTGAAGGTGGATATGGACCGACCGAGTGTAAGCCTTTCTGTGCCTTCGGGTGTGCAAACCGGCGCATTTTCTGTGACCATCACCTTCTCAGAGGCTGTCTCCGGTTTTACGCAGTCGGACGTTTCACTGAGCGGCACGGCGAGTGCCACCATTACGTCATGGACTGCCTCAAGCAACACCGCCTATACCGCTACGATAACACCCACGACGAGTGGGGAGGTGACGCTCAGCGTGCCTGCAAATGTCGCCACCGATGCCGCAAATAACAACAACACCGCGTCCAACACAAAAGCGGCCACCATCAATATCCCTCCGCCGACACCGGATCCGGCGACCTGGATGCCGGATGCGAATCTCAGAGCCGCCGTGGGTACCTCACTGAACCTACAACCAAGCGAAACGCCCACCCAAGCGAAGATGTTGCACCTCACCGAACTCAAAGCCGCCGGTAGGTCAATAAGCAACATTACAGGAATCGAATACGCGACCAACCTGACGACAGCGAGATTTGCTAAAAATCGTATCTCGAACATCTCACCCCTCGCCGGTTTGACACAACTCACTCGCTTACGACTGCAGGACAATCAAGTTTCGAGCATCTCCTCCCTCTCTAGATTGGCGAACCTGACCGAGTTATTCCTTGGGAATAATCAGATCGCCGATGTCACACCGCTGGCAGGATTGGTGAATCTGACAACCTTACGGCTTGCAGGGAATCCGTTTGAGAATTCAGGGGCGAATGCGGAGACGCTAAACACGCTCAGGGCGGCGGGTGTCAATATTGATATTCCCGCCGCTGTTGGTGCGCCTGCGGGAGAGCGAGGCGCTTACCCCGATGAGACGCTTTTGCTCCCCAACTATCCAAATCCGTTCAATCCGGAGACCTGGATTCCGTATCAGTTAGCAGAAGATGGGAATGTCACGTTGACAATTTATGATAGCAGAGGCGTAATGGTGCGCCGGCTGGATTTAGGGGATCAAGTGCCGGGATATTATATTAAACAAGAAAGCGCAGCCTATTGGGACGGGATGGACGAAAATGGGGAACCGGTTGCGATCGGTCTCTATTTCTACCAATTGTCCACGCCATCCTTTCGACAAATCCGGCGGATGGTGGTTTTGAAGTAGGACGTGACAAATCGGTCTGGATTGGCAAATCCAGACCGCACTCCCCATTTAACACGCCACCCAATTTTTTTCAGCCCGTAGGTTGGGTTGGACATAGTGAAACCTAACTATCTAGCTCCCATCCTTCCGTTCCAGAAACAAGCTGCAATTGTAAATCGGAGATCCTTCATTCGCTCCGGAAGACTGAGGGCGATGTGAAAAAGAATCTTCCGCCTTTCCCCCCTCCATCCTTCCAACCCAATTCCTCCTAATCGCTTCGGAAGATTAACTTTATATTGTTAAGTGTTTAATAGCCAGGTGTTTAGATAGGCGTTATGCCAAAGAAAACCTAACAAAGTAGTAGGCATACTCCGTATGCCGTAACAGTTGTGTAACTTACGGCACAGCGGATGGATTTCTATGGGAACTCTATCGCCCTGGGATTTCTATCGCGGTCGCTATTCGCTCCCTTGATCGGTCGGTTGATCTCAGCGATTAAGCACTTGCCATTTTTGTTTGGTAAAGAAACCTCAGAATCAGGTAGAATATGCGATAATTTCAACCTGTCGAATGAATGAGGTCAACTTTCATGCGGAGAGGACCGATGATTGAAGTTGAAAATCTCACGAAGAATTATGGACCGTTTCGTGCATTAGAGGACGTTTCATTTCGTGTTGGGAAAGGGGAAGTAGTGGGATTTCTCGGTCCCAACGGCGCAGGCAAAACAACCGCCATGCGTATCTTGACGTGTTTTATGCCCGCCAGTAGTGGGAGAGCGACTGTTGCCGGTTACGACATCTTCAGGGAATCTCTTGAGGTTCGCAAGCGTATCGGTTATCTGCCTGAAAACATACCGCTTTATCCCGAGATGACCGTTTCCAAGTACCTCAAATACATATCGAAGATTAAAGGGTTGCCGCGTAGCCGACGTGCCGATCGATTGGATCTGGCGATTGAGGCGTGCGGTTTGACGGAGCGCCGGAATCAGATTATTGGTCAGTTGTCCAAGGGATACCGACAGCGCGTCGGCTTGGCACAAGCCTTGATTCATGATCCGGATGTGATGATATTCGATGAGCCGACTTCCGGTTTGGATCCGCGCCAAATCATTGAAATCAGGGAACTCATCAAGGAACTCGGCAAGGAACACACAATCATCCTCAGCACACATATTCTGCCGGAAGCGAGCATGACCTGCGAACGTTTGATTGTCATTAACGAGGGACGCATCGCGGGCGATGTCAAACTGGCGGAAGGGAGACCTATCTCTATTGCTACAGGCGCAGGCGACGAACCGGAACTTGGAGATGGAAAGACACTCTATCTTGAGGTTAGCGGGCAGGTGGAAGAGGTGACAACGGCCCTCGAATCTGTGCCCAGTGTGGATCGAGTTGAATCCAGGGAAACGAGCGAAAGCGACAATCCCATTTTTGACGTGAGTTACAATGCGGAGACAGATGTTCGCGCGGAAATCGCGGCTACGATTGTTCGGAACGGGTGGAGTTTGCTGGAGATGCGCTCAATCGAAATGACACTCGAGGAAGTTTTTCTGCGGTTGACGACGGGCACCGGGGACGAAGCAAATCGATTGAGCGATGATGTGGACGTTTCTGAAAATAACCAGAATCAGGCGGCACAAGTGGACATAGAAGATTAGATGTAGTAAAATACAGCCTGCTAGTGAATCGGAGAGCCGGAAGATTAAAGACCAACGGAGGAAAAGAAAGTGTGGCAATTGCTGATGACAACCATTTTGATGACTGGGTTAATTGCACCCGCGACATTCGCAGAGTTGACGAAGGAAGATGTCCGCGAAATCGAGGCAATCGTCCAAAAAAGCGAGAATCGACTTCGTGAATACATAGACTTAAAGTTGGCGGCTCAAGAGGCGAAGATTAGCGAACAGTTCGCCAAAGTTGACAATCAATTTACGGAACTAGACAAACGCCTGCAAATACTATTGGGAGTTGTGATTGCTCTTATAGCTCTAATCGTAGTGGCGATTGGCATTCCACAAATTATCATTGCCTTGCGGGAGCGTAAATCTGGCGACTGGCAAAGGGAGATTGGGTACCTGAAACAGGAAATTGAAACGCTTAAACAGAATCAGGTTGCTAAATCTTAAACATGAAAACGTGGGCGAAGTTATCATTTGTTGCGTCCCTCGCTCTGCTGATTAACAGCGCTTACCTGATCAGCTTCGGGGAGCCAACCCTATTTTACATCTTCAACGTCCTGCTCCATGTCGTGATCGGGTTGGCATTGGTGATTCCGTTTGTCGTGTATGCCGGCAGATACATCAGGAGTATGCCAATCCTTGGCAAAGCGAGTGCGGCATGTCTGGCGATTGGCGCTGCCTCCGGCGGATACCTGATGGTTGTTGGCGCGACACGCCCTTATCGGTGGCTACTTATTCTGCATATCGCCACAACGACTCTTGGCGTGCTTCTAATTGTCGTCCACCTAATCGCGTTGGCAAGACGACCGAATGCGTCGATTTCCCTACAAAAAGCGGCAAAAACGGCGGGCGCAGTCCTCGCACTCTCCATTCTTTTTTCCGTCGCCGCAAGGACTGTGGAACATTATCGTCCGAATCCTGACTATCTCGTCAAGAATCCATCTTCGCCGCCAGCCAGCATGTACGAGGAGGGCGGAGGCAGCGGAGGGCATTTTTTCCCGGGTTCCGTCGAAACCTACTCCGGCGGTCTTATTCCCACCGATTTTTTCCTGACTTCACATACCTGCGCCGAGAGTAACTGCCATCCCGACATCTACAAACAGTGGGATGAATCCGCGCATCACTTTGCTTCCTTTAATAATCAGTGGTATCGCAAGTCGATAATGTACATGCAGGATGTTAACGGCATTCAACCGTCCAAGTGGTGCGGTGGGTGCCATGACCTCGCTGTCCTGCTCAATGGCGTGATGGACAAACCGATTCGGGAAAATCTGCATACGCCTGCGGCGCAGGCGGGATTGACTTGTGTAGCATGCCATTCCATCGAGAAGGTTAAGGATACGATGGGCAACAACGGATACGTGATAAAGTATCCGCCGCTGCATGAGATTGCAGCCAGCGAAAACCCGTTAGTCCGCAAGCTCCATAACTATCTCATCCGCCTCGACCCGGAACCCCACAGAAAGAGTTTCTTGAAGCCCTTCCATCGCGAAAATACCGCCGAATTCTGCTCCACCTGCCATAAGGTGCATCTGGACGAACCGGTTAATAATTTCCGTTGGTTCCGCGGTTTTGCCGACTACGACCAATGGCAATCCAGCGGTGTCTCCCATCAGGGGGCGTTGTCATTCTATTATCCCGAATCTCCAAAGAAATGTACTGATTGCCACATGCCGCTTGTCCCGTCAAGAGACGCGGGCAACGTTGATGGCAAAGTCCATGACCATCGCTTTCCAGGCGCGAATACCGCGCTGCCCTTTGTCAACAAGCATGACGAACAACTCAAAGTCGTTACCGAGTTCTTGCAGAATAAGCAGGTCACCGTAGACATATTCGCACTGAGTGGAGCAACGCCGATTCAGCTTGCAAAGGAGAATCGCCCCGTAACTCGTCCAACTGTGCTCAGTATGACAGGCGAAGAAGACACGCTCGGACATGCCGCCGGGACTTTAACAGACCTATCCAAGATTGTCGCACCGATCAATCAATCCAATGCAGCAGTGAAGCGTGGGGAGGAAGTTCGAGTAGATGTGGTGGTTCGAACGAGGGGCGTCGGCCATCGCTTTCCAGCCGGAACAATTGATGCTTTCGACATCTGGTTGGAGTTGAAGGCAACCGATGAAAATGGGAGAATCATTTTCTGGAGCGGACAGGTGGAAGCCAAAGACGGGGACGGTCCGGTTGACCCGGGGGCGCACTTCTATCGAGCGTACATGTTGGATGAACATGGAAATCTAATCAACAAACGCAACGCGTGGGCAACGCGGACGGTGCTCTACGCGCGAACGATTCCACCGGGGGCGGCAGATACGGTGCATTATCGCCTAGCGGTGCCACCCGATTGCGGCGATAAGATTTATCTTCATGCCAAGCTGAACTATCGCAAATTCAATTGGTGGCATACGCAGTGGGCGTATGCGGGTGTTCGAGATCCCGAGGACACCGATTTTCAGGTCGATAAGGGATACGATGATGGACAGTGGGTGTTCACCGGCGACACCTCGGATGTCGCTGGCAAAATCAAGGCGATTCCCAATCTGCCGATTGTCCTCATGGCAGAAGACAAAACGACGCTAACCGTTATCGACGCCGATGCAATCAAGCCCAAGGTCGAGGTTTCTGCCGGAGAGGGACTGCGTGAGCGTTGGAACGATTACGGAATCGGTTTATTCCTTCAAGGTGACCTCAAGGGCGCAGAAGCCGTGTTTATGAAAGTTACAGAACTTGAGCCGAATTACATGGATGGGTGGGTCAACATCGCGCGATGTCGCATTCGAGAAGGGGATATGAAGGGCGCTGACGAAGTACTTCTGAAAGCCTTTGCGATCCAGAAGACGCTGCCTGCAAACAGCCCTCATCGTGCCAAGGTGCATTACTTTTATGCACTCACCAAAAAAGCGGCTGGCGAGTATGACGAAGCGATTCAGCATTTACGAATCGCCGCGGCGCAATTCCCGCGAGATCGAACCGTGCGCAATGAAATTGGGCGACTGCATTTCCTACAACGCAAGTACGAGGAAGCGATTGAGGAGTTTCAGAAGACCATAGCGGTTGACCCCGAAGATTTAAATGCACACTACAATATGATGCTCTGCTATCGCGCGCTCAAAAATTCGTCGATGGCGGCGAAGGAACAGAAATTGTACATGCGGTTTAAGGCGGATGAGTCCGTTGATTCGATTACCGGTATCACACGCCGCGCAGACCCCCATGCGAACCTTGAGCGTCAGCGAATCCACGAACACACGTCGGCATTGAAAACGCCATCAAGCGTTCAAAGTTCGGGTTATTAATCTCTGGTGTTAGTTTAGAGCGCGCCATTATCCCTGTCGGAATAATTCTTTCAGCAAGTAACACTTATTACTACATAGAGTCCAGGTTTTCGACCCAGAGGATCGGCATGTTAATAGAATACGATAGGTCCAAATTCCCGCGCTCCAGCGGAGATCAAGCGAGCGGATAGCGAGTGCGATAGAGATCCTCAATGTCGAGTGTTACTTGAGAGCGCGCCACTATCCCTGTCGGAATAATTCTTTCAGCAAGTAACACCTATTACTACATAGAATCCAGGTTTTCGATCCAGAGGATCGGTATGTTGATAGAATGCGATAGGTCCAAATTCCGCGCTCCAGCGGAGCGCAATGTGTAGAGCGCATCATCAAATAACACTCATTTTTCGCTCTATGGCTAGCTTTGGAGAAAGTGTTACTTGAGAGACTGAATCGGGCCATTGATCCCTCGTCATTCACTCGTTTGATTGGAGACCCAACAGTAACAAGGACGTTCTTTGGAGTGACCTCATTTTTCTCGACACGAGATTAGTTATCTATAAGGAGATACGCTCTATGTCTAAACATCATTTTATTTCCGCGAATTGCATGGCGCTCATCGTTCTATTGTTCCTCATCTTGGGCTTCCAAAATGTAGCTGCCCAGTCGCAACTAGCCCAAGACACCTACGCCATCTTCGAAGCGAGCTGCCTTAACTGCCACGGCGCGGATGGCGCCTTTCGAGAAACGCTCCTCATGGAACACAGCGAACTCATTGATGGTGGCACGGTTGTTCCCGGAAACCCCGACGCCTCCGAGTTGTACAAGCGCCTGCTTGGCCCCACCGAAAACGGCGTACAGATGCCGTTCGGACAGCAGCCTCTTCCTGCTCAATCTATTGACACGATTCGACGTTGGATTCTAGCCGGAGCACCCGAATGGGCGACAACGCGAATCACCGATGGTCGCTTTATCTCTCCTGCTGAAGTACTCACAAGCATTGAAACGCACCTCACCTCACTTGAACCGTTTGACCGCGCCTTTGCCCGTTACTTTACACTCACACATCTCTACAACGCTGGTGAAACAACGGAAATACTCCGTGAGTACCACAAAGCGCTCAATAAACTGGTCAACAGCCTCTCATGGGGAAGTGGGATCACCAATCCACACCCCATCGACCCGCAAGCTACCATCTACTACATCGACCTGCGGCACTATGAGTGGGATGTCAACGACAGCTGGACGAAGATAGAAGCCGAATATCCCTACCATATTGCATTTGATACACAGACAGCGCTGCGGAATCAACTGGGGCGGTTGCAGACACAGATGAAGACCGATGTACCGTCAGTGCATATTGACTGGTTCATTGCAACAGCTTCGACGCCGCCACTCTACCATGACCTGCTTTCGCTGCCGTTGACGGATAGGGACTTGGAGACCCGATTGGAGGTCGATGTCGCCCGAAACCTTATCAATGCACCCGGAGTTCGTGTGTGGCGGGCAGGATTCAACAATTCGGGTGTCTCCACTAACAACCGCGTGGTAGAGCGGCATACCTCTCGATATGGAGCCTATTGGAAAAGCTACGACTTTGCCGGCAGCGTGGGGACACAAAACATCTTGACCCACCCGCTAAATTTCACGCACGATGGCGGAGAGGTTGTCTTCAATCTGCCAAACGGGTTGCAAGGTTACTACCTTGCCAATGCTTCCGGTTTGCGATTGGACGACGCCCCGATTAACATCGTTTCCAACCCCGCTGCTAGTGACCCGACGGTACGCAACGGAATCTCCTGTATCGGCTGCCACACGGAAGGCATGAAGACGTTTGAAGACGAGGTACGTTCAGTTATAGAGAGCAATCCCAATCCGCCATACAACAAAGCGCAGGCGCTGCGACTCTACGTCGAGAAATCAGACATGGACGCGCTTGTGGGAAAAGATATGGAACAGTACAGAGCAGCGCTTGCAGCCACCGGCGGTACGTTTGGCGGTGTTGAACCGGTTTCACGTTTCCACGAAGCGTTTCAGGCACCGTTAGATGCGACATACGCTGCAGCCGTGGTTGGGTTGCAGACCGAAACCTTCCTCGAAAGGGTGCGTGAAAACACGGGACTTCAGAATGTTGGACTGCTGGCGCTAGAGGTTGCAAACGGGCGTGTGAAGCGAGACACCTGGACATCAAGTTTCCGCGATGTGATGTATGCGTTGGACTACCCGCAGTCAGTCGTAGATCTCCCGGACATAACGCAGCCCGATGTGTTACCGGGTGGGCAGGTTCATTTCCCCGATTCGAACCTCCGTGCCGTAGTTGCGGAAGCGCTTGGCAAAAGCGCCAATGCTCCGATTATTGCCGAGGAGATGGGAACACTGAGCGAACTTGAGGCGATTAACAGGGGTATTCAGGATTTGTCAGGTCTACAGTTTGCGACCAATCTAAACCGGATGGATGTCGATGAGAATCAGATTTCCGACTTCTCACCAATAGCAAACTTAATCAATCTAAGAGGTATAAGTTTCATTGACAATCCAGTGTCCGATCTCTCTCCGCTTAGGGGGTTGAGAAATCTTACCTTCATAAGCGGTTCTGGGTCTAAGGTCTCCGACCTCTCTCCGATAGCGGGGCTAACCCAGTTAGAACATATAGATATTGACTTCATCGATTCCCCTTCCGTTAATCATGACGCGAAACAGTTATCCAGATTGGTGAATCTAACGTTTTTAGCTCTTCATGGAGTAGAGGACTTTACGCCCCTTGCTGGACTACCCAAGTTAGAGGTACTCTTTGCGAGTCATACTAACATACCCAATCTACAGCCACTGGCGGGATTAACCAACCTGAGAAGCATTCACACGGGAGGCGATCTGATATCCGATTTGTCGCCCTTGGCAAGATTGACAAAACTGAAACATTTATATCTTCCCGGTGGAGATATATCGGATCTTACCCCTTTGGCGGGATTAACCGAGTTAGAAGAGTTGTATCTGCACTACAACTCAATATCGGATATAGCCCCCGTCGCGGGGTTGACCGGGTTAAATCGTGTGAATCTTGAGAACAACGACGTAGCAGATATATCACCCCTTGCCGGGTTATCCAACTTGAAGTGGTTAAACCTCCACAACAACAAAATCTCGGACATATCGGCGCTTAGCGGATTAACCAATTTAACATGGCTGGATGTCTCCGTAAACGAAATCTCCGACCTTTCTCCTCTAGACGGATTGCGTCCCAATATAAAATTCCTTGGGACGCACGACAATCCGGGGTTCCCACAAGGAGGTCCAAAAATTGAGGGGCCTTGGCTATGGGTGGCCTTACCGGAGGCAAGACTGGAAAGCGGTACCGATTTACTGGCAAAAGCGACGGGAGGCAGCATAACGGAGGTGCAGGTTGCTACTCATGGCGCGACGGTGGGAGAACACGTAGGCGATGACGTCTGGACATTCCATACTCTCCCGTCTACAGATCGGAGCAATATTGGAAATATGTTGAAGCGCGCCGTACCTGACCATGGTGTTACATACGGCCATCTTTCTCTTTTTTCGCCGCGCGAACAGATGACAACCATGTACGTCGGAAACGACGAAGGGCTAAAGGTTTGGCTCAACGGGGATTTGGTCTATGAAGTGTTGGGAGACAGGGGACTGGGACTTGATTACAATGATTTCTTTCCGATCACGTTCCGGCACGGGAGAAATGTATTGTTAGTCGCGGTTTTCTCGCCCGGTTCCGAAACTGGCGCATTTTTTGGTTTTGAACCCGGCGCCGAGTATTCGATCGGGACAGGTATCGGCTACGCATTTTCCGAAACGCCAATCCACATTGATGATACCTTTACCTTTGATGTGCGTGCGGAGAATGTGTCCGATTTGGCGGGCTGGCAGTTCGATATCGCTTTCGATCCTTCTCGACTTGAAGCCCTTGACGTGAGCGAAGGCGCCTTCCTGAAAACCGATGGAGGAGCGACTTTCTTCCAGAGTGGGCGTATTGACAATGCAGCAGGTAAAATTACGGGCCTAATTGCGGGGCGGATCAGCGAAGGCGGCGTGAGCGGTAGCGGTTCCGTTCTTCATGTAAGGTTCAAGGCAAAATCCGAAGGTGAAACGGAATTAGCCCTTCAAAACTTCCTATTCGGCTCCGCCTCAAAAGAAAGTATCCCTGCAGGTCCCCTTGAAATCCACATCACCGTAGAGGAACGGCTACTGACCGGAGATGTGAATCGTGATGGGGTTGTTAATATTCTCGATCTAATTAGCGTCGCACAGCAGTTGGGGAAACGCCTACCCCCCAACTCGCCGGAGGACATCAACGGCGACGGGGTGGTCAACATTTTCGACCTCACCCTCGTGGCACAGGGCATTGGGGGAGCCGCAGCACCCCCAGCCAGAGGCACAAACACGGCGACGATACAAGCCTGGATTGCGGAGGCGCGCCTAGCAGACGACGGTTCGATTGTTTTCCGGCAAGGAATCGCAAATCTTCAAAACCTGTTAGCTTTGCTGATTATCCCCCAAGAGACCGCACTGCTCGCTAATTACCCGAACCCGTTCAATCCCGAAACTTGGATACCCTATCAGTTGGCTGCCCCCGCAGAGGTATCGCTCACAATCTACGACATGAACGGGGGCGTGGTACGCCGTTTGGAAGTAGGTCATCAACCGGCAGGCATGTATCAGAGCCGCAGTCGTGCGGTATACTGGGACGGGCGCAACGACCGCGGCGAATCCGTCGCCAGCGGCCTCTACTTCTACACACTATCGGCAGGCAACTTCACGGCAACCCGCAAGATGCTAATAAGAAAGTAGTAGGGATCAAGCGACTGGATAGGATCAACTGAGCGAATAGCGAAGGCGATAGTAAATCCTGTGCGATAGAGATCTCGCCCCCGTGCCGTCCCATGATCGCGGTATATCCCCGTAGATCGAGATCAAACGAACGATCAAGGAAGCGAACAGATCAAGTAATCGAATAGGGAACGCGATAGAAATCTTTTAGCGAGTGCGGTAGAGATCCCCACGAGGTGTACTTCCAACAACGTTAGGCGTTGAAGCGTAGCCGGATTGGGTAGCCTTTACACCTTAATTTCCGTTCATGACTGTCTAAACAATGGGGGTAAGTTAACATTTTTACTGCCCCTGCAGATGCGCAGGAATGACCTCTTAAAGTCTAATTAGGTACATATTCCTTCAAGGAACACCTGATATTCTCACAGGGAGAATGTGGAGAAAATACTATGTCAAAACTTTCTATCGGTGTTATTGACCTTGTTGCTAAGGGACCAACGCGAAATATGTGGGCACGAATCATGCATGCCAATCTCGCAAGTATCATGCCTCAGGTAATTGCGACCTGGTGTGAAGAAGAGGGACACACTGTCACGTATATGTGTTATACCGGTCTTGAAAACATCCTCGAAGAATTCCCAAAAACACTTGATGTTCTTATTATTGGGACATTTTCGCAGGGTGCCCAACTGGCATACGCGCTGAGCAATTTTTTCCGCTCGCGAGGTGCGGTCACCGTGCTTGGAGGGGCCCACGCTCGCTGCTATCCTGAAGATGCTCAGAAGTATTTCGATTATGTCCTCGGCTTTACGGACAGAACTGTCATTCGAGATCTTTTGCAAGATTATTCTCCACAGCGACCTATCGGTGTTCAGCTCTCAGCAAATGGACAACCGGTGACGCTGCCGAGTGTACGGGAGCGTTGGAAGTTCATAGAACTCACTCATCGCAAGGCTCCATGGATCAAGGGAGTCCCGATGCTCGGTAGTATGGGGTGCCCATACGCTTGTAGTTTCTGTATCGATTCGGTTGTTCCCTATCAACCTCTGGATTTTGATGTCATCAAGGCAGACCTACGTTTCCTCTTAGGGAAATTTAAGCGTCCAATTGTCGGCTGGCACGATCCAAACTTCGGCATTCGATTCAACGATTACCTATCTGCAATAGAGGAGGCGGTTCCGCCAGGCAGCATTGACTTCCTTGCCGAAAGCAGTTTGGCACTTCTCTCGGAACCACACATGAAACGGCTTAAACAAAACGGATTTAAGGCTCTATTGCCCGGAATTGAGTCGTGGCAGGATTTCGGTAACAAATCGAAAACCGGAAATCATCAAGGAATTAATAAAGTTCGACAAGTCTCAGAACAGGTTAACATGATTCTGAGATACGTCCCCTATGTTCAAACTAACTTCGTGTTTGGACTCGACACTGACGAAGGACCTGAGCCGTTTGAACTCACAAAACTTTTCCTCAATATGACCCCTGGTGCCTATCCTGCCAATTCGTTACTAACGGCGTACGGACAAGCGGCACCTCTCAACCTTGAATATCAACGGTTGGGGCGCGTTCTACCCATTCCATTTTACTTCCTTGACAGCAGCCGCGGGATGAATGTCAAGCCAAGAAACTATGCCTGGGATGAGTTCTACGATAACGTCGTTAATTTGACTCAACACAACATTTCATGGAGGTATCTTCTTAGCAGTCATAAGGCGATTCCCGATTTCACCCCTCGGTGGGTAAACTTTATCCGGGCCCTGTCATGGTTTGATCGACTCAAGTATTTTCGTGAAATCCGGCGGAGGCTTGATGAAGATCCGCAGTTCCGACCTTTCTTTGAGGGAGAGACGACAGAAATCCCACAGTTCTATGTGGAGCGGATACGCGAAAGCTTGGGGACTTTATGGGAGTGGCTCCCAGAAGGTGCGTTGTATCATGACCCTAACGCTTATCTCAAGTCCGAGGCAAACAAATCGTTCACGTCGTTCTATGTTGCAGGTCAAGTCGAATAAGAGAACGTGAGTGAATAACGAGCGATCAACTGAGTGGATAACGAAGGCGATAGTAGATCCTGATAGCTAATCCCGATAGGAATCCCACTACGCATTACTTTTCACCCATATCGTTTTCTTTAAATTGGGGCAACCTTGCGTAAGTCCAGTGGACAAGAAGCTGGTTATCTACAAGGAGACATTCCATGTTCAAACGTCATTTCACTTCCGCTTTGATTTGCCTATCGCTCCTTATTGTAGGCTCTCAAAACGTATCCGCCCAATCGCAGCTCGCCCAAGATGCCTACGCCATCTTTGAAGCAAGCTGCCTAAACTGCCACGGTCCCGATGGCGCCTTTCGAGAAACGCTCCTCATGGAACACAGCGAACTCATCGATGGCGGCACGGTAATTCCGGGAAACCCCGACGCCTCCGAACTGTACAAGCGCCTGCTTGGTCCTACCGAAAACGGCGTCCAGATGCCGTTCGGACAGCAGCCTCTTCCTGCTCAATCTATTGACACGATTCGACGTTGGATTCTAGCCGGCGCGCCCGAATGGACGACAACGCGCACCACCGATAGCCGCTTTATCTCTCCTGCTGAAGTACTCACAAGCATTGAAACGCACCTCACCTCACTTGAACCGTTTGACCGCGCCTTTGCCCGTTACTTTACACTCACACATCTCTACAACGCTGGTGAAACAACGGAAATACTCCGTGAGTACCACAAAGCGCTCAATAAACTGGTCAACAGCCTCTCATGGGGAAGTGGGATCACCAATCCACACCCCATCGACCCGCAAGCTACCATCTACTACATTGACCTGCGGCATTTCGAATGGGACGTCAACGACGGCTGGACGAAGATAGAAGCGGAATATCCCTACCATATTGCATTCGATACACAGACAGCGCTGCGGAATCAACTCGGACGGTTGCAGACACAGATGAAGACCGATGTACCATCAGTCCATGTCGACTGGTTCATTGCAACCGCATCTACCCCGCCGCTATATCACGACCTGCTTTCGCTGCCGTTGACGGATAGGGATTTGGAAACCCGATTGGAGGTCGATGTCGCCCGAAACCTTATCAATGCACCCGGAGTTCGTGTGTGGCGGGCAGGATTCAACAATTCGGGTGTCTCCACTAACAACCGCGTGGTGGAACGTCACACCTCCCGCTATGGAGCCTACTGGAAGAGCTACGACTTTGCCGGCAGTGTCGGGAAACAGAACATCTTAACCAACCCGCTCTCGTTCACGCACGATGGGGGAGAGGCAATCTTCAATCTGCCTAACGGGTTGCAGGGATACTACCTTGTGAATGCTTCCGGTTTCCGTCTAGATGATGCCCCGATTAACATCGTTTCCAACCCCGCTGCCAGCGACCCGACGGTACGCAACGGAATCTCCTGTATCGGCTGCCATACGGAAGGCATGAAGACCTTTGAAGACGAAGTACGTTCCGTGATTGAGAGCAATCCCAATCCGCCATATAACAAAGCGCAGGCATTACGGTTGTACGTTGAAAAATCAGACATGGACGCTCTCGTGGAAAAAGATATGGAGAAATACAGAGCCGCGCTTGCAGCGACGGGCGGCGTGTTTGGCGGAGTTGAACCGGTTTCACGTTTCCACGAAGCGTTTCAGGGACCGGTGGACGCGGCATACGCCGCTGCCGTAGTCGGGTTGGAAACCGACACTTTTCTCGAAAGGGTTCGTGAAAATACGGGACTTCAGAACGTGGGTTTGCTGGCGCTCGACAATGAGGACGGAAGTGTGAACCGAGACACTTGGGCATCAAGTTTCCGAGATGTGATGTATGCATTGGATTACCCGCAGCAGGTTGGAGATCTCCCGGACATAACACAACCGGAGGTGATACCGGGCACGGTTGTTCAGATTCCGGATCCAAACCTACGCACGGTAATTGCGGAAGAACTTGGCAAAAGCCCCAATGCCCCGATAACGGCGGAGGAAATGAAAAGATTGAGAAACCTTGACTTGAGGGACAAGGGTGTTCGTGATTTATCGGGACTTCATTATGCAGTTCATCTCCGATGGTTGCATCTCCCGCATAATCAAGTCTCCGACCTCTCTCCCATTGCGGGGTTAATCGAATTGCGCGAGTTCTGGGCTCGTCACAATAATATATCCGACATATCGCCTGTGCGAGGTCTAACCAATCTTACCCACCTAGAGGTTGATGACAATCGTGTATCCGATATATCTCCTCTCAGGAACTTGAACAATCTCGTGGATCTGCGTATTAACAGGAATAAAATCTCCGACCTGTCGCCGGTTGCAGGACTAATCAATCTGAAAGAATTACACATGTCCGATAACAACGTGTCCGATTTATCACCAGTTCTACAATTGATTAACTTGGAGGAATTACACTGTGAAGATAACACCGTATCGGACCTGTCGCCGGTTGCAGGGCTAATTAAGCTGAAGGAGTTTAGCTTTGGGGCTAATAACATATCCGACGTATCACCGATTGCACGATTAATCAACTTGGAACATATACATTTTAGCCTCAACGAGGTGTCCGACCTATCCCCTTTTGCACGTCTAGTTAATCTGAAAAGCATCCGCACATGGGGTAACCCTTTTTCTGATCTGTCACCTCTGGCAGGATTAACAAACATGGAGAAATTAGATATTTGCGGGTCAGAGTTATCAGACCTGTCACCCCTGGCGGGCTTGACAAAATTGAAAGAGTTGTATCTCTTCGGTAACGGAATATCGGATATATTGCCACTGACCGGGTTAACCGGGCTAACGCGGCTAAATCTTTGGGGGAACAACATCTCGGACATTTCCCCACTTGCAGGGTTGACCAACTTGAAATGGCTAGATGTCTCCGCAAATGAAATCTCCGACTTCTCGCCGCTGGATGGATTCCGTGAGAATATAAAACTTGTATGGTACGGTAATCCGGGTTACCCGAAGGGAGGACCGAAAATAGAGGGACCCTGGTTGTGGGCCTTTCTGCCGGACACAAGGCTGGTTAGCGGTGCGGATTTACTCTCGGAAGCAACTGGAGGAAGGGTGTCAGAAGTAGAGATTGCTACCAATGGCGCAACAGTAGGAAAACCTGTCGGTGATGAGGTGTGGACAGCCCTCAAACTCCCGTCTGAAGGGTGGAACAACATTGGAGATATGTTAAAAAGCACCCCACTTGACGGTGTGATCTACGGCTCTGTTTCCCTCTATTCGCCACGGAAACAAGAAACAACGATGTACATCGGAAGCACCCACGGGGTAAAGGTCTGGCTAAACGGAGCGCTAATTTTCGAGCATCTTGCTGGGTGGCGGAACAACGATTACAGTAAATTTTTCCCTGTAACGCTTCGGCAGGGAAAAAATGTGTTGTTAGTGGCGGTCGTTACCCGTAAAGATGACAATAGCGCCTTTTTCGGATTTGAATCCGGCACCGAATATACGCTGGAAACCGGTATAGGCTACGCCTTTTCCGAGACGCCAATCCACATTGATGATACCTTTACCTTCGATGTGCGTGCGGAGAATGTGTCCGATTTGGCGGGCTGGCAGTTCGATATCGCTTTCGATCCTTCTCGACTTGAAGCCCTTGACGTGAGCGAAGGCGACTTCCTGAAGACCGATGGTGGGGCGACTTTCTTCCAAAGCGGGCGTATTGACAACGCAGCGGGTAAAATTACGGGCCTAATTGCGGGGCGGATCAGCGAAGGCGGCGTGAGCGGTAGCGGTTCCGTGGTTCATGTAAGGTTCAAGGCAAAATCCGAAGGTGAAACGGAATTAGCCCTTCAAAACTTCCTATTCGGCTCCGCCTCAAAAGAAAGTATCCCTGCAGGTCCCCCTGAAATCCACATCACCGTAGAGGAACGGCTCCTAACCGGGGATGTCAATCGCGACGGCGCTGTCAATATTCTCGATCTAATTAGCGTCGCGCAGCAGTTGGGGAAACGTCTACCCCCCAACTCGCCGGAGGACATCAATGGCGACGGGATTATCAACATCTTCGACCTCACGCTCGTGGCACAGGGCATTGGGGGAGCCGCCGCTCCGCCAGCTCGGGGCATTGGCTCGGCGACAATAGAGGCGTGGATTGAGGAAGCACGTCTGGTAGATGACGGTTCGATTGCCTTTAGACAAGGTATTGCGAATCTCCGAAACCTGTTAGCCTCGCGGATTATTCCCCAAGAGACGGCGTTGCACGCCAACTATCCGAATCCGTTTAATCCCGAAACCTGGATTCCGTATCAGTTGGCGGCGCCCGCAGAGGTATCGCTCACAATCTACGACATGAACGGGGGCGTGGTACGCCGTTTGGAAGTAGGTCATCAACCGGCAGGCATGTATCAGAGCCGCAGTCGTGCGGTATACTGGGACGGGCGCAATCAGGATGGAGAGTCCGTTGCTAGCGGACTATATTTTTACACATTGAGCGCAGGCGAATTTACGGGGACGCGGAAGATGTTGATAAGGAAGTAGAACCGAGCTATTATCCATTTCCGTAGGTCGGGCTTCCAGCCCGACTGGGTTGAGTACCACTTGGGTTACTGATAAGGAGAAATTCTCTATGTTCAAACGTCATTTCAATACCGCTTTGATTGAAGTTCAGCGTCTCGTCGTACTTATTGGCCTATTGACCCTTATCGCAGGTTCTCAATATGTATCCGCCCAATCGCAGTTAGCCCAAGACACCTACGCCATTTTTGAAGCGAGCTGCCTAAACTGCCACGGCCCCGATGGCGCCTTTCGAGAAACGCTCCTCATGGAACACAGCGAACTCATTGACGGCGGCACGGTAATTCCGGGAAACCCCGATGCCTCCGAGTTGTACAAGCGCCTGCTTGGTCCTACCGAAAACGGCGTACAGATGCCGTTCGGACAGCAGCCTCTTCCTGCTCAATCGATTGACACGATCCGTCGTTGGATTCTAGCCGGTGCACCCGAATGGACGACAACGCGCACCACCGATAGCCGGTTCATCTCTCCTGCTGAAATACTTGATACCATTGAGACCCACCTCAACACGCTCTCGTCGTTTGACCGCGCTTTTGCCCGTTACTTCACACTCACCCATCTCTATAACGCGGGCGAAACGCCGGAGATACTCGGTGAGTACCGCAAAGCGCTCTCCAAACTTGTAAACAGCCTCTCATGGGGAAGTGGGATTACCAATCCGCAACCCATCGACCCGCAAGCTACCATCTTCCACATCGACCTGCGGCATTTCGAATGGGACGTCAACGACGGCTGGACGAAGATAGAAGCGGAATATCCCTACCATATTGCATTCGATACACAGACAGCGCTGCGGGCACAACTGACGCGGTTGCAGACACAGATGAAGACCGATGTACCATCCGTCCATATCGACTGGTTTATTGCAACCGCTTCTACTCCTCCATTATACCACGACCTGCTTTCGCTGCCGTTGACAGACAGGGATTTGGAAACCCGATTGGAGGTCGATGTCGCCCGCAATTTGGTTAATGCCCCTGGAGTACGTGTGTGGCGGGCGGGATTCAACAATTCGGGTGTCTCCACGAACAACCGCGTCGTAGAACGGCATACCTCTCGCTATGGGGCGTATTGGAAGAGCTACGACTTTGCCGGCAGTGTCGGAAAACAGAACGTCTTGACCAATCCGCTCTCGTTCACGCATGATGGGGGAGAGGCTATCTTCAATCTGCCTAACGGGTTGCAGGGATACTACCTTGTCAATGCTTCCGGTTTCCGATTGGATGACGCCCCGATAAACATCGTATCCAACCCCGCTGCCAGCGACCCGACGGTACGCAACGGAATCTCCTGTATCGGCTGCCACACGGAAGGTATGAAAACCTTTGAAGACGAGGTACGTTCAGTTATAGAGAGCAATCCCAATCCGCCATACAACAAAGCGCAGGCGCTGCGACTCTACGTCGAGAAATCGGACATGGACGCTCTCCTAGAAAAAGATATGGAAAAATACCGATCCGCGCTTGCAGCCACCGGCGGTACGTTTGGCGGTGTAGAACCGGTTTCACGTTTCCACGAAGCGTTTCATGCACCGGTGGACGCGGCATACGCCGCTGCAGTAGTCGGGTTGGAGACCCAAACCTTTCTCGAAAGGGTCCGTGAAAACACGGGACTTCAGAACGTTGGATTGCTGGCGCTAGACAATGCAAACGGGAGTGTGAACCGAGACACCTGGACATCAAGTTTCCGAGATGTAATGTATGCGCTAGATTATCCGGGGCAAGTAGGAGATCTCCCGGACATAACACAGCCCGATGTGTTGCCGGGTGGGCATGTCCATATCCCCGATTCCAACCTGCGTGCCGCCATAGCGGAAGCGCTTGGCAAGAGCATTAATGCTCCGATTACTGCCGAGGAGATGGGAACGCTGAGCGAACTTGCGGCGATTAACAGGGGCATCCAGGATTTGACAGGGATGCAGTTTGCAACCAATCTGAGAGAATTGCTTGTCATGGACAATCGGATTTCCGACCTTTCACCGATAGCGGGCCTAATCAATCTAAGAGGATTGTCCTTTGGAGACAACCCTGTGTCCGATATATCTCATGTGAGGGGTTTGAAGAATCTCACTTGGCTAGAGTTAGATCGTACTCAGGTGTCCGACCTGTCTCCGCTTGCAGGAATAATTCATCTGGAGTCTTTAGATTTTGACATGGTCCAAGCGACGGACCTGTCGCCTATTGCAGGATTAACCAATTTGAGGTCTCTACATTTTGACAGGGTCCCAGTGACAGATTTGACTCCGCTTGCAGGATTAATCAATCTGAAGTTTTTACATTTTCCAAATAGCATCGCATCCACTTTGTCGCCCATTGCGGGATTGGTCAATCTGGAGTCTCTTGCTTTCTCGGATGCCCAAGTATCTGATCTGTCGCCGATCGCAGGACTAATCAATCTGAAGTTCCTACATTTTAACGGTGCAAATGTATCTGACATATCGCCGCTTGCAGGGTTAACCAACCTCGAACACATTCACACATGGGGCAACCCCTTCCCCGATATATCAGCTCTGGCAGGATTGACGAAACTGAAGCGTGTAAATATTTGCGGCGCGGAGCTATCGGACCTTTCACCTTTGGCAGGATTGACAGGTCTGGAAGAGTTGTACCTTAGAGGCAACGGAATATCGGATATATCGCCGGTTGCTGGATTAACCGGTCTAAACCGTCTGAGTCTTGAAGATAACAACATCTCGGACATATCGCCGCTTGCTGGGTTGACTAACTTGAAATGGCTGGAGGTCAACCAAAACGAAATTTCCGACTTTACGCCTCTGGATACGTTGCGCGTGAATACCAAACTTGTATGGTTCGGCAATCCGGGGTTCCCGGAAGGGGGACCCAAGATAGAGGGACCGTGGCTATGGGTTATGTTACCGGACACAAGACTAGATAGCGGTACGGATTTACTCGCAGAAGTGAGTGGTGGAAAAGTCACAGAAGAAGGAGTTGCCACCCTTGGCGCATCAGAGGGAAAGCCTGTCGGCGATGCCGAGTGGACTTCCCACAAACTACCGCCTAGAGGATGGAACAACATTAGTGACATGCTGGGAAGTGAAGCTCCTACCGGAGTCATCTACGGAACCCTATCCCTCTATTCACCTCACGATCAGGAGACAACCATGTATGTAGGCGCCGAGCTCGGGGCAAAGATCTGGCTCAACGGGGTTTTGATTCACGAGAACCGTGGTCGCCACGGAAACGATTACGGAGATTTCTTCCCCGTCACGCTGCAGCAGGGCAGAAATGTACTGCTAGTTGCGGTTGGTACTGAATTTGAGCGCTGGCCAGGGTCTAATGCCTTTTTCGGGTTTGAACCCGGTACCGAGTATAGCGTCGCAAACCCAGGTGTCGGCTACACCTTTTCCGATACGCCAATTCACCTCGGCGATACGTTTACGCTTGACATCCGTGCCGAAAATGTCTTCGATCTGGCGGGGTGGCAATTTGATATTGCCTTCGACCCTACGGTCCTTGAAGCACTTGACGTGAGCGAAGGCGATTTTCTGAAGGCCGATGGCGGAACGACCTTCTTCCAGAGCGGGAGCATTGATAATGCAGAGGGCAAAATCGCAGGACTAATTGCGGGACGGATTAGCGAAGGCGGCGTGAGTGGCAGCGGCTCCGTGCTTCAGGTGAGGTTCAAGACAAAATCCGAAGGTGAAACGGAATTAGCCCTTCAGAACTTCCTGTTCGGCTCTGTGGCAGAGGAACGTATCCCTGCAGGTCCTCGTGAAGTCCACATCACTGTAGAGGAACGGCTGCTGACCGGGGATGTGAATCGTGACGGAGTTGTCAATATCCTGGACCTGATTCGCGTCGCGCAGCAGTTGGGCAAAAGCGTACCACCCAATTCATCGGTGGATATTAACGGCGATGGGGTTGTCAACATCTTCGACCTTACCCTCGTGGCGCAGGGAATAGGCGGAGCTGCTGCGCCACCAGCTCGGGGCATTGACTCGGCGACAATAGAGACGTGGATTGCGGGTGCACGGATAGTAGATGACGGTTCAATTGCCTTTCGACAGGGAATTGCGAATCTTCAAAACCTGTTAGCCTCGCTGATTGTTCCTCAAGAGACGGCGTTGCTCGCCAACTACCCGAATCCGTTCAATCCCGAAACGTGGATACCGTATCAGTTGGCTGTACCCGCAGAGGTAACGCTCAAAATCTACGACATGAACGGGGGCGTGGTTCGCCGTTTGGAAGTGGGTCATCAACCGGCAGGCATGTATCAGAGCCGCAGTCGTGCGGTATACTGGGACGGGCGCAACGACCGCGGCGAATCCGTCGCCAGCGGCCTCTACTTCTACACACTAACGGCAGGCGACTTCATAGCAACACGAAAGATGCTAATAAGAAAGTAGTAGGATCAACCGAACGGATAGTGAGGGCGATAGAGATCTCGCCCCTGTGCCGTCCCACGATTGCGACATATTCCCGTAGGTCGATCGACAGAGATCCTGTCCGATTCCCGACAATGAAGCTTTCGCGTACCGTAGTAGGGATCAACCGAACGGGTAGTGAAGGCGATAGAAATCCCTTCCGATTCCCGACTTGGAATTTTACAAGGAGACACACCATGTACAAACATCTTTCCATTCCTGCTTTGATGTGCCTATTGTTCCTCACTGTAGGGCTTCAACATGTGTCCGCCCAATCACAACTAGCCCAAGACACCTACGCCATCTTTGAAGCGAGCTGCCTAAACTGCCACGGCCCCGACGGTGCCTTTCGAGAAACGCTCCTCATGGAACACAGCGAACTTATTGATGGAGGCACGGTGGTTCCCGGAAACCCGAATGCCTCCGAGTTGTACAAGCGCCTGCTTGGTCCTACCGAAAACGGTGTCCAGATGCCGTTCGGACTGCCCCAGTTGCCCGCTCAATCGATTGACACGATCCGTCGTTGGATTCTAGCCGGTGCACCCGAATGGACGACAACGCGAATCACCGATGGTCGCTTTATCTCTCCTGCTGAAGTACTCACAAGCATTGAAACGCACCTCACCTCACTTGAACCATTTGACCGCGCCTTTGCCCGTTACTTTACACTCACACATCTCTATAACGCGGGAGAAACAGTCGACATTCTCCGTGAGTACCGCAAAGCGCTCAATAAACTGGTCAACAGCCTCTCATGGGGAAGTGGCATCACCAATCCACAACCCATCGACCCGCAAGCTACCATCTACTACATCGACCTGCGGCATTTCGAATGGGACGTCAACGACGGCTGGACGAAGTTAGAAGCGGAATATCCCTATCACATCTCGTTTGACGCACCCGCACATCTCGCAGTGCGCAACCAATTGAGTCGGTTACAGACACAGATGAAGACCGATATACCATCGGTTCATATCGACTGGTTTATTGCAAATGCCTCGACTCCCCCACTGTATCACGACCTGCTTTCGCTGCCGTTGACGGACAGGGATTTAGAAACCCGATTGGAGGTTGATGTTGCGCGAAACCTTATCAATGCGCCTGGTGTTCGCGTGTGGCGGGCGGGGTTCAACAATTCGGGTGTCTCCACGAACAACCGAGTGGTGGAACGGCATACCTCCCGCTATGGGGCCTATTGGAAAAGCTACGACTTTGCCGGCAGTGTCGGCACACAAAACATCCTCACCCACCCGCTTAACTTCACGCACGATGGAGGAGAGGCTATCTTCAATTTACCCAATGGCTTACAAGGCTACTACCTTGCCAACTCCTCCGGCTTCCGTCTAGACGACGCTCCGATTAACATCGTTTCCAATCCCGCCGCAAGCGACCCGACGGTACGCAACGGAATCTCCTGTATCGGCTGCCACACCGAAGGCATGAAAACTTTTGAAGACGAAGTACGCTCCGTGATTGAGAGCAACCCCAATCCGCCATACAACAAAGCGCAGGCGCTAAGGTTGTACGTTGAGAAATCCGAGATGGACGCTCTTGTGGGAAAGGATATGGAGAAATTCAGAGCAGCGCTCGCAGCCACCGGCGGCGTGTTTGGCGGTGTTGAACCGGTTTCACGTTTCCACGAAGCGTTTCAGGGGCCGGTTGATGCCGCATACGCCGCTGCCGTAGTTGGGTTGGAGACCGACACCTTCCTCGAAAGCGTCCGTGAAAATACGGGACTTCAGAATGTTGGATTGCTAGCGCTAGAGGTTGCAAACGGGAGTGTGAATCGAGACACCTGGACATCTAGCTTCCGCGTCATAATTTCTGCACTGGACTACCCGCAGTTAGTCGGAGATCCCCCGGACATAACACAACAGCCCGATGTGTTACCGGGTGCGCAGGTACATATCCCCGATTCGAACTTGCGTGCCGCTATCACGGAAGAACTAGGTAAAAGCATTAATGCCCCGATTACTCTAGAGGAGATGCAAGGATTGAGAACACTCGGCGCAGAGAACAGGGGAATCCACGATTTAACGGGCATCCAGTATGCAATCAATCTGAGCGAGTTATTTCTCAGGGACAATCAGATTTCCGATCTGTCATCTATAGCAGGCTTAATAGAACTACGCAGGCTGTGGCTTGATTCTAATCCCGTATCCGATCTGTTTCCTGTGAGAGGCTTAAGAAACCTCACTGAACTGGTATTTAATCACTGCCAGGTATCCGACATATCGCCGGTTGCCGGGTTAATCAATCTGAGGAATCTAGAAATTCACAGTAACAATGTCTCTGACCTGTCGCCACTTGCAGGATTAATCAATCTGGAGGATTTACGTTCTAGCAGTAACAACGCATCTGACCTGTCACCACTTGCAGGACTAATCAATCTGAAGAATTTCGTTTTCACGGGTAACGACGTAACTGACCTCTCGCCGCTTGCACGACTAGTCAACCTGAGAGGCATTGGCACCTGGGGCAACCGTTTCTCCGATTTATCACCCTTGGCAGGATTAACAAAACTAGAGTGGTTAGATATTTGCGGTGCAGAGCTATCAGACCTAACACCTCTGTCGGGCTTAACCGGTCTGAAAACACTGTATCTTGCCAGGAACGGAATAACGGATATATCTCCCATTGCGGCGTTAACCGGGGTAGAACGAATTAGACTTGAAGGTAATCACATTTCTGACATATCCCCGCTCGCTGGGTTAACCAACCTGAAATGGCTACACGCTGGCCAAAACGAGATCTCTGACTTTTCGCCTTTGGATGGAATACGCGAAAATATATCACTCGTTTGGTTCGACAATCCCGGGTTCCCAATGGGTGGGCCGAAAATAGAGGGCCCCTGGTTATGGGTCGTGTTACCGGAGTCGAGTCTGGGCACTGATACGGATTTGCTATCAGAAGCGAGTGGGAACGAGGTGACCGAGATGAAGGTTGCTACGCATGGGGCGACTGAGGGGAAGCTCGTAGGCGATAATGCGTGGTCATCTCACAAACTCCCACCTACGGGATTTAGCAACATTCAAGATATGCTGAAACGCACCGTCAATAACGGAGTCATCTACGGTACTGTTTCCCTCCAGTCGCCGCGGCAACAAGAGACGACTATGTACGTCGGCAGCAGGCAGGAGGTAAGGGTTTGGCTCAACGGCGATTTGGTTTACCAACGCCTCAGTCATTGGGGAGGAGAGGATTACAATGATTTCTTCAAGGTCACGCTTCAGCAGGGCCGAAATGTCTTGTTAGTCGCGGTGAGAACCCATACTAACGCCTTCTTCGGGTTTGAACCCGGTACCGAGTATAGCGTCGCAAACCCAGGTGTCGGCTACACCTTTTCCGATACGCCAATTCACCTCGGCGATACGTTTACGCTTGACATCCGTGCCGAAAATGTCTTCGATCTGGCGGGGTGGCAGTTCGATATTGCCTTCGACCCTGCGGTCCTTGAAGCACTTGACGTGAGCGAAGGCGATTTTCTGAAGGCCGATGGCGGAACGACCTTCTTCCAGAGCGGGAGCATTGATAATGCAGAGGGCAAAATCGCAGGACTAATTGCGGGACGGATTAGCGAAGGCGGCGTGAGTGGCAGCGGCTCCGTGCTTCAGGTGAGGTTCAAGACAAAATCCGAAGATGAAACGGATTTAGCCCTTCAGAACTTCCTGTTCGGCTCTGTTACCGAGGAAAGTATCCCCGCAGGCCCTCGTGAAGTCCGCATCACTGTGAAGGAACGGCTACTAACCGGGGATGTGAATCGCGACGGCGTTGTCAATATTCTGGACCTGATTCGCGTTGCGCAGCAGTTGGGAAACACTGTACCCGCCAACTCGCCCGTGGATGTCAACGGAGACGGGGTGGTCAACATTTTCGACCTCACCCTCGTGGCACAGGGCATTGGGGGAGCCGCAGCACCATCGGCGCGTGGATTAGACTCGGCGACGGTTGAGGCGTGGATTGCGGGTGCACGGATAGCAGACGACGGTTCGATTGCCTTTCGACAGGGAATTGCGAACCTCCAAAACCTGTTAGTCTCGCGGATTATTCCTCAAGAGACGGCGTTGCACCCCAACTACCCGAACCCGTTCAATCCCGAAACCTGGATACCGTATCAGTTGGCGGCGCCCGCAGAGGTATCGCTCACAATCTACGACATGAACGGGGGAGCGGTTCGCCGTTTGCAAGTAGGTCATCAACCGGCAGGCATGTATCAGAGCCGCAGTCGTGCGGTATACTGGGACGGGCGCAACGACCGCGGCGAATCCGTCGCCAGCGGCCTCTACTTCTACACACTAACGGCAGGCGACTTCACAGCGACGCGTAAGATGTTGATACGGAAGTAAATCCACGAAATCGCACTTAACTGGTTTAATTGTTGTAAGGGACGGCCCCTGTGCCGTCCCATGATTGCCACATATTCCCGTAGGTCGGGCTTCTAGCCCGACCGGAATGAGTGGCAAATCGGGTTATTGATAAGGAGACCTTCTCTATGTATAGACGACATTTCATTGCCACTTTGATCGGCCTATTGACCCTCATCGTAGGTTCTCAAAACGTGTCCGCCCAATCGCAACTAGCCCAAGACAGCTACGCCATCTTTGAAGCGAGTTGCCTAAACTGCCACGGCCCCGACGGCGCCTTTCGAGAAACGCTCCTCATGGAACACAGTGAACTTATTGATGGTGGCACGGTGGTTCCCGGAAACCCGAATGCCTCCGAGTTGTACAAGCGCCTGCTTGGCCCCACCGAAAACGGCGTGCAGATGCCGTTCGGACTGCCCCAACTGCCCGCTCAATCCATTGACACGGTTCGACGTTGGATACTTGCCGGCGCACCCGAATGGACGACAACGCGAATCACCGATGGCCGTTTTATCTCTCCTGCTGAAATTCTCGAGAGCATTGAAACACACCTCTCCTCACTCGAACCATTTGACCGCGCTTTTGCCCGTTACTTTACACTGACCCATCTCTACAACGCGGGAGAAACAGTCGAGATTCTCCGTGAGTACCGCAAAGCGCTCAACAAACTGGTCAATAGCCTATCTTGGGGAAGCACTATCACCAATCCACAACCCATCGACCCGCAAGCTACCATCTACTACATTGACCTGCGGCATTTCGAATGGGACGTCAACGACGGCTGGACGAAGTTAGAAGCGGAATATCCCTACCATATTGCATTTGATACACAGACAGCGCTGCGGGCACAACTGACGCGGTTGCAGACACAGATGAAGACCGATATACCGTCGGTTCATATAGACTGGTTTATTGCAAATGCCTCGACACCACCCCTTTACCACGACCTGCTTTCGCTGCCGTTGACGGACAGGGACTTGGAGACCCGATTGGAGGTCGATGTTGCCCGCAACCTTATCAATGCGCCCGGAGTTCGCGTCTGGCGGGCGGGGTTCAACAATTCGGGCGTCTCTACGAACAACCGAGTGGTTGAACGGCATACCTCTCGCTATGGAGCCTATTGGAAGAGCTACGACTTTGCCGGCAGTGTCGGAAAACAGAACATCTTAACCAACCCGCTCTCGTTCACACATGACGGCGGAGAGGCTATCTTCAATCTGCCGAACGGGTTGCAGGGTTACTACCTTGTCAATGCCTCCGGTTTCCGTCTAAACGACGCCCCTATTAACATCGTATCCAACCCCGCTGCGAGCGACCCAACAGTACGCAACGGAATCTCCTGTATCGGCTGCCATACGGAAGGTATGAAAACCTTTGAAGACGAGGTACGTTCCGTGATTGAGAGCAACCCGAATCCGCCTTACAACAAAGCGCAGGCGCTGCGACTCTACGTCGAGAAATCAGACATGGACGCTCTCCTAGAAAAAGATATGGAGAAATTCAGAGCAGCGTTGGCAGCCACCGGCGGTGTGTTTGGTGGAGTAGAAACGGTTTCACGTTTCCACGAAGCATTTCAGGGACCGATAGATGCGGCATACGCTGCCGCCGTAGTCGGATTGGAAACCGAAACCTTCCTCGAAAGGGTTCGTGAAAACACGGGACTTCAAAATGTTGGATTGCTGGCGCTGGACAATGCAAACGGGAGTGTGAATCGAGACACCTGGACTTCAAGTTTCCGCGATGTAATGTATGCGCTAGATTATCCGGGGCAAGTAGGAGATCTCCCGGACATAACACAGCCCGATGTGTTGCCGGGTGGGCATGTCCATATCCCCGATTCCAACCTGCGTGCCGTCGTTGCGGAGCGCCTAGGCAAAAGCATTAATGACCCGATTACCGTGGTGGAGATGAAAAGACTGAGACGAATTGACGCTTTTGGCAGGGGTATACGGGATTTGACGGGGCTGCAGCACGCGACCAATCTGAGCCGGTTAGTAATCGAAAACGATCAGGTCTCAGACATCTCACCGATTGCAGGTTTAACTAACCTAAGAGAATTGTCCTTCGAGGACAATCCGGTATCCGATATATCTCCGGTGCAGGGCCTGATAAATCTCACGTGGCTAGAGTTTGATCGCACTCAGGTATCTGACATATCCCCTGTCCGAGGCTTGAGAAATCTCGATAGTCTTGAGTTTCATAACACAGAGGTATCCGATTTATCCCCCGTGAGAAACTTAACGAGCCTGACACGTCTAGCATTTCACGACACTCTGGTATCCGACTTATCATCAGTTAGAGGATTAATCAATCTCGAAACCTTGGAATTTGGGGACAGTGGCGTGTCCGACTTATCTCCGATTCAAGGATTAACCAAGCTGAAGCACCTACATTTTTCGGGTGCGAACGTATCCGACGCGTCTCCAATTGCACGACTAATCAATCTAGAGCACATAAGTTTTACCAATAACTTCATAACGGACATATCGCCGTTTGCAGGATTAACGAAGTTGAAGACCATTGGCACCTGGGGCAACCGTTTTTCCGATCTATCGCCCTTGGCAAGATTGACGAACCTAGAAAGGTTAGATATTTGCGGAGCGGAGCTATCGGATCTCTCGCCGTTAGCGGGATTAACTGGGTTAAAAGAACTATACCTTGCCGGCAATGAAATATCGGATGCGTCCCCAATTGCAAGCTTAACCGGGCTAAATCGTTTGAGTTTAGCCGGAAACCACCTCTCGGATATTTCGATAGTTTCGGGGTTTACCAATTTGAAATGGCTGGACATCCACGACAACGGAATCTCGGACGTATCGCCGCTGGCACGATTAACGAATTTGACATGGCTGAACATCCACGACAACAGAATCTCGGACTTATCGCCGCTTGCGCGATTAGCAAAATTGACATGGCTGGACGTCACCAAGAACGAAATCTCCGACTTTTCTGCTCTGGATGGAATCCGCGACACCCTAAAAACCTTGAGGATCCACGAACCGGGAATAAACGCAGGCCCGAAAATAAAGGGTCCCTGGTTGTGGGTGTTTCTCCCAACCACACGACACAAGCTCAACGAAAACGTGGATTTACTGGTGCAAGCTAGTGGAGGGGACGTGACCGAGCTGAAGGTCGCCGCCGCAGGCGCGACCGAGGGAAAAGCCGTCGGCGATGCGGTATGGACACTCGACATACTCCCGCCTACGGGCAGGGACAACCTTGTCGATATGATGGGACGCAAGCTCCCCGACGGCGTCTTGTACGGCGCAGTCATCCTCTATTCGCCGATCGAACAGGACACAGTCTTGCATTTAGGCACGGATCAGGAGGTAAAGGTCTGGCTCAACGGGGAGGTGATGTACCAGCGCTCGCGTTCAGGGCACGCCGAAGATTTTATCGAGGCGTTTGCCGTCACGCTCCAGCAAGGTAAAAACACACTATTAGTTGCCGTTGGCACTCGTCCCGATGACTGGTCTAACCTATTTATTGGTCTTGCAGCCGACACCGAATATTCCACCGGGGCAGGCATCGATTACGTCCTCTCCGAGCCGTCAATTCATTCCGGCGACACCTTTACCTTTGATATTCGAGCAGAAAACATCATCGACTTGGCGGGGTGGCAGTTCGACATCGTCTTCGACCCCGCCCGATTTGAAGTGGTTGACGTAAGCGAAGGCGGCTTCCTGAAGACCGATGGCGAATCGACCTTCTTTCAGGGCGGGCGCATTGACAACGCAGCCGGTAAGATTACGGGACTGATTGCGGGACGGCTCAGCGAAGGCGGTTTGAATGGCAGCGGCTCCTTGGTTCGGGTCAAGTTCAAGGCGAAATCCCAAGGTGACACGCGGGTTGCATTGCAGAACTTTCTCTTCGGCTCGAGTACCGGGGATATTATCCCCGCAGGACCACAGGAAATCCAATTCACTGTGATGGTACGACTGACAACTGGAGACGTGAATCGCGATGGGGTTGTCAGCATTCTGGACCTGATTCTCATCGCACAGCAATTGGGGCAGCGAGTACCTCCCAACTCACCGGTGGATGTTAACCGCGATGGGGTAATCAACATCTTCGACCTCACCCTTGTCGCACAGGGAATTGGCGGAGCCGCCGCGCCTGCGATCAAGCGAGTGGATAGCGAGCGCGATAGAGATTTGATAGAAGCCTGGATTGCAGAGGCACGTCTGGTAGATGACGGTTCGATTGCCTTTCGGCAGGGCATTGCGAATCTTGAAAGTTTGTTAGCCTCGCTGATTATTCCCCAAGAGACCGCGTTGCTCGCCAACTACCCGAATCCGTTTAATCCTGAAACGTGGATACCATATCAGTTGGCTGCACCTGCAGAGGTGACGCTGACAATCTATGACATGAACGGGGTGACAGTTCGGCGTTTGGAGATGGGGCATCAAGCGGCGGGGCTGTATCAGAGCCGCAGCCGCGCGCTGTATTGGGACGGCCGCAATGGGCGTGGCGAGTCCGTCGCCAGCGGTCTCTATTTCTACACACTATCGGCAGGCCAGTTCACAGCAACCCGCAAGATGCTGATAAGGAAGTAAAATCTAGTTGTACGGTATGTTTTGGACGATTTATGCAAAGAAAGCGGCAGTGGTGGTATCCCTATAAATCTCCAAATTTTAAACTAGCACGAGTGGCTACTAACCCCTTTATCAACCTGCTTTTACTTCCGCGATTCAATCCCCGCAATGCCTACTAGAATGAAGAGCCTGCCACTGTGTGTGATTATCCTGACTGCCTTTGCGGTTTCATACGTGGCTCACGCCGATAGAGGCGATGACATACTCTCCGTAATCCAATCCGAAGCGCTTGAAGCCCACATCGTCGCGCTACAGGAGAATGTAAAGCAGGGAGCGTCGCCAATAGCTTACCGCACACGGAGTGCCCATAACCGTGAAGCTTCAGACAACGCCGCCGAATACATCGCCGCCCAACTGAGGAGGTCGCCAAGGCTAAATGTCAGATTTGAAGAAGCCAACGGCGTGAGGAATGTGGTCGCGCAATTACCGCCCCGCCTCCAACCGCCAAGCAATCGGATTTTCATTCTCTGTGCTCACTATGACACAAAGGCGGATCGTGACCGCGATTGGAACCCTTTGCTTTCAGAAGCTCCCGGCGCGGACGACAATGCCACAGGAGTTGCAGCAATGCTTACGATTGCGCAGGTTCTGAGTCAGTTCGATTATGAACACGAGTTGCGGTTCATTGCTTTTGCCGGAAAAGAGATTGGATTGGTAGGAAGTCAATACCATGCCCGAAAGGCATCGGAGGCGGGCGAAAACATTGTGGCTGTGTTCAACCTCGACATGATTGGTTTCAATTGGGAAAACGATCAGGTCGCGGTGGTCCAGGACGGTTCTTCTCAATGGATCAGCGATGCTTTCCTGCTAGTTAACAGGTGGTATGAGCTTGGATTGGTGATGCGTGGTGCGCGGGTTGAACTGGTCGAAAATGGGGACCACAAATCGTTCTGGGCAAACGGCTATCGCGCCATAATGCTCACCGAAAACGACATTCCAAGGATAGATTCAACCGGCTACAGCGCCAATCCGTATTATCACACGTTAAATGACACTGTTGATAGGGTGAACATCGGACTGGTGCACAAAGTCACTCAACTTGCACTCCTAACACTAAATTACCTAGCAAGCATGCCATCTGAAATAGATGCAACGATGCCACAAGTTATGGTCGATCCACAGCCCCTTGTTAGACAGAATACAGTCGAAATCACTGGTCAATTTGAAACCCCTTTTCCAATTTACATTATCGTGCATCCAGGCAATGTAACAGCCCACGTTGATCGAGCGAGTAACACCTATTCAGCAACAGTTCCCTTGAACTCAGGCGCAAACCAGATTAGTGTCGCAGCCATTCATGCACTCGGCGCCCGATCTGTCGAACAGACTATCATATATGAGCCCGATTTTGAATGGCAAAGTGCAACCGTCTTTCCCAATCCATCGCGGAACGCCGATGAAGTGATAGGATTCCGTGCCGAGGCAAATCTGCCAATTGAGGAAATGACGGTTTTCGTGTATTCATCTGACGGTATGCTGGTCAAGCGAATTCCAGGGGTTGTCGATCGAGCAGATTCGCGAATCTGGCGAACGTGGTGGAATCGAAAAACTAATTACGGTCTTCAGGTTGCACCAGGCATTTATGTATGTCGGTTTGAAATCCTTGTGAAGGGGAATACATATTCGCGACATCGAAAACTGGCAATTCTTCAGTAAATGATTCGCATGCCCGATCAGCGCATTTTAGGATGGACAAGACAAGGCAATTCAGCTATCATTTACACTTAGGCTAGAGTTATTTGGAAGTGAGCCCATAGAGATTTTAAGCAAGTTTCAAGAATGAACTTTACCTTTTGACAGAGGCCACGGTGCACTAGGGGCCCGTCCGCTCCTGCTGGATTGCCAAATTCAGCAGATCTTTCTCTAGCTACATAGTGGTTTTCTCGCTAAGTATTTATGCCTTCCCGGACTGGCACAAGAGACTCGTTCCACAACCCCGGTAGGTGCGATCAACCGAGTGGACAACGAGGGCGATAGAGATCCCTCTAACCGCACCGGCACCCAACACTTACCATATACTCTTAGACAATTTACCACTCAGTGGTTGTCTCGCCAAGTATTTATGTCTTCCTAGACGGGCACAAGAGACCTATTCCACAATTCCTGTAGGTGCGATCAACCGAGTGGAGAACGAGGGCGATAGAGATCCCTCTAACCGCACCGGCACCCAACACTTACCATATACTCTTAGGAAATCAACTACTTTGTGTTTCATTCGCTAAGTATTTAATACTTACGAAACTGGCACAAGAGACCTGTTCCACAACCCCGGTAGGTGCGATCAACCGAGTGGACAACGAGGGCGATAGAGATCCCTCTAACCGCACCGGCACCCAACACTTACCATATACTCTTAGAAAATCAACTACTTTGTGTTTCATTCGCTAAGTATTTAATACCTCAATTTCGCCCGAATGGCTGCGAATTTGCTTCTTTTTAAAAGTTGGTCAAACCCTTGTGGCTATTGAACTTGACGGAGGTCAAATGGTACCGCTAACGACTGAGACACCTTTCGCCCCATAAACGGCACTTTTACCCCATTTTTGCCCCGAATCACCCATAATCTGAGCGTCATAATTCACAGTTTGTAGATGTGATAAGGGTTCCAAAGGTCTATATACAGACAAGGGTACCATTTCAAACAGTTCAAACCCTTATGCCAACTGGATTCAACGGGATTTATAAACATCGAGATTCATGTGCTATTTGGGCGAAAACAAGGTAATACTTACGAAACTGGCACAAGAATCCTGTTCCACAACCCGCCCCTTCAAGCCAGAAAGTTGGGATGTTGTTGACGAATCGAATACTTTTCTGCTAAATTCTCGGATGTATGAGTTTTGCAAAGCGGACGAGGCACTTCCCGTCCACTTAAAGATAAACACGTCCGAGGAGTTGCGCGCACTGTTCGAGAACGAGATGTTTGTCGTTGCCACCGCCGGGGTTTCAGAATAACAACGAGGCGTGTTCATGAATAGATATCGATTCTATCAGAGACTAGCAGTTATCTCCGCCGCGCTTATGATGCTCGGGCGACTAATTTGCGCCCAGCCCGTGCATATGCCGGATTCCAACCTTTTTACCGTCATTCACAATGCGCTCAACTTGCCGAAAGAATCTCCTGTCACGCGAGAGGCTATGCGGCAATTAACTCACCTTTACATTTATCAAGAAGAAATAGCCAACCTGACCGGTCTAGAATACGCCACCGAACTGCGCAGGCTAGACGTTGCCGGAAATGACGTCGTTGATATAGGTCCGCTCCGCAATCTCACTCAACTGACGAAACTTAATCTCGGCTGGAACCGCATTAGAGATGTATCACCGCTTGCAAATCTGACACAGTTAACTTATCTGAAATTGACCAGCAACGAGGTGGCCGACATTAGCCCCCTTGCCAGTCTTGCGGAATTGACACATTTATACATCAACAGTAACACAATCTCCGATGTCAGTCCTGTCAACGGTCTGACTCAATTGCAATTGTTACACGTTCACAACAATTTTATCTTAGATCACAGTCCGCTTGATGCACTGGCTCTCGATACGTTTCTCTATGACCAAGTGTGTGACATGCCCCCGCTGCCGCTTCAGCCGAGGCTCCAGAATCGTAGTTTTCCGTCTATATTTACCGCTTGGGGCGGTCTCGGCTGGAGTTCCGTGGTGAATCAGCCCCATCTATCAGACCTCGAACAGATGGCGCAGCACGACCTCTACTTCTGTTGTCTGATGCACGGCGGGGAATGGTTTGGTGTCGGTGATGCGGTGGTGATAAGAGGCTCTCTTGACAGTATGATTCAGAATCGCGACGATTACATCGCACAGAATCCGAACATGATTTTTCTCGTGGGGCTACGTGCCGTGTGGGACGACCTAGACACATTTCCGCCGGATTCCGATTATTGGCTGAGAGATGAGCAAGGACAAATAGAACCTGCATGGCATATGGGCTTACTGAATCTCAATCATCCCGACCTTCAGAAATGACTTATTGATCAGGCCGTCGCTGTGTCGCAATGCGGGCTTTACGACGGCATCTTCGTTGATGGCTGGAGAGAAGCGAACTTCAACTCTCGTGGCTACCTTCACGGAGCCGAAGCTATTCTCAAGGGCATTCGTGAGCGCGTCCGTCCTGATTTCCTTATTCTCGTAAATACCAATGAGACCCAGGCCCCGGTATCGGCTCCCTATATCAACGGAATTTTTATGGAATCGGGAGTGCCCGGAAAGCGGGAGGACCCGTCGGAGGGGTTTTTGGTACTGGAGAAGAACCTGTCGTGGGCGAAAGCTAATCTCCGATCGCCCCGAATAAACGCGCTGGAAACGGACGCCATACGTGAAGAGCCTCTCGACAGCCCTGCTAATTTACGGTGGATGCGCGCGGCGACCGCGCTCAGTCTAACCTTCTCTGACGGCTATGTTCTATTCAGGATTGATGAGTGGGAAGGTGTGCACATGCACTGGCATTACTGGTACGATTTCTGGGATGCGGATTTAGGTCGGCCGGTGGGTGAGAAGGGGCAACTGTATCAAGGGACAGATGGGCTTTATATACGGGAGTATACGAATGGTTGGGCAGTGTATAACCACAGCGGGGCGGCGCAGGTGATACGGCTGCCGGAGGAGGTGCAGGGTGTCGCCACCGGGCTGGTCAATGTGGAGCATGCGCTTGCTAATCTGGACGGCGAGATGTATTTGCGGGTGACGCCTCAGAATCCGGCGGATGTGAACGGGGATGGGGTGGTGAATATATTGGATTTGACGTTGGTGGCGCAGGGGTTCGGGTCGAACGCGGCAGGTGCTGACGTGAACGGGGATGGGGTGGTGAATGTGTTTGATTTGGTGATGGTGGCGGCGGAGTTTTAAGAGTATGATGTCCTTGACAGTGCGGTTAGAAACCGCACCTACCGATTCTGCTTGGTGTAACCGGCGCAGTTGGAAACAGCGCCTACCGGGTTTTTACATAATATGAGCGACAACGTAGCGTGCGTCAATTCAACCTATTGCGAGTTAATCAAGTCTATTGAGCATTTGCGCAAAAAGTACAGATTTGGTACAATAGAGGTGCACGTTAGAGGTGCACGTTCGGGATCACAAGGTCGTTCATGCGGACATCAAGGTAACGCAGAACTTGCGTGTGGCATTACAAGATTCGATACACAGGCCGCGCAATTAGAAGCTGGTGCGCATAACGCACCCTACTTACTCAGCCTATAGGACTTGAAAAAAACTCACTGACCACTAGCCACTGCTTTAGATTGTCTTGATTTCAGAGCTCCAAATCTTGCATGTTTAAAGAAAAACGGCAGACCATCATCCGCCCCAGAGGAATAACCTATTGAGGGTGGCGTGGAAGCGAATCTTCCATCCTTCCAATCCTATTCTTCCTAGTCCATACGGAAGATGAACTTATATATTCAAACTTACTTAACAAGAGGAAATAAATGACGAACACACAGCGAGGTTTCATCACTAGCTTCATGGCAATTCTAGTGCTTATAGCGGTAACAAGCAGTTATGCCGCAGTTACATCAATAGGTGAAGTGAACCCAAGGGACAACAATCAGGGGATTGTTCCTGCGGGTTCAACGGTGACACTCGTGGTGACCCTGATCATTGATCGGTCTCAGGCGGAACCGGGAGAGGAAATACGCACCATCGAAGTCAAATTGCCAGCGGATTCTGACCCACAAAAGGACGCGGCAACAAACAAGACTCTTCATACTTATTCACCCAGCTTCCGGTCGATGTCCGTATTGCGTGATAGAAGACAACAGAATGTGAGGGTAGAAATCGCCGGTGAAAACGCTTTTGAGGGGTCTTCCCTGCTAATCATTTTTACCAATCCAATTGCTGATTTTAGCAATTCCGTGTATGAGATTATCTTTGAGTGCTCCACCCCCGGTCTCATCACGCCCGGCATCCAAAACAAGCCTTTCCGCGTACTCCTCAGAAATCCTGACGGAGGCCCAATTGGCGAGGCAATTAAACCGGGGCAAGCCGACGGAAAGGTGAATAACGATGATTTCACGCTTAATCTAGTTCCGGATACGCCCCCTGCGCCTGTCGAAGTTTTTGAGGCAGAAATCGATCCGACGGGGGAAAATGATGTTATTTTTACATGGCAGAGAGCTGAGGAGCGCGACGTAGCCGGGTATGAGATTCTCAGCAGCCGTGATAACTATGACCAGGCAATCGCGATTATTGGTCAGGATAAGCCAACTGTTTTCCGTGATGTGAATGTTCCTTTCGGCGTCCATAGATATACAATTGCGGTCAGTAAGGGCGGATTCCTAAAATCCGAACCACGACCTGTCCGCGTTGTTGTGGGTGCTGATAGTGCTCCGCCGCAACCTCCCGAGAATCTGGAGATTGTTGATATTGGAACAGGCAATGAAATCAAGGTTAGAGTTAAATGGACCAGGAGTCCAAGTCACGACGTGGTAAAATATCAGGTTTTCTTCGGCACGTCACCAAATCAATTGGAGGCGCTGCCCTACAGTGTTGCCACTCCGGAAGATTTGCCGGGCCCCTGGCGCATAAGCGATGTCGTCTATAACCCGGAGAACCGGGTGAACTACGAACAGATTCATCGGCCGCCCGGCACTGGCATATTCTTCTATGCCCTCGAAGCCACTGACGAGGCCGGTAACAAGTCTCCGATACGGGAGCAGGATATTAAGCAACATCGTATCCTTGATGCCCCCGCGCCGAATCCATTCTTACCATTATCGGATAACCCCGCCTTTAACCGCATCGTATTCCCTGCCCGTGCAATTGAAGGTGCCGAGGGTGGGTTCTTTGTACTGATTTTCGATATTAACGGAGCCATGGTCAAAGAACTGACCGCGGGACCAAGCGACAATAAATTGGAATGGGATGGCAGGCATGAAGGTGGTGAGGTGGTTGAAAGTGGAGTGTACGTATACCAAATGCAGATTGGTCAGAGCTTCAAGACAGGGACGATAATTGTCGCCAAATAGATTCAAGGGGCAGCTTTCTTCGATCATCAAATCGCCGATTTCCCCTCTTTTCTTATCCTCTCCAGCTCGCTCCTACAACCCAGCCCGTAGGTTGGGTTGAACGGAAACCCATGAAAAATCACATGGGGAAAGAGGGCATTCGACGTTACAATCCGCCCGAAAGCGCGAAAATCTAAGTGAAACCCAACTACATCACATACAATCTTCAATCCTCAAATCCCCGATATTCCCTCTTCTCTACGATTCCTCTGTCGTCTATCCGCACGTTTCTGTCTCCTAGTCCGATCAAGCGAATGGATAGTGACCGACCAAACGAGTGAATAATGAGTGCGATAGAATTCCCATAGAAATACCTTAATCCGTGATTCAGACAATTGCCAAAAGCCCCAGATGGAACCTTTAAGGTGTATAGCAACTTCTCTCTTCCATCCTTCCTCACGCTCCATTCGCTACCAAAATTGCATGTAATTGCCAGATGTTCTACGCCCGAAAAACTTATTGAAAAAGGAAAACACCTGTGCTACCATAGCCAAAACCGGCAATCGTCTCTATACTAGGCTTGCCGACAACAACTGTCGGGCGCGTTCCAAATCGGTATCTAACCCTCCAACACTATCTTTTGCTCACACTCCCACTTTTTGATGGGCAGCATCAACGGTGAGGTCCGTAAGGAGAAACAGCGATGCAACCTTTTATTGATTCAAGAGATCTTCTTGATAATGGCGCCGAACTACAAAAACGCATGGAGCGGGACGGTTACCTGTTTATCAGCGATTTATTACCCAGCGAAACCATAGAACACCTCAGACGAAAGCAACTTGGGATCGGGCTTGAAGAGGGATGGGTCAGTGCCGACGCGCCGCTAGAGGATGGCATTGCGGATCTCAACGGCTTCGGGGTCGAACCGGAACCGGAGTATATGCGCGTCATAGGTCGGATGTCAAGTTTACAAGAATTCCACGCCTTAGCCCACCACCCCAGTCTCATCGGAATGCTTGAACGCATGCTCGGCGAGACCGTGCTGCCCCATGCCAAGGTCATTGGACGCTGCCTCTTCCCGCAGCGCGAAGCATTCACAACACCACCACATCAGGACTATGTATTTATTCGCGGTACTGCTGAAACCTACACCGCTTGGATACCGCTCCACGATCTGCCGCCTGAAATGGGAGGCCTTCAGATTGCCGCCGGTTCCCACAAGAACGGCATATACGATTATAAACCGGCGCTGGGAGCAGGCGGCATGGGTATCAACAAATCTTTGGAAGGCTCATGGGTGAACAGTCCCTTCAAGCAGGGGGATGTGCTCATCTTTCACAGTATGGTCGTACACAAGGGCGTTCCATCTACCGGTGAACGGTTGCGCCTTTCAATTGATGCTAGGTATCAGCGGCTTAGCGAACCGATTGGTCCCGGTAATCTCACGCCGCATGCTGGCGGGTCGTGGGAGCAAATTTATGCGGATTGGCCCTCCGATGACTTAAAATACTACTGGAAAGAGTGGAATCTGGAAGATTCTGAGTATGCCATTCATTTTTCGGAGAGCGATTCAGAAGCGGCGAAAATCATTGAAGAACGAGATCGAATGGCGTTTGAAATGGGCGAAAACGGCGACACAAACGCTATTTCAGCGCTACAACGCATAATGATGCGGGATGGCAATCCGGAAAAACGCCAAAGAGCCGCCGACCTGCTGGGTACGTTGCAGATTTGACGCGAATCCCGCGATATCCAACGTTTCGCCCCAGCTAGGAGTTACGCACTTCAGTTTGTAGTAGCGCAATTCATTGCGCGTGCGGACGGGCGATAAATCGACCTACTACAAACCTTAGGATTTATTGTAGTTGCCCGATTCATCGGGTGTTGGAAATTAGTGCCTGCGGTGAGGAATCACTGAACTACAGTGTTTTGAGCGTTCAACTGCGTAAGTCCTACCAGTTATAAATTCGCACCGATGCGAGAGCCATGAACTAGACCGAAATGGTAGTACCCCGTTGAAAAGGAGAGCTAGATGGGTAACGTAGTGAGCCGTGAAGTTCACATTAAGCGTGCGCCTTCCGGCATGCCTACCGAAGATGATTTTGAAATTGTCGAAGTGCCGATCCCCGACCCCGGAGCGGGGCAAGTACTCGTCCGCAACATTTATATGTCGGTAGATCCCTACATGCGCGGGCACGTGCTCGTGGGGCGGATGATTGATGATGCCTTGGGCAAAGTGATGGAAGGCGGCGCAATTGGCAAGGTAGTCGCCTCAAACCACGCGGGACTCCAAGTCGGCGACTACGTGTCGAGTGACTTCGGATTCCGCGAATACTTCGTAGCTGATGGCTCTAGATTAGAAACCGTTGAGCCTAGCATCGCGCCCATTCAAGCCTATCTTGGAATAGCTGGCATGCCGGGACACACAGCCTATAGTGGTTTCCTCACCATTGGAGATCCGAAGCCAGGCGAGACCGTGTTTGTATCGGGCGCGGGCGGCGCAGTTGGCTCCATCGTCTGCCAAATAGCCAAAATCAAAGAGTGCCGTGTCGTCGGCAGCACGGGATCGGACGAAAAAGTGTCGTGGCTCGTTGATGAACTTGGAGTGGATTCCGCTATCAACTACAAGAAGGTTGACGACTTGAGCGCCGAACTAGGAAAACAGTGTCCTGACAAAATAGACATCTTTTTCGACAATGTTGGCGGAAAGCACCTTGAGGCGGCGTTATATCACATGAATCGTTTTGGCAGAATCATCGGGTGCGGTATAATATCCGAGCTGAATTCGACTACGCCTCTGCCGGGGCCCCCCAATTTGGTTTACCTCTATACCCAACGAGTCAAATTCCAAGGTTTCATTAGCAGCGATTATTCTGATCAGTTGCCGCAGTTCTACGAGGACATGGGCAGATGGATCAAGGAAGGTCGAGTCAAATGGAAGGAGACGATTCTCGAAGGGATAGACAGCGCTCCGAAAGCCTTCGTAGGCCTTTTCAGAGGGGACAACTTGGGTAAGATGTTGGTAAAGATTGCCCCAGATTCGGCTATCTGATTTCTCATGACGTAAGCCGAGTAAAACCGAGTTTCTTCTTGAAAAGGGAACTCTATTGGGATTCTGCCGTGGTCGCTATTTGCCCCCTTGATCTCACTATTCAGTCGCTTAATCGGTTTCTGTAACGGGCCGGTATATGCCAACCCTCCGTGATACCGACCAACTTGGAATTTCAAGCTATAATTAATTCAGTACACATCTCAAAGACGGAGCATACTCTCCCTTACTGTGGAAGCGGGCACGTTGCCAAGAAAAACGAGAAAAAACACATCGGACACTGGAATTGCCACGATTGCAAATCCAGTTTCAAGGTGGTACAATGCACGGTATTTCAAGGTTGTTGCCAAAGCAGCAGATAACCTTACTGGTGAAAGTATCCTCAAATTCGTAATGGATACCATCAATCTTGATAACTCAACGCTTATAACCGATGAATACTAGGCATACAACGCAACCAACCACTTCCTTCAAAGGGAAGTAATCAAACACAACGAGCAATACGTAAACGGTTATGTCCATACCAACACTATCGAAGGATTCTGGTCTCTACTCAAACGCGCATGGTACGGACAACACCATCACTACACAAAACAGTTGCTCCCACTATATGTTGCCGAGCGAGGCGTGCTGCAAATACAATCGCCGAAAAACTAAGTGGTTTTCTCGCTAAGTATTTATGTCTTCCTGGGCTGGCACAAGAAACCCGTTCCACCACGCCGGTAGGTGCGGTTTCATGAAGATTAAGTATTTAAATCGGTAATTCCAGTTTTCCCTAAACTCGGTAGGTGCGGTTTCTAACCGCACCGGCACCCAACACTTACCATATACTGTTAGAAAATTTGCCACTAAGTGGTTGTCTCGCTAAGTATTTATGTCTTCCTGGACTGGCACAAGAGACCTATTCCACAATTCCTGTAGGTGCGATCAAACGACCGAATAGGGAGTGCGATAGTAGATCCCACGCGATAGAGATTCCTCTAACCGCACCGGCACCCAACACTTACCATATACTCTTAGAAAAATTGCCACTAAGGATGAGTTTAATAAGCTTATCAACAAGTGTTTTGCTTAACCTTTGTGTGTTTCATGGTTGGAAATGTGCTCGGATACAATGTTGGCAAGCGCATCTACTTTGTTTGCAAGCACAGCATGTTCAGCTTTCATCTCGCTGCGCAAACCTTTGATGTCATCACGGATTTCGGTGCGTAAACCGACCATATCAGCTCTTAAATCATCAATACGTTTGCCCAATACATCAATACTTTTGCCGGAGGCACTAGACACGTAATGTGCAATCCCTATAATACCACCAATATACAGGATAATTAACCCTGAAATCTGTCCTACTACAGTCCAGCTCATCGTAATTCTCCTTGGGTATGGGTTCGTTAGATTCTATACGCTTTAACAAAGTCAATGTACGTTCCCCTAGAAGGGTGACGTTTTGTTTCTAGCAGAGTCTTGCCAGGATGATTCGCAAGTATTTTATTGACAACTTCCTTGCGTTCTGAATAACGGATGCTTTTCCCTCACGCTATAAGAACAATGTTAGACTCTTTTATTGCTTCTAGGATATATCCATCATTCTTTGGGCCTATATGTAATTCTGAACCATTGAAGTTCTTGGTTTTCACAAACGCAAACTGATTAACGATGTCGATTTTCTTTACGTTATTAAACTCAGTATAATACTCGTTAAAAAATAAGCTTCTCTAGGAATTGCACCGATTTGTCTGCAATATTGGTAGATTATACCATAAAACCTTCCGATATGCTATATTTTGCCTTGCCAAACGATATGCCAAATTCAACCATTTAAGGTCAGTTGATCTATGTGTTATACACACCGACTTAACCTTATCAGTGAAAAGGTGAAGTGCCAACGAGAATTTAGACCACAGATAAGCAAAGTTAAGACAAGTATTGTTTCTCAAATTCAAGCGGCGTTAAATAACCTAACGCCGAGTGAGGTGGATTTCTCATTGGTGCCAAAAGCGCAAGGACAACCACAGAGGGGTGTTCCTAATGAATAGGGCGCTCAAAAGGAACGTCCCAAACAGAAGCAACAATCGTCGGCTCTTACATTCCTAAAAACAGACGCGATTGGCCTGCTAGACCTCTACTTTATAGTGTTGACAAGGTGGTAAGTATGCGCTATACTCCGCGATCTGTATCCGATGGATGAGTTGTTCGCAGACATTCACGCGAACAGGCTGCTTGCCCGGAGAGGTGCCATCGGTCTGGTGGCGGCCCGGGGTGAGATAAAGTTCCCTTGGAGTATGATTCATAGACTGGAGGGGTCATTCGAAGTAACGTGTCATTTCGCTGTGGAAGATCTCAAGATGGTGCTGCATTTTCTCCAGTTGGGTACAATGGGAATCAAGCATATGGTAAGCCACCGCGTTCCGATCACGGAAGCGCCTAGTATCTACGAAACTATGCGAGATCGACGATCCGATATTCTGGGAGTCGTATTTAACTGGAAGTCTTAGCTCGACGTAGCGCAATTCATTGCGCGTCCGATATTAACACCATTTCGCTTGAATAATAGTGCATATGATGTCTGAATTATATCGTCCACTTTCTCCGTAGGCGGGGCATCTTGCCCCGCCGACTTTACGTGCAGACAAGGCTCCTTATTCCGATCCACGCAAATATCTTTACTTGATCCATGTAATCAATGCACTTGCATTCTAGAGAAATGGTATAACATACAATCCATAGTATATGTAGATACGAATGTAAATGACAAAATAGTCATTTGCATTTATACATATTCAGGAGGAAAAGTGGCAATTTTGAAGATTGTCACCGACAATTCCTCTGTAGGAGCGATCTCCCGGTCACGACCTCCTATCGCGAGCAAAACTCGCTCCTACAGACGACGCGCAATGAAGGAATCTCTACCGCGGTCGCTATTCGCTCATTTGATCTCCCTTGATCGCTACCACAAACCGAACCGGATACATCCTATATGTGTAATTCTTGGTTGCAATGACTATAAATCCTGCTAGGGCTGGTGCTTTCAAACTCGGGGAGACACGGCTCTTGAAGTCGGGAGAAGCTATGGAGTGATTTGGGGGTAGGCAATGGCGGAAAAGACAATTATCACCGCAGCAGTAGTGGGATCTAGTCCTACGAAAGAGATGAATCCTGCGGTGCCGTACACACCGAAAGAGATTGCAGAGGCTGCGATCGAGTCTTGCCGCGCGGGCGCAGCCATTGCCCACATCCATGTGCGTGACCCGAAAACCGGAAAACCCGATTCCTCAATCGAGTTGTTTCGAGAAGTCGTCGATCGAATCCGTCAAGCGTGCGATGTTGTCATTAATCTGACAACGAGTGGCTATAATCTCTCCGGAGAGGACGTCATTGAGAGGCGGCTGGAACCGGTCACATTGGGACCGGAAATCTGTTCACTGGACATCGGTTCGGTGAATTTCGCGAATGCGGCATTCGTCAATTCCCCCGAGTGGGGAAGGGCTGCCGCCGCTCGGATGCGCGAGCGTGGTGTTAAACCGGAGATTGAAGCCTTTGACGCGGGCCACATGCGTCAAGCCGTCAATTGGGTTGCCGAGGGATTGTTTGACGACCCGCCATATTTCCAATTGTGCATGGGGATCGGTTGGGGTATTCCCGCATCACCGGAGAACCTTCTGCTCATGAAGAGGCTTGTGCCGCCCCCTTGTCCTTGGTCCGTTTTGGGCGTTGGCAGGCACCAATTGCCGATGATTACAATGGGGGTGATTTTGGACGGCCATGTACGGGTCGGTTTTGAGGACAATATCTATGTCCGCAAAGGCGTGCTAGCCAAGAGCAATGCTCAGATGGTGGAGATCGCTGCAAACTTGGTGGAGACCCTCCAACACCAAGTAGCCACGCCCGACGATGCGCGTCGAATACTGGGTATTTCTAGTGGTAGGCGCTGTTTCTAACTGCGCCTCGCGGGGGATTGTGTCATCGGTGCGGATAACTCGACTTTGTACATTTGAGCGAGGCAACCTGTCCGGATTGCTTCCCTTGTGGTAGGCGCTGATGCGTTCAACTGCGTAAGTTCTGCTTCAATTAAATTGGCGCTCACTCCGCACCGTAATCATGTCATAAAAAAAGCACCCAGCCAAAGGCTATGATGGGTGCTTTTTTTATGGGTGCTTGGTGAGTAATGCGTTAGGTGTTTACCATCTATTACCGCCACCGCCACCGCTACCTCCACCGTTACCGCCACCGCGCCCCCCCCCTCGACCGCGTTCTTCCCGAGGGCGTGCTTCGTTGACCCTGATTGCGCGTCCCATGAACTCGTTGCCATTAAGCTCCTGAACTGCTCGCTCACCGTCGGCTTTCTCTGACATTTCGACGAACCCAAACCCCCTTGATCGACCGCTGTACTTGTCGATGATAATGTTGACAGAGTCAACTTCTCCGAAACCCGCAAACAGTTCCTGCAATTCATCATCTGTGGTATCGAATGATAAATTACCTACGTAGATGTTCATATTTGTCTCCCAAATCGGTATAGGCAAAAGAAAAATGTCATCAGACAACAGTTTGTCTGTGCCATCTTTATGTTTTTTAAGAATGGGTTGAGATGTGCCTGTTATCGCGGTGTTTTGGCAGGAAACAAAGATTGGTAGGAATAAAAAACTGATTCTTATTCATCAAGGCTAGCTGTCAAAATACTGCTTTCTTTCTTGAAGGGCGAGAAATTCGCGCTTCAATTTCGGACACGAACCGTATTATAACACAGGTTCGCAATCTGGGGCAACCATCCATCCCACACTATTTCTGATGTAAGTCCATTGGTCGGTCTATAATCCTCTATTATCGCTATGTCGATCGATGACATTAGCACCTGATTGGGGCATAGACCGCTGATTAATGGTCAAATAGCGTTTCGGTGGGTCAGTAGAGATAATATCGATCCGAACGAGTGTGGAGTCCTCTACAGGTAATTGTACGACGAGTTGCGCGTCGTCCCAAGATAAATGCATACTGCGCGGCTGATAAAGCGTGGCAAATGTGCCGAATATCACGAGCACGGCAAATGCTACCGCAAACGTAAAGGACGGCGCACGCTTAAGCACGCTGTAGCGAGGCCAAGCCATAGTTGATTCAAGCCTCCACCAGATTCGATGTATTAGTGATGTCCGCAACTTTTCACTTGCACAGACCTCCGACGCCCGACGAATAACGTCTGAAACGAAGTCGTCCGAGGTTTTGACGGGGTCGAGGCGGTGAAGAATTTCATCAGTCTGCCTAATTCGCATAACCTCGTGGGCGCAGGTTGAGCACTGTCCAAGATGCCACTTAATCAACTGAATTTTCCACAGCGGCATCTCACGGTCGAGATACGCAGAAATTTCGGACTGTATACTTTCACACTTTAGCATTAAAACTCTCTCCAATTCCAGCCTCAAGCAGTAGTGTTTTCATATTTTGGCGCGCCCGGTGGATTAATGATTTCACTGCGCTAACGGAACAATTCATGATTTCAGCAATCTCGTCGTATCTTAAATCTTGGTAAGTTACAAGGTTTAACGCTAAACGCTGATTTTCCGGCAGCAGATTCAACGTTTGCTGAATCATCAATTGTTGCTCTTTCTTTTCGTAAAGCTCATCGGGCAAATAACTTACGTCTCGCATGACAAACGAATGATTAACATCCTCGCCATCCGAAACAAGATCATCAAGAAAAGTCGTGTTGCGCCGACGTTGATTTCGCACCTCGTTCCGACAAAGATTGGTCGCAATCAGATAAATCCAGTTCTTGAATTGACATTTGGGCTCATAGCTGCTTGCGCTCCTCAGAACCCTGATAAACGTCTCCTGTGCCAAATCTTCGGCGCGGTGGTAGTCACTGATGCACCGATGGATATAGTTGATTATTAAATCCTTATAGCGTATGACCAGAAGTTCGAACGCACTCATATCACCGTTTCGACATCTTGTCATCAACTCTTCGTCCGAAGTCCGCAACGCGTACCTCCCTTTCTCGGCAAGAGGGCAGCGGGGCTTACTCTAGTCATTGTGTTACTCTAAAACACCAGTAAGTCCCTTGGAGTTTCGCATCAAAGTGCCAGAAATGTATAAAAGCCAAGATTAAATAACCTAAGAGCTTGTTTGAAAAGTACATTTGTAGGGTGCGATCAACTGAGCGGATAGCGAAGGCGATAGAAATCCCCTGCGCACCAGCCTCTAAAAGCCCCAGAGGGGCGACAGGTGTATAGAAATGCTACAACCCCGCACACATAACCCCAGAGGGGTGACAGGTACACAGCCGACAACAATAAAAGCATGAAGGAATTTCCTATAAGCGACCAAGAATGGCTCTGCTACCGATTATTCAAACAGGATCTAAGAGCTTGTTTGAGAACCTATTTAGAGTAGCCCCATTTCCCCTGAAACCGAGTTTTTTCTTCAAAACTCGGTTTCTTCTTTCCCATTCCCGTAGAGTGGGATCGTCAAATCGCCGATTTCTTCTCTTATCGCCTCTTATCGCCCACCATTTTTTGTAGGGTACAATCGGTAATCATCAATCCTCGATTTCCTCTCTAATCTTCAAGGTGTATAGCCAACACTCTTAAGCCAGCCCCAACGCACCTCTAGAGTGAAGTTGAAGTTCAGGCCAACTTAAGGTATACTAGGGCGATTGATTTATTGTTCTCGGTGAATAAATCTCCTAAAAGGAATGCGGGGCGTTGCCTTTTGATTAGATTATCTTTCCTCTGCTTTTGCGCTCTACTGCTTATTGCGCCATCTACTACACAGGCTGCCACCCACGAATCGTGGGATATGGTGGAAAGTGACAATTTCCTTGTATTCCACCGTTCCAATGCCAAATCGGCGCAGAAAATCATTGACATTGCCGAGGATTTCTACCCCAAATTGGGCCGCCTAATGGGCGGTATCCACGTGGGCAAAATTGAGATATGGGTCTGTGAGGCGCAGTCGCAGTTTCAAGCCGCAGTCCATGCCCCTATTCAAGACTGGGCGATTGGCTGCGCATTTCCGCTCAGTCGGCGCATAATCATCCAAAACCCGCGTGTCATTATTCAACGCGATTTTCAGTTATCCCAAGTCATCCGCCACGAAATCGTCCACATTATCTTCGGGCAACGCACGCAGAAAGCAATCGGCAAAATTCCGCGATGGTTCGTTGAAGGGGTAGCAATTTATTTCTCGGGCGAATGGACACCTCAGCGTAATGATGTGTTGATGAAACATATCCTCTCAAAATCGGTGATACCGCTCGCTGCACTCACGGACAGATTCCCGAAATCTGAAAACCTCGCACAACTAGCGTATGCGGAAAGCCAAAGCGCTGTTGCATGGCTTGCGGAAACCGAGGGAGTTGGAAAGCTGTGGCAGATTATCGATCGGCTTGCAAGCGGCAACGATTTAGATACCGCCTTCCGAGATACAATTGGATTACAACTCAACACATTTGACGCGAAGTGGCGTAAATCACTCTCGCAGCGCTACCATTGGGCATCAATTCTCTCAAATTCTTATCTCTTTTGGGGAAGTCTGGTATTTTTCTTCATCCTCGTTTACCTTCGGTACTGGCGTTACAAACGAAGGCGGCTTCGTCAACTAGAACGCGAATCCACGGAGGTGGATGCCTTTTTCATTGAGCGATAATCTTTCTGTGCCAAACAAAATGGCTCATATCAAAAGGATGTTTCTAGTAGGGTGCGCACTGCGCACCAGCCTTTGAAAGCACCAGAGTAGGATCGAGCCACCGGATTGCCATATTATTCAAACGGTTCCTCTCTCGCTACTCTCAGGACCCAACAACTATGCGCGACAATCTTTTTGTGCCAAACAAAATGGCTTATATCAAAGGGAAGGCAAAACCTGATGTCGAGTGCATCCTATGCGCTATTGTCGAGGGTGACAGTCGGGTAGAGCGTTTAGATATTTACCGTGCCGAATTGTTTACAATCTCTTTGAATCTCTACCCGTATAGCCCGGGGCATCTTATGATTTTTCCCAATCGCCATATTGTTGACGTTCGAGAATTCACCCGTGAGGAGGTTGTCGAACTGCATCGCCTTCAATGTCGTTCCCTTGAAGTATTGGATCGTGTATACCAACCCCACGGGTACAACCTCGGTTTCAATGTCGGTCAAGCGTCGGGAGCAAGCATTCCGCATGTACACGCCCACGTTGTCCCGCGCTATCCCCGTGAACTAGGATTCATTGACGTTATCACCGGTGCCAGGATTATAGTCGAAGATCCAAACGTAACACAAGAAAAATTGCGTCAGGCGTTTAACACCGACAGATAATATCTAACGCTACGAATCCCGTCCTTCAGTAGCATGTAGGTTGGGTTGAACGATCAAGCGACTGAACAAGGAGTGCGATAACGATCCCACTGCGATAGTGTTCCCATAGAGATTGCTTCAATCGTCTAATCGAAGATGGAATCTTCAATATCTATAGAAAAACGGCAGGTGCATCAACTGCTCCAGAGGATTGAGCGTGGCGTGGAATGGAATCTTCCAACCTTCCTCTCTTCCATCCTTCCAATCCTATTCCTCAGTATCCGTGACAATCTGCGTGCCAATCCCCTCCGGCGTAAAAACCTCCAGCAACAGCGCGTGGCTGATTCGTCCGTCAATAATGTGCGCTTTGGAAACGCCGCCGGCAATGGCAGTGGTGCACGCCTCAACCTTTGGGAGCATTCCACTGCTAATCACCCGATCGGCGATTAAGCCTTCAATCTCCCCTATCCCTACCGTGGGAATCAGTGTTGAGTCGTCATCCAAATTTCGCAAGATACCCCGCTGGTCTGTAAGCAAAATCAGTTTTTCCGCCTTGAGTGCGGCGGCAATCTCGCCTGCCATAGTATCCGCGTTTATGTTGTACGTGCAACCATCTTCTCCGACGCCGTTCGGCGCAATCACAGGGATGTAACCATCCTTATCAAGCGACACAATCACGCTGGGATCGACATGCGCAATGTCACCGACAAAGCCCAAATCGACATCCGTCGCCTCACCCAGGTCGTCGACAACGTGCGCAAAATGCTTTCGCGCCCGAATAAGGTTGGCATCCTTGCCGCAAAGCCCCACGGCGCGTCCCCCGTGCGCGTTAATAAGAGAAACAATCTCTTTGTTAATGGTTCCAGCCAACACCATCTCGGCGATTTCAACCGTTTCCTGATCCGTGACGCGCAGCCCCTGCACAAATTCGGCGTCCTTGCCAATCCGTTGCATCCACTCACTGATCTGAGTTCCGCCACCATGCACCACAACGGGATGCATACCGGTATACTTCATCAAAACGATATCCTGCATCACGCTGTTTTTCAGGGCGTCGTTCTCCATGGCGGCACCGCCATACTTAATCACAATAGTTTTCCCGGAGAATTGACGAATATATGGAAGTGCCTCAATTAATATATCTGCTTTCTTTACCAATTCATCCATTTGTTATCTTTGCTGAATCAATTCAGGCTTTACACGTCAAGGTTGGAGAGATGGAAATAGGAAAGAACATTCTACGCTCGACTGACTCGAATCCGAGTTTTTTCTTGAAAACTCGGATTCTCTCTTGCACAATCCTATACCATCAACCGAGCGGATAGATCAAGCGAGCGATTAGCGAGGGGGATAGAGATTCTAGTGAAACCCAACACTTCATCGCACACACTCCTCCTGTAAGAGCAATCTTCGATCATCGAAAGGCTTTGTCAAACGTGGCGATAGTGCCTGCGTCGAGAGTAAATGAAGTCTGTAAGGCGAGAAGAATCTGTATCCAAAAAATCGATCCGTCGGCTTGGTATAATCCTCCCTAGAGGATTTCTACGTCGATCGCATTTGGTGGTGTTGCAAGCCCTGTCGACATCCCGGCGACGATGACTGCGCGATCTCCGCGCTCTGCAATCCCGGAGTTAAGAACCGCAGCCTTCGCATTTTCAACTGACTGTTCAAAATTTGGGCCCCATTCAATTAAGGTAGGAAATGTGCCCCAAGACAGCAACGCCCTTCGAAGTGTCGTTTCGCTCCAGCTAGATACTACTATTGATGCCGAGGGACGATATTTTGCCAGAAGCCGTGCGTCCTGCTCAGACTGCGTGCAGCAGATGATTACCTTCGCGCGAATCGCTAAAGCGATGTGGCACGCAGCGTGAGCGATTGCGCTTGGAATGGATTTTTCCTCTTCAATTTGTTCGCGCTTGAGACGTTCCGTGTAGTCGAGACCAGCCTCGGTTGCCAACGCTACATTAGCCATCATGCGAGTTGCCTTCACCGGGTATTTCCCGATAGCGGTTTCTCCGGAGAGCATTATCGCATCCGTACCATCGAAGATTGCATTTGCAACGTCGGTAACTTCTGCACGCGTCGGCCGAGGATTGTTAATCATCGAATCAAGCATGTGCGTTGCCGTAATCACCGGCTTGCCCGCGCGATTTGAAGCACGAGTAATCTCCTTTTGGACGATGGGCACTTCGTGAAGCGGGATTTCCAAGCCGAGATCCCCTCTGGCAATCATGACGCCATCTGCCGCCTCAATGATTTCATCAAGGTTGTCTAACGCTTCACGTTTTTCAAGTTTGGCGATAATCGGTATATCGCCCCCGTTTTGCCGAATAACCTCGCGTAAGGTATGCAACTCATCAGCCGAGCGGACGAACGATTGCGCTACCCAATCGACGCCGTGTTCAATCCCGAAGATGACATCTTCAATGTCTTTCGGTGTTGGAATCGCTTGCTTTAACACAACACTTGGCGCACTGATTCCCTTGTTTGAGCTGAGTTCCCCGCCTACAATAACTTCGCAGATAGCATCCGTCTCCGTCGTTGTGGTGACCGCCAGTTCGATTTCTCCGTCAGCCAAGAGAATGCTATCGCCGGGCTTCGCATCCTGTACGAGTTCCGGACACGTTATTGAGACCCCTTCCGCGTCTCCCAATTTTGGTCGCGTGGTAAGAGTAAATTGTGAACCCTGGGATAATTCAACCGGCGGGTTCGCGAACGTGCCTATTCGCAACTTCGGTCCCGACAAATCTTGCAGAATTGGCAACGGCATCTTTCGCTGTTCAGACACTTCACGTATTCGAACAATCAGTTCGGCATGATCGCTATGCGTTCCGTGGGCAAAACTCAGCCGGGCGATATTCATACCTGAGTCGATTAAGGCGTGTATCTTCTCAGTTGAACGACTAGCCGAACCAAGCGTGCAAACAATTTTTGTGCGCTTCCGTTCCATCGTCTGTGACATGTCTTCGCACATATCCTTGAATTTCGAATGTTGATGCCCAAGTATGAGGTCGCATCGTATCAATATTTCAAGACAAGATTATACAACAATTTCCATTGGATTGAAAGTACAAATAATAATACGAGACAATAGGGAGCTCCCGCTGCGGCCATCCATAGGGAGGAAATCTCTATCGCACTCCATACGGTAGGTGCAGTTTCCAACTGCACCGAACACCGCCCCTACGGAAACTAGCGCCATGAGTCATCTTCTGTCGACGCCTCATCAATCAATGGGTTGGTATTCCATCGCCCAAGTCTACATTGAGATTAACAGTTTAAGACATTGAGACCCCGTGACTTGCACCCTAAAACGCTTAACTCGAATCCCCATAGGGATCAAGTTAAGGGAGTTCGTCTAGTATTGGTGGGGTTCTCCGTCGCAAAACCCTTAACTTACTCCGCAGTGGGCCGGGAGGAGGAAATCTCTATCGCACTCCATACGGTAGGTGCAGTTTCCAACTGCACCGAACACCGCCCCTACGGAAACTAGCGCCATGAGTCATCTTCTGTGGACGACCCATCAATCAATGGGTTGGTATTCCATCGCCCAAGTCTACATCGAGATTAACAGTTTAAGACATTGAGACCCCGTGACTTGCACCCTAAAACGCTTAACTCGAATCCCCATAGGGATCAAGTTAAGGGAGTTCGTCTAGTATTGGCGGGGTTCTCCGTCGCAAAACCCTTGACTTAGCCCGCAGTGGACGGGGAGGAAATCTCTATCGCACTCCATACGGTAGGTGCAGTTTCCAACTGCACCGAACACCGCCCCTACGGAAACTAGCGCCATGAGTCATCTTCTGTGGACGACCCATCAATCAATGGGTTGGTATTCCATCGCCCAAGTCTACATCGAGATTAACAGTTTAAGACATTGAGACCCCGTGACTTGCACCCTAAAACGCTTAACTCGATCCCCATAGAGATCCCTCGTTATTCCCTACCTCAAAGCCCCAACAATAGCTCTGCCACCCATAATTCAAACAATCTCTCAATGTGTCCCACCGAAAGCTATCTCTCTATGAATCGTATTTCCCACAATTAACCACACACTGCCGATGATGTATTCCCCCAAAATCAACCCGAGAAAAAGCGGGCGCGCACTCCGGTATCGCCCTATACCGCCGTATTTGATTAACAATCGTTTCACCACAAAACCGATCAGTAGCGAAAACCAGAAGAGATTGATATCAAGGCTGTTTGCAATGGCATACGCTGCCGGATGCAACCGCCACCAAAGGAACTGCTGCCGCATCATCGTCAGAAAAACCACAACCAGCACACCTGCGCCTATACCTTGAAGCCCCGTAATATCAATTTCGTTTGATGGGTAAGTTATCCAATCAGCCAGCCGTCTATAGGTAACACTGGCGAATCCTTGCACATGAGCTCTTTCGCCTAACGAATAAGCAACGTGCAAATAAATCCAGAACAAGCTCAGCGTACCAACGACCAATGCGATTGTCATCATTAAGAACACCCGCCTGCTTCTCAATCCGGCACGATTCAATAAAGCGAATCCCTCCATCTGGTGCGGTTGCGGATGACCACGGTACGTGAAATTGAAGAAACCGAGCATTGACATCACCGTCGCATTCCTATATCCCAGTCGCTGAACCCCCAGAACATCACCCAGCATCTGATCAGGGCCCGTGAAATGAAAATCGTGCAGCGGAACGCCCATTTCAGCACGAAATCGCGTTAAACCGAGAGAGATTAGGTAATACAGCAGGAAGAAAACGACACCCAGCCAAATCGCCATGCCCGCCTTCCATAGAAAAATGGTCATGAAACCGATGCCTAAGACTATCCCTATTCCTGCGTTGCTGTAGTTCATGGGGGCATCGACGCCAGAAGGAGTTGAACCTCTCAATACTCCGATAAGATGTCTTCTGTTTACCCATATCGTGACTAAAGCGATCCCCATCAGCGCCCCGAACGACTGCTGGTTAAGCTCAACCAAATATTCGGTACCGGCAACATGTCGAGCACCTAATGCCTCCGCGACTACTCGTTGAACCTTGCCCGCGAGGAAAAAGAAAGCGCAAGAGAACGACATGTCCAGCGGCATAAAGAAAGCCAATCCGATAGCCGGGAAGATAACCCCAACCGGCAGGGATCCCATGGCGTTCCACGGTTTGGTCGTGAAATATGATCCCAGGTTGTGGTCGTAAGGATGGGTAAGTATTCTGGGAACGGTGGGGAAAAGCGACGACAAGCCGTTTATCACCGCCAAACCGCCGGAGAGGCAGCACCCAATCCATAACAACCTGCTACTGAAGATGGAAGTCCTCGGGTTGGAAATCTCAAGTGGCAGTTGAATGATGGGATACGTGAGTCTTTCATCCTCAACCCAGGGACGCCTGAAGAATACATTGATGTACCCCATCACCAAGACTAACACGACGACAAATGCCGACCACCACAGCGACGGAATCAGCCACGCCTGTATATGGTTGTCTATATACAGTGTTGAGTCCCCTCGGTTGTAGGGTTGGAGCACACTTGGATCACTGACCGAAAGCCACGATGGGATAAACCGCATAAACAGGTTTTTCCAATCGTTCTCGGGCGTTGCATAAGTAAACGGATATTCCAGCATCGGTACCAGCGTCTGCATCATCTGGAACGACTGGATTGCCGAGGTCAAGCTTAACGTGATATAGAGCGATATCAGCTCCCCTTGAGTCAGTGATGCGCCGGGCGCAAACCGGATCAGAAAACGGTTGAGCAGAATCACGACGATTAGAATGAAGATAACGTTGAAGAAGGGGGAGATGATGGTGGGAACTACTTGATACTGATAGTCTTGGCGGGAAATGACTAACCAGTAACAGTTGATTGGGATAAGGAACAACCCGAACAGAATGATCCGGAATGAAACCGCGTATGGCTGCGTTCGGTTCAATACAATTTGCTCAGTGCTCTAATGACCTGTCCTAAATTACATATACAGTTTTATTACGCATTACCCATTACGCATTATTTCTCATCAAAGCGAATCCGCCCCGTCCGTCAGCCATTCCAAGTTGAAACGCGCAAACGAGATGTTCCCGCTGTACGTGCTAATCCCTTTGCCATCCCTGTTTCCTTTTTCGTATAGACAACAGATGCTGCCATCCGGCGCGATGCAAAGATCGGAGTAGGACGAAGGTCCCTCGCAAATTACCTTCGATACAGGCCAAGTTCGGCACTCATCATAGCTTAGGCGTATCGTAAGATAGTTCCTTTCATGCTGTTGTGGATTCCCCGGATTCGTGAAAAGTACGCGGTTCTTCCCGCCTCCCGGAGGTGCATCTTCCGCGAGCGTATACCGGCAAACATTCGCTTGACATCTCGGTTCCGGAAGACCGGCGTCACTGAGACTGGGCGTAAAATTCTCACCGCCGTCCTTACTCCAAGCCACTCGGCGGTGGTAAGTTATGTTCTCCCTAGAACAGTATTGGTTGCGCGAGTTGATATAGAGCCATCCATCGGCGGTTTCCAATACCGTTGACTCGTTCGTATGCCTGTCGGCACTTCCGCCCAACTTCCAGCTTGCGCCGTGGTCGTCACTGTAGATGATGTGCGAGTGGTCATAATCATCCTCATCTTCCACATTCTGTTTCACCTCCCTGTGATTGGCGGGGATCACTATGCGGCCGCTTCGCATTTGAATGCCGTGGCAGGGTCCCGTGGCGTACCATGCCGCCCAGTGGGTAGGCCTAACCGAAGCGGTAATCTCCTCGGGCTCATTCCACGTTTCCCCGTCATCGCTGCTGCTTGTCACCCAGATGGAGCGTGAAACTTCGAGCGTGGAGATTTTCTCCGTTTGGTTCCTGCAGAACAGCAGCCATATCGTGCCGGTGGTTCTATCCTGCACCGGAACCGGATTGCCGGAGACCCAGCCGTCCTTGGTGGTGACAACCTGAACATCTTCAAAACTCCTGCCGCCATCAAAACTGCGCCGGAGAAAGAGGTCTATCTGATCCGAATCGCTGCCGGTAAACTTCCTAGCTTCATTGAAAGCTAGAATTGTTCCATTCGCCGTGGTAAGCAGCGCCGGAATTCTGCACTCATGGTATCCAAAGTCCCCAGCTTCATACAGATTATACTCCTCAAAAAACATTCATTCCTCCGGTTTTCACGGTAGATTCATCCACATGTTCAACTTGCGGCTTAAGAAGCTTGTAGGGTGGGCACTGCCCACCATTCCTGTAGAGATTGAACGAACGAAAACATTAAGCACTGTAGGTTGGGTTGAGCGGTCAGCAAACGGGGCCTATCAAGTTTCCAAGGAGACATCTGCCTTCCGATCAGTTGCTTATGGTCAAAAATATAGCGAAACCCAACAACACGTGTACGATGACGAATTAAATTGTAGCCTGTAGGTTGGGTTGAACACAGTGAAACCCAACTGTTTAGCTGCCCAATTTCCCTTTTCTCTTAGACGGAATCTTCAAGGCGCATTAGCAACTGTAGGTTGGGTTGAGCGGTCAGCAAACGGGGCCTATCAAGTTTCCAAGGAGATATCTGCCTTCCGATCAGTTGCTTATGATCAAAAATATAGCGAAACCCAACAACACGTGTACGATGACGAATTGAGTTATACTCTACGCTGTTGGAAGTTGCGTTTTTTAAGAGTCAAGAAATGGAGCGTGAGTTTTGCAGGTGGTAGGAGGGAATTCCGATTCCCGACCGTCGCGATTCGGAGATCGCTCCTACAAACCTTCGGTGCACAATTGCGCAAAATTAACCGATGCGGAGTATAGTAGTTAACGCAAGTTGCTACCTTTCGCCCCGCTAGGGCTTTGGCGTGCGTGAGATTTCGCATTACTATACACCTGTCGCACCTCCGGTGCTTTTAAGGGCTGGTACAAAGAGAAGAGGGAAAATCGGGGATTTGGCGATTGCAGAGGAATCCCTACACCTCTAGAAGTAAGGACGATTGCCCTGATTGGGCGCCTTTTTACCACTTCCAGTATCTGAACTAAACAGTTACGAGATTTTTAATCCGCGATTCAGACCATTGCCAAATTGTCCTTTCCGCAAATGCCCCAAATAGGCTTTGCCGCCCATTATTCAAACAGGCTCTTAATTCCGCCCCACGTCAGAGCCAATTTCCCGTTCGAGTCGACGGCAAACGACGTCATGTTCGCCGAAACCTCCTCTTGGGTCAGTGCTTTACTCCAAAACCGCACCTCATCAAATTTTACGGGATAGAAAACTTCCAGATGATTTCCTAGCCATATCTTCGTCCGCGCTTTATCGTTGCCCGGTTTACTGTTGAGCGACCTCGTGAGATCTTGCGCCTCTCCCGCCAAGTTGCCGTCAATATATAATCGGAGTTGCTTGTTGTCCTCGTCACGTACGGCGGCGATGTGGTGCCACACCCCATCGTTAATCTTCGGCCTCTCCGCTATCACGCCATCCTTGCCATCGTTAACAAAGCTGTTCACGTTGACTACAAAGAATCGAAGCCGATCCTCATTTAACAACAGAATCGACCAATGCCCCTGAAAGTGCGTTTTAGGCCCAAACCCGCCGATGATGCCAAGCCCGACAAACCGATCTACGTCTTGGGGTGGTGGGATGCCCTTCGCTTCGGTCTGAATCCATAGTTCAGCCGTGAAGGAATTCCTCTCGGCTTCAATCATCTCATCAGTCAGTTCGATTTCCACAAAACCACTGGTGCCATTGAGTTGCAAAGCCCTCGCGTGAACGCCCGACGGAATCACTTTTGTGCCACCAACAAGTGTTCCGCCTTTCGTTCTGCTTGTTACATCTGTCGTGCCCCTTCCTGTATCGTTGTCAAAAGTAAGGTAGAGAAGCAGACTGTCATCAAGGCTTTCGACGGGCAAAGCCACTACTATCAGAAGTATGAAAGTCGCCATCCCGACAAAAACATTCTGCTTTGCCGCCATCATCCTACCTCCGATATTTCTTTGTATACTCGGCATCGGGGAAAATTGCGTTAATTCTTGGCAAAAATTGGGGGTTATTTTGTGGGTCTGTAGGGGACAGCCCCTGTGCTGTCCCATGAGAAATGCCTATAATCCTGGACGGACAGCCACAGGGGACTGTCCCTACAATCGGCGGAGCACACCTGAAAACTTGAAAAGCGCCATTTCTGACAGGGCGAGGTATATGTAACCCCATGCCCGAAAACATCTTCACCCGATTCACTCAAGCAATTCAGGATTTCTTACTCCTCAACGCTAGTAACCCTCTAGTTAATGCGCTTTAATCTCGCCCCACGTCAGAGCCAATTTCCCGTATGAATCGACGGCAAACGAGGTCAAATTCGCCGAAACCTCCTCTTGGGTCAGTGCTTTATTCCAAAACCGTACCTCATCGAATTTAACTGGATAGAAAACTTCCAGATGATTTCCCAGCCATATCTTCGTCCGCGCTTTATCATCGCCCGGTTTACTGTTGAGCGACCTCGTGAGATCTTGCGCCTCTCCCGCCAAGTTGCCGTCAATATATAATCGGAGTTGCTTGTTGTCCTCGTCACGTACGGCGGCGATGTGGTGCCACACCCCATCGTTAATCTTCGGCCTCTCCGCTATCACGCCATCCTTGCCATCGTTAACAAAGCTGTTCACATTCACTACAAAGAATCGAAGCCGATCCTCATTTAACAACAGAATCGACCAGTGTCCCTGAAAGTGCGTTTTAGGCCCAAACCCGCCGATGATGCCAAGCCCGACAAACCGATCTACGTCTTCGGGTGGTGGGATGCCCTTCGCTTCGGTCTGAATCCATAGTTCAGCCGTGAAGGAATTCCTCTCGGCTTCAATCATCTCATCAGTCAGTTCGATTTCCACAAAACCACTGGTGCCATTGAGTTGCAAAGCCCTCGCGTGAACGCCCGACGGAATCACTTTTGTGCCACCAACAAGTGTTCCGCCTTTCGTTCTGCTTGTTACATCTGTCGTGCCCCTGCCTGTATCGTTGTCAAAAGTAAGGTAGAGAAGCAGACTGTCATCAAGGCTTTCGACGGGCAAAGCCACTACTATCAGAAGTATGAAAGTCGCCATCCCAACAAATAAATTCTGCTGTGCTGTCATCATTTTACCGCCTTTACTCCTATGTATTTCGCCCCACATGAGGCGTAACTTCTCCAACGCGCCTACTAAGAACCACCTTGAATTTGCCAAAATCGCGTTGGCGCTCAGTTTGCACCAGCCACTCATCACTAACCATTGTCTTTATGACGCGCCTTAATCTCGCCCCACGTCAGGGGCAATTTATCCAAAGCGCCGACCGAAAACCACGTCATGTTATGCAAAATCTCGTCGGCGCTCAGCGCTTTATTCCAGAACCGCACTTCATCAAATTTCACGGGCCAAAATACTTCAAGATGATTCCCCAACCAGATCTTCCTTCGAGCCTTGGCGTCGTCCGATTTGCTGTTGAGCGCTCTCGTAATATCTTGCGCTTCTCCCGCCAAGGCGCCATCTATATACACTCTGATTTGCTTTTTATCTTCGTTGCGGACAGCAACCACATGGTGCCAGGCACCATCGTTGACCACCGGCTTTTCTATTAACACCCCATCCTTACCGTCATTGGAATGTTGACTGGCATTCACTACATTGAATTGCAAGACATCGTTCTCCAATAGGAACAACGTCCAGTGCCCCTGAAAGTGGTCTTTGGGCCCAAACCCTCCGAAAATACCAAGCCCGATAAACCACTGTCCTGCCTCCGGGATGCCCTGTGCCCGAGTTTGCATCCATAGCTCGGCGGTAAACGAATCTCTCTCCGCCTCAATCATTTCGGGGCTCAGTTCGATCTCCACATAGCCGTTTACTCCATTGAGTTCCAGTGCCCTCGAATGGGCGCCGGATGTTATGACTTTTGCGCCTCCTATAATCTTTCCACCTTGGGTTTTTCCCGTTGCATCCCTCGCGACTTTCCCCGAGTCGCTGTCAAACGTAAGATAAAGCAACAAACTTTCATCAAGCGCATGCACGGGCAAAGCCATCGCAATCAGTAACAAGCTGACTGTCAGTCCAATTGGCCAATTCATCTCCTGTCTTGCCATCTTACCCTCTTTCGCTTCACGTTTCCTTTTAAATATTGAACGCGATTCCACCACCCAACATCTGCTGCGGATCCAAAAGCTAAGGCAGCTCGGCAATCTCTTCGCCTCCGCCGATGTCACAAACCTAAATAGGTACTAACCGCACCGATGACAAAACACCCCGCGACGCGCTGTTAGAAACAGCGCCTACCAGAATGAGAGCACCCGGTAGGTGCGGTTTCTAACCGCACCGATGACAAAACACCCCGCGACGCGCAATTAGAAACAGCGCCTACCAGAATGGGAGGACCCGGTAGGTGCGATCAAGTGACCGAATAGAGAACGCGATAGAGATCCCTCTAACCGCACCGATGACACAACACCCCCGCGACGCGCTGTTAGAAACACCCCCTACCAGAATGAGAGCACCCCGTAGGTGCGATCAAGTGACCGAATAGAATCAAACGACCGAATAGGGAGTGCGATAGTAGATCCCACGCGATAGAGATCCCTCTAACCGCACCGATAACACAACCCCCGCGACGCGCAATTAGAAACAGCGCCTACCAGAATGGGAGGACCCGGTAGGTGCGGTTTCTAACCGCACCGATGACACAACACCCCCGCGACGCGCTGTTAGAAACACCCCCTACCAGAATGAGAGCACCCCGTAGGTGCGATCAAGTGACCGAATAGAGAACCCGATAGAGATCCCTCTAACCGCACCGATGACAAAACACCCCGCGACGCGCTTTTAGAAACACCCCCTACCAGAATGAGAGGCCCCCGTAGGTGCGATCAAGTGACCGAATAGAGAACGCGATAGGGATCCCTCTAACCGCACCGATGACACAACACCCCCGCGACGCGCTGTTAGAAACACCCCCTACCAGAATGAGAGCACCCCGTAGGTGCGATCAAGTGACCGAATAGAGAACCCGATAGAGATCCCTCTAACCGCACCGATAACACAACCCCCGCGACGCGCAATTAGAAACAGCGCCTACCAGAATGGGAGGACCCGGTAGGTGCGGTTTCTAACCGCACCGATGACACAACACCCCCGCGACGCGCTGTTAGAAACACCCCCTACCAGAATGAGAGCACCCCGTAGGTGCGATCAAGTGACCGAATAGAGAACCCGATAGAGATCCCTCTAACCGCACCGATGACAAAACACCCCGCGACGCGCTGTTAGAAACACCCCCTACCAGAATGAGAGGCCCCCGTAGGTGCGATCAAGTGACCGAATAGAGAACGCGATAGAGATCCCTCTAACCCCACCGATGACACAACCCCCCCGCGACGCGCTGTTAGAAACACCCCCTACCAGAATGAGAGCACCCCGTAGGTGCGATCAAGTGACCGAATAGAGAACCCGATAGAGATCCCTCTAACCGCACCGATGACACAACACCCCGCGACGCGCTTTTAGAAACACCCCCTACCACAGGGGAAGCAATCCGAACACGTTGCATAGTATCAGGAACCACTGGAGGCTTTTTTAATGGTCAACCCAAAAGACTAGATGGTTAAAATCTTCCCTACATTCCCTCAACGCTTGATTGACACCGTTTGTTGCCTCGCTCAAATGTACAAAGTCGAGCTTAGATCCTGTTTGAAAATCTATTCTTAGTGCCCCATTTGCCCTGAAACCGAGTTTTTTCTTGAAAACTCGGTTTCTTCCTTGCACAATCCTGTAGGGCGCGATCAAGGGAGATTAAATGAGCGAATAGCGAATGCGATAGGGATCTTCTTGCCCCGCCCTGACTTAACACAAACTCGGTTGCTTTGCCCAATTTTATTATATGAGCGAACCTATTTATGCCTCCCTCGATCATCCGGTGACGATGAAATGTCAACAGAACCTAGTAAGACATTTTCAGCTTGCCCCAGCTTGTCGCCAACTTATCGGCAGCATCGACAGCCTGGGAAGCATGCGGATGCCTGAAATTTTCGCGGACCTCGTTCTCGTCCAACTCCCTGTCATACATCCTGATGAGACTAATCGAGCCATTGAGGACGCGATTATCGGGATCGGCGACGTCCGATCTGAAAGCCGTGATACGCTTCGCCTCTAACTTATCGTCGTAACTTTGATTCGTGGGATCCTTGCTGAGAAACTTTCCATCGAGATAGGATTGCAATGAGCGGGAACGACTGTCAAAAGTCAGTACAACATGATGCCATCTCTTTGCTCCGATGTCGAGACCGTTGGGTGCGATATGATCAGTACCGCCCGGTCCGCCGCCTTCTTCGGAGATGAGCGTCACGCGAATGTGACCGCTCTCGGCGCCGTCGAATCGGAGGAGAATGCTTTGCTTGAAGGGCCAAGGACGATCTGCCATACCGAAGATTTGGTGCTCTCCTCCGCCAGACGCAGGCCCATTGCGCTTCACCCAAATCTCGATAGTCCAGTCTTCAAAAAAGAGAGAGATTCCGGCTTGACCGTACGATTGTCCCGCTCTATCGGCAGTGTATGCAGGACCCCCATCTGGTCCCGCATTTGGTTCCAATTTTGCTCCACCGCTGCGACTGGACAACTGACCGCCTGCCGTACCCAGATTGGTCCAAGCCCGTGGGTGTGCCGGATTGTCGGCGGCATCAAGATATAGGATGGGTTTGGGGACGTAACCCCCCGCCATCGGAACAACCATTACAAACAGAATTCCTATACCGAGAAGGTGTAGTCTCTTCATGTATTTTGTATTCAATCTGCGATCTCTTGTCTTCTATCTTTCTCTTATCTTTGCGCTCGTCGTCCCATTCGCCCTCAAACCTCGAACGATTGCCTTGCCGCCTCTTATTATACTCGGCATCGGGGACAATTGCGTTAATTCTTGGCAAAAATTGGGGATTATTTTGTGGGTCTGTAGGGGACAGCCCCTGTGCTGTCCCATGAGAAATGCCTATAATCCTGGACGGACAGTCACAGGGGGCTGTCCCTACAATCGGCGGAGCACACCTGAAAACTTGAAAAGCGCAATTTCTGACAGGGCGAGGTATAAATCAAGCTTCAAAAAACATAGCATTCGCACATATAAAAAACCCAAGTTCCAACGTAGTATCGCTACCGTCGAAACTTGGGTTAAAAAACATGGATCCTAGCCTAGCCGAAACCTAGATTAATAACTTCCCGCTTTTACACGGCTCCAGGTTGTAGCGAGTTTGTCATTAACCTCGACAGCCGTACCAAACTCACCCGCGTCAACCACTCTGTCCCACATTGTGACACTAGCGATTGAACCGCCAAAGCCGCGGCAAGGATTGTCCCCCGGAATCAGGAAAATTCCAATCACATCGAACGGGATTGTGTCGTCGAAGTCCTGGATAGTCTCGAACTCGCTGTGCTCCTCGCCATTGACGTACGTCTTCATAATGCCGTCTTCATTGTTGAAGGTAGTGGTTAGCACTGCCCACTCACCGAACGGTAGCGTTGCGACGGGGAAAAGATGTTGATTATTGTCTATACCACCAGATCTGGCGGCAGCGAGCGTGATTCGCAGGTCTGACGCCGAGAAATCCGGAGGATCCCCTAGCTCGAAGCGGTACCCAATCCACTGACCGAAGGGCCAGCCCTGATCAACCATACCGATCAGATGATGTTCCCCGCCGCCTTCATTGACATCAACTGCTGGACCGTTCTGTTTCGCGACAACTTGGAGCGTCCAACTTGCGACCAACAGTTCAGGTCTGCCATCCAATTCGTCATCCGCGGTAGAGAAGTTGTGGTTGCACTCGGTCGAGGTATAGGCAGCGGTACCGCCTGGTCCCGCATCTCTCTCCCAATCCGGTCTTCCATCGCCGGTTGGCACCACGCCGCCGGCGCTGCCCGTGTTCGTCCAGCCATCCTTGGCATCGTCATCTTGGTTGGCATCTAGAACGAGTATAGGTGGCTGAGCCAGCGCAATTGGGCTAATTACCGCAAGAAGAAATCCTACGGTGATGATTGTTACAAATCTTGCAAACATTCCTAAGATTATCCTTTCTCAATAGAGTTTTAACAATTTACCCTCTCCATTTTCATGAGGGCAATTTGAACACCTGTAATTTTCAAGAAACGTCAATTACCAACAATTCTAAATTATATATTACAGTGAAAAGGTAGTCAAGAAAAAAACCGTTCGGCGCGGGGCGATAGAACTCCCATAGAGATTCCCTCTTCAATCCCCAACGCCCGGAATGCCCGTCGTTCTCCCGGTTGCACATATCCCCTGTAGGCGCAATCTCCCGATCGCGATTTCTTGCGTAATCGACAACCATTAAATCCACGATCTCTCTTCTACTCTTTACATCCCCATTCATTTCACGCCCTGCATAGACCAACGCAGACATCACCTCTAAAACCAAAAACTAAATCCAATTCCCTTCAAAAAAAATCAACACCTCTTGATTTTTGACTGTCAGTCCCCTATAATAGAAACGAAATAGCTATCCATTTAAATTCGTACCGTTAATCTTGAATACTAGGGAGAAGCACATATGACCACAACCTATCGCGCTGGCGCAATTGGTAGGACCGGCGGAGGCGACTTTGGCCACGGCCTAGACGTAGCCTATGAAGGAATCCCGAATGTAAAGTTTATTGCCGTCGCTGATCCCGACCCAAACGGACGTCAGGCAGCCGTTGAGCGGACAGGCGCCGAGCAATCATACGCCCATTACAGGGAAATGTTAGAGAAGGCGAATCTGGATGTGGTCAGCGTTTGCCCGCGCTGGATAGACTGCCACGCAGAAATGGTCATCGCCTGCGCCGAAGCCGGAGTGAAAGGCATTTTCTGTGAGAAACCCTTTGCACGGACATTGGCGGAAGCCGACGCGATGATTGATGCGTGCGAACGCAATGGAGTAAAAATTGCTGCCGCACATCGGCGAGCAAGCGGCTATGAGCAGCACGCCAAGAAGCTGGTTGAGGCCGGCGAGATTGGCGATATCCTCGTGATGCGCGGGCACGGCAAGGACGATCGCCGCGCAGGCGCGATGGATCTGATGGTCTTGGGAACACACATCTTGGATAGCATGCGGTTTTTCGCAGGCTCCGATGTTGCTTGGGCGCATGGCCACGTCACCCAAGACGGAAGGGAGATAAGCCTTGGAGATGTCCGAGAGGGCGATGAGCAGGTCGGTCTCCTCGCTGGAAACGGTGCATCGGGATATTACGTTTTCAAAAACGGGATACGGGCATCCTATGAGTCTCACGCGGGAATCCCACCCGGGGGTGTAGATTCTGCACGTTGGTTTGGGTTTGAGGTGTATGGCAGCGAAGGGATTATCTCGCTCCGAAACTCGCCAAAAGGGGAGATGTACATCTATCCCTACGGCACCTGGATTCCGGGTGAAGGAAACGGCAAATGGGAACGCGTCCTTCTTGATGACTGGGAGAATGCGCCGGAGGGCGATACACAACGCAGCAACCGGATGATTGTCGAAGAGCTCATTCAAGCCATAGAAGAGGATGGCGAAGTACGCAACTGTTCGAGCGGACACGATGCGCGCGCCGCTCTCGAGATGATTATGGCGGTTCACGAATCTCAGCGGTTGGGGACGCGCGTGTCTTTTCCGCTTGAAAACCGTGAGAATCCGTATGAAGTGTGGCGGAGAGAAACGCAATAAATCGAGGTTTTCGATTGGAGTACCTACCATGAGTGTGTCAAGCGTGGCGAGATCGCACTTGCGTAAGTCTTAATAACAATTCATGCGCGTTGGATACAAGTCTCTATTCGAGACTGCCATCGCGCTTGAATAAGTTTGTATACACACCATTTTATGGAGGAAAACTTATGGCATCCTATCGTGCGGCTGTAATTGGATGCGGCCGGATTGGCAGCACTATCGACGACGAACAGACACATCGTCCACAATTCCGCTACCCGTGGGCACACGCGCCGGCATACGTAGAAGCAAAGGGTGTGGATCTGGTAGCCGGTTCAGACCTTTCGAAAGACCAGCTTGAGGATTTCAAGCGCCGCTGGAACGTCACCGCGCTTTATACCGACTATAAAGAGATGCTCATTAAGGAAAAGCCGGACATCGTCAGTGTCACAACCAAGACTACGGAGCGGGCTGAGGTGGTTATGACGGCTGCTGAGGCGGGAGTCAAAGCAATCTATGCGACCAAACCGATCTGTCGAACGCTAGCAGAAGCGGACGCAATGATTGAGACATGCCGCAAACACGGCGTCATTTTCGCCATGGCGTGCCACAAGAACTGGAGCCCCTGGCTTCAGATGTGCTTGCGCTCCATAAGAAAGGGTGACATCGGAGAATTCTCCTCAATGGTCGCAAACTATAGTTGGAGTTTTAATGGCGGGCATAGTCACACGCTTGCGCTGTTCCGCCAGTTTGCGGATGCGCCCGCAAAATGGGTTTTTGGTCACATGAACAGCGATGAAGCAGCCGCGGGAGAGAAAGACTTGCAAGGAACGGGCATGATACTCTATGAGAATGGAATTCGCGGATTCCTGAACAACGGCGGCTGGCTAAACATTGACTTTATAGGGCGCGATGGATGGTTCAGTTGCAGGAACGAACACGCCGACTTTGAGATGTGGAGTCGTCACCCGGATACGCGCGAACCCATCCGCCGTCAGTTTCCAAACCCGAAACGTCCAAGGAGCTCTCAACAAGCCGCCGTCGAGGGTATCGTCAAGAATCTCGACGAAGGTACAGAGCCGCTCTGCCCTGGAGAATACGGACGTGAAGCCCTTGAGATCGCAGTCGCATTGCGGGAATCGCACCGCCGGGGTGGCGAGAAGATCGACCTTCCGTTGGCTGATCGGAGTTTGGGTTTCCAAATTGATTAATCTCATTTCATCGCTAGAGATTTCACAGGCACATTGCAGGTGGCGCACCGAGACTGCACTACGATCCCTTGGTGCGCTACCGTGAAGGCATGAACCCGCAGAATTTTTAACGCATTATAGTCGTTACAACTAAAAATTATACATTTAGGAGTAACACATTTCGGTTTGTAGGAGCGATCTCCGAATCGCGACCATAGGTTTATAGCGGCACGTTGCATTGCGCGTCGCTTGGCAGTTCACTTACCTGCAAACTGCGAAGTATGTGTAAATATGAATGGAAATGTATAATTCATAACAAATCTAACGAGGTGGAAAATGAGACTGGCGCTACTTTCTTTCAGTCACCACGGACGAAGCATGGCGCAAACTGCGCAAAATCTTGGCCACGAAATTGTCGGCGTAATGGATGCCGAGGAGCAGCCGCGGCAGCGACTTGTCGATGACTTTCAATGCACCGGATTCGATAGCGCCGAATCCTGCTTGGACGCTATCAAGCCCGACGCTGCGCTCGTGGCAGGTAAGCATGTCGAGATGCCGTCCCATATAGGCGCGTGCGTGGATCGGCGCGTCCCGTACCTATTGGACAAACCCTTTGCCGATTGTGCGGCGCGCCTGCGTCCGGTCGCCGAGGCGTCCGATAAACATGGCGTGTTCAGCGCGCTTACGTTGCCCAACCGCGCCAGTCAAATTGTGAAGGTGGTCCAAGAGATGGTCGAAGATGGCTCACTCGGCGACCTCGTCCTATATAACAGCCGACTGAACAATGGACCGCCCTCTCGCTACGATCCGACGCCATCGTCTTGGCATAACGATCCGCAGATCTCCGGAGGCGGATGCTGGGGAGTTGAAGCCGCGCACGGAATCGATACCTTTCTTCAGTTCGTGGGCGACCAAAAGATCACCGTTGTGGGGGCTGTCATGTCAAATGCAATGCACCGGCGTTGCGTGGAAGATATCGCCATGGGTATTCTAAGGGCGGACGATGGTGTGACCGGGATTGTCGAATCGGGCTATTGCTATCCTTCCGGTGTACGCGCCGGCGACCATTTCTTCCGATTTGTTGGAACGAAGGCATCGGTGTTCCAACAGTACAACACACAGGGCGAGGCGATCATTGAAGTTCACACCACCGAAGGTGTTGCGGTTGCCGAAAACATCTCGCGCGGAGGTAACCAGGGCGTCATGGGCGAAGCCTTTTCGGCGCTAAGCGAAGGGCGCACCTTTGAACCAAACATCCTTACTGCGGTTCGCGTGCTCGAAGTCCAAGATGCCGTCTATGACTTCGCTCGGAAGTCAGCCATGACGAACGGCCCCCACGCAATGGGGGCGCCCGCCCCGCGACCATAGATCGAGCGAGCGATTAGCGAGTAGGATTTTCTATGGGAGTTCTATCGCCTTCGCTATCCGCTCAGTTGATCCTGTCCAGTCGGTTGATCGATAAAGATCCTTCTTCGATTATCAAATCGTCGATTCGCCTTCTCCTCTTTACATTGCGTGTTCGGTCCAGACGGAGGTAGAGGGCGCCTCCACATCTAGAAACCACAGTCATTTACACTCATGTTTACACATATAGGGCTGACACGGCAACAGGAGGCAGCTACCGTAGGCAGGGCATCTTGCCCTGCCACGCATAGGCGATCCGACCAGGGATCGCTCCTACAGAAGAAGCGTGATGAATTGCGCGACTACAAACCGTACAACGTACGTCTTATGTGTAGAATTTCTAGTTATACCATTTCGCTTGAATAATAGTGCATATGATGTCTTTGCTATATCGTTCACTTACTCCGTAGGCGGGGATCAAACGAGTGAATAACGAGTGCGATAGAAATCCCCTTGCCCCGCCGACTGTGTGCGGAGACAAGGCTTCTTGTTCCGCTCCACGCAAGTTTCTTTACCTGATTCACGCATTCAATGCACAAACATTTTAGAGAAATGGTATTACAATGGCGATAGATACGACTCTCCTGCCTATACTCACCGCCAATTTCCATATTTTATTCCTTTCCTGAATAGAAAGGCAATCTTCCGTTCACAACCTGAGCCGATAGCGCAAAATCGACATGTCACCGTTCAACGATATCACAATTGATGAAATCGATTACCCGTTGGTTTATGTCCCGGAAGGATCGTTTCTCATGGGGACAATTCCCACGCCGTATCGGAAAACCGACCATGAAGAACCGCAACGTGAGGTGACGCTTGACGCTTTTTACATCGGAAAGCTCCCCCTGACCAACGCGCAGTATTCCCAATTCCTTGCGGAAAAGGAAGGTTATCCGCCCCATTTCCATGACAATCCGCGTTTCAATCCATCCGATTGCCCTATTGTAGGCGTAAGTTGGTACGACGCCTTGGCGTTCCTGGATTGGCTCAACGAACTTACCGGCAAGTCCTACCGCCTGCCGACGGAGGCAGAGTGGGAGAAAGCTGCCCGTGGTACCGATGGACGCATTTATCCTTGGGGAAATGAATGGGATGCCTCCAAGGGAAATTTCGGCGAAATTCGGCTCAAGCGGACGACACCCGTTGGCAGCTATCCATCCGGCGTCAGTCCTTACGGTTGCCTCGACATGGGCGGAAATGTCTACGAATGGTGCAGCGATTGGTTCCACCCGGAAACCTACAAATATTCCCCTGCAAACAACCCCGGCGGTGCGGTAGATGGCAGACGCAAAGTAATTCGTGGTGGCTCTTGGGTGCCGCGCGGCGAATTCGCGGCACGATGCGCCAATCGGGCGGCTTATGAGCCAACACAGAGGGTGCATAATGTCGGTTTCCGGATCGCGATTTCGGCGACATCTTGATAACCTACCATTCAAGCTGAGTCTCTTATAGTCAATTCCATTCATATTTACACATATTTCGGTAGGTGCGATCAAGCGAGCGGACAGTGAGTGATCAAGGGAGTGGATAGCGACCGCGATAGAACTCCCATAGAGATCCATTTCCAACCGCACCTACGAGACTGGATAAATACCGATTCGGATAGGAAACCGAACCTACCGCAGTGTATAGATAATACCATTTCGCTTGAATAATAGTGCATATGATGTCTTTGCTATATCGTTCACTTACTCCGTAGGCGAGGATCAAACGAGTGAATAACGATCAAGCGAACGGATAGTGAGCGCGATAGAAGATCCTGTGCGATAGAAATCCCCTTGCCCCGCCGACTGTGTGCGGAGACAAGGCTTCTTGTTCCGCTCCACGCAAGTTTCTTTATCTGATTCACGCAATCAATGCACAAACATTTCAGAGAAATGGTATAATTACTGGTTTTACGTAACTGTTTAGTCTACTGATTTATAACACCGGCGTAGGACAATCGCTCACGAGTTTAGGAGATTTTTCACGATTTGTCTGAAGGGTTAAGCCTTGCGGGTGCACCTTGTCAAGCCATTAACCACTGCTTGCCGGTTTGTAGCAGTACAATTAATTCCACGTCTTGTGGCTTGAGGGTTTTTGCTAGTCACTAATCACTAGCCACTAAACACTTTCAGTTTTACTATAAACGTGCCCGACGCTCAACACAATCCTCTTCCCGCAAATTGATGAGTATGTATCCCACATCTATCTGCCAAAACGAACAAATGGCACCCAAAGACACCTCGCAATTTCGTCGAAATCTTTTAGCGTGGTTCAAGACGCATCGCCGCCAACTTCCTTGGCGCGAGACGAACAATCCGTACCATATCTGGGTTTCTGAGGTAATGCTCCAGCAAACTCAGGTAAAAAAGGTATTGGAATACTATCAGAACTTTGTTGATAGATTCCCTACACTTCAACATCTAGCTAGGGCAGAGCTGGGTGATGTTCTGAAACAGTGGGAAGGCCTAGGGTACTACGCCAGAGCGCGAAATCTTCGCAAAGCTGCCAAAGTGCTTGTAGAGCAAATGAACGGGGAAGTTCCGGCGGATTATGCCTCGTTCCGAGGGTTGCCCGGCGTCGGAGACTATACCGCCGCGGCAGTTCAGAGCATCGCGTTTAACCGCCCGTATGCCGTTGTGGATGGGAACGTGAAGCGGGTAGTTGCCCGACTGTTTCTTTTTGATTCGCCCGTAAATCAATCTGCCTCGGCAAAGATCTTCCAATCAAAAGCAGATTCGTTACTCGCCCGCGATGATCCCGGGCGTTTCAATCAGGCGATGATGGAGCTAGGGTCAAGAATCTGCCGACCAAGATCCCCGCTCTGCGTTGTCTGCCCGGTAAACGAGTTCTGTGGTGCTTTCCGTGCGGCACGCCAGGACGAGTTCCCTGTACGAGTGAGAGCCAAGCCGACACCTGAATATCACATTGCCGTAGGCGCTATTAGCAAGGGAGATTGCGTTTTAATCACCCAGCGCAAAGCGGAAGGTTTGCTTGGCGGGCTGTGGGAATTTCCCGGCGGCAAAGTTAAGTCAGACGAAACCGCCGAAGCAGCCTGCATCCGAGAGATTCGGGAGGAAGTCGGTATCGCTGTTGACAGGGTAAATTTCCTTACTCGTGTCAATCATGCCTATTCGCATTTTAGGATTATAGTCGATGTCTTTCGTTGCCACTACCACGCAGGCGAAGTGATTTTGAACGGTCCTGTCGATTATCGGTGGATTCGACTTGAGGAGATCGACCAATACCCGTTCCCGCGTGCCAATCACAAATTCATCCCATTATTGAAAGCGAATTGACATCATAGGAAACAACGATCACGACCGAAGTTGCTACCCATTCCGATAGGTCTGGGCTGCCAGCCCGACTGTAGGAGATCAAACGTGTGGATAGCGAGTGATCAAGGGAATGGATAATGACCGCGATAGAGTTCCCATAGAGATCCCCATGTCGATAGAAAGCCAATAGCGATTCCGCAGTTACGTAGGTTGGGTTGAACGGAAATCCACGAGAAAGCACACATAGAGGTCACGTTTTCGAGATTCCATTTCGTCCGAAAGCGCCGAAATGCGAGTGAAACCCAACACGTCCTCCCACACAGTCTCCAATTCATCAAATCGAGTCGGCAAACACCAACTCCCCGATTTTCCCTCTTCTCTTACTGCAATCAAGCGAACACTCGGAGGCGATAGAATTCTCATCGGCAAAGGCGATTGAACTCTCCACATTATAGAAAATCCTGCGCTATAGACATCACTCTCCCCATCATGACCTAGGTTGCTACCCATTCTAGTAGGTCGGGCTTCTAGCCCGACTGTGGGCGATCAAGCGACTGAATAAGGAGTGCGATAACAAATCCTGATAGAAATCCCTCTCCCGATAGCGATTCCGCAGTCACGTAGGTTGGGTTGAACGGAAATCCACGAGAAAGCACACATAGAGGTCACGTTTTCGAGATTCCATTTCGTCCGAAAGCGCCGAAATGCGAGTGAAACCCAACACGTCCTCCCACACAATCTCCAATTCATCGAATCAAATCGGCAAACACCAACTCCCCGATTTTCCCTCTTCTCTTACTGCAATCAAGCGAACACTCGGAGGCGATAGAATTCTCATCGGCAAAGGCGATTGAACTCTCCACATTATAGAAAATCCTGCGCTATAGACATCACTCTCCCCATCATGACCTAGGTTGCTACCCATTCTAGTAGGTCGGGCTTCTAGCCCGACTGTGGGCGATCAAGCGACTGAATAAGGAGTGCGATAGCAAATCCTGATAGAAATCCCTCTCCCGATCGCGATTCCGCAGTTACGTAGGTTGGGTTGAACGGAAATCCACGAGAAAGCACACATAGAGGTCACGTTTTCGAGATTCCATTTCGTCCGAAAGCGCCGAAATGCGAGTGAAACCCAACACGTCCTCCCACACAATCTCTAATTCATCGAATCAAATCGGCAAACACCAACCCCCGATTTCCCCTTCTTCCCTTTTCATCGCACGTTCGAAGAATAACAATTGTTCTTCCTGTTGGGCCTCACTTTTCCTTGACATTTAGCCCTACAATAATATATTATTTAGGCATGCCTAAATAATTTCCAGAGACTACACTAACTGTTTTTTTAGGGCACACTGGATGCGCACGATGCACACTCAGGCGGTTGAAGATTATCTAAAAGCAATCTACAAACTGGCAGAACGAAAAAGTAAAGTCACGACATCCCTTTTGGCAAAATCCTTGGACGTGACGCCAGCCTCGGCGACGGGTATGCTAAAAAAACTAAAGCAGATGAACCTAGCCGTCTATGAGCCCTATAAGGGAGTGGGTTTGACCGAAACGGGACAGAAGATTGCTTTAGAGGTAATACGTCACCATCGCCTAGTTGAACTTTACCTGGCTGAAGCGCTCAACGTACCATGGGACCAGGTACATGAGGAAGCGGAGAAGTGGGAGCATGTGCTTTCTGAGGATCTTGAGGATCGGATTGATATGATACTTGGCCATCCGACTGCCGACCCGCACGGCGCGCCAATACCGAATCGGGATGGAACGGTCACGATGCCTGCGTTAAGTTCCTTGGCGGATCTCAAAGCTGGACAGGCAGGGATCATTGCCGAAGTAAGCGATCACGATTCAGCTCTATTGCGTTATCTTGGCGAGATGAATCTATACCCGAAAACCGAGTTCACGGTACTTGACGTGGCGCCATTCAATGGACCGATAACTATCCGTAGCGAAAATTCCGAAAAGATTCTCGGCTCCGAAGTTGCGGGATATATTTTCGTGAGGATAACCTAAATGGTTTTCTCGCTAAACATTTATGTCTTCCTGGACTGGCACAAGAGACCTATTCCACAATTCCCGTAGGTGCGGTTTCACGAAGATTAAGTATTTAAATCGGTAATTCCAGTTTTCCCTAAACTCGGTAGGTGCGGTTTCTAACCGCACCGGCACCCGACACTTAACCATATACTCTTAGAAAATTTACCACTAAATGGTTTTCTCGCTAAATATTTATGCCTTCCTGGACTGGCACAAGAGACGTATTCCACAATTCCCGTAGGTGCGGTTTCATGAAGATTAAGTATTTAAATCGGTAATTCTAGTTTTCCCTAAACTCGGTAGGTGCGGTTTCTAACCGCACCGGCACCCGACACTTAACCATATACTCTTAGAAAATTTACCACTAAATGGTTTTCTCGCTAAGTATTTATGTCTTCCTGGACTGGCACAAGAGACCTATTCCACAATTCCCGTAGGTGCGGTTTCACGAAGATTAAGTATTTAAATCGGTAATTCCAGTTTTCCCTAAACTCGGTAGGTGCGGTTTCTAACCGCACCGGCACCCGACACTTAACCATATACTCTTAGAAAATTTACTACTAAAGATAACCCAGCCTTTACAATATGCGAATACTTGGAATTTTCCTAATCATTGCCTCAACCATGTTTCTCCCGTCTTGTGAACAGCAGGACAAAACCAAAAAACGCGGCGATGGGCAATTAAATATTGTCGCTACAATTGGCATGATCGCCGACATCACGGAAATTGTCGGTGGCGGCCACGTGAAGGTGACAGGGCTCATGGGCCCCGGCATAGATCCGCATCTATACAAAGCAACCGCGGGAGATGTTTCCCGTCTGTCTAGCGCGGACAATATTTTTTATAACGGCTTGCATCTTGAAGCCAAGATGTCTGAAGTGCTGCAGCAGATGTCGAGCCAAACACGAACAGTCGCCGTTACCGATGGAATCGACCGCTCAATGCTACTCACGCCCCTTGAGTTTCAGGGCGCTTACGATCCGCATGTCTGGTTTGATGTCACGCTCTGGAAGAAGGCGGTCGAAATCGTTCGCGATACGCTTGTTGAGGCTGACACCGAGCATTCGGAAAGTTACCAGCGGAATTCGCGCGATTATCTCGCGAAACTAGATGAACTTCACGAGTACGTAAAGACCCAAGCGGAACGTGTACCGGAAAATCATAGGGTGCTGGTTACTGCGCATGATGCCTTCAACTACTTTGGACGGGCTTACGGCTTTCAAGTACGCGGATTGCAAGGAATCAGCACAGCGACGGAAGCCGGCACCGCGGACATTCAAGAACTCGCCAAGTTTATTGCCCAAGCGCGCATTCCTGCGATGTTCGTCGAAACGTCGGTGTCGTCACGAAACATTGAGGCGGTACAGGCTGCGGTAAAATCGCGAGGATTCGACGTTGAAATCGGCGGCCAATTATTCTCTGATGCTATGGGGGATCCGGGAACGCCTGAAGGCACTTACATCGGTATGGTGCGTCACAATATCGACACAATTGTGAAATCCCTCGTGCCAACCAGATAATACCAATCACGTAAAGTTCATCCTCCAAAGGTTGCATCACTGAGTTATCGAAAGTCGCGATGTGCGTTCTATCCCAGCAGGTCACAGAACAACTGGGCGGCTATTAGATAACCTAAGTTGCTACTTATACCATTTCCATTGAATAATGTTGCATATGATGTTTTAGATTATACTATTATGAAAAAAACTAATACCAACGATTACCCTACACACCTACCCCGGTAGGCGGGGCATTATGAAGATTAAGTATTTAAATCGGTAATTCCAGTTTTCCCTAAACTCGGTAGGTGCGATCAAGCGAACGATCAACCGAGTGAATAACGAGGGCGATAGTAGATCCCATAGTGAGTGATCAAGGGAGTGGATAACGACCGCGATAGAACTCCCATAGAGATTCCTTTCCTAACCGCACCGAGCATCGTTAGGACATTACCGAATTATTTTTTAAACTTCATCTTGTCCCGCCCCGTAAGGGCTTGATTGACACTATTAATTAATGCACTGCAAATATAGAGAAACCGAGTTTTTCGTTCTCGGATTGCCTAATTATGGGAAAATCTGTTGGAATTTTTCTTAAATCGTGTTTCTTGTCTGCAAAAAACTCGGTTTCTGACGCTCGGCTTATCAGAGTGGCTACTCGGTTTAGATATTCAGCTATGTTATTACTATGACGCTGGTTTGCATCCGTTCCACGGCATGTCGGCGTCTGATAGGAGAGAGAATGAAAAACCATTCTGGCGCATTGGCAATTGAGGTAGAAGATCTCACCGTAGCCTACCGAGATATACCTGTGCTGTGGGATGTGGATCTCAACGTTCCGGCCGGAGTTCTGATGGCAATCGTCGGTCCCAACGGCGCAGGCAAAACCACACTAATCAAGGTGATTCTGGGCTTGGTCCGGTCGGCGGCCGGGCGGGTATCAATCTATGGCCACTCTTATTCCGCTCAACGTCGTCTTGTCGGTTACGTTCCCCAACGGGGCAGTGTCGATTGGGACTTCCCCACAAGCGTCTTGGATGTTGTGATGATGGGTCGATATGGCGCACTTGGTTGGTTACGTCGACCCGGATCCAAAGAACGAAAATTGGCGCTGGAAGCGCTGGAAAAAGTTGGGATGCAGGATCTTGCGCACCGACAAATTAGCCAGCTCTCCGGTGGGCAACAGCAGCGTGTTTTTCTTGCACGTGCGCTTGTTCAAGATGCACAAATCTATTTTATGGATGAACCGTTTCAGGGCGTGGATGCGACAACCGAACGCGCGATTGTCACGCTGCTGCAAGAGTTGCGTGCAGCGGGAAAGACGCTCGTTGTAGTCCACCACGACCTACAAACAGTTGTGGACTACTTCGACTGGGTTACACTGCTCAATGTGCGGCGTATTGCAAGCGGACCAGTCGAAGACGTGTTTACCGAGAAAAATCTTCGCCTGACCTACGGTGGGCGAATAGCGTTTCTTAGTCGTACCGGGGATGAGCCTGCCGAAACACAAGCCGCGACACATGTGATTGCACCGGGGGAGGTCGAGAATGGTCATACTGGAATTGGGGAGAGACCTATTCTTTGATTATACGCTACGAACGGTAGCTTTGGGTTCGGCAACGCTTGGCGTTGTGAGCGGCGCTCTCGGTTCTTATGCCGTGCTGCGGAAACAGAGTCTACTCGGAGATGCAATCTCGCACGCAACTTTGCCTGGTGTCGCGTTAGCATTCCTATTGACACAGAGCAAAGCCCCGCTCGTGCTGGTTATCGGTGCGGCGATAGCCGGATGGATTGCAACGCTGATTGTTATCGTTATCGTCAACAATACTCGGATCAAAGAAGATAGCGCTCTCGGCTTGGTATTATCGGTCTTTTTTGGCTTGGGTCTGGTTTTGCTTACTGTAATCCAGAAGATGCCTACCGCCAAGCAATCGGGCTTAGATACCTTCCTATTCGGGCAAGCTGCCGCGCTTTTGGAGCGTGATGTTATAACAATGGCTTCCCTCGGTGGAGTGACTATCATCATTATGCTACTCTTCTGGAAGGAGTTCAAATTGCTGTGTTTTGACTCGAGTTTTGGGGCGAGCCTAGGGTTCCCGATGCCGATTCTCAATGTCCTGCTGATTACGCTCCTCGTGATTGCGATTGTAGTGGGGCTCCAGACGGTAGGTGTAGTGTTGATGAGTGCGATGGTTGTAGCTCCCGCCGCCGCGGCGCGACAGTGGACGAATCGACTCGGCGCAATGGTGGTTCTCTCCGCGCTTTTCGGCGCGATTGCGGGTGTCAGTGGAGCTGTCATCAGCAGCAGTGCGGTTCATATTCCCACAGGTCCCACTATCGTGCTTTCCATCAGCGCAATTGTGGCTGTGTCAATCGCCTTCGCTCCCAATCGAGGACTGGTCTGGAATTGGATTCGCGATCAGCGTGAACGTCGGAAACTCCAGATCGAAGTCGTGTTGAACGACCTCTACACGCTTGCATCGCAGCATGAAGACCTCCAACACAGCCATTCCACCGCAGTCTTAGTGGCGATGAGTGCAAACCGGAGCAATGTGCGTAACAGTCTCAAAGAGTTGGTCTCGCGCGGTTGGGTTGAAAACGTCAATTTCGACGAATGGGCGTTGACATCTGCGGGAGTTATACAGGCACAATATATCGCCCGTCGCGGATCAAGGGAGTGAATAGCGACCGCGATAGAGATCCCCTTGCCTCGCCGGCTCTGCGCGGCGACAGGACATCTAACTCCACACAAGTTTTTTTGCTTGCAACACGCAATCAATGCACTTGAATTATAGAGAAATGATATACGGAGCGCCCACATGTCGTCCGAAGTGCTAGAGATTCAGTTAATCGCAGCGGTTGTGGCGGTTGCGTGCGTCTTGCCGGGTGTGTTTCTCGTACTGCGCCGTATGGCAATGATGAGTGATGCCATTAGCCACGCCATTCTCCTCGGGATTGTGCTTGCTTTCTTCGTTACCGCAGACCTTACATCACCGCTCCTAATCATTGCAGCTGCCGCTACCGGTGTGCTGACCGTGAGTCTGGTAGAGTTGCTGAATCGTACCAGACTCATACACGAAGACGCCGCTATCGGCATCACTTTTCCCGCACTGTTTAGTATTGGCGTAATACTTATTGCTCGCTACGCGGGCGATGTTCACCTTGACACAGACGCCGTATTATTGGGAGAACTGGCTTTCGCACCGTTCAATCGCTTAAAACTTTTTGGACACGACGTTGGACCTCGGGCGCTCTGGGTCATGGGCGCAATCCTCGGCATAAATGTCGTCTTTATACGGTCTTTCTATAAGGAACTGAAACTGGCAACGTTCGATGCGAACCTCGCTGCAACCCTCGGTTTCTCTCCCGCACTCATTCACTACGGTTTGATGACACTGGTTTCAATTACGGCGGTTGGGGCATTCGATGCCGTCGGTTCAATTTTGGTAGTTGCATTGATGATCGCGCCCCCAGCCACCGCTTACCTACTCACCGATCGACTGTCCCGTATGATTGGGCTTAGTAGTTTAATTGGTGTTGCAAGCGCGATTGCAGGATACTGGTTTGCGCACTATCAAGATGCCTCAATCGCAGGCTCGATGGGGTTGATGACCGGGATTTTCTTCGCCTTGGGTTTTCTCTTTGCCCCGCATCGCGGCATCGTCGCCATCGCGCGCCGCCGTGCTAGTCAACGATGGGAATTCGCCCAAACAATGCTCACGATTCACCTTTTCAGTCACGAAGGGTTGCCTGAAGCAGAAAGGGAGGCACACGTCAACCACCTCAGCAGCCACCTGCATTGGGAGCCGGAGTTCGCGCAACAAGTCGTGCGCAATGCGGAACGTCGTGGATTCATTCGTAATCAGGCTGGGCGATTGAATTTAACCGAGCAAGGACGTGCGATGGCACAACTGGCACTTGTAAAATAAACGGATCTTTCCCCTTACACTCTCCCAACCTTCTTCCTGTTTTCACGTCTTCTCGTCTTCCCGTTTTCTCGATTTCCCGTCTTCTCATTTTCCCGTCTTGATACTTCCCCAAGTCGTTACTCGCTTCCCTTTTGACTCGACGGAAACCCCCTCCGTCGTGACAGCGAACACTTCACAATTTTCAATGCCTGCTACATCCCCGAGAGGGGCATCCACTCGCCGCACATCATTTATTGAATCCTCGCCGACCCAAATTGCCTCGACTATGTGCGTGCCGTCCGTAATCTGGATGTTATCCACCATCATACCGAACTTCCCTAGCGATGTTGCACGATTTCCCTGTTTCTCCGTCCCGAGGCTGATTGCCGCGATTGTCTGACCCGCAAGTCGATCCAATCCAACCTTATAATGCATCCAATTCGTGTCAATAGCAGTTACAGATTCCCCGATTTGGTTTCCCTCTTCCGTATGGACAAATACCCCTCCGCTTCTATAAACGCTCTCAACCGGGAATGCCAACTGATATTCCAAAAACGTACCTGCCTCAACCGTCATTTCACCCTCCCAAATAGGAATGAAACACTGTACAGGCGCGTCCGGTTTGGAAATATCTCCTTGCAACAAGAGGAATTTATCTCCTCGAATGTGTTCGGTGATGGTAAACTCGCGTGCCTCAATCATTCCGGAAAAGGTTGTAGCATTTAGCCGCATGCCGTCCGGAGTTGACAACTCAACATCTATAAGTTCAACCGCGGAGTCTTTATATTCAAGTACCTCGAAAGTTGCGCGTAATAGCGTGCCTTGGTTGCCTCCGACACCAATCAAGGACGCCGCCGCAATGGGTGGCGCGAGTGTGGCGCTGCCGGTGGCAAAATCAGCTTCAACACGATTGGGTTCGATAAGGAAAATTTCAACATCCGCAATGTTCCGGATGTCCCGATCGCCCGGTAGAAAATCGCTGAATTCCACGCCAACAAACGAAAGGGCAGTCGAGTCAAATTTGAGATTAAGTTGATAGGCGGAGACATTCTCTGCGTTCGAGATATTCACATCGAGTACGAGTTTTTCACCTACAAGTGGCGAGTCGATTACTACCGGATCGATTGATACAACCGCCGCTGCAAATGCCAGCGACGGGATAGTCAGGCATATCGCTGCTAAGCAAGCGGCTATCCTGAAAAAATTATTCACAATTGTCCTCCCTGACGCAACCAAAATCTAGATAGTGTTTCACAAACTAAATCATAATGCCTAGAATACTGCAATTCTCCATGCTTCGCTAGACTATAATTACCCCCGCACCCGAATTTAGTTCCATCCCTTCAAAGTCGGTTTCGGGATTTTTGACCGAACTTTAACGCTTGAAGCGTGCGAATTTGAACAACATCCAGCATCGCAAAGTGCATATTGTAGTGTTGAGGTCTTGGTTATGTCAAGGAGTTTTGTCGCACTGGCCATGGCAGCGCATCTGATTGTACGGGATCAAGCGACTGAACAAGGAGCAGGATTTCGTATGGGATCACTACCGCCTTCCCTATCGGCCAGTTGCTCCTTCGCTATCCACTCAGTTGATCGATAGCACGCCATTATTCCTATCGGAATAGTTCCTTCAGCAAGTAACACTTATTACGACATAGAGTCCAGGTTTTCGATCCAGAGGATTGGCATGTTGATAGAATGCGATAGGTCCAAATCCCCGCGCTCCAGCGGAGATCAAGCGAGCGGATAGCGATCAAGCGAGTGAATAGCGAGTGCGATAGAAAATCCCGTGCGATAGAGATCTTCAATGTCGAGTTACTTGGTAGCGCGCCATTATCCCTGTCGGAATAATTCTTTCAGCAAGTAACACTCGTTTTTGGCTCTATCACTAGCGTTGGAGAAAGTGTTACTCGATAGAAATTCTTCCTCAATCATCAAATCGAAGATGAGATCTTAACACGTCTATGGCAGACGACCAACAAATCGTCTTCTTGTAGGGAACAACGATCGTTGTTCCGTTCCTTAACGTGCTTGTACTCGCCACTAACCACTGCTTTCCTCCCTCCCATTCTTCCGATTTTCAATCCCTTCACTCCGACTCCCCCGCATTATCACTCGCCTCCGCAGGCAAAACCTTGGCTCCATCGCCATTCTTCGCCTTCTGCTGGGGCGCATTCAGTGCAAGCCTTAGATGCTCCACAATCCCGGCAACCTGCGGGGCTACACTCCCGATTCGCTTCTGCTCGGGTGCCTTCAGCGCAAGCGTTAACCACTCCAGAACCCCGGCTAATTGCGCCACCTCGCTGCTACTCCCCTGCGGCTCAGGCGCTTTCAATGCAAGCGTCAATCGCTCCAGAACCGCAACAAGCTGAGGCGCAGACAAACTCGGGGGGTTCGGATGTTCAACCACCACTTTCTGCATACTCTCCACCGTCTTGGTCAAAGAAGTCGTCAGCACTTGAAGATCCTTCGCGGATTTAAGCGGTTCCTCCAGTTCTTGGGTAATTCGCTCGGCGTTTTTAGCTAAAAGTGCAACCTGTTCCACTTTGGATGCGTACGGAATGTCACTTACGTCCCGTCTATGCTGTTCCCGCGCCTCACGCCAAACCGAGCCAAACTTCCTCTCAGGCCACCGCGCCGATCCCGGCTTCAGATACGCCAACCGCTGAATCAACATTTTTCGCAGTTTTTCCGCTCCCAGCGCGTCCTTTTGGGCAATCCTGTTTATTGTCCGATCTGTCACTATCAACTCCCCGACCGCTGCGGAGGTAGACATTCCCCGCGCATGATAGCGAACGATTAACTTCCGATGTTCATCTGAAACAAACCACGAAACCCACCGCCCCAACTCCTTATGGATTTCATCTTTAATCACCTTCAGTTCCCCGCCATATCCCAAATCAGGTTCCTCTCTGAACACGTACCGATACACCTCCAGTGCATGCCGTTGCACGCGCGCAATAACCGCTTCAACAAGCTCTGCCTCGCTCAAGGTATCAAACATTGCCCGTATCTCCGATCTTAATGCCACAGCCCCTTCTTCCGGTATATCATCACACAGCGCATTTTGAAGTGCGGTGTTCGGCTTTTCCGTCGCCACTGTTTTCCTCCCTTTATCGGTAAAGTGGGGAACAGAGATCTCCGTCCCCAATGCTTAAGTAGCTATGTCTATTGCCCCTCGTGCGCCAACCAACGCGGAATAAGTCCCTGCGTAGGTTCTCTCGTCTATCGACTACCCGAGCTTCCCTAGCGAACAATGGTATGAAACTTCCACCGAAATACTTAACATATATTACCCCATTTCATACCTAAGTTGCAAGTTCTCCTCCCGCTCAATCCGGCAGAACACAGTCATACTGCGGGTATTCACGCTCTTTTTGACCGCAAAGCCATCGCTACATTTACCCTGATAGGTATGAAAAGTATGAAATGCCAAATAGCCTCTCTTTAGAAACTGTTTGAAAGTCCATTCGCTTGCTTGATCGCTCCCACAATAGGTTTGTCGTAGCAACTTTCGATGTCCAACCGCCTTCCATTATTCCCTTCTACCAGCCTTTCACCCACTCGTTGAAGATTCCATTTGTGATTTTATTATCGAAGATCCCTACACACCACAATCAGGTGAGATTGCCCTGTCCCGATGTTGGTTCATGTTGACATGAAAGGCAAAATATGATAGGATTCCACAAGATCTATTTGTCGAAGCGTCACAGAGATGAGGTACTGTTGACGCTTGGACGGAAAAAGAGAATACGATGAAAAAAACAATACTATGTGTGCTCCTCAGTCTTGTCTTTGGTCTGGTAGCTGAAACCGTAGTTAGCGCCAAAGAAGTCAAGCTTATCGGCGCCGAGGGTGGAAGCGGAAATAGGCGGCTCGCTGTCGATATCGTAGCGGGAACGGTAATCGTGGGAGCGCATGCCGAAAACTACGCCAAAATATATGTCTTGGACAACAATCGGTGGACTCTGGGTGCTCAAGTCAGCGAGGCTGAAGGAAGTTTCGGATGGGCGGTCGCCATAGGCAGTCTCCATTTGCGGGGCGCCCCGCATGCCGCCATCGTCGGCGCTCCTAACAGCAACGATAGCGCGGGCGCAGCCTTTGTCTACGCCCCAAGCGGCGGCACATGGAAGCAGCAGGCAAAGCTTACTGCCGACGATGCCGCCGCGACAAACAATTTTGGACATGCCGTTTCCATTGACGGAAACACAGCTATTGTTGGCTCGCCAAAGAGTGATGATGCTGGCAAGAACTCCGGATCCGCCTATATCTTCGTCCGTGATGGCGCCAGATGGAAACAGCAGGCGAAGCTGCTCCCTAAGGATTTGGTAGGATCAGATGCATTTGGGGATGATGTCTTTATCTCCGGGCGCACGGCTGTCGTCGGGGCGCCGCAACATTCGCATAGCGAACTTAGATTCCCCGGCACTGCCTATGTCTTCGTGCGCGAGGGGGAGAATTGGGTACAAAAAGCCAAACTCATCGCTGACGACGCTGCCAAGAGCGATCGGTTCGGACATTCGGTTGCCATGAGCGGGAATACCATCATCGTTGGCGCGCCGCTGCACGATACCCACGCCGGAAAAGACGCCGGCACCGCCTATGTTTTCGTCCCAGACGGAGACTCGTGGAGACAGCAAGCAAAGCTGATGCCAACGAAGTCAGAACCTGCCAATCAGCTCGGATTCGGGGTGGCTACAACAGGTAACATTGCAATCGTCGGCGCTCCGGCCCGCAAAGAGGGCGCAAGGGCCTCCGGAGCCGCATACTCCTTTGTGCGTATCGAAGGGGTCTGGGAGGAGAAAGAAAAGGTTGTGCCCAAAGATAGCGCGAGAGACCTCAAGTTCGGCTCCTCAATCGGCATGAGCGACAATTCCGTTATTATATCGTCCCACAATGCGGTGAATGAGGGACCCGGATTTGCCAACGGCACCGCGGCGTACGTCTATAGCAGTATCGAAGATTTCGACACGCCTCCCTTCTCCGTCAATTCATCTGGATTAGCAGTGACAACGCTTGGGCACATCAAGCGCACAACTCTGTTTCAAAACTATCCGAACCCGTTTAATCCCGAAACATGGCTGCCTTATCGGTTAGCGTCGGATGCCCCGGTTACCCTTCGCATCTACAGTGTCGGAGGTGAACTCGTACAAGAATTGAATCTCGGCGACCAACGAGCGGGAGACTACCTGACCCGCGAAACCGCCGCCTATTGGGATGGCAGGGACCAACATGGTGAAGTCGTGTCCAGTGGCTTGTATGTCTACGCTCTGCAAGCTGGCAGCTTCCAATCCACGCGAAGAATGGTTGTTTTGAAATAAAATAGGCTCCGGTAGGCGCGATCAAACGAGCGAACTGCGAGTGCCATAGGGATCTTTGATAGCGAAGGTGGTAGAGTTCTCTCTCCGAATCGATCAAGCAACTGAACAAGGAGTGCGATAGAGATCCTATAGCAATCCCCGCATCGCGCGCTCCTAATGCTCCGCACCACTGCAACATTAAAGCACAAATCCCGAAGTTAATTTCAGAAATTCAATTATAGAGATGTTAAGGAGGTTCATGAAAACTGCACATTTAATACTGGCAGGTCTGGCTATCGCCGTTGTATGGGCGTCCATCAGTTGCACTGCCCTCGCCCAGAAAGATGTCAGGCTTGTCCCCGCCGACACGGGTGGCACCGATAACGATCCCGTGGCAATCAGTATCGGCACGAAGTACATCATACTCGGCACACCGGGGAGTGCCCAAAACTTCGCCACAATCTTCGAGGGTGAAGAAGATAAATGGAAGCAGACGGCACATCTCACGGGTGATGGCGGCTCGTTCGGGCAAGCTGTTGCTATCACCGATATCCGTGGACGAAGCAATACCGCAATTGCCATTGTCGGCGCACCAGCCAGCGACGCCGGTGAAGCCCATGTTTTTGCGCTCAGCGGAAGAGATTGGAACCCACAGGCGAGACTCCGCGCCAATGACGCAGCGGACGGAGACAGCTTCGGACATGCCGTATCAGTTAACGGCGACACCGCCCTCGTTGGTGCGCCGAAACATGACGATAAGGGCAGCAATGCCGGAGCGGTTTATGTCTTTGTTCGTGACGGCGCGCGCTGGAACCAACAAGCGAAACTTACCGCGAAGGATGCCGCGCGCTCCGATGGATTCGGTGAAGCCGTCGCCCTCCTTGGCAATACCGCTATCATAGGTGCGCCCCAGAACGAACATGCAGGCGTAAGATTCGCCGGTGCGGTTTACGTGTTCGAGCGCGAAGGAGACCGGTGGGTCGAGAAAGCCAAACTCACGGCTGACGATCCGGGCAAGGCGGATCGATTTGGGATTGCCGTCGCCATCGGCGCGGACACCCTTGTCATCGGCGCGCCCTTGAAAGATACCGAGGGCGGACAAGATGCGGGCGCCGCATACATCTTCGGCCGCGACGGGAACAGGTGGCGACAACTCGCAAAGGTGTTGGGCGAAGGCGGACGGAAAGGCGATAAATTCGGAAACAGTGTGGCTACCAATGGAAACGTGGCAATTGTCGGGGCGCCCATCCGAAATGAGGATGCATTTGCCTCGGGCGCTGCTTATGCCTTTGCGCGTGTGGACGGCGTCTGGGGAGCAAAGAACAAGGTCGTGCCCAAGAACGGATCCAAAGATCTTCACTTCGGCGCTTCGGTCGGGATAAACGAAAATACGGTGGCTATCGCTTCCCACCACAAAACCAAGTGCGACGACTGCGGATGGCCGCACGGTGACGGTTCCTCCGCCTATGTCTATAGCAGTATAGAGAGTTTCGGCACGCCGCCTTTCGCGGTCGATCCGATTGAATTGAAAGTGACAACGCTGGGACGAGTCAAACGTACGGCGCTGTTCCAAAACTTCCCCAACCCGTTTAATCCCGAGACATGGATGCCGTATCAACTCGCCGCCGATGCTCCGGTAAACCTTCGTATCTATAATGTTCAAGGTCAACTGGTGCGAGCGTTGGATATCGGAATACAAACAGCCGGGAGCTATCGTACCCAAAAATCCGCTGCCTATTGGGATGGTAGAGATCAATTCGGCGAGGCTGTTTCCAGCGGCATGTATTTCTACACGCTGCAAACCGGTTCGTTTCAAGCCACGCGACGAATGTTAATTTTGAAATAGAATAGACACTGGTAGGAGCGATCTCCGAATCGATCAACTGAGCGGACAGCGAAGGCGATAGTAATCCTACGCCGCCAGTAGGCGGGGCATCTTGCCCCGCCTTTGCCACCATGTCTCGTAGGGGGTGCGACAACCGCGATCGACTGTACGAACAGTGAGTGCACTAGAGTTCCAACAAAGATTCTCAACGCGCATAACAACTCGAATAACCAAGGATGTTTTTTTCGCTATCATTCAACTAAGGTCATAAAAGCGCATATTCCGCCACTGATCGCTGCGCCTCAAACATATAGACGTAAAGGAGGATTGATGAAAACGACATGTCTGAAATTAATTGGGTTGGCTTCCGCCATTATGTGGGCATGCATCAGTTACACAGCCCTCGCCCAAAAAGATGTCAGACTTATTCCCGCCGACACGGGCGGCACCGACAATGGGATCGTGGCAACCAGTATCGGCACGAAATACATCATCCTCGGCACACCGGGGCGTGACCAAAACTTCGCCACAATCTTCGAGGGCGAAGGTGACAAGTGGAGACAGACGGCTCAACTTACGGGTGACGGCGGCGCGTTTGGACAAGCGGTTGCTATCACCGATGTCCGTGGTCGCAGCAACTCAGCCGTCGCCATTGTCGGCGCGCCGCGCCATGATGGAATCGGACCCGACTCTGGTGAAGCCTATGTCTTTGCACTCAGCGGTAAAGATTGGAACCAACAGGCGAAAATCCGTGCCAGTGACGCAGCGGAGGGAGACAATTTCGGACATGCCGTCTCGGTTAACGGCGACACCGTCCTCATCGGCGCTCCCAAAGTCGACGATGGTGGAGCCAATGCTGGAGCGGTTTATGTCTTTGTTCGTGATGGCGCGCGCTGGAACCAACGAGCGAAACTCACCGCGAAAGATGCCGCGCGCTCCGATGGATTCGGCGAAGCCGTGGCTCTCCTTGGCAATACCGCTGTCATAGGTGCGCCCCAGAGCGCACACGGGGCCGTGAAATTCGCCGGTGCGGTTTACGTTTTTGAGCGCGAAGGGGACAAATGGGTGGAGAAAGTCAAACTCGCGGCTGAGGACCCGGGCAAGGCGGACCGATTTGGGTTTTCCGTCGCTATCGGCGCGGACACTGTCGTCGTCGGGGCGCCGTTGAAAGACACCGCGGGCGGACAAGATGCAGGCGGCGCCTACATTTTCGGGCGTGATGGGAACTCATGGAAACAGCTTGCGAAAGTATTGGGACAACGTGGACGCAAAGGCGACAAATTTGGAAACAGCGTGGCTACCAACGGCAACGTGGCGATTGTCGGGGCGCCTATTCGAAATGAGGACGCATTCGCATCGGGTGCCGCTTATGCGTTTGCTCGTGTGGACGGAGTGTGGCAGGCGAAGGAGAAGGTCGTGCCCAAGAACGGAGCCAAGGACCTTCACTTCGGCGCTTCGGTCGGGATCAACGACAACACGGTAGCTATCGCTTCCCACCACGAAACCAAGTGCCAAAACTGCGGATGGCCGCACGGCGACGGCTCATCCGCCTATGTCTATAATAGTATAGAAAGTTTCGGCACACCGCCCTTCTCGGTCGATCCGATTGAATTGAAAGTTACAACACTGGGACGAGTAAAACGCACGGCGCTGTTCCAAAACTTCCCTAACCCGTTTAATCCGGAGACATGGATGCCGTATCAACTGGCTACCGATGCCCCGGTGAACCTTCGTATCTATGACATCCGGGGTCAACTGGTGCGAGAGTTGAATCTCGGGTTGCAAAAAGCCGGGAGCTATCGGGCGCAAGAATCCGCTGCCTATTGGGATGCCAGAGATCAGTTCGGCGAGGCGGTGTCCAGCGGCATGTATTTTTACACGATGCAATCCGGTGCGTTTCAAGCCACGCGCCGAATGCTTATTCTGAAATAAGACAAAAGGACAATCTTTAAGCATGAGAAGTGTTCGCTTAATTTCTTTCCCACTAGCCATCTAACGATGATCGGAAGGAACTCTGATGTCAACCATCCTAATACTCATATAGTATTGAAAGGATATATCATGATGAAAACAATACTGTCTCTCTTCGCCGCTTTGGTCTTCAGTGTTAGTCTCGTTGCCGTGTGCCACGCTGGCGGCGATAAGCTCGTAGGCGTGGAGGAGGGGATTGACAATAAACATCTGGCGGCGGATGTCAGCGGGGACACCCTCGCCATCGGTGCATCCGGATCGGGCTACGTCAAGATTTACGTAAACTCGATCGGAAATTGGAAAGAGCAGTCGCAACTCACAGCCCAAGAACGAGTTGAACAAGCAGAGGCGCGTATTCCCGCCTTCGGATGGTCGGTCTCCCTTACGGGCATCCACGAAATTGCCAGCGCGAACTACGCCATCGTCGGCGCGCCGACCGACACGCATCCCGAAAAAGGCGAGGTGGTTAATGAAGGTGGCGGTGTTGCCGGCATCTTCGCTGCGGGAGAAAAAGGCGCCGCCTATATCTTCCGTCGTACCGGAAACGAATGGCGGAAAATGGTGAAGTTGGTTGCCGACGAACCCACAGATGATGATCGGTACGGCGAGTCTGTTTCCATTTTCCGAACCACGGCAATCATTGGCGTATCAAAAGACGATGATAACAAGAAGAACGAGGGCTCTGCCTACATATATGTGCGCGAAGGTGATGATTGGCGTCAACAGGCCAAAATTGTGCCAGATGACCTTGGCGGTTCCGATTCGTTCGGGGAGGCTGTCGACATCCGCGAAAGCACAGTCGTGATCGGCGCACCGGGGCACACACCCGGTGGAGTGAGATTCGCGGGCGCGGCGTATATCTACGTTCGCGAAGGGGAAACCTGGCGGCAACAAGCCAAACTCACTGCCGACGATGGTGCGAAAGCCGACCGTTTCGGTTCCTCTGTCGCTATTGGTAGCGGAACCATAGTCATTGGTGCGCCGGCGCATGACACGGACAAAGGTAAGGATGCGGGAGCCGCCTATGTGTATGAGCGCGATGGGGATCGATGGAAACTCAAGGCGAAACTGACACCCGAAGTCGGAGGGAAGAACGATCAGTTCGGATTTGGCGTCGACACCAACGGTAATATCGTCATCGTTGGAGCTAAAGGGCGCAGCGAACGCGCACCAGCCGCCGGGGCTGCCTATTCCTTTGTGCGTAACGATGGACGCTGGGAAGAGAAGAAGAAGGTTCTGCCCGATGACCAAGAGCAGAAAATCAATTTCGGTGGATCCGTTGCCATCAACGGTAATACCGTTGTCGTTGCGGCTCACAATAAAGGCAATGATGGCCCCGGATTTGGACACGGCACCGCGGTGCATGTCTACAGCAGTATAAGCGACTTCGACACACCGCCCTTCTCCGTTAATCCATCAGGATTGAGAATTACATCCCTTGGCAAGGTCAAACGCACGGCGCTGTTTCAGAACTACCCCAATCCGTTTAACCCGGAGACTTGGCTGCCGTATCGCCTAGCCTCCGACTCGCCGGTTACCTTCCGCATTTACAATTCCCAAGGTCAGTTGATGCGGGAGTTGGATCTCGGCACCCAAAAGGCAGCCGACTACTTGACTCAAGACACCGCCGCCTATTGGGACGGTAGAAACCATGTTGGAGAAACGGTGTCCAGCGGCGTCTATTTCTATACCCTGGAAGCCGGTTCTTACGAGGCAACTCGGCGAATGCTCATCTTGAAATAGTGCTAACGTTAAACTCAAAACGCGTGGGAGGTTCGGTTTCTAACCGTACGGGATATGCGCAGTTAGAAACCGTGCCTACCAGTACGGTTATGAAAACAATCAATTCTTGACAGATCTTTCATCAACTCGAAAGGAGCGTGCCATGAAAAAAACGATACGATTTATCCTCATCACGCTTGCGCTCGGCATTGCATCGGCAACCGTAAATCATACGGCGCTGGCAAAAAAGGAAATCAAGCTTATCGGCGTCGAGGAAGGAAACAACAACGAACATTTAACTTCAGACATTATTGGCGACTCCGTAATTATGGGAGCGCGTGGTGCGGGTGTTGCCACAGTCCACGTCTTTGACGGAAAATCTTGGAAAAAACAGGGGGATCTGCTTGCCAGCGATCCCGATAATGATAGAGCTGCCAGACCGTCTTACAGCCATTCAGTCGCTATCGGGGCGCCCCACGAGTTTGCCGCTGCAAACTTCGCCATTATCGGTGCGCCGCGACACCTGCATGGAGGGGAACCGGCGCTTGCGGGCAAAGGGGGATTTGGTGCAGCATATATCTTCCGCCGCGGCGGAACGAAATGGAAACAGCAAATAAAGCTCGTAGCGCCAGACCCGATGCTCGACGACCGGTTCGGCGAGGCTGTTGGCATCTACCGGAACACCGCCGTGGTTGGAGCATCGAAAGACGACGATCAGGGCAAAAACTCGGGTTCGGTCTTCGTCTACGTATTCGATGAGGAATCGTGGAAACCACAAGCAAAGATAGTTCCCGACGATCTCGCCGGATCAGACGCTTTCGGAGAAGCGGTATCGTTAGATGAAAGCACCCTCGCCATCGGAGCGCCGGGGCACACGCATAGTGGAGTAAGATTCGCTGGCGCCGTCTACATCTTTGTACGTGAGAACGATAAATGGGTACAGCAAGCCAAACTCACTCCCGATGACCCCGGAAAGTCTGCTCAGTTCGGGAGTTGTATATCACTCAGCTTCAACACGGTCGTCGTTGGAGCCCCGCTGCACGATACTGAGCGTGGCAAAGATGCCGGAGCGGCTTACATCTTCGTCCGCAACGGGGGCAGATGGAGGCAGCAGGCGAGATTGACTTCCGGAGACGCCAAAGCCGGAGATCGATTCGGTACGGGCGTTGCCACCACCGGTAGAAGCGCCATAATTGGCGCTCCATTTCGACCTGAAGGCGCTCCGGGATCAGGCGCAGCTTATTCCTTTATAAGCGTTGACGGGAAATGGGAAGAGAAGGAGAAAATCACCCCTGACGACACGGGACAAAAAATCAATTACGGACTTTGGATTGCCATGAGCGGCAACATGGTTATTGTTTCGTCTTATGCCGCCCCAAATGAAGGCGGCGCGGAAAAGGGGATTGGCACTGCGGCTTACATCTATAATAGCGTTGACGATTTTGGTGTTTTGCCTTACGCTGTCGAAGCGTTCGGCATGAGCTTAACAACGCTGGGGAGTGTAAAGCGGACAGCCCTGCTTCAGAATTTCCCCAACCCGTTCAATCCGGAAACGTGGATGCCGTATCGCCTAGCAACCGACACGCCGGTTACCTTCCGCATATACAATAACCGAGGTCAATTGATGCGGGAGTTGGATCTCGGTCTCCAAAAAGCCGCGGACTACCTGACACGAGAAAGCGCCGCGTATTGGGACGGCAGAAACCGGTTCGGAGAAACGGTGTCCAGCGGCGTCTACTTCTATACAATTGAAGCCGGATCTTACGAAGCGACACGGCGGATGCTGATTTTGAAGTAAGACAGGATACAAGCCGAGGCATGAGGGTGGTTAGATTCCTTACGCCACGGTATAGGCGCGGTTGGAAACCGCGCCTACCAAAAAAAGCTACTCGAAAGGAGCGTGCCATGGGAAAAACCGTACGATTCATCCTCATCACTCTTGCGCTCGGCATTGTATCGGCAGCCATGAATCATACCGCGCTGGCAAAAAAGGAAGTCAAGCTTATCGGTGTCGAGGAGGGCGTTAACCACGAGCATTTGACCGCGGACATAATCGGGGACACCGTCATTATCGCGTCACGCGGCGCAGGAACCGCCACAATTTACCTCAATGACGGCAAAGTTTGGAAAAAGCAGGAGGACCTGCAAGCCCGTGACCACAATGCTCGAGACCCATTTGTTCCCGGCTTCGCTTATTCAGTCGCTATCGGGGCACCTCATGAGTTTGCTACTCCAAACTTCGCCATTATCGGCGCGCCAAAACACTTGCATGGAGGAGACAACCTCAAAGGGCTGGACGGGCCCGCGGGATTTGGCGCCGCCTATATCTTCCGACGCAGTGGAAAGACCTGGAAGGAACATGTCAGACTTGTTGCCCCGGATCCCGTGGATGACGACCGATACGGCGAGTCTGTTGCCATCTACAGAACCACAGCCGTGGTTGGGGCGTCGAAAGACGACGATAATGGCAAAAACTCGGGTTCCGTCTTCGTCTATGTTCTAGACGGCGCCACGAATACGTGGAAACCCCAAGCAAAAATAGTTCCCGACGATTTAGGCGGGTCAGACGCTTTCGGAGAAACGGTATCGTTGGATGAAAATACCCTTGCCGTCGGAGCGCCGGGTCACACCCACAGCGGAGTGAGATTCGCCGGCGCCGTCTACGTCTTTGTTCGCAACGGAGATAAATGGGAACAACAAGCGAAACTCACTCCCGATGCCCCCGGCAAGGCTTCGAAGTTCGGGAGCGCAATATCGCTCAGCTTCAACACGCTCGTTGTTGGAGCCCCTCTGCACGACACCGAGCGCGGCAGAGATGCCGGCGCGGCTTACATCTTCGTACGCAACGGCGACAGATGGAATCAGCAGGCGAAATTGATTGCCAAAGACACAAAGGAGAAAGACCGATTCGGTACGGGCGTCGCCACCACCGGCAAGAGCGCCATAATCGGGGCTCCGTTTCGACCTGAAGGCGCGCCGGGATCAGGCGCCGCCTATTCCTTTGTAAGCGTTGATGGGAAATGGGGGGAGAAGGTGAAAGTCACCCCCGACGATGCCGGACAAAAAATCAATTATGGGCTCTGGGTCGCCATGAGCGGCAACATGGTCATTGTTTCGTCTTATGCCGCCGCGAACGAAGGCGGCGCCGAAAAAGGAATCGGCACCGCAGCTTACGTTTATAATAGCGTTGATGATTTCGGAGCGTTCCCCTACGCCGTCGAACCGTTCGGCATGAACCTAACATCGCTTGGGAGTGTAAAAAGAACAGCGCTGCTTCAAAATTTCCCCAACCCGTTTAATCCGGAAACGTGGATGCCGTATCGCTTGGCGTCGGATGTCCCGGTGTCGATTCAGATTTTCAACGTAAAAGGACAACTGCTACGGGAACTGAATCTCGGAGAACAGAAAGCGGGCAGCTATATGAGTCGAGACACCGCCGCTCATTGGGATGGAAGAGATCAGGTTGGAGAAACTGTTTCCAGCGGCGTCTATTTCTACACCTTACAGGCTGGCACATTCCAAACGACACGAAGAATGCTCGTTTTGAAGTAATACCGTTTCGCCCGAATAATAGTGCATATAATGTCTCAATTATGCCGTTCACCTTTTCCGTAGGCGGGAATCAAGCGACTGAAAAGGGAGCGCGATAGAGATCCCCTTGCCCCGCCGGCTTTGCGCGGAGACAAGGTTTCTTATCACACAAGTTTCTTTACTTAATCCAGGTAATTAATGCACTTGCATTCTAGAGAAATGGTATAAGATGGGCAATAAGAGAATCTGTTGTCACGTCGTGAATTGTCAGTTGAGTTTTACCTGCCCTGCTTCATAAGGGTGAATCGAGAAACGTATTCCGATTGATAAGGAGGTACTCATGAAAGTCATCCGCTATATTGTCCTCGGTTTGCTGCTCGGTCTCCTGTGCATAGCGACAGGCCACGCCGCGGGCAATGAAATCAAGTTGATTGGTGTCGAAGATGGGTCGAACAACAATCATCTGTCCGCAGATGTCATTGGTGACTCGGTAATCGTCGGCGCGCGAGGAGGAGGTCTCGCGAAACTCTATGTGGGCGCCGGCGAGAAATGGAAACTGGTAGCTGAGCTCATTGCCAAAGATGCAAATCAGCGGGATCCGGCTGTTCCCGCTTTTGGGTGGGCGGTCTCGCTCGCTGCTCCCCATGAACGCGCCAGCGCAAACTATGCCGTCATTGGAGCGCCAAAAGACCTTCATGGCGGTGACAACGAAGAAGGAATATTCGGCCATCAAGGATTCGGCGCCGTTTATACCTTCGCTCCTAGCCGAGGTACGTGGAAGCAGCAGCATAAGATTATCGCCCCAGATCCGAAAGAGAAAGATCAGTTTGGTTTCGCTGTCTCAATCGAAAGAGGTACCATGGTGATCGGTGCACCGGGAGAAGACGGCGCAGCCAAGGACGGGGGCGCCGCCTATGTCTTTGTACGCGATGGAGAGGAATGGAAACAGAGTGCGAAAATCATCCCCGAGGATTTGGGTGGATTGGACGCTTTCGGCGAGTGTGCTGTGCTTCGCGGGAACACCGTTGTCATCGGGGCGCCTGGGCACACGCATGGCGGAATCAGATTTACCGGTGCCGCTTACGTCTTTGTGCGCAACGGGGACACGTGGGAGCAACAGGCGAAGCTGACAGCCAATGACGCCGGCAAAGCCGACCGGTTCGGTCATTCTGTCGCTATGGCTGGAGAGACCATCATTGTGGGTTCGCCCTTGAACGATACTGTTGGCGGAAAAGACACCGGCGCCGCCTATGTCTTTGTCCGCGATGGCGACAGGTGGAATCAGCAAGCGAAGCTAGTCGCACAAGGCTTACGAGCGAAGGATCAGTTCGGATTCGGGGTTGCCACTACGGGCAGCATAGCCGTTGTGGGCGCGCCGTTGCGCCATGAGCGCGCGCCTGCGGCGGGCGCCGCTTATTCTTTCGTGAGAGTTAATGGCGATTGGGAGGAGAAAAAGAAGGTTGTCCTCGACGACGAAAGGCAAAAACTCAATTTCGGCACATGGGTCGCTATGAGCGGCAATACCGTCGTCGTCTCGGCGCATAACGACACCAACGATGGGCCTGGTTGGGGCAACGGCACGGCGGCGTTTGTCTACAGTAGTGTAGAAGATTTCGGCACGCCGCCATTTGCGGTTGAACCGTTTGGATTGGCGCTGACCACGTTTGGCGGGGTTAAGCGTACCGCACTGTTTCAGAATTATCCCAATCCGTTCAACCCGGAAACATGGATGCCCTACCAACTGGCAACTGATGCTCCGGTCGCCATCAACATCTTCAACGTTCAAGGGCAACTGATTCGGGAGTTGAATCTCGGCGCACAAAAAGCGGGCACCTATCTGAGCAGAGACACCGCCGCCTATTGGGACGGTCGAGACCAGCTAGGACAGACGGTTTCCAGCGGGGTTTATTTCTACTCTATGCAGGCAGACACATTTCGTGCGACGCGGAGAATGTTGATTTTGAAATGATTGCGATGGTGTATTGCGCAAATCAAAGGAGCAATCATGGAGCGCGATAGTGTCCCTGTAGGGTGCGATCAACTGAGCGGATAACGAAGGCGATAGAAATCCCCTGCGCACCAGCCTTTGAGACCACCAGCGGGGATTAAGCGTGCAAATTAATCAGATGATCGATTAGTGACCGCGATAGAGTTCCCATAGAAATCCTAGAGCGAAAGCAGACCCCGCTTCATATCCGGTAACTTGATCGTAATGCAGACCTAATGCGCATTACGTATTACTTCACATTGGTATCTATTTCTCATGAATCGGGTCAACATTGTGTAAGCCTTAGAAAATCCACTGTCATTTGTACCGATGAAATTTCGTTGAAATCGAGAGGAAATTATCATGAACAATAAAATTAGATTTGTCCTTATCAGTCTGGTGATTGCTACTATGTCGACGAACATCAGTCACGCTGGCGGATTCAAACTTATCGCTGCCGAGGATGGTACGAGAAACAGCCACATGACGGCCGACATCATTGGAGATACCCTGGCGGTTGGAGTTCATGAGGGGCTTGGGTACGTCAAAATCTATGTCGGTGCCGGTAAAAAATGGAAAGAGCAGGCGGAACTCGTCGCACTTGTGGGAGGCGCAGACATAAACAAAGGCGTTCCGGGCTTCGGCTGGTCTGTCGCTCTCACCGCTCTCCATGAACACGGCAGTGCGGACTTTGCCGTTATCGGAGCGGCAAGGGACAATCCTAAAGGTGACTTATCCGGCTCAGCCTATATATTCGCCCGCAGTCGGAACACATGGAAGGAGCAGGCAAAACTCGTCGCCAGAGATGGAGCCAAACAGGACAACTTCGGCTGGGCGGTAGCCATTGAGAGGAACATTGCGGTCGTTGGCTCTCCCGGCAACGACCATGCCGGAAGCAGTTCGGGCGCAGCCTATGTCTTCACATTCGACGGCGCAAATTGGAAAGAGAAGGCAAAACTCATCCCTGCGGCTTTGGACAGATCAGCCGCTTTGGGAACTTCGGTCGTGGTTCAAAAAGACACGGTCATCGTCGGGGCGCCGAAGCACACGCATGGCGGGGTTAGATTTACCGGCGTGGCATTCGTCTTTCAACGCGAAGGGGATCAATGGGTGGAGCGCGCCACGCTCAGCGCCGCGGATGCCGACAAAAGCGACGGTTTTGGAACTTCGGTTGCTATGAGTGGCGACACCGTGGTCGTTGGCGCGCCGTTAGCCGATACGGACAGAGGAAAAGATGCCGGCGCCGCCTACGTATTTGTTCGCGACGGCGGTGGATGGAAACAGGAGGCGAAGCTGAGTTCCAGCGACGCGAAGAAAGCTGATCAATTCGGATTCAGCGTTGCCGTGGCAGGGAACAGTGTCATCGTAGGCGCCAAGACGCGCGATGAGAGTGAACCAGGCTCGGGGGCCGCATATTCATTTGTGCGTTCGGACGGAGTATGGCAGCAGAAACAGAAAGTCGTACCCGATGATCCCGGTCAAAAGATTAATTACGGCGCTTGGGTCGCCTTGAGCGGCAACACCGTCATTGTCTCGGCACATAACGGCCCGAACGATGGACCTGAATGGGGCAAGGGCCACGCCGTGCACATCTATAACGGCACGGAAGATTTAGAAATCGTGCCCTTCTCGGTCGATCCGACCGGATTGGCTGTGACAACCTTCGGGAAGATTAGGCGTACCGCGCTGCTTCAAAACTTTCCCAATCCTTTCAATCCGGAGACATGGCTGCCTTATCGTTTGGCGGCTGACGCCCCCGTGAACTTCCGCATCTACAATGTCCGAGGGCAACAGATAAGAGAACTCGATCTTGGCGTGCAAAAGGCGGGAGATTATCTTAGCCGAGAAGCCGCCGCCTATTGGGATGGCAGAGACGAGGTCGGACAAAACGTATCCAGCGGCGTCTATTTTTACAGCTTACAGGCGGACACATTTCGTGCGACGCGAAGAATGCTCATTTTGAAATAAATCAAACGAGCGATCAACTGAGTGGACAGCGAAGGCGATAGAGATCCCTTAGCGAGTAATCAACTGAGTGAATAACGAAGGATCAACCGACCGAACAGAATCAAGCGAGCGAATAGCGAGTACGATAGTAAATCCCAGGCGATAGCTAATCCCGATAGAATTCCCGTAGAGATCCCTCCAGCGACTGAACGAGAGCAATGTAGGTTGGGTTGATCGACAGAAAGTGAATGTTTGTCACGGTCAATGCAGCCGCAGTTTTTCCAGTAGGCTGTCGTATTAGATAAGGCAAGTTGCTGCGTGCAACAGAGAACCGAGTTTCTGGTTCACGTTCGCTAAATTATATGTAAATGAGTCTGATGTTCGCGAATCTCGTGTTTCCACGTTGGAAAAAACTCGGTTTCTGTGCCTCTGCCGAACAAAGGTGGCAACTTGGGTTGGATATTCCTAGTGAAATTCAACACGCCAACCGAACCGACGCGCTTGTTTTAATGAGTTACTCAATTTTTGCGTACTCCTTAGAACCTGTTTGAATAATAGGTGCCAATGCCATTTTTTGCCATTTGAGGAGTGGTTTTTCATGTTTCTGCCGTGACTTGTTGTATACCTGTCGCCCCGCTGGGGCTTAGGTGCGTGGGGTTTCGATGTTACTATACACCTTCCGCCCCTCTGGGGCTTTTAGAGGCTGGCAGAATCTCTATCGCGCTCCTTAATCAGTCGCTTGATCGCAGTGCGCACCCTACAAATGTACTTTTCAAACAGGCTCTTAACACAGAAGGAAGATTATCATGAAAAAGATGCCGGAGTTGATATCCATTTGCCTAATGCTCTGCGTCCTGTTCGCTGCCATTGGTAATGCCGCAGGATTCAAGCTGGTTGTCGTTGAGGAGGGGACAAGAAATAGTCGTCTATCGTCTGATATCAACGGTGACACCATAATCGTTGGGGCACCTGCGGGCTTCGGCATGGCAAAGATCTACGTCGGGAGTGGCTCGAAGTGGAAAGAACAGGCTGAACTTACAGTGAAGCCTATCGGTGGAAACATGAATAGAGCCATTCCCTCTTTCGGAGTGGCAGTCGATCTAACGGGACCTCATGAGTTAGCTAGCCCCGATTATGCAATCATTGGAGCGTCAAGGGCAGGAGCCGATGAGTCGCTCGCCGGAGCCGCATTTATTTTCGCGCGCAACCGCAATCAATGGAACGAAAAGGCGAAACTGGTCCCCCCGGATGTGGATCGAGACGACGGTTTTGGGGATGCGGTCTCCATTGACAGGGAAGTCGCCGTCATAGGGTCGCCCGGCGATGATGACGCCGGCAGCAGCTCGGGTTCGGCATACATCTTTGTCCGCGACGGAACTCGTTGGAAACAGCAGGTTAAACTCGCTCCCGCAGATCTACAACGCTCCGGCGCTTTCGGAACCGCCGTTCTGGTCTATAGGAACACCGTCATCGTCGGGGCGCCGAAACATACGCATAGCGGAGTTAGGTTTACCGGCGCGGCTTACGTCTTTGAACGGAACGGGGACACCTGGATACAAAAGACCAAACTCGTAGCTGACGACGCTGCCAAGAGCGACAATTTCGGAGGTTCGCTGGCAATGAGCGGAAACACCGTCATCGTTGGGGCACCGTTAGCGGACTCTGACCGTGGAAAAGATTCCGGCGCCGCCTATGTTTTCGTCCGTGAGGGCGGAGGATGGCGGCAACAGGCAAAACTCGGTCCCGGGGACGCAAAAAAAGCCGATCAGTTTGGGTCCGGTGTTGCCATTAGCGGCAGTATCGCCATCGTTGGCGCCAAAACTCGCGATGAAGGTGCACCGGGGTCGGGAGCATCCTACTCCTTCGTGCGGGCTGACGGACGCTGGGAGGAACGGGCAAAGGTCTTGCCTAGAGATCCAGGGCAAAAGGTTAACTACGGGGAGTGGGTCGCAATAAGCGGAAACGCCGTCGTAGTTTCCTCGCATAACGCAGGTAATGCCGGACCCGAGTCAGCCCACGGTGTTGCGGTGTACGTTTACGATAGCGTCAAAGATTTCAACACCCCGCCGTACGCTGTCGAAGTTTCCGATTTAAGCGCCACAACGCTGGGACATGTCAAGCGCACGGCGCTATTTCAAAACTACCCCAATCCGTTTAACCCGGAGACGTGGCTGCCCTACCTCTTGGCGAACGACGCCGATGTCAGAATTCATATCTACGATGTTCATGGACGGCTGGCACGGGAGTTGAATCTCGGCGCGCAGAAATCGGGAGAATACCTGACGCGAGAAGCGGCCGCCTATTGGGACGGTAGAAACCAATTCGGCGAGACCGTATCCAGCGGCGTTCACTATTACACATTGCATGCCGGGTTGTTCCAAGCCACGCGGAGGATGCTGATCTTGAAATAGTAAAGGAAATCCTCAAAACACGCGGTCATGAACGTAGGCAGGCATCTTGCCCCGCCGCGTACAGATGGTCGCGCCGGGAAACTCAATCCTATTCGGATTGTAGCAACCGACCATTAAAACGAAGATAATCACGGATTTCTCAACATACAATCGTTTATTCGCGGTCAAAAACAAACATTGGCTGCATCTTCCTAACATCGGCAAACATCTAAAGGAGATTCTCTTGAATCCATTGAGAATTATTGCGGCTGGTTTAATTCTTGGCTTTGGGTTGGCAGCTTTCAGTCACACTGCTTTGGCCCAGAAAGGCATAAAGCTGATTGCCGACATCGACAACGACATCGGATCTCGACTGTCCGCCGCTATCAGCGGAAACTATGTGATTGTTGGATCAATTTCTCAAAACACTGCGACAGTCTTTGCATTCGATGGAAAAAACTGGGCAAAACAAGCGGAACTCATCCCTCGAGACACGGGCAGTGTCGGATGGTCGGTCGCCGTCAGCGGCGACAGCCTGATCATCGGCGTTCCTCATGACGATGCTGGCGCAGAAACATCAGGTTCAGCCTCTGTCTTTGGCCGGAAGGGCAAATCATGGGATCAGCGAGCGAAACTGGGCACCGACGACCCGACAAAAGCGGACAATTTCGGATATTCTGTAGCGATTGACAGAAATACCGCCATTGTCGGTGTCCCAAGAGACGATGACGCGGGCAGAGACTCCGGATCAGCCTACGTATTCTTCCGCGAGGGGGCAGCGTGGAGGAAACAGGCAAAGCTAGTTGGCTCGGATCTGGCGGGAGGAGACGCTTTCGGCGCATCTGTCTTCCTTCATGGCAACACCGCCGTGATTGGCGCGAACGGACACACCCATAGCGGCGCGAGGTTTACCGGCGCGGCATACGTTTTCGTGCGTAGGGGAGGTCAGTGGACAGAGCAAGCCAAACTCGTGGCTGCCGATGCCGCGAAAGCCGACCGGTTCGGAAGTTCGGTTAGCATGAGCGGAAAGACCATTGTTGTCGGAGCGCCGTTTCATGACACTGAAAGCGGAACCGATGCGGGAGCCGCCTATGTCTTTGCGCTCGACGGAGCAACTTGGAAGTTCCAAGCTAAACTCGCGCCTGGCAAATCAAAGAAGAACTTTAAATTCGGATTTGGCGTCGCAACCACCGGGAGCATTGTCATCGTAGGGGCACCAGGGCACGACGATCCGGCGAGAGGTTCAGGCGCCGCCTATTCCTTCGTGCGCACCGAAGGTGTCTGGGCAGAAAAAGCTACTGTCGTACCGGAGGACGGCGCCAAAGATTTACACTTCGGCTCGGCGGTATCCATGAGCGAGAACGCGGTTGCTGTCGCGTCCCATAGTGGCCCATTTTTGAACCACGACGGAAAACCCAACGGCGATGGCCACGCCGCCTACATCTATAGCAGTATTGAGGATTTCGGTACCCCGCCATTTGCAGTGGATTCGTATGGATTGAAAGTAACGACACTGGCTCGGGTCAAGCGGACGGCGCTGTTTCAAAATTTTCCCAATCCGTTTAACCCGGAGACCTGGATCCCATATCGTTTGGGTGCCGACGCCGAGGTTACGCTTAGTATCTACGATGTTCAAGGGCAACTGATGCGACGATTAAATCCGGGTGAGAAAGTTGCGGGCGATTATTCTACACGAGAACGCGCTGCCTATTGGGATGGCCGCAATAATCGGGGCGAAAAGGTTTCAAACGGAATCTATTTCTATCAATTGTCCACACCAACCTTCGATCAGACGAAGCGGATGGTGATTGCAAAATAGCATCAAAGCGAAACCGAGTTTTTCCTTTGAAAAGGGGATTCTATTGCACAGGATTTTCTATCAGGATTTACTATCGCGTTCCCTTTTCGGTCACTTGATCGTTCGTTTGGTCCTATGAAGTCAGTTAATCGATAAATATCCTTCATCAGATAGCCGATTTCTCCTAGTAATGAACAGAAATTCAAGGATTTCAGGGAGCACAAGGTTACTCCCTTTCAATGGATCAAGCGATCTCGGATTTGGGTGATTTTGTGAAGTGTTATTGGGAGTAAACTGTGACTCCGTGGTATCGCTAGAGAAATCACCAGCTTTAGATAGCGCTCTCAATATTTCCGTTGCTGAGTTTTCGTACGATGGTCATCACGCTTCCGAGTAGCGTGTGACCTAGCTTCTGTTTTGTATTCATCGTTAATTCCCCTTTGGATATAATACCTTATTATGTCTCATTTGCCTGAGATGTTTCTTCCTCTCTTTCAGCGCTTCACGCAGTGCATCATCCCTCTCACTAAAATCATGATTCACTTCCATACCCATTGAAATAAAAACGGGGATATGATGCACGAGCGTCCCATAGGATAACGGGTTCATTCTAACGTTCACTTCGCGGAGATGCCGCAATCCCAACAAAGGCGAGAGATCCGAAACGTGATTAAAGTACAGATCGATGGTCGCGAGCCTTGTCAGCCCATTAACTGCCGACACGTCCGTCACAAAGTTAGGCCCCAGCCACAACTGGTACAGCGTCGTAATACTTCCAAGCGGAGTTATGTCGTAGATACGATTCTCGCCGAGTTTCAAATCCGTCAGGTTTTGCAGCTCCGCCAATGGTGTTAAATCGGATATTTTGTTATCGTCAAGCCACAGCGAGCGGAGGTTGGGCAGCCCGGCGATAGGGGTCAGATCGGAGATGTAGTTGTGCGACAAACCAAGGATTTCGAGATTCACCAACACCGAAAGCGGTGTGAGATCCCAGATACGGTTGCGACTAAGGTCTAAGTCCTCCAGTTCCGTCAAGCCGGCTAATGGCGTCAGTTCTGATATTTCATTCCCCCACAGCCCAAGCACTCGCACTTCGACCAATCCGGAAAGAACAGAGAGATCTGAAATGCCAGTCTCGTGAATGTCGAGAAACTCCAGATTTTTCAACCCGGCGATAGGCGTGAGAGCTGTGCTCGACAATGGGTTATCGCCAATGAACAGCACTCTAAGATTGGTCAATCCCGCCAACGGAGACAGGTCTGCAATCCAATTATCGTTTATTCTCAGGCTTTTGAGGTTCGTTGCAAACTCAAGTCCCGTGACATCCTCAATTCTTCGGTTGTAGGCAGTAATCCTTGTAAATGTTGCCATATCACTGATGGTGATGGTCTCCTCCGAACGCTTCTCAAGGTGCTCGGAAATGATGTCGCGCAACGCCTCGTCCGGGATGTTGACCGGCGCGTCTCCTCCAGACACGTCTCCTTCGGCGAGTTCCACCGTTTCCATGTCCGGCGCGACTATCGAGGTTGCATGAGCAAGTGATACGGACAGCAGTAGTGCGAAGATAGCAAAAACCCTAATTCTCATGATGTATCTCCTTGAGCATTGGACAATGAGTATTATTCAACCTATCCATCTCTATTCAATTTGCATAGCCACATATTCCTCAGTCAAGACGCATGGATACACCTTCTTTGTCGAACACGTTTACCCGGCCCCGGTGTTCATCGCTGATTCTCCTTTCGATATTCGTCTTATTATTTAACCCAAGTTGCTACTAACTAAAATTTTAGAAATTTATCACCGTTTTTAATTGAGAATAATACATTAATCGCGGAGATTCCGTAGCGCAAACTGTTAGTCTGCGTATCAAAAGCACAATCTGAATGAAGATTAAGTATTTAAATCGGTAATTCTAGTTTTCCCTAAACTCGGTAGGTGCGGTTTCCTAACCGCACCGAGCATCGTTAGGACATTACCGAATTATTTTTTTGAACTTCATACAGATTGTGCTACAAAGGTAGCAACTCAGGTTATTTACCACCCGATTTAATTTCCATTTTCATAATCTTCTTCATTAGCTCAAGGCGTTCCTTCCTCTCTTTCAGTACTTTACTCAGAATCTTATTCCCACTATAATCATGACTGACTTCGATCCCCTGTGACTTCAAAGCTGGAATGTGTTCCGTGAGTGTTTCATGGGATAGCGGGTTCATTTGAACGTGCACCTCCTTGAGCTGCTCCAATTCCAACAAAGGCGAGAGATCCGAGACGTGATTAAAGTAAAGATTGATGTTTGTCAGTTTTATTAAGCCTGCAAGTGCCGACACATCCGTTATGAAGTTTGAGTCCAGCGACAAATGCTCCAACGTCGTGATGCTCCCCAGTTGGGATATGTCGAAGATTTGATTCTCGTAGAGCCTCAGATGAGCAAGTTCTGGCAGTTTTGCCAATGGTGTTAAATCGGATACTTTGTTGTCGTCTAGCCATAGCGTTTCAAGGTTGGACAGCCCGGCTAGTGGTGTCAGATCGGAAATGTAGTTGTGCGACGCCTCAAGGACTTGAAGATTCGCCAACCCTGAAATCGGTGTGAGATCCCAGATTCGGTTGCTATTAAGGAACAAATCCTCCAGGTCCGTTAAGGTAGCTAATGACGTCAGGTCTGATATTTCATTGCTCGACAGGTCAAGCACTACCATATTGCCTAATCCGGCAAGAGCAGAAACATCCGTAATCTCGGACTTGCTAATCTCGAGAAACACTAGGTCTTTCAACCCGGCGATAGGCGTGAGGTCTGTGTTCGACAATGGATTCCTGCTAATGTCCAAGTATTTAAGATTGATTAAGCCAGTCAACGGAGATAAATCGGTAATCCGATTATCGGCTAAGTCCAGGTCTATGAGGTTCGTTGCAAACTCAAGCCCTGTCACATTCTGAATCTTTTCGCGTGGGATCGAGAAGATTATCAACTTTGCCATATCACTGACGGTGATGGTCGCCTCCGGAGACTTCTTGAGGTGCACCGTAATCATGTGGTGCAGCTTCTCGTCCGGAATGTTGACCGGCGCGGCTCCTTCACTGGCGTTAGCAAGCAATACGGGCAGCAGAAGTGAAACGATGGTGACGATAAATCTAGTTTTCATAAGGAATGTCCTTGAGCTCGACTTTGTACATTGTAGGGTGGGCACCGCGCACCAGCCTTTGAGAGCGCCAGCGGCGATTAAGCAAGATTAACTGAAACGGATAGATCAAGCGAGCGAATAGCGACTGCGATAGAGTTCCCAAGACGTCAGCAAATCCCATTGCGAGCGCGATAGCAATCCTATCAGCCTTTGAAAGAGCAACGGGGGACAGACTACTATATTGCACCAGAAGCCGCTGGAGGCATTTTCAATTGTCAACCAAAAAGACCAGATAATCAAAATGTCTCCCACTTTTCTTCAGCGCTTGATTGACAGCGCTTGTTATGTCGCTCAAATGTACAAAGTCGAGTTAAAGGACCCTGCAATCGAAAGACGACATGACGCTACCATCTGCGGGTAAAACTCAACCGTCCCGTTAAACCCGATTGCTCCTCCATTTTCTTGGTGTCATACCCGACAAGTATGCCGAGCGTGTTATTTTCGCCGTATCCAATATTGATCCGCAACCCGAAAATCAGGCTGAAAAGTTTCCCCTCCTCGCCCAAACCCATCACGGCTTCGACCTGCGGACCGACCGCAACGGTCCTGTTAAGGGAATAGGTGAGATAATTGCGCGTGTAGACTTCGTCCTCCCGTTCCTCATCGAATACGGAATAGAGCGATCCAATCGTCCACGACTTGATGAAGATTTTTCCGGCGGGAAGAAACACAAACAGATGTGAAAAGATAGCGGAGGGACCATCCGGCGTCGCATAATCAAACCCGAGACCGAGCATGGGCAGCAGCGTGAGACTAAAACTGTCGCCTTTAACAGCGGGGATGGAAACGCCGAGGTCAAACTCGCCGAGAGTATCGTCAATGAATATATTAGACTCTAGCGACACACTTCCTACCGAATGGGTAGCCCCAATCAGAAAATGTGTTCCTAAGCTATCAGTATCAACTCGGAACCAGCCCGGAATGCGACGTTTTTCGGAGGCATCTTCACCTGCATGGCTGTCCTCCAGAACCGAAAAACTAGCGATTGCCACCGTACAAACAATCATCAAAACAGAGATCGAGCGATACACAATACATTACCATCCTTTCGTGTAATAGAATTAAACTGTGTATTAGAATAAGCAATTGCTTTCCATTTGTCAAGACGCTGAAACCTTAACTTAGCCCGTATTGAGCGGCGAGGAAATCTCTATCGCACTCCATACGGTAGGTGCGATCAAGCGAACGGATAGTGAGTGCGATAGGGATCCCTTTCCAACCGCACCCAACACCTTGATACCAATAAATTGGACAAAGCTAACCCATTCGTGCTAGAATACCACAAGTAATATTAAAATATCGCACTTCTGAAAGGAGTGAAAGTTCGTGCGGAACAATAGAATCCACATCACTGCCACTAGCTGGGTGATTGCGATGGGGATTTGTTACTATCTGATAACGGTAGCTCTTGTCGAGATCGCACATGACCACGAGGTTTCCGATTCGCACCATTGTTCTGCCTGCTTTTTCAGTGCGAACCACCTCGGTATCGCGCTCCATGCTGAAAATCTCCCCAAGTTCGACTCTTACGCTTCAATTCACTCCCCTTTCGGCCCGGCTTTCATAGCCGCAGCGCCTGTTAACAATGTCCGTAGCCGCGCCCCGCCAGCGTCCTCTGCTTAATTAGCCAGTTGTATCAACATCTCAGTTTTTTTACCCCAGTTCTTTCTGCCTATTTTCCGGTCGATACTCAATAACTTTGATAAGAGTCTAACTGTATCTACCTTCCCACAAGTATTCTTACTGGGAATACAATCTATTCATCTTTGGAGGACAACATGATTAAGCAGTTTTTCAAACTACCTGTATTGTTACTTGCCCTTTCCATGCTACTCGCTGCGTGCGGCGAAGGCGATTCCGATCACGATGAAGCGACTCATGTCGATGCCGACGGTTTTAGCCTCAGGGTTGATGGCACAGAAATATATCGTCAATTTCAAGGGACGGAAACCGGCGGAATCACCCTTAAGGTTGGAGATGAGCTTGATGTGCTCACCGTGTTCATAAATCGCCATAGCGAAGAAATAACCTTTGAGACCGAAGAAGGCGACGATGGCCAAGGCGAAGAAGGAATTGATGACCATAGCGAGGGAGAGGTGTTTAGCTTGGCGCTATCCGAATACGACTCATCGATCATTGAAGTTCACCTTGCCAAAGGTGACGAACACGAAGAAGGATTCACCTTTGAAATGACAGGACTTAGTGCCGGTCAAACGGGAATCAAGCTCCAACTGTTGCACGGCGACCATCCCGACTTTACGGCGGCGTTGCAGATTCCGGTGAATGTAAACCCGTAAAGGGCATAAACCTTAACGCACAAAACGTCGGACAACTGATTACATACTGTTATGCCACTCCTGACAATCACCGACCTCCAAAAGGCATACGTCTCGCCTGAAGGTTCACAGACACCCATCATTGACATTCCCCATTTCGAGATGGAGGAAGGTACACAGACTGCGCTCAGGGGAAGCAGCGGCGCTGGAAAAACGACATTTCTCAATCTCATTGCTGGAATCTTGCAAGCCGATAGCGGACGCATCGTTGTTGCTGGCGAGGAGATGACAGCCCTCTCGGAGTCCGGGCGCGACAGATTGCGTGCCAGCCACATCGGTTACATTTTCCAAACCTTCAATCTGCTCGCCGGTTACACCGCGTTGGAAAACGTCATGCTCGGCATGATGTTTGGGAAGGGGATTGATGCAGATTTCGCGGGACACCTGCTTGAGCGGGTGGGGCTTGGCGATCGCATAAGGTATCGGCCATCGCAGTTATCCGTCGGGCAGCAACAACGTGTTGCCGTTGCACGCGCCCTCGCAAACCGACCACGACTGGTACTTGCCGACGAACCGACGGGAAATCTGGATTATCATCACGCCAACGAAGCGATAGCGCTCATCCGTGAGATTTGCCGCGAAAACAACGCCGCACTACTCACCGTTAGCCATGATGCCGAAGTCTTGGGGCAGTTTAAGACGAATATGGATTTCACACAGGTGAATCATGCGTAAGAAACAGGGCATGGTTGACGTAAGGTGTTAGATTTAGCTCCACTTTGTACAAACGTACAGCGGTTAGGTTGACCGGAAAGCCATACAACACCAAACCCGTAGGCGGGGCATCTTGCCCCGCCGAGCAACACCAAAGTTCAAATCAAACACGTCTGTAGGATGTGATCAACCGACTGATTAAGGAAGGATCAAACGAGTGAATAGGGAGTGCGATAGAAGATCCTGATAGAGTTCCCCTGCAATCATTCGAGTGAATACCCCTAGGTTGGGTCGAACGGAAATCCACGGAAAACGTGCATGGATGACGGAAGCCGAAGAGGTTTCATTCCGCACGACAAGACCGAAATCCAAGTGAAACCCAACACTTACTCTACAGCTATCAAGCGACCGATTAGCGACCACCATAGAATTCCCATAGTAATCTTGAGGGTTATACCAATTACAAATCTAAATATTACACACAATCCAGTCGAAACCGGTAATGGATTGAACGATGTCTGATTGAGCCTCAAAGTAAAGCAAACCTTCAATCAACTTGTCTTCTAAGTGTGTCATATCGTCAAAGATTAGGTTAGGGAAGTATTTCTCCCGCAATTCGTCCCAGACATTTTCAACCGGATTGAGTTGCGGGCAGTAGGGAGGCAGCGTTTCAACCATCATCTGCTCCGGAATTTGCAAGGCGGATTTGCTATGGCTTGGTGCTTGGTCATATATCATTAAAATGAACTCATCGGGGTGTCTTTGGGACACTTCATTAAGGAAAAGGTTCATGGAATAACTGTCCATCGTAGGCAAAATCAGGAAATCGCACACGCCATCAACCGGACTAACTGCTCCATATGCATAGGTGTATTCTCTGACAGTTTGTTTCAAAACCACAGGACGAATGCCTTTGGGAGCCCAACATCGTTTCGGTTCATTGATTCGACCAAACCGCGCCTCGTCCTGGAGCATGACTCGCAAAGGCAGGCCGCTTTGCTCGGCTTCCTGTTGAGCTTGTTCGATGAGTGTGGGGAATTTTTTTAAAAGCATCAACAGCTTGCTCATCGTGTTTCGGGTGTTGGGGTCTCGGTACCACTTTTCGCCATTGATGTCGGCGCAACAGCGCGTAAACTGTCGATTTTCCTACCGGTCTTCCCACTTTTTCTTCATAGGCGCGATGAATCTGCGAAATCTCAATGAGTTGACCACTTTCTGCTTTTGTCGCTAAATCGGCAACAAACACTTGCTCATCAGCAAGAGATAGGTTTTGATGATATCTGCCCCCTTTAGACTTGGGTGTTAGCGCAGCAATCCCATTTTTACGATATTCACTTTGGATTCTCCTGACACTTACTGGGTGATAACTGGTTATTTCAGCGATTTGGTGCGAGGAATAACCGTAGTTCTCTCTTAGATAGACGCATTGCACACGGCGGTACTCCGAAAGGGTGGCGGCTTGTTCAAGCCGTTGCTTGAGTGGGTCTATGTTCTGTTCGGGCATGAGGCCTCCTTTGCTCGTGCGGAGGGGTGGTTCATTGATTACACATTAAATTTGCTGGCTCTAATCAACGCTGCAGAAGTGTTGCAGACTATCATTGTACCTATTCGTAGCTCATAGATCAACAATTAGTATTAATAGCATCCGAACCACTAAACCTCAAGAGATTTGACATTGTGTGACATTCAACCGAACATCCCGCAACACCCAATTCATACGGAAGAATGAAAAAGCGCATAAGCTTGTTGTTCATCGTTCGGCGCAGCCTTCGACAACACGCGCTCTCAACACTCATCACAACACTGTCGATAGCCCTCGGTACCGGACTTGTCATGGCGGTCATCGGCATCAAAGCCCAATCCGTGGCAGCCTTCACGGGCGGTCAAATCGGCTTTGATGCGGTTCTCGGAGCGCGCGGCAGTCCGTTACAATTAGTGCTGAACACCGTCTTTCATCTCGAAACCTCGCCCGGAAATATCCCGTGGACGATGTATCAGAAGATGAAAAACGACCCGCGTGTTGAACTCGCCGTTCCCTACGCGCTTGGAGATAACTATCGCGGTTTTCGGATTGTCGGTACAGAAACGACGTTATTCACGAAGTTTGAGTGCCGCGATAGCGTCCGGTTCCGGACGCAAGGGAACGGACGTTTCTTTGACCCGACTCGGCAGGAGGCCGTCCTGGGCAGCTATGCCGCGCAGAAGTTGGGCTTGAGGATAGGTGATAACTTTAACCCCTATCACGGCTTGGTATTTGACAAGTCGATGCGGCATGATGAGCAATACACCGTGGTCGGGGTGCTCGAACCGACCAATTCACCCTCTGACCGCGTCATCTGGATTCCGATTGAGGGGATTTACAGGATGGAGGGGCATGTGTTGCGCGGAGATGGCGAGGACTATGTCGCTAAACCCGGACAGGATATTCCCGACGAGCACAGAGAGGTCAGCGCGGTCATGTTGAAGTTTCGGAATTCGCAGATCGGTTTCATGATGGACGCGACCATCAACAAACAGGGAAAGGTGGCAACACTGGCATGGCCGATTGGAGCGGTAATGGCGCGACTGTTTGACAAAATCGGTTGGATAAATCAGATATTGGCACTGGTCTCTTATCTCGTCGTTGTTGTCGCAGGCGGTTCGATTCTCGCAAGCGTGTACAACTCCATCAACGAACGGCGGCGCGAGTTCGCCATTTTGCGGTCACTTGGCGCGCGCCGCAAGACGGTGTTTGCCGTAATTGTGTTGGAAGCCGCATCCATCGCCGCGCTGGGGGTCATTCTAGGATTCATCGTTTACGGCGCAATCTTCACGTCGGCGTCGGCGATTGTTCGCGCGCAAACCGGCATCGTTTTGGACATGTTAAAACTTCATCCCGTATTCGTAATCGCACCAGTTTGTGTTATACTCTTAGGCACAGTCGCTGGCGTTGTGCCCGCTGTCAAAGCGTACCGGACGGACGTTGCGACGAATCTAACACCGGTTAGCTAATCCTCCTGGCAATTGCCCTCCGTTGTATTGGGTGACGATTCTGGAGGAGGTTCTACAATATCTACTTGATCCGATCTCTTGCTTTGCAAGTAGTCAATATATTTATCCACATCATGGTCGAATTGCTCCGAAAGAGCGCACCTGATGCGACGGATATCTTCGACAATGAGAGAGTCTTTAATCATTGGATTCTCCGATTTTGAGTAATCATCTCTGTGTGGGATCTCTTTCCATATGCCAATTATACCATATAGGCGCGTTGAAGCATCTGAATTTTCGCAAACAGTGTGATTTTTCCACTGGTAGGATCGTGTAGCAAAGAAAATCATCATGAAAATCCAAAGCCCCGTCGTGACATGGACAGCAATCCTTGCAATTTCCTTCGTCCAATTCGGTTGTGAGAAAAAAGAATCACACCGCCGCGAACGAGGGGGCGCACACGAAAGCGACGCCCATCATGAACATACGGCGCCGCACGGCGGCACACTGGTCGTATTGGGCGAAGAGTTCGCGCACGTTGAATTTGTGCTGGAGAAAGCAACTGGAAAACTCACTGGCTACGTACTGGACGGCGAGGCGGAAAAACCGGTACGACTCTCGCAGGGCGCGATTGAACTCAAGATAGATCGGTTGAATTCGGGGCACACAGTTGCTTTGCACCTCATAGCCGTTGCGAATGTCCTGACAGGAGAAACGCAAGGCGATACGTCTCACTTCGCAGGACAATCGGACGAACTTATAGGGGCAACGGAATTCCATGCGGCATTCGTGGCGATTGCGGTCAAAGGTCAGACCTTCGTCGACGTTGACTTTGAATTCCCCGATGGTAACGAGGGTGGGGGCGGCGATCATCACGAACATTAGTTGGAGATAAACAGGATGAAACAACTCAAAACGAAGAAACGACGTAGCTCTTGGCTGCACTTTGCAATTACCGGCACAGTTGTCGTCGGACTGTCGCTGGGCATTTCTCAAATGTTACCGAAATCGCATCCGATTCGCGCGCTTAGGGGGTTGAGCGGGGGGTCAAATTCAGACTCCAAGCCTTTCGAGGTGCAGGGCGCCCCGTTCGCGGTTGCGGGGGCAATTACTGACAGCGCCGCGTCGACAGACAAGACGCGCCTCAAACCGGAAATCGGCACAAGTACGCAGCCGGCCTCGACGCCTGTCTCGCCGATGTCAAAGATTGGGGGCGAAAGGCGCCGCAAGCGCGCAGGAGCGTATCAGTCGCTTACATTCGAGGCACTCACTAGCTTTCGGATCAAAGAGCCGAACTGGGGGAGAATGGACAATCCTGCATATATCGCCACACTGAATCTTGACGAAGGGATTCCGCTGCAAATTAAAGCGTTGAACGGCGCGAAAATTGAGATTGAGGGGTTTATGTTGCCGCTTGAGGGCGAGGTTGACGACCTTCGAACTTTCATGTTGCTCAAAGACCAAATGGCGTGCTGTTTCGGTGCCATTCCGCTACTAAATGAGTGGGTGTACGTCAAGGTGCCGAAAAATAAGACGATCAGCAGCCATCAAGATGAACTGGTGACGCTTTACGGTACGTTGCGCGTCGGGGCAAGGTTCGAGGACGACATGCTTACCGGCATCTACCACCTTGAACTCGATCGCTTAGAGGCGGATGCACTCAAACTGGGTAAATTCTAACACCACCTTAGAGTTGTTGTTCTTGACAATTCGGCGACATTATCTTATAATAACCTGTAGCAGCGAGTTGTACTCGCGACGCTCTACGTTTTTTGCATTCACGACAGCATGCTCAACAATATGGAATGTCGTCTGAAGATGAGAAAGAACCTCCTTATTCCTCTAATTTGGCTACTCATCTATCCCGTCATGATTCCGGCGCCGCTGTCCAACTATGTCCTGTGCATCGGTGCAGACGGTCACGTCGAATTTGAAGTGGGAACCGATGGACGATGTACCGACGCCCACTCAGAACACGCCGAGGTTGTGTTTACTGAACCCACGTCGCAAGCAGACCACTGTGGCTCGTGCATCGACCTCCCGGTCTTTTTCTCCCTAGACGAACAACCACACCTCGTTCCTTCCAAAAACATCTCAGCCAGCCAGCCAGTTTCTTCAGTCGCGTTAGTAGCAGCTCAAACGCACGTCTCCACTGTTCCAATCTCCACCTCTCCTTTAGGCTCTCCGCCGATAGATTATCTACCCCTCATCTCCCTTCGTACCACTACGCTCCTCATTTAAACACCTTCCCCAGGCTATTTACGTGCAGGTTTCATCGCGCCCCGCTCAATCACGAATTGAGCGTTGACTCGCAGTGCTTTGAGTCTGTTTTGGCCATGCGCTAATGCCATTTTAGGTCCCACAGTTATATCTAGAAAAAACACGCACGCTACAGCCCCGGAGAATACGGGGGGAAATCCTCAATCCATTCGTCCATTTTACTTGGAGGAGAACAGAGCGTATGAGAGTTTCATGCAACCACGTTATTAAGATCGTGGGCGTCTTCCTGTTAATATTTAGCGCTTGGCAAATACCGCCCGCCTTTTCGGATGCCGCAAGCAGAATTTCATTGGAAACCGCAATCCAGGCAGCCTTGCGCGAGAACCCGGAGCTTGGTACGATTCACGAAAAGGTCAAGGTTGCCCGCGCTCGCCTCAATGGCATCGCCTTACTCGGTAATCCTGAACTGGAAACCGAATTCATTGGAGGGCTTGATGGTGGGCAGGTCCTCGAATTATCCAAGTCTTTTCAGCTAGGCGGACAGCGAGGCCATCGGAAACAAATTGCCAAGATAAAACTTGACAAGGCGAATACTAAGCTTGATGAAGCATCTAGGTTGCTTACAAAGTCGGTAAAACTTGCCTTCCTTGATTTGGTGATCGTTCAAGAGAGACTTGAACTCGCTAAAGAAATCATTCGGCACAACGAGCAGCTATCCACTATCGCTCAGGTTCGATTTGAGACGGGCGATATTTCGATAACGCATGTAAATCTGGCGAAGGTTCAACTCCAGACGGCGATGCGCGAGGCAGCTAATTTAGAAAGCGAATTACAGCTCGCGCAACTTGAAATCAACAATCTGATGGGCGCCGAGCTTGAAGCGAGCCCTATCGCTGTTCATGTATTGACAGAAAAAAAATCGCCGGACCATCTTCAGCAACTTACGCTTGACACTTTGACGACGCACGCGCTGGGGCATCGTCCAGACCTGAAGTCGCTCCGATTAAACGCGCGATTGGCTGAAAGCGAACTCCGATTGGCAAGGTCTGCTAACATCCCGGACCTAAGTGTCGGGGGCGTTGCCGAACGTAGTCCGGATGAGAAGGCGTTCGGTGTAAAGTTTTCAGTGCCATTGCCGCTGTTTGACCGTAATCGATCAGAGATTGATATCGCCAAAGCCGAACAGCAGGTCAACACGCTTGAAATTAGCAACAAGGAGCGGCAAATTGTCCGCGAAGTGATGGCGGCGTTCCTATCCCTGACTGCCGCGCAAAAAACCCTAAAGTTTTATGAAGGCGACTTGCTAAACTTGCTGGATGAGAATCTCAAGCTGATGCGCACCGCTTACGGATTGGGGGAAGCAGAACTCTTAGAGGTTATTCTCATGCAGAACGAATATATCAAAACACGGTTTGCCTATCTTGACGCACTCGCGGCGTCCCATAAGGCGCTGGCAACTCTAGATGCTGCGGTAGGCATATCCGTCGAATCATTACCGTAACCAAGAAGCTTACAAAATTCAAAACGCACCGCCGATCGTGGTTAATCCTGTGAGTTCTTAATGAAAAATTGTCGGTCCAAACGATATAAGGAGAATTAAAAATGCTACGCCACTCTCGTCTCACACTAATTCTCGCAATCTCTGCTATCGTAACAGCGGGTTTGGTTTTACTAAACGTCACCCGTACATCAACGTGGGCACAGGAATCAGGTGTCCATGAAGAACAAGCGAATCACACGCACGACACGGAAGATGATGGCCATGTACACGGCGAACATGATGGCAATACACACGGCACAAGCGATGATAGTCACGTTCATGGTCAGAATGTAGACCACACGCATGACACGGAGGCTGATGGTCATGTACACGGCGAAGACGATAGTCATTCACACGCCGAAGAAGACACAGTGAGGCTCAGCGATAAAGCAAAAGCCAACATCGGATTGAGAACTGCCGAAACCGATGTTCGCGCAATTGAGCGGGGGGTGCAAGTTACCGGAAATGTAATACCCCATCCATCGGGACGGATAGATGTCACACCACGAATCGGCGGCATCGTGAGGAACATCCATTTCAGTCTCGGCGACTCACCTAACAGGGGCGATGTGCTACTTGAATTGGAGAGCCTTGACCTGCAAATGGCACAAATCGAACTGATTGAAGCAATAGCTCAGCAGAAATCGTTAGTCGCCAAACTGGAGAGATTGACGGAAGTTTTCGCCAAGCAGATTCGGCGGGAATTACAAACGCGGCAAATTGACTATTTGCAATCCCTTTTGGAGTTGGAACAACTGCAGCTTGCAGTCAAGAAACGCAGAGCCCTTGCGGTAGCGAAGACCATCTCGGTGTTAGAGCAGATGCGCTTTAGATTAGTCAAAGCCGATATTGAACGCACGCTACTGGAAACCACACTCGAAAGGATTGAAACCCTGGCAGAAAAGCGAATCTCGGCACAAAAGGAACTTATTGCGCAACAGGCAGCATACAGGAAAGGGAAGAGTGAGTTGGCAGATGTGAAGCGCCAATTTCAGATCCTCGGCATCAATGAACAGACGCTGGAAACCATCCTTAGCGATGGAGGAGATACCCCAGTCCTTTCGCTACTGGATCTAGCCGGTTTAGATGCAGATCCTACGTTGGAAAGTACGTCCGAAACCTTGCTGGAAAAGTATGCGATGCTCAGTGCGGAAGGCATGGAGTTTGTTGATGCAAAAGCAGCATACAAAATCGCGGCTATCAAGGTTGCCGCAAACAAACAGCGCGCCTTGGCGGCTGGCTTAGGTGAAACACTTCTTGATACCCTCGCTCGAACCGATTCGATTGTATCGTTCAACGACTTATCCGCCGCTGAACTGATTGAGACCTACCTTGCCTTCGTCGAAAGCTCGGAAGCGCTAGAGGGAATGCTTCTAATAGAAGAAGCGCTTCGCAGTGCCGTCATTACCCTGAAGACGATTCGTCAGAAACTTCAAGTTTCCGGACTCACTCCTGCTGAGATTGAAAAAATCGCCCAAACCGGTCAGCCGTCCCCACTATTCTATGTCAAGGCACCAGCCGCAGGACAAATCGTTAAGCAGCATGTGACCCTCGGCTCCACGGTTGAGAAAAGCGATGTGCTCTTCTCGATACTGGACACCGGCATCGTATGGGTTGAAGGCGAGGCGTATGAAGACACGCTCGCACTCATTCAGGAAAAATTGCGGGTAGGCGGCGAGGTACGCATTCGCGTCACCGCATATCCCGAAGCAACTTTCACCGGCAAAATCTCTCACATTTCAGACGCAATGGACTCCGATAAACGCACCGTTCACTTTTGGGCAGAAGTAGATAATCCGGCGCATCAGCTCAAGCCGGGGATGTTCGCAGAGCAGACGATTGTCCTTGAAACAATTGCCGATGTTTTGAGCGTACCGTTGAACGCAGTGCTTGAAGAGGGTGGCAGCCGGTTCGTTTTTGTGGAGCACGGTGCCGCCTACACCAAGCAAGAAATTGTTGTGGGTGCGGAAGATGACCGGTTTATCGAAATAAGAGATGGTCTGTTTCCGGGCGAGCGTGTGGTTGTTCAGGGGCAGCATCAGTTGTTGCGGGCAACAGTGGACGTATCTGAAGCGCAAGATGCACACGCGGGGCATTCTCACTAAGCCGCCAAAGGAGGAAGATCCATGTGGTCGAAAATCACAGAGGTTGCACTCAAAAATAGGCTACTGACAATTGCCGGCATGATTGTGGTAGTTATCATTGGTTTCCGCATGTTTCGTTCGGCGCCGATTGATGTCTATCCTGACATCAATCCACCTCGCATTACCATCCTAACCGAAGCACACGGCTGGTCCCCGGAAGAGATGGAAACCTTAGTCACGTTACCTATCGAAAGTGCAATGAACGGTGCGCCGTATGTCGCACGGGTTCGGTCTTCCTCTGCGATCGGTTTGTCGCTGGTGTTCGTTGAATTCGACTGGGGCATGGATATTTTCCTGGCGCGGCAAATGGTCTCTGAGCGCCTTCAACTCGTTGCCCCGAATCTGCCTCAGGGGGTTGACGCACCGATTATCTTGCCGACTTCCTCCCTTTTGGGCGAGATTCTAGAGTACGCCATTGTTGATGAAACCGGGAATTTTGACGAGATGGAAATGCGCGATTTTGCAGACTGGGTAATCCGCTATCAACTGCAATCGCAGGGCGGCATTGCCAATGTAATCAACATCGGCGGCTACGTGAAGCAATACCAGGTCTTCGTTGATCCTGAGCAGTTGATAAACTATAACCTCTCGCTGGAAGATGTCGCGGATGCCCTCGCGAAAAGCAACGAAAATTCTGCTGGCGGTTTTCTTATCAAAGATACCCGTGAATTGATGATTCGCGGATTGGGGCGGATTTCTACAGTTGCCGACATTGAAAACGTCCTCATTGATGTGCGGGGACACAGCACGCCTATTCTCGTCAAAGATGTTGCTACGGTGAAAATTGGGGAACTCCCGGAAATTCGGCGCGGGGCGGGCAGTCACAATGGGAAAGAGACCGTCTTGGGAAAGGTCGTTAAGCAACCGGGGGTCAATACGATGAGTCTCAGCGACAAGGTGGTTTCTGTGCTAAAGTCGCTGGAGAAGACACTCCCCGAAGGTATCAAGATTAAAATCGAGTACGCGCAAGCCGAGCTGATTCGGCGCGCCGTGGATACCGTCAAAGATGCCCTGCGTGATGGCGCGATTCTCGTCGTTGTGATTCTGGCGATCTTCCTCTTCAACTTTCGCACCGCATTGATTACGCTCACCGCTATCCCGCTTTCCCTAATTATGGCGCTCATTGTCCTGCTTTCTCAGGGAGGTACCCTCAATATCATGACGCTTGCCGGCTTGGCGATTGCTGTCGGAATGGTGGTGGACGACGCCATTGTCTACGTCGAAAACATCTTCCGACGACTGCGGGAGTACTTCCGGCTCCGCGGCGAGGGAGAGCCAACCGACGAAACACCCACACAAGTTGTGAGACGCGCAAGTGATGAAATCCGGTCGTCCATTGTTTTTGCGACGCTGATTATCATCCTCGTTTTTGTGCCGCTGTTCAGTCTGAGCGGAATGGAGGGCAGGATGTTTCGTCCTCTCGGATGGGCGGTCGTTATTTCAATGGCGGCATCGCTGCTCGTCGCGCTAACGGTGGTTCCCGTATTGAGTGACCTGCTGTTAACGCGTTTCGGTAGACGACGCACGGGAGAAGCATCGCCATCAAGAATTTCCGCTCCAAAAGAAAGCCCTGTTGTCGTTTGGATTAAACGGGCTTATCGTCCTACTCTCTCCTTGGTCATGCGGCTACGTTGGGGTGTTGTAGCCTTGGCGATGTTGCTGATAGTGTTAACGGTAGTTGCGATTCCCCGCTTGGGCCGCGAATTTCTGCCCGTTATGGATGAAGCCACGTTTACTATCGCTGTCTTCTCGCCGCCAGGAACCTCGTTGGGAGAATCCACACGTATCGGGCGCGAGATGGAAACAAGGCTCTTAACGCTTCCGGAAGTGACAAGCGTCAGTAGTCGCACCGGGCGCGCGGAAGCCGATGAACACGCCCACAGCGTGAATACCCATGAAATTGTGGTAAACTTCATTCCACCCGATGAGCGAAGGAAGACACGAGATGAACTCCTCACCGATGTGCGCGCTTTGCTCTCGACGGAAAACTTTCCCGGCGTGATTGTATCCGTTGGTCAACCGATACAGCATCGCCTTGACCATCTCTTGTCGGGCGTCAGCGCGCAAGTGGCGTTGAAACTATTTGGCCCAGACCTAAACACGCTCAGACAGAAAGCGGAGGAAATCCGTTCGGTTATCTCGGAGATTACCGGCGTAGCCGATTTATGGATTGAACAGCAGGTACAGGTAGAGCAACTTCAGATTCGGGTCAAGCGACTTGAGGCGGCTCGCTACGGCTTACGGGTGGAAGACGTGACGCATTTCGCGGAGAGTGCCTTCAAAGGCGAAGCCGTCAGTCAAGTCATCCAAGGGCAACGCCAGTATGCACTCGTGGTTCGGGTTGATCCGACGCTTGTCAAGACCGTCGAATCCGTCGGAGACCTGAAACTCAGAACACCTTCGGGGACATTCGTTCAGTTGAAACAGGTCGCCGACGTTGGCTACGGGTTCGGACCAAATACCATCAATCGCGAGAATGTTTCTCGGCGGATTGTGATTCAGTGTAACGTCCAAAATCGAGTCCTTGGCAACTTTATCGCTCAAGTTCAGCGGGAGATTAACGAGAACATCGACCTGCCCGAGGCGTATTTCCTCACCTACGGTGGACAGTTTGAAAGTCAGCAAGCAGCGCAGAAACGCATTCTCATTCAGACAGGCTTTGTCTTGGTCGGCATCTGCATTCTGTTGTATCTGGCGATGGGTTCCATCCGGCTTTCACTGCTGGTAATGCTGAACCTGCCGTTGGCGTTAATCGGCGGTATCGTTAGTGTTTTCCTCACCGGGGGCGTGTTGAGTATTCCGTCAATGGTGGGTTTTATTCTGCTGTTCGGTATCGCCGTGAGGAACGGCATTATCTTGGTGACGCACATCAACACCCTACGTGCCGAAGGCATGTCACTCTACGATGCGGTGTTGAAGGGTGCCGAGGAACGCATCAGCCCGGTGTTGATGACAGCCTTGACCACGGGGCTGGGGATGCTGCCGCTCGCACTTGCCCACGGTTCAGGCGCAGAACTTCAAAAACCGCTCGCAATCGTCATCAGTGGCGGGATGATAACGGCAACGATCTTGACGTTGCTCGTTTTACCGATCTTGTATTACATTGTCGAAAAGCGATCAACCGAATAAATTAAGACAGCGATAGAAATCCTACCATAGGATTTATCTTCAATCATCAAGTCGAATGGTGTGCTTCACTCCAGATCACATCGCAACCGATCAACTGACCAAACAGCATAGCGAACGCAATAGGGATTTCTGATTTTCTGAAAACTCGGAATCCCATCCCTTCTACTCTTCCATCCTTCGTTTCTTCCTATCCATATCTGATGCGTCTATACGTCCTTCGATGTGTCTTGACATTTTCCGTTCGCATGTGTTTTAATTGAACAATTCCCTGATTCCTCCATCGATTCTCTAGAGTGGTACCATCGCACTCAACACCGATGCGCTCGAAAGGGCGTTGAAAGTGACCAAAAGCACTACCTAGCGTTTCAGTCGTAATACCTTTTGAACCCCGCATTGAAATTACCCCCAAAAAAGGACAGTTGAATAAGGGATCATTCCGACTGGCAAAATGGTCATCATCTGGGCGAAAATTGGGCTGGAAACTCCAAGAACTACAAAAGGAGTTTCTCCACCATGTCACGCAGAAAACAGTGTGATCAAATGAAATCAACCGAACGATCAACTGACTGAATAAGGAAGGCGATAGTAAATCCCACAGTGACCGCGATAGAGCTCCCATCGCAAATCCTGATAGGGATCCCAGTGCGGTAGGGTAGAGATTCCCACGAGGTGTACTTCCAACAACATCAGGCGTTGAAGCGCAGTCTAATTGGGTAGCCTTTACTCCTTAATTCCCGTTCATGACTGTCTAAATAGTGCTCTCGCTAAGTTTTTAATACTTATAAGACTAGCACAAGAAACCCGTTCTGCCACGCTGGTAGGTGCGGTTTCTAACCGCACCGACACCCAACACTTAATCATATTTACTTACCGAGTCAACCACTAAATGGTTGACTCGCTAAGCATATATGGTATAATTCTCCTGCCCATTCAACCGAAATGGAAAGGAGAATTCATAATGGGAAAACGAGTTCATTACGTTCGTGCGGTCAGTGAAACAGAAGAACACCAACTTAGGACTTTAGCCAACTCACGTACCCAACCTCATCGGTTTGTGCAGAGAGCCCAGTTAATCGTCAACATGTTGGACGACAGCCAACTGACGGCCTCCAAAGCCGCCATACAGGCTGGATTCAAAACAGGGGTTTCCGGAGCGCAATGGGTTCAGCGATTCAACGGTGAAGGCATTGAAGGACTCACCGATAAACCCCGGAGTGGCGCACCGAAAACGCATTCGGTAGAGGTTCGCAGTAAACTGATTGATTTAGCGATGCAAAGACCGTCGAGTCTGGATTATCCATTTGAGTTGTGGACGCTAGAACGTCTGCAAATTAGCTTCAAAGAAAGAGAAGGGATTCATCTCTCCGATTCAACAATATGGAGCTGGATAACTGAAGAAGGGCTGAATTGGAAACGTCAGCAGAGTTGGTTTCATAATGCGGAAAAACAGGACGAACAGTTCGTGGAAAAAAGGGGGCCATAATTTCGGCGTACATCGCGCCTCCACCGGACACAAGGATAATCTGCATTGATGAAATGGGGCCAATTGCAGCCAAAACCTACCCGGGCGAAACTTGGCAACACGGGCCAAATCGAGCCACTTTTGAGCCGGACTATGGTCGTCGGGGCAAATTATGGGTTCATGGCGCCTTTGAACCGGCAACTGGTCAAGCGGAAATTGTAATTTCTCCAAGAAGGGACGGCGCTACTCATATTGAATTGATTGAGAAAGTGATACAGAAGTTTCCCTCCGAAAGATGGTTACTCATTGAAGATAATCTTTCGATTCATCACAGTCGTGATGTAAAGACGGCGCTGCTGGCGTGGCCAGAGATTCAAGTGCAATTTATTCCGAAATATGCGTGTTGGCTAAATTTGATAGAACCCTGGTGGAAACAGTTAAAGTCTCTCGCGCTGAAAGGAAAACGGTTTGAAACGCTTGATGAATTGACTGATGCCCTCAACAATGCAGTTTGTTGGTGGAATGCCCATAAGCACCCTTATCAATGGAAGAAAATGCCTCAGGAGCAACCGAGCTACAGTTTAGGGGCCTATGGTTCTGTCATGGATAAATATACTATAAATACTTAGCGAGTGAACCACTAAATGACCTACTCGCTAAGTACTTATGTCTTCCTGAACTGGCACAAGAGACCTATTCCACAACCCCGGTAGGTGCGATCAACCGAGTGGACAACGAGGGATCAACTGAGAGAATAGCGAAGGCGATAGTAAATCCCGATAGAGATCCCTCTAACCGCACCGGCACCCAACATGTACCATATATTCTTAGCGAGACAACCACTAAACAATCGGGGTAAGTTCACAGTCAATCTACGAGAATAACAAAGATGAAACAAAAGAGAAAGTTTCACATGGTGAAAACAGTATTTCGGAATGTAACGTGGGTTTACACGTTTATATTGATGATGTATCTCAATTCATTTTTCCTAGGGGGCGCTGATGCACAGGTCGACAATCAACCCGTTGCCGCAACCGGCGGCACCAACCATACATTTGAGACCATTGATGTCCCCGGTGTGGCGTTTCTAGAGTTGACTGCGAGTAGCGACTTTGGGGATTTCGCCGGAAACACGCGGAGTGCTGATGGTGAGAAAATGGTCGGCTTTACGATCATTGATGGTGAATTCTTGAGGCATGATTTCCCCGGCTCGCAGAACACTTTTTTCTATGCGCTCAGTAATACAGGGATAGCCGCAGGCCACTACCAAGATAGCAACGGTCTTTACCACGGTGTTATCTTGGAAAATGGCGTGTTGCGGCAGTACGATTTTCCAGGTGCTGTCCAAACGGAGATATACGGTATTAGTGATGCGACCGGGGCACTGACGGGAAATTATATAGATGCTTCCGGGGGGCGCCGCGGATTCTCGGGAGACGAAATAATTCAGTTCCCCGGGGCATCGGAAACATACGCAGAATTTGTCAACGCGAGCGGCGGTATGGTGGGCAGTTACGTAGACGCCGATGGCTTATTTCATCCATACATACGTACTCGGAATGGCAGGTTTATATCTCTTGACCTTTCACGTGCTGAAAGACTGGAATTCTATTTTGTGCACGGTATCAACGATGCAATGGTTGTCGTTTCCCGAGCCAAGCCGGTGGATGGTGTCACGCACACTTATGTCGGCACATTCCGCGACGGGCTACAGGAATTTAAGATTCCAGGCAGCGTAAGCACCGAGGGCTGGAACATCAATCAGGACGGCTCTATCGTCGGACACTATGATTCAGCGGATGGGCGCAGGCACGGGTTTATCGCTAGACCCGCACCGAATCTACCGGCATTGACCGTTTCGATGGACGGCAACGTGGTGGAACTTCAAGCGATTTTGGTTACACCGGACGATGATGCCCTCGCGAATCTTGAAAAAACGACAGATCTCGCGCTCTCCGAGGAACGACTGGATGAAAAGATGGGAATAACTATCGCCGATACACTCAGCGATGAGGTGGGGATCGCGCAGCGGTCAATGGGACGCGCGGTAGCACGTCCAGTCATCCGGGGCATGGGCGGTGACCGAGTGCTCATTCTTGAAGACGGTGAGCGCACTGGCGATAAATCGGCATCCGCAGCCGACCATGCCGTTGCAATAGATCCGAGCACCGCTAAAAATATCAAGGTCATCCGTGGCCCCGCATCGCTTATCTACGGTTCAAACACTCTCGGCGGCGTCGTAGATGTCAAACGCGAAACCATCCCGCAGACTTTACCTAGTCTCCCTACCGCAGACCTCAAGTTTCAGGGTGAATCTGTCAATTCGGGGATTACCGCGACAACAGGATTGACGGTTCCAATCGGTGATTTGGCGTGGCGATTGGCATGGAATCGCCGCATTGCCGATGATACGCGTACTCCCGTTGGCATCTTGGAGAACACCTCCTTATCAAATGTCAATTTCTCAAGCGGCGCTTCCGTGGTCAAGGATTGGGGACATATTGGGATTTCAGGCGGCCGGTACAGATCGGATTACGGGATCCCCGGTTCGCCGGAAGGACATATCTCGGGGGTCAACATCGAACTCGATCGCCAGCGGTATGAAGGCAAACTTGAGTATGCCTTCAATGACTCGATCCTTGAGAAGTTGAAACTTCACTCAACTCACACGCGCTATCAGCATCAGGAGTTCGAATCAAACAAAAAACTAGGCGTTGAGTTTGGTGTATTGACCTCCAACGTGTCTGCGCTCGCCCATCTGGACGGTGATGCAATAGCGGGAATGTGGGGTGAATATCGAGACCATTCGACCGGTGGATTCTACTGGACGCCGCATACGCGAGAGATTTCCATTGCGGGTTTCTACTTCAATCAGAGACATGCCAACGAGTTTACGCTGCAAGGTGCGGTTCGCTACGACTTCAAACGAGTTGAACCGTTTACACCGGGCACCGAAACCAAGGCGGGGACGGTTCGGCGCAGAAACTTTGGCGGCGTGTCAGGTGCCGTGTCGGGCATCTACCACTGGAGCGACGGTTTGAAGACTGGCGGGACGATGATGAAGACGTTCCGCGCCCCGGGAATTGAGGAACTTTTTTCGGACGGACCGCACCTTGCAGCCTACTCCTACGAGATTGGCAACTCCGAACTCGGTACCGAGGATGGCTGGGGGACCGAGGCGTTTCTGCGCTATTCGGTAGGTCGGGTAAAGCTGAATCTCGCACTTTTTCGCAACCAGATTTTCGGTTACCTGATTCCGACCAACACGGGGGAAAAGGAGTGGGGTAGCGGCGCCGCGGGGTGGTTGTGGATTTATCAATACCGGGGACAGGATGCTATCCTTGACGGCGCCGAATTGAGCGTTGACGCCGAAATTGTTCCGCGGGTGCACGCGCAGGTGCGCATGAGTCATGTCAGAGGGACTTTGGCGACCAACGAATTGCCGGTTGAACGTATTCCGCCTCTTAACGGAAAAGTAGCACTCCGATACGTGACGCAGCCGTTAAACCTTCACGTAACGGCGCGATTCTCGGATTCGCAGCACCGACTGGGCGAATTTGAAGAGCCTACGGACGCATACATCGCCTATGACGTGGGATGCCAGTATCTGTTCTCGATTTGGGGGCTTCAACATCAAGCGGTATTCGCTATTGAGAACATCCTCGACACGGAGTACCGGCAACACCTTTCGAGAATCAAAGCGGTCATGCCGGAGCCGGGACGCAACCTAAAGTTCCTGTATCGAATCGGATACTAGCGACCAAGCGAGTGAATAACGAGGACGATAGAACTCCATTGCCCACCACTTCTTGTAGGGTGCGCACTGCGCACCAGCCTCTAAAGCCCCAGAGTGCAACCAGACGAGCAATAGATCGAGGGAGTGAATAACGAGGACGATAGAACTCCATTGCCCACCACTTCTTGTAGGGTGCGCACTGCGCACCAGCCTCTAAAGCCCCAGAGTGCAACCAGACGAGCAATAGATCGAGGGAGTGAATAACGAGGACGATAGAACTCCATTGCCCACCACTTCTTGTAGGGTGCGCACTGCGCACCAGCCTCTAAAGCCCCAGAGTACAATCAGACGAGCAATAGATCGAAGGAGTGAATAACGACCGATCGACCGAGTGGATAACGAGGACGATAGAGCTCCATTGCCCACCACTTCTTGTAGGGTGCGCACTGCGCACCAGCCTCTAAAGCCCCAGAGTGCAACCAGACGAGCAATAGATCGAGGGAGTGAATAACGAGGACGATAGAGATTCCACAGGTAATATCACTCCAAATACCCAAGGATAGCTTTTCCGTCTAGTTTCAAACAGGTTCGAAAGGATTATTATTCCCCCATCCGACAACGTTGGCAAAAAGCACACGCGCCATCTAAAACCGGAGGGTAAAAACCGTGCCTAATCCCTTGTACGAAGTTACAGGGTCGATTCCAACCGTGGCTCGATCTCCATCAAGTTCAATCAAATGCCCACGTGAAAACCGCTGATTTTGCCGATTGATTCTGTTGGCTGACATCGGCGCGTCAATCAGCGACCAAATGGCTCCTCCGAAGAGAAGCACATACCCGGGGATACTCCTCCAATCGTCGTTATCCGCGTCAAGATTTCCCTCAGCGCTGTCCGTGTTGTCACCGCCTGCGCTAAGTATCAGTCCCAGTCCTACTATTGCCGCACCGAGTTGCACGACTCCCTTCGTGTATTCCCCATTGTAGAATTGTCCGGAGCCGACGATTGGAAACGATAAGCCAAGCGCTACCATAGGATTCTTCCTTTGGCTAAGAGTTTGCGACCCGAAAGCAGGCTCTCTGGATATTCTGACAATCTCGTGCATCCTATAGTTGAACTCCTTGCCGTCTCGCCGTTTTATCTTCAGCGATTTGTCCGGAATCTGCTCCAGAATCCTGCCGCGCACGATGCCTCCATTATCTAGATAAACAACATCTTCCGTTTGCTCCGCAGAAACCTGGGTAGCTAGTACAAATACCACCGCGAATGTAATCAACATAACACGTGCCATAGCTCCTCCTAAATGTCCTATTATCAAGCGCCCAGTCTGTACACGGCACAGAGATAGGCATTGTCCGGATTTTCAGGATCTCGTTAGCCGATCCGGACAACCTTTCCGCTTGCAGCCGACTGAAACGCCGCCGTAATCACCGCAACCGACTGTGCTGCCATTTCGGCGTTCATTTCACTTTCCACGCCGTTGTCGATACAGTCAACGAATGCGGGAACTTCATCCTGACTCTCCCCGTTAGGAACAGAAACCCAGAGCTGTTTCGGCGGTCCCGTAGATTTAACTTGAGTACTCCCCCACATTCCCGTTGGATCTAAGGGATTAGGCGGAGGCGGCTGAAAAGCGGGTTCATCGGCGAAAACCTCCACGTGTGATTTCGAGGGGTCAAATGTCAATGTGTCCCGCGTCCCGACGATGTGCAGCCGCGAGATGCCGCCTTGAGGATGACTCATCCAACCAAATCGTCCTCCGGAGACCGTCGCGGTGACACCGCCCTCCAAGGTCAAAGCCATTGCTCCAAAATCTTCCACATCGCGATCGAAGTGTCCCTTGAAGAAGTAATTGCCGGTATTCGCGTACACAGTCTTTACCGTTTTGCGAGTTAACCAATTCACCGTCGCGGCCGCGTAGACGCCGATATCAAACATCTCCCGCTTGGCGTCGACAAAGGTGTAACGTTCCACGATAGGTTTTTCTATACGCTTGGTGCCGACGGGCGCAGACCCCGGGTGCCCCTTGGCAAAGATCACGTCACAGTGAATGGCGCGAAGTTCGCCGATGTCGCCGCGATCCAAAGCCTGGCGCGCGGCTTGCACAGGCGGATTGTGTATATTGCTGTACATCTGGCTGCGAACCCCTGCTCGCTTCACCGCCGCTACGATTTTCGCTGCGTCAATGGGGTTCAACGCAAGTGGCTTATCCAAATAGAGATGCTTTCCCGCCTCGGCACACCGAGCGCCCACGCGCCCGCGCCGCTCGGTCTCTACGCATAGGCTGACAATGTGCACATCGTCACGTGCCAACGCCTCCTCCAGATCTGGTATGTAAGGAATGTCTAATTCTTCCGCAAGTGCGCGGTTCAGTTCAACACGATCAGAGGGAGCATCCAACTCATCCGACGATGCGATGAGCCGACACCGAGGGTCTGCGGCGAAAAGGCGCGAATAGTTTTCCTGGTGCGATCTATGTCCGCCAATTATTAATACACCGTACTTTTCTTGACTGTCCATGTCACTCCTCACTCCTCAAGTTTACAGGTTCTCCCGACGCAATCGCTTGACTAATCAAATCGGAAAGGTTTCCCTCATCATGTAGTTGAATCGAGCACCTCATCAACCGATATTGCCCGCGTGGAGTTTCGTGATAGATTGCGCCCTTGTTGCCGACCAAGGTCAAATCTATAGATACCTCCTGATTGGCTGGGACCCGATTTACGCTAAGAAGGGCGGTCTGTCCACCCGCATATTGGATCATCGTCGTGGTCTGTGTCCCATCCTGACTCTGTTGCACATAGATTTGTTCAGGTAGTGACGGCATCCACGCATTCGCCATATTCGCGAGGGCAGCACTTGCCCCGACGTTATCTGCGTCCTTGTGCGGGGATTGCAGCAGGCAACGAACAAACACCGGGCTGCCTATTCGTCCTGCATTGATAACGGATTGAACTGATTTCTGTAGTGATTCCAATGTTAGATTCTCTCCTTTCTTGCAAAATCTGTAATGGTCAGATAGATGGCAGACACTCGCAACGCTTCTCTCTTGCGCTCCGGCGGAGCGCGATGTTTATAGAGCGCCAGGTTTCTAGCCTTCTGCTCCAGCGGAGCAGTATGTGACTCAGCAAACGTGACTCGGTAGTGGTCAGTCGGGAACGATTGTTGATCTGTCAATCAGCGATTATCTTTGCTTGGCAAAGAGCGTTCCCCATAGGGATCAAGTTAAGGGAGTTCGTCTAGTATTGCTGGGGTTCTCCGTCGCAAAACCCTTAACTCAGTCCGCAGTGGGCGACGAGGAAAGCTTTGTCGCACTCTATATGGTAGGTGCGGTTTCATGAAGATTTAGTATTTAAATCGGCAATTCCAGTTTTCCCTAAACTCGGTAGGTGCGGTTTCCAACCGCACCGAGCATCGTTAGAACATTACCGAATTATTTTTTAAACTTCATCCAACCGCACTCAAAACCGCAACTTAATCCGCAGTGGGCGGCGAGGAAAGCTCTTTCGCACTCCATACGGTAGGTGCGATCAACCGAGTGAATAACGAGGGATCAACTGAGAGAATAGCGAAGGCGATAGTAAATCCCGATAGTAGATCCCTTTCCTAACCGCACCGAACACCGCCCCTACGGAAACCAGCGCCATGAGTCATCTTCTGTGGACGCCCCATCAATGAATGGGTTGGTATTCCCTCGCCCACGTCTACATGGAGATTAACAGTTTAAGACATTGAAACCGCGTAACTTGCACCCTAAAACGCGGCAGCGGCACTACTCTCTGTCAAAAAGATTTCGACAATACTTGATGCGCCTACCAAATCAAAAGCCCGTAATATGTTGTCTCGAAGTCCATACACCTTTAGGTCGCCGCCCTTCCGGCGAAGCCGCATGGCAACACCTACAAGGGCACCTATCGCCGTGCTGCTGATATGTTTCACCTCGCTGAGATTCATAACGATTTTCAAGGTGTTTTGAGACTCTAGGGTTTGCTTGAGTTCTCCTGCCACATAATTCCCAAGATCTTCATTGACATCAATAACGGTGATTTCGGCGCTTTCGCGGATTTTCATCGATTCTTTTAACACGATAATCATCCTTTCAATTATGATTTCAAAAACCTAGACACTTGAATAAATGAGTGAAATGAGTGTTGTTGTTAATTTTTGGCACCACGTCACGTGCTGCCACAATATCCACCCAAGCAGAGGAAACGACTTGAGCAACGGTAACCACATAAATAGGATGTACACAAGAAACAGAAATAATCGTTTTCTGTGAAAATCTCATGTTGCATAGCTCTTGTAGGGAATAACGATCGTTATTCCCTACAATCTGATTTACACAAGTCCTATCGTCTAGATAACAAACTGATTAACGACGAAATGAAAATAAACGATAGTCGCCTTTAAGTCATCCCTAGTGTTTTGGACAAAAACGGACGTCAAGATTCCAAAGTTGACGGCTTAATATCCCAATTTCAAATCTACCAAATTCGTAAGCGTCTCCCCGGAAAGGTAACGACGCAAATTCTCATGAAAAATAGCCGTAACACTGGCGGAGGTAAAGGCAGACCGCCCGGAACAGTGCGGCGTTATCAGCAAGTTCGGCGTATCCCAGAGGGGACTGTTTTCCGGAAGCGGCTCTGTGGCGGTCACGTCCAATCCGGCACCGGCAAGTCGTCCTTCGCGCAACATCCGTGCCAGCGCAACTTCATCTACGATTCCACCCCGCGACACCACCAGCAGGTAGCTTGTCCGCTTCATGAGCGTGAGTTGCTGTTCGCCGAGCAAGCCTCCTGTTTTCGGCGTTCGAGGTGTTGTTACTGCCACCACATCGGATCGCCGCAACAAGTCATCCAGTCCATCCGATAGCCTCAGTTCGGTCACATAGTCGGGTTTGGGCACTTCATGCACGTCAATGGCAATGACGTTCATGTCAAAGGCGCGGCCTCGCTTGGCAATCGCACGCCCGATGTTTCCCAGACCGACCATTCCGAGGGTCAAACCGGTTAATCCCACCATAGGATTGTCAAATTGAATCCCCCAGTCATGATCCCGCTGAGCCTGAAAAGTCTGCGGTAAATTGCGGGTCAGGCTTATCAGCAACCCGAAAGTGTGCTCGGCGATTGTGGCGGCATGAGCGCCGCGAGTATTGGTGACAATTACATCACTTTCGGCGAGCTCGACAATTCGCGCCAGGTTTTCCACCCCGGCGCCCGTATTTTGAATCCACTTTAGCTGTTTCGCCGCTAGAAACGCTTCCCGACTGATGCCTCCGAAAACAGCATCGGCATCGGAAATCTCGCGCAGAATTTCATTCTGGTCACTGGTGGCAGCAAATTCTACCTGAGGGAAAGTTTTCTTGGCTTCGGCAAATTGATCTTGGTCCCATGACCCAATAATGAGTAGCTTCATATGACTCGCGCAGCCTAGACCGCAAAATATGGTTTCGAGGATTCAGCCGCGTTTCTCCCTTTTCGATTGTGATTAGACCCCGGATTTTTCTCGAAATCTCAGTTTCTTTATAGTGCAATTTAGAGGGTATACCAATCTTGATTATCAAATCATTGACTCCCCTTCTTTCCACTAGCCTTTGCTAGCCCCAGAGGGGCGGAAGGTGTATAGAGGTGCGGAGACTCCGTGTGCCAAAGCCCCGGCGGGGCGACACATGGACATAAACATATGAAAAAGCCCTTCCTCAAACGATTAAAAATTGCTATGGCACTAATCTGTTGAGTCAATCCATTGACGCTAACATGCCCAATCAGTCAACCCGAAAGATGAGCAATGTCGAATGATTGTAACCTGGCCCTGCCAAGTCTGTCCCCGTGTTGCACCGCACCAACTCGTCTTCGAGGCAGAAAAGTTCGGCGAGCGCCCGTCCCGCTTCCCACAGCGTCGGTCGGATACCATCCGCCTGACGAACGTTGGATAGTTCAATGACAACCTTGCTTCGAGGTTTCATGCAATCACGGATTGCCTCAAAGATCTTGGCAAGGTCGATTACGTACTCCTGCACGGATTGCTCGTTTCTCCCATCGCGAAGACTCGAATAGGGCGGACTCGTGAAAACAAGATCGAAAGACGCCAGGTCGCGCTCTAGGATACACCGACTGTCTTCGACAAAAACACGACTGGGGGGTAGCACCCGCTTGGCAGCAAAAACACCCCGTTGCGGGTCTTTCTCGAATCCAATCGCTTGGCGTCCAAGGTTCTGGGCAGCCACCAACGTAGTCCCAAATCCACAAAATGGGTCAAGAACCCAGTCACCGGGATTGGAAAACCGAGCCACGACAAACTCTGCCAGCTCTAGTGGAAAACGAAAGAAACTGGGCCCAGAGAAGTCAATTGGCTCTAGTGTTCCGTCAATGGTGAACCACGTTTTATGTTGCACGATTCGAGCGCCTTTATCTACTCGACTTTCTCAAGTCTTTCCCGCTCGTACTGTGTTTCATGTTCTGACGTAAATCCGGTGATGTGCCGGTTATCAAGTATTGATAAGAGACCGCAAGTAATCGCCCGCTTTTCGCATAGATTCAATCGGATCCGATTCCCCTTCGTAGACGATGGAGAGGGGACCATTGTAACCCACCCCGCGCAGAATGTCAAGAACCCGCGGATAATCAAGCCACTCCTCAATACCGCTGTCTATGTGATAGAACTTCGTGCGAACATACACGGCGTAAGGCGCTGTTTTCGCAATACTGGCATAGCAATCGTAGTCGGGATGAGATGAACCTTGATGACCGCTGGCGCCGGGTGATCCGGCATATTGTCCGGTATCCAAGATGTGCGTAAAATAGGGTCGATCTGTTTCCCGAAGCGCTCGAAGCAAATCATTGCCGGTGCGCGTGACATTGTTGTGATTGTGGTTCTGTAAGCCGACTAGGATGCCCTTTTCATATCCGTATTCGGCGACCTCCTGGAATCCGGCAATCATCGGCGCCCAAAGCGCTTCTTCATCTTCACACTCTTCGGGAATATATGCGCCGAAGACACGCACGAGCGGGCAACTCATGAAATCCGCGACATCGATCCACTTTTTGATCAACGCAATCTGCTCCGGGTGTTCATCAACGGGACGACCGAAATTATTGCTAATCCCGATATATCCGAGCGGCAGCCCTTGTTTCATCAACGTCATCTTCAGTTCACGAAGATACCGGATATCTGTTGATTCAAAAGCGCTTGAATGCAATTCAATGACGTCGAGACCGAGATCGTACACAATCCGTGCAAATTCAGCAGCGACGACATTCTTGAGATTTAAAGACATCGTACCTAATTTTATCATAATAACAAATCTCCTCGAATCTTGATTAGAAACCACGTTCAAACAGTATATCGCATCCACATCAGTCAATCAACCGATTTTCCGATGAATTGGGTGGTGCAGAATTTTCGATGCCTCGCCCCGACTATATCGTCATATAGGCTTGAAAACGCGAAGCCAACGAGGTGCTTCATTTGTGGAAGAATCATTCATCGAAGTGTATGAGTTGCATGTTGACGCTATCTATCGGTTTATTCATCGGCTTCTGGGAAATCCAACAGATGCCGAGGACATGACCGCCGAGACATTTCTACGGGCGTATCAGGGATGGTCTGAGTTACTTGATCCGGCAGCGGTACGATCGTGGCTGTTTCGCATCGCGTACAATGGGTGTGTCGACCTGTTGCGCCAGCGTCAACAACACCCGACGATTTCATTCGATAAGACGACTTCGGAAGAAATGACACCAGCGTTGTTTCCCTCGGTGGATTCAACGGAATCTCCGCTCAAGCGGTTAATCCGCGCCGAAAGTGCGAGATTTTTGCATACTGCGCTGCTTCGACTTCGTCCGATTGATCGCACGGTGCTCGTGTTAGGCGAGTTGGAAGATATGCCGAACCGAGAAATCGCAAAAATCATCCAAAGGAGCGAAATCGCTGTTAAATCGCTTCGACAGCGTGCACGCAACGCCCTGCGCGATGAAGTGTTGCGATTACTCAAACAGCGGGGCACATCAATCGAAGACCTGTTGTAAGTAGGATTTACGCAAAAAGCAGAAATGAATACCCTATGCGATTGTCTCATGTCATAGGACTGTTGTACTGTAGGGAACGCAGATCTGCGTTCCTTACAATCTGAATTGCGTAAGTCCTAATAAATTCAGACTGAAAAAACACACCCAACGAGGCATTGATTGGGAACGGCATTTCTTGATGCCTGCCCTGCGGGTGGGGAGGAACCGATGAGATTCACCTGTAACGTTGCCAGGCTGAAACACGCCTTGGCACTGTTGAAGCTTGATGAGCCGGAAACACACCTGTCGATAACAGCGCAAGCTGCGCAATTACAGTTGAGATGCTACACCGACGACGGAAATTTCTGTATTGACCATGCAATTCCAGCCGAAGTCGAATCCTCCGGTAAGGCAACCGTTCCCCCGGCTACCCTGTGGCGCATCTGTAATCACACGGTTGATGAAACACTACGCGTCAGTCACCACGAATGGCACGGGTGTTTGGACATTGAAGGCAATCAACATCGACATGCTGTGCGCACACATGCGGAGAAATGGCAGAATCCCGCACTTGAAGAGTTGACAGACGCACCCGAATATGAAGTTCAAGCGCCCCAATTCGGAGCGGCTCTGAAGTCTGTCCTGTTTGCCTCGGTACAGCTATCAGACTCGGACGAATCACAACAACGTCCTTTCCTTACGGGAGCGCTTTTTCATCGACAGGACAGCGAAGAACGAATCGTAACCACCAATGGTAGACGGATGGCGATGGTCACGTTGCCTGCGATGAATAAGCCGGTTGACACAGAGACTCCTATTCCGATGCGGGCAATGCCTTATGCCGCTTGCATGAAGATGATTGATTTGATAGAATCCCTGAATCCGAAAATCTGTAGCCTCCGCTTCACTGAAAACGCCATGGGTTTTGAGACTGAGGGGGCTTCGCTAAAGTGCCTCTTGCCGGAAGGAGATTTCCCGGATTATAAGTGGGTGCTTGAAAAAGCGAGTAGCGCCAATCTGCGCGTGAGGGTGAACCGCGAAGAATTGCTGTGGGCGCTCAGAGCCATCCGTTTGGGTGATGACAACCCCTACAACCGCACAGAGTTTCGCGTCAGTGATGGACAGTTGGCTGTTGAAAACAGTACCCGCTGGGGAAATTCAAAAGCCTGTGTATCCATTCAATATGAAGGTACGGATACATCGGCAGCATTCGATGCCAAGTTCATTGAAGAAGCGCTTTTGGAGACCGATGCAGCCGAAGTTATATTCTGGATGCGCCCGGAACCGATTGCTGCGATGCGCCTTCAATTGGCGCAAAACTTTCAATATGTCGTCATGCCCATGAAATGATGCAAGCCGACCTTTTTACTGACAGATTGATACATTTGATGCGCGACGTTTTCCCTCAAGAAACACTCGATCCTGAGCGACGCGCCCGAATCCGCGCTCGCATCACCTCTAGTCCGAGCGTACAAGGGATGGAGCTCTGGGCAAACCCGGCGACGCCGTTCGACGGTGCGTCCGTTGTGGACACTGCGGGTGAGGCAGACCAACTCTGGCTGTTCCCGGACCTTGAACCGCCGGTGCCTCCAGCCGACGCAGCCATGTCTCCGTTGCTTCACGGTTAACGTGTCCGATGCTTCCACGAGGCGCCAGCGACAACGACGCCATCAGATAAACGCTGAAACCTCATATAGGACTTACGCATTTCGGTTTTTGTAGGGATCAAGGGAGCGAATAGCGACCGCGATAGAGATCCCTACGCAGATCTGCGTTCCCCATAGGGATCAAGTTAAGGGAGTTCGTCTCCTGTTGGTGGGGTCCTCCGTCGCAAAACCCTTAACTTAGTCCGCATTGGGCGGGGAGGAAATCTCTATCCCCCATACTGTAGGTGCGGTTTCCAACCGCACCGAAACCGCACCCAACACCGCCCCTAAGGAAACGAGCGCCATGAGTCATCTTCTGTGACGGCCCCACCAATGAATGGGTTGGTATTCCATCGCCCAAGTCTACATCAAGATTAGCAGTTTAAGACACTGAAACCGCGTGACTTGCACCCTAAAACGCTTAACTTGATCCCTATGGGGCTTTTTTTGACAATCCCCTTCCACTTCTCGCGGCAGCACACCCAAATCCGCGCGAAAGCACTTCTGTCCGACGAATTCCCGGTTATTTCGATCCAAACGCCAACGACGATGCCTCCAGTCGATTGACGAAAACCACGACATGACCATTCAACGGCTGTGCCCTAACAAGAGATGGCATTTCCTCACGAAAGGTTCGCCATAACTGACCGCCGCGGCGTTTTGCAAGCAGGCTTGTCAGAAGAACGCCGTCATCACCGCCAATCCGATGCGCCGAGATTGCCTCCATTAAGGAAATATCGTTCTCTACCGAGGGTGAAAGCCAACCTTGCGCGATAAGGCGCGTCGTCGACAACGGGGAGTTTTCGTCCATCATCATCAGCAGCAACTTGACCGTATCTTCAACCTGACTGTCGTGGGCATCTCCATCTTCAAGCAGTAACGCCGCGTATAACGCGGCGAGATAGGCGGAGGCATCGTTATCTTCTGGCTTCAGCACCTTCATCGCCTTTACCGTTGAGACGGCTTTTTCGGCAAGAGTTGTGAGTTCGGCATCGTTGGGCACGGCATGTGCCGCCATACCGATACACCAAGCGGCGCGCGTCACGAGCTGCGGAGCCGCCCCTTCGATCTGCGGGTTGCCCCAAGCCGCCTGAAGCGTGGTCAGCGCTTCAAGATCGGCTCCGCCGCGAACCGCCTCTGCCAATAACTGCCAAGGTGCATCACGCAAGTCTCTTTCGACTAGTCCACGCGCGTGTGTTGCCGTTGCGGCTTCACGTGCTTCAGCACGCGTTTTCCAACGTTTCACCGTTAGTTGCTGTAAGGCTTCCAGAGATGCACGCGCCTCGCCTGACAGCTTGCGGCCAGCGACTTTCACGATGTCGATTTGACCATCGCGCAGTGCTTCGAGAAATGCCTTCACCTTTTCGTGGATATGCGGCTCTCCATAGACGAGCAACCGTCCCGCGTCAATCAACACAGCGGAGCCGGGCTTGAGTCCCGAATCCTCCTTCTGGTCAATGACGATTCTGGCCCCATTAAGGAAGTCTGTCAGTGCGGCTTCGACACTCTCCTCTCGGGCGTCTTTGTCAATCTCTTCCGCTGGAGGTATCACGAGATGTGAAACGGCGTATCCCCACGCAGAGGGCGCTGGCAGACGCCGCGTTGCTCCGACGGTAATTGTTCCCTCGTCTTTCATTTGCCACGTTAGATGGTACGGCGCAAGCAGCCAATCCAGCGCCTGATTCACCGTGGCATAGCGCAGGTCAAGATACGTCACCCGAAGTTCCGGAAGATTCAGCAACTCAATGACATCTGCGAGGCTACCAGTTACGAGGTGAAGTTCAAATCCGCCCGCTTCAACGACCGTATGAATCGCCTCGTCAAGTGCTTGATTCCGAAGAACGAGGTCAAGTTTTCGGTTCAAACGCGGGTGGGCTTGGGCACGTCTTTTGCCAATCTCCTCCGTCGTGGTCAAAATCGCCTCGGTCAGAGTGTCATTGCTACCGTGCATGTCAGCTTGCAGCCCCAACACATGCTGATACCGAAGTCGTGCCGCTTCAAACTCGCCCTGTTTCTGTAGCTCTTTTGCCTCCGCCAACGCCTTTTGTGCATCTTCGCGCCTTTTCATCGACCACTGATCGAATAGGGTGTGTCCCAAATCTTGATGTTCTGCCATGCGAAGTGACAATCCATCACTGGACCGCTCGCGATGCGTTAGAGTAATTTTTCCAGGCGCGCTCGTTTGGCCTATGACTGGCGATCTCATAGCAGCTTTCAATGGCGTCTTTCTTGTGGGTGTAGCGGAAAAGGAAGCAGAAGATGACCCTAGTTGCCGCGCTGCCCTGGGCCTCGCCAATGTACGCTGACTGTATCGGGTGGAAACATTCACCCGCAGAGCTCTGACGCCACTCGAAGGCGGTTTTGAAGTAGAGGAATATGAAAAAGTCATGTTCGCCTTCGCCAGGTCAGGCGATAGCATGTATGAAACGCTTGCGTCCGCTTCGAGAGCTATACTTCTGCCAAAGACGCCTTCGAAATCAACCCCAGCCGGTAACGGCACCGGCACAAGCACCCGTCGAGGCGGCTTCGCCTGCTGACTCGCAAGTTGCACTTCGCTCTCATCCACCGCGACGAAACTCGTGTATTGGCTCATCAGTCGATAGGTCAGCGCTACCTGTGTGATTTCCTCAACCACTTCGGGCGTATCGGCATAGTACATCTGCGCCGATATGTCCTCAATCTTCTTCCGTGCCCACGTCTTGGAGAGAACGTCGTGTTTTGGTTGTGTACGCGGAAGTGCTACGTCCAGTGAATATGAGAGCGGTTTCCCCTCTGCGACACCTGACAATTCAAGCCGCGTCTTTCCGCCATCCGCATAGCGTCCAAACAGGATGACCGGCCTGCCTGCCCACAACTCGGGAATTCGGCGCGGAAAGATTTCATAGACGGACAGATCATTCCAATCAATCTGGATGTTCGCGAGTTGTGCCCGATGAATCCGATCGACAATCTGCGAGACCAACTCCTTCGGATCGGTGTTGAGTTCAATCATCCCCGACATCCCGCCGCCCTGTTTCGCCACGCCATCAATCAGGAAACGGTTGGGCGACGAACCGATGCCGACTGCCCAAAAGCGAATCTGGTCTCCGGCGCGCCTGCCGACCTCAGCAATAATCTCCGCTTCGTTGCCGATGTAGCCATCCGTGAGCATCACGACGATACGCACCCGTTCCGGGTCTACCGGCTCGTTGAGCACCATCTTGATGCCCTTGAGCATCTCCGTTCCGCCGCCGGCTTGAATCTGCTGTGTGAAGTTCAGGGCGCGACTGACATTCTCCTTCGTCGCTGCGACCGGTCTTTCGAACAGTTTGTTCGCACTGCCGGCAAAGGTAATGACCTGCACGGTATCGTCCGGCTTGCTGAGGCGGAAAAAGTGACGCATCGCCTCTTTTACTTTCTCTGTCGGCTCACCGCTCATTGAACCGGAAACGTCAACAAGAAAAACAACCTCGCGCGGCGGGGCTTTGGCGAGTTCGGCATCGAGTTTCGGCTGAATCATGAGCATGAAGTAGCCTTGGTCTGCCCCTTTGGAATGCGCCAAAACCGCCATCTCCGGCTTTTCACCGACGACAGCGTATTTCATCACAAAATCCTTGTTTGGAATCGAATCGGCGGGCGAAATTTCCGCCACGACACCCGACGCGCCAATGCGCTCAAGCGTTACTTTGTGATTGGGGCTCTTGATGTCCCCAACCGGCACACCCGCTTCGAGCGACACCGAAAGGCTAATATCATGCCCTGTGCGATAGCCCGGTTTGAGCACTGGCGGCGTGATTCGCGAGGCGTCAGGTACGCGCGTCGTGTCCGGCGACCAACCTGTGCCGGACGGATCGCCTTCTTCCATCGGTGCCTCTACTTCGCCAACTTTTCCCGTCAATTCTTTCGGAAGTTTCGGTTTCTTGGATATCGGTGCGCCGGGAATGTAGCGGGGGCCGACCACCATCGGGAAGTGAAATTCATAAGTGCCCATGTCGTAGTTGAGAACATCAACGTAGGAGATTTCGATGGGAATCTCCTCCCCCGGTTTGATGTTGCCGACCGACTGGGTAAAGATATTCGGTCGCTCCTGCTCAAGGAGGCTTGCCGTCGCTCCCTGATTGATCGCCCGCTCATACATGGCACGCGCCTCAGCCCGACGCCTAATCAGACCGACAACCCGCCGCTCGCCGATGACCATTGTCATATCGTCCACGGCGGCGGTATGCGGCAGCGGGAAAACATAAACCGCCTCAATCTTTTCGTCATACGGATTCTCGAACGTTTGTGTCACCGTCACGCGCGCGATGAAGCCGGAGATAATCGCTTTGACATCTGTGTGTTTCAGCGGACATTCGACAATCTCATTCTCGGTTTTGACGCGCAACGCGCCTTGGGTGACCTCCTGTTCCATCGGGTCAATAGGCTGTGGTGTTTGTGCGAAGGCGATGCCGCCGGAAAAAATCAATATCATCAGCGAATTCAGTCCTGTCATTCTATCCACCTCATTGTGTTTTTCGGTGATTTAGTAGTTGTCTCGCTAAGTATTTAATGCTTATAAGACTAGCACAAGAAACCCGTTCCACCACGCCGGTAGGTGCGATCAACCGAGTGGACAACGAGGGATCAACTGAGAGAATAGCGAAGGCGATAGTAAATCCCGATAGAGATCCCTCTAACCGCACCGACGCCCACACTTAATCATATTTACTTACCAAGAAAACCATTTAGCTATCAGTGCCAAGTTTAGATTGAGAATCCCGCCGCGAAATTTCGCAGATGCGAATTCTCGGATTCGAGCGTTCAGGTGGGACGATGTTTAGAACACGCGCATTCATCGGTGTAATTTGCTGACCCCGACGGGTTGAACTGCGGTTATTGACATAGACGTTTGGGAAGATAGAGAGTTTAAGCGGCGGCGAGGATGCTTTGACAATAGGACTTACGCACTTCGGTTTGTAGTTGCCCGATTCATCGGCATCAAAGGAGAGATCAAGTTAAGCGTTTTAGGGCACAATTCACGCGGTTTCAATGTTTTAACTATTGGTCTCCATCCAAACTTGGGAGAAGGAATTCTACCAATTCATCGATTTGTCCGTCTAAGAAGGTCTTGCATAGCGCACGTTTTCGTAGGGGCGGGGTTCCCCCGCCCAATGGGTACTGAGTAAGGAGTTTACGACAGAAAACCCCATCAAAAATACTCGACGAACTCTCTTAAGTTGATCCTTATGGGGAGTGCGATAGTAAATCCTAACGTACCGAGTATCTTAATCCGTGTCATCCGCATCATCCGTTTAATCCGCGATTCAGACAGTGTTTGCGTAAGTCCTATTAATAATAAAACGTGTACGTGCGTGTGTTTAGAACAATCCCCAAGAGGCTCCAAAGGCTCCCAACCATGAAATCTCCCAACACCAGCCCGATGAAAAATGGGACGGCTTTACGATAAAGCCCAATTCCGCCAAATTTTAGCAGCGTCCATTTGGCGATAGCGCTGATGATAAAAGCTGCCCAAAACATGTGTATGTGGAAAGCAACACCATAACCGAGTGGATGAATCGGCCACCAGAACAGGCGGCCGCGAATGGCTGCCAATAGAAGTGTGAAACCGAATCCAATTACCATGCCGGCAACGTGTGCGGGGCGCGAGTCTTGCGGCATGATGAATGAATGATGCAGCAAGCGGTAGGCACGACTACCGAAACTATTGATCTGCGCCCCTACCCTGCCCGTATCCACACCGAGTTTATAGAATGTATCCAACAGCATCAGGATGCACAATGGCATGGCTATGACCATCAGACCTAGCATCCCGCGGGATAACCCCTTTGAATTGAGATTGCTACGCTCGGCGAGTTTGAACGCTTCCAGTTGATGCGGCATCGGGTGGCTGCGATTGTCTCGGTTAAACCAGAAAAATAGAGAGAACCAGGTGAGGTTTTGTGCACCGATTCTTCGGGAGCCGAACAAACTGACTAAGCTATGGTGCGGCCCAATGGAGGTGGTATTATGGATGGAAAGACCAATCTGCGCGCGAATCCGCGTGAGAGCAATAGCAATTGTCAGGAAATGAGCGGCGAAAAATAGTACGGTAATCCATAGTGTCATGCCTCCTCTCATCGCGAACCCGACAAGGAATATTCCTCCAAATAAGATTCCTAAGAACGCATTCCGATACCGCATCGGTTCAGCCGCATCATCCGCCCGCCTTCGCCCGAGGGCTTGTTGAAACGCCGTCCAAATCTGCCGGCGCGTGCCCCAAAGTACAATCACGGAGATACCCGTATATGCACCGATATTCTGCTCATAAGCGTAGGGAAAGCCGGGGATTTTCTCCAGTCCCGCCAGAATACCGATGAAGATTTGAATCTTGTATAGAAGAAAAAAGAGGAGGCACGATATCAGCAGGTCCAGTGGCATCAGAAAGCTAAGCCCGACAGCGAAGGGATATACGATAATAGAACTGCCTCCTGCCAGAAAGGCAGTCCACGGCTTTTCAGAAAACAGAGGCTGCAAGGGGATGGACTTATTGGGAATGGAAGGAACAGATGGAAAAAACACACTTAGCCCGTTGATGAGGCTGATTGAAGCAGCAACGCCAAAACCCCACCACATCGGTTTGTTGCGCAGGAAGGAATTGGTGTTGTAAGCAATCTGGTGAGGAAGCTCAACAATGGGATACACTAGCCGTTCCTGTTCAACCCAACGTTTGCGAATGATAACATTGATGCATTGCATGACGAAAAGCAGAACGAAGGTGAAGGTACACCACCAGAATGCCGGCTTCACCCACGGAAGGAAATAACGTGTTTCAAAGATTGATGCGTCACCGAGATAAAAGGCACGTACCACGTCCGAATTGTTAATTGTCAACCAGTTGGGTAGATAGTTCCAGAACAGGTCGCGCCACTCATTTTCGGGTGAGGCGAAATAGACGGCATGAACGATGACTGAAACCAGCGGGAGGAACATGTCATAGGACATAAACGCGCCTGAGATTGACATGAAAACGTAAACAGAAATCAACTCTCCGCGAGTCAGCGCATGCTTGGGGACAAATCTTCTTAGGGAGAAATTAACGACCGCCAGTATAAGGAGGATGAATACGACGGTGTAGAAGGGCGCCATCAGGGTGGGGGGCGGGCCAAAAGACGGAAGGGCTTCACACTGAATATGCCACCGGTAGAGAAGTGGCAGGAGGATTAGGGAAATCAGAATCGATCGCCGAGTAATCGGTTCTGGATGGGCAGAGGAGAACGACAGTCTCTTCATAGGTTGTCCGTGCGCACCATCAAATCAATAGAACCCCACGAAGAATCATCCTAGTCCGGGATTGTGCACAACCGTTCTTCTTTTATAGCCAATTCGATTCATGTTTACACATAATTCGGTAGGTGCGATCAAGCGAACGGATAGTAAGTGCGATAGAGATCCCTTTCCAACCGCACCTAAAAGACTGGATAAATGCCGGTTCGGTTAGGAAACCGAACCTACCGCAGTGTAAAAATGATTATTGGTTCTACTATAAATTTCAACTGCTAAAAAGAACCGCCTCGTTACACAATAGGTATGCGAGGCGGTTCGAAAGTATTTGACATCTATAGCGAATTGTAGGACATTTCAGAGGTGGCTTACAATACAGGGACGAATTATCTCATCGACTTTATATCTCCCCACGTTGATGCTAGCTTACCTTGTGCGTCCACTGCGAGAAACCCACCTGATTCAACAACAAGCGTTGCGACGTGTTTCCCCTCGTTCGGGTTGTCCTCTTTCGGGGCATTGTGCCGAGCGGGTTCCTTGGCAGCAAATTCGATACCGATGTCATCGTGTGTTGTCCAAATGGCAATCCCGTATTGGGTGCCGTCAACGAGGCCTTGAACGAACTCGGCATCCAGTTCTATATCAGTCCGTGTTTTTGGGGCGAATTTCCAACGTCCATCCTCGTTTTCAATCGAACCGCCATGTCCATTGATGACATCAAGAACATTAATCGAAACACCATTTCTCTCTTTGCCGTCATGGTCCATTTTCCCCCATGTTGGGGCGATCGCGCGGCCGGGCCAATCGAAGGTGGCCCACTCTCGTGATTCGGGTGGAAAAGCGTTAATCCCTTTTCCTTCAATCCAGTCATGAGCGATTGTTGAAATCTTTCGACTGGTGGCGAGATCTTGCTGCTCGACGTGTTTGGCACTAATTCGAATAGGGTAGACACTGAAGATTCCGCCCTCAATTTTGTGATGTTTTAGCTTTGACATGTCAAACCGAAAAACTGGAATTCCCAGAATCGCTTTACCTACCAACGCTTGTTGGGCGCCATTGTTCATATCATGTTCGTTGAAGTGCCCGGAAAACAGCGTATCTGCGACAATAGGACACTCAATAAGCTCGGTCTTCGCGGCGATAGCTGTACCCACGAAAAACAAAGAGAACGCAGATAAACAGCAACCGATTTTCAGAAACATCATCGTCCAAATTCTCCTGCCAAATTGAGATTATGTAATGCCGTCCCGACAGATTGGGATTGATATCCCGACCTGTCGAGACGAAACCTTTCGCAAGACACAAAAACTTCATGCCCCTAGCTGTTGCCTACTTCTAGGAACGGAGAAATGAGCGCTTGATCGTACGTCTTTTCGGTTAAAGTGGCGACCTGAGTCAATATGAACTCTTAATTCGACTCCAGGTCGTAATCAATTTACCTGCCGGTTCGACAGCAGTTCCGGTCTCCACGATGCTTGCTATCTCGTCGGCTGTCATCGATCGTTGATAAACTGCTACTTCGTCAATATAGCCAACAAACATTTCATCAGGGGTAGCTTCTCGTCCCTGTCCTCCTCCCACTGCAAGATTCTGCTTCGTCACCAATGTTTCCTGGAAGGATGCCTTCCCAGAGTCTTCCTCCCCATTGATAAATGCCTTCATGATTCCTCGAGTCTCTTGCAATCCCCAAGTGAAGGCAACATGCGACCACTCATTCAAGTTCAATGTCTGTTCGGTGTTGAACCATGTTGTGGGACGAAAACCAACAAACACCCTGCCTCGTTTTTCGGTCTGATCTGGTCCTGCCTGTTGGAGCGCTGCCGTGCCATGGACACCTAGCCAGAACCCGGATTCTCTCGCAGGAAAATCATCCGTGTCCACTATTCGCATCCATCTCCTGCGCTCCGAATCAGTCTGGAATCCGGTGGGATAGACCCATGCCATGACCGTGATTTCCTGCCACTCAATAACACCTAACTGCCCCGGTTCTTGGTTGTTGATAACTTGGACAATGTCTCCCTTACTCACGCCCCTAAACTCGAGCGCTCCATTGACTTTCCCATTATCTATCCAGCGAGCGCCATTTATCTCAGCGTCGTGACCGTTTCCACTCATGTCCATGGCTATGTCCCCATTGCCCTCATCAAAAGGGAAGTAAAGAAGCAACCCTTCCGTAGACGATAGAACTCCGGTCGAAACAGACACAAAAAGCAGCGCAATCAGTGTGAGGTACAAACTACTACGTTTCATTGCTTTATCCTCCGTGTTTAGAATAAACGTTGAATTGTACTTCCGTTTCTATTCTTCATGGCTCAGTGAAAACAGAAGAGCCACCTTGAGTTCAGTTCCAAATTCTGGTTTGTATTTTCGCCCTCTCCACCGTCAATTCCTGTTCTCTGGAGGGGAAGAATCGAAAAGTTGACAGTATTAAAACTAGGCCGCCTTGGAATGATATTAACCGAATAACAAACTTCATGTCAAGTTCAAAACAGCTTTGATTTTACCTTCTGAATGTTACGGTAAGCAACTTTCAAGAATAAATTTTGCATTGTAACAATGGCCATGGCCCCCCGGCCGCTCCTGCGGGATTGCCAAATCCAGCAGATTTTTATCTGGCTACTTATACCATTTCGTTTGAATAACGTTGCATATAATGGTTTCAATTATACTATTACTAAGTGGTTGTCTCGCTAAGAATATATGGTACATGTTGGGTGCCGGTGCGGTTAGAGGGATCTCTATCGGGATTTACTATCGCCTTCGCTATTCTCTCAGTTGATCCCTCGTTGTCCACTCGGTTGATCGCACCTACCGGGGTTGTGGAATAGGTCTCTTGTGCCAGTTCAGGAAGACATAAGTACTTAGCGAGTAGGTCATTTAGTGGTTCACTCGCTAAGTATTTATAGTATATTTATCCATGACAGAACCATAGGCACCTAAACTGTAGCTCGGTTGCTCCTGAGGCATTTTCTTCCATTGATAAGGGTGCTTATGGGCATTCCACCAACAAACTGCATTGTTGAGGGCATCAGTCAATTCATCAAGCGTTTCAAACCGTTTTCCTTTCAGCGCGAGAGACTTTAACTGTTTCCACCAGGGTTCTATCAAATTTAGCCAACACGCATATTTCGGAATAAATTGCACTTGAATCTCTGGCCACGCCAGCAGCGCCGTCTTTACATCACGACTGTGATGAATCGAAAGATTATCTTCAATGAGTAACCATCTTTCGGAGGGAAACTTCTGTATCACTTTCTCAATCAATTCAATATGAGTAGCGCCGTCCCTTCTTGGAGAAATTACAATTTCCGCTTGACCAGTTGCCGGTTCAAAGGCGCCATGAACCCATAATTTGCCCCGACGACCATAGTCCGGCTCAAAAGTGGCTCGATTTGGCCCGTGTTGCCAAGTTTCGCCCGGGTAGGTTTTGGCTGCAATTGGCCCCATTTCATCAATGCAGATTATCCTTGTGTCCGGTGGAGGCGCGATGTACGCCGAAATTATGGCCCCCTTTTTTCCACGAACTGTTCGTCCTGTTTTTCCGCATTATGAAACCAACTCTGCTGACGTTTCCAATTCAGCCCTTCTTCAGTTATCCAGCTCCATATTGTTGAATCGGAGAGATGAATCCCTTCTCTTTCTTTGAAGCTAATTTGCAGACGTTCTAGCGTCCACAACTCAAATGGATAATCCAGACTCGACGGTCTTTGCATCGCTAAATCAATCAGTTTACTGCGAACCTCTACCGAATGCGTTTTCGGTGCGCCACTCCGGGGTTTATCGGTGAGTCCTTCAATGCCTTCACCGTTGAATCGCTGAACCCATTGCGCTCCGGAAACCCCTGTTTTGAATCCAGCCTGTATGGCGGCTTTGGAGGCCGTCAGTTGGCTGTCGTCCAACATGTTGACGATTAACTGGGCTCTCTGCACAAACCGATGAGGTTGGGTACGTGAGTTGGCTAAAGTCCTAAGTTGGTGTTCTTCTGTTTCACTGACCGCACGAACGTAATGAACTCGTTTTCCCATTATGAATTCTCCTTTCCATTTCGGTTGAATGGGCAGGAGAATTATACCATATATGCTTAGCGAGTCAACCATTTAGTGGTCTATTCACTAAGTACTTATGTCTTCCTGGACTGGCACAAGAGACGTATTCCACAATTCATGTAGGTGCGGTTTCTAACCGCACCGGCACCCAACACTTACCATATTCTCTTAGAAAATTTACCACTAGGCGGCATACTCGCTAAGTATTTATGCCTTCTTGGACTGGCACAAGAGACCTATTCCACAATTCCTGTAGGTGCGGTTTCTAACCGCACCGGCACCCAACACTTACCATATTCTCTTAGAAAATTTACCACTAGGCGGCATACTCGCTAAGTATTTATGCCTTCTTGGACTGGCACAAGAGACCTATTCCACAATTCCTGTAGGTGCGGTTTCTAACCGCACCGGCACCCAACACTTGCCATATGTTCTTAGCGAGAAAACCACTAAGAGCCTGTTTGAAAAAGAAAAAAGTTGTCTAAACGGTTGATGTTTACGTTTACTCATTGGAGCAGTTAATTCTGAATCAATGAAAGGAGTAAACATGAACTGCAAGAGTTATCCCAGTGATTTGACCGATGCACAGTGGGAGAAACTGTCATCGTTTCTGCCAACACCTCAACCCTTAGAACCTGTTTGAAAATTCATTTTTGTAGCACAGTTCGCCTCAAAACCAAGGTTTTCATCAGCACTCTTGTAGGGTGCGCACAGCGCACCAGCCTCCAAAAGCCCCTGAGGGGATCAAGCGAGCGAATAGCGAGTGCGATAGAGATCCCCTCAAGCGAGCGAATAGCGAGCGCGATAGAGATCCTAAAGGTGTGTAGAAACGCCGAAACCCCACGCACCTAAGCCTCAGCGCGGGATCAAACGAGTGATCAAACGACTGAACAAGGAGTGCGATAGTAGATCTTGATAGAGATCCCACAAGTAATAGCACTCCAAATGCCCAAAATGACTCTTCAATCTAGTTTTCAAACAGGTTCTTAGGCAGACTTCTCAAGTGGGAGATGCGTTTAATCATCAACGCTATCTTTTATGTTGTCAAGTCCGGTTGCCAGTGGCGAATGCTACCCCATGATATGCCACCGTGGCAAACCGTCTATTACCATTTCAGAAAGTGGAAAGCCGACGATACATGGCTCTTGATTCATCAGGCACTTCACGAACAAACACGTCGTGATGGTGGCAAGGAACCATCACCGACAGCAGCTATCATCGACAGCCAATCCGTTAAGACGACGGAATTAGCGGCGACTAGAGGATTTGATGGTCACAAGAGAGTCAAAGGACGCAAACGACATCTAGTAACTGATACGATAAGTATTCCATTGATGGTCAAAGTCACTGACGCCAATGTCAGTGACAATCAGATAGCTATTGAGTTACTCATAGAAGTGTTTAGAGCCTGTTTGAAAAGTACATTTGTAGGGTGCGCACTGCGCACCAGCCTTTAAAAGCCCCAGAGGGGATCAAGCGAGCGAATAGCGAGTACGATAGAGATCCTAAAGGTGTATAGAAACGCCAAAACCTCGTGAACTTAAGCCCCAGCGTGGGATCAAACGAGTGGATAACGAGTGCGATAGAAATCCCACAGGTACGTAGCAGACAACAATAAAAACATGAAAGAACCTCCTGAAAATGACCAAAAATGGCTTGGTACCGATTATTCAAACAGGCTCTTAGCTGGTACATAACAATTCAGTTAGTGTGTGCCGATGCTGCCTATCGCGGAGAATTGGAAGACTGGCTATATCTTGCTCATCAGTGTCAACTGGAGATTGCACCTACGCTAGGGAAGCAGGGATTTGAAGTTGTCCCGTTACGATGGATTGTTGAGCGCACATTTTCTTGGCTTGGTTGGTTTCGCCGATTGACTTTGGATTATGAACGATCTTTGATTATCAAATCAAAGATGGAATCCCAATCCTAAGACTGCTGAGACTATGGTGTACATCGCTTCCATTTATTTGATGCGAAACCGAATCAAATGACTTTTCAAACAGGCTCTTAACGGTTTACGCGGCTTTGCCGTGCTCGGTGATCATTTGTACGTCGCCGGTGCCCGCGGCTTTGGGCGATGGAACGAAGATAAACTCGCATGGGACATGCTCACTGCCGGGTTGCCCCCGGGCGTGTTCGATTGAGCCAACTCGTGGTTAATCGCCGCCGTATCTTCACCATGATCGGCCACAGGTTTCCACAACTGGGCGTGTGGCTTTTCGATGAGCCCTCCGAAACGTGGCACCCCGTTGGGCTGCAGCACCTCCGCGTCCACTCCCTTGCGATACATCGATCCTATCTGTTCGCCGTGGCGGGAGACGCCGTCTACCGCGCCGCATTCCCCGCCGTTCACGCCTACGGAAATTTCCCCACTACATGGGGCGCAATAAAGCAACAACAATAAAATGGAGGGGCGGCAGGAAGAAAGGATAAAACAACTGCCGCCCGTCCGTCTGCTTAACCCCTCCAGGTAAGCAGCCCTTGGTAGGTGCGGTTTCCAACCGCACTTAAGTAAAGATTATGGTGCCGCGCCGAGCCGAGTAACCCCGGTCGGCGCTGTCCACCAATTCATCAGTCTGCGACTCGACCATCTGCAGCCCGATCTCGCCGTCGTCGCATGTCAACACGCAGTTGTAAGCGTGTCCCGCCGAGGTGTCGATCACGATGCCGTTCACACTCCAGCGCTGCGCGACGTCGCCCGCCAGAAAGACCGCGAAGATATCGCAATCGAAATGCTCAGACTTATAACGGCTCCGATCGACCGTGTTATAAGCCAGCACCTTTTTGTAGACCTTCGCCGGTAACGCGCGAAACCTCGAGTCCAAGTACCGCAGACCGAGCGGCCGGAGTTCCGACTGCTTCCACGCATGCCGGAGCTCCTGTTCCGCTACTGTCTTGACTGTCTTGCGAACGTCTCTCCAGACGTCCCAATACTTAGGGCGAGCCATAACCCCTCCTCTACGGACCATGATAGGTGTACCACAGCCCCCACTTGTCCTCGCAGCGTAGGCTTTCTCTCCAGTGCGCGTTCTTATTAGTTTTCTTCCACATCGTGTAGTGGCTGTACGAGGAATAACAACCGCTATAAATAGTCAGGTCCTTCAAACTTACCCAATGTCCGAACTCGTGGGTTGCCACGTCTGTAAGGCAATATTCCGTCCCGTCGACATCATCATGCTCGTCCAACCGCTGATAATAGTTGAAGCCGAGATCGCATTCTATGATCTGGCTGGAGTCCGTGGGGTGAAAATACACATACGTATAGGCCAATGGGGCGTCCTCGTAGTTCCCCAAGTTTACCCATCCTATGGTATTCTCTTCGTCCGAGTTGCCGCCCGGCGTTTCATACGTTGTCCCGTCGTAGTGCAACGAAAATTCGATGTCCACGTCGTTAAAATGTAAATCGCTCCAGGCGACCCTAGCAGCTGCCAAAGTCGGCCTTAACTCATCCTTGCCGTAGTTATGCAGCACATTGACTTTGTAATCGATGTTGGGGTTGCTCCAAGCCTCATTCGCCACCAGGTCATTTACCAGGTCTTCGCAGCTGTCCGTGTTGTGGCAATGCGACCAGACGAGATAAGCGGAAGAGAGAACCAGACACAGGATAAATCCGAGTAATACAACACGCTTCAGTAACATGATATAACCTCCTATTGTTTGTGTATGTGAATAGACTAGCCGCCCGTTCGCGGTTTAGTCGCTTTCCGATTCGGTGTTGTCATCGATGATGCGTTGCGCATTCTGAGTCAAAACGACCGACATCGCCGGGGTGATAGAAACAGTGTCGCCCGTATCGGCGAGCACCAACGCTTTAATGACGTTTTCGACCAGGACCGCCCGGTCCTTGTCCAGTACCGCCGCCTGCCCGAGTGTCACAGCCAAATCGACCGGCACCTTGGTAAGTTTAAGTCTCTGGCCCGCGCCCTCGTATACAAGCCCCACGATATCATCCTTAATCGGACTTTTGCCGAAACCGGGAATTATATGCAGCCTGCCATGGGCATAATCTTTGTGATATCCGTCGGCGCCGCCCTGTCGCAGGAAAACCAATACATCCTCGCCAACCTTAAAATCGCCCTGCAGAGTAACCTTTAAATGCTGCACCTCGCCGGTCTCGGGATTGACGCCTTTGCCCCCTTCGATCATAAATGTGACAAGATCTTCCCCCGCGTTGGGTGTGCCTTTGATGACGTCGTCAACCGCGATCGTGACGTCGGTCGTGGGCATACCGCCTCCGGCCGGCGTGACGTTGGTACGGTGAACGAATACCATACTCTGCACCCGGCCCGTGACGACCAACTCACATTTCTCAACCATCTTCAGCAGCGAGTACCTGTCCAGATTGTCCCTGCTTACCCCTATCGATCCGAAAGACACATTCACTACACAAAGTGCAATCAGCATTAGTGTTGACACAACATATTTCATCATAAACCTCCATAGTTAACATCGTTTAAGTTATTGAATCAGCCGGCGTCCGCCGCCGGCGCGTGTTAGCAGCATACTATCACTTTAGACGGTAATGTTCTGGTTAGTTTTAATCAGAACGGAACAGTTCACAAAATCCCGCGCGAAGCCCACAATGCCGCGCGTCTCGTTGTACAGCGGTGACCAACGAAAGCGTGTGTCCAACGGCAGTTTGATCGTCCGCATTGCCCAGCGCATGGCGTAGTTTTTCGCTGACTGCGCCATGTCCGCCCAGCACCGCGTTCTCCTTGTGCATTCGCCGCTTTGATAGATTTCCAGGTCGTACTTAATCATTTTGAACTCTTGAGCATTGCAATGTCGTTGACCAATCCAGCCTTAACAATGTACCGGGCGGAGGAACCACACATGAATGAAGAATTGTGTCCCCTTCAGATACTACGACTTCGCCTACCGCCGCCGCGCAAGCTCTACCGACTCTACCGAGCCTCGGCCGAACAAACAAAGGAAATGCTTGCCAAACTCGTCGATGACTGTCGGAGCGTGAGACGCTTTCTCGGCAATCAATCCCCAATTTGCAGCGCTTCAAGCGTCCAACGGTGTTAATCCAAATAAATAGGTTTCAGGAATCCTGAAACCTATTTTTCCTGTCGAAATCTCGGAAGCGTCGATTTTCTGGCACAACCGCTTGATTCCTACTAAAATATGCCACACATATGTTAAGTTATCAATCTAAAAATTCTATGTTACATTAGTCTAAAAAGTAGAACTGTTTAACCCCAAACTAATCAAAGAAATTCACATTGCTGATGCACTGTCATTTTAAAGAAATGGGATTGCCAACAGGAAGGAGGGTAAGTACAGGTGCTCTACCAGAATTGTAAGACAGAGGCACTGTTGCGGGAACAGCCAACGCCCCTCTTGCACAGAAAATGAACATTGGCGTTCACTTGTTAGATAGGAAAGCACGAAACGCCGCGACACAGCAGGAGGGTGAGTTTGATGCAATTCACTCTGTCGGACGTATCTTTGTCGGGTGATTGGTACGTTGTCCCGCGATAGGCCAACGAAAAACGGATGTCGACGCCATTAAAGCGTATGCCGCTCCACTTGTCTTGCGCGTCTGTCACCGTGGGTACCAAACTGTCTTTTCCGTAGTTGTGTAGTGTGTTTACGTAATAGTGGACTTGATTGTCGTTCGGCTCTGACCACTCATAGCCGGAAACCGAATGGCTTGTACGATTCTCCCAACTTTCAGTGTTATGGCAATGCGACCATACAGAGTAAGTTACATCGGCAGTTAGACAGAGCGTGAGTACGCGCAGTACAAAACGTTTCGAGATCATTGGAATTCCTCCTATTGGTTGATATGAGATTGAGCATCAACAGCATGCTCTATTGTTTGGGCGGCGGCGGAGCATCAATAATCCGCTGCGCTTTTCGCTTGAGATTGTCAATCATCGCCGAAGTAAGAGTGAAGCTGTCCTCGGTTTCGGCAAGAACCGCCGTCTTGATAACGTTTTCCAACAGAATTGCGGCGGGCTGGTCTTTCTGGAAAGCCTTGCCAAGTTTAACCGCCAAGTTAACGGGCATCTCGACACGTTTTGTCGGATTGTCAACATCGCCATACCGCATATTAATCTTGTCGTTTTCGATTGTCCGCTTGCCATACGTGCCCGCAACCAGACGATACCTGCCATACGGAAAGTTTTTAGCGAAGGAGCCGTCGTCGTTGCGGTCGCCTTTCTTCAGGAATACCACTACTTCCTCATCAACAGCAAATTTGGGTTGATCACTAACTATCAGACGCCACGGTTTACCAGATTGGGGATCGAGGCCCTCTCCGCCCAATATCATAAACTTTACGGTATCCTCGCCCGCGTTTGGTGTACCTTTGACCACGACATCAACGTCAAGCGTTATGTCTGTCGTGAATGCACCGCCCCCGTCAGGCATAACCCCCTGCCGCACGACGTAATCGATACTGCTGACCTCGCCCTTCACAACCAAGTCGCAATACTCAATCATTTTCAAGAGCGCGTAGCGTTCGCGGTGTTCCGGATTGGCAGGCTTTAAACCGTAAGATAAACCGAAAACACAGAACGCACATAACACGAATGTTGCCATTAATACTTTCATGCCATTTCTCCTTTATAAGTTGGAGTGAGTGAGGGCTGCTTCACGGCGATCCCCCGAAGCCACCCGCTGGGCCTACCCAACGAAGTTAAACGTCTTCAGCCTCAGCTTGACTTTGCACAAAAGAACAACGGTTGGGTTGTAACGGGAGCCGTACAGCGCCAAACCCGTACGCGGGGATCAAGCGAGCGGATAGCGATCAAGCGAACGAACAGTGAGTGCGATAGTAAATCCCGTGCGATAGAGTTCCCCTTGCCCCGCATTGGAGAGACTTGATTGACACCAATAATGCACTTGCATTTTAGGGAAATGGTATTAGCTGCCCTTCTCTCGCTCCAGAGGAGATCAAGCGAGCGGATAGCGAGTGCGATAGTAGATCCCTCAAGTGAGTGGATAACGAGTAATCAAGGGAATGGATAATGACCGCGATAGAGTTCCCATAGAGATCCCCATGTTTATAGAAAAACGGCAGACCTTCATCCGCCCCGGAGGAATAACCTATTGAGGGTGGCGTAGAAGCGCATCTTCCAACCTTCCAAGCCTATTCTTCCCAGTCAATACGGAAGATTAACTTTTATATTGAAACTTGCTGAATGGTTTTATGGCAAATTGATGAATACTGTACTGGTCAGGGAGATGTTAGACAGTGACGCCTTTGACGTGGGTTTAGCCAAACGGCGGTTTCCGGTTTGTGTTTGATCGAGTTGGAAGGCTTTGGTATAATACCATTTCGCTTGAATAATAGTGCATATGATGTCTTTGCTATACCCCGCATCGGTTAATATTGCGCTTGTCTTCTGGGCAACAATCGCTTATAATGTGGATAAATTGTGTTTGTGGATTTAACATAGCTTTCTTAGTTTTTGACGAGGAAATCCTATGATTGCCATTGACTTTACTGAAGAAGACATTGAAGCGCTTGATTATGAACGTTATCACCATCCTCATCCGAAGGTGCAGCGAAAGATGGAGGCGCTTTGGCTCAAACACCAAGGCTTACCGCATAGTCAAATCACTCGTCTAGCCGGTATTTCGCCTAACACGTTGCGGGCTTACCTGCGCCAATACCAAACTGGCGGCATTGACGCACTCAAACAGCTCAATTACTGCCCACAGGAAAGTGAGCTGTTGGCTCATCAGACCTCAATTGAAGACTATTTTCGGACAAATCCAGCAGCTACTATTAAAGAAGCAGCGGCAAAAATCTACGAACTCACCGGTATTCAACGCAGTGAAAGTCGTGTGCGTGTGTTTTTCAAAAACATAGGCATTGAGTACCGGAAAGTGGGGCATATACCAGCCGAAGCCGATGTCGAGGCACAGGAGGACTTTAAAAAAAAGAGTTGCAACCGCGTCTGGACCAAGCTGCTGCTGGTCTGAGAACCGTCTTTTTCGTTGATGCCGCCCATTTTGTCTTAGCTCCCTTTTTAGGATTTCTCTGGTCGTTCACTCGTGTGTTCATCAAAGCCCCCGCCGGCAGAAAGCGATTTAACGTTTTGGGTGCCTTGAATGCCGTGACACACGAACTGATAGCGGTACAAAACGATACTTACATCAATGCGCAAACCGTCTGTGATTTGTTAGTGCGTATTGCAAAGTCGGCAGGTGAGATGCCGATTACATTGGTTTTAGATAATGCCAGATATCAAAAGTGCCCAATCGTCCGGGAGTTAGCTGAGAAACTCACTATTGAGTTGCTTTATCTTCCACCATATTCTCCCAACTTAAATCTGATTGAACGGCTCTGGAAATTCGTCAAGAAAAAATGCCTTTACTCAAAGTATTATGCCGAATTTTCCGATTTCAAGCGTGCGATTACCGATTGCCTCAATCAGACTCACACCACCTACAAATCGGAATTGGCAACTTTACTTACGCTACGTTTTCAGACTGTTCAAAAAACGCAACTTCCGGCAGCGTGAAGTATATATCGTTCACTTACTCCGTAGGCGGGGATCAAACGAGTGAATAACGAGTGCGATAGAAATCCCCTTGCCCCGCCGACTGTGTGCGGAGACAAGGCTTCTTGTTCCGCTCCACGCAAGTTTCTTTACCTGATTCACGCAATCAATGCACAAACATTTTAGAGAAATGATATAATAACCTCCACCCAGCTTAGAACCCCCCTTTGAAACTTCGAAGTCAGAATCAGTGTCGCTTAAACCGCTTTCCTACTGCTTAGGTCTGATGCAAATCGGAAAAGGTAGAATTCACAATAGACTTTAACCGAAAACAAACTGTTACGGACAAAGAATCTTTGGGCGTTAAGCCTTGTAAAGAGGAGGATGAGTTTGATGCTAACGCAAAGTCGGTGCAATCGTGCATTTATTATTGGCCTGGACGGCGTAATCGGCAGGTGTGTTAAGGAGGCGTATACGCCAAACATCGATGCGCTCAGCTCAGGCGGAGTCAAGACGTACTCAGCCAAGACTGTTTTCCCTTCAAAGAGTTTCCAAGCGTGGGGCGCGATGTTCCACGGTGTTGGACCACTGAAGCACGAGTTGGGTAGCTCCAATCCGTGCCCGGAAGATGTTCCTTGGCCATCTTTCATGAAGTTATTGCACCAAGAACGCCCCGGTTCAAGACTAGCGTCTTTCAGTTGTTGGGAGCCGATCAACTCTAAAATCATTGAACGCTCCTGTGGCGGCCATCGCGTCTCTATGCCGGACCTTGAACTTGCGGACGCAGCCTCCGAATACATCCGAAATCATCCGCCCGATATGTTCTTTATGCAGCTAGACCACACGGATTCAGCAGGGCATACCTACGGATATGGAACGACACCTTATCTTGAGCAGATTACCGTCAGCGATACGCTCGTAGGTCTCGTAATTGATGCCATCAAGGATGCAGGAGTGTTTGATGAAAGTCTGATTATCGTGCTGTCCGATCACGGCGGCAAAGACAAGAGCCACGGGAGCAATCATCCCGACTGCATGAGTATATTTTGGGGTTGCCGTGGCCCAGGAGTCGTCCAGGGAGGCGATATCGACAGCCTAAACATCATGGATACTGCGCCGATTGTTGCCCATGCACTCGGACTCACCGCTCCCAGCGGATGGGACGGAAGGATTCCGGTAGGAATCTTCTCGCGGTAGCATACGCTGTTAGGTTCGCAGACAGAGGAATTGCAATGTCCAGATTGATTCAAGGCTGCATCCGAACTGAAAGCGGAAGTCGCATTGCGGGTGTATCTGTGTCCAACGGCAGAGAGGTCGTTCAAACTGATATTCATGGAGGTTATCAACTGGCGTGTAACCCCGAACACCGTTTCGTTTTTATCACTGTGCCCGCCGGGTACGTGGCCGCGGATAGGTTCTATATTGACTTGAAAAAAGCGGGCGACTTCGATTTCACTCTGAGACATCATCCCAAAAGTAAGGATAACTCGTTTTCATTCGTGCAGATTACCGATACCCACATCTCGGTCGACCGACGTGCTTTTGCCTCGCATCTAAAAGAAGATCTCGCGCAAATTCACCGGGAAGTGGGCGGTATAGCTCAGTTCATTGTGGCAAGTGGTGACCTGACAGCAGGCGGACAACGCGAGGAATACACAGAATATCTCGACGCCATAGTAACCGCGAGACTTCCTGTGTATCATGCCTCTGGCAATCATGATGATGACGCTGAAATCCAGGGAGTTAATTTCATGGATTTCCTGGGACCGCTGTACTACAGTTTTGACTACGGTGCTTTGCACTTCATCATCTACGACGGAGAGGGAAATCTGCGGTGTGATGGGGCAGAGCAAGATTGCTGGATGCGTACAGATCTCGAAATGCAGCCGTCGAGCAAGCCGGTGATTATCATCAACCACTTTCCTTGGGGCAGCGAGTTTTACGAACAGTGGAAATCCTACCCAATCATAGCAACCTTGTCCGGACATTGGCACTCAACTCGCCTTTATGTAGATGGGGGGACTGCGCACTATAATTCGCCCAGCCTCGGATTTGGCGGTATCGACCAAAGTCCGCGAGCGTATCGCCTCTTCACCTATGAGGGTGGAAGGCTGAAGGCAGAGAGTCGAGCACTGGTATCGCCAGGAATTTTCTCAGGAATTAGTTTCCGTCCGCACCCGGATAATGTCCTAGGTGTTGTACAGAGTTTTGGGGGAACTCATCCACAGCCCTGCATAGATTGGCCACTGTTTCACGGAAATGCCCGTCGCACAGGTAGCGCCGCAATCGGGCCACGCCCGCCACTGTCTTTGGCTTGGCGCGCCGGTACCGGCGGGTCAATACACATGGCAGCACCGCTGGTGGCTGGAGACTCAATCTTCCAGTCCGCGAAGAACGAGGATACGCTATCTGGTAACGGACTTGTGGCGTTTGATGCGTGCGAGGGAATCTTGCGTTGGTGCCACTCAACCGGCGCTTCGATTAAGCGTGCACCGGCCTATTGCGACGGTCGTCTTTTTGTCGTGACCGCAACCGGTCGGGTGCAGGGACTTACCGCAGAAAATGGTAAACTGTTGTGGACTTACCAGTTGAGGGATGCGTCACGACGCTGGGTTTATAGCAGTCCACTAACGGGGTCAGGTCGAGTGTACACCGGTGTGAGTTCACACTTCGTGGCGTTAGATCAGGAAAGCGGCGATGTCATCTGGCGCCGAGATGATTTTGGACCGAACGACTTCCTGCCCTCTTACGCCTCGCCGGCGGCATTCGACGAATACATCATAGTGGCGTTCTATACCCAGCCGACAAATCTGGCAGTGTTGAAAGCCGCAACTGGCGAGGTGGTATGGGCAAAAACGGAAGGAAAACCGTACCACATGTATTCCACACCGGTTGTTGGTGAAGATGGTACGATCTACACCGTCAGTGGTGGTGCGGTGCGAGCTTTTGACCTGGAAACGGGGGAGTTGGAGTGGGAAATCCCGTTTACGCCCAATCGTATTCACGCAACACCTGCTCTGGCGAAAGGGAGACTCTTCGTCAGCACGGGTGCGGGAACGCTGCATGCCCTGGACGCAAGAAGCGGAGCCGAGATCTGGCGATGGGAAACTGGCGGGGACGGCGCGCTATTCACGCCGTACATACGGCAAGGTGGAGTCACGCTTGCCTCACCGGTCGTGGCAGGTGACTATGTCTACGTTGGCGCGGCAAACGGTTACCTCTATGCCCTGGACACAACCACGGGAACGTGTGTGTGGCAACACAATCTCAAAGTCCCCTTGGCTGCGCCCCCAGCCATTTCCGGTAACGGGCTTTGGATTGGAGGCTGCGACGGGTTTATTTACGCTTTCTCCGCATCTTGAGCAAATTGCAGTCAGCGATGTGCCCGTGAGTCTAATGATTGATGTTATACTCGGCATCGGGTAAAATTGCGTTAATTCTTGGCAAAAATTGGGGATTATTTTGTGGGTCTGTAGGGGACAGCCCCTGTGCTGTCCCATGAGAAATGCCTATAATCCTGGACGGACAGCCACAGGGGGCTGTCCCTACAATCGGCGGAGCACACCTGAAAACTTGAAAAGCGCAATTTCTGACAGGGCGAGGTATATCAAGGATGCAGAGGCATTCAATCGAAGCCTGAACGTTGCACGCTTCGATTACGGTGGCAAGTACAGCAGCCGCGGAAGCAATTATCCCGAATGTATGAGGATATTCCGGGCTAGCCGTGCCCCGGGTGTCGTCTAACGAGGAAATATCAGCAGGATAAACATCATGGATACTGCGCCACTTGTTGCCCGTGCACACCGACTCACCGTTCCCGGCGGATGGGACGGAAGGATTCCGGTAGGAATCTTCTCGCGGTAGCGCATGCTGCTAGGTTCGCAAACAGAGGAGTTGCAATGTCCGGGTTGATTCAAGGATGCGTCGCTACTGAAAATGGAAGTCGCTTGGGGGGCGTATCTGTATCCAACGGTAGAGAGATTGTCCAAACCGATAAATTCGGGCGGTATGAAATCCCGTGTCGCCCGGAGAACCGCTTCGTTTTTATTACCGTGCCCGCGGGGTACGCGGCTGTAGATAGGTTCTACATTGACCTGAAAACAACGGATAACTTCGATTTTGCTCTGCAACATCACCCCAAGAGTGGTGACGCATCGTTCTCGTTTGTGCAAATTACCGATCTCCACACCACGGTCGATAATCGTGTGCTCGTAGAACAAGATCTCGCGCAGATCCACCGGGAAGTAGGCGATAGAGCACAGTTTATCGTGGCAAGCGGTGATTTGACAGATGGCGGACAACGAGAGGAATACAAAACCTATCTCGGCGCTATAGCAAAATCCGAGCTTCCCGTCTATCACGCTGTTGGCAATCACGATGATCGTGCCGAGAAGTGGGGAACAAACTTCATGGATTCGCTGGGACCGATGTACTACAGTTTTGACTATGGTGCACTGCATTTTGTCGTTTACGATGGTAGGAGAAGACGACGAACCGACAGCACAGACCAAGAATGCTGGATGCGTGCGGATCTCGAATTGCAGCCTCCAGACAAGCCGGTGGTAATCATCAACCACTACCCTTGGGGCAGCGAGTTCTACGATCAGTGGAAAGCCTACCCAATCATAGCGACCTTATCGGGGCACTGGCACTCGACTCGGCTGTTTGTGGATGGGCAGACTGTGCACTATAATACGCCTAGCCTCTCATTTGGCGGTGGCGATCAAAGTCCACGAGCATATCGTCTCTTCACCTATGAGGGTGGAAGATTGAAGGCAGAAAGTCGAGCGCTGGTATCTTCGGAGATTTTTTCCGGCATTAGTTTCCGGCCGCCTCGGGAAAACGTCGCGGGTGTTGTACACCGTTTTGAAGGAAATCTGCCTCAGCCTGGAGCGGATTGGCACCTATTTCACGGAAATACACGTCGGACAGGAAGCGCCGTAATTGGGCCACGCCCACCGTTGGCTTTGGCTTGGCGAGCGGGTACCGGTGGGTCGATACACATGGCATCGCCGTCAGTGGCTAAGGGATTAGTCTTCCAGTCCACGAAGAACGAAGATACACCTCCCGGCAATGGGCTTGTCGCGTGCGATGCTCGAAACGGCGCTCCGCGGTGGCGCCATACCACCGACGCCGCCATAAAGCGTGCACCCGTCTACTGCGATGGTCGTCTATTCCTAGTAACCACAACCGGCTTGGTGCAGGGGCTTACCGCAGAAAACGGCGAGCGGCAATGGAGTTACGAGTTGGGAGACGCCTCTCAGCTCTGGGTGTATACCACGCCGCTAGTAGTGCGTGATCGAGTGTACATCGGCGCAAATTCACACTTCGTGGCATTATATCAGGAAACCGGCGATGTCGTTTGGCGTCGAGATGATTTGGTGCCAGGCGATTTTCCTCCCTGCACCGACTCACCGTCTGCCTGCGGCGAATACATTGTAATGGGGTTTTATGGACAACCGAGGAATCTGACGGTATTGGACGCCGCAACTGGCAGGACGGTCTGGGCTAAAGCCGAGGGAAAACCGTACGATATTTATTCTACACCGGTCATTGGTGAGGATGGTACGATTTACGCGGTCAGCACTAGCGCGGTTCGAGCCTACGACCTGGAAACAGGGACATTAACGTGGGAGGCGCCGTTTACGCTTAATCGTGTCCTTGCAACACCCGCACTGGCTGAAGGACGGCTATTTGTCTGCGCGGGTAACGGGACGCTGCATGCCCTTGAGTCAGCAAACGGCAGGCAACTCTGGAAGTGGAGTGCATGCGGGAACGCGCCGTTGTTTACGCCCTTTGCGCGTGAAGGGGGCGTCACGCTTGCGTCACCGGTCGTGGCTGGAAACTATGTCTACGTTGCAGCGGCAAACGGTTACCTCTATGCCCTGGACACAGCCACGGGAACGTGCGTGTGGCAACACAATCTCAAAGTCCCCTTGGCTGCGCCTCCAGCCATTTCCGGTAACGGGCTTTGGATTGGAGGCTGCGACGGGTTTGTTTATGCTTTTTCTATGAGCGAGAATTGATGACGCATAGACGGTTTTTCGGTGACTGAGGAGAATCAGCGTGCCCTAAACCGCTTCCGAGAGTTCTGCCGGTTTTTGAGTGTTTCTGTATTGGTCAGATAAATGGCAGATACTCGCAACGCTTCACTCTTGCGCTCCGGCGGAGCGCAATGTTTATAGAGCGCCAGGTTTCTAGCCTTCTGCTCTAGCGGAGCAGTATGTGACTCAGCAAACGTGACCCGGTAGTGGTCAGTCGGGAACGATTGTTGATCTGTCAATCAGCTAGTGTCTTTGCTTGGCAAAGATCGTTCCCCATAGGGATTAAGTTAAGGGAGTTCGTCTACTGTTGGTGGAGTTCTCCGTCGCAAAACCCTTAACTTAGTCCGCAGTGGGCGGGGAGGAAACCTCTATCGCACTCCATACGGTAGGTGCGATCAAGCGAACGATCAACTGAGCGGATAGCGAAGGCGATAGTTGATTCCATAGTGAGTGCGATAGGGATCCCTTTCCAACCGCACCCAACACCGCCCCTACAAAAGCCGTAACCCTCCTCCAGATCACGGCACCGCGAAGAGATAGCAGCCCCTTGAATTCCACGCGCAACCCAACCCATACACGGTAGGTGCGGTTTCCAACCGCACCGAAACCGCGTGACTTGCACCCTAAAACGCTTAACTTGATCCCTATGGCTTGGCAAAGATCGTTCCCTACTCAAGATCGCCGCCGTTGAATAAAAAAGACCCATTCGGCTTGGATTTCCAAGCCTTGACCGATGTGCCAATAAATCCGCGGGACATCTATCGTCCGTAAACCATCACATTGACTCATACAACTTTTGGCAAAAACTCGGTTTCCCGTCCCGCGTATGTGACGCTACCTGACAATTGCCATGCGCTGCGAGGCGCGGTAACTCCCCGCGCGGAATTGATAGACATAGACCCCGCTGGCGAGCAACTCTCCGCCGTCATTGCGCCCGTCCCAATACGCCGCATGGTGCTTGTCGGTGTAGTATCCCTCCGGCTGGAGCCCCAAATCCAATTTCCGCACCAAGATTCCCTTCGAGCTATAAATTGAGATTCGGACAACCGAATCTCGAGCGAGGTGATACGGAATCCACGTCTCCGGATTGAACGGATTCGGATAGTTCGGCAGCAGCGCCGTCCTTTCCGGCGTCAACGCCTCCAATAGATTCTGCAGATACTCGACACCCCTCTGTAACGTCACATCCCCGAGGGCTAACCGCCGCGCACCTTCAAACCACTGTTTGACATCAGTGGTCCGAAGCATTATCGCTCCGTGCGAATCTATAAGTGGTGCGCCTGCTGCATTATCTATCATCCCCGCAACTAGCACCAGATCCAGGATGTTCACAATCCCATCCTCGTTAACGTCTTCACGGTTCTCTGCGGCTTTGCCTAAACGCCCCGCAACCAACACCAAATCTTGTATATCGACACGCCCGTCCCCGTTCACATCGGGTGTAATTTGAAAGGGTTCTCCAACTTGCGCGTTTTCAACGTCCGGGTTGATTTCCCACAGCAACACCGTGCCGTCGTAGCTCCCGCTGGCAAGCGTGCTGCCATCCGGGCTGTACGCCACGCTAGTGACATCACCGATATGCCCTACCAGCGTACGTATGTGCTCACCCGTCAACGCATCCCACAGACGTACCGTCTTGTCGCTCCATACCGCAGCCCCGCTTGCGAGCGTGTAACCGTCCGGACTATACGCTACGATATTATCCCGACCTTGAATTTCGTCCAGTGAGAGCTTTTGTACACCCGTTTCCGTGTCCAAAAGACGAATTGTGGACCAACCCCCTGCGGCAAGCGTGCGGCTATCCGGGCTGAATACAACCCTACTGCCCCCATTAAGTGTGTGTTTGAGTGCACCCGTATCCGCATGCCACAGACGGATCTGTCCACCGGTTGCGCTGGCAAGCGTGTTGCCGTCTGGACTGAACGCCACGCCAATAATTTCACCGTTCTGTCCGTCCAGTGTGCGTATGTGTACACCCGTCGCGACATTGTACAGACGGACAACGCCGCCCCCGCTGGCAAGTGTGCGTCCATCCGGGCTGAAGGCGACGCTTGTAATGCTATTCCCGTGCCCTGCCAGCGTGTATTTGTGCGACCCCGTCACCGTATCCCAAAGACGAACCGTACCTCCTTGACTCGAATCGTGCCTATCAACCGAACTCCCGCTCGCTAGTGTCCGACTATTCGGGCTGAAGGCGATGCTTCTAATGCGTTCCGTGTGCCCTTTCAACGTGTATTTGTGCGTCCCCGTCACCGCATCCCAAAGACGAATCGTGCTGTCCCAACTTCCACGGGCAACTGTGCGGACATCCGGGCTGAAGGCAACGCTAGAAACGCTGCCCGTATACCCTCCCAATTGACGTTTCTGTGTACCGGTCGCCGCATCCCACAGAGAGAGGCTACTGTACCCACTCGCGATGGCAAGCGTGCCGCCATCCCGACTGAAGGCGACGCTACGTACATCACTTGGATGCCCATCCAGCGTGCGTATGTTCTCACCCGTCTCCAGATCCCAAAGACGCACCGTACCAAATTCGTCTCCGTGGTACCTATCGATCGAATGCCCGCTGGCAAGGGTGCGTCCATCCGGGCTGTACGCTATACTGAGGACACCGCCTTCATAGCCTTCTCCTGTAAAAGGCGGGTTCAGTACGAGTTTGAGTTCCCACGTCTCCACATCCCACAGATTGATCGAACCCCACTGATCGCCGGCAATATGCGAATAACGATTCCCGCTGGCAAGGGTGCGTCCATCCGGGCTGAAGGCGAGACTCCTGGGCAAACCATAAATCTTCGTCAGTGAGGTCTTAAGTTCACCCGTCTCCGCATCCCACAGACGAATTGTAGTGCTCCCCGAACTATGGCCCGCACCAGGCGACTCGTGCCCGCTTGCAAGTATTCGCCCATCCGGGCTGAAGGCGAGGCTCACGATGTTGCCGAAACGCCGCCCGCTCAGCGTGTGTATTCGCTTGCCCGTTACCACGTCCCATAGACCGACAGCATCTTCAATGCCGACTGCAAGCGTGTCTCCATCCGGGCTGAAGGCGAAACGTCTAATCGGGAAAAGGGTGAAATTCTCGGCAAATTGCAGTGAGTGCTTCTGTTCGCCCGTCACCGCGTCCCACACGCAAATAATACCAACAGCGCCGGCGGCAAACGTGCTGCCATCCCGGCTGAACACGACATCAATAGCGCCGAAGGAATTGCCGTCTCTCATCAGGGCTATGGGGCGACCGGTCGTCGAATCATACAGCCAGACGCCGCTGCTGCACCCCACCGCCAGTCTCGTACCGTCCGGGGAATACATAAGTTCAGAAATATATCCCTTGCCAAGTCGCGCCTTGGCGCCCTCGGGCAACCCCCATTTGGAAGTATCTTGGGCGACGGTGTGAAGTGAAACAATGGTGAAAAGAATCAATGACGTAAAGACTGTTTTCATAAGAAAGTTTCCTCTCTTTAGAATGTTGGGCTATTGTCATGAAATGGCGCAATAGAAACCGAGTGTTGAGCAAAATCTGTAATGGTCAGATAGATGGCAGACACTCGCAACGCTTCACTCTTGCGCTCCGGCGGAGCGCGATGTTTATAGAGCGCCAGGTTTCTAGCCTTCTGCTCCAGCGGAGCAGTATGTGACTCAGCAAACGTGACTCGGTAGTGGTCAGTCGGGAAAATCGTTAATCTGTCAATCAGCTAGTATCTTTGCTCGGCAAAAACTCGGTTTTTGATTCCCTAGCTCATTACATCTGAGGCAACGATGCAGGACTGACTCCGGGACGGTTTAAGCTGTCTTTTTCCAACGCTCTTTCTTCTCCCATCAGTCTCCCCACCATGGAGTGCAGTCGTGGCAGGTCCTCCGCTGCCACATCCGCAACAAAGGGAATGACCGGCCCACCCGCCAAATCCGCGTAATCCATCGCGGCGTGCAACGCAGAGGCGCTATACCGCGCTCCCCTCTCGCCTCGTAAGTCCTCGAACGGCACCATCAATGTTCGTAAGCGTTCAGCCTCGACCGTATCTCCTGACGCGAACGTGCGTAACAGCGTCAGGCTCAACCTCGGCACAAAATTGGCCATCCCCGAACTGAAACCGACCGCTCCGCGCTCCATGTAGGAGATGCAGGGGTCTTCAGCCATGCCGCAAATCATCGCCGCACGATTCCCAGCTTTCTCGGCAATCGCTTCAAACGCTGCCGTATCCTCGACCGCGTATTTCAAGCCAACCACATTGTCCAGCTCGCACAAGCGAATGACATCCGCTACCGGCATGATGTCCAACCGACGTTGGTAGAGAACTGTCGGTAACGGCACGGCCTTCGTAATCTCCCTGAGGCCGTTGAAAACCCCTTCGGCGGACGCCGGCCCGACTATCGGCATAATCATCACGCCAGCCACGCCCAACGATTGCGCGATTCGTCCCATTTCCACCGATCTACCAAACCCGGGCCCGATGCCCGGGACAATCCACGCTTCATCGCCTGCGGCATCGACAAACGTGCCCACTAAGGCTTCGTAATCCTCCAAACTCATGTCGTAAACTAAACCGGTGCCGCACGCCGGCATAATGAAGTCCACGCCGCGCTCAATAAGGTAACGCACGTTCTTGTACGCGCCTTGCAAGTCAACCTGCCGATCGCTTCGCCGCGGCGTGATAGCCACAACGAGGACATTTCGGCATGCTTCCCGGTCCAAGATTTTTTGACCCATTACACCTTTCTCCGATGAATCTGTACACTGCAAACTAGATGCTGACCAACCCTCTACTGCTTGGTTCGGACTGCCAAATCCCGCGAAGCGGGCTGGCAATCTCGGAAAACCGAGCAAATATGCTCCATTTACCAGTTAATTTAGCGTCCACTCCAGCGATCCGGCACCGGCTCCTCCTGGACTCGCTGGAACAAATCCGCCCACTCGATCGAGCCATCGTCGTACCACACATCCAAGCGTGCGCCTTCCACCTGCGCTTCCGCGTTGCCCTGTTTGAAATAACTCAGCCGATCGCCTTCCATATGGATACAACTGCCATCGGGATAGACGACGGTCTTGATAATCCGCGGTGCCGGATGCATGTAGAGCCCTTCCGCGTCGAGTTTTTCCTCGGGCACGCGGTATTTTTCAATGGCCTCCTCATCAACTTCAACACCTAAGCCAGGAGCGTCCGGAACGCTGTGGCATCCGTCTACGACTTCGATCGGCTTCTTGAGCAAATGATGGCTGTACAGATTGATGCAGGTAATCGCGGGCCAAGTAGCATGGGTGAGTACCGCGCCCAGATGACCCGCCCAGGTTGTCGTTAGACCGTTCCCCACGATCTGTAACCAGAAGGGGAGTTCTGCCTCTGCACTCAGCAGCCCTTGTCGCACAACGGTGGACTTCCCACCACCGATGACATATCCATCACAAACAGACTCACGGATGTTGACCGTGTAGGGTGGTGAACCGAAGTGCATCGCTATCGGTCGGTCTATCGCTTGGCGAATCCGCTTGCTGTCTTCTACATTCTCTTGCGGTATCGGCGATTCAAATATCGCCACGTTGCCGTATTTCGCCAATTTCTCCATGATGGGAATGGCGGTTGAGGCATCTTGGAAGGAGCCGTTTGGATCCAGGTCGAGTTTGAAGTCCGCTGGCACAACCTTGGAAATCGCATCAACCTGTTCGACGATATCCCACCACGGGCGCGGCTTATTCTTGAAGCTGGTATAACCGCTCTCCACGGCATCCTTGGCTTCAGTCGCCCAATCTTGCGGCGAGGCGTCGATCGACCACCACGATATTGGCACCGTATCCCTCACCTTCGTCCCAAGCAATTCGTAGACCGGCACCTCCAGGATCTTTCCCACCACGTCGAAGAGCGCCATCTGCAAGCCTGCGCCAAGCGAGTCGTCGTTCATCAATTTGGCGGGGCTTTCTCCGAGGACACGCCCTACACTCTCGTCGGTGACGCGACCATAGGTGTAGTGAATAACTGTCTCGCCCCATCCGACATGCCCGGTATCGGTGGTCACTCTACACAGTTCAAAAACAGACCAGTTGTACACCGGTGATACGCTCTCAAAGGTGATTTGGTTCTGTCGAGGCGTAAACGGCACATCAATAACAGTGCGTTCGACATTAACAACTTTCATGTGTTCCCCTTTCTCCGCTAAAACTTTTGAACTATCTGAAAAGCGAAACTGAGTTGAAATTTGAATCGCTATTGAATTGCCCCTATCTAAGGTTCAGGCGGGTTGTCAACTATATGAATTGTTTGTATCCTGAAAACCTACAACATTGACTTATAATACGTTAAGTTCGTTTTGAAGTTCTTCCACTGCGTTCATGGCATCCTCCAATTCCTGTCTGGGTATGTTCACAATGGTAGCATGGCTGAGCGGGTTCAGGATAATGCTTCGACACAATTCTATCTTGTCAACGAGAATTAGGTCTAAAAGAAGGATGCCATTTTCTTTCTTTTCGGTTTTTATCGGCACCCAGAAGTCATCACTTCTCAGATTCTTCGGGTTTTCGCAATACCTGACAGGGAGTTCCTTTTTGTCGCAGTATTGCTTGATTGCAGCTTCAAAAGCAGAGCGCAAGTAGATAACACAGGCTTTGTAGTCGTTGGCGCCGCAATGTTCCTTCGCTTTGTCAAGGTATGCTTTGCCCTCCATATAGACAGGTATTTCGTATTCGTCAGTCTGCGCGAAAAAGAATTCAACGGCTTTCCATTGTCCACCCGTGGAGGTCCGCTGTTTAACAATCTCATACCACGCCTTATCGTAGGTCATCAGAAAAATCTGGTAATCCGAGAAATACTCCTCCAGAATGTCAAGCACCGGGAGGCGGTTTGACATGTCTAAGCCAATCAACACATCGTCAAGTGCGAGAATTTTTAAGTTACTGGTTGGCTGGAGCAGGAATCCTGCGAAATAGATGGATAAAGCAATTGCGGACAGTTTCGCTTCGTTCAAGAAGCTGTGATACGCGGCGAGATCTCTATCAAAGAACTTCACCTTTAACACAATTTGCTGGTTATCTAGTGTCTTGTTGTGGCGGTTGTATTTGATCTCATCAAAACGCAAGTCTAGGATTACGTTATATCCAAACTCGCTGAGGATTTCAGATGCCAGCGTTTGTAGTTCTGCTAGTTTACCGGTCAACTCGTTATTGAATGATTCAACCTGTTCTTCCAGTTCTGCAATCTGTGTGGTTGCGTTTCGGCGAGGACGTGGTGCCTGTTGTAGGTCATCCCAGTCGTCGGCAAGACTTCGATTGGTTTCATCGCCAATAGTGTTAGCCAAGAGATTATCAATTAGTAGCATGAAGACATTCACGTCCTCTTCATCGTGACTGACATTATGCGTCTTCAGAAGCGCCTTGTAGTCGAGGAAGCCCTTTGCCTTTGATGCAGCAATAATCAGTTCGTCTTCCGTTTCTTTAACGGTTCGCGACCATTCGTAGATATGCTCATTTGCCCCTGGATCTGCCCGGAGATGGAGCTTGATGTGGCCATCATCCGTGACAAAGATGTTCTGATTTTTCTCAAATCCGGTGGAAGCATCTTCACCGGTAGAAGCGATCTCACTGGACTCAAGGAGCAATTTTAAACCCAGATACAGTGTCGATTTTCCACTCCCATTCTCGCCATAAACCAGCAGGTTTTTCCCGGTCTTGTCCAGGTCAAGTTGATGGCCCCCGTAGAAGGCTCTGAAGTTCTTAATTTCAATCTTGGTAACTCTCACCACTTGTCCTCAATGATGCGAATCGGTCTTAAACTATCCTGAAAAAACAGATTGACCCGAACAGGATGTTCTTTATGGTGCATGCGCTCATATAGGGCACGAAAGGCAGACATTTTATCCCCTCGAAACTCCTTAACTTCCAGCAACTGCTCTGCCATCAAATGTTTGAACAGGTCTCTGTTACCGCTCTGGAGCACGTCGGGCATATAAAACTCATAAACCAGTCCGTTGATTATTCGCTCGAAATATTTGAGCATCAGGAAATCACGGGCGTGTGCCAAATCCTTGCTGTTGGTCGTCGGTTGGTTCTGGAGATAGATGAGATAATCGACAATCTTACGAACCAAGTCTTTCTGCGTTGCACTGAGATTGGGAACCGGAATCTGCTTCATAAAGCCACTGCGTGCCTGAAGTTCGCCCGGCCCCAACTGGTCAGAGATTTGCGAATAGAGCCACTCCACGGTGCGCGTATTGAGCAAACCGCACAACCACTTTTCCGCCGTGGGGATGATGCAGCATGAGGATCCACAGAAAAAGCCTTCAGTCTCAATCGCGAAGGTTTGAGTGTTATAAAGGTTCGGACAAACGAGCTTCGGTCCCGCATAGCGCTCGACTTCCTTGACCGACGCTCGAAGCTCGTACCATTCCCCCTTGCCTTTTCTCTTGCTTAGAGACTCCTGGCGTTTTTCTAGGTATTTCCAGATGGCTGGATAGGCATCTATCTCTATACCGCGATAGGCAAAGATTAACCACTGCTCCGGCGGTTCCACTTGCCAACGTCTTATGTTCCGTCCGTGCAGAAACGGCTTCAAAATGTCCTCGGACGAAGGGTGTTCGGCAATCAGTTTATCCCGCGTATTTCCATCTACCACAAACACCTCGGTCGGCGCAGTATTGACACCGAAATAAGGTTGTACCTTGACGTATTCCCCTAATGGCGTGCCAGCGTCACGGAGTGTCTCCCGTAATTCTAACACCTCAGGGAATTCAAAGGGCTCGCCATCGGCGCTTAAGACTTTTCCCTTCCTGGGGTAACGGTTCCTAAAACCTTGACGAACCAATGCCGCGATATCTTCCGGCAACTTAACCTGATTCGCCCGCTCAAAGGCGGCAATGTTTTTGTAATCGTTGCGAAATGCCGCCACAATATCCACGCCCCTGCTCTTGGCAGTAATCAGATCTGCTTTGGCTTTTTCCCATTCTCTCCGGCGTAACCACACTTCACCGCGATTGTAATAGGCATCGACAAAATCAGGGTTCAGTCCTATCGCTATGTTATAATCTTCGATGGCCCCGTCAACCTTGCCTTTGCTATTGTGAGCCACTCCGCGATTGTTATAAGCTATGGCAAGCCCAGGGTTTAACTCCATCACCTTGCTATAGTCTTCAATGGCTTGGTCTACCTCGCGTTTTCGGTGGTAAGCAATACCACGATTGTTATATGCTTCGGCATCGCGCGGGTTGAGTTCAAGAGCACGCGAGTAGGCTTCTATTGCCCTGTCTATTTGCCCGAGCACCATCAACAAGCTACCGTGTTGTACCGCCAAGTCAGCGCATTGTTCTTTATCGGACGCACCGGATGACGGATCTGCCTGAGATTGCATTTTGTCGATGGTTTTTCGAATACCCTCCACCACACTTCGCCAACCTTTGCTCTCAGGAACCCATTCGGTGATAGGCATGCCTTTGTCCGGCAGAACCACCAAGTCACTGAGTTGATGATTTAGCCAATCGCAACGCTCAAGGATTATAGGGATAACCCGTATGTCTGCCTTTAATGCTTCTACCAACTCCTTATTGCAGTTTTCAGAAGCAAGGCTATCCGCAGAGACAAGGTAGAGCAGCAAATCCAACTCAGGAAGGTTTGTGGAGAAAATCTCCTTCTTCCACGTGTCACCAGCCAGGATCTTATTGTCGTGCCAGATGTCTATTAGGCTCTCTTGCCTCATTACATCAAGGTACGTTATCAGTTTGTTCTTTTCTTTGCGATTTTTATGTGAGTAGGTAATGAAAACCTTCAGCGGTTTGTTCATTTTCTTTTTTCCACACGGTAGATATTTTCAGGCAAATGATAATAAGCGTGGTCAACAGGAGTGAGTTAATCTAAAGTATTCGCGATGACATCAATGTCTTTCCCCTGCAAATTGTAACACCTTATCAACCAACGATTGCTCCAGATACATACCATTGTCCTGCAGCGCTTCTAAAAGCGGTCTGATGGCATCAATCAATCCTTTTTGCTTTGCCTCCACTAGAATCCCAACCGTGCCCTTGACCGGCAATCCGATTCGGCGGGCTTCTCCCCGCGCCTTCTTCTCATCAATAATGACGAGCCGCGCATTATGTTCTTTTGCAAGGGCTAAAACTGAAGCCTCGCCGCGATCGAGTCGATCATAAACTGATGCGCTTTGCGAATCAGTCAAAGACATCGTCTTAATCCACGGTGCATTGTCGAGTGAGGTGCGGCGAGCTATCGTCTCGGTTCTGAGAAACTCCTCTTGAACCTCATCCGGCATCCACACATCTGTATAGAGTTCCCGCAGCAGAGGAAGGAGATTGAGTGTCCATAGGTGAACAAGTGGACTGTTATTAATGACAACTGGCTTTGTGGGCATTGGCGAAATCCGATGCAAGTTCCTCCGCCGTTTCTCCAAAGGGAGAGAGTCCGTGCTGGCTCATAAGCAAGAGAAACTCTGAGTACGGCACTCCCGCCAGTCGAGCAGCCAGCCCGGTACTGAGTTCGCCGGTCTCGTAACCTCTCAATGCCAATGCTTGACGATTCTCCTTTTCAAGTTCAATGGGTGCCGCTTGCGGAGTCAACATGGCAGCAATGTCTTCCGGCAACTGAATCCCCGTTTTTTGCTCAAAATCTTCAACGCTCTTGCAGATGTCGTGAAACAGAGCGATGATATTCACGCAGAGGATTCCGGCAACGGTCAAATCCACTTTGGCATTTCCCCAGTGCCGCAGATGTAACCACGCTACCCCACAATTACCATAGGCGAATCCCGCATCCGGATTCAGTTTTATCGCTGCGTTATAATCTTCAATGGCGCGGTGAATATCAGTTTTACTGAGGTAGACATTGCCTCGATGGGTATAGGCTTCATCAAACTCTGGATTCAACCCTATTGCCATGCTATAGTCTTGGATGGCATAAACAACATCGCCTTTCTTGTGATATGCCGCGCCGCGATTGTTATAGGCTTCAGCATTGTTGGGATTCAGCCCTACCGCTCTGTTAAAATCTTCGATTGCCCGGTCAACTTTGCCTTTTTTGCGGTAAGCCACGCCGCGATTGTGATATGCCCCCGCAAACTGGGGTCGTAATTGTATTGCGGAATTATAGTCGTCAATAGCCTGATCAAGTTCACCTTTTTTGAGGTGAATAGCGCCGCAATTGGTATAAGCCCCAGCAAAGTCCGGTTTGAGTTCTATCGCTTTGGTATAGTCTCCGATGGCGCGGTCGAAATCACCTTTGTCTTGGTAAGCATTCCCCCGATTGAAATAGGCGTCGGCATGGTCAGGTTTCAGCTCTATCGCTCTGTTATGGTCTCCAATGGCAAGGTCAAAATTGCCTTTGCTCTTGTAAACAAGCCCGCGATTGGTATATGCCCAAGCAAAATCAGGTCTAAGTTCTACCGCTTTGGTGTAATCTCCGATGGCGCGGTCAAGATCGCCTTTATCGTGGTAAGCTAACCCGCGATTGAAATAGGTGTCGGCATCGGACGCGTTGAGATCGAGAACATGGGAGTAGGTGTCGATCGCCTTGTCTATTTGCCCAATCATCATGAAAACGTTGCCCTGTTGGAACCCCAATTCAGCCTGAGACCGCGCTTTGTAGAAGGCTTTTCGGATACCTGCCACCACATTTTGCCAACCTTTGCTCTCAGGAAACCACTCGTTAATCGGTTTGCCATTGTCTGGAAGAGCTTGGTAGCCGCTGAGTGGATGACGCGTCCAGTCGCAACTTTCAAGAATGATGGGAATGACGGTTGTCTTTGCGCCTAATACTATGGCCAATTCCTTGTTGCAGGCTTCAGAAGCAAGACTCGAAGCGGAAACAAGATGGAGGAGAAGATCCGATTCTGCAAGGTTGCTGAAAATGACATCGCGCCACGTGTCACCTAGAGTGATTTCGTTGTCATCCCAGATAGCTATTAACCCCTCACGCATCAGGACATCAAGGTGTGTTACCAATTTGTCCTTTGCCGCTTTATCTTTATGCGCATAGGTGATGAATATTTTTAGAGGTTTGTTCATCGCTTCTTTTCCTCTGGTGAAAACTGATTGACGGTAACCGCAATGTCCATATTAGCGACGAGAGGGGGTAGCATTGCGAACTTTGTCACGGATAGTTGGGAGATTGATTACCACTCGATTGTGAATTACCTGCGAAGTAGACGAGCGCCCGGAAGCGGACCTGCGTGACGAGTCAAACTCGCGCACCGCTTGTAGGCTTTCTTCGTTCAGTTCCGGGTAGTCTTCAATAATCTCGGCGTCCGACATGCCGCCGTTGAGCAATCCCAACACATGCTCTACGCTGAGACGAGTTCCTTCGATAATCGGTTTTCCTGCGAGAATCTCTGGATTGACGACGATTCGACTCATCATTCCACCTCTCTTGAGAAGTTTTTAACTTCGAAATCCACTTTTACTGTCAGTTTATCAATATTCAAGCCTGCGGGAGTGTCAACATTTCGGCGATGTCTTCCGGCAGATTCACGCCATTTCTCCGCTCAAAGTCTGCGATGCTCTCGTAGTCTGTACGAAACGCAGTAATGATATCCATCCCTTTGTCTCTGGCAACAGTCAGGTCTGATTTGGCTTTTTCCCATTCTCTCAGGCGTAACCACGCCTCGCCGCGATTGTAGTATGCAGGCGCAAACTCAGGGTTCAATCCTATTGCCGAGTTGTAATCTTTGATGGCACGCACCACGGCAGATGCCAGCCTCGGCAAGCCTTCAAATTCCCCTTTCTTGCCGTAAGCCACTCCGCGATTGTTATACGCGTCAGCAGCATCGGGCTTCAGTTCTATCGCTCTGCCATAGTCTTCGATAGCGCGGTCATAATCGCCCCTGTTTCCGTAGGCCACGCCGCGATTGTTGTAGGCATTGACATGGTCGGGTTTGAGTTCAATTGCTCTGATGAAATCTTCCATAGCATGGCCATACTTCTCAATGGAGTAGTAGGCCACCCCGCGATTACTATAGGCGTTGGCATAATCATGTTTAATTTCTATTGCTTTGTTGTAATCTAAAATAGCCCGTTCCGCCTCTCCTCTGAGAACGTGAGCATTGCCGCGATTGTAATAAGCGTCAACATGATTCGGTTTGATTTTTGTCGCTTTGGTAAAATCTTCGATAGCGCAAGCATGTTCTTCTTTGGAGTAGTAAGCCATCCCGCGATTGTTATAGGTGTTGACATCATCCGGATTGAGTCCTATCGCATATGAGTAGGCTTCTATCGCTTTGTCAATTTGCCCCAACATCATCAGAAAGTTGCCCTGCTGAAATACCCACTCGGGTAATGTTCCTTTTTGGGCACTGCCAGTCGTCTGAGTTGGCATTTTGTCGACGACTTTTCGAATACCCTCCACCACATTTTGCCAACCATTGCTCTTAGGTTCCCATGTGTTAATGACCTCGCCTTTGCTCGGCAGAACCTCGAAACGACTTAGTTGATGATTCTCCCAATCGCATGCCTCAAGAATAATCGGGATAACCCGTGTGTTTGTTTCCAACGCCTCTGCCAACTCCTTGTTGCAATTCTTGGAGGCAAGACTTGCAGCCGAAACTAAGTACAGAAGAATATCCGAATTGGCAAGGTTATCGGCAATGTCTTGATACCACTCGTCGCCTGGAAGGATTTCGTTGTCGTCCCAAAGTTCTATCTCGCCTTTGTTTTCCATTACGGCAAGGCGAGTTCTCAATTCCTCCCTTTCTTTTTTGTCCTTATGTGAATAAGTAATGAATGCTTTTGGTGCTGCGCCCATTCTCTTGCTCTCCACAATGGCGAGTTTCTGGAAGTTCGTCTGAATCACAGATTAAGTTCAATTACAGGGAAACTCTGTTTTCAATCCGCGCAATCTGCGTAATCCGCGATTCAGACAATTGATGCTGCATCGCCCTCTACAGTTACAATTCCTGCAGGAGCTGCGATGTATACTGAGCATACTTGTTGATTAACTTCATTTCAGTGCTTGATGCGTTTCATAAGCCATGGGATAATCTACCCAGGACGATTCACTCATGCTCATAACGGTCTTGGGGATAATACCCGATCGCTAAACGCCCGTGGTCAAGATCGTACAGCGGCCAGTTACTGTCGGAAACCCCAAACACAACCTCATATTTCACGTCCGGGTGGATAATGGCTCGCTCAAACACGCGCACCGCATCCCCATGACCGAGATGGTGGGGGTGTTCCGGTTGAGGTCTTTGGGCGTTGAAGTTGCCAATCCGCACCCCAACGAATCCGATGTCGTACTGGCTCGAGTACGAATACCCCATCGCCTCGCCGAACACTTTGCTGACTGTATAATGCCCAACCGGGCGAGGTACCATATCAACAGTGCGGCGCACACGCCTGGAATACGGGCCGAGGACTCCCGCACGACTGGCATAAGCTATCCGGGGCACGCCATTCTGACGTGATGCTTCGAACATATTGTAGGTGCCGATGAGGTTGCTCTGAAGCACACCTTCCCATTCGTGGTCTATGCCGGTTAGATGGATGACCGCATCCATACCTTGAGTTATCTCAAGCATCGTGTCAAAGTCGGCGACATCACCGATGATTGCATCTTCAAGATCAGGCATCGGTTGGCGGTCTAAACCGCGAATGCTATACCTATCCTTCATTCCCTTAGCGACTACCGATCCAACGGCGCCCGCCGCGCCCGTGATTAGAACTTTCATCTTCTCTGCCATAACTACCTCCTAAGGTTGTATAACTTCACATTTGGGATTGTCCCTCTGGTTGACCAAAAAACGTGCCAGTCCCCACCTGACCCAATCTCTGCCTATCCGGGAACGAGATTCGCTTCAGCTCGACTGACACCAATCTGGGTACTTCCTTCTTTACCGCTGGTATGGGGTTCACGATTGGGCTTATAAACCTGTTTTCACCCCAGCCCAAGTGGTCGTGAGTTTGTTTGCCCGGTCAATTGCCAAGTCACCGGTTATGTTTTGGTTAAGCTCCTTTTCACTCAGTGTTCGATCGTAGATTCGGAAGACTGAAATTGCGCCGTTAAATGCGCGGTGTTGCCAGGCACTGAATACGGTAACCCACACCGGTTCCTCACCGTCGAAATTCTGATCTGTAGCTAGGGTGGCAACCTTTTTGCCGTCCTGGTAGGTTTCCAAGGTTCTGCGATTGGTAAAGACAAAAGCTATCCAGCGCCACTCTTTCTCATCAATATCTATGCCTAGTGCATCGGCCCCAAACCATTTCCCTTTTGCAGAACGCTTTCCCTTAATCCACACGGAGAACTTTCCCGTATCGCCGCCGTGCATGAGAATTCGCAATCCTTGGCTTTTGTTGTCTTCCGAACGGAATCCGGCAAATTCAGAGGCAACCACAAGTCCGGGCCACTTCGCGCCGTTGCGCTTCGTTAGAAACTCGGCGGTCCAGTCCGTGAATCTTAGTGCAGCCGTTTTTCCCGGAGTACTGGAAAACGCTTGGCCTACACCTCTTGCCGTGTACCACTTTGTCTTCAGACTAAACCCAATCTCCGGGATTCTGATGTCCCCGTTCCTGAGCTGAGGAGTTTGATCCCCCATAGCCGTCGGTATCTCGCCGCCCGCTAAACCTAAGTTTTTCCAGGTTTTATCTCTGGCATTTTGTTCTCCCGCATCAAGATGGAGGATAGAACCCGGAAGCACTTCCCGGGCGAGAGCCGAAGAGCAAGCCATACTTAAGACAAATATTACAATGAGAGTTGCAATCAGGTTAGGTCGTTTCATTTCGATATCCGTGTGTTAATCGGTAGCGATTGGAAGACACCTCCGCAGAAAACCCTCTCAAACAGAGGCGTCATCATTACAGCGTGCTCTCACCGCTTCTGTTTAATGCTTCCCCAACTCGTGGCGAGTTTGTCCGAAGGAGAAACCGCGTAAATCCCTCTGTCAAGCCCAACTGTCATCAGTTTCCTTATCTCTGTCTGAGTCAAGGCAGTCTTGAAAATAGCAATTTCGTCAATGGTGTTGTCACTTAATGCGTCAAATCTTCCCGGTGTTAGGGCGCCAATATGCAGGTCTATCGTTCTACCCTCAGGCGTTGGCTCCAATTCAATACGTCTCTCACCATCCCCGTGTTTAATCGGCTTCAACTCTCCATCAATATACAAAACCGCTTCCCTAGTTTTTGCTTTGGCAACTACCGCATAGTGATGCCACTGATCATCTTTTATCCCGTCCGTTCCCTGAAATCCACCTTTGTACCAGAAATAGAACATATTGTTAAAAACCTTGTGGAGGGATATGCCGTAAGCGGGACTATCCGATTGCCACGTGTTGCCTTTTGCAAGAATATAGTATGGCGCCGCGTCTCTCGGAGATGCTGGTCGTTTAACCCAAGCAAGGATAGCGATAGAATCGGTCAGTTGCAAAGCTTCATGGTCCGGCACTACAAGATAACTTTTCCTCCTCTGACTGAACTCCATCGCCATTCCGAACTTTCCGTCCCTCAATTTCGGATCGTTCAGAAGTCGCGCATCGTGACCATTACCGGAGGCATCCCTTATCACCTCAACTATTGCTCCACCCTCCTTTTTCTTGGTGATCTCATCAAAGAGCCATACGGCAACAGCATCCTTCAAGAGCTTAGACTGCCCGTAACTGACACTTGCGAGCATCAGATTCCCGGCAATCAAGCTGATACAGAGGATACCTAACTTTTTGGGGTTGTTCTGCATTGTGCTGACCTCTCCCTCATCACTGCTATACCGTTGTCTTTTTGGGGTTGCATCGCACCGGAGCTAGGGAGGCGCTGATACAAACCCGGCACGGTTAAAGTTTATCCAAAGTGAGGCCAGATGTCAATGTTGAAAGCGGAGATTGAAAGCCGTAGGAGCAATACGGTTCACACGCTATCTATCCCCGTCACCGGATTTCAGGGAAGCAGTGCCCGGTGGGTACGTCCATCGTGGATATGGGCTGATCGTGATTGCTGGCGATGGGCGTGAATGAACGGCGTGAGACCCGCGAGCGCGTTGTATGGCAGACGCGAGGCGCACACGACTGGTAAACCCGCCTCTGAAAGGAAACCCTTGGTGGAAGTCAGGTCATTCGCGCCGGCGGCTCTGCAGATGTGAATTCAATAGCGGTAAGTGTTCAGTACAAACCCCACAGCCACTGATGGACAATGAATGAGGATTCCATCTTCGATATGACGATCGAGAGGGATCCCGACACCTCCCGTAGGCAGGGCATCTTGCCCTGCCGAATTGCGAGTGAGTGCGCCATCTTACCCCACTCACGCCACCGCCCCTTGCAGGCGCAATCTACGACCATCAACCCTCCGATTTCCCTTCTTATATCCATCCAACTCGGGATCGGTTCCTACGTCCCTTCCATCATTCCACTCCAATCCTTGCTATCCCGTAGGTTGGATTGAGCACAGCGAAACCGAACACCTGCTTGTATGATCAAATGAGCCCCCGACACCTACCGTAGGCAGGGCATCTTGCCCTGCTGAATTGCGAATTGGTGCGCCATCTTAACCCACTCACGCCACCGCCCCTTGCAGGCGCAATCTACGACCATCAACCCTCCGATTTCCCTTCTTATATCCATCCAACTCGGGATCGGTTCCTACGTCCCTTCCATCATTCCACTCCAATCCTTGCTATCCCGTAGGTTGGATTGAGCACAGCGAAACCCAACACCTGCTTGCATGATCAAATGAAATCCCAACACCTCCCGTAGGCAGGGCATCTTGCTCTGCCGAATTGCGAATTGGTGCGCCATCTTACCCCACTCACGCCACCGCCCCTTGCAGGCGCAATCTACGACCATCAACCGAGTGGATAACGATCAACCGAACGAATAGTGAGGGATCAACTGACTGATTAAGGAAGGCGATAGTGAATGTAATTACCCCCAAAAACTAGACAGTTGAATAAGAGATCATTCCGACTGGCAAAATGGTCATCATCTGGGCGAAAATAGGGCTCGGAAACGCCACGAAAAAGAAAGGAGTTTCTCCACCATGTCCCACAGAAAACAGCGTGATGGCCGATTCAAAGCACAAGTGGCCCTTGAAGCCATTAAGAATCAGCAAACTATCAGTCAGATTGCCAGTGAATACGGTGTTAATCCAGCGCAAGTCAGCCAGTGGAAAAAACAGGTTCTTGAGGAATTACCTCAACTGTTTACAAACGGACGCTCAAAAACGGCTTCCGATAACGACCAGTTAGTGCCTGAGCTCTATCGTCAGATTGGTCAGTTGAAGGTAGAATTGGACTGGCTTGAAAAAAAAACTCAACGCCTCCGTTGAACAGAAGCGGCAGCTTGTTGAACAGGAGTACCGTTCATTGTCGGTTGCGAGACAGTGCGAACTCCTAGGCTTGTCTAGAGCATCGTTCTATTACAGTCCTGTAGGGGAGTCACCACAAAATCTGCTCTACATGCGTCTGTTAGATGAACAGTACACCAAGACGCCGTTCTACGGGGTACCTCGATTGACTGAATGGCTTTGTTCTCAAGGACACACTGTCAATCGGAAACGAGTGGCAAGGTTAATGCGGAAGATGGGATTAGCTGCCATCTATCCCAAGCCCAAAACCTCCGGTATGGGCAAACCGTCAAAAACGTATCCCTATCTGTTGAAAGGATTAAGTATCACCAGACCGAATCAGGTCTGGGCAACTGACATAACCTATATTCGCTTGAGTAGTGGATATGTTTATCTAGTAGCCGTTATGGATTGGTTTTCCCGTTACGTGTTGTCATGGGAACTGTCAAACTCACTTGATGTATTCTTTTGTCTTTCGGCTCTCGAACGAGCCCTTCGTCAATCGAGTCCGTTAATATTTAACAACGACCAAGGAAGCCAGTTTACTTCCGAGGCGTTTACTGGTAGACTTGAGGCCTCTAACATTGCCATCAGTTGGAACGGCAGAGGCAGCTATTTTGACAACATTTTCATTGAGCGGCTTTGGCGTAGTGTCAAATATGAGGAGGTTTATCTCAACGACTATGACTCAATGAACACGGCTCATCGTCGATTGAGAGACTATTTCAACTTTTATAACCGAGAGCGGTTGCATCAATCGCTCGACTACCGCACCCCATACGAGGTGTATTTCCGATAACTTCAGGCGTTGAAACCTGACCAGAATTAGTTGGATATTATTTCTTAAATCTCCTTCTTTGCTGTCTAAAGGATGGGGGTAAGTTCAGAATCTTGATAGCACGCCATTTTTCCTATCGGAATAATTCTTTCAGCAAGTAACACTTATTACGACATAGAGTCCAGGTTTTCGATCCAGAGGATCGGTATGTTGATAGAATGCGATATGTCCAAATCCCCGCGCTCCGGCGGAGATCAAGCGACTGAATAAGGAGTGATCAACTGAGTGGATAGCGAAGGCGATAGTAAATCCTGATAGAGATCTTCAATGTCGAGAGTTACTTGGTAGTAAATCCCAAAATCCGCGATTCAGACAATCGCCCAAGACGACGTGAACGGCGACGGCTTTGTCAACATTCTTGACTTGGTGTTTGTAGCCAACGAATTCCAAAATCCTGTAGGTTCAAGCGAATGGCTAATGAGTGCGATAGAGTTCCCTCAAGCGACTTTAATCCGCGAAGTCTGCGTAATCCGTTTAATCCGATCAAGCAAACGGATAATGAGTGCGATAGAAATCCCATTCAGACAATTAACCACCCTTCCATCCTTTCCCACTACCCACTGGCCACCGTTTCACACCGTTTCCGTCTTCTCGTTTTACCGTCTTCAACGTGCCGTCCCTCCTCACACATTGCCCTTCCTTGGTTTTTGCTAGCCACTAGCCACTGGTCACTGACCACTGCTTTTTCCCCTTCTCATTTCCTCCCCCGTGTGCTAAGATGAAACCCATCTTCCAGCAGCCTGTAGACCCCCTTCGGTTCCGTTACCCCCAATGACTAGACGGAGAAATCAATGAACATCCGACAGAAAATCACACTCAATCTTTTGCTCTACATTGCGCTGTCCAGCGCCGCATTCGCCAAAGTCGTCGACATCCCCGACCCCAGCCTCCGCGCCGCCATCGCCGATGCGTTGGGCGTCCCGCGCGGCTCACCCATCACGCAAGAAGACATGAATCGCCTGACAGACCTTGACGTTCGGGGACAAGGCATTGCAAATCTAACGGGCTTGGAGTTCGCAACCAATCTTAACTATCTTCTGATTGCCGAGAACCCGACAATCGACCTTGGTCCTATTGCCGGCTTGACGAAATTGGAACATCTGCATATGTGGTCGATTCCTCGGCTTGGCATTACCCCGTTAGCCAATCTCACAACCCTCCGAGACCTTACTGTTGCAGGTTGTGATATTGATGATATTCGCCCGTTGACAACGTTAACCCAACTGACCGATTTAAACCTTAGGTATAACCAGATTATAGATATCACTCCGCTCGCAAACCTGACAAACCTTGTAGGCCTGCGGCTCGATAACAACCGGATTACCCATGTTGCCGCTTTGGCGGGATTGACTAGTCTCGAATTCCTCGACATCCAGGACAACCAAATAAGGGACCATAGTCCGCTCGACGCGCTCGCGCTTTCTCATTTTATCTACGATCAAACCTGCGAGATGGCGCCGCTTCCACTTGAACCACGGTTGGAAAATAGAAGTTACCCGTCAATCTTTGCACGGTGGAGCGGATTTGGTTGGCCCCCTGTTAGCAATCGACCCGACTTATCGGATGCAGAAAATTTAGCGCTACATGATTTACGGTTCAGCGTGAATGTGTTTGGATTACATTTGCTCAAAGGGCACAACGCATTTACGATATCGGGGGAAGTTGACAAGGCAATCCGCACGCGAGATGAATTACTTTCCCTTAATCCCAACAAGATTCATCTGTACACCCTTGACGTACGAGAGGCCCTACTTTGGCGGTTTCCGACGGACTGGCCAGGTTGGATACGAGATGAACACGGAGATATCTTCATCGAATGGCATGCAGGACATCCAGAGGACGACCACGGGATAATGGATTACAGACAACCAGCCGTTCAAGATATTATAGTTCAACAGGCTATAGCCGTATCCAAGTGCGGTCTGTATGATGGAGTCATGTTCGATGGTTGGAATGAGTATTTCTGCAGACTCTGCGCTCGGGATGGAACACGCGAACACGTCTTTAGCACGCTGGAAGAAGAAGTGCGTGCTCTAGCAGTCATTGCACAACGCATCCAAGCTGAAACGCGCCCGAATTTTCTGATAATGGGCAACACCAATTACTTCATAATTCCTAAAACCGGGCCTTATATCAACGGCGGGTTTATGGAAACCGTAGTACCTCATAGTCATACTGGCGCAGTCCTTGAAGAAAGGCTGAACGAGGTTGAAGACTCGTTGTCTTGGCTAGAAAAAAATCTACGAGAACCGCGAATAAACGCGCTGGAGGGCTTCGCAATCCCCAGCGAACCCCCGGATTCTCCGACTAACCTTCGGTGGATGCGCGCTTTTACAACTCTAAGCTTAACCCACTCGGACGGCTACGTACTTTACAGTGAAAGTGGAGTGTTCACCCACCACTGGTACACATTCTGGGATGCGGATTTAGGTCAGCCGGTGGGGGAGAAGGGGCAACTGTATCAAGGGACAGATGGGCTTTATATACGCGAGTTCACGAATGGTTGGGCAGTGTACAATCACAGCGGGGAGGCGCAGGTGATACGGCTGCCGGAGGAGGTGCAGGGCGTCGCCAGCGGACTGGTGAACACGGAGCATGAGCTGCCGAATCTTGACGGCGAAATGTATCTTCGGATGAAACCTAAGAATCCGGCAGATGTCAACGGTGATGGGGTGGTGACTATCCTGGACTTGATCCTGGTGGCGCAGGCGTTCGGGAAAGATGGCTTGCAGGGGGATGTAAACGAGGACGGGGTTGTCAATGTGTTTGACCTTGTTCAGGTTGCCGGGGCGCTCGGGGGTGGCGGAGCCGCGCCTTCGGCATATTCCTTAGACCTGACAATTATTGGCGCTGCGGATGTCGCAAGATGGCTCGCACTCGCACAGGGTTTAGGCGTCGGCGATGCGAATTTTCAACGGGGAATCCGCTTCCTTGAACAGTTGCTTGCAGCGGTGACGCCGAAAGAGACTACGCTGTTGCCGAATTACCCGAACCCCTTCAATCCGGAGACGTGGATACCGTATCATCTCGCACGGGAGGCGGAGGTGGCGATTACGATTTATGACACAAAAGGGACGCTGGTGCGGCGGTTGACGTTCGGGAATCAGGCGGCGGGGTATTACGCGGAGCGTGGAAAGGCGGCGTATTGGGACGGACGGAACGAAGACGGGGAAGCGGTTGCGAGCGGGATTTATATTTATCAATTCCGGGCGGGAAATTATGCGGCGTCGCGGCGGATGGTGATTGTAAAATAGTGGTCAGTGGCCTGTGGCCAGTGGGTCTATACCGCCTTCGCGATTCGCTCAGTTGCTGGACAGTGACCAGTTAAAAAACTCGGATGACGTGAACAAGGAAGGCGTCGTGAATGTGTTTGATTTGGTGTTTGTGGCGAATCAGTTCTGAATCGCGGATTAAACGGATTAAAGGATTTCACGGATTTGAGACGGCGCAAGGCGGATGAGAACCTTTTCATACGTCTAACAATATCAACCGCAGACGAGTTGCTTAAATTGTTTGAGAGAGAAATGTTTGTGGTTGCCGCGGTAGGTTTGCCGACCGAAAGTTCGAGCTACTAAAAGGAGCGCTATTGTATGAAAGAACGACGATTCTATAATCGAGTGACGGCGTGTGCGATTAGTGTACTAATTCTTTGCGTGGTCGCGTATGCCCAGCCCGTCCATATCCCGGATCCCAACCTCCGCGCCGCCATCGCGCACGAGTTGAATATCGCCCACGGCGCTAACATTAACAAAGAGCATATGCTACGACTTGAAGGACTGTCTGCCGCGAGCCAAGATATAACCGACCTCACCGGTTTGGAATACGCGAAAAATCTACGAAGCCTCATCCTATGGGGAAACTCTTTTGATGACCTCTCACCGATTGCAAATCTGACGCAGTTAAGCTATCTCGATCTCTCTGGCTGCTCGATTGACGATATAACTGCCCTATCAAAGCTCACAAACTTAACCGTTCTAAATGTTCGACACAATGTCATAGTTGACATCAGCCCTCTCACACACCTTACAAAACTTTTCGAGTTGCGGTTAACCGGCAATAAAATTACGGATATTGCGCCGCTCGCTAATCTCACGCGCTTGGAGTTACTTGAAATTGAGCACAACAACGTCATAGATCATAGCCCGCTCGACGGACTCGCACTTTCTCATTTTACTTACGATCAAACATGCGAACTCGCACCATTTCCCGTCCGTGATAGAATTAAGAACAGGAGCTATCCCTCCATAGTTGCTAGATGGAGTAGGCCTGGTTGGCCTCCTATTCTTAATCGTCCCGAACTGACCGGTGTCGAAAATCTCGCCCAGCACGATTTGTGGTTTAGTGCCCCCATGTTCGGCTTACGATTTGAATACGGCCCCGAAGAAATTAGGCTTGTCGGACACCTTGACGAGGCAATACGGAGGCGAGAGGAATTTCTTGCTCTCAATCCCAATATGGTTTTTCTTGTTCAAGTTAGGATGAGATCTAGTGGTGGTAGGAGTAATACTGGTTATTTGCCGGAAGACTCACCACATTGGGTAAGAGACGCGCAGGGAAACATTGTAGAAGGAGAATTAATCGACTTCACGCACCCATACATGCAGGATAGAATTGTTCGTCAGGCTATTGCCGTATCGAAGTGTGGTTTGTACGATGGCATTTTTTTTGATTGGTGGAACGAACATGACGCCGTTCTTGCTGATCGGTTCACCGATTGGTCACATAAATTCCGGGGGAATGAAGCAGAACAACGCGCTCGAGATAGTGTTCTACGACGCATCCGCGCTGAGACTAGGCCCGACTTTTTGATAATGGGCAACACCAATTACAGTATAATCCCAAGAACCGGGCCTTACATTAACGGTGGCTTCATGGAAACTACATTGCCAGCTATCCCGTCGAACGGTAATTCGGAAATAAGCATAACCACTGTTGAGCAGTCTCTCAATTGGCTAGATACCCATCTAAGAGGTCCTCGTATCAACGCGCTGGACACCTACGAGATTCCCAGCGAACCCCTAGATTCTCCGGCTAACTTTCGCTGGATGCGAGTCGCCACAACGTTGAGCCTCACGCATTCCGATGGCTATGTGTCGTTCACGAGTGCCGTTGAAAATTATCGGCATTACTGGTACGATTTCTGGGATGCGGATTTGGGGCGGCCGGTTGGTGAGAAGGGGCAACTGTATCAAGGGACAGATGGGCTTTATATACGGGAGTACACGAATGGTTGGGCAGTGTATAATCACAGCGGGTCGCCACAGGTTATACGGCTGCCGGAGGAGGTGCAGGGGGTCGCCAGCGGCTGGCTGAACACGGAGCATGCGCTCCCCAACTTGGACGGCGAGATGTATCTGCGGGTAGCGCCTCAGAATCCGGCGGATGTGAACGGAGATGGTGTGGTGAATATATTGGATTTGACGCTGGTGGCGCAGGGGTTCGGGACGGATAGTTTAGAGGGAGACGTGAATGGCGACGGCGTTGTGGATGTGTTTGACCTTGTTCAGGTTGCCGGGGCGCTCGGAGGCGGCGGAGCTGCGCCTTCGGCATATTCCCTAGACGCGTCGATTATTAGCGCCGCGGATGTCGAGAGATGGCTTGCAGGCGCACAGGGTTTAGGCGTCGTTGACCCGAATTTTCAACGGGGAATCCGCTTCCTTGAGCAGTTGCTTGCGGCGTTAACACCGAAAGAGACAACGCTGTTGCCGAATTACCCGAACCCCTTCAATCCGGAGACATGGATACCGTATCGTCTCGCGCGAGAGGCGGAGGTGGCGATTACGATTTATGACACGAAGGGGACGCTGTTACGCCGGTTGGCGCTCGGGAATCAAGCGGCGGGGTATTACGCGGAGCGTGGAAAGGCGGGGTATTGGGACGGTCGGAATGAACGCGGGGAAACGGTTGCCAGCGGGATTTATATTTATCAATTCCGGGCGGGAAATTATGCGGCGTCGCGACGGATGGTGATTGTAAAATAGTGGCCAGTGGCCTGTGGTCGGTGACCAGTTAAAACCCGGTGGACGTGAATGAGGACAGCGTGCTGAATGTGTTTGATTTGGTGTTTGTGGCGAATCAGTTCTGAATCACGGATTAATCAGATTACGCAGATTACACGGATTAAAAGAGGGAATCTTTAATCCACAACAGTTTGGGAATCCTGAAGCCAACGCATACTCAGAGGATACAAAAAATGTACGGTCATCTGAAGCACGGAGAGATAACCGAGAAGATTATTGGGGCTGCGTTAGAGGTGCATCGGTTTTTGGGTAACGGGTTCCAAGAGGTGATATATCAGCGAGCACTGGCGCTTGAACTGGCACGGGTGGGCTTGACATTTGCGCGCGAAATTGAGCAGGACATTTTCTACAAAGAGTGTCCAGAGCCTATTGGGACTCGCAGAGCAGATTTTGTGGTCGAAGGAAAAGTCTTGGTGGAATTGAAGGCTATTGCTGTATTGGAGGATGTGCACATCGCTCAGATGTTGAACTATCTGAAAGCCTATCGGATGGAAGTGGGCTTACTAATCAATTTCGGAGGCAAAAGTTTGAAGTTTAAGAGATTGGTTCTTTCGCAACCTGGCCGCTAATTAGACAAATGACGTCGGTTGAGTCAAATATGTGGTTCTTCAGAGTTAATTGTGGGAATGAAACTTGCTAAAGGCACGAGCGTTTTTCCTATAAGTTGAAGTTGATTTCAATACGCCCCGATATTACCCTGGAGGCTCCGATGTATGCACTTTTGACACAACTGCTCGACATTCCTAGTACACGTTGGCGGAAATAGTTAAGTGGATTAAACGGTTAAGGGGCGCCTTTGTACGTCCACTTAAACTGTACATTCACTAACGGTGCGATTAGGAAATCGCACCTACCTTTACTGAACGTATAACTCATACGACAATTATGCCAAGCTGTACTAGCTACCAAGTGGTTTCTGCCGAGATTGGGACAGATAAAATCACACTGGACATTGAATCGATATCTCAGATAGCGGCATGCCCACACTGTGGCAAAACCTCAAAAACGTTGCACGAAAGACACCTCCGCATCATTCGTGACCTCCCTATCAGTGGCAAGCCGACTTATCTCCGCTTTGTCAGACGTCGATTCTTCTGTGAAGATTGCCACCGGGCGTTCTCCGAATCCCTAGGCTTTGTCGACGAGCGACGCGATTACACCCATCGTTACCAAAATTGGATATTCCTTCAAGTTCGAGAGAATAACATCAGCGTGGTACACCGCGCTGAAGGGCTGACTTATGACCAGATTGAAAGCATCTTCTTCCACGAAGCGAGATGTCGCATCCCCTTAACCCCCTTTGCTACTCTTAAACGATCAACCGAGCGGATAGCGAGGGCGATAGAGATTCCGTTGTGCATTGATGAAATCGCGTTGCGCAAGGGAAAAGGAGACTTCGCCTTGATTCTGACGAATCTAGACACCAAAGAAGTCGTTGATGTGCTCAAAGCACGAACCCAAGAGAAACTCAGGGCGCGACTTCAACAGCTATCGCCTTTTGAGCGTGCACAGATTCAAGAAGTCGCCATTGACATGTGGAATCCCTATGATACGGTCTGTGCCGAATTATTGCCCCACGCGGTGATTACCGCCGACCGGTTCCATGTGATGCAGGCGGTCAACCGGGAACTCAAGCAGTTGAAGAATCAGCAAAAGAAAGCGCTCCCTCAAGTACTGAAAGGCGTTCACTATGCGCTGTTAAAGAATCGGCAAGACTTAACCCATAAGCAGCAAGCGGCGCTTGAACGCGTTTATCAGGTGTCTCCCTTGGTCAAGACGGCTCATCGGCTCAAGGAGTGTTTGCGACATATCTTCGAGTGTAAGTCCACGAAAGAAAAGGCGATTAAGCGCCTGCGGAAGTGGTGCCTCATTGCTGAGAAAGCGGCGCTCTTTCCGCAGTTCCGTCGGACGTTATCAAACTGGATGGATCGGATTGCCAATTACTTTTGTCACCGCACGACCAGTGGCATCGTCGAAGGCATCAACAACAAAATCAAACTCATCAAGCGTCGGGCTTTTGGATTTCGCAACTTTGAGCACTTCCGAATCCGAGTCATTGCAGCATTCCTATAGCTAGCTCCATTTCCACACTTAACTCTGAAGAGTCAAATATGTCACCGATTGGTCGAATTTAATCCGTGAAATCCTTTAATCTGTGAAAATCCGCGATTCAGACAATGGCACATGCTCTGCGCGACGATTCGTTGACCGAGACGCCATTGATCGCTATCGACTCGTATACAAAGAGTTACCGTCCGCTGCGTGAGTTGTTCGACAATGCGTATTTCGAGTATCGAGAGAACCTGTGGGAGTTCCGGTTGGAGGGACATATCACGGCTGTGCTGTCAGACACCGTATCATTTCTCACACATTTCTGGCAACAACCGTTACGCGTGGCGTTTATTGATTCGAGTCATCACTATGAACCCACACTCGCAGAACTAAACCTCATCCTGCCTCGACTCTTGGACGGAGGGTGGCTCATTTTACACGACTATTTTTCGGAAGACACGCAGGGTGTGGCGCGTGCCGTAAATGAATGGCTCACATCTGCCAAATCCTCGGACTTCACGTTTTACGGTATCGAGGGCTTAGCCATCATTCAGCTTAATAGTCATTCAATGGATAGCGCTGTACAGCCAGATGCCATACGTGCGGTATTGAAACGGCCAACCTTCGACCGTTTTGCGAAAAGCCGCACATAATTCAAGGAGAGATCTATGCAGATTAAACGCATTATCAATGTACTGGCTGCTCTATTTGTAACGTGTGCGGCATATGCCAGTGATATTATCATTCCGGACGACGCACTACGAACGGCGATTGCAGATGCGCTTGGCGTTAGGCGCGAACATCCCATCACGCAACATGATATGAGCCGGCTGACCTATCTCGAATCATACAACAGTGGTATAAGTAATCTGTCAGGGCTTGAAGTTGCGACCCAACTAAACCATATAGCGCTGGGAGAGAATCCCATTGCGGATTTGTCTCCACTCTCGGATTTGACCAACTTGCGCCGGTTGATCCTGCCGAACTGTCAAATCAGCGGCGTACGCCCATTGTCGCAGCTCTCTCAGCTCGTCGAAATAAACCTACGGGGAAATGCGGTGGCTGACGTAACCCCAATCGCAGGTTTGGCCATGCTCAGGTTTCTTGATTTAAGCCGGTGTGAAATTGTCGATATTTCGGCTTTGGCGGGTCTAAGCAGTCTCGAGGTCCTCCAGTTAAATCATAATCAGATTAAAGATGTGAGCCCATTAGCGACATTGGTGTCACTAAAGAAACTTGAAATTCATGAAAATCTCATCCTCGACTATTCTCCGCTAGACGAGCTATCGCTTGATATATTTTATTACGATCAGTTTTGCGAAATGCCGCCGCTTCCACTTATGCCGCGATTGAATAATAGGAGCTATCCATCAATTATTGCGCGATGGAGTGGGTATGGTTGGGCGCCCATCAGGAATCGTCCTGATCTGTCCGACGCCGAAAACATAGCGAAGCATGACTTGTGGTTTACGGTTGAGGAATTTGGGTTGTCTATGACGCCATACGGTAAACAACATCGACTCAAAGGCGACGTTGCGGAAGCAATGGGTCGCCGCGACGAATTGATTGAACTCAACCCACAAATGGTGTTTTTACTCACTCTTGCGATGCGAGCTGCGGACTTAGATTATTTTCCCCTTAACTGGCCATATTGGATTCGAAATGACGATGGGAGCATTTTCCACGAGGCTAAAGCCGACGGCAGCATAAACGATACAGTTGGCTTAATAGATTTTACGCACCCGCATGTTCAGGATATAATCATTCAGCAGGCGATTGCGGTATCCTCCTGTGGATTATATGACGGCATTTTCTTTGATTTTTGGGCGGAAGAGTGGCAGGTGCTGGGAGGTTGGGATGGCAACAACGTGCGGATCTTCCGAACATTAGCTCAAGAAACTCAAGCCCGACTGAATATTATGAGGAGCATTCGGGCCGTGACGCGAGATGATTTTTTGATTATGGGTAACACCAACCGCGGTTTAATACCATTATCTAGTGGATTCATTAATGGTGGTTTCATAGAAGGTGTAGCTACTCATGATTTAACCTCTGTTGAGGTGGTCCTTCCATGGCTCGAAAACAACGTGCGCGAGCCACGTATCAATGCTCTTGAGGGTTCTAGTGACGACTCGGCGCCTTTAGACGCCACTGTTAATCTGAGCTCGATGCGCGCGTTAACCGCTCTCAGCCTTACTATGTCCGACGGTTATGTATTGTTTTCCAGCCCCTCAGAGGGCTTTCATCACTACTGGTACGATTTCTGGGATGCGGATTTGGGGCAGCCGGTGGGGGAGAAGGGGCAACTGTATCAAGGGACAGATGGGCTTTATATACGCGAGTTCACGAATGGGTGGGCAGTGTACAATCACAGCGGGGAGGCGCAGGTGATACGGCTGCCGGAGGAGGTGCAGGGCGTCGCCAGCGGACTGGTGAACACGGAGCATGAGCTGCCGAATCTTGACGGCGAAATGTATCTTCGGATGAAACCTAAGAATCCGGCAGATGTCAACGGTGATGGGGTGGTGACTATCCTAGACTTGATCCTGGTGGCGCAGGCGTTCGGGAAAGATGGCTTGCAGGGGGATGTAAACGAGGACGGGGTTGTCAATGTGTTTGACCTTGTTCAGGTTGCCGGGGCGCTCGGGGGTGGCGGAGCCGCGCCTTCGGCATATTCCTTAGACCTGACAATTATTGGCGCTGCGGATGTCGCAAGATGGCTCGCACTCGCACAGGGTTTAGGCGTCGGCGATGCGAATTTTCAACGGGGAATCCGCTTCCTTGAGCAGTTGCTTGCGGCGTTAACACCGAAAGAGACAACGCTGTTGCCGAATTACCCGAACCCCTTCAATCCGGAGACATGGATACCGTATCGTCTCGCGCGAGAGGCGGAGGTGGCGATTACGATTTATGACACGAAGGGGACGCTGTTACGCCGGTTGGCGCTCGGGAATCAAGCGGCGGGGTATTACGCGGAGCGTGGAAAGGCGGCGTATTGGGACGGACGGAACGAAGACGGGGAAGCGGTTGCGAGCGGGATTTATGTTTACCACTTCCAAGCGGGTGATTATGCGGCGTCACGACGGATGGTGATTGTGAAGTAGAATCAACCGACTGAATAAGGAGCGCGATAGCAAATCCCTCAAGCAACCGGATAAGCTTGTAGGGTGCGCACTGCGCACCAGCCTCTAAAAGCCCTGAGGAAATCAATCGCCCGGATAGCGAGCGCGATTGTAGATCGTCTTGCCTCGAATCCGTCCGAACACGCGCAATCCCAAATCCCGCACGATTGAGATTCTGTGTGTCTACAGCACTCATTATTCCTGGCGGAAAGATTCGTGCCGCAAGTTACACATGCTTCTTGGTAGCGCGCCATTATCCCTGTCGGAATAATTCTTTCAGCAAGTAACACTCGTTTTTCGCTCTATCACTCGCTTTGGAGAAAGTGTTACTTGAGAGAATCCATCTTATCGCTCCAGCGGAGCGACATGTCAATAGAGCGTAATGGGCCCTATTCCCCGCGCTCCAGAGGAGCGCAATGTGCACCGCAGAGAATACCGGACCCAGATCCAGAATTCCCGATTCCCCCTCCTTCCACCCTCCAACCATTTCTCGGATAACGAACAATCAGGCGACTTCAATCCGTGTAATCCGCGTAATCAGTGATTCAGACAGTTACCCTTCCATCCTTCCTCACGCCCCACTGACCTCTCGCAACTGTTTCTCTCTTCACGTCTTCCGGTCTTGCCCTCACTCCTCCCAAAAGACCTCCACTCCTAGCTTCTCCGCAATCTCCGCCAAACTGCGCAAATGCACCTTATGAAGCGGAATCCCGCTCTCAATCCACTTCTCCCGCTTCCGCCACTCAATCTCCCCCGGCAAATAGACCCGATCAACCCCTTCCACCGTTTTCGACGCGCGGACAGTCCGAATACCGCGATCCACCTCCGCCGCGTACGCCTCGAAGTCCGTAAAACTCGACACGTTAATCGCGATAAAGAAATGCTTCGAAGGCTCCTCCAAGGCGTTGCACGACATTAAACCGCCCACCAGCGGCCCCGCCAGGATGCCCATAACCAGCGCCAACCCGTACCCCTTCGGCCCCGCCGCCGGCATCATCAAATGCCCTTCGCTCGGATCTGTGACACTCTCCCCGTCCCCGCCCAAGAACCACTCCTTCGGCACCGGCTGACCGTACATATTCATAGTGAGAATCTTGCCCCACGCCGAAGCCCCGCACGCCATATCCAAAACGATGGGCAATTCCTCCCCTGCCGGAAGCGCATAGCTCAGCGGGTTGTTTCCCACGACCCGTTCTGCACCGCCCGGTGCCACAACCGACGCTCCCCCTGTATTCGTGGTTGCGAACCCAATCATCCTCTCCTCGACAGCCATCATCGTGAAACACGCCGCCGCCCCAAAGTGGCCCGCGTTACGCACCGCTGCCGCCGCTATACCCGTCGACGTCGCCTTGTCGATAGCCGCCCTCATGGCGACCACGCTCGCCACATGACCCAGCCCGTTATCGCCGTCAAAGAGCACATAGCTGCCGCCCTCCCGCAGCGCCCGAATCTCCGGATCGGGGTTCAAACCTCCAGAAAGAATCTGCTCTATGTAAGAAGGCGCATGCCGCGTCCCGTGCGAATGCACCCCCCGCAAATCCGTTTCAACCTGGAGCTCCGCCATCAGTTCCGCATGTTCCTCGCTCACCCCCGCCTTCCGATAAAGCGCACACGCAAATTCACGAAGCTCATCCGCCTGCACCACAATTTCCTGATCAATCTGAGACATAACAACCCCCTTTGACACTACCCCGTAATAGGCATACTCCGTATGCCGCAACCCTCCACCAGATCAAGGCATGACGAAGAAACATCAGTCCCCTTGACTTCCACGCGCAACCCAACCCATACGGTAGGTGCGATCAAGCGAGTGGAAAGCTAGCGCGATAGTAAATCCCTTTCCAACCGCACCCAGCCCCGCCCAAAGCCATCCCGTAGGTGCGATCAACCGAGTGAATAGCGAGGGCGATAGTAAATCCCTTTCCAACCGCACCGAACCCGCCCCTACAAAAGATGCCACCTAACCAAACCTAATCTGCGAAATCCCTTAATCCCATTAATCCTAGTTCAGACAATTACCCATCCTTCCCCTCTTCCATCCTTCCCGTCTTCCCGTTTTCTGCTTTATCCCCCTTCCCATCTCGCCACTGGTCACTGCTTCTCTTCCCCCTACTTAACAACCACCATCCGCCCCATCGCCGCATAATCCCCCGCCCGCAACCGATAGAAATAAACTCCACTCGCAACCGGTTCTCCGTTCTCATTCCGTCCGTCCCAATACGCCGCTCTTCCCCTATCTGCATAATACCCTGCCGCCTGATACCCAAGCGCCAACTGCCGCACCGGCGTTCCTTTTGCGTCATAAATCGCAATCTCCACCTCCGCCCCCTCCGCCAGGCGATACGGTATCCACGTCTCCGGATTAAATGGATTCGGATAATTCTGCAAAAGCACCGTCTCATCCGGCATCAACGCGGCAAGCAACTGCTCAAGAAAGTGGATTCCCCGTTCCAAATTCGCATCTCCCACGCCCAAGCCCTGTGCCTGCGCGAGCCATCCCGCGACATCCGCGGCGCTAATAATCGACAGGTCTAAGGAATACGCCGAAGGTGCCGCACCGCCGCCCCCAATTGCCCCTGCAACCTGAACAAGGTCAAGAATATTCACCACGCCATCCCCGTTCACATCGGCATCATTCTCGCCGATTTTCCCTAAGTTTGCGGCGACCTGCACCAAATCCAAGATGTTCACCTCTCCATCACCGTTGACATCCTCTACGAGCAGCGGCGGCTCGACGACCTCCGCGCCCCCAATCGCCCCCGCAACCTGAACAAGGTCAAGAATATTCACCACGCCATCCCCGTTCACATCGGCATCATTCTCGCCGGTTTCGCCGATGTTGGCGGCGACCAGAACCAAATCCAAGATGTTCACCAAGCCATCGCCGTTGGCATCACCCGCTAACGGCGGCGGCTCAATCACCTGCCCATCTACAATGCCAGGATATCCACGCTCTCCCTTGGAATTCACCACGTAGACATTGAATAACGTCAATCTAGACGGTTTAACGACGAGTACCTCAAACGTGAGCGTAGCGAGCGTTCCGTCACCCGTACTTACTCCGGCGAATGCCGTCCCGCCAAGCGTCACACGATTCCCCTCAAAAACTGGCGGCACAAAGAACGATCCTTCTGGAAGGTAATCGCCGATGGCACTCTCGACATATCGGAGCACCGTAGAGTCAAAGTGGACACTTGCCTGATAGCCCACCACATCTTCCCCCGCGGCGATGTCAAGTGATAGCGTAAGCTGCTCTCCAACCCGCGGCGATGTGGCGACAGTGGGCGTAATGCTGACCGTCGAACTCACAGCGGGGGAAGGAACGACGTCCCAAAGCAGCACCGGCCCGTCCAAAACCCCGGTCGCAAGTGTCCTGCCATCCGGACTGAACGCCATGCTGGTAACGATGGGACTGTGACCCGTGAACGAGTTTTCAAGTTCACCCGTAGCGGTATTCCAGAGCCGTACCGTCGAGCCGAGACCTCCTCTGGCAATCGTCCTGCTATCTAGGCTGAAGGCGACACTACTGTTTCCGTACGCATCACCCGCCAGTGTGTGCAGTTTCGTCCAAGTAACGGTGTTCCACAGTATAAGTGCGCGGGAAGTCGCACTGGCAAACACCCGTCCATCTCGACTAAACGCTACACTGACCACCTCATCGCTGTGTCCGGTAAGCGTGCGTTGACGTTCGCCGGTGCCGACATCCCATAGCGTCACGCTGCGATCTTTACTTCCAGCGGCAAGTGTATCTCCATCCCGACTGAACGCCAAGCTCGTTATTTCCGCGATATGCCAAGGAAGTGTATGCAATAGTTCGCCGGTGCCGACATCCCAGAGTAGTACCGTAGATCCGCCACCACTGGCAAGCAGCCGTCCATCCGGGCTGAATGACAGGCTGCGATACTCACCCGGATACCCGGTGAGTGCCCTAAGCAGTTCGCCCGTGTTGACATCCCACAATTGGATTTCCCCATTACTCCCACCGGCAATAATCCCGCTCTCCTGACTGAACGCGACGCTATAAACATACTTCCAACGCTCGGAGAACGTGCGTAAACGTTCCCCCGTGTTGGCATCCCACAGAAATACCTTCCCATTACTCGCACTGGCAATCATCCTGCTGTCCTCGCTGAACGCCAGACCGGTAGTTCCATCCGTATGCTCGGTGAACACGTGCTTTTGTTCGCCTGTTTCCGTATTCCATAATCGCAATGTCCCGCCGGCGCTCGCGCTGACAAGCCTCCCTCCGTCTGGGCTGAACGCTAGGGTAGTGATGTGCGTTCTGTGCCCGAAGAGTACTCTCGGGACTTGGTCCGTTGTGGCATCCCACAGCGCTACGCCTCCGGGTATGTCCCCAATCGCAACCATATTGTTCTTTGCGTTGTAGGCGATGGCTAGTACCGAGCCTTCATACTCGAGGTTTTGCTTCTGCGGTTGGCCCGTTGCGGCATCCCATCGTCGCACTATTCCGTCCGCACCGACACTGACAAGCGTACTGCCATCGGCACTGAACGCTACGATGGTGACCCCACGCGGATTCCCCGCGCGCGTCCACAGATTCTCACCCGTGTTGACATCCCACAGCCGTACCGTTTCGTCCCGATTACTCGCGGCACTGGCAATGGTACTGCCATCCGGACTGAATGCAACGCTATCGACCAGCCCCGTATGCCCTTTGAGTGTGCGCAGATGTTCACCTGTTTCGGTATTCCATAGCCGCACCGTCTCGTCCCAACTCGCGCTTGCCAGCGTTTTACCATCCCGGCTGAACGCGACGCTACTGACCTTATACGTGTGCCCGGTGAGGCTATGCAGATGTTCACCGGTTGTAGCGTTCCACAGTTGCACCGTCATGTCCTCACTCTCCCCGCCACTGGCAAGCATCCCGCCGTCCAGGCTGAATGCCACACTCTTGACCCTGCCCGAGTGCCCGATTAAAAGCGCCTCCTCTTTGAACGTCTCGGCATCATAGAGCCAGATACCGATAGTAGTCGCGACAGCGATCCGGGCGCCGTCCGGGGAATACGTAACCCCATTCACCGTACCCTTACCCAGACGTGCTCGAGCGCCTTCCGGCAGATGCCATCGTGTGTATTCTTGGGCGAAGCTGTTGAGCGTAAACAGAGCCAGAACAATAAACGACGTAACCGTTACCTTCATCTGAGGCACCACCTTTCCCAATTTGAATCATGTGAAATACGCAAGCCCGTAGTTTGTAGGTTGGGATCAAGCGACTGAACAAGGAGTGCGATAGAGATCCTCACTCGCCCGATGATGGTAGGCGGGGCATCTTGCCCCGCCGGATTGTGGCTAGCCCGTAGGTTGGGATCAAGCGACTTTCATCCGCGTAATCTGCGATTCAGACAATCACCCATCATTCTCCCTTCCCGTCCTCTCGTTTTCCCTTTTTCCGATCTTCCACCCTTCCCTCCTTCCAATCTTCCCCTCCTCCCGATTTCTCCCGTTCCCGTTTTCTGCTTTACCGCCCTTCCAGCCTTCCATTACTTGATAATCACCATCCGCCGTGCCTCCGCATAATCCCCCGCACGCAGTTGATAGACGTAAACTCCGCTCCCAACCGACTCCCACCGTTCGTTCCGCCCGTCCCAATACGCCGCTCTTCCCCTATCTGCATAATACCCCGCCGCCTGATGCCCGAGCGTTAATCGCCGCACCAATGCGCCGTTCACATCATAAATCGTAATCGCCACCTCCGCCCCCTGCGCCAGCCGATACGGTATCCACGTCTCCGGATTGAACGGGTTCGGGTAATTCGGCAACAGTGCCGTTTCTGTCGGCGTCAACGCCGCAAGCAACTGTTCAAGGAAGCGAATTCCCCGTTCCAAACTCGCATCGCCGACTTCCAAACCACGTGCCTGTGCGAGCCAACCCGCGACATCCGTCGTGCTGAGTTGCTCAAGGGTGTGTGGATGCGCCGAAGGCGCGGCGCCCGCGTCCCCAATCGCCGCCGCAACCTGTAAAAGATCAAACACATTCACAACCCCGTCCCCGTTCACATCCCCCTCCAACCCATTTTTCCCGAACGCCTGCGCCACCAGCGTCAAGTCGAAGATATTCACTACACCATCCCCGTTCACATCCGCCGGTATCTGCGGCGGGATTGCCTCCGAAACAACCGTAAACGTCACCCGTTTCGCAATTTCGGCAGCCGAAACGGTCACGGTGATTGTCCCATCGCGTTCTCCAAAGGTGAGAACGCTCTGCGCCCGCCCATCGGCGTCCGTCGTCGTGTCCGATACACTAAGCATTCCGCCACCACTCGGCACACCGAACCTCACCGGAACCCCTTCGAACACATCGCCGTGCTCGTCCCGAACTTCAACCACGAAAGGATCTTGCAGTAGTGCGGAGGGCACCCCCTGCTGCGCTTCGCCCGAAACTGTCTCAAGCGTTGTGGGCGTACGGTCATCAAAGGATACCGTAACCCCTCTATCCTGCAGCAGCGGAATGTGCGAGTTGACCGCTTCATAATTTAGCGGATTTATCCTTAAGAACAGCGTGTCGCCCTCTCCCAATCCCGAGTTGGCTACCAACGGCGAGATGTCCGAAATCGAGTTAGCGGCAAGATGAAGAGTTATTAACTTGGTCAAACCGGCGAGTGCCGATGTATCAGTTACTTTGTTGCCTGCAAGAAAGAGTTGTTCCAGGTTGTTTAACGCGGACAGCGGAGTGAGGTCGGAGATACTATTTTTTGAGAGATCTAGCACAATCAATTTGGTCAAGCGTTGTAAGGGGGAGAGGTCGGAGATGGTTCTGTTTTCATATAGGTATAAAGATTTCAGTTTGGTTAATCTCGCCAAAGGTGCGATATCGGAAATGCTGTTTCGCTGAAGAAACAGAGTGTGAAGGTTGGTTAACCCGGCTAAAGGCGAGAGATTCACGATATTGTTTTCGCCAAGCCAGAGGTATTCTAGATTCGTCGCAAACTCAAGCCCGGCCAATGTAAAAATAGAAGCGTCCTTCGCGAAAACACTCTTCAACATGGCTAATTCCTCGAGTCCTATCGGTGCCCCGGCTGGCTTGCCGAGACTAATTCGTATGGCTGTACGGAGCCGTGCATCCGGGACGATCTCATTTGACCGCGCCGATAAAACCGGTAGCTCCCACAGTTCAATGCGGCCGCTCCTATCACTGGACGTGCAAGTAGCAAGCACACTGCCATCACGAGAAATAGCAATAGAATCAATCGGTTCCGTATTAAGCAGAGGGTCCAAAGCGTCGCCTGTAGTTGTGTCCAAGAGCATCACTGATTTATTCCGACCACCGCCGGCAGCAAGAATCCCATTCGGCGAGTACGCCACAGAATTCGCCATCCCCGAATCCACCGTATAGCGCGCAATGATTGCCCGCGCGTCGACATCCCATAGCACCACGCTACCATCTACCACACCGGAAGCAAGAATGGCACTATTAGGCGAAAACGCAACCGAACTGACCGGATTTGAGTGGCCCTCTAGCGTGTCGATTTCGGTTCGCGTCACAACGTCCCACAGTTTTACCGTCGCGTCCTCCGATCCGGACGCAATCCTGCGCCCATCCGTCGAAAACGCGACAGAATTCACAATCTCCCGGTGTGCGCCAAGCGAGACAATCATCGTTCCCGACGAAACGTCCCACAACTTGACGGTCCTATCGTGGCCGCCCGAGGCGAGCGTCCGGCCGTCAGGCGAAAACGCTAACGCATAGGACCAACCCGAATGCCCGTGCAGTTGAACGATTACCTGTTGTGTCTTTACGTCCCACATCGTTATCAGCCCTGTCCATGACCCATAAGCGAGCGTGATTCCATCGGGCGAGAGCGCCGCCGAAGCGGCTTCATCAATCATCGCAATTCTCGCACCGGTTTTGCGTTCCCATAACCGCACTTGTGGCGAATATTCATTAGACTCCGAAACCGTCGAGCCTGACGCCGCAATCAGAGCTCCATTTCGCGAGAGCGTCAACAAGTTCGGGTTGAATGACGGCGTTTCGATGGTAGCGATACGCCCCGGTCTCGCTTCAAATAGTAGAATAGACTCGCCGGCAGCGTTCCCGTGCCGGTCCACCACAACCACCGATATCGGATGAGTAGGCCATTCGGCTACACTTCCAAATCCGCTTGACGGAAGAACGGCGTCGTAATCAAACTCCGCTGTCTTACCTGTTTCTCCTGCAAACTGGATGCACGACACTACCTCGGGAAATCCCTCTGCGTTATGAGGTCTTCTCGTAGTTGAAATTAGCAGCGCTTGGTGCAACCCATTGGGGTCGTTGACCTTGAATTCCACCGAGACGCTTTCTGTTCCTTGTGGATAATGAACCGGCGAGATGAGTTCCAAGGTGGGTATAGATTCTTGGTCGAGCGGAATCTCGCGATTGAAATGAGGATGCACCGCGAGGAAGCTGGCGCTGCACACGGATAGTTCATCGCTTCCTTCACCATACGACATGATGTATGCATCGTCATGAAAATCGTGGTGCAAACCGAAGGCGTGACCAAGTTCGTGTGCTGCAGTCTCAAATTCAAATTCCCCGGGGAGCAGGGTGTATCCGGCTATTTTGTTATGGTTGAGTCCGTATCCTCTAACGCCGAACAGCGGCCCAATCCGTGCTCTGTGATTGTCGATCACAATCATGTAGATATTCTCATAGACATCGAACTTCGGTTCAATCTCGGCAAGCGTAGTGCCCGCAACATCGGTCTTTTGGTAGTAACCGTTATAATGTTGCCCATTCACGCGATGAACCACCGGTTCACCTTGCGCGTCGGTTTCAACCCGAAAGGTTTTGGCGCCGTAACCGTGCGCCTGCATCTGTTCCCTAAAAAACGCTTGAAGAAGGCGAATCTCGACTTTCATGCGCTGCACCACTTCCGGGCGAAAGTCTTGATCATTCGGAAGGAAGTAGATGAGCCTGACGGTGCGGGGCTCGCCGACATCCGCACTTGCCAGACTTCGGGCATATCGCCGATTATCATGTTGCCAGTCGTTCGGCGCAACGTTGTCTACTGCTGGCAGAACCGAACCCGTCGCCAGCTTGGGCGCGGTAAAACTGAAAAAAACGACAATCAAGTACAAGGCAAAACGCAACAGATACGTTCTCATTTTCTTTCTCCTTTAGCTGACTTCTAATGTGGATACTACCCGCTCGGACCCAGACTCCCGGACAACAGCAATCCGTAGTCTGAATTGAGCACCGCGAAATCCAACTCCTGTAGGAGCGATCTCCGAATCGCGACTCCCTTAGGACCGGATCCAGCGAACGATCAACTGAGTGAATAACAATCCAGCGACTTAAATCTGGGTAATCACTTAATCCCATGAATCACAGTTCAGACGATTACTCCTTTCCCGTTTTCCCGTTCACTCGACTTCCCGCCTTCCAATCTTCCCCCTTTTCCATCTTCTCGTCCCCCCGTTTTCGCGTCTTCTCGTTTTCTTGCCTTCCTTCTTTCCCCTCTTCCCACGGCCTTTACTAGCCACCGCTTTCCCCGTCTTCCACCCTTCCTTTCTTCCACTCTTCCCGCTTTCTCGTCATCCCTCCTCACACGTTCCTCTCCTCTAGCTTTACTGGTCACTAGCCACTAACCACTAGTCACTCGCCACTGCTTTTACCGCCCATCGCCTCTCCGCGCAGCAGAAACGCCCGAATATCGTACCGACCCGGACGCTCCACCGGCAGCGCCCCCTCATCGATCATGACATCCAGCGGCGAGGCCTGCGTCCTCACCGGCATCGTCACCACCTCATGCATCCGCGCCGACTCATAGATAGCCATGATAATCTCCACCGCCGCCCTGCCATTCTCCGCTTTTCCTCGGTGCTCCACCCTGCCCTCAATCCAGTCCACCAACTCCCGCGCCTGCGCGACAGACGGATCCTCGCCCTCGCGCCTACGCTCCTCCCATCGTCCCGTTTGCCCACTGAGCAGACGCACCCTAGCCTCATCCAGATCCAAGATGCCGTCGCTGCCGTAGAAGGTGCCGCCTTGGCGGCCCTCCCCGCCCAACTCCTGGAGCAACTGTCCAATCGCACCGTTATCGAACCCGATAATCCCCGCGCTCCGGTCCTCGATCCGAGTGTCCCGCTCATAGCGCTCCGTCTTCCGCTCGACATTCCCGATGACCCATTCGGCGTTTGCGTCGCCCATCACGAACCGCATCATATCGAAGATGTGAGAACAGTCGTTGAGCAATCCTTGCCTCCCCACCGCCGTGACGTGCTGAACCCGACCGATAGCCCCGTCGGCGATGAGATCGCGCGCCTCGTTCCAGACCGGATTGAACCGCCGTTGATGACCGATAGCCAACTTCACCCCGTTGCGCTCGGCGGCAATCATCATCTCGTTGCACTCCCCCATGCAAGTCGCCATCGGTTTCTCGCAAAGCACCACCTTCGGTTGACGGGCGCAGATGGCGATGGTGATAGGCGCATGAAGTTTGTGCCACGTGGCGTTGCTAACAATGTCCAGGTCCTCCTCATCCAGCATCTGCCGAAAATCCGTGTATCTGTTCTCGATTCCGTACTGGTCGCCGAAGGCGTCAGCCGCCGCCTGCACCGGATCCGCCAGAGCCACCATCTCCACACTGTCTACGCCTTGGTACCCGCGCGCATGAAGATGAGATATGCTGCCGCAGCCGACAATCCCGACACGATACTTTTCTGCCATAATCCCCTCCCCTGTTGGTTATCCCAATCCTACAACCGCCCGAATTAGATCGACTTTGTGCATCTGTAGTTTTTCAATCATACTCCCATCTCGCTATTGTACATATGTAGGGTGCGCACTGCGCACCAGCCTTTGATAACATCAGCGAAGATCAAACGGAACTCTCGCTCCAGAAGAGCGACATGTTTGTAGAAAAATGCTGGTACGTTCTTCCGCTCCAGAGGAGCGGCATGTCAATTCGTAGGTTGGAATCAAGGGAGCGAACAGCGACTGCAGTAGGATTCCCATAGTAAATCCAGTGCGGTAGAGATCCCGCCGCCACTTGTAGGCCGGGCATCTTGCCCCGCCTGAGATCCCCCCTCGCCCGATAGTTATACCATTTCTATATATTAGCAGTGCATTAATAGCATCAATCAAGTCTGTCCAAAGCGGGGCAAGATGCCCCGCCTACGGGGTTTGGTGCAAAGGGAAACAGTTGTCATAATAGTATATGGAAAGCACCAAATGCACTGTTATTCAAGCGAAATGGTATTAGTAGGTGCGATCAACCGACCGATTAAGAATCAACTGAGTCTATAGGTTGGGATCAACTGAGATCAAACGAACGGATAGTGAGTGCGATAGAAATCCCTGATAGCGAGGGCGATAGCTAATCCCGATAGAAAATCCCGTGCGATAGAGATCCCACGAATCACAGTTCAGACAATGTCGAGTACCAACACCCACCACTTATCCCATTCTCTTAGCGAAAATACCGCTCATGAACCCGTACACATGCTATATATTGTATTCTATTTACATATATAATACTATATATTGATATCTACTTGTAGACGACTGACCGCAGTTAAACCGCCTTGACACGCCAGCAGTCCAGATACAATTTTGCGGTTGGCGAAAACCAACTTTTCATACCAAAATTTCATACCTACCTCACAACGACCCTACCCTCAAAACCGCGAATAACCCAGTCATAGCAAGGGTTTTCACCCTCTTTCCACCTCTTCCAAAAACCCCCATTTGGTATGAAAGGTATGAAAAGTATGAAATTCCCAAGCGTACCAAACAACACTTTCCACATCGCATCTAGGGGTTTAGAAAGGCTCTTCGCCGACCCAAAATCGCTACCAATTCCGGTGCTTCTCCCGCTTTCTCCGTCTTCCGCCCTTCCCATCCTTCCATCCTTCCAACCTTCATCGCCACCCTCCCGATTTTCTCGTTCTCCCGTCCTCTCGTTTTCCCGTCTTCCGCCCTTCCCATCCTTCCATCCTTCCAACCTTCATCGCCACCCTCCCGATTTTCTCGTTCTCCCGTCCTCTCGTTTTCCCGTTTTCTCCTCTTCCATCCTTCCATCCTTCCAACCTTCATCGCCACCCTTCCGATTTTCTCGTTCTCCCGTCCTCTCGTTTTCCCGTTTTCTCCTCTTCCGCCCTTCCATCCTTCCAACCTTCATCGCCACCCTTCCGATTTTCTCGTTCTCCCGTCCTCTCGTTTTCCCGTTTTCTCCTCTTCCATCCTTCCTCTCCCATTTATCGCGATGACGTGCGATTGTAATTCCCAACTTTCCACGACCCACCCGGCGATTCATAGCGCACGCCCCGCGGCGGCAAAAACTGCCGAAGATGCCGACACCCGTAGGCGAACCCCTCCAATCCCGGCATACCCCGGTCCTCATTCTCGACGCACAGCACATAGTCGTAGCCCGACTCGACCAGCGCACCGACCACCGTCCCCCAATTCAAATCCCCGCGCCCCGGCACGCGATACTGCCACCACCAGTTGCCGATAATGCCTTGCCGGTACAGCATCCGCGGACTAACCTCGCAGTCCTTCACATCCGCATAGTGCCACTTCCCCGCATACTCGCGAATCACATCTTCAGCCGGCATAATCATCATCCACACCCAGTGCGACGGATCGCAGGACAATCCCAAGTGATCCGAGGGCACCGCGTCCAGAATCTTCTCCCACATCTCCGGGTTGCATCCGATATTCCCCATACGCACCGCCACATCAAGGGCAATCTTGATATCCTTATCCTCCGCGGCGTTGACCACCGGCGCGAACATCTCCGCGAAACGCTCCACCAACTCGTCCGAGCGGTCGCTTACGTTTCCCGGCGGGTACGAGTACGTGCCGTAGAACCGCCCGTTCATCACAGGCGCCCCGCTCCCCGTAACCACCACCGGGCACTCCAGCACCGCCGCCGACTCGATTGCCCGTATCAAACGGCTCTGCTCCGCTGTGCTCACCTCCGCTCTGTCATCCAGCAAGTTGCAGTGCGAGGTGACACAAGCCAAATACAGGTCATGCCGGTTCAACGTCTCCAACACCTCATCCGGCCCCTCGCTGAGAATGCGGTTCGACTCCAGCACGCCCCTGTCAGACAGTCGCACGCAATCGAAATCGTGCTCGCTTGCCCAAGCAGCGCATTTCTCCAAGTTCCAGGTGCCGTCGCCGGCGCTCGTCTGAAAACTGATGTCCATTGTCCTACCTCCATGCCATTGACGAATTGACTTAATTTAGCTCTGAATCTTCCGCTCCGGAGGATTGAGGATGGCGTGAAAGGAAATCTTCCAACCTTCCACTCTTCCATCCTTCCAATCCCGTTCTTCGCGGATTACAGCCATGCATCCAATGTATACATCGGGCGGTCGAGAAGGATGCTCATGATGTTCCAAAAACTGCCGAGCATGAAATCACCCAACACGAGCCCCAGAAAAAACGGCACCGCCTTGCGATAGACCCCAAGCCCCCCATGTTTGAGGATGAGCCACTTTGCAATACAACTGACGAGCAGCGTCGACCAAAAAATGTGGAGATGGAAGGCAACCCCGTAGCCGAGTGGGTGAATGGGCCACCAGAAAAATCGACTGCGCATGACTGCGAGTAAGAGTGTGAAACCGAACCCGATGGTCATGGCGAAAATATGGGGTATATTTGCCTCCAGCGCCGAATTAAGCCAGTGGTGCAAGCCGCTATACGCCCGCCCGCCAAAACTGTTGATTTGTTTGCCGACCTTGCCGGTATCCACGCCGAGTTCGAGGAATATGTCCAACAGCATCAGGATGCACAACGGCATCGCTACCGCAATCAGAACAAGCATCCAACGGGATAAGCCCTTCGCGTCCATATTTCCACGCTCGGCGAGTTTGAAGGCTTCAAGTTGATGCGGCATCGGGTGGCTGCGATTATCCCGATTGAACCAAAAGAAGAGCGCAAACCAGGTCAGACTTGGTGCGCCGATTCGCCGTGCGCCGAGCAGGCTGACAACGCTGTGATGCGGACCAATTCCGGTCGTTTGATGGACGGGCAGACCTATCTCCGCGCGGATGCGTGTCAGCGCAATTGCAATTGCGAAGTGGGCGGCGTAGAACAGAACCGCCATCTGCGGCGCCATCCCGCCTCGCATCGCAAAGGCGACGAGGAATATCCCTCCGAGCAGCAGTCCCAAAAACGCCGTCCGATAGCGCATCGGCTCCCTCTCATCTGCCGCATTGGAACTTCGCTCCTCCCGACTGAAGGCGTAAATCAACCCGCGCCAAATATGCCGGCGCGTCGCCCATAGCCCGATGACGCACGCTCCGGTGTAGGCTCCGATGTTCTGCTCCATGGGGTAGGGAAAGCCGCCCTTGTCCAGTCCCATAGCGGTCGTAAGGACAAATTGCGCTTTGATGACAAAGTAAAAGAGAACGCAAGAGGCAAGCAGATCGAGCGGCATCAGAAAGCTGAGCCCGATTGCGTAAGGATTGAGCACAATCGCAAAATGGCCCCTCAAGAGGGATGACCACGGTCTTTCCGTAAACAGCGGCGCCAGCGGGATATTCTTGATCGGGATTCCGGGGATAGACGGGGACAGGACATGCAGTCCGTTTATGAGGCTGATAGCCGCGGCGATTCCAAAACCCCACCACATCGGTCGGTTACGAAGAAAGGCGCTCGTGTTGTAAGCAATCTCGTAGGGAAGTTGCACGATTGGGTAGGCAAGACGTTCCTGCTCAACCCACTGTTTTCGGATGATAGTGTTGGCGCACTGCATCACAAACAGCAGGACGAAGGTAAAGGTACACCACCAGAAGATTGGCTCTAGCCAGGGCAGAAGGTAGCGCCACTCAAAGATTGACTCTTCGCCTAAGTAAAAGGCGCGCAGTACGTCCGGATTGTTTATCGTCAACCAGCTTGGGAGATAGTGCCAAAAGAGATCCCGCCACTCATTTTCGGGGGAGGCGAACCAGAAGGCATGCACCACGATGGAAACAAGCGGAAGGAACATGTCGTAAGACATGAATAACAGCGTGATTGACAGGAACACGTAGAGCGAACTCAACTCCCCTCCCGTCAACGCATGCTTCGCGGCATATCTCCTCAGCGGCAGGTTGAGCACGGCTAAGATGACGAGGACGAAGATAACGCTGTAGAAAGGCGCCATCAGCGTTGGAAACGTGTATCGCAGCGCTTCACATTCGATGTGCCATCGGTAGATAAATGGCAGGAAAATCAGCGCGATTGAAATTGACCGCCAAGTAATCCGTTCTCCGCGAACGATACCGCCAGGATTTTTGTCCATAAATCCCTTCATTGCGCGTCTTCTGTAGGAGCGATCTCCCGGTCGCGACCAATCAAATGACTTCGATAGAAATCATAAAGGTGTATAGCAAGACGACACCCCAAAAATCCAACACGCCGTAGGAGCGATCAACTGAGTGGTTAACGAAGGCGATAGAGATCCCTCTCCGAATCGCGACGTGGCGGGAATCGGAGTTTTGTAGGGTGGGATCGGCGATCATCAAATCGCCGATTTCTTTTCTTACCGCCCACCATTTCATGTACGGCGAGATCGACAATCGCCAAATCAAAGCCCTGGACGTGCGAAAGTTTGTAGGGTGCGCACTGCGATTAAGCGAGCGGATAGCGAGTGCGATAGAGATCCCACCAGCCTTTGAAAGCGTCGGCCGGCGATCAAGCGAACGAACAAATCAAAGGAGTTTGTAGCGTGGGATCGGCGATCATCAAATCGCCGATTTCCTCTTTTACCACCCACCATTTCACGTACGGCGAGATCGGCAATCGCCAAATCAAAGCCCTGGACGTGCGAAAGTTTGTAGGGTGCGCACCAGCATAGGGATTAAGTTAAGCGTTTTACGGTGCAAGTCACGTGGTTTCAATGTCTTATACCAATTACAAATCTAAATATTACACACAATCCAGTCGAAACCGGTAATGGATTGAACGATGTCTGATTGAGCCTCAAAGTAAAGCAAACCTTCAATCAACTTGTCTTCTAAGTGTGTCATATCGTCAAAGATTAGGTTAGGGAAGTATTTCTCCCGCAATTCGTCCCAGACATTTTCAACCGGATTGAGTTGCGGGCAGTAGGGAGGCAGCGTTTCAACCATCATCTGCTCCGGAATTTGCAAGGCGGATTTGCTATGGCTTGGTGCTTGGTCATATATCATTAAAATGAACTCATCGGGGTGTCTTTGGGACACTTCATTAAGGAAAAGGTTCATGGAATAACTGTCCATCGTAGGCAAAATCAGGAAATCGCACACGCCATCAACCGGACTAACTGCTCCATATGCATAGGTGTATTCTCTGACAGTTTGTTTCAAAACCACAGGACGAATGCCTTTGGGAGCCCAACATCGTTTCGGTTCATTGATTCGACCAAACCGCGCCTCGTCCTGGAGCATGACTCGCAAAGGCAGGCCGCTTTGCTCGGCTTCCTGTTGAGCTTGTTCGATGAGTGTGGGGAATTTTTTTAAAAGCATCAACAGCTTGCTCATCGTGTTTCGGGTGTTGGGGTCTCGGTACCACTTTTCGCCATTGATGTCGGCGCAACAGCGCGTAAACTGTCGATTTTCCTACCGGTCTTCCCACTTTTTCTTCATAGGCGCGATGAATCTGCGAAATCTCAATGAGTTGACCACTTTCTGCTTTTGTCGCTAAATCGGCAACAAACACTTGCTCATCAGCAAGAGATAGGTTTTGATGATATCTGCCCCCTTTAGACTTGGGTGTTAGCGCAGCAATCCCATTTTTACGATATTCACTTTGGATTCTCCTGACACTTACTGGGTGATAACTGGTTATTTCAGCGATTTGGTGCGAGGAATAACCGTAGTTCTCTCTTAGATAGACGCATTGCACACGGCGGTACTCCGAAAGGGTGGCGGCTTGTTCAAGCCGTTGCTTGAGTTGGTCTATGTTCTGTTCGGGCATGATGCCTCCTTTGCTCGTGCGGAGGGGTGGTTCATTGATTACACATTAAATTTGCTGGCTCTAATCAACGCTGCAGAAGTGTTGCAGACTATCATTATACCTATTCGTAGCTCATAGATCAACAATTAGTATTAAACTGTTAATCTCCATGTGGACTTGGACGAGGGAATACCAACCCATTCATTGATGGGGCCGCCACAGAAGATGACTCATGGCGCTCGTTTCCGTAGGGGAGGAGTTGGGTGCGGTTGGAAAGGGATCTCTATCGATCAACTAACCGAATAGGGAAGGCGATAGAAAATCTTACTCACTATCCGTTCGCTTGATCGCACCTACCGTATGGAGCGCGATAGAGATCCACTAATCACTGCTCCTAGGCTCCAGCCGCTGATGCGATTCCGCTTCACGCCGAATCTCCTCCCAATCCCAGAGCTGCGGAATATACTCCACATTTGCCCAAGACTCCGCCTGATCCGCATAATGCGCGCTTGCCGGATGCCCCGATGCTCCCAACGGCACAATCCACCGAGATCTCCCCCAATCCGACGGGTCATGGATATACCGATTCACCGACATCCCCGCGGCGGCAAACTCGTTCTGCAGCCCGTAACTTCCGGCGAGCGGCGTGTCCCCGTCACCGTGAGTCGAAACCGAGGGCGGATCCAAGCGCTCGGCAACTTCGGGAAATACCGCCGACAACGGGTGACGCGGCGCCGTACGGTGCAGCCGCCCCCACCGCCAGTGGGACATATCCTCTCCGAGCGAATCCCTGAGCTCCCCAACCGCGCGACTGAGACTCCCTGACAGCAACTCCTCCCAATCGGCTTCGGGCGGGGTTATGGACGCATCGCCCTGTTCAAGTCCCAGCGTCATCTGCTCGACGATTTGACGCAGGACGGTCGCGCTGCCGGCCGCCTCCGAGAGCACCTCCGACGCGAAATCCCCCAACAGGTGCTGGACAACCCGGCGAATGAGGTGCGCCTTTGTTTTGGCGTAGATGAGCGGCTGCGCCAAATCGCGATCCATACGATAATCCCAGTCCCGCATCAAAGCGAGCGCCGCCTCCGACTCTGCGTCAAGCGGCTCAACGTCGTTCAATGCCCGCGTAAAGATTCGCGCCGGTTCGGAGATTCTATCGGCGTGGATGCGAGCCATGTCGCTCACCGTCGCCGTCCTCGGCTCGAGTGCGAGGATGCCTGCTTGCACCCGCCGCGCGCGATGTTCCGGCGTAAAACACAACCCCACATAGTAGGGGTAATCGTGCCCCGCCACGCGCTGGTTGCAGGTGACCGCATACCCCGTCCCGGGATTGATGGCTTTGGGCAATTCGTCATGCGGAATGTAGCCGTCCCACTCATACTCGCCCGTCCAGCCCGGCACCGCGCGCCATCCGTTCGCCTCGCCCCGAATCGGAATCTTGCCCGCGTGGATATAGCCGAAGTTCCCGCCCACATCCGCCACCGCATAGTTATTGACGCGGTCGGTCCAATGCCGAAACGCTTCGTGCAATTCGCCGACCGATCGGCTTTTCATGGCGTCAATCGCGGCGTCCACCCACCGCGATCCGTTAATCAGACCCGGATCGCTGATCGCCACGCCGGCGCCCGACGCCGGATCGCCCGCAATCACGGGCCCATGATGTGTGATCGTCACCTCAAGCTCTACTGAATCTCCCCCGCGCACATCAATCGTTTCCTTCAGCACTTCAGCTTCGCGCCATTCATCCTTGAACCGGTACTCGCGTCCGTCCGGCGTTTCCCGGAACTGTTCGATGAACAAATCCTGCGTGTCCGCGCTGCCGTAGGTCATCCCCCACGCCACATCGTCGTTGTGACAAAAATGGAGCGCGCCCGGCATACCCGGCACCGAATGCCCAATCACCGAAAATTCGGGGCACGACAGATGGATCTGATAATAGACACTCGGCGTATCCAACGCACGGTGCGAGTCGCCCGCGACCAGCGGCAAACCCGATGCCGTCAGTTCTCCGGAGATCGACCACGCATTCGAGCCGAAATCCGTCTCATTCAGCCAGTTCACCGCTTCAGCGGCTTTTGTGAGTTCCTCAAGTCCATTCAGCGGTGCACCCTCATAGACGGCGCCCGGCGGCACGGCGATCAGGTGTCCGGCGGGATAGCCCTTGATGAGGCTTGCCGCCCTCTCCCCGCCAACCGCAATCGCCAACCTTGCCATGAACAACTTCGGCTCGAACGTGCCCAAGAGCGTGTTGCGCATCTTGTAGACGGCGAGACAGTGCCAATTCTCCCACCGTTCCGGTCGCTCAGCCAAGAGTTTATACTCAATCGGTAATGCCCTGGTCGTATCGATAAAGGCGTTCACGCCAGCCGTGTAGGCATCGACCATAGATTTCGCGGCGGGACTGGCGAACTCGTAATCCAGTTTCGCCGTGCGTCCCATGCCCGCCGCCCGCAGCAGCCGGTCTCTCTCAATCCCGCTCGCTCCGGCGAACTCCGACCATCTCCCTAGTGCTTGGTGCCGGTCAAAGTCCATGTGCCAGAGCCTATCTTGCGCCGTGGCAAATCCTTGCGCGAAAAACAGATCTGCCTCGTTCTCGGCTCTGATATGGGGGATGCCCCACTCATCTCGGTACACCTCAACCGCCGCCCCGAGTTCGGGCAGCCGCATCGTCGTGGTGAGATCGGGCAAAGCTGACCTGACGTCATTCTCGGTAATCTTCACATCCACTGTCCTTATTTTGTTGGGTGGGATCAAAGGAACGGATAGCGACTGCGATAGAGTTCCCCTGCCCACCATTTTCGTAGGGTGCGCACTGCGCACCAGCCTTTTAAAGCACCAGAAGCGATCAAGCGAGTGAAGAGGGAGTAGGATTTTCTATCGCCCTCGCTATTCACTCGGTTGATCCCCATCGATCCCGATATACCTCCGCAGCCGCGCCGAGGTCGGGCAGCCGCATCGTCGTGGTGAGATCGGGCAAAGCTGACCTGACGTCATTCTCGGTAATCTTCACATCCACTGTCCTTATTTTGTTGGGTGGGATCAAAGGAACGGATAGCGACTGCGATAGAGTTCCCCTGCCCACCATTTTCGTAGGGTGCGCACTGCGCACCAGCCTTTTAAAGCACCAGAAGCGATCAAGCGAGTGAAGAGGGAGTAGCATTTTCTATCGCCCTCGCTATTCACTCGGTTGATCCCCATCGATCACGGTACACCTCCACAGCCTCGCCGAGTTCGGGCAGCCGCATCGTCGTGGTGAGATCGGGCAAAGCTGACCTGACGTCATTCTCGGTAATCTTCACATCCACTGTCCTTATTTTGTAGGGTGGGCACTGCCCACCAGCCTTTGAAAGCACCAGAGGCGATCAAGCGAGTGAAGAGGGAGTAGCATTTTCTATCGCCCTCGCTATTCACTCGGTTGATCCCCACCGATCCCGATATACCTCCACAGCCGCGCCGAGTTCGGGCAGCCGCATCGTCGTGGTGAGATCGGGCAAAGCTGACCTGACGTCATTCTCGGTAATCTTCACATCCACTGTCCTTTTTTTGTAGGGTGGGATCAAAGAACGGATAGTGACTGCGATAGAGTTCCCCTGCCCACCATTTTCGTAGGGTGCGCACTGCGATCAAGCGAATGAATAATGAGCGCGATAGCGATCTTACCAGCCTTTTAAAGCACCAAAGGCGATCAAGCGAGTGAAGAGGGAGTAGCATTTTCTATCGCCCTCCCTATACGGTCGCTTGATCTGTTAGATTGTGCCTGCGATGCGCAAACTGACGGCTCAGTTTCCGGTGGCGGGAGGAGTGAATTCCCACAGGAGCACCGTCCCGTCCAGGCTCCCACTCGCAAGCGCGCTGCCATTTGAGCTGAACGCTACGCTTTCGACTGCAGCCGTATGCCCGGTGAGTGTGCGCAGATGTTCTCCCGTTTTCGCATCCCACAGTCGCGCCGTCTTATCCGAACTCGCGCTGGCGAGCGCGCTGCCATCCGGGCTAAACGCTACGCTTGAGACCCCCGACCTATGCCCGGTGAGCCTGCGCTGATGTCGCCCCGTTTCCGCATCCCACAGTCGCGCTGTCTTGTCCGAACTTCCACTGGCAAGCGCACTGCCATCCGGGCTGAACGCTACGCTAGTGACTCGAGACCTATGCCCGGTAAGTGTGCGCAGATGTTCCCCCGTTCCTGCATCCCACAACCGCACCGTCTTGTCCCAACTTCCACTGACAAGTGTGCTGCCATCTGGACTGAGCGCTACGCTAGTCACCCGATTCTTGTGCCCTGTGAGTGTGCGCAGATGTTCCCCCGTTTCTGCATCCCACAGTCGCACCGTCTTGTCCCAACTCCCACTGGCAAGTGTGCTGCCATCTGGGCTGAACGCTACGCTGTTGACCCTAGACCTATGTCCGGCGAGTGTGTGTTGATGTTCCCCCGTTTCCGCATCCCACAGCCACACCGTCTTGTCCTTACCCCCACTGGCAAGTGTGCTCCTATCCGGACTGAACGCTACGCATTCGACTTGAGCCGTATGACCGGTGAGCAGGGCGACCCCTTGAAGCGTCGCCGTATCGTAGAGCCAAATACCGATAGAACCGGCGACGGCAAGCCGAGTGCCGTCCGAGGAATAGGTTATGTCATTTATCGTGCCTTTACCCAGTCGCGATTGAGCGCCTTCGGGTAATCCCCATTGCGTGTAGTCTTGGGCGGGGGTGTTGCATCCAAGCACAGCCAGAAGAAGAAGCAATGTAACGGTGAATTTCATTTGAGGTACCGCCTTTCTGAGTTAGTTGCCATCTGTTTGATTTGATGATTGTAAAAGGAGAAGAAATCCGCGCGGGCTGTGTCTCCCTAGGCGATTGCAGATCTCATGGATGATAAGCGATTCATCTTGCTTTGACGAATTAATGCGATGAAGCGTTGGGTTTCACTTCAATCTCGGGGGTATTATGCGATCTGAAAGGCCGCATACCTCCCGGGGCTGATTTATCATGGATTTCGGTTCAACCCGACCTACGCTCTGACAGTTCAGTTCTCGGCGGCGAAATGGCTGAAATCCCACAGGAGTACCGTTCCGTCATCGCTCCCACTGGCAAGCGTGCTGCCATCCGGGCTGAACGCTACGCTTTCGACCGTACCGATATGCCGGGTGAGAAGGGCTACCTCTTTAAGCGTCGCCGTATCATACAGCCAAATACCGATAGAACCGGCGACGGCAAGCCGCGTACCATCCGGGGAATATGCTATGTCACTTATCGGGCCCTTACCCAAGCGCGCCGTAGCGCCATCGGGCAACCCCATTTTCGTGTAATCTTCGGAGAGAGTATTGAGCGGAAACAGAATACAAAGTAGAAGTAATATCACAGCTATTCTCATTTGGAGCACCGCCTTTCTGAAAGTGAATTGCCGCCCGATTTATTTAACGAATCGCGGATTCCACAGGGAGTGTTAGAATTCTTTCAAAGGCTGGTAGAACATCTGTAGGGTGGGCACCGCCCACCATTTCTTGTAGGATCAAGCGACTGAATAAGGATCAAACGAGTGGATAGCGAGTGATCCTACTAACCGAGGCGGACGCATAGAAACGGAATCAACATCTCATCCGGCGTCAAGCCGCCGTGCTTGCCGCCCGTATAATACGGCTTCTCTTTGACAGACGAGTAGAAGGCATAATTGTCCCGCATGATGGCGACGAGATTCCCCATTCGGTTGGGCACCTCCGGGTGCACATCTCCGTATCCCCACAGCCCGGAACTCAGCGCCTTTGACGAGGGGATGGTGACAAGCTGATCGGAGAGCTGATCCTGCAGATAGGCGCGCAGCGCTTCAAGCTTGCCCTGCTTGGCGTATAGGTACGCCGCCCGGAAATCTCCCGTTGGCGGCAATAAGAGATTGTCCCTGATTTTCGCGTGCCGATCGACCCGCACCAGTTTGTTGTCGGGCACCGTGACTTGACCATGGTCGGCGGTCAAAATGAGAAGTGTGGTTCCCGATATCTGGGAGTCGACGCAATTGATGAATTCGCGCTCGAGGGAATAGGAGAGATTCCGCACCTCTGCCGCAAACGCCTCGCTGTTTGCGCCGTAGGCGTGCGAGATGGAGTCGATCGCATCCCAATAGACCAGAATGCACGTCCGTTCATCGGGATTCTCCTTCACCAATCTTCTCAGCGTCACGAACATGTCCGAGGAATTCACAAATCCGTGCACTTTCTTTGAACCGTTGTAAAACATCTTGGACAGAGGGCTTTCCTTATAGATGCTCTTGATGAGCACATACGAATCAATACCCGCGTTTGCCAGGCGTTGATTGAGTGTCTCGGCTCGGAGAAACTGTTGAGGCTCAAGTCCCATCCGCAGCAGGCGCGCATGTTCGCCGTCATGAATCGGTGTGAACCCGATCATATCGGCGACGGTCGCGTACTCCCTGAGAAAAAGGCGATAGCCCAGCATGCCGTGTTCTTGGGGGGTTAATCCGGTGCTAAGGCTTGTCAGCGCCGCCGCCGTTGTGGATGGGAAAATCGAGGTGAGTGGAGCGAATCGACCGCGACTGATGAGTTCGTTGAGAATCAGGTTGGGTTCGGATCTTAACACCGCCCGAAGTTGATTGTATCCCAAGGCGTCGACGACGAATAGAATCACCTTCCGTACCCCCTCGGTTTGCCCTTCGGTCAAGTCGTCGGGCAAAGGCGCGTGATGCGGGATGCGGATGTTGAAAAGTTTCAGCAGCGTGGCGGGAATGTTGACCAACGAAAGATCGGAATAGGCGGGGTAGATGAACTCGCCGGGGCGGAGACCTTGGTTTATCTGTTTGATACTTCTGCTGCGGATCCGAGCTTCAATCCGGTCGGCTAATGTTTGAGGCACTGCGGAATCCCGATCTGCCATAAATCCAGTGGCTAGTGGCTCGTGGTCAGTGGCTAGCAAAAGCGATTCTAACGCTTCACTGATCTCCGGCGCCTGTCTTTACGAGGTTCAAGAACAGGTGCCGATTATCAGAACGGCGGCTGGTAATGAGGTGGCTTGTGCTTTTTGAAATGCACCGCTGATGTAATGGATATCTTCATCGGTTTCGATGCTGTTGTAGGGAAATCCCCAGGCTTTTAGCGTCGGTTCCAGAAATGTTGCCGCGGAATCGGAGTGGAGTCGGCTCTCAGGCTGAAGTGTCTGATACCCGCGATAGCCGATAAGCGTTACCAACGGGATTTCCATATTGACGGCGGTGCCTCGGATGGCATCTCCGGATTCCAAGAAACCCGTGTTCTGGATGAGCACCACCGGCTGCTTCCCACCGACATACAACCCGGACGCAATGGCGAAAGCCTCTCCCTCGCGGGTGACACTGATGACATTGATTTCCGGCTCGCCGCGAAGTTTTTCGTAGAGCTTCGCCGAGCCGTTATCCGGAAGCCCAATCACATGGGTGACGTCCCATTTCTTTAATTCGTCAATGATTTTCTGCGCTGATGGCAAATCACATTCCTCCTCGGAGGCACTTCGAAATTTTATTTGTACGCGGGAGATTTTGACCACAAATCCCGTGGGCGGGGCATCTTGCCCCGCTCATCTACCTGCACCGACCCACCAACCTCGTAGGCAGGGCATCTTGCCCCGCTTATCTGCCTACACCCGTCCACCAACCTCGTGGGCGGGGCATCTTGCCCCGCCAGTTCGCTATTCCATACCGTGTTAAACGTCCTGAAAAATATGAGATAATCGCCGCCTACGTTTCGACTGCTATAATCCTACAAAATCACGTTGTAAGTCAACACTTACTTATCGCTTGACGAAGGCTATCCTCCGTGCGGAAGGGGAGAACGTCCTATCTCATAAAATCGATGTCGGCATAAGGCGGGGCAAGATGCCCCGCCTACGGGGTGTAGTGTCATAGGAGAGGCCCCTTTCGTCTACACGGTGGTGTGTCTAAGTTAGAACGCGGCAACACCCTCGATCGACGCTTAACGTCTCCGTTTCCGTAAGCGAGGATCAAGCGAACGGATAGATCAACTGAGCGGATAGCGAAGACGATAGAGATCCCAGTGCGATAAAGATCCCCTTGCCCCGCTCATCTACCTACACGTGTCCATAAACACCGGAAGCGGGGCAGGATGCCCCGCCTACATTTTTCTACACCTCGCCCACATTGGTCTATTCCCCGCCATCCCCTACTCCATCTTATATTTACACCACCAATAGGGATAATCCCTCGCCCGCTTAACCAAACCCTGACGAACCGGGTTCTCATAGCAGTACCGTACTATCTCATTCAACGCTTCTTCCCCCCGAACCCCGTGATCGTAATATCCGTCCTGCCACACAGAGCCTGGTTCATCACGCAGCGCGTTAATCTCCTTCGCCGTGAAACTTTTCAGGGAATGCAGAACACTTGCCAGCGTTTGATTACCACCCGGTTGAATAACCGCGTGAATATGGTCAGGCATTACCATAACACATATCCACTTGATACGACCTTCATCTTCCAATCATTGGAAGGCATTGAAAATGATTTCTGCAACTTGGGGCTTGAGAGTATGCGTCTCCGGTTGAATGTGGCAGTCGTTAAGAAGTAGCATGTGCCGGATACCGTGTGTCGCCCTTTTCGTAATTGATGGCTCCTTTGATGTGGAGGGACGTTCATGATTATGGTCTTGAATTAGGCATTAAATCGAAGTGTGGCGCCTTGTCGATCATACTTGTAGGCGGGGCAAGATGCCCCGCCTACATGTGCCTATTTCTGGACCACCAATCCGCCCAATTGTCTGCGCCCGCACACGATTGTTTATGTCTCGTTCCTACCGGCTACTTCCTGCCCTCGACCAATGAATCGACGACGCCCGGTTCCGCGAGCGTCGAGATGTCGCCAAGATCCGAGATATCGCCCTCGGCAATCTTGCGCAGCACGCGCCGCATAATCTTGCCGGAGCGCGTCTTGGGCAGCGCCGGAGTAAATTGAATCTTGTCGGGCGAGGCGTGCGGACCGATATGCTGACGCACCGCCAGTTTGATGCCGGTTTCAATCTCATCCGAGCCGGACTGCCCGGTCATCAACGTGACATAGGCGTAGATTCCCTGCCCCTTGACATCGTGCGGATAGCCGACGACCGCCGCCTCAGCCACCGCGCTGTGTTGTCCGATGGCGCCTTCAACCTCAGCCGTGCCCAAACGGTGACCGGAGACATTCAGCACATCGTCCACGCGCCCGGTAATCCAATAATAGCCGTCTTCGTCGCGCTGCACGCCGTCGCCCGTCATGTAGTAACCGGGGAAACGGTCAAAGTAGGTCTGGCGAAAGCGTTCGTGATCGCCGTACACCGTTCGCATGATTCCGGGCCACGGGGACTTGATGCATAGATAGCCGCTGGCAGGGTTACCTTCAACCTCGACCCCGCTTTCATCCAAGATAACCGGCTCGACCCCAAAGAGCGGGAACGTCGCCGAACCTGGTTTTAGCGGAGTCGCCGCCGGCAATGGCGAAATCAACATGCCGCCGGTTTCCGTTTGCCACCAGGTGTCAATGATAGGGCAACGTCCCTCGCCGACGACATTGTAGTACCAGAGCCATTCGGGTTCCTTGATGGGTTCGCCGACGGTGCCGAGAAAACGGAGCGTTGACCTGTCATACTTCCTCACCCATTCATCCCCCTCTTTCATCAAGGCGCGGAGCGCGGTGGGCGCGGTGTAGAAGATTTCGACGTTATGTTTCTCGACCACCTGCCAGAAACGCCCGAAGTCGGGATGGTTGGGGACGCCTTCAAACATGATGCTGACAGCTCGATTCGCCAGCGGCCCATAGATAATGTAGGAGTGTCCGGTAACCCATCCAATATCAGCCGTACACCAGAAGACGTCGCCTTCGCGGTAGTCGAAGACGTATTGGTGAGTGTAGGACACATAAACGAGGTAGCCGCCTGTAGTGTGAAGCACGCCCTTCGGCTTGCCCGTCGAGCCGGAGGTGTAAAGAATGAACAGCGGGTCTTCGGCGTCCATCTCCTCTGGCGGACATTCGTCATCGGCGGTCGCCATGGCTTCGTCCCACCAGATGTCGCGCGGTGATTCCCAATCCACCTCATCGCCGGTGTGGCGCACAACGATGATGTGTTCGATGGAGGGGCATTCCGACGCCGCGGCGTCCGCATTGAGTTTCATCGGGAGTCCGCTGCGCGGTCCGCGAAAGGCGGTGTCCTGCGTGATTAACATCTTGCACTCAGAATCGTTGATGCGGTCTCGCAACGACTCCGCCGAGAAGGCGCCGAAAACGATGGAGTGCACCGCGCCGATGCGGGCGCACGCCAACATCGCAATCGCCAATTCGGGCACCATCTGCAGGTAGATGCAGACGCGGTCGCCCTTCTTGATGCCGTGCGATTTGAGCACGTTGGCGAAGCGTTTCACCTCACGCAACAGTTCGTTGTAAGTGAAGGTTTTGTCCGCCGCCGGATCGTTCCCCTCCCAGATAATCGCGGTGTCGTCGCCGTGCCCAGCTTCAACGTGGCGGTCTAGGCAGTTGTAGGAGGCGTTCAGTGTGCCGCCCTCAAACCACTTTATATGCGCGTCCACAAAGTCGTACTCTCGGACGTTATCCCATTTCTTAAACCACGAAATTCGTTCGGCGATATTCGCCCAGAACGCCTCCGGATTTTTTATGGATTCCTCGTAGATTTCTTTGTACTGTTCGATGCTGCTGACGTGGGCAGTGTCGATGGGGTAATGTGTATCCCCCGGCGGGAATATTTTCGTAGCCATGAGTCCCTCCAAACGTCGGTATAATGATTAAATTAGCAGGTCGCAAGTTGCGCCGAATTCATTAAAAAAGATAGGAGTGTAAAGTAATACATAAGAAATTCGGTTAAGCATCATGTATTACGCAGAATGAACCGCCATTGAGGGGCTGAGACGTTCAACTGCGTAAGTCCTAATTACCTTTTTCAGAAAGGAGGTGCAAATCCTTTTTTGCCTTCTCCGAGGGTCGGCAAATTTTCTCGAAGAACGTTAAAAACCGCATCATAGTGCTTCATATAATCCTCGCGGAATGATGACGGTTCACTTCCCATCCCAGTTTTTTCGCCATCATTGCGAATGCTTCCTTACGTGTGCTTGCAATAAATTTTCCGCGCTGGAAGTGGAACGGTTGTGCAATAAATCTTTTTACCCCTGATTCCAACAAACTCTCACTGAAGGCATGTGCATCTTTCACCATCAATAACGGAGTCATCGTGATGCAAGCATCAATGCCGGCATTCACGATTTCTGCGATTGCCCGCATTCGCACAGAATTCGATGGACAATACGGCTCGAAGGTGCGCCTGATGTCTTCGTCATCAGTGGTGACTGTCATATTTATCTGGACACGACCGCCATTGTCTTCAATGTTCCGGAAAAGGTCACAGTCTCGGGTAATCAGCGGACTGCGTGTCTGCACTACCAGCTTTGGTTTATGCCGCTCTGCCAAGATTTTCAACAGGTCGCGGGTTATCTTCAGTTTACGTTCAATGGGTTGGTAGGGATCGGTCACACTGCTCATATAAATTAGTTTTCCATCCAGTGAGCGCTTAAAGCGTTCCATCTTGCCGACAGCGTTCTCTTTGACGGTAATCCAATGCCCCCATTTGTCACGCTTTTCACGGCTCATACTGAAGAAAGCGGCGTAGCAGTAGGTACAACCGAAGGAGCAACCGCTGTAAGGATTCAAGGTATAGTCGTATTCACCCATGAACCCGCTCGCCCGAGTCAGAATGTCCCGCACCGGAGAATATTCGACTGCCGCTTGTCCGAGTTGACTTGGACGTTCAAGGCGTACCGGAACTTCAAAAGGCAGGGACTGTTGTATTGGAGCACTCATGATTCGCACTCCTTCCACGCGTAGTGATAGAGCCGCGGTAGATAAGTCTGGACGACCAAATCACCGGGATTTCCAACAACCCCGCCACGTTGCGGTTGATTGGCTGTTGCAGTAGCCTAGACAACTCGGCGACCAATTCCGCCCGCCACTTAGAGGTTTTAGGTAGTTTCCCGCGAAACGGCAGTTCCTCCTTGCGGGGCCCCCTGGATTGCAAGTCTGCGCCAGAAAAATAACGATCAATTACGAGTTTCAATTCAAAACACGCGGCAAGCGTTACATTAGGGGAATACCTTTCGTGTACAGACTGTAGCGCGCCAGCGATTTCATCTATGTTGGCTTCAAAAACGGGATTTAGAGAGGCAAGCCAACATTCGGGGCGCGCATCCGCATGTGAAGGGCTAACCTCGGCGCGACAGAAGGAGGCATACGAGTCGTATACTTCGGCGCGTTTAGTCAAAGCGCCGCAGGCATGCGACAACTCGGACAATTCCGGACACTGATCGACAAGCGCTCGAAACTGATTCCAAAGAATGGCTCCAATGTTCTTCATTGAGGTGCGGGTGTCAATTCCTTTAACAACGATTTCGGCGCCGTCAACGTTGTACGACGTTGCCAGCATCGCCGCGGCAAACTGTACGGCGAGCGCCCCGCATCCGACATCAATGATGTGAAGCGGCACATCTCGTCCGAGACCTTCCGAGGATTCCCGGATCAATCCCTCCAATATCTGAAGCGCAAAGTTGATTTGGCCCGGTTGATAATCTGTGATGTAGAAGAGCGCGTCCCACTCGTTGAACGCGGGTTGCCTCCCATACTGCATGAGGGCAAGCGACTTAACCGCTTCTGCAGCGTTCTCTGCCACTTGGGCATCATCACTTGCAGCGCTACGCAGTCGGTCAAACTCCTGCTCGGCGACCGTCACGATTGCCTCGTCCAAGAGCGGAGCAACAAGCTCTATAAGTTCTGACTTATCTCTCAGGGGCATGAATTAAGGCAATTTCCTCTATCTTGTCAGTCGGCAATCCATCCATGCAAAGCGTATCAATTTTCAACAGTTAGCTACCACGTTATTATAAGCGAAAAGCGTTTGTTGTCAATTAAAAACAAGCGGGCGCGGCGTCAAAAACCGTCACCGGCTCATGACGGCAATCAGATCCATAGAGGCGGCAACCAGCCAGTGGAGGGCGGCACCGTAGATGAACGACCGCGTTTCAAAAGCCACCGCTCCAAGCAGCAGCCCGGCAACGATAGAGCCTACCGCCTCCGGGAAGGGCTTTGAGTAGTGCATCACTGCGAAGGGGATGGTCTGAATCAGGATGCTATAGTTCCCGAACCGTTTCTCCAGCCCGAACAGCATGAATCCGCGGAAGAAGAACTCCCACGTGAACAGGTAGGCGCCGTAGGCAAGCTCGTAGAGGAGGAGGGTTTTCCAACTGGTAGCGGCGAGTTTGTTGAGAGGGTATTTCGCTTGAAATGCGGGGAACAGGTGTACGACGAGGAGGAGCAGCGGAAGCATGAGCAGCGAACCGCCCAGGGCAAATCCCCAACCCAGTTTCCCGTTGCTCAGGCGGCAGCCGTAATCGCGGAGGCGCCCCTTGACCCCGAACTTCACGACGAGCATCGGGAGCAGCAGGAGCGTAATCAGGCTTGTGAGGAACCAGTAGTAGTGGCGGTAGAGTCCGGCGAGCGGAAGGTGGGTGACGTATTTCGCGAGGTGTTTCCGGTAGAACGTGCGACTACTTATGTACCGGTAAACGGTCAATAGAATTGCCGAGGCGAGCAGGATGACCGTCGGTTGGCGATCCCAGCCGTTTAGATACTTTTTCTTCTTTTCCAGCAACCACGCCTTTAGGGGAGATTGGTTTTCCGAGCCGCTCACAACCGCCTCCGATTCGAATTTCGGTTAGTATAGCATATCAGGCAGAGGTGTGCGGGAAAATCGCATCTAATTTTAACCGCGGAAGCATCCGGCTCGACCTACTATGCGCTGGGGAAAAAAGAGAAATCGGTATGGGCGATGGCTTGTGGAGAGTAAAAGCAGTGGTTAATGGAGCGTAGGGAACGCAGATCTGCATTCCCTACAGTCTGAGGTACGTAATCCTGAAGCGCAGTGTACGCGTCGTTCCTCTAGGGTTAATTTTTGTTGGAGTAGGGAATAACGAAGGGCCTCTATCGCGCAGGATTCTCTATCGCAGTCGCTGTTCGCTCCCTTGATCGTTGTTTACTCCCTAAATCCCTCAAATCCTTATCATTTCGTTCAAGACGGAGACGCGGATTTCCTCGCGGAGTGAACGTCGGGACACCACATCCACCTTGCACCCCAACACCCCTTCCAAGTATTGCCCCAGACCTACAAGATCGAAGAGGTTGGCGTTATCATCGAAATCTACCAACAGATCCAGATCGCTGTCCGCGTGGCAATCGCCGCGCGCGTACGAGCCGAAGATCCCCTTAATCTCAGCCTTGTAATTCTTGCGAATGTCGTCTTTTTCTCTTGCGATTGTCTTCTGAATTTCTTCGATCATACGTCGATTCCTCACCGGCTCGTTTCGAGGATTGGCGGCATGAAGAATGCTCTTGTCCTTGGAGCCACTCCAACTCACAGTATCGGTTAGTATAGCACATCATACGGACGCGTGCAAATCGGAGGAGGGATGCTTGGCAGAGCAATTGCATTCGAACATTAGCAGATTGTGTTGGGGTTTTCCTACAGGGTGCCGTTCAGTGGGGAGAAGAAATTATTGAACGGCAAAAGGCATCATCAATCGCAATCAACCAAGTGGGTAACCAACCGGATATACTATCGCGACCTGGAGATCGCTCCTACACACTGTAAAGTGCAATTAAAATACAGGATGAGCCGCAAAACGGGAACACCGGTGTATGGAAAACACTACTTGTAACGGGAGATTAACATGAGAATCGTAAATGTGTTGCTCGTATTCGTGTGCATGGAGCTGATTGGATGCGTGCGACTACAAAACCTTGGCGAAGTCCTAGGCGGGGGCGGAGTGGAACTGGCGGAGGGGCGGTACCACCGGGAGTCTGTAGGTGCAGATAGACACCCTCCCTCGTTGAACAAACAGAAGGGAAGTATGACGTACCATGACAGGATAATCGTGGCGGACGGGGGCACGGCAACGGGACATCATTTCACGCTGAACGAACCCCGTTTTATTCGATATATTCTGCTCAAAACGGTAGATCCGATTAAGAACATCGTCGTTTATGTGCGGACGGGCGGCGAAAACTGGACGATAGCCAGGCAGCTAAAGAAACCGGTAGACGCGGAGACTCGAATTGAGATAAATATGCGTGCTGATGATATTCGCGTGGAACAGAGAACGGATATACCGGACACAGATGATGTCATTAGGGATATCAAGGTCTACGTTCAGAAGCGGTAGAGCGAATCGTACCACGAGGATGGATTGATCGGGGGTTTCGAAGCGATCAGGTCAAAGCGGCAACCGCCGCCGCCGGACTGCTTCGGCGGCGTACGGTTGGTAACATGCGGCACCCAATAACGTGCATCCAAAACTCTCCAGCTTGGCGCCGCTGAAACCATTCACAACAACTCAGTCACACATTCCTACTATTTGCGGGTTGCGGTCAAAATCTGGGATGGTGCTCGGTGGTGTAAAGCCTGGCGGTTGGTCTGCGATTTGGGTTCGGTAAATCTTCGGGAATGCTAAAAAAGATAAAATTACCATCGGTGCACACAACCATACGATTCCACCACGTTTGAGATTTACTAGCCTCGAAGCTTGATTGTCTCTGCTCGTCCCATTCGCACCAAATCTGACCGTAGTGTATTTTCTTATTTGCTCCTATCCGACTATTCTTCAGCGTATACTCTATGCTGCCAAGTTTGGCGGGCGGCACATTAAGGAACTTGGAGATTGAATCGGTAATATATTCCTCTATAGACGGCGCTGCTCTATTCGGTTTTACCGGATACACGAGGACACCCAAGTATTTCCCATCGTCCTGAATTTGAAAATTGTAGCCGCCGCGACTAAACTCGGCGATCAAAGCATCGACGGTGACACCAAAGGCAGTGCGATCGGCAAAAACACGCCTTTCCCGCCGCTTCCAATCTTTCATTGCGATGAGTTGTTCGCCAATCTCTGTTGGCACCCATCTTTCCTTGACAATCCTCCGGATCCAACTCGCGGCGCCTTCAGCGACCGCGGGAGGAACAACCGACAAACTCGCCCCATAGCGTGCTAACTCGCCGCCGCTAGGCCAAATCGCCTGTAAATAAATGCCGTTGTCATCCGCGAGTTCGTCGAGTTTTGAACTGAGTTCCGATGTTCGCAGGTTTTTGTTAATATCGCATTCGGCGGGCGGGAGCGCTGAACAGGAAAGTGTAATGAGTATCGCCGCCAAACAGCGCGGGAGACAACCTTTATGCTTACGGCTCATCATATCGTGCCTCCGGTGAAATGCATCAAACCGCTGAACAAGGAATGCGAATGAGGGAATGTCAGTCCTGGATGATGGTATCTGGTTCGTGCTGCCTCATACTCGTCAATCTGCACCGGATTCATTAATGCCCCGCGCGGGGTTAGAAGCGAAGTTGCTAGCGAGAATCGTTTTGGAGTCCAAATTCCTTCCTACTCGACGTTTCCGTACGGGTCCAAAATTAATGCATAATTTAGCTGATCGACATCGTAGCCAGCCTTATGAAGCGCTTTAACGATTCGTTTGCGGTCAGAAGCGGTGACTCTCCTATTTACTCGGCGCGCGACCGGATCAACTGCCAAATATTTGGTATACTTATCCGGATCGTAGCGGTACCAAGTGTCCGATGTGAAACGCGCCAAGGCTTCGGCGGCATCGAATCGAACCCTATCGACTGTCGGATCGGAGGGAGAGGCGGGATGCGCTACGATGCGGAGAAGCGGGTCGATCGCTCGCCTGTCCCCGATCCACCGCAAGCGTGAAACATGAGCGTGGGCAAGGCCTTGGCCGCCGCTCTTAGCAAAGTCTTCTTCCATCCACCGGATAATGAGCGGGACAGCCTCGTCACCGACGAAATGAATCCCTCCATTTGGATTGGTGATTTTATTCTTCTTGAGCGCCGCGAGCAATGCGGGCAACGCTTCTTCTCCTGCCAGCATTCCCAAAGCAACGGCCGCGAATTCTCTGACTCTCCAAGCGGGATCGTTGAACATACGATCGGCAACAATCGCTATCGCTTTGGGATTTCTGGACACTCCCAACAATCCGAGCGCATGAAGCCTTATTTCCTCGGAATCATCATTCAACACGCTGTTCCAAGAATGATCAGCCAGCACGGATTCCAGCAATCTCACGGCGGCAGAGGAGAGAAAGGCGCGGTCGGTGTGCAGCAGATCGTCCCGTGCCTGACGATATATCTCGTCGTCGTGTAGATTGTCAACGATTTCTCTCACGTCGACCATTTCGCCGTCCACGTAGACGACATCCACGTGCCGCATCGGGCGCGGCTCGATGGGTTTAAGCGTGCGAGCGCAGGAAAGACATGACAACAGTAAAACGAGGCAGATATACGCGTATCGATCGACTTGCATGATAATAGCATTCCCGTTCATTCGATTTCTATCCCTTGCGATTTTCCTGTTTATAGTAAAAGCAACAACTATTTATACACTGCGGTCGGTTCGGTTTCCTAACCGAACCGGTGTTGATCGAGTTTCGCGGGTGCGGTTGGAAAGGGATCTCTATCGATCAACCGACCGAAGAGGGAAGGCGATAGCAAGTCCTGCTCGCTATCCACTCGCTTGATCTCACGCTGGAGCGAGGCTCGTCTGTTTCTATTAACATTCAAGATCTCCTACAAAAGGCTGGTGCGCGGTGCGCACCCTACAACTGCGGAGTCGCAGCCTGGAGATCGAGGGATTTCTTTCGATCAACCGACCGAAGAGGGAAGGCGATGGCACGTCCTGCTTGTTTTCGACGAGCAACTCTGCTAATGCCTGTTTTGACAGGGGCATTTGAGTGCCATACCTGTGAGGTTTTCTATCGCACTCACTATTCACTCGCTTGATCCTATTCAATGGCTTTATTCCACCCTACAGGCCACAAAGTCTAACCTACAGCAAATTGTCGGGGCAAGATGCCCCTCCTACAAACGGAGAAAATGGATTTGGCTATCAGGATCTTCTATCGGATTTACTATCGCACAGTAATCTCTATGGGATTTCTATCGCGGTCACTATCCGTTCTTTGATCCCTCGCTATTCGGTCGGTTGATTGTTTGGATCCTGATCGGAGGTGCCGGCGTCCTGTTCAATATAATACTTATACCCGTCGCCATCCCGATCCATTTCAAATTGGCGGACAATTTGCTCGGCTTCTTGATAATATTCCACATCGGGACCAAGACTCATGTAGGCTTTGAATCCTTCATACGATTTCGTAAACTCGCGAATCTCACGGTAGCACACGGCTTGTTGGTAAACCCCTTCGCTGCGCTTGCCGGAATCGGGATTGTCGTTCAACAGTTCCTGATAGGCTTCAATTGCCTGCTCAAGCTGCCCATTCAACTGATATAACCTGCCAATCTGATAGTGGGAATCGGTGTTGGCAGTGCTGCACAACCGCTGCCCGGTCCATGACTCATAAGCTATAATGGAATTCCGAGAGGCTAAAATAGCACTGGGAAAGTTTCGTAAACATTCCCATCGTCGGGAGATTGCTTGATAGCTCAGGACAACGATAGGAATTAAACGGGAAAAGGAGTATCTATTATTCGGCATAATTCTCCGTTCTTGTACCTTGTATTCCATCGTTTCCTCGTTCCAAAATCTATCGATTTCCTTTTGGTATTGAGCAATTTCCTTCAGGTTAGCGTAAGTTTCTTTCAAAAGCCGAATTGCCATAGTTGCATCGTAAGAATCAGGATACATCTCAATCACCTTTTTGTACACGGGCCAACCAGCGTCATAATCGTACGATTTATAGAAGTGGATATCTCCTATCTTCGTTAACGCTATAGGCGCTTTCTCATGGTCCGGAAACTCATCTACTACTTGTGCATAATATGCAATCGCTTCGTCATAATTGCTCAGTTTCTCGTAACTCTCGGCAACATTGAACAGGGCACCCCCGGCGAGGTCGTAGTTTTCCCGCGCGTTGTCTTGCGCGTATAACCCTTTGCAGTCTTGGTATTTGCGCTGCTCCTTCTGGATTAGCAGACTACATTTGCGTATGTCCGCGATGGCGCTTTTTGCCCTGTCCGCGTAGTAGCCTGACGGGGAAACGGCGAGAATCGCTTCATAGCTTTCGATGATTTTATCCCATTGATAGCGCCTTTTGTAAATCTCGGACATCTGCCACAGAGATCGCTGAACATATTTGCCGGTAGGATTGGCTTCGACAATTTCCCGGTAGGCGTTAAGGGCGTGGAAGTAGAGCGTCTTCCTTTGCTCAACTTGCTCAGTCCATTTTTCCCGCGCCTTTTCGTCCGTGACGGTGATACGAAATGCTTCCGCCGCGTCAAACTTGCGGTTAGCCTCGTCGATTTTCGTGCGGATTGGCACAAACGTCCCGATTCCGCAACCGGCGAGTGTCGTGTTTAGGATGACATATGCAAGGCAGAGTTGAAAACACGCGAAGCGTTCCATTTTGATTGCCTTCTCACGTTTAACCGATACCCGTATATTACTATATATCGTCAGGGGGTTTTCGGATAGGCTTAATCGCTACTCCTTGGGGCTGTAACGGTTATCGGAATTTTCCTCGTTAGCTTTATTATACAGGAGGAATGGTGGGCAGTGCCCACCCTACATAGAGAAGCCATTCGTTTGATCGCACCGGGATTTCTGTTTATTTGTTACTGTTGGAATCGGCTTTGAGTTTTCCCCAGAGTGTGGTGAGTTTTCCTTTCGGCGCGACGGCTGTTTGCAAGTTCTTCTGAAGAATTATGCCTTCTCCGCCCGCCCAGAGGGATTGCGTCACTTCATGGTATACGATGACATATATGTGTTGGGGACCTTCACATTCCAGTTCCCAAGTGTCTCCATCATCCGCCGAATAGAAAATCCCTCGAATTTCCTCGCCAGTAGGAGACCACCTATAGCCTGGCAGCCACACACCATCTTTGTTGGCATAGAGGATACCACTCAAGCCTCTAAATTTTATGCTCCATGTCCGTCCTCCGTCTGTGGTGAACCATGCGCTTTCTGTAGTGGCCGCCCAGCCGCGAGATTCATCAACGAATATGAGTTTGTCAAGAAATAACTCACGAGGTAATTTCGGCATGACTTCCGCATACGGGTGATCCACCACTTCCCAATTCGCGCCGCCATTTTTGGTGTGATACATCCAACCGGTGGATGGCGCGATCCACCCTACCTGAGGATTGTGGAAATATACTCGTTCGGGCATTCTAAAAGTTTTATCAATCACGTTGCGAAAGTTAACACGGGTGACATAGATATGAATTTGGCATTTCCACGTCGCGCCGCCGTCACGAGTAGAACATAGGAAATTGCCAGCTAGTAATTTCCAACGCTGCTCCCCAAGCCAGTCCCGGCGCCAGGCCCAATGGTTCGTGGGTCCCACAATCCACCCAAACTGATCATCAAAAAAATAGATTCCGACTTGTTTAAACCTTACGTTGTCCGCAAGGGGTCGGTCAGGGTGAGGCATCTCATCTCCAATGAGAATCAACTCGGTAACCTTCCCGCGCTTTGGTTGCCATGTTAAGCCGCCATCGGTAGTTTGAATGAACTCGATGTCTTCAAGCAACATGGGGGAATTCTGATGGCGCCACTCGGTTAGGCTCCATCCCGTCGTCGGAGAAGAAAAATGCTTCGTCCAGCGAGGAAGGTCGTCAGGCCTTTCATGCCGGTGCCAATTGTGTCCCCCATCTGCGGTGCGGAGTATAAAATCTGACCCCACAGTCCAACCGGTTTCGGCATCGATAAAATGAATGATTCCGATATCCAATTCGCCTTCCTCAACAAACGGCGGTTGAACCTCGACCCATGGCCCCGGAGCAGGAGTGCACGGAAGCGTGAAGCCAAGGGCAAGCAGGATGACGATTGCCGAGACAGTGGTTGACGATGGACAATAGGTCAAGCGGTTTTTCTTTATGGGCATCGGAGGTTCCTTTCGAAGAGGATTTGGGGAGGTCATTTGTCTGGGGGATAGTATAGCAGGATTGGGTTTATAGGGCAAGATGTGTCATCGTAGGACAGCAAGGAACGCAGATCTGCGTTCCCTACGAAAGAAGGAGCCTGCTCGTTTAATCCTTGTTCAGTCGTTTAATCGCCCCTACGGGAGCGAATCGAGTATATCTGCGTGGATTCGTGGGAAGTTGGGTTTCGTTGTGCTCTATAGAAGCGCTATTACATAAAAGGAATTCAGAGTTTACGCCAATAGTCCGTCTCAAAATAGGCACCAAAGTCCAGCGCTGTTGTGAGAATGCTGCCGTCCCATGTGTAGATTAACGGAATAGTGACTACTCCTTGGCGCACCTCTATGATTCCTTCATCTTGAAAAATTTCAAAGGTGCCTTCGGCAATCACACGATTGCCCTGAAATTCGACTTCCTGCTTGATTCTTCGATTCAAGGTAATCGTCATAAACCCGGTGACCTCTGGCGGTTTAAGTTCGAGAGTTTCGCCGCCATCGGCGTACTTAACGATTGACCGCATCAGTTCATACTCTCCAACCAGCTCTTCGTACAGGCGGTCAGTTATATCCTCCTCTACAACCTCATCTCTGCTGCAACCTGTCATGACGCAGGTCAACATTACGATGTTGACAATCAGGAAGGCGAGGGTGCCATGTATGATTGCGCTTTTCATGCCAGATTCCTTATTGGATGTACACCGAACATGCCGCTGTCGTTTGGGGACTTTAGTCTATGCTCATGATAACGGCGTCAACTATCGCGCCTTCATGCGTATGGTTGACGAATGGGTGTTGGTGCGTATGTTCGTCAACCTCTTGGCTACACGCGGCGGTGTAGAACATCACGAAAATCGCAGTCAATCGTAGCACGGGAGACCTCATATCAAAATCGGAACGTGAAGCGAGCGCCGACGGCGTTCGGATTCGCGACCGGTCGAAGGTTAAACGCAACGTCCCCATGGTATTGCTCATTGATTCGGCCTGCCGTAGAGTAGGCGTCAATCATTGACCATATCACAGAACCTACGCACAGTAGCAAGCCGGTATAGAATGCGGCATCGCCAGCCTCAGGATCCACGTTATGGGAATCGGAGCTTTCCACGAAACCAACCCCCATTAATGTCAAACCAACGATACTTCCACCTAACATCACAACGCCCTTTCCGGTTTGCTCGTTGTAGAATTGCCCCAAGCCAGGGAGAACACAGGACAATCCGAGAGCAAGTGGACGGTTTTTCCTTGCCACATACGATGAACCTGTTAACGGTTCCTTTGTGATTTGGAAGACATCGTTCATCGGGTAGACGTACTGACTGCCGTCTTTTGTCCGTATTGTTATGGATTCATTTTCTATCTGCCTGATAATTATTCCGCGAATGATTGATCCGTCACGTAGGTAAACCGCGTCTTCAAGTTGTTGGGCGAGAGCAAGTGGGCACATTAGAACACTTAGTAGAATAACCGTAAGTCTTAGCATTCGATACCTCCTTTTGGTTAGGGGCACACACGGGGAAGAATGCAACTATGAGGTTTAGGATTAACCGGCAGAGAATTGTCCGGCTCGTCGTTGATGCTGCCAGGTATTTCATGGTGTTGCTCTTTTCGCGTTGTTGCAGGTGAGCGGAAGCGTGGAGGAGACCGACCGTGGGGATATTGTATTGAACATCGGTAGGAACGTCAACAAAAACAATGGCTAGTTGTCAGTGGCGAGTGCTCAGTAAAAGCGAGTAAGGTAATGCTAAAAGAAAAAAGGGAAACGAGGATTTGGCGATCGTGGGACGGCACGGGGACCGTCCCCTACAACGGCTGCTAGCGGTGCCGCGGTGGTTGAACCGACCACGTGGTGTTGCGGGAGGACGGAAGGGATGGCAGGCGGGGGATTAGATGTCTCACGCTACGGAAAATTGGGCGGGGCAAGGGGATCTCTATCGCACTCGCTATCCACTCGTTTGATTCCCTCCTACGGGTTGGTTGATCGTTCATACAGGTGTGCGCTTACACGGGGATTAAGTGTTTTGGGTTGAATAACTTAACAAATGTATAGTATAGTTTTAGCGCAGTTAAACAGTTATTCGGGTTTACATCGCGAGCAGAGGCTATTCAGACATTTTTCAGGAATGACGGAATTGCACGATACATCGACAAATCCCATCCAGCCAGTTGTAGCCGCCGAAGCCGATTTTGGTCGAACTGTCGTGAGTGTTTATCAGAACACATACGACACGCGCGGTATCACGGCTCCGCTATCCTCCGTGATTCAGCGCGTTCGCAGCGGCGGATTCGGACTCAAGCGGAAGACTTTGCGCGCGCGCGCGCTAGCAACCAAGAACAAGAGCGCCTATCGGAAATTCAAGGGCAGGCAGCTCCCCGCCTTCACGCCGGCGGGGGTGTTCTCAAGGCGCAACCGCAAGGGACTCGTTTCCCACTCCGGCTTACTTGTGCTCGACTACGATGACGTCGAAACTCAGAACCTCGCGCATATGAAGGAGATCGCCACGAGTGCGGCTCATACGGCGGCGGCGTTTGTCAGCCCGTCGGGGAACGGTATCAAGGTGCTGGTCGTTGTCGAACCCAAACCGACCGACGCCGTTTCACACACGATAGCGTGGCGTGCCGCCGCGGGGTACTACGATGAGCTGCTTTCAGCCACCGCCGATTCGAGCGGCAAGGACCTGCCGCGTCTCACGCTGCTGGCGCACGATCCGTCCGCGTATCTCGCCGAGGACGTTGCTCCACTTACGTGGGAGATTCCTTCTCGCTCCAGGCAGCCGGGGCTGCAGCCCTCGCCAAATGGAGCAACGGTTGTCCCTCCCTACAAGGAGGGAACGAACGGAAAAAACTCTCCTACCGATGATGCCGCGTTGACCGATGCACTCCGCTATGTCCCGCCCGACGACTACGAAACTTGGCTGCTGGTCGGCATGGCTATCCACCATGATGGAGGTGATGTCTCACTGTGGGAGGCGTGGAGTCGGTGCGCCCCGTCAAAATACGAAGCGGGGGCGTGTGAGAGGAAGTGGCGCACGTTTACCGCCGGCGGAGGGATTACGCTCGGCACCGTGTATGACTTAGCGAAACAAAACGGCTGGAAAGGGCACCCAAAGGCACCGCGCAAGCAGAAGGATACGAACTCGGCGGAACCGCAAACTGCCGGGTTGCCCTATTCGGACGCCTACAACGCAGACCTGTTCGCGCGACAGCACGGAAAGGACTTTCGTTGGGTTGACGATAACAATCATTGGCTATATTGGACGGGGAAACGGTGGGTGGTGGATCGGCACAACATCATTTATGAAAAGATGAAAGCTACCATCTTGGGGTTGTCCGCCAACGCCGAAGCGATGACCGATAACGACGCCGTTAGCAAGCTGTTTAAACATATCACCTCAAGCCTTTCTCAGGTAAAGATCAAAGCCGCCATCGAGTCCGCGCACAGTCTCCTCGCGGCTGTGCCGGAAGACTTTGACACGAAGGGACATCTCTTCAATTGCGCGAACGGCACAATCGATTTGCAGGACGGGAGTTTTCGAGAACATCGGCGAGAGGATTTACAAACCCGATATTCGGGGTTTGAGTGGAAAGGGCTTGACTACGGGAACGAGGAGTGGGATCGGTTCATGGAGCAGATTCAACCCGACCGCGAAGTGCGGGAGTTTTTGCAAAGGGCGGCGGGGTATTCGGCTACGGATTCGGTGCGCGAGGAGTGTTTGCTGTATTTGTACGGCAACGGGGCAAACGGCAAGTCTACGTTTATCGAGTCGATATGGCGGGCGATGGGCAACTACTGCCAAGCGGCAATGGCGGGCGCCATTCAGCGCGCGGAGGGACAGTACGAAAATCCAACCGCGCTGCAGTACGCCGTCGCAGACATGAAGGGCGCTCGAATGGTGGTGCACGATGAGGTGGAAAGCGGAGCGCGACTCGCCGAATCGTTCGTCAAGAAACTGACCGGCGGCGACACGCGTAAAGGGCGTCACCCGTATGCGAAGCGGGCAATCGAATACCGTCCGACGGATACGCCGTGGTTGTACGGCAATCACAAGCTCGAGATCCGCGGGGCGGATGACGGCATCTGGCGGCGGATACACCTCGTCAATTTCACACAGCATTTCGAGGGCGCCGGGAAGAACAATCGTCTAAAGGAACACTTGACCAGCAACTCCGACATCCAGTCGGCTATCCTTGCCTGGATTGTGCACGGCGCCATAGAGTGGTACGCTCACGGGCTGAAACCGCCGGATGCGGTGAGGGAAGCTACGGAGGAGTACCGTCGGGACCAGGACGACATTGGACGATTCGTCGAGACGTTTTGTTTTCAGAGGGAGGACGCTTTTGCGCGGACGAGCGATTTATTTGAGTGTTACGAAACGCGGTTTGAAGGCACGAAGTCGAAGAACGCCTTCGGACGGGAATTGACGCGGCGGGGTTTCGGCATAGGTCAGCGACGGGTCGCCGGGAAAAAGGCGAAGGTGAGGCTTGGAATTGCGTTGTTGTAAGGTCAAAGGGAAAGGGATAGAGGGATCTCTATCGCACTCACTATTCGTTCGCTTGATCCTGCCCCTACAATGGATAAATGCACACAAATGCCATTACATGCCAACGTAAGAAAAAATCATATCAAGTCAAACGTTTGGTTCTTCAGAGTTAAGTGTGGGAATGAAACTTGCTACAGGCACATGCGTTTTTTCCTGTAAGTGTAAGTTGATTTCAATAATCCCCAATGCGTTCTGGAGGCTCCGATGTATGCGCTTTTAACACAACTGCTCGACATTCCTAACTACCAAGTGGTTTCTGCCGAGATTGAGACAGATAAAATCACACTGGACATTGAATCCACATCTCATACAGCGGCATGTCCTCACTGTGGTAAAACCTCAAAAACGTTGCACGAAAGACACCCTCGCATGGTTCGCGACCTTCCTATCAGTGGCAAGCCGACTTATCTTCGCTTTATCAGACGTCGATTCTTTTGCGAAGACTGTCACCGAGCTTTCTCTGAATCCCTAGGTTTTGTCGACGAGCGACGCGATTACACCCGTCGTTACCAACATTGGATATTCCTGCAAGTTCGAGAAAACAACATCAGTGCGGTACGTCGCGTTGAAGAGCTGACTTATGACCAGATTGAGAGCATCTTCCTCCACGAGGCGAGATGCCGTATCCCCTTAGCCCCCTTTGCCAATCTCAAACGATCAACCGAGCGGATAGCGAGGGCGATAGAGATTCCGTTGGGTATTGATGAAATTGCGTTGCGGAAGGGAAAGGGAGACTTCGCCTTGATTCTAACAAATCTGGACACCAAAGATGTCGTTGATGTGCTCAAAGCGCGAACCCAAGAGAAACTCAGGACGCGGCTTGAACAACTATCGCCTATTGAGCGTGCACAGATTCAAGAAGTCGCCATCGACATGTGGAATCCCTATGATACGGTCTGTGCCGAACTGTTACCCCACGCGGTAATTACCGCCGACCGGTTCCATGTGATGCAGGCAGTCAACCGGGAACTCAAGCAGTTGAAGAATCAGCAAAAGAAGGTGCACCCTCAAGGATTGAAAGGCGTTCACTATGCGCTGTTGAAGAATCGGCAAGACTTAACCCATAAGCAGCAAGCGTCGCTTGAACGCGTTTATCAGGTATCTCCTTTAGTTAAGACGGCTCATCGGCTCAAGGAGTGTTTGCGGCATATCTTTGAGTGTAAGTCCACGAAAGAAAAGGCGATTAAGCGCCTGCGGAAGTGGAGCCTCATTGCTGAGAAAGCGGGGTTGTTTCCGAAATTCCGTCGGACGCTAGCAAACTGGATAAACCGGATTGCCAATTACTTTTGTCACCGCACGACCAGTGGCATCGTCGAAGGCATCAACAACAAAATCAAACTCATCAAACGCCGGGCTTTTGGATTTCGCAACTTTGAGCACTTCCGAATCCGAGTCATTGCAGCATTCCTATAGCTAACTCCATTTCCACACTTAACTCTGAAGAGCCAAACGTTTTTGCATTGCAATTTGATAAATTCGGGCAGTAGGCCCCCGCCCCTACGAGCTCGGTGGGACCGTATCAATGGGCCATTACCCCCTTCCACCTCCTTAGGTCATACGGAGGTTATCACTGTGAAGGTAGGGTATGACTGGATTGACAGAAAAGATAGCTTTATTATATAAGTTTAGTATATAATACCCGTAAGTGTTTAGTGGCTAGTGATTAGTGGTCAGTAAAAACCCTGAAGCCATGAGACGGGCAATGAATTGCCCTACTATGAACCGGGAAAATGGGCATCCACACCGGGTACGCCCAAGAAAATCAAAAAAGACCGTCTGAATTCATAGCACTCGACCCCAGAAATCAATGGACTAAACACTTACTAATGCCCTTTTATGTAACAAATTATTGCAAATGTAATGCAATTTCGTTATTCAGTCCAACTTACCACAAGAGGGAGTTAGTACGATGGCAAATGTACTTGATGTGGCGCAGCATATACTGGACGAAAAGCAAAAACCTTTAAGTGCTTTGAAGTTACAGAAGATAGTTTACTATTGCCAAGCATGGTCTTTAGTATGGGATGACAAACCGCTATTCCCTGAAGAAATTGAAGCCTGGGCGAATGGTCCAGTTATCAGGGCTTTATACGAAGCACACAAAGGTTCATATGAAGTGTATGATGTAAATGGAAACCCTAATGTGCTCATTGAAATTGAAAAAGAAACAATAGACGCCGTCTGGCGTGATTATGGTGGAAAATCAGCTCAATGGCTTGTAATGTTGTCCCACTCCGAGTTACCTTGGAGAGCGGCAAGGGAAGGGCTTGAACCATTTGAACCTTCTAGAAGAGTAATTCAATTAGATGATATTGCAAACTATTATAGTGGTCTACTATCTGAAGTAGATGCAGAAACGCTCTAGAAAGCACGGAAAGAATCCAAGAGTTAGAAAGAAATCTAGTCCTAAACAACTAACGCTAGAAAAGAAGGCGAGTATTTCTGAAGAAAGGATGTTTTGGTGGAATCTTTCTGAGGCAGACTTCGGTGGATATTGGTCAATGGGTCAATTACAATTTCTTGATTTTTGTAATATCGTTTGGACAAAGATTCATAGATTTAACGGAATGAATTGGGGTGAAATTATAGGGCAAGACTTGTTTCACTTCGTATCTGTAGAAAAGGTAGTAAAAGCGGCTAGAGAACGATTTAACTCATTATATCATAAAGAGCCTGAGTTAGGAGAAAGGTTGTTTTCGACTAGGCTAAGTAGCAAAGAACGTATTTGGTCAATTCAACGTGGAAATGAAGGCTGTATAATTTGGTATGACCCTGAACATACCGTCTACCCAGTAAAAAAGAATTAAGGTTTAACTGCTCGCTTTTCCCCACCTATCACCATACGTATAAATATCTGTAGTTAATACCTTTTATATTATTAAGGAGAACGCTATGGATATTGTACAAATCACAGAAAATCTTCCTACCCAAGGATCCTACCTGAAATTCTAAGAACACCTCCCCTAGGAGGACACAGTGTGTTGCATTCATGGTGGCTCGCAACGCGTAGGCTTCAGAAATAAGAGGAAACTCGAGAAAGACTAGAAGTGATACGTCTGTGATTCATCTTTCACTGTAACTGTTCAAACTATGTTTCATCACACTTATATTCCTCTTACGAAATGGTTCTCCTTTAGGGTGATTACCTGCCAACGCCCCCTTGGGGGTGGAAGGGGGCAATGGTCGCGCCAATTCTCCGCCAGCCCATTCAATCGTGGGGCGAGACCCTCTTACCTATGCCCACGCCGTTGCGATTGGATGCAACCGCACATCTGCAAACCTACCAGAAAATCCTGTACAAATCATAAGTGGCGGAGCGAAAGAAAGGGAGATTTCACTCGGGTCATCAGGGCGGGCAGGAATCTCTATCGATCAAAGGAATAAGTTTACCACAGATGAGAACCGTTTCTCTCAATTTTGTCCGTACATATATTATAGGAACGGACAGTGACTGCGATAGTAAATCCTGCTCCTTATCCAGTCGGTCAATCCTCGCCTCTACGATAGAACTGAAATCCGTAAAATTTCCCGACA